>NZ_JBFCVT010000002.1:0-1005926 GCF_040705235.1 Allomuricauda sp. ANG21 | reverse complement strand
TTTTTCCACTTCGTCCACGCTCACCAGATTGGCATCGCCCTTTATGGTGTGCTTCAGACAGGAGGCCGCCACCGCAAAGTCCAGTGCGTTCTGGTCGTCCCCCGGGTACTTGATCAGTCCATAGATCAGCCCGCCCATGAAGGAGTCGCCACCGCCCACACGGTCCACAATGTGGGTAATCTGGTATTCTCTTGATTTATAGAGTTCCTTTCCATCATAGAGCACGCCCGCCCATGTGTTGTGCGAGGCCGAAAGTGAACCGCGCAGCGTGGTGATCACCTTCTTGGCATTGGGGAACCTCTCCATCATCTGTTTGCAGACCGACAGGAAGGCCTCGGCCTTCACATGTTCCCCTTGTGTAGTGATATCGAGCCCCTCAGGCTTTATACCAAAATGCTTCTCCGCGTCCTCCTCGTTCCCTAAAACAATATCGCAATATGAGGTGAGCTCGGACATGATCTCCTCCCGTTTGGCATCATCGCAGTACTTCCAGAGCTTGGCCCTGTAGTTCAGGTCCGTTGATATGGTAACGCCCATCTTTCGGGCCACCTTAACGGCCTCTATGCACGCATCCGCGGCTCCCTGTGAGATGGCAGGTGTGATCCCCGTCCAATGGAACCACTGCGCCCCCTCAAAGACCTTCTTCCAATCGATCATTCCCGGGGCGATCTCCGCCATGGCCGAATGGGCCCTGTCGTAGACAACCTTGCTCCCACGGCTCACCGCACCGGTCTCCAGAAAATAGATGCCCAGACGGTCGCCCCCAAACACTATCCGGTCCGTGCCCACGCCCCGCTTGCGCATCTCCATCAGGGCACATTCCCCGATATCGTTCTTCGGCAGACGGGTCACAAAGTCCACCGGGACCCCATAATTGGCCAGGGAGACCGCCACATTGGACTCCCCACCACCGTACACCACATCAAAACTGTTCGCCTGCGAGAACCTTAAAAATCCCGGAGGGGCCAAGCGTAGCATGATCTCTCCGAAGGTCACTACTTTATTCATTTTCTATATTGTTTAATGATTATAAAAATATCAATATTTAATCGTTGTTGGTAAAAAAGAAGAACGTACTTCAAATGCAGTACGTTCTTCACTGGATAACTAAACTAACTCAAACAACTATTTTTTATTCTTGTGCTGTTTCCATGTTCGATGCCTTCTCATCTTTAGGGCTATTTTTGTGCCAGTGCGACGCCAAAATAGATCCCGTGATATTCATCATAGGACCAAACACAGCTGGTGCCAATCCTACTGTGGCCACTTTACCCATTTCATTGGCAAGACCCGAAGCGAGCCCGGCATTCTGCATGCCCACCTCAAAAGCAATGGTTCTGCAAGAGCGCTCATCGAGCTTGAAAATCCTGCAACCCCAATACCCAAAAAAGTAACCACACAAGTTATGGATAAGTCCCACCAATATGAGCACAGCTCCCATGGTCAACAGGTTGTCACGACCTGCTGCCGTAATAATGGTGATAATCAAGGCAATTCCTCCCATGGAAACCAATGGCATGGCTTTATCAAGCCACGCCGTTTTTCCGTGAAAAAGTTTGTTAAAAATTAGTCCGCCTGCAATAGGCAAAATAGTGATTTTGATAATACTCCACATCATTCCCCATAAATCGATGGGGATTAATTGACCGCCAAAGGTCTTCATTAGTATTGGTGTTACAAAGGGTGCCAATAGCGTAGCTACTGTGGTCAAAGTAACAGAAAGGGCCAAATTGGCTTTTCCGATATAAGCCATGACATTTGAAGCCAACCCACTTGGCGATGACCCAATCAGTATAACACCAGCTGCTATTTCGGGCGGAAACTTAAACAAGAACACCAAGGTTGCACCTACCAAGGGCATTATGGTGAACTGGCAAACCAGCCCTATGAATACCGCTCTCGGGCTTTTTACCACCTCGCCGAAATCCTTGAGACTCATTGTAGTCCCCATACCGAACATAATAATCTGTAACAGGGGCACAATAAGGGCGTTCAACTCAAAACCGCCCAAACTAGTAAACATTTTGGGATAGGTCATTGCCATGGTTACTCCTGCAAAAATAAGCAGGGCGAATGAAAAGCCTTTTGTAACATGGTGTCCCCTAAACCCAAATGACAATGCAAGGAAAAAGAAGGTTAGTAAAATTCCAAAAGTGGAAAACTGGCCAGTAAAATAAAAATAGGCAGTAGCTACGGCCAATATCGCTGCCGCCCCAAGAATATATTTATATATCGACTTCACAAATCTGGTTTTTCAATTTTTATTCAAAGAAAGGTATTCCTTCTGGAGCATATTTCTTCATGGCTTCTTCATTAATGTCCACCCCAATACCGGGTTTCTCCGATACCGTCACAAAACTGTCTTTTACCCAATCGGCTTCGTCATAGGTTACAATTTCCTTAAACATTGGATCGGTGTGGAAATAGGATTGCCATTCCATTAAATGGAAGTTTGGTACGCTAGCACAAACGTGGGCACATGCCATTGCGCCTAAAAAGGAAGCCACCATGTGTGGAGAAAACGGCACATAATACAAGTTGGCCAGGTTGGCTATACGCTGACCTTCACCAAGCCCACCACATTTTTGCAAATCGGGCATGACAATATCAACTCCATTATCCAACAATTGTTTGAAACCATGACCAAGATAAACGTTCTCGCCCGCCGAAATGGGAGTGCTTGTTTCTTCGCATAAAGTCTTGAAAGCATCAAAATTCTCAGCGGGTATGGGTTCCTCCAACCAAGTTAGGTTAAGGTCTTCCACTTTTTTGGCAATTGTTTGGGCGGTTACATGGTCGTAACGTCCGTGCATGTCGACACATAGGTCTATTTTAGGCCCAACAGCTTCCCTTACCGCCGCAAGCTGGTTATACATCCTAGATATTTCACCAGGACTTGCAGTCCAGTTATATCGATCATATTTGTCAGGGTCGCTGGCATAATCCAAATCGAATTTTAAGGCGTTAAACCCCCAGTTCTTTATGGCTTCAGTAGCCGCATTGGCAAAATCTTCTGGAGAAGGAAAGCGAACTCGGTACAGGGCCGTGTCACAGTACACACGGACTTTATCACGGAATTTCCCTCCCAAGAGTTTATAGACCGGTAAATCGAGGGCTTTGCCCGCCAAATCCCATAAAGCCGTTTCAATAGCTGAAAGTACCGCAACATAGGTTCCAGATTGTCCACCACCGAAATGGCCGGCTCTACGTATATCTTCAAAAATTTTATGCACATTAAACGGGCTTTGGTCTCTTAAAAAATAGCCCATTCGCTTCACCAAATGATAGGTTCCTGGTACAGCATCCACACCTTCTCCGCATCCATAAATTCCTTGGTTGGTATGTATTTTTACGAACAAGCCACTACCGCGACGAATGAAACCGCACTTTACATCGGTTATTTTTAAGTCTGATGGTGCAGAAAGTTTTGGGTTTTTCTCCATTGCCTGCACATATTCGTTACCATAAGTGCTTGATACCATACCCAAACCGGCTGTCGCCAATGCTGATTTTGTAATAAATGATCTTCTCGAATTTTTCACTTTATATAGTTTTTATTACCAGGTTCTATTTTTTAATATTTCTTGAATTTGTTCTTTGGGAACGGGAAGTTCATCGATATGATCGTTGAGCCATTTGCTAAAATCTTTTTCGATGTCGTCTGCCCATCGGGTATCAATCTGACCCGCTGTATATTTCCCTTCACGGATACGCTGGTGCCCGAACATATCACGTAAGCGAACAATTTCAGACGTAGTGACCACTTTTTCAGCTAAATGAGGAGGTATAAAAACCACTACGCCCAATTTGCCGAGAACCACATCACCCGGCATTACGGTCACCTTTCTAATCAATGTGGGTTGGTTGATGCCTATGATCATGGTATTCAAATCGCCAGGAGGATTATGATGTGAGGCATCATAACTGGTGTAAAAGGATGTGAATCCTCCTATTTCCATAAGCCCTTCAACATCTCTTAAGGCTCCATCATATACAATTCCGTTTCCGGAATTGGCATAAATGGCGTTCCCAACATTATCTCCGATAGTTGGACCATCTATATCTGCTCCGAACTGATTTGCCACATACACATCTCCTTTCACCAAAAGATCTACAGGCCATGTATTCTGACCTCTTTTTCCTTGGGCTTTCCCTCTATCATCAATGGCTTTCCATACGGCTGGCCTTCCAGGCATGAATGTAGCGGTTAGGGCACGACCTACCAATACGCTATCTGGGTTGATGAGCTTCCAGTCTTCTGCAATTTGATACCTGTACCCTGCATTTTTCATCACGGCCCAAGCCTCTTCAATACTCACGGATTTCATCCGTTCCAAGATGGCATCCGAAACTTTGGGTCTACCGTCCTCAAATCGTTCACCTTTCCACTCGGGGGTCAAGAAAATCAGTTCTTCTTTGGAAATCTGTTGGGCTAAAACCTGTCCCACCAGCCCAAAGAGAAACAGTGTTACAAATACTCCTCTTTTTAACATGGTTTGAATTTAGTTAGTTTATATCCAGTTTATTATCCTTAAAAAATCTTATTTAGTTCTTGTCTTTATCAGAGTTTATAGGCTTGTCTGGCCAACAAAACGACCTCATTGTTTTCTTTTTTTTGAAATACCATAATGATTCCAATCCTAACCTTTGCCGGATTACCTGCATTTGTGGCATCTGCAGAAAGTATATGCCGAACAATACCTGTGTTACCTGATATGGCAACACTCTGATCTTCGTTGGTTATGGAAACAAAACGAAAAGGACCGTTCATTACATCATCTATAAATTCTTGTTTGTCTTGAATGTTTCCGCTAGAATGGCCATAGGATAGATTGGGTGCGGTTATGGAAGACAAGGTTTTTGAATCCCTGTCAATAAGTGCTTGGTCAAGCTCCCCCAAAGCTTGCAGAACCTCTTGTTGGTTCAACGTCTCACCCTCGCCTTGCGAAGTGCATGAAACAACGAGGCCAATCACCAATACTGCAAGGATGTTTCTAAAAAACTTGACGTTTATCATGGTTGGTAATATCTACTGTTAGCGATGTAATCGTTCAGTTCTTTTCGGGTCATGGGCAGTTTGGCTTCTGGGTATTTTTTTAGCCAATCCAAGAAATCTGCTTTGATTTCATCCGTCCAACGGGTATCAATCTGTCCTGCGGTATATGTTTTTTCACGAAGTCTTTGGAATCCGAATTCATCGCGTAAAGCCACTACTTCTGAAGAGATTACCAACTCGCTCAATAAATGTGATGGGATAAAAATGGTTCCATGTCTGTTGGCCAAAACCACATCACCGGGCATCACAGTGGCACGGCCAATGCGGATAGGCGCATTGATTGTGGTCAACATTTGTTCTTGAAGATAAGAAGGGTCTTCATCCCTGTACCAACCATTGAATCCCTCTATTTCCAGTAGTCCGCCAAGATCGCGAACACCTCCATCGAAAACTACACCATTCTTGGAATTGGCGTAAATGGCATTACCAAGGTTGGAACCAATTAGGGTTCCGTCTATGATTCTTCCATAGCCGTCAGCTACATATACATCACCATTTACCAAAATTTCAATGGGCCATGAGTTACTGCCACCAATGGTATCCCGTTTTTCCTTGGCACCTTGTAGTTTTACATATTCTTTTAAATCGGGGCGAAGAGGAACATACTGTGCCGTTACAACTCTACCGGTCATAACACCCTCGGGGTGGATGATCTTCCAACCTCCCTCGTATTGGTTGTTATAGCCTTTTTGGCGCAAATAGCCCCATGCTTCTTCTATTCGTATCTTCTTTAATCTGGAAAGTAGGGCATCCGATACTTTTGGCCTTCCATCATTGAAACGTTCGCCTTCCCACTCACTGGTCAGGGCCTTAATATAATCCGGTGATGAAGCGACCCGTTGCGCATTGCCATTGACGGTGGCCATAAAGCAAAGCAACAACACCATCATTTTTACTTGAATGTATTTCATATCTAATTTTAGATTGGTTTACAAAATTTTAATGTCGGCCCAAGACCTCCAAAGCATAATCCCAGGCCGACTTTTAAAAAAAACTAAACAACTTAAGTAACTTTTGAGCTACTAATACTAACTATAAGTCCTATCGTGTGATCTAAGTTCGTTCCACTCGTCCGTAGACTTGAAGAAGCTCTTATCTCTTGGATCCAAGTGTTCCTTAACTACATCCTCGTTCAACTCAATGCCCAGACCTGGGGCTGTCAAAGGAACAGTAGCGAATCCTTTATCGATCATTTTAAATCCTCCAACGGTTGTCACCAAATCTTCCCACCAAGGCAAATCAACAGAGTGATGTTCCAATGACAAGAAGTTCTGGGTAGCGGCCGCACAGTGTACGTTTGACATGAAGGAAACAGGTGTTCCAGCTTGGTGCATGGCCATTCCAATTCCAAATTCCTCAGCATAATCGCCAATTCGTTTGGTTTCCAAAAGACCACCAGATGAAGCCAAATCTGGGTGTACAATATCAACCGATCTGTTATGGATTATTGGCTTAAAGTTTTCCAAGAAATGGATATCTTCACCTGTGGTGGTAGGCGTTTCAAGAGCTTCTGAAATAGTTCTCCATTGCTCTGTGTACTGCCATGGCACCATATCTTCCAACCAAGCCAATCTGTACTTATCCAATGCTTTTCCTAAACGTATACCATTGTTCAAATCGAAGTGTCCGTAGTGGTCGGTGGAAATTGGCACTTCCCAACCTACCATTTCCCGAACATCAGCAACCCGTTGCGCCAACATTTCCAAACCTTTTTCTGTGATTTGAATTTGGGTGAAAGGGTGCATGGTGTTTCCATAGGACATGTAATTTCTACCATCGCCCCATTGCGATAATCGTCCATTTTTATCTCTCCAGAATTTATCATTCACCAAGGTTCCAGAATCTGGCGGAAGTGAAGAAATGGCCACATCCATTTTCAACCAAGTATACCCTTGGGTATTCATTCTAAAGTCAATCAACTTTTTCTGTTCCTCAGCACTTTGGGCTTGGGGCGTATCGGCATACAAACGCACTTTATCTCGATACCTTCCACCCAATAACTGCCATGCAGGAACATTATAGGCCTTACCACAGATATCCCAAAGGGCCATTTCAACAGCACAGACACCACCGGCTTGACGGGCTGGTCCCCCGAACTGCTTAATGCTCTTGAATATCTTTTCAACGTTACAAGGGTTCTTTCCTAAAATTCGGCTTTTTAAGAAGAGGGCATACCGCACATCGGCGGCATCCCTTACTTCTCCAAGACCATATATTCCTTGATTGGTTTCAATCTTAATGATGGCCGTACCTCCCATAACATTGGTAAGGGCGTATCGCATATCCGTGATCTTCAAGTCGGACGGAGCTGACATCCTACTTACCTTGGAGGTTGTCTGGGCAATGGTATCCTCAATACCCAATCCCATCATACCGGTCATGGCAATTCCCCCCAAAGCAGTTTTCTTAAGGAAATTCCGTCTATCGTCGGTTGTTTTGGGGTTATCTATTTCCGCCTGTCGAGACAGGCTATACGCTTTTTCTTCTTGCTTGGTCTTAGCAATAATTTGTTTTAATACTGATTTCATGCTTTATTATATGTTATAATTTCGGTTATTATTAATCTACATCCCACCAAACCTTGGTATCTAAGTTATCAGGTCCCATTCTGGAGACCGCCTCTTGAAGATTGGCCTGATTTACGGCAATTTCGGCAGTAGGATATGTTAGCCTATTTATGAAATCACCAGTAATGTCCTGAGCTGGGTATGGATTTGGTGTTAAATCTGGAAAACCTGACCTTCTAAAGTTGGCAAACAATTCAGGCCCATTCAAAAAAGAGGCCACCCAATACTGTGTATTGATTTCCTCTGCTGCATTGGCCAAATTCAATGGATTTGCTGCAATGTATGTATCAATATCAGCATCAGCTATTGCCACACTTTCCCCGTAGGCCGCTACTTGCTCCATATGACCTCGTATTCCATTTTCGTAATACTCGGCCGCATCTCCTGTTACCCAGCCATTAACGGCTGCTTCTGCCAGCAATAATTGGGTTTGGGCATAGGTACATAGGAATGATGGTGCAGCTTGTGCGCCATACGTGAAGCGATCTAATTGTGAGAAATCATAGAAACTGGCCAGTCCCAAGTCGCTAACAACCGTACCAATAGTACTGTTGTCATAGCCCATGGGCATTCCCACTTGGTCAGAAGGGTCTTTGGATGAGATATCCACTGTCTGTTCCGGTCCTGAGGCCGCTCCAACATAGCGTATTGCCAGTGAAGCCAATCTTGGGTCATCATTGGAACTCAAGTAATCTACAAAAGTATCTACCAAATAAAAGTTATTGGCTTCTGTTCCGTTGAAAACACCAAAGTAAGGATTGGAAAAGTTGTTATCGTGCCTAACAACAAAATTGTCATTGTTGGATTCCATTACCCCACCATTAAATCCACTTTGAACAGTTGCTTGTGCTAAGGTGGCATCTACATTGGAAAGTCTCATACCAGCTCTCACCAAGAGGGAGTTGGCCAATTTTCTCCATTGATCCAAATCTCCCCCGTACAGTGCCTCTCCATTCTCAGCTGGAGCAGAGGCACTTAATGCATCCCTTGCTTCAGTCAACTCATTAATGATATCTGGGTAGATTTCCGATTGAGGATCGTACTTAGGCAAAACTATTTGTTCAGATAGCCCTTTACCTGCCTCAAAATAAGGAATATCCCCATATTCATCGGTAAGGACCATAAAAGCGTAGGCTTCTAAAATACGGGCCATTTGCAACAAGTTAGTACGGTTTGATTCTGTACTGTTCAATTGGTTGATCACATCACTTGTGTGTTTAATCACATTTTGGAAGTAATCATTCCATTGGTTACCCGTATTGTTTCTATTATCCTGATTGTAGTTTGCCCCGGAAACAAATCCTGAGTTAGGGGTTACAATCTGTTGAACAATAGCTTCGTCATAGTAAATATTCGTACCAGCGTCAAAAGCAAGTCCGACTATTGCATTGTTCAATAGAAATGCAGGGTCTATACTATCACTGGTAGGATCTACAATATTTGTATTGAGTTCATCAAAATTCTTCTCGCACCCCAATAAGCCTATCAGGATTACAAAAATTATGATTCTATTCCCTATATTTTTCATGATGTCTTATTTAAAATTTGACGTTTAGGTTAAACCCGATACTTCTTGTGGTCGGTACACCTGTGGATTCCAGTCCAGAAACATTATCAGAACTGAAGCTAAAAGAATCAGGGTCAATATTGGGAACCCATTTTTTAAGCATCGCCACATTGTTGGCAACTAGGCTCAAGGTCACTCCCTGTACTGGGGAGTCTTCAGGAATAAACTTCCTGAAATCATACCCTAGCGTAACCTGTCTCAATTTCCAGTATCCAGAATTGTATACAATGGGTTCAATCAACTGCTGTGAGCGCACAACTTCCCAATAGGTTTGGGATTCTGTAGCAACAGTATTGGGTTCACCTGCTTGGTTAACCCCTTCTCCAACAACTCCAGTTTCCCTTCCAGGGAGGGTCATCTTGTGAAGACCATGCCTAGTGGCGTTGAAGTTGGTACCTGAAATCATTTTACCGCCCAGTTTAAAGTCAATCAAAAAGGACAGATTAAAATCCTTGTATCGTACCGTATTGGTGATACCTCCAACCCATCTGGGCAGCGCACTACCATAAAATTTGATATCATCTGATCGCAACGGTCTTCCGTCATCTGCAAAGACTTGTCTTCCTTGCTCGTCGAACTTGTATCCAAAACCAGCCAATTGACCGATTTCTTCACCTACAACTTGGTATAGGAAACCATTGAATATGTGGTTACCCACCAAAATACTTTCCCCTTCTTCATCACTTAGGAGGCTGATCACTTTGGTCTTGTTGTAGGAAGCGTTAAAGTTGAAATCCCATCGTAGATCATCATTTCTAATGGGTGTCAAGTTCAATAACATTTCAATACCGTCACTTCTACTTTCTCCGCTGTTGATCAACTGGCTTATAAATCCTGATGAGTTGGAAATCTGAGCTGGAATAATCTGATCTATGGTCGTCTTACGGTATACAGCCAAATCCAATCCTACGCGGTTGTCGAACATTCTTAAATCAACACCAATTTCCGTCTCCTTAACACGCATGGGGCGTAGATTTGGGTTTGGAAGTGTGGAGGTGTTGGCACCAGCAACTGGATTGGGTGCTCCTGTTGGACCAGGAAAGAAGTTAGCATTGATGTCATAAAACAACACATCGGAATACGGACTCACGTCAGTATCACTTCCCACTTCGGCATAGGCTGCTCTAAATTTACCCAGAGTCAACCATTCAGCACTGTCACCCAGCAAATTAGAGAATAGCACACTCCCGGAAACCGATGGATACAGAATACTTCTATTTTCTTCGGATAGCGTGGAGAACCAATCGTTACGGGCCGTACCACTCAAGAAATACGTATCCTTGTATGATAAATCAACGGCTCCGTACAAGGAGTTGATTCCTCTTTCTGAAAGTGAATATGTTGGGTTTTTTACCCTACCATTCTGCACGGTATACAAATCGCGGATCACGAAATCAGTTACATCAACACGATTCAAATCCTGTCTTCTTCTCATTTGGTTACCACCAACGTTGTAGCCCACTGCAAAATCTTCGTTCACATTTACATTACCAGACAAGAGGAAATCCACATTGGTCTCTCTATATCGTCTTGCGGTTTGCGTAAAGGTTCCATTGAAGAATGGAGCCGGGGCTGATGGTCTTGAAGCTTGGCCGGTTGGGTACCCATTATACTGTTGGGAGCGTGACCAGTAATCTTGTCCTACCCGAACCTGACCAATCAACCAAGGCGCAAATTCATATCTTGCCAAAACGTTTCCGAATATTCTATCCCTTCTTATTTCGTTGAACTGTTCAGAAAGTGTGAAATATGGGTTGGTACGGTTTCTAAATCTACTATACACAAACTCGTTCCCTTCCGCATTGAACTTTTTCTCATCCAACAAATCCAAGGGCATGGAGTTGGCCATGTTGTACAAGGCAACAGAAATTGTGTTATCCTGCTGACCTACGTTGGGTGGGTTTATGTTTTTCTCGTATGAATAGTTGATATGGGACTCAATGGAAAGTTTGTCAGACAAATCGTAGTTTGCCCCAAAGTTTACCGTTTTCCTATTGAACTCATTGTTTGGCGTGATACCTTTACTACCCAAATTGGATAGGGAAAGGTTGAATCCTCCCTTTTCAGACCCATTTGAAATGGAAATGGAATGGGTGATATCAGTACCGTTTCTATAAAACTTTTTTATTCTGTCGCGCACTGGAACATAAGGGACTTCAACACCATCAAAAAGAACTTGGGTCATTCCTGGTTCAAAACGCTCACCAAAAGACCACTGTCCAGAGGTTGGGTTGGCCGATGTTGGCCTTACCCCATTTTCACCTTGTCCATATTCATATTGGTAGTCCGTAAAATCCAAAGGCGTATGGTCCGTCACGTTGATGTTATAGGTAACTCCCAATCCTTGTTGACGTCCGCGGGACTTTGTGGTGATCATGATCACACCGTCTTTCGCCCTGGAACCATAAAGTGCAGCTCCAGTGGCACCTTTTAGGATGGTCATACTTTCAATATCATCTGGGTTGATACTGGAAAAACCATCACCACCATCAGAATAAACCCCGCCACTGTTTGTACCTACCTCAGAACTGGAACTACCCGGGCTGGTACCAAAAGAAGTATTATCAATTGGAACACCGTTTACCACAATTAAAGGGTTGTTGGTGCCAGAAATTGAAGATTGACCACGAATCCTAACTTTTGATGAACCACCAGGACCAGAGCTCAATGAAGAAATGTTTACACCGGCCACCTTACCTTGAAGGGTGTTCATAAAATTGGAAGAACGGTTCACATTGACCTCATCCGAGTCTACCTGGGCAATGGAATATCCCAGTTTCTTGGTTTCCTGCTTAATACCCAAAGCAGTGACCACTACTTCATTAAGGTTTTGAGTATCTTCTTGCAAAGTAATGTCAAGGGTTGTGGCACCACCTACAGGGACTTCCTTACGGGCAAAACCAATGGAACTCACCACTAAAACAGCGTTAGATCCCTGAACCGTAATCTGGTAGATTCCGTCAAAATCAGCGGCCACCCCATTAGTGGTTCCTTTTTCAACTACAGATGCCCCGGGTATTGGCACACCATTGGAGTCTGTAACCGTACCTGAAATTGTAGTTTGGAAATTCTCCTCTGGAAGCGGGGAAAGGCTAGCTTCCATGGGGGCGACATCGATTGCGTTCTTGGTTTTGAGAACAATTTGCTGTTTGTTAAAAAGATAAGAGATGTTTGTGCCACTGAACAGTTGGTCCAGTATTTCTGTGATCAATTTTTGGTCTACGCTAATGGTGACCTTTCTTTGAGCATTTACTTTTTTGTTGTCATAAAAAAACTTGAACTCTGAAACAGACTCAATCTGATCGAACACTTGTGCAATCTCTACATTTTCCATATCCAAACTAAGTTTGGTCTTCTGGGAGTAAGAATTTGCATGTGTCGAAAAAAAGGAAACTATCAAAAAAAGTGCAGTCAGTTTCACCGTCAGCGACAAGTTGTTAGTTAGACAAGGCAGAGTGCTCTTGATGTAATTTTTCATACCTTTGTAATGTTTTTAGTTAACTTAATTTTTTGAGTTAATAATCTCAATCGGGTAGATGTTGCAGCATCTCCCGATTTTTTTATGTGCTTTTATTTCATAGGCGTATAAATTGGTTTTTGGTTATTTATTCTAAAATGGTTATTTGCTCTTTTTCGATCAAGTAATCAAAATTTGTTTCCGCCACAAACGTATTGAGCACTTCCTCAATGGTTTCAACATCAAAAGTGGCCGTAAACACTCGGTTTTCCAGTTTCTTGTTCTTATTTTGGATGGACACTCCATAGTGCCTTTCCAATTTTTTCAAAATATCCTTGAATCGCATTCCCTTAAGAACCAATTTTCCCTGCATCCAACCAGTGTACAGTTCAGTATCCACTTCTTCGGTTTGGGCGGATTTGGTTTTTTGGTCCCATTGGGCCATATGACCGGGCTCCAACAACACCGATGCGTCTCTGTTTTCTTCTATTTCGTTGGTGTTCAGTCGAACTGAACCCTCTACCAGTACTGTATTGATGTTGGTTTCTTCGGGGTAGGCATTCACATTGAATTTAGTTCCCAAGACCTCAACGTCCATGTTTCCACTGGTCACCACAAACGGGTGATTCTTATCTTTGGAAACATCAAAAAAGGCCTCCCCTTCCAAATACACTTGTCTTTTCTTTCCAGGTATAAAGTTGACTGGATAACGGAGGGATGACCCAGCATTTAAGTATACATGCGAATTGTCCGATAGGACAATATCAAAACGTCTCCCATTGGGTACATACAATGTATTGTAGACCAACTCCGTTACATTTTCCTTGCCGAAATAATCCAGTTGATCGCCATTACGCTCACCTATTCTATTCCCATTTTGATCCAAAAGTTCTTCCTGCTTTCTTTCAGAAGAAAGTCTGATTTTTTCCCCATTGTCAAAGACAATCACTACACCTTCATCTTTTGGATTGCTGTCCATTATATCCTCTGGACTGCTATTGTAATTCCAATAGGCATATCCGGCTAGAAAGGCAATCAGAAGAACGGCCGCATATTTATAACTGGTGCGAATAATGTGCCGGGTTCTAGCTTTACGTTTCTTTGCCAATTGTTTTTCCAATACTTTTTCCCAAGCTTGATCCGCATCCAATTGTGTTAAACCTGAGATATCTCCACCATTCCGGTAAAACGTTTCAATCTTCTTAAAAATGCCCCAATTCTCGTCAGAGGCCTCTAGCCATTCTGAAAGTCTCAACGTTTCTGATGCAGTGAGTTTTGAGGTAAGTTTTTTATATATCAGTAAAGCGACTTCCATAGGCCTGTTTGACTAAGTGGCTTTTTCCACCATTTACCTATATAATTACTAAAAAGAAAAAACGGGTAGTGCAGAATTGTTAAAATGTCAATTTTTTAAAGAAAAAAACGTGACAATCATAATTATTAGACTAAAAAAATACGAAGTGCTAAGGTTGTGGCGCAGAATTTTAAAGGCCTTCTTTAGATGGTACTTTACTGTGTTTGTGGATATTCCAAGAACATCTGCCGTATTTTTATATTGCAGTCCTTCAATAACACAGAGCTCAAAAACCCTTTTACATTGATCGGGCAAAACATTTAGTGCCTTTTGCACCTCAACTTTACCTTCTTTATCAATTAGTTCTTGTTCGTAGGAAGTATCATACAATCGTACCGTGTCATCCAATCTACGAATCTTCTGACCTGACTTGATTTTTAATAAACTGGCATTCTTGATGGAGACTCTAATATAAGATGGAAGGTTTTCTATAGTATGGATATCTTTTCGAGTCAAAAGTTTGACCATAACATCTTGCACGACATCTTCCGCTTCTGCCATGCTGTGGAGGAATGTAAATGAAAGAACACACCATTCCTGATAGTGCTTTATGAAAATTCCTCTTATGGTATCTTCAGTTTGATTCTTCATTGATCTTAAAAATGCTTATTTATTGACCGGGGTTATTTACATTGAAGAATGCATAAAAATAAGTGCAATTATTTCAAAAAAACCACTCTAATATATTCAAATATTTTTGATTTCATAAAATTTACTTAAAAAAGAGAAGGTTTACTATTGGCTTAACCAAATATTCAATTTTATTGGATACTCCTATTTCGAATACTATTCAACAACAACATCTTAACCCTTGAAATCTTAATCATATAAAATTGATTTTACTATGAATCAACGGCTTATGCAAACGATTTCGTAAAATATAAATGTTATTTACACATTTCATATTAAAGATATTTCACTACTTCATAGGTCTTTTTGCTTCATTTAAAATCATTCTGAATTTTAACGCTCTTTGTTGATTTTGTTAGAAATAAAATTTGGGATGGTCCAGAAAGCTAGAATTGTTCATAAAAAAGGGTCATCAAATCTTGGATTCAATGGCCCTTTTCCTCTAATTTTTTGATTTATAACGCTGTAGTAGGTCAATCAGAACCTTTCAACCCCGGTTGGATTATTTCATAATCTTTATCCGCCTTTGACTTTTGAACAATCTCCTTGACATCAGAAAGTAATTGTTTGGCATCATAAATAATCCCATCCTTAATAGTGTACTTAACACCTCCAACACGGGTCACTTCATTATCTTCTGTGAGTTTTATGCTCCCTGTACCATATAAGCTTTGCAGATTGGCCACCGGATTTTCTTCTAAAATCACAAAATCCGCCAATTTTCCAGGTTCTATTGTTCCAATCTCATCATCCATCCCAAGAGCTTCGGCACCATTCAAAGTAGCGGCTTTGATGACTTCCAGAGGATGAAAACCCGCCTCGCGCAACAACTCCATCTCCCGTGGATATGCAAACCCATACAATTGATAAATGAAACCTGCATCCGTACCAATGGTAACCCTTCCCCCGCGGTTTTTATATTCATTTATGAAGGCCATCCAAAGCTCATAGTTCTTTTTCCAGGTAACTTCCTTTTCGGTTCCCCATGCATGCCAATATGATCCGTGGGATTGTCGGCTAGGAGCATAAAATTCCCAAAGGGAAGGCAACGTGTATTCCTCATGCCACTCCGCTCTCCGTGCCCGGGTCAAATCCCTGTTGGCCTCATAAATTACCATGGTTGGGGAAAGTGTAAAATCCAGTTCCAACAACTCATCCATTACACTGTTCCATTTATCAGAAAAAGGAGGCGCGGCCTGAGCCCACAACTGACCTGCTTCGCCAAAACGGTCCTGTTCATTCTGATAGTTATAATCCAATGAATAGTCCTGAACGGTCCTATCAAAAAACAAAGCTTCGGGCAAACCATACCAATGCTCCATGGAAGTGAGTCCCGCTCGGGCACTGTTCAACACATTCCATTCACCCACATATGTTTGCGCATGATGCATCTTTGAGCGAAGTCCCAGCTTCTTGTTTTCTTCAAGAGCAGCCTGCATAATCTTGGGTGGTGCACCAAAAAATTTAATCCCATCTGAACCACTCTTAGCATTGGCACGCACCCATTCCCTAGCCTGTTCTGGTGTAGAAATAGGAGTTTCAGAACCTGCTCCGAAAAAGGTATACGCCTTAATTCGTGGAGCCGTAATCTTGTTTTCAGCGCTTTTTTTCTTTTGATCCAAAGTCCAGTCCAACCCGTTTCCACTTCCTGGGTCTGCAATGGTTGTAATGCCATGACCCATCCAAAGTTTAAAAACATACTCTGCGGTGGTGCCCTGTGCTTTTCCGCCAATATGGGCATGGGTATCCACAAATCCCGGCAAAATGCACATGCCCTCAGCCTGAAGTTCCTTACCACCCGGTTTTAGTTTTGGGCGTTCGGCCTCATTGATCTTAACCCCAGGATACCCCACGGTTTTTACCTCAACAATACGATTGTTTTCGACAACAATATCTACAGGTCCAATGGGCGGGGACAAATTTCCATTGACCATGGTAGCTCCACGAATGATGAGCTGTGACCACGGACCTTCACCTTCGGTTCTTTCCGGAGCTTTTTCAACCTGCCCCAATGCCATCTGCATAATGAATAGGCAGAAAATAGTCAAGAGGTTAAACTTTGAGGTTTTCATATAAATGCTGGTTTTTCATTATTCCCCATCAATATACAACCTACTTTGATTGAATGGGTACTGAGATCAAATTTTATGATGTGGAACCACCTAGTTCACCAAACAAAAGATTCAATAGATGCCTAACTAAAAAATGGGCAATTAGCTCTTTTGAGCTTGAAAAAGAAGAATAAAAAAGCCTCTCAATATTGAGAGGCTTATATTCTTTTGGTGCGGGTGAAGGGAGTCGAACCCCCACGCCTTGCGGCACTAGATCCTAAGTCATTATTATCTTGCAACAAACTAAGTCAAATCAGTTGATTTATAATTAGTTACATAATTTTTGATTTCAATTGGACATATGCAAAACCATACGAAATCAATCAATGTTGTACCAAAAATGTTTTGAATTTTAAGTACATTTACTAGAGCACTACTAGACAAGTGTGCCACTCCTGATTTGACTTTCCCAACAGGAGGATAATGGCGACAAGTATACAAATTATCTTAAGAAAGAAGCCCAATAAGCTGGGAGAATATCCATTGGCCATGAGGATTACAAAAAATCGTAAATCCTCCTACAAACATATCGGGCCGCGCATCAAAAAAGAGTATTGGGATGAAACCGAGAAAAGGATTAGAAAGACCCATCCAAACTCGAAGGAATTGAACAGACTTATAAAAGTCAAGCTGAAAGAAGCCAAAAAGGAGATGGTCACCATACAGGCCAAAGGAAGGGACAACACGGTCCATTCAATAAAAAAGGAAATCTTCCAGCCCACTAAACATCTTAGCTTTTTTGAATTTGCCCAAGAACATTTAGATGAAGCTGAATTAATGGGAAAACATGGTAGATATATCTCTGAAACGGCCTATACAAAATACATTTTAAGCTTCTACAAAACCAAAGACCTAACCTTTAAAGATATTGATGAACGTTTTTTGAAAAGACTGAAAATCTTTCTTAAAAAGAAACATTCCTTGAAAGAGGTCAGTGTCATGAACGTATTAGTTTATATCCGGTTACTTTATAACAAGGCCATAAAGGAAGGAGTTGTAAAAAGAAAATTATATCCCTTTGGAGCAGGTAAGGTAAAAATCAAATTTCCCGAAAGTGAAAAAATTGGACTTACCGTTGAAGAGATTTTAAAAATTGAAGGTCTAGAGGGTTTGTCAGAACTCGAAATACATGCTAGAAACGTATGGCTTTATTGTTTTTATTTGGCGGGAATCAGGGTCTCTGATGCCCTGAGGACAAGATGGAGTGATATAAAAGATGGCAGGCTCCAATATCGTATGGGTAAAAATTCAAAACTTCTCAGCTTGAAAATTCCACTAAAGGTTTATCCCATTTTGGATCACTATAAAAGATACAAAAACGGTTCCAACGACTTCATTTTTCCGGAATTGAAAGGTGTTGACCTAAAGGACTCAAAAAAATTATACAAAAGAATAAGGAACGGGAATGCAAAACTGAATATCAGATTAAAAGCCATTGCGGAGAAAGCACAAATTGACAAAAAGCTTACAATGCACATAGCCAGACACAGTTTTGGCAATATTGCAGGTGACAGCATACATCCCTTAATGCTCCAAAAACTTTATAGGCATAGCGACCTGAAAACCACAATAAACTATCAATCAAATTTCATCCACAAAGAGGCTGATGACGCTTTGATTAAGGTAATCAACTTCTGATGGCAGAGCCATAACCCGAAGGTCGCTGGTTCGAGTCCAGTCCCATCTCAAGAAGCTATCTTCACATCCTTCCTGTATCACCTCTCAAGGTATTGATTTTCAGAATCCATCAATTCAATAATTCAAATCTTAAAGACCCTCCAACATCCCTTGCTTGTGACCAATGACTTTCTACTCTTTATTTAATATCCTCTCTTGAAAGACTCCCTGTTTTTTATATACATTGTATCTTCTTTTGTGAGTCTCCACCCTATCAGATTCGGGCATAAAGCTCTTATCATAACCTTTCCCCATTTTTGTCATAGCTTCTTCCACATCATTGTGAATGTTTCCCACCACGGACGCGAACATACAAGCACCCATAGCACAGGTTTGTTCCGAGTTGTGAACCTTAACCGGTAGGTTCAATACATTGGACATCATTTGCATTACATAGTCTGATTTTCTTGCCACTCCTCCCAAAGCAATAACTCCTTTTAATGAGATATTATTTTTCTCAAAATGGTCCACAATAATTTTGGCCCCAAAACACGTACTTTCCACAAGTGCCCTATATATTCTGGCGGCATCACTTCCTAAATTAAGATTGAGTAACGTTCCTTTTACATAGGGGTTGGCATCTGGTGTTCTTCTACCGTTGAACCAATCAATGGCCATTTCTGAATTTTCTTCCAGAGGAAGATTAGAGGCTTCCTTCCCTAGTTGCTCCAATAGTTGATGGGTTATTTCTTGTTCTAGTTCGGCCTTTATGCCCAGGTCCATGGATTTATTGCGAATTGCCTTTAACCCTGTTGAGACCAAGAGTTCCTGAAACCACGCATATACATCGCCAAAAGCGGACTGTCCAGCTTCAAGACCAACCATTCCGGGAACAATGGAGTCCCGTACTTGACCACATATTCCTCTAACCATGGCTATATCATCACTTGTAGGCACTACCATCATATCACAGGTAGATGTGCCCATGACTTTACTGAGATAAAAGGGTTCAATCTGTCCCCCAACTGCTCCAACATGGGCATCCAAAGCACCTACGCCTATCAAAACATTAGTGGAGAGCCCAAGTCTTTTGGCCCATTCTTGTGATAGGTTCCCAACAGATTTATCTGAATTAAAGGTTGTAGTAAAAAGAGGATGTTCCAAGTTCTCCAACACAGGGGCCAAAGTGGTAAAGAATTCTTTTGGGGGCAAACCTCCATGTTCATCTGCCCAAAGGGCCTTGTGTCCTGCAGCGCAAACCCCTCTCTTTATTTTTTTGGCATCATTGCCACCGGTCAACAAAAATGGTATCCAATCACAATGTTCAACCCAGGTGAAGCAGGATTTGGCGACATCCTTATCTACTCTTAATACATACAGTAATTTAGCCCAGAACCATTCTGACGAGTAAATGCCCCCTGAATATTTGAGATAATCCTGATCAAAATTAGTAGCATGAGTATTGATTTCGTCAGCTTCCTTCATGGCACTGTGGTCCTTCCATAAAATGAACATGGCATTGGGATTATGCTCAAATTTTTGTTGCAACGCCAAAGGTTGCCCCGTTTTATCAACTGCCACAGGTGTAGAGCCAGTAGTATCCACCGAAATGGCCCTGACTTTTTCTACAATGTCAGCTCCCACTTGTTCTGCGACACTGGAGACGGTATGTTCCAGGCCCTCGATATAATCCAATGGATGTTGCCTAAATTGATTCAGTACTGCATCACAATACATCCCTTTTTTCCATCTTGGATACTCAAATTCGGAGAAAGCCATTTCATCTCCATTATGTGCGTTTACCAAAAGTGCCCTCACCGATCCTGTGCCAAAATCAACACCGATCACATAATCATCGCTTGCCATAGGTGTTCCTCTATTTAGTTTGTAGTTTCGTTAAGTTGAAGGTTCTTTTGTACTCTGGAATAAAGAGCTACCACAAGAAAACAAACCAAGGGTACATAAAACGAAACGTTGATGCTTCCGAAGCCATCAGAAACGATACCTTGCACACTTGTGAGAACAGCACCACCCAAAATGGCCATAATCAGTCCTGATCCTCCTATTTTTGAATCATTGCCCAATTTCTGCATTCCCAATCCATAAATCGTCGGGAACATTAAAGACATGCATCCCGATGCCAGAATTAGTGCAGTTACACCGACCATTCCAGAGCCATAGATAACTGTCAACGTACAAATTACTCCCAACACCGAGGCAATAAACAATAACCTTCTTGGAGCAACATATTTCATTAAGGCTGTAAAGACAAACCTTGAACTAGAAAACAGTATTATGGATGCCAAATAGTAAACAGAGGCATCATCTTCACTTTTGCTCAACTCTTGCATTGCATAACGAATGGTATAGGACCAAAGCCCTATTTGGGCACCCATATAAAAAAATTGTGCCGTTACCGCCCAGCAATAATTCCGATTGCCCAAAAGTCTCTTTATAGAACCCAAAATGTCCATTTTTTTCACTTTATCCTTTGCCATAGGCATCTTTGTTACCTTTACCAATATCCAGATGACCAGCAAGAAAAAGGCCACCCCAACATAAGTGCCCATAACCGATGTCAACTCCTCAGATTGAATTGCTTTTAGTTCCTGCGGTGCCATGGATGCCCTTTCATCGGCGTCCAATAGGTTTAAATTGGAAAGGATGAAAATCTTGCTGAGCAATATTCCGGTAATACTTCCAATGGGATTGAAAGATTGGGCTAAATTGAGTCTTCTTGTTGCCGTTTCCTCAGGCCCCATCGATATGATATAGGGATTGGCCGCAGTTTCCAAAATGGAGAGTCCACCAGCTAAAATGAAAAGTGCAGCCAAAAAATGACCATACACCATACTGATGCTGGCTGGATAAAAAAGAAGGGCACCTATTATAAATAGTCCCAGACCCACTAGAACTCCTGTTTTGTATGAATACTTCTTGACAAGAATGGCCGCTGGCAAAGCCAGCAAAAAGTATGATCCATAGAAGGCCATCTGAATCCATGAGGTCTGAAAATCGGTCATGCTCATAATACGCTTGAACGCTGCTAAAAGCGTATCTGTCATATTATTGGCCAGTCCCCACAAAAAGAATAAGCTGGTAATGAGAATAAAGGGCCATTTATTACCTGGCATGGTAACGGGGATATTTTTCTCCAAACTTTTTTTACTTTTCATTTGCCCGCCTATTTCATTCCGTATATCGGTCCATAATTCTTGCAGGCCCTATAGTCGGAACCTTCTTTGTCCATTCCCTGTGCATTCCATGCTGATGGTCTAAAGATTCGCTCTTCCTCAACATTGTGCATACAAACAGGAATACGAAGTATTGAGGCCATGGTAATAAGGTCGTGCCCAATGTGTCCATAACTGATGGCCCCGTGGTTGGATCCCCAGTTGTTCATCACTGAATACACATTGGCAAATGCCCCTTTTCCCGTTGTCTTGGGAACAAACCAGGTTGTTGGCCAAGTACGGTCCGTTCTTTCGTCCAAGGTTTTATGGACATGTTCTGGTAAGTCAATGGAGTGGCCCTCTGCTATCTGAAGTACGGGGCCCAAACCTTTAATAAGGTTCAATCTGCACATGGTAACGGGCATCCCCCCTTTTGTAAGAAAGTTTGATGAGAAACCACCTCCCCGAAAATATCCAAGATTGGCCGGGTACCATGTGGTTGCCTTTAGGCAAGCATCCACTTCATTTTGGTCTATCTCCCAAAATGATTTCATTACAGGCTTTCCATCTTTACTTTGTTGACCTGTACCGTCCAAGGTGGCGGACCCTGAGTTTATCAGGTGGATGAAGCCTTCCGATGCTATTCCATCGGGCTGCCATCCAGTAACCCTTTTGACTGCGCTGGGACTCCAATAGGTACGAACATCGGCAAATATCTGTGCCGTATTGGTCAATAAATAATTGAATAACATGGAAACACCGTTAAGAGCATCGTTTTCAGTGGCCACCATATAGGGCGCCCTGATTCCGTTCCAATCAAAGGAGGAGTTCAGTATAGCTTCTGAAAAGTCCCCGTTTGGTAGAAAATCAGTCCATTGTCGTTGCCCTTGGAAACCCGAGACCAAGGCATCGTGGCCATGAGATTCCTCCCCATACCCAATCTTCTTCAATTTTGGATTGCCTTCCATCAAATCCCGGATAATAAGGGTCATCTTCACCACAAACTCCCAATCCTCTTCCTTTTGTTCGGTGCTCCTCTGTTTTTCTTTCTCGTTGAAATCTTGACCTTCACGACAGTTTTTCTTGGTCCATTCCAAGGCCTTTGTAAATTCTTCCTTGTCATAAATCTCATGTTCAATACGCCTCAGCACCTCGGAGGAGTCCACATATTCGTTCCGCATACCCAAATAATCCTGAAAAAAATCAGGGTCTATCATGGAACCGGCTATCCCCATGGAAACGCTTCCAATGGCCAAGTAGCTGCGATTTTTCATTAGGGCAACCGCCATTCCTGCTCTGGCAAATGACAAGAGTTTCTTTTGCACATCCTCAGTGATCTGGCTGTCATCAAGATCTTGGACATCTTCACCATAGATTCCAAAGGCAGGAAGGCCTTTTTGGTTGTGTGCGGCCAAGGTTGCCGCCAGATATACCGCACCCGGTCGTTCAGTACCATTGAAACCCCAAATAGCTTTTGGAAGTTGCGGGTCCATATCCATGGTCTCGGTCCCATAGCACCAGCAAGGCGTAACAGACAGCGACACCCCAACATTTTGGGTACTAAAAAGCGAACCACACTCCACAGCCTCCTTTACGCCCCCGATACAAAAGTCCGGCATGATACATTCAACTGGGCTGCCGTCCGGGTACTTCAGCTGCTCACTGAAAAGTTTGGCGACGTTCTTGGCCATATTCATGGTAGTGGTCTCTAAGGATTCCCTTACTCCGCCTAGCCTTCCATCTATGATTGGACGGATACCTATTTTTGGATAATTGTTTGTCTTGGTCATTCTAAAATTTTCTATAAAAAATTTGTTATTAGCTCTAAAGTGGTTCCAAATACCTCTTCTACAATCTGTTCTAGATTTTCTTTCTTTCCAGTTAAGTGAAAAACCGCATGGTTATGGGAAAGCGATTCATTGGGCTTAATAAATGCAGCTGGGGACACACTTTCTAATTCATAAAATGGACCCATCTGGGAACCATCTTCCAATGGACCGTCATTGTATGCGTTGACAGCGTCACCCAAAAAAGGTTCTCCTTCCAGATTCCACTCTTGATTAAGATAAGTGGCATCAGAATCCACATCGAAAAGGGTTATGGTTAAAACATTATTGGATGCATCATAGCTTCCGGCCATAGAAGTGGCTCTCTGGGGTGGTATGCCCAGTTTACCTCTGGATTTGCCATCGGCTTTGAAGAACAAAATACCGTCATCATAGCCAATTCTATCCTCAGCAATTTTTCCAAAATAGTCGGTAGTGGCAATGGGCCCCGTACCTTCCTTTTTATATGGAATGAAAATAGTTGTTTCTTCTGATGGAGGGAACATGTCCAATATCCAGATACAGGGAGCCCCAGTACTCTTCGTCCATTCAAAACCACCAATATTGGTGATAGTGTTCTTTGTTTTATAACCAACTGATTTGACTCCCTTTGTCTGTATTCCGAGCAATTCTTCCATTTGTTCGGCACTCAAAATTTTGACTATTCGTTGGGCACGGATATTGAGTTTATGCCCCGCATAGTTTTCAATATCCATTGTTCTTTCCAAGGCTACGGAAGTTTCACTCTCTTCGGTTACATCCCAATCTTCACTATCAATTGGGGGCGGAGTTTTCCAATTTTCAAATGTCATTTCAGCTTCTGGTTTGAAGAAAAGTGAATACGCATTCCCCTCGGGTCCCAACCAAAATCTACTCTCTCCACCATACGCATTCATGTGGGGGTCGGTCTTACCAAAAGCATCATAGTTTATCCACCCCATACTCCTTCCATCATTGCCAGACACACTTGAAGTAAACACTTTGCCTTGGTACTTACCAGACACCGCCACCGAGGCGTTTTCTGATTTCAATATAATGAGATTGGAATCCCATTTTTTAAGAAAATCTATATCATAACCGAAAGAGCCTTCCATAAAAGTTTCATCTTTGTCCATGGTCTCAGTCTTTGAATCTTTTTTACCGTGATCTTTACAGGATACCGTAATCAAAAAAGTGATTGCTATTGCAAAAAACAGTTGCCTTTTTAACATGACTAATTCACTTCAAGTTCGTTTTTCGCTGGAAGCGTGGGGAATTTGGCATGTGGTTCGGCTTGATACCAAAACACAACTGAACTTATATCCGATTTTTGCTGTAAATACCTATGATCGCTGCGCCACCCCAAGTCTTGAATGGTAACCTTTAGGTCCTTATCAAACCTTATAGGGTCTTGAATGTGCCAACGGTAAAGTCCAAAACGCTGTTGGGAATCATATAGTCCATCTGGCCTAATAATTTGGTGTAGACCCGCATAGGGGGTGGAGTAATTCTCATACTCCCTTTTTCTTTTGTTTTCAAAATTGTATGAACCCAAAAAGTAGTCTTCGGTTCCTGTCCCCGCTATGGTCGGAAACTTTTTATCCCCATCCATGAAAAACTTGATTTCACCTTCACCCCACCAACCTCGGTTGTTGACCTGCCAAGCCATATAGGTACCCACATAATGACCTTTTCCCTTTATTCCATCCACTAAGGTATAGAGAGCACCTTCGGTAGGATTGCTTCTTCTAAACTGGGCATGAAAATAGGCAGCATCGTCCGGAACATCGGTTAAGGTATAGTCTATCTGATAATAGAGGTACATTTCCTCTGTACCAATGTTTTCCATTGTAATCCTACAATTTTTTCGGAAAGGCATGGGCCAATAAGAGTTGAACGCACTACCTGGGTTGACGGTAATAGGCAATGAATTTAAAGGAGTATACTCACCCCAGCCCATTCCAAAGAAATCCCCTACGGGAACCTCAACAGAAGGCTCTTTTTCGCCATCCCAATAGAATCGAAGAATAGAGAATCGCCAATTTCCTGTTGGAGTCATCCAAATATGCTGAATGGCACCCTCATCATCTATATCAGCAAGAGTGAAAGTTTCTCCCGGAGCAATCTTTACGGACGGACTAACTTTCCAGCCTTGTCCCAATTCTCGGGCCGCGTGGCTTCCTGTTCCATTTCCCAACTCGGCCATGCCTCCTTTGCCTTTCTCCCCAGTGAAATTTTCCGGGCTAATGGATCGTGTTTTTGCATCTGATAAGGTAAAAATGTTTCCCAGATTGGATCCCAGCCCATTCGTGGTCTGAGCATACGTAGAACCTAAATGGAAACAAAACATAGCAACTAGTGATATCAGGACAAAACCTCTTCTTTTTTTCATACTATATATAATTTTTCAGTTAAATAAATCACTGTGGCCCTTCGACCATCTTACCGTTCAAATATACTATTTAAACGTTTAAACAAAAATATAAAATGTATTATTTTTATTTTTTACTCCATTAAATTGTTTTTTTATTCAAAAAATTGTCATTAATTACTGGAATTCCCAATTACAAGCTTAGCATTCAATTTTACCTTGTCTGTCTTGGCATTTGAGTCCTTTATGTGGTTTAAAAGAACGGTTACCGCCATTTTGGCTAAATCAGATAATGGTTGTTTTACGTAGGTCAATGGGCAATAAAAGAAGTGAAATACCTCACTTTCGTCAAAAACAATAACTGCGACATCATCTGGAACTTGAAGTTTCAATTCATCAAGATACTTGAGACCAATTACTCCCAAGGTGTTGGTCGCAAAAAAAATGGCATCCACCGGTTCGTTTCCTTTGACCAAATTTTCAATGGCTTTAGGCATGTTCTCCACAATCTTATCAAAGGCAACCTCCTGTAACAAGGATGTATCATAAACCCCATCACCTAGGGCGTCCTTATGTCCCTTTATCCGTTCTTTCATGTGATACAATTCTGTGGAATAGGCAATCATACCTATTCGCTTTTTTCCATTATCCATCAACTTTTTGGTGGCGTCAAAAGCCGCCTGATAATTATCAATGGCCACATAGTTGGTTTCAATGTTGGGAAAATAGCGGTCAATAAGTACAAATGGAATGTTTTGCTCTTTCAAGAGCTCAATCTGGCTTTCCGAGCCTTCAGTTGGAGTAATGATAAATCCATCAACTTGTCTGTTCAATAAAAACTTGATCAAATCATGAGATTTGGTCGCCTTCTCATCAGAACTTCCAAAAATGACCGTATATCCATATTTCTTAGCTTCATCTTCCACAATTCTTGCAATTTGTGCGAAAAATGGGTTTGAAATATCAGCCACAATCAACCCAATGGTCTGACTTTTACCACTTTGAAGGCTCTTAGCTATTTGATTGGGTCTATAATTCAGCCTTTTGGCTATTTCTTTAATTCTATCAGATACCTCTTGGCTTACACCACTGTTTTCTTGTTTTGAAAGGACATATGAAACCGTGGCAATGGAAACACCCGCTTCTTTTGCAATATCTTTAAGGGACGTCTTTTTTTTCATGGGCGGATGTGTCTTAAACGTTTAAATATAATTTGAATTGCAAAGTATCAATAAGAACACATGATACCAAATTTTTTTTGCTTTCAACATGCATTTGCATTCACCAGATCTATCCTACAAAATAGGAAAAGTTCTGAAACTGATACACCATTCTATTGTACTCCAAACGAATAGTAAAGTTAGCACAATATCCAATTAAAAATAGATGCGAACCTTTTTGTTCAGTTAAACCGATGATATAAACCTCTTTCATACCAATAACCAAGTTTCCATTATATTGAAAATCATTTTAACAGATATATTTTTCAACCTAATGGATTTCTTATTATGTTTGATAATTTAAACGTTTAAATAAATCTAAGACCAATTCATCTTGGATGCGAAATGTAAATGACTCAACCAAAAATTAATACCAATGGCATATTTTTTTAACATCAAAAAAAACTTTTTGGAATTATGTTTCCGTAACCGCTGTGCCCTACTCTTTTTTTGTTTAACCCCAGCCCTAAATGCGCAGAAAAAGGTACAGCTATCCTCCCCAAATAGCATTGTCCATTTTAGCTTAAAAATTACCGAAAAAGCTCCCAAATATAGCATCTCATATAAAGGCACTACGCTCATTGATGATTCCAATCTCGGGTTCCAGTTTGAAGAAGGTGGATATTTTACGTCCCATCTGAAAATGGGAAAGCCCCAATACAATTCAATTGATGAAACTTACGAACTCGTGGTGGGAAAAAATAAAAAGGTAAGGAATGAATACCGGGAAGTACGGATTCCACTCGTTGAAAACAATGCACCAAACCGAACCATTATTCTGGCCGTAAGGGCTTTTAATGATGGTATCGCATTTCGTTATGAGTTTCCTAAGCAAGAAGCATGGAAGTCTTATGGGCTTTTGGACGAATTGACCTCCTTCAAAATTGTAGGCAAACCAACCGTACGAACGCTATTTTGGGACTCATATACCAATACCCATGAGGGGTTTTACAATAAATTACCTTATGATTCCATACCGAAAGATACTTTAATGGACATGCCTTTTTTGCTTGAATTTCCCAAAAAAACGTTTATGGCGATAACAGAAGCCAACCTTAGGAATTATGCGGGAATGTATCTCATGAAACAGAATGAAAATTTAACGTGTCAGCTCTCCCCACTCCCAGGACAATCAGAAGTTAAAGTAAGGGCCGCTCTTCCCCACCAAACGCCCTGGAGAGTTATGATGATAAGTGACCGAATCGGCACATTATTGGAATCAAATATCCTTACAAACTTAAACGAGCCTTCAAAAATTAAGGATGTATCTTGGATCAAACCCGGAAAGACATCATTCCATTGGTGGAACGGGGACATTGTCCCGGATACTACATTTGCCCCTGGGGTCAATTTTGAGACCAATAAATATTATATTGACTTCTGTGCCGCCAACAACATTGACTATCATGCGGTCATTGGCTATGGTGGTTTTGCATGGTATTCCAGCAATGCTCCAGGTTATGGAGCGGTCGGCTCACAAACCGACGTTACTATACCAGTTCCTAGTCTAGATATGGAAAGGGTGTGCAATTACGCTAAAGAAAAAGGGGTTGGCATCCATGTTTGGGTACACTGGCAAGCGATTTATCCAAATCTAGAGAAAGCTTTTTCCAAATTTGAGGAATGGGGAATAAATGGTATGATGGTTGATTTCATGGATCGCGATGATCAAGAAATGGTATTGATTCAGGAAGAGATTCTTCAAAAGGCTGCCGAGCACAAACTCTACATTCAATTTCATGGTAGCTTTAAACCTACTGGACTTCATCGCACCTACCCCAACGAATTTACCCGTGAGGGTGCTCGCAACTATGAATACAACAAATGGGAGCCTGAACCCATAACTGCTGACCATGATTTGGATATTGTTTTCACCAGATTATTGGCCGGCAGCACAGATTATCACCTTGGCGGGTTCCGAGCGGTGCCTAAATCTGATTTCAAGACGCAATTTACACGCCCGTTGGTTGTAGTTACCAGATGTCATATGCTGGCCATGTATGTGGTCTTGGAAAGCTATTTAGCCTCAATATGTGATTATCCGGATGCCTATCTAGGGGAACCCGGGTTTGATTTCCTTAAAAAAATACCCACCAATTGGGACGAAACCAAAATATTGGATGCCAAAGTGGATGAATATGTTACCACGGCTAGAAAAAAAGGTAATCAATGGTTCGTGGGAAGCCTTAACAACAGTAAAGCCAGAATCATCAATGTTAATTTAGGGTTTCTGGAAAAAGGGAACTATTGGGCGGAAATCTACACAGATGGAAAGGAGGCTCATCTGGACCCAAACCAACTAGATAAGGAAAAGAAACAAGTTAATGCCAACGATGTTTTGGAAATCCAGTTGGCTGCCAGCGGTGGAATGGTAATACGATTAACCAAAGTCCATTAAACCTGCCTTAAACCAATGTAAGGTAACATGAAGCCAATGTTTTTCCTGTCCGGTACCAAATCCCCTTCAAACCGAATTACAATTTGGCATGGAGGTCTGATAAGTATCCCCTAAATACAATAATAGTGGTGAAATCTGACATGACAGGAAAAATTATATGTTTCACCAACTGAAGGGGTCTATAAACGAAGGAAAGGATGGACTGTACCAGCGAAAAATTAAATGATGGCTTACTTCTATCCCATTAACATCATTTTCTATCAACTTTACAGTAATTGTATGTCTTTTCTGATGAATTGATAATTTTAACAAAATTTTTTTGTTAAAATAAATATATACCTATACATTTGATTTAATTACTTAAACGTTTAATATAAATTTACTTAAACGATTAAATAAACATATTGATTAAGCAAGCACTTTAGCTGTTTAACCTTTAGGGCAGGAGATTTTTTAAACCAATGAACGACCAGCACATTAAATAACCTTCATGATTAATCAAACTAATAATAACTATGTAAAAATGAAAAACCTCAATTTTAAACAATGCTATTATAGGTTGATCTCATTCAATTCAGATTATAGATTGAGATTGTCCCTTTTACTTTTTCTTGTTTCGGTGTTCACCATCCAAGCAAATAACTTCAAGTCCAAAAAAGGACATTTTTTTGAGAACTCCCAGTCGCAAATCAGTGGAACGGTTTATGACAACAACGGCTCTGTTTTGCCGGGTGCCAACATTATTGAAAAAGGTACAACCAATGGCGTCCAGTCAGATTTTGATGGAAATTTCACCATTACTGTTTCTGAACCTAACACCACACTCATTGTATCCTACATTGGCTTTAGATCCAAGGAAATAACCGTCAATAGTCAAACCAATCTGATCATTACCCTGGAAGAGGATACAGCTGCGCTTGACGAAGTAGTTGTCATTGGCTATGGAACCCAAACCAAGCGTGACCTTACTGGAGCGGTATCTACTCTAAAAGCTGAGGGCATTGTCAGTATTCCTACCCAATCCCTCCAAGATGCATTTCAAGGAAAAATAGCAGGGGTTCAAGTAACTCCTCAAAATGGACGTCCTGGTTCCCAGCCTATAGTAAGGATTCGAGGTGTAGGAACACTGAATAATGCCTCTCCACTATATGTAGTTGACGGGCTTCTTTTGGATGACATTTCCTTTTTGCCTCCAGAGAATGTTGAATCGCTCCAAGTACTCAAAGATGCTTCTGCAACTGCCATATATGGGTCGAGAGGGGCCAATGGTGTTATCGTTGTCTCCACCAAGAATGGGTCTTCCAGTACTTCAGAAATATATGCTCGATCATATTATGGCGTACAAACAGTTGTGGACAAGATAGGTATGGCCAATGCAACCGAATTTGCCACCTTGGCCAACGAATCTGCAACCAATGAGGGAAGAGCACCCATTTTTGCAGATCCAAGCCAATATGGTGAGGGCTTTAATTGGGAGGATTGGCTAATTCAGGACGGGGCTCCTATTCAAAGTCATTACGTATCCGCAAGTGGGGGTGGTGATAAATCCAATTATTTCATTAGCACAAACTATTTTAAACAAGATGGGCTTATCAGAAGGTCAGACTTTGAACGCATAAGTTTTAGGGTTGCCAACGAGTATTTTATTTCAGATAAAATTACGGCAGGTCAAAATCTAAACCTAACTTTTACTGACTCACAAGAAGAAGGTGAAGGTAGAGGAGTCAATAGTTTGATTAATTTAACCCTGCAGGCAGACCCTACATTGGAGCCCTATAATCCGGATGGAACCTTTACCAATACCTCCACTAATGGAGGCACGGTAAATCCAGCAGCCTCAGTGGCATTCAATAACAATGAAAATAAAAGTTTCCGAGCGACGGGAAATGCCTATCTTAAGTTTGATTTTTTAAAGAACTTCAATTTTAAGACCAGCTTTGGCATCGACTATTTTCGAGGAGAGCGTAAGTTCTTTATACCTGCCCATTTTATAACACCGATACAGATGCTACAGGATAGTCGTCTTACAGTATCTAGGGGCCAACATAACAATTGGTTGAATGAAAACCTGCTCCAATACAAGAATTCATTTGGTGAACACAACGTTGATCTATTGGCAGGGGTAACATTTCAGGAGTTTACTTCCGAAAACTTATCCGGCACACGGTTGAACCTTCCAGCCTCCCAATTAAACCCCTCATCAGACCTACTTTATCTCGATGCCGGAGAGACCGAAGGGCAGACCAACTCGAACAATTCATTTTCATGGGGCATATTGTCATATTTGGCACGTGCCAATTATAGATATAAGGATCGCTACTTATTTACAGCGACTTTTAGACGTGACGGTTCTTCGAGATTTTCCAGCAAGAACAGATGGGGCGATTTTCCATCCATTGCTGCTGGATGGGTGATTTCCAACGAACCCTTTATGAAAACCGATGCCATCAGCTATTTAAAACTAAGGGGGAGTTGGGGTATCATTGGAAATGATAAAATAGACACTGGAGCCGCCTTCCCTACAGTTGCTTCAAACTTAAATGCAGTCTTTGGACAAAACCAGTCTATTTATCCCGGTGCCGCTTTGGTGGAGCTTGCCAATGAAGAATTAAAATGGGAAGAAACCGAACAAATTGATGTAGGTTTGGAATTTGGGTTCTTCAACAACCATCTGAGCGCAGAGGTAGACTGGTACCGAAGGGAAACCAGCGATATCTTGGTCAGGGTGCCAATACCAAACTCCGTGGGTGTACCCATTGCTCCTGTTGTAAATGCTGCTGCAGTTGTCAACAAAGGGTTTGAATTCAATCTCAATTGGAACAATGATGCTCCAGAATTTAAGTATAATATTGGACTGAACCTAACCACGGTTGATAACGAAGTTCTCTCCCTGGGAGGTGGATTGGAAGAGATTTTTGCCGGTGGGGTTCGTAATATAGGTTCGTCCACGCGAACCATTGTGGGTCAAGAAATTGGCGCCTTTTATGGTTGGAAGCAAGAGGGAATCTTTCAAGACCAAGAAGAAATCAACTCATCAGCCATTAGGGGCGGTGAGCAGCCTGGCGACATCAAAATTGTCGATATAAACGAGGATGGGATAATCAATGAAGATGACAAGACAACTCTAGGATCACCCATACCGGACATCTATTATGGTTTGAACTTCTCAGCTAACTTTAAGAATTTTGACTTTTCGCTGAACATTGACGGTCAAGCGGGGAACAAAGTATTGTACTCAAGAACGGCCGAAAGAGGATTTGCAATATTTAACTATGAAAAATTCTTTTTGGATCGATGGACAGGTCCTGGAACATCCAATACCGAACCTAGAATAACTGAGGCTGGACACAACTATGCCGTTTTGGATAGATTTCTTGAAGACGGAGACTTTATAAGGTTGCGAAATATCCAAATAGGGTATACCCTTCCGCTGGAATCATCCGTTTTTAATAGAATAAGACTCTACGTAAGCACTACGAACCTTTTAACCATTACAGATTATCCCGGATACACTCCGCAAATTGGCGGTGAGTCAGTAATCGCAAATGGTATTGACAATGGAACATATCCCGTGGGATCTGTAAGTACACTTGGAGTTGAAATTAGTTTCTAAAAAATCTTAAAAAATGCAACGAAAAAATATATTCATGAAACAGTTCTACATTGTGTTCGCCACAATGGTTACTATACTAGCCGTAGGTTGTACCAAGGATTTACTTGAAAAACCTCCACGAGGGGAACGTACGCTGTCCAATTTTTTCCTTACAGAAGATGATGCCGTACAAGCGACAAATGCAACTTATGAGCAAATGGTAAATTTTGACCGGGCTGATGGCTTTTGGAGCAGTGTACATTACATCTGGTATCTAGGCATGACGGATATCGCCTCTGACGATTCAAATAAGGGGACCGAACCAACGGACGGAACCGATGTTGGTAGAATAGACGACCTGAACTATGACCCAGCAGAAGGTGTTTTCAATGGTTTATGGGAATGGTATTATCAAATTATTTATCGTGCCAACTCAGCCATAGAAAATATTCCCAATATTGAAATGGATGAAGGGATGAAGACCCGATTAATCGGGGAGAACAAATTTATCCGAGCTTATTCGTACTTTTTTCTGGTTCGGTCTTACGGCGGTGTGCCTTTAATCACTGCCCCTTCTGCCATTGGAGAGTTTGAACAGCCTAGAGCAGAGGTCTCGGCAGTATATGATCAAATTGAAAGTGACCTCAATGATGCCATTGCGGCACTTCCCCTAAAATCGGAATATGAGCTCAATGATTTGGGCAGGGCCACAAAAGGAGCTGCGCAAGGGTTACTTGCCAAGGTCCACATGTTCCAAAATGAGTACCAGGAAGCTGAAAATCTTGCACTGGAGGTAATCAATTCAGGTGAATATTCCCTGACACCTGATTACAGCCAAATCTTTGTTCCCGAAGGGGAAAACAATGTTGAATCCATCTTTGAAATACAAGCATTGGCCGCAAGCGATTTCTCTGGAGGAACAACTTTCAGTAACCCTCAAGGTGTTCGTGGTGGTCTTAATTTGGGATGGGGCTTTAACAGTTCAGAAAGAGATCTTTTGGACAGTTATGAGCCTGGTGATAACCGGATGCAGTCAACCGTTCTCTTTGTCCATGAGACTACACCTTATGGACCAGCAGCCGCTGTGACGGACAATCCGTTTATGATTGATGAACGATATAACCAAAAAGCCTTTACACCACTGGAAAATACGGGAGGCAATCTCAACAGCGGAACCAATATCCGTAGGCTTCGGTACTCTGATATTTTGCTCACAGCGGCGGAGGCGGCCTTTCAAAACGGAAAAGTTGCAGATGCACAGATGTACGTTAATATGGTGAGGGCTAGAGCTAGAAACGGACAATCGGCAACTTTGGGGATCATTCCGGAAGCATTGGACGGAGTAGTGGCCAATGCGGTTGGAATGCCTGGAATTACAGGAAGTCCATTCGTGAGATATGTCGGACCCTCTGGACCCTCTTTTGACGCAGGGATACAACCCATTGAATGGGAACTCGTTGAATCCAACTCTATACTTCTGGTAAACAACCTGGATGTGATCAAGTCAATTGATGGTGTATCAGTTTCTACGATGTCCGAATACAAGACCCAGATGGAATCTTTGTCCCCAGGCTCATCGGTTCCCGTGGTTGTGGACAGAATCACGGAAACGTATAGTGGCGGCTCAAAGAGCACAAACGTACAGACGCTAAATCTTTCCATCACCACCGAAGAATTACTGCCGGACATAACTTCATCTGGCCAACAATTATTGGAGGCCATTTGGCATGAGAGAAGGGTGGAACTGGCCATGGAACAGCATCGTCTGTTCGATATAAGGAGACAAGGCCGTGCTGGCGAACTATTAAGGGCACAAGGAAAGGATTTTATAGATGGACAACACGAACTTTTTCCCATTCCTAGAAATGAACTCAACTTAAACCCATTGTTAGAGCAGAACCCGGGTTACAACTAAAATTTCAATATGCTCACAAATCAAATTTCAGGAATCAAGAGAAGGTTGCCGAAATATAGACTAGACCTCATATTATTGAGGTCTAGTCCTATTAAACAAACAGGTAAAGGGTAAAATAATTTACGCAATTGCCCTCCATATTATTTATCAATACTAACCATGAACACAGATATGTTATCTTTTTGGGAATTACCAAAAGCCAAACCTCATAGGAATAACATATACAAATGTTCTATAATTTTGTATGTTCTTATCTTGGGGTGCACTGAATCCGAGGAATTCTTGACCAAGAAAGGAACCCCTGGGTTTCAATTATTAACCCTCCAAGAAACGGGGATTACATTTAACAATCAAATCAAAGAAACACAGCAAAAAAATCATCTATTCTATAGCCAAATCTATAATGGAGCAGGTGTAGCCATCGGAGATATTAACAATGACGGTTTATCCGATGTCTTTTTCTCCGGCAATATGGTCAACGATCAACTGTACTTGAACGAAGGCAGTTTCAAGTTTAAGAATATCACGCAAACAGCAGGAATCGGGTCAAATCCTGGTTGGTCCATGGGAGTAACCATGGCCGATGTAAATTCCGACGGTTATCTTGATATTTATATTAGCAGAAATGGGGATTCCATGAATCCAGATGATCGGGCAAATCTGTTATATATCAATAATAAAGATCTCAGCTTCACCGAATCTGCACAAGTTTACGGATTGGCCGATAAGGGGTTCTCAACCCAAGCGATTTTCTTTGATATGGATAATGATGGTGATCTTGATATGTATCAGGTAAACCAGCCTCCTGACCCTAGATTGTTTTTACGCTATAAAATTCCAAGGTCAAGAGCGGTCTATCATCGGGATAAATTATATAGAAACGATGGCGGAAAATATAAAGAAATTTCTCAAAAAGCTACCCTATCGCAGTCACTGACCCATGGGCTTGGTGTTGTAGCAAGTGACTTTAACAATGATGGATGGACGGACCTGTATGTGAGCAACGACTACGATGAACCAGACTTTATGTACTACAATAATGGGGATGGCACTTTCAGCAATGTGATTGACCAAAAATTAAGGCACATTTCAAGGTTCAGTATGGGTGTTGATGCCGGAGACGTTAACAACGACGGTCATACCGATCTGATAACCTTGGATATGGCCGCTGAAGACCATTATAGATCAAAGACCAATATGGGCTCCATGAACCCAAAAGAATTCTTCCAGCTTGTGGAATGGGGCAAGCATCGGCAATACATGTTCAATACCTTGCAGATAAATTCCGGTGAGGGAAATTTCTACGATGTTGGAAATTTAGCCGGGATGGCAAAGACAGATTGGAGTTGGTCAGGATTGCTCGTGGACCTTGATAATGATGGCCTTAGGGACATTGTAGTCTCCAATGGGATTAAAAAGGACATCCGTAACAATGACTTTTTAAACAAGGTCAGCAAAAAGATTGAAAAAGGCCCCTTAAATCTTTTGGAAGCCAGCAAAGATGCCCCTTCCGTTCCCCTTCCCAATTACATTTTTAAAAACGAAGGGAGATTCCGCTTCAAAAAAGAGTCAAAAGAATGGGGCTTTGATCAATCCGGGTTTACCACTGGAATCGCTTATGGTGATTTGGACAACGATGGTGATATGGATATAATTACAAACAACATTGATGCCCCCGCATTTGTATACAGAAACACAACGGGTGGAAATTTCTTGAAGTTGTATTTTGAGGGACCGAGAGACAATTTGTTTGGTTATGGTGCCAAAGCACTCCTCTACCATAGTGGCCAATTCCAAAGTGCAGAGAATTATGTTTCAAGGGGTTACCTATCCTCTATGGAACCTAGCATCCTATTTGGTTTGGGAAATGAAAAGAAAATTGAAAGATTAGAGGTCCTATGGCCAGATGGCAAACGTAACATAATTGAAGACCCAATGCCCAACACCTCAATTGTGGTACGGCATAAAAATGCTGAAACCAACAAAGTAAAGGAAAGAGTCAAGTCCAAAATGTTTTCTGGCATAAATCCAACTTCCATCGGATTAAGGTTCGTCCATAAGGAAAATGAGTACAACGACTTTCAGGAAGAGACACTTTTACCGCACCGGTTATCCGAGAACGGCCCCTTTTCTGCCATTGCCGACATAAATGGTGATGGGCTTGAAGATGTCTTCATCGGTGGTGCCAGTGGACAATCAGGAAGGTTGTTCATCCAAAAAGAGGATGGCTCTTTTGCCCTGAACCCCTCACAGCCATGGGAAATGGAGAAAGAATCTGAAGATCTCGGGTGCATTTTCCTAGATGTGGATGGCGATAACGACATGGACCTTTTCATTGCGAGCGGTGGAAACGAGTTCAATCAGGGTTCCAAATTATTGGAAGACAGAGTGTATATCAATAATGGAGTGGGCACATTTCATCATGACAGGGATATACTTCCAGAAAAATATGTAAGCAGCCAATGTGCAAGGGCTTCTGATATTGACAAAGACGGCGATCTGGATCTGCTGGTGGGAACCCGCCTCGTTCCCGGCCGATATCCACATCCGGCAAGTAGTCACCTTTTTATAAACGAGGATGGAAAATATATAGACAAGACCACTGAAATTGCACCTGCCCTAGCCAATATAGGGTTGGTCTCAGATGCTACCTTTTCTGATATTGATGGCGATGGGGACATGGACATTCTTCTAGTAGGTGAATGGATGAACATTATACTTCTTGAAAATAGCAACGGTCACTTCGTGGACAATTCCGAGAAATGGGGTCTACAAAAAACAAAAGGGATATGGTGGTCCATTACTGCGGCGGATATCGATAACGACGGGGATGAAGATTTTGTAGTCGGTAATCTTGGGCTGAATAATAAATTTAAACCTACCAAAGCCCAACCTTTACGAATCTATGCCGACGATTTTGACAAAAATGGCACCAATGACATTGTGTTGGCCAAAGAATACAAAGACGCCTATGTTCCCTTACGGGGACGTGAATGTATGAGCAACCAAATGCCCTATATAGCTAACAAGTTCAAGGATTACCACAGTTATGCCTCATCTAAACTTACCGATATATTACCAGAAGAAAGAATTGGGAGCGCCGTACTTCATGAGATTCAAAGTTTGGAGAGTATTATTTTAATTAATACTGGAGATAAATTCATTCAAAAGCCGCTACCGACAGAGGCCCAAATATTTCCCATCAAATCATCCCTGACCGGCGATTTCAACAACGATGGGCATATGGACATTTTAGTCGTGGGAAATCACTATGGTGTAGAAGTCGAAACCATTAGGTATGATTCTGGATTGGGCTGTCTATTATTGGGGGATGGTTCTTCCAACTTTACCCCTATAGCACCAACAAAATCAGGAATCAACATCCCAAAGGACAGTAGACATATCAATTTGGTCCATCGATTATCGGGTGACCTTATATTGATCACGAACAACAATGATTCTCTTCAAATATATCAAAGGTAGAGCTTTTCGGATGGTTGACCCAAAAAGTATTTCCATGTATAATGCCATAAAGCAAAATTGAAATCATGATGTACAAAAATTTGATAAAGTCTTTATTGAAATCAGTTCTCTTGGTATTTTTCTTTTTAGGGCACAAAGCTCCTTGCAATGGTCAGGAACAGGGTATGAAACAATCCATTTCTGATAGTGTGCAACCCAACTCGAACAAGCGTTTAAAGGTAGTGTATTGCGAACGCCTTGCTAGGGTTACAGGAGCTTCCTTAAAGGACGAAGTATTGGCAAATCCGAACATGACACATCAAAAATATAATGTGGGCGGTACCGATTTGGGTATTTTTTGGAAAATGGACAATGGTAAGGTAGGATCTTTCTTTGGGGATACCTACGGAAGTGATTTTAAGGCCTCACCTAGAGGAGGTCCCAGTGGGGGATCATGGCGTTCCAATGTATTGGCTTTCTCCACAGATTCCATTTTGGAAGATGGCTTGACTTTTTCCACAATGTTGGCCAACTCCAAAGGTCACGCAAAGGAAGTAATACTAAGCGCCCATGACACTATAGGTACAGGAGATTGGACCTCCATTCCTACCGCGGCCATTAGCATTGCTGGCACAGAATATGTGCATTATATGAACGTCAGGTCATGGGATGCTCCAGGCGAATGGACCACCAATCATTCATCCATCTACAAATCAAATGATGAAGGCCATTCGTGGTCCAAGGTGAAAGGTGTCCATTTTAAGTGTGATAGCAAATTTGCCCAAATGGCATTTGCTAAAAAAAATGGCATGATTTATATGATAGGTACTAAATCTGGAAGAAAGGGCCCTGCTTATTTGGCCAAAGTGAGCGAGGAAAATTTCCCCAATCTCTCAAAGTTTGAGTATTTAGGGATGAAAAAGAAATGGGTCAAAGGGGATGATACAATGGCTGCCCCAATTTTTCCAGCACCCGTTGGTGAAATTTCGCTGATTTACAATGAAAAATTTAAACTTTGGATCACCCTATATACCAGGCATTCAAACAAAGATCAAAAAGTGGTTATGCGCACTGCCGAACATATCAATGGTGTGTGGTCTGAGGAAAAAATCATCGCAGACCCTGAAACCTATCCAATAATGTATGGATCATTTATGCATCCCAAAAGTATTACGGGAAGTGATATTTACTTTACCATGTCCATGTGGCAACCCTACAATGTTTTTCTGATGAAAGCATCCTTGGAACTTGAAAACTAAATTGCAAACACTCTAACAAATAGGAGACACAACTTATCTATGATTTTATATATCAGTCAATTTTATACCTTATTTAAGCGAACAAGTACCTTGATTCAGATAAAACCCATATTGCTCTCAGTTTTGGTTTTGGCTGGCTGTCAATCAAACAATCAAGATCCCTTTTTGGATATTGGTCGCACTGAGGCACCGTCTCTCTTTAAAAATTTGATAGAAAATATTGAGATAGAATCTTTGGGAGGAATAAATCCAAAAACAGGACTTGATATCATTGACAGCAGCACAATCCGAATCAATATAAATTTTACGGTCGATGAGCTTTTGAACGATGACGATTGGAAAGTTACCATTCGGCCATCGTTCCAACCAGATTTTCACTGGTCTCCCCATTTGACACCCACAGACAGCCATATTGTTCCCCAACATGTCTTTAGGGCACCGGCCATGATTATGACCGAAAAAGTGAACAATCAAAGATTGGCGGTTTTCCCTGAATTACGGTCAATTGCCGCATCCGGTCCCAAATGGTATATGGATTTGAATGCGGAAAACAACGAAATGATTTTAGGTTGGAGTAAATCAAAAGTTCAAGAACATGTTCTCTATGTCAAAGAGGGTGGTACCGTTTACAAGCCCGATGTCTATAATTTTTCATTTTATATAAAAGCAAGTAACACGTTGGACCAGACTAAGAACCCATGGCGGGATATCTTGGCCTTCTATTGGGATTCATTTGGTGAAAAACTATACAAAAAAAGGGAGCCCTTGGGAACTATAGATTTGGAAAAATATGTGGATCACACCTATCAATGGGCCTTTCAAGATTGGAAGGGTGTGGTATGGCAGGAATTCGAACTTAAGGGCAAAAAAGTTGGCGCACCCACTTTTATTGTAAATGTGAGTCAAAGCCCAAACTATGAAAAACCTCCTTTCGAGAGGGAATTCAAATCCATTTGGAACCAAGCATGGTTTAGTTCTTTGCGTTCCGCATCTGGCCTTTTCCGCTACGCAAAAAGAAAAAGAGATACCCTATTGATGGAAAAAGCCATCATGACCAAGGAATTGGCTTTGTTGTTCCCCCAAGAAAACGGTTTTTTCCCAGGAATAATCGCAACCAAAATGAAAGATACAACTGTTGAAGGAAGTACATTTCGTAAGTCCAAGGGATGGGATACCCACTATTTTGGAAACTCCAACCGTAATCCATTTATGAACCCTACACAAATTGAGGGTATTCATTGGGGCAATCCCGATGATTCCCCTTACCATATTTTGGACATGAGTTGGACAGCGAACCAAATGCTATTATGGTATATGGACCTGGAAAAGGATCCAAGATTGCTCGACTATGCCATAACCTATGCCGAGCAGCTCTTGGAACTACAAGATAAAAAAGGGTACTTTCCCGGATGGATTTCAGTAAGAACTCATGAGCCCATGGGAATTCTGGACCAATCACCCGAAACGGCCATGTCAGCTACATTTTTGTTCAATGCCTATAAAACCACCAAGAATACAAAATACAGGGATGCTGCACTAAAAGCAATTGATATACTCATCAAAGAAGTTGTACCAGTTGGAAGATGGGAAGACTTTGAAACATATTGGTCATGCTCCAGTTATGGAAACATTGACCTGGTCAACAAAAAAATTGGACGGAACAACATGTTCAAACAAAACAATTTATCCACTTTCTGGACTTCTGAGGCACTTTATGAGGCATTTCAAATTACAGGACAACAAAAATACTTGGATCATGGACAAGTTGTATTGGATGAATTGCTAATGACACAAGCCACATGGCAACCTCCCTATATGTATGTAAAAACCTTTGGAGGTTTTGGTGTTATGAATGCCGATGCAGAATGGAACGATGCTAGACAGAGCCTGTTCGCCGAACTGATCATTAAGTATGGAAAGGAATTGGGGTCCAAAGAGTATGTGCAACGTGGGCTTGCGGCACTTAGAGCCTCTTTTGTGATGATGTATTGCCCGGAGAACCCGCAGACCAAGACACAGTGGGAGTCCAAACACCCCCATTTTGGGAAAGAGGACTATGGATTTACGATGGAAAATTATGGCCATAATGGTACTACTTCAAAAGATGGCCTAGGCATTGGAGATTTTACCATTTACGATTGGGGCAATGGGGCTGCTTCAGAAGCGTATGGCCGTATCAGGGATCATTATGGAACTGATTTTATGATAGATAAAAACCCTTGATTGAAAAAAATATAAGTGCCTTTATTAAAATGTGCTAACTGATAATCGGCACAATCAGTACTATTCAAACCGTAATAGAACCAATCTTGTTCTTGATTGATTCTTGCGATTTGGGAATCCCGTATTCAGGACATTGTTGTGAGCACTGTCCCTTTCATATTCAGATTGGGAAAGATCTATGATCTCATTAAGCAATTTTTGACATTTTTCTTCTTTCCATTTAGGTATGGAAATGTTTAAAACCTGCTTTCCCTTTCCTTTTAAACTTTGGGCAATCTCATTTGGAGTATAGTTATAGAATTGCGCAGCTCTTTTGATCTGAACCTTGGTTGCCTCACTTATTTCCGGGCTATCATTAAGTGCCTTGGAGATGGTTGACGCTGAACACCCCAATAACTTGGCCATTTCCTTTAATGTAATACTGCACATCATTAACTAAAACTTTCTAAATGAACTCTCTGTTGACATCATACTTCCAAAAGGAAAATTTCAACAGAAACAAATTGAACAAGAGAAGTCTTTACTAACATGCAGAAAGCTGGTTTCCCAAAAATAAATTGGTTGAAACGTATTTATCAAGAAAGTAATGCTTAAAAGCGTAAACTTTCAAAAGGGAAAACCAACTTTGCATGCCTAACTAACTCAAACAACTAAATAAACTTACTTTTAATGCCCTGCTTTTCCATAAAATTCATTGCGCAGCAAGGTCATGTTATTTTGTGCGGAACATTCATATTCTTATTTTTCAATTGAACCAATAAAGGTTTCTGGGTCCAAAGGGCTGACCCCAAAATAAAATACAGATCCATTTTTAAAGGGTTCTTTCAATTCAAAATTTTCATATGAAATCCCTCCAGGGATTGGTGATTCACTGGCCCAATAGGCATATCTTCCATTCACCAATCCATTTAAATTGGGACTGGGGTTTAGTTTTTTCCAATATTGGGTAGCCTTCTGTCCCTTGTATTTCCAATGTTCTTTTGTATCCGAGGAATATGTAACAGCAGTAGGGTCATCCTCATTGGGTGCCGCTACAAAATAAACTGACCCATTCTTATCCTCCAACATATTGCTTACCGAGGTATAATCATGTGGGGTAAAATTGCTGTCCCTATAATCCGGCCACAATAACCATGATGATTTTATGCCATCTTTGAGATATAAATTTCTTAACCTTGCAAAGTTTCCCATGGTTGCGGTAAGTATAAAATTATCCAATGGGGCCGACTCCTCGGCAGTATAGGATGTAAGTTCAATCTCATAAGGGCTATCTTCATAAAACCGGACCCGGACATATACTTTGGCACCAGAATCAAATTCTTCTGAATGAACATAAAGTGTTAGGGCCTCCCTCCCATTGACCTGCTCTATTACCCCCGATGCACAATCTTGAACAGATCGAGGTTCAATGGCATCGGCTCTATTTGCACTCCAAAACCGCTTTCCCCTAACATTGTCAAGTGTACTGGGCTCCAATTCCGAGAAACCTCTTGAATCACCACCAGATATAATGGGTTCCAAGGCAATGAAGTTTATCATCTTCAACGAATCTGTACTTAGATTCAGGTAAGGCGCATATACACGCAAAAGTCCACGTGGCCCACCTGTCGGTGCAAGACCAATTCTGATACCGTCATGGTGTCCCCAGACAGGTATGCAGTCTCCTCCGTCAGCATTGGGCGTTATCCAATTATGTGAGTAGGTCTCTTGAGCATCTCCATCATTGGCCTTCTCATTCTTTGAGTTACAGGAATTCACAGATATGGCCAAGAGCGTCATACAAAATACCGGCATCGTGGTTTTTAATAATCTAGCAAATAAATTCAAAGTCAATATTTTTATAATTTCTATGGTTACCATAAATCTTTATTAGTTTTTACCAAAAGTTGGTCCCTCTGTATTTTTGACATTTGGTAAACGTTCTTTAACCTCGGGTAATTTTGGGAAAGGCATATGAGGTTCTGTCTGGTACCAATAGCCCACCGTATAATAATTATCAGACCTATGGTTGGCATGTCCATGCTCTATGGTCATTTTAATCGACTTGGTAAATGTTACCGGTGACTCATCATGAAAACGATAAACGGTCCACTGCGCCCCCCTATCATCACCACCGTTCAACGGGTTGCCATAGCTGTCATAAGCAAATTCAGGCTTATCATTGCCAAAAGGATTGATTCCGCATCCACCATAACACCAAGCTCCGAGATAATAATCTTCCGCTCCGGTTCCTTTAATCTGTGCATCCTCTGCACCATCTATGAATATCATTTCATCTCCTTCTCCCCACCAATCACCTTGATTTTGGATGATACTATGGGTTACACCAAGAAAATGTCCTTTTCCTTTAGCTTCCATAATCATGTAATTCCCTTCGCCTTTAGGATTTTTATGATTGTTGACAATAGAATCGCTATTACGTTCCCAATCATTTGTCCATCCGTCTGTTGGGGTTTCCTGCCTGTATTGTGCATGGAAATAAAGGGTTTCATCTGGCAAGGATTTATGTTTCTCCCAGTCGATGTTATAATAAAATGCACCTATGGCCTCATCTCCTTCATTGGTAATGGTAATTTTTGCGGATTTTTTAAAGGGCATAGGAAAATAGGCATTGAGTGCCCTTTGCGAACCCACAGAAGTAAATTTAGACTCATACAAATTGTATTTCCCCAAACCAAGCCCAAAAAAGTCCCCTATAGGGGTTTCAACACTTGGGTTGTTTTCACCATCCCAATAAATCCTGAGAACTATTTTTTTAAGATGATAGTATTCCCCACTCGCTATAGTAACCCAAATATGCTTGATAATTCCAGGCCCAATTACATCTCCTATAGTTCGAGTCTCTCCAGGCTTGATCTTGTTTTTCCAATTTCCATCGTCGTTAGCTCCAGTTACATCATAACTGGAAATACGTTGTATTGTATAATCCATAGGCATCCATAATGCCCCTTCCTCTTTTTGCTGAGAAAAAAGCGGATAAGTACACACCAAAAGGAGGATTGTTTGGATGTAAAAGGTTGTCTTCGAAATGCACATTCTATTCATAATAATTTATATTTCTGTTTGTTTAATCTCCAATAAAATTTTGAACCAATAACATAAATCCAATACTTTCTTTGACATAATAAAAAATGATTCTTTTTAGGAACCCATGTCTTTGGAACAAGCCGTACAAAATGCCAAAGTACAAGTTAAACGTTTAAGTATTTTTCAAAACTTAATTACTTGTAAAAGTAACAAAAATTATAATACCGCAATATTTAAACGTTTAAATTTATCAAAAAAACGTCTTTTTGGATTTATTTTTAAATTATATGTAGTTATGGTTTGCGTGAGAATTTTACAAAAAAGTAAAATGCAGTATAAGAATATAGCTTGCAAAAATCAAGACCTTCATCTTTGTTCTGAAAGGGTCGCTTAGTGGTATACTAAAGGTAGGTTACTCCCTTGAGAACCAAGGAAATTTCGGTGCCATCACATAGATGGGAAGAACTATTGAACAGGGAAGTCCTCGTTACAGGGTACGGTACATCTATAGCTCAAGGAATATCCTTGAATGTATATTCACTTCATATTCTTTCGTATTATAACTCAAAAATAAACGTACCCGTATTTTGGCAAAATATACCCTAAATAGCATAAAATAAGGAGTTAGGTTGAACTCAAACTTTTATGCTTTCGATGATTTTCCAAGTCATTAGTACGGTGGGAAATGAATAGGTACTGAATTGCCGACCTTTTAATAATAGAAATGATAGGGCTAACTTGATTTAAAGACCTATGATTTTCTCTTATTATTCAATTTTTAGTTCTCCGTTTGCATATTGTCGAAGTAACACTTTTGCTTCTTTCGATTTGCTTTCAGATAAAGTATTAAATGTCACGGTGCCATTCTGAATATACTCCGTCAATAAATCAACACTTTCCTCTAGTGTTATTAATCCTTTATCTTTTAGATAAGAAAAAAATCTTTGAAATTTCGTGTAACTGACATCATGCATTTTTCTTTTGTTTAAATTTTGGCTAATAATACTCAAAAGGGAATTGCCCGTAGGAACACCTTTCCTGTAATGATAGGCTTAATTTAAGTAAAAGGCTTCAATGAATTTTAACGCTGTTTTTCTTTAATTCTATTTAATTTTTCTTGATACTCTTCATCGCAAATAATTCCTTTTGCTTTTAAATTATCTAATTCCGAGACCAATTTCTCGTATTCTCTTTTTTTAGCTTTTCCTCTTTTCTAGATGCATTTTTTCTTACTGCTTGTTCTTTTTTCTCAACGAATTCCGACTCGGAGATAATGTCATTTCGCCTTAAAACATCCAGATTTTTTAGTGGGTTGGTTTTGTTTTCATAATATGACGCAATAAAAAATAATATAATAATTGCCGCAGAAGTCCCACCTCCCACAGTTAATATTTTATTTCTCTTCTTTACCCTGTGCGATGTAATTAACCCTACATAATTTGCATCCATGGGAAAGGCAGATGCTCCTCTATAATCTTCATTTGCATATTTTCTGTACTCGGTGATTGGAAACTGTCCGTTTTCAAACCTCTCAATAAGTGATTTGGCATTCATCTCATTCTTTCCAAAAAAGAACAAGGAAGTCCCGAGAACAACAATAAGTAGTAAAAGAATATATTGACCCAGTTTCATGGTTTTTTCAATTAACTAGGGCTTACAAAATTGCATAGTATGGTTTCTCTAATCGACAAATATTATGAATACTTTTAGCCAAGCTATGTCAATAAGTAAAAGGAGTTGGAATTTCAATCGGGAAATTCAGTAGTTTTTGCAAATTAACGCTGTTGTGGCATGTTATTGATATCCTTTAAATAATTCAATCGCTTTTAAGTATTTAATTCCGCCACTCAAAGTTTGGTCACGTAAAAAGCCATTCAAGTCTGGGTGATTTTCCTCAACCCAACTTACAAATTCATCTCTGCGTTTAATAAATTTTTCGACGTTGAAGGATACAGAAGTTCGTTCAACACTATTCTATCACCATCAAATAATATTGTCTCATTCATTATTATAGGTTGGTCGTGTAGAAAAGAAATTCTCTTATCAATTTTTGAAATCTTGGCTTTGACAATATCGTCATCTTTTTCGATTTTGAGGATTTCATAGGTCGGTTGGAAAACAGAGTCCCATTTCACCCATTCAGCGTATTTATTTTGGACATATTTTTGTTCGTATCCATCATCAATGGTTGTAAACTCTTCCGTAATTAATCCAGTCACTTTTGAGTGATTTGAATTGTCAATCGCAACATAAAACTTTTTCGCTATTTCAATTTTGTCTGTTTCTTTTTCAGCTTTTTCACATGATATATATGTGATTGTTGAAAGTAATAACAGTACTATTATTTTTTTCATTCCTTTTTTGGTTGGGTTAATCAGCTACAACATATTAATATGATTGTAATATACATCTATATACTTAATTGGAATGAATAGATGCAATTGAAGATATGATACCGGCGACCTTTAACCAAGCTTTCTTAAAACAGTAATCTTGAATTCTTTCTCATACCTAAAACATGGGGATTTACGCTCTGACCAAAACTTGTTTAAAAGTTTCTTATCCGTCTTCCAACACAAAGCTTTCTTGGAACTTTGTGGGAATACTTTAAATGGTATTTGGTAGTGGTCAAATTTTAAGGGGTCCTTAATAAAAGAAGCCCTTTGTTGTTTTCCGGGTCATCGTAAAACAGGGTTGTGCCCAGGGACTTCCAATCAGGACACCTTCGTCCACAGTCGCTTAACTTTCCGTACGCTCCCTTGCCAATGGGTCAGATGGCATTCCCAAGGGCTCCAATGGAACCTGTCAAGGCCAAGACAGGTTTTGTTCGCAAATAGGGATTCCCCTGCCTTGAAAACCTCAAGGTTTTGCTATGTTGCGGAGCCTCCCGATTTCCGTCCAAAAGCCTTGACAGAACCCCCTTCTTTTATTGTGCGATGCACGTAAGAAGCAAACAAACACCCCCTTAAAATTTGGGAACAATTGAACAAAGTATAAGGAGGATTTATTAATCCTGTCTGCCGACAGGCAGGCATTTAAATGCTTTTTATCATGAGTACATTAAGAAACAAAGTGCAGTTGATCGGAAATATGGGACAAGATCCCGTGATCACCGATCTTGAAAACGGAAAACGCGTGGCACGTGTGAACTTGGCCACCAACGAGCACTACAGGAACAAACAAGGGGAACGGGTGACCAATACCGAATGGCACACCCTTATCGGATGGGGAAAGCTGGCCGACATCATCAAAGAATTTGTGGACAAGGGCAAAGAGATTGCCGTAGATGGAAAATTGACCTCCCGTTCCTATGAGGACAAGGAAGGGAACAGACGTTATGTGACCGAAGTGGTCTTAAGTGAGATTTATTGTTGGGAGATAACAACGATTGATCGGGTCAGGGGTGCCCATGGGAAATAGGCGTCCCTTTCTTTATCTATCCATAATTAAGAGTAAAATGGAACATAGAGTCAACGAAATACGAATCAGTTACCATGAGAAACCCAGCACCTTGAAATCCCTCTCGATCACCAATTCCAATGATGTGGGGAGATTGTTGTTCGAGAACTGGGATACCGATACCATAGGATTGCACGAGACGTTCAAGATCCTATTGCTCAACCAATCCAATAAGGTCAAAGGGATCTATCCCTTGTCCATTGGAGGTATCACAGGAACCTTGGTGGATATACGAATCCTTTTTGCAATTATCCTAAAGACCCTTTCCGTGGGGATAATCCTTACCCATAACCATCCCTCTGGGCAGTTGAGGGCAAGTGAACAGGACAGGCAATTGACCCAAAAGATCAAACAGGCTGCACAGCTTTTTGATGTAAAGGTCTTGGACCATATCATCTTGGCACCCGATGGAAGCTATTTCAGTTTTGCCGATCATGGTTTGATGTGATCCATATGGAAATGGCAAAAAAACAATGGATGCCAAAACCGGCCATAACGACCCAATCATTATGATTGGGTTTTTCTATGTTCAATAGATTGAATTCCATACCTTTAAAAACAGTTATGAACAATACCCGAAGTACGGCAATCCCATTGATTTGACTTTCCTGAAGTCCGTACCATTCGATTTGACTTTTAAATAGGAAGCAACTGGTTTTTAAACCATGTTGTGCGATTCATTTTTGTCCCTGCGGGACGAAAAGGTAGAGCAAGAGGATAGCGCGCAAGCGCGGCGCTATTGATTCATTTTCCTTCGGAAAAGCACTGTTCATAAGGGTTCTTGGGATCTAAAGGAATTTGAGCTCCAATGGTTTTTGGTGAAAAAATGGATAAAGGATACGAAAAAGAACGGTTCGCGGCCATGAAGGTCAAAGTCTCAGTGGCAAGGAAATTCAGGAGTTTTTCCAAACGGCAAGGGAAGTCACAGACCATGACCTTGTTGGCCATGGTGGAATTCTTTGAACACAATGGGATCTCACCTGATGAACGGATGCACGAGACCATAGCAAGCCTGAAATATTTGATCAAAAGACGTTTCAATTCAATGGTGGCTATCATGCGAAGTATCGAAAAGGAGCAGACTTTGCCAACTGTAAGTATGATTCAGGCGCTCTTTGAACAGGAACTGGAAACGGAGGTGGGCGAAGAATGGGAAGGTGATTTCGAATTTTTTGAGAAGCAACTGACGGAGATAAATACCCCAACCGATCCAGAGCTATTGGATAAAGAGACCACAGTTCCCAAAATCCGGTATGTCCGATTGGAGGAACGAATGGAAGAGCTGAAGGAGGATTTCGCCTATGTGTTGGACCATGTATCGGAATACTATAACCGCTTCGGTAAGGATTACCTTAAATTGGATCTAAATCCTGGGGCCATCGAAAAATACCGAACAAAACTCAAGAATATGTAAAAAGGGATTTCGCCACTTCACAAGAAAAACCGGGAAAGAATTACAGTGTTTTTCTTTACAAAGTATTCAGGATATGCATAAACATAACAGTGTTTTAGCACTTTTAAAAGGTATTCAAATTTTATTAGATAGATGAACAAAGTTTAGATTTTATATCTTCATCAGTGTCAAGACTTACAGGTTCATGAAGAGCGTGGTTGTAAATTAGCTTATAACAGCATAAAACAGAAAATGGATAGTCCATATTTAAGAGTCAATCAAGAACCAAAATCCTTTCAATCAGAGCTGCAAAAGATAAAAGATAGTCAGAGGATAGGGATTTATAAACTATATTATTTTGAAAATGGGCATCCCAAAGTAATACCACGTCTTTTTAATAATGACAAAAACGGGATTCTGTACATAGGAATGACCGAGGTGCCATTGGTTAAAAGAGTATCCAATCTTCAAAAAGCACTTTTTGACAACTCCAATGTAGATGGATCAGGGCCCGTATCTTCCGGTCATACTCAAATGGGAAGGAAATATTATCGAATTCGAAATAAGATTAATATTCAAGACCTCTTCATCCAAATATTTCCCAATGATTTTCCCAAGAAATCGGAATCTATAGAATTGGAAAAATATGTTAGTGAGTTTGCTGAGTTACCTCCCTTAAATGGCCAATACGGTTCATTTGACCCGGAGGATTGGTCAATATTTTCTTAAGTCAATATTGATTATCAAAAGAACAATTATTTGAACTAATAGAACTTCTATTTATTTAGAAGTTTTTCCATATAATTAATCTTGTCCTTTTCAGCTTGAAGAAGACGTGTAGATACCCCGATCTTTAGGACAGTTTCTCTACAAAACTAATATAATTATCAAGCTGCTCTCTTGAATAGATCAATGGGTCTTTCATAGTCGATGGACTGGTGTCTTCTTTCATGGTTGTAATATTCAAAGTACTCTGCCAATAACAGATAAAAAACTTAGTGACATCAAACTCTGTTTGAGGTTAGAAGAGAATATAATAGATCCGTACTTGAGCAAATACAATGCCTTGAAAAACGAAATCAAAAACAACCCTTCCTTGCCGCTATCGGTCCCAACGAGAATGTACAAACCAGATATTTTGATCCAAAATGCTAAATCCGATCTTGAAACTTCAAACTTCAATCCCAGCTATCAGTACAAGGATATAATCTATACCACGAAAGGGGTTTTAAACATAGAGGTTTCAAAACAGATGGTTCCCAGGGCACTTCGGTTCATGAATGCATTGATCAAGTTACTCCACAAGAGAGGCCATGATATAGTTGTCGAAGAATATATAACCTATGCTATCATATTTGACGAAAAAATCAATATAAAGTGTCGTGAAAAATCAAAAAGGGTTATGGTCAAAAAAGAGAGATGGACAAATTATGAATACCACCCAAGTGGCATTTTAAAGTTTAAGATGGATGCTGATTACTCTGCAACAAAGAAATGGACGGACAATAAAAATGAACTTTTGGAAGAACAGCTCGTCAAAATTCTGACTAAATTGGAATTGACTGCCAAGGAGCTGAAAAAAGAAAGAATTGAAAGAGAGGAACGGCGTAAACGATACTTGGAAGAACAAAAAATAGAACAGCAGCTTCAAGCACTAAGAGACAAAGAATTGAAAGCCATGAAGTCACTTTTCAAGGACATGAAAAGACATGAAATGACAACCCAGCTCAGAAGTTATATCCAAGATTTTAAAAGGTATCATGAATCCAAGGGTGAACTGACCGAAGAAATTTTAAAATGGCTGGAGTGGGCGAATGAAAAAATTGAATGGTTCGATCCGATGATAGAAAAAGAAATACTCCTTTTAAAAGGTATCAAACGAAACTCTTTTATTGAAAGTCAAGAAAAACATTCAAGCATGTTCTATCCCTGATCAAAGGATAAATAGAAACTTCTGGGAAAGAAAGGATTGGTGGTCAAAATAGATTTTCAAAATGACCGATATTATGCCAAAAAATATGACCTGAATTACTTTTAATCCCAATTGTTTTCAATTGAAAAAAAATCTAGTGCAGGGGGCGCAAATGAGCAAATGTTGTACCTATGTTGTACCCGAACAAAAAAAGCTCCCCAAAATTGAAGAGCTTTTCCTTGAAATTATTTAAATGAAAAAGTGCGGGTGAAGGGAGTCGAACCCCCACGCCTTGCGGCACCAGATCCTAAGTCTGGCGTGTCTACCAATTCCACCACACCCGCTTTTTCAATATTTTATGAACTTTTCCTTGTCTAGATCCTAAGTCTAGCGTGTCTACCAGTTCCACCACACCCGCAAAAGGGAGTGCAAATATAAATCAATTTTCCGATTTGCAAACCGGCCTACTTTAAAAACTTGTTTTTTGTACTTTTAGTGTCCTTTTTAAAACATATATGGAACAACTAAACAACTACATCAACACGCACAAAGACCGATTCATTAACGAGCTTATTGAACTTCTAAAAATACCTTCCATCAGTGCAGACCCCGCATATTCCACGGATGTTTTGGAAACGGCAAAGGCCGTTAAAAAATCACTGGAGGATGCCGGTTGTGACAACACGGAAATCTGCGAAACCAAGGGTTATCCCGTGGTTTACGGGGATAAAATCATCGACCCCAACCTACCTACAGTATTGGTCTATGGCCACTACGATGTGCAACCCCCGGACCCTATGAATCTTTGGGATTCCCCTCCTTTTGAGCCGGTGATAAAGAAAACCGATCTACACCCAGACGGCGCCATTTTTGCGCGGGGTGCCTGTGACGATAAAGGTCAATTTTTTATGCATGTGAAAGCTGTGGAGTTCATGATCAAGAACAACCAGCTTCCCTGCAATGTAAAATTCATGATTGAAGGTGAGGAGGAAGTAGGAAGCGATAGTTTGGAGGATTTCCTAAAGGAAAACAAAGAAAAATTTAAAAACGACATTATCTTAATTTCCGATACGGGGATGATTTCCAACCACACTCCATCCATTACCACTGGACTCCGAGGACTGAGTTATGTTCAGGTGGAAGTGACCGGGGCCAACCGTGATCTTCATTCCGGGATATATGGAGGTGCCGCACCCAACCCTATCAACGTATTGGCCAAGATGATTGCCTCACTGCATGATGAAAACAACCACATTACCATCCCTGGGTTTTATGATAAGGTTGAAATCATTTCGGATGAGGAACGTGCGGAAATGGCCAAGGCCCCCTTCAATTTGGAAGCCTATAAAAAAGCCCTCGACATTGATGATGTACATGGTGAAAAAGGCTACACCACCACCGAGCGTTTCGGAATCCGGCCTACTTTGGATGTGAACGGCATTTGGGGCGGCTACACGGGCGAAGGTGCAAAAACCGTAATCGCTAGCAAGGCTTATGCTAAAATTTCAATGCGATTGGTGCCCAATCAAGATTGGCACGAGATTACTGACCTGTTCACGAAGCATTTTACGTCCTTGGCCCCAAAAAGTGTTAAGGTGAAAGTGACACCACACCATGGTGGTCAGGCGTATGTCACCCCAATTGACAGCGATGGCTACCAAGCAGCTTCCAAAGCTATGGAAACCACTTTTGGCAAAACCCCGGTGCCGCAGCGCACAGGTGGTAGTATTCCCATCGTGGCACTTTTTGAAAATGTTTTTGATAGCAAGACCATTCTTTTAGGGTTTGGGTTGGACAGCGATGCCATCCACTCCCCCAACGAACATTTCGGGGTCTGGAATTTCCTAAAGGGCATTGAGACCATCCCCTATTTTTACAAGTACTATACTGAAATGGCCAAAGGCTGATTTTTCAATTATTACATATAACAAAAAAGCCACTTAAAAGTGGCTTTTTTGTGTTGATTATGTAACAAATCACCCCAAATCACGTTCTAATAAACAACCTGCCCTGAGCACCTGCCTGTCTGGCAGACAGGTAGGAAGCCCAAGGGTCAATCAAAGAACACTATCATGCTACAACGATTTTTTATCTTCTGCTCGGGAGCCGACACCCTTATTCTTGAAACCTGTTCCAACGGGGAACGAAACAAATACGCTGGTATTGGCGCCACCGTTTTCTTCACGGCCATCATGGCGTTTATCGCCAGCGGTTATGCACTTTACACAGTTTTTGACAATATATTCACCTCCATTTTCTTTGGTTTGATTTGGGGACTATTGATTTTTAACTTGGACCGATACATTGTCTCCACCATAAAAAAACGTAACAATTTTAAGAGTGAATTGCTCCAAGCGGCACCACGAATTGTTTTGGCCATCATTATTGCCGTGGTGATTTCCAAGCCTTTGGAAATGAAGATTTTTGAAAAGGAAATCAATCAGGTGCTATTGAAAGAAAAAAACGCCATGACCTTAAACAACAAAGAACAATTGGCCCTGCAATACACTCCAAAAATTGAAAGTCTAAACCAAGACATTGCTTCGCTAAAAAATGAAGTAGCCACCAAAGAGGCAGAGACCAATGCGTTGTACGACACCTATATTTCTGAAGCCGAAGGAACCGCAGGAACAGGTTTGTTGGGCAAAGGACCCGTCTACAAAGAAAAGCGAGAAAAGCATGATGCGTACTTGGCGGAATTGAACACCTTAAAAGAGACCAACGCCGCTAAAATTGAAGGCCTCGAAGCTCAAATTGCCGCTTTGGAAATTGACTACAGCACCGCCGTCTCAAATTCTCAACCGATTATTGATGGTTTTGATGGGCTTATGGCCCGCATCAATGCATTGGGAAAATTGCCGTGGTTTCCTTCGTTCTTTATCTTTTTATTGTTCTTGGCGATTGAAACCGCTCCCATTATTGCTAAACTGTTGGCTCCAAAAGGGGAGTACGATTACAAATTTGAAGAGCAGGAAAGCGTCGTGGCCACATGGGTGACCCAAAAAGTGGCACAACGCAAATTGTTGATGGCCACTGATGGTGAAATCAATACACAAATCTATGCTGACATTAAGAGCGAAGAAGAGCTCTATCGCTACAAAAAAGAAAAGGCAGAAGAGTTGCTCCGATTACAGGCCGATTCTTTCCACAATGTGCAGGTAAAAGGCTTGTAGCAAACTTTGAATCTTCCCATTTATCAATCCAAAACCCCCTTCCGTCAATTGGACTTTGAATAGGAAGTGAAATTTCCTGAAATTCACTTTTATCCGCTGACAGGGGATATCGTCTAAAAATGAAGCAAATGAGTAAAATAATTGGAATCCTAATTTTATCAATGACACTGTTTTCTTTCACCTACGTAAAATTGGGTGGATATATAACTCTGTTTGAAGATTCGAGTAGTGCTAAATACTATAAATATGGAAAAAGCCATTACTTTGAATATTTTGATAATAACAGAGAAATTATTAACCGAAAAGAGTATTTCGTAAGATATAGAAAATATGGTTGGGGAGATATTGACACAACGTACTATAGAAAAGGAACAGACAACTACTACCATATAGATAAAAAAACTCTTGAGGAGTCTATAGCTCTTCCAATCAGTCCAAAGCTTGGAGATAATTGGATTGAAAATGACAAAAGTTGGAGTTACGAAGTTATTGCCATAAAACAGAAATTTAAAACGCCTGCAAAAAGATATAAAGACTGCATTAAAGTTCATTGCAAGCAATTGACCAATAAGAATAAGGAAAAGAGCAAAGAATATTTTCTGTTTTATTCACCTGAATTTGGATATGTAGGAAATGTAGATTCAAAAGGAACAATTTTGAGTTATCTGAGCGAAATAAAACTGAATGCCAAAAAAGGAGAAAAAATTGGAGGAAAACAATAACACTAAAAATACCGTCATAAATTATCGCTTAAGAATTTAATCACTGAAATCCCTCTAACTTTTATCATCCTAGATACTCTGAGAACAATCATATCGGATTTTCACCACAACAAATCAATCCACAATACCCATATTTTTTAAGAGAAAAGAGGCGTTCATGTTTTGGCACACCCCTTCTTTGAATTTATAATCGAAGAAAAGCTCCCCATTTACAATCTGGGCATCAAAATATTTGTTTTCCACTTCCGGAAGTTTATCTGCCAGGGTGCAAAGGCTTAAATCGTGGGTGGCCACCATGCCGGTTGACCCATTTTTCACCAAACGCTCAATGAATTTCTTGGAGCCTTCGGCCTTGTCCACACTGTTGGTCCCTTTCAAGATTTCATCCAGAATCACAAAACCATCTGCTTTTACCAATTCTTCCACAATGTATTTTAGCCGTTTCAGTTCTGCATAAAAATAGGAAGTCTCATCCGCCAATGAATCCGAAGAACGCATGCTGGTCAACAAGCGAACTGGGGCGTACTGCACTTCCTTTCCTTTTACGGGCAACCCCATATTCGCCATAACAATCTGAAGCCCAATCGCGCGCAAAAAAGTGCTTTTTCCGGCCATGTTGGCACCTGTGACGATGCAAAAACGGCCTTTTCCTAGCTCAAAATCGTTTAAAATGTTCTTTTTAGGGTCCACCAAGGGATGACCCACTTCTTTTGCTCGCAACACAACATTACCCTCAACCAAATTTGGATACGAATGGTCAGGGTGATTAAACGCATAGGTGCCTAAGGTAATATAAGCATCAAACTGGGCAATGGCCGAAAACCACTCCTCCACCTCATCGCCATAGGTTTCAATCCAAACTTCTACACGATGCGCGAAGTACAGGCTCCAAAGCAAAAAACCCTGTCCGAACAGCAGCACCAACAGATTGTTCTGTTGCTCAAAATTGTCCAACCTACGACTAAAGTTTTTCAATATTTTGGAGGTCTTTTCACCTATAATGTCCAGTTTCTTTTGAAGGTCCTGCAAGAGTTCCGAAGAAAATGTTTGCCCTTCCAATTCAGAAATCAATTTTTGGTGTTGCTGGATAGTTTCCTGCGCTTCGGACACTTGAACCGCAAACTTGAGAATGCTCTTGGAATAGCGACCGACAATGCCAATACCCACAAAGTACCAGATGACCACCAAACTTTCGGGGACCTGACCCAAAAAAGCCAATGCCATCAATACAATCGAAGTCAATCCGAAAAGTGCTGTCACCATTCGTGTCCGCTTTGGCGTGAAAGGTTTATGGTTTTTCATCCAGTTGGACACCAAATCTGGAGAAATTCTAGGCTTGGTTTCCCCAGCCAATGCTGAAAAATGTTGTCTCCACTCGGGCAATTGGGCCAATTCTTGGATGGCTTCTTGTTTTTTGGCAATATCCTTCGGATTACCATCCAATAAAAGTCTTGAAAACACTCTTGTACCCTGAACCAAAATCGTTCTGTTGGTGTATTGATAAAAGGACCCTTTGCCAAACACATCCAAATCCTGCGCATAGGGATGGTCAGGTTGCAAAAATTCTTTCCCGTCTGGCAAATGGTGATAACGGCGGGCCAAAATTTCCAATTCGGTATTATTGATATCAATCAACCGTTGTACATAGTGTTTGTGACGCTTTACTTCTACAAAACGCAACACCATATACACAAACAACACCAGACCCAAGGGAGCCAGCACATAAACCGTTGTTGTTCCCCAGAAAAGGTAAATGCCCAGCGCCAAAGCCGCAAAAATTGACAAACGAAAAGTGGCCAATAACGCCAAATTCTTTTTTACCCGTTGTAATTCTGCCTCATGCTTGTCTTTCTGGGAGGTGTAAAAATGCTGTAAATCCACCATCTATTTTCCGGCGCTATTATGCAATTCTTGTTGCAATTTTTTGGTTAGCCCACCCACCACAAGTTCATACGAATGATCCACCAGTTCCAAAATCAATTTAGCAGGCAGATTTTCCAAGAAAAGGGTGTTCCAATGTTTTTTGCTCATGTGATATCCCGGAATGATTGCGCCGTCGTATTCTTCCCGAAGTTCCACGGCCCGCTCTGGGTCGCACTTTAAATTGCATTGGGGAGGAAGTCGTTCTAAAGCAACCAGGGCAAACATTTTGCCCATGACCTTGAACACCAACGTATTTGCATCAAAGGGAAACTCCTCCGCAACTCCTTTTTTGGTGAGACAATACTCGCGAAGTTCCTCTACGTTCATATCTAGATGCCTTGTGAATCGTACACAATCACCTTTTCCCATAAATCTTTGCACTCTTCGATAAAAACAAGATGGGGTTCTTCTTCTTGGTAGGCCGCTTGTGCTTCGGCCGATTCAAAGGAAAGAATCAAGGAGTAGGTGAAGGAATCATCCACTACATCGCGAATGGCTTTTGGCGGTGTACCAATGAATTTGGTCTTGGCGTATTGCGAATTGTCCAGAAACTTCTTCAACGAAGCCTCAAACTTGGCCTTATCGGCCGCATTGTCCGGATTTTTAAACCAGAAATATACCACGTGGGTAAAGGTGTGGTCAAAATTGCTCATATCGTTTTTGATTTGTACACAACTGGAGGAAACTATTCCCACCAAAAATAGTATGATGATTCTTGTTTTCATGCTTGTTTATTGTTCTATGAATTGTTTTTCTCTGTTTGAAATTTCCAAGGCGGAGTAGTCCAAGGTCCAACCAATGGTCTCTACAATTTTCTCCACTACCAAAACGGCCTGCAAGGCTTCTTTCCGTGCAGTTTCCATCAATCCGCTTTCCGGAATTTTCTGTTTGATATGTTCCTTGGCCTCTTGGTTCAATTTGGTAAGGTCATTGGGTGAAAAGCTGTTAAACAGCCCATTTTTAATATCATAAAATTGTAAATCAGGTTCAATGGACAAGACTTCCGGCTCTGGAAAATTACGCAATATGATGCGTTTATTTTGGGTGTCGGCAGATAAATCCAACTTCGCAAGATCGTACCCAATATGCGCTTGGGCCTTCACCACAATGAGTGCTTTTTTCTTGCTTCGAAAAAGACTCATAAAGCTGTCCTTGGTGTTTTCGTAATGATAAATTTCGGCAAAATCACCTTCCACCGAAACCAATTTGCATACATTCCTAATCTTATCCAACAACACAGTGGATTGCTGTTCGGTGATTTCTTTGTTCTTCTTTTTTCGGAACAGGGAGTACACCCAATACATGAGTATTGCGCCCAATATTATGCCGAGAATGGTATCAACTATTTCACCCATTGGTTAAAGATATAAAGTTTGGGGACAATCCTTTATTCCAAAATCTTATAAAGAATTGGCCTGCTTGGACTGGCATCATTCTCAATGGGTGCTACTTGCAGGTCTAAAAAATAGGTGCCATCCACCACTTTGTTGGGCACATAAATAAATTCCGTAATGGTAGCTTTTTCCCGTGGTTTGCCCTTGACGTTCCAAAAAGCTTTATGGGACAACAATGCACCTGTATCCCGTTCTTTGTCCACTGAAGGCAAATCTATTAACAAATGCTGCACTCCTTTTTTCACCAAATATTCCGCTGCTGCCTCCAGCAAATAAGGCGGATTGGCATCTGAATATTTGCGGGAACGTTTATCCTTAAGGTTGGGCAGCGTCCGAATCACCACGGCTTCCCGTTTTTTGTTACCCAAGGCGTATTTGAGTTGTTTTTCGGAAATGACAAAGTCTTCGCCTTCCTGTTCTGGGGCCACCGTGATAACCTCGGCTAAAAAGAAAAACTGCTTCAATTTTTTGTTGACGGAATGGAACGCCTCAGTAATATGACCCAAGCACTCTGTATGCGTAACATGGCTATGTGGGTTGAACCAAATGTCATTGAAATTTACGGGAGCCCCTTCCGAAACCTTGCCCACAAATCCATCTTGTTTGTGAGGTTCTATTTTAGGTGGACCCAAGTACCAAGCGTTGACCCCTCCTTCTCCATCCATTAGGGGAATGGAAATATCCAAGGGCTTGGTCAAATCAATGGTGTACTTTCTGGAGTTGTGTTTTATGGTGGCTATCATGTATGTTAAAGTTGAACCAGTAATTAAATCAAATCAATTGAAAAATGCAATAAATAAGGCTTTTTTGATAAACGTTGTCCATTCCATTAAAAGTCTTCCACGTTTCTAGCGTAAATTTTCTTTTGAACCATCTTTGGGCTTGGTATCTTTGCAAACCATGGTTTGTACAACAAATCTATCCAGAACGTAGGCGGTCATACAAGAAAAGTAATAAAAGAGAGTTAATCCTGAAGTGTTAAGTCGATTACGAAATAGCAAGTTCACAAAATTCCTTTGGGGATTAATGGGTCTTTACCTACTCAACATTAGTGTTGACTCAGCAGACCCATACCCGGAACATATTCCAGAAGATTTGTCCATCAACGATCAAGAAAGTATTGTAGAAATTTTAGTTGAAAAGGTTTTAGGTTTTGAAAATGCCTTCGAAGAGTATGATGATAATGACACTGAAGACCACAATAAGAAAAAGAATGTAAAAATTGACCTGCTGGTTCATGAGACCAAAACAAAGGAACATATTCGTGGTCAACTCGTTGAAAAGAAAAAACTATTTTCTGCCCATGAAGCCCGGTTAACAAATGGTTTCAAAAAAATAGACAGTCCTCCTCCCAAAGTTTGATTTGTTTTTGCAACTCTTTTATCCCATGACCAAGAAGGACATGGGCAATTCTCAATACTTATAAAACAAATCAAATATGAACATCAAAAAATTATTGATGTCAATCGGTGTATTGGCATCATTCACAAATGTTTTCGCTCAAATTACTGATGCAGAAAAAGATAGTCTTTACATTCAACAAGTTGAAGATCAGAAGGAACCAGACAAGGTTTTACATGCTGAGCCGCTATATATTGATTTAATCCGTGATTTAGGTGCCAGAAAAGGTGAAAAGGAATGGAACTTGGGTTTTGGGCTTACCGACAATCTACAATTTGATTCTTACGAAGCACTTATTGAATATGAGTGGGCTCCCATAGATAGATTAGGTTTGGAAGTGGAGCTACCCTTCACCTTTTATTCACCTGTGAATGGGTCTGCCAACAATTCCGTTCCCTCTAACCAATTAAACAGTATAAAAATAGCCGCCCAATGGTCCGTTTTGGTGAGTGAACCCATGGCCACTTCAATGGCAATCGGTTATATAAACGAGTTTGAGCTTTCGGATTTTAGTAGATTTGGAAAACCCTTTTTAAAAGGAAATGTTTACAATCCATTTTTCGTGGTCGCCAAACGATGGGGCAATAATTTTCACTCGTTGATATACACAGGCCCAATGATTGAACAAAGTTTTAGTTCCAACACGTTTCATACCTCCTACGACATCAATACTAGTTTCCACTATATGATTTCGGGGACGAGGAACTTTATCGGAATTGAATTTAACAAAACCATGAGTGGGGCAGACTTTGACATGACAATGAGACCTCAAATGCGTTTAGGCATTGCAGACAACTTACTGATTGGTATTGTAGCAGGAATTCCTGTAAATCGCGAAAATGAGCGATTAAGTTCTTTTGTTAGATTGATTTGGGAACCGGGGCATAAAAAATAAATACAGTTTTCTGTGCCGATTAGTTCTAAGGAATCCCGAGATGCTTTGCATCATTAAAGTTTAATGTGCGCGGACAAGGGCAGGCCGTTTACTGCTCTGTCCCCGCACTTCGCTTTTATGTGTATTGGACAACACCTTTTGAACATTTCATTAACCTATGGATAAAAAGAATTTAAATTTACTACTGCAAGAAAAACAAATCACTTGCAATCCCATCCGCTAAAAACTTGCCTTTTTTGGTGGTGAGCAATTTCCCTTCTGTGAGCTGAAGCAAACCCTGCTCCAAAAATCTTTGGGATTGTTGGTTTAGGTAGTCCACGTATTTTGTGCCGAACTCTGTTGTTATCCGTTCCAAAGAAACGCCCCAAATGGTTCGAAGTCCGGTCATCACGTATTCGTTGTAGCGGTCGGTTTGGGTCAAGGTTTCGGTTTCGTTCGGTAACTCCCTCGCTTCTATGGATTTGATGTATTTGACATTATTCCGAACATTCCAGCTTCGGTGTTGCCCATCAAAGGAATGCGCTGATGGGCCAATCCCCAAATAGGTCTTCCCCAACCAATACGAAGTATTGTTCTTGGAAAAATAACCCGGTTTTCCAAAATTGGAAATCTCATAATTGACGAATCCGTTCGCTTCCAATGTATCCACCAAAATATGGAACTGCTCTTGCGCCTGCTCGTCATCCACATCGGGGACAACCCCTTTTTCGATAAACTTTTTAAGGGCTGTTCTGGGTTCCACCGTCAACGCATAACTTGAAATATGGGGCAAGCCAAAATCCAACGCTTTCTGGACGTTGGTTTTCCAACAGTCATTGGACATGCCTGGAATTCCGTAGATCAAATCGATGGAAATATTGTCGAAATACTTTGTGGCTTCCCGTATGCAGTTTTCGGCTTCGCTAGCATTGTGGGCGCGGTTCATCAACTTTAAATCTTCCTCAAAAAAGGATTGGATGCCGATGCTGAGGCGATTGATTGTAGTTTTGGACAGTTGGAGGATTCGATTACTGGACAAATCATCTGGATTGGCTTCGAGGGTAATTTCGGGCTGGTCAATTACTCCGTAATTGCTGTAGACCGTTTGGATCAACTGTTCAATTTCATCATTGGAAAGTACCGATGGTGTTCCGCCTCCAAAGTAAATGGTTTCCACTAGTTCATTGGGCAACTCCTCCTTGCGCAGCTCCATTTCTTTGATAAGCGCATTCACCATGGCTTCTTTCTTTCCCAATTGGGTTGAAAAATGAAAATCGCAATAATGACAAGCTTGTTTGCAAAAAGGGATATGCACGTAGACTCCAGACATCAATCAACAATTATCAATAAGTAATGTACAATAATCATTTGGCACTTTTTGTAGTCTTTAAAATGGAAAACATGATTTTGGAAAGTTCATCTGCTCGTTCTAAGAGTTTATTTATCTTTTCTGTTTTTATATATTCCGAATCCTTCAGAAGCGACAACCAATATTTTACTTCTAAACTTTCTTTGTAAGCTATTGATATTTTGGCTGAAAAATCAGCTGTTGAAATAGCACCATTGGCTTCACTAATGTTAGCTCCTATTGATGTTCCTGAACGAAGCATCTGTTTTGACAACACAAACTCGCGTTTTGAAGACACAATACTTTTATATAATCGGATTGTTTCCAATGCGAAATCATAAGATTTCTTCATCAAGGGATTCTCTTTTTGCATAAAGTAGGTATGTTTGGGTAATTGGATATTGGTTACTGTCAATTGTTTATTGTCAATTGTATATCATCACTTGATTTTATCCGGATTTTGCTTCACAAAAGCTTCCCAACCGGAATAACTTTTCCCCACTTCTACCTTTCCATCATTATAAAAATGGCAAACGGCGGCGGCGAGTCCATCTGTGCTATCAAGATTTTTAGGTAAAGATTTTAATTTTAGGACACTTTGCAACATCTTGGCCACCTGTTCCTTACTGGCATTTCCATTTCCGGTAATGGCCATTTTAATTTTCTTGGGCATGTACTCCGTAATCGGAACTTGCCGAGACAACCCTGCGGCCATGGCCACGCCTTGTGCACGACCCAGCTTTAGCATGGATTGCACATTTTTCCCATAAAAAGGAGCTTCAATGGCAATTTCATCAGGGTGATAGGTATCGATGAGTTCCACAGTGCGTTCAAAAATAAGTTTGAGTTTGGTGTAGGGGTCATCGTATTTTCGGAGTAGCAACTCGTTCATTTGCACAAAGTGCATCTGCTTATTGATGACCTTTATAATGCCAAAACCCATGACAGTGGTTCCCGGGTCAATTCCTAAAATGATTTTTTCTGTTGCCAAATCGTTAGTTGGTGTTAAGTACCAAGGGTAGCCGGAATCGAAGGCTCACTGGGTTCCCTCTTTTTATGGCCGGTGCCACGGTGGTCAGATCATTCAGTTGCGCAGAGATTTTGGTGTTGAAATCTGCTATTTCGTTTAAAACAGCGGTTTTTTCCTCAATATTCAGCACAGAAATGAACCCGTGCTCATCAATCACAAAATCGATATATACCGTATCGTTTAAATCTTGATCTACTTGAAATTCCAAGCTGTCCAAGGCATTGGAAAAAGAATCCAACATCACATTCTGAAAACACTCGCGCTGGGCTTGTTTGGTGGCAGTTTCATCACAACCATCAAAATGGGGGTATTGGTCCACATCGTTCCAATCAATGGCCAAAAGTTCTTCATTGACCAATTTTTGGGTCTTATCTTCCTGAGACATAAAAAGTTCGCAGGAAACCAGCAAGCCAAAAAAGGATAACAACATGTACTTCCGCATAACAGCCCCGAGAATTTGGCTGAAATTACGATTTTTTGCTGAAGAACGATACAAGATAAAGAGGCCCGAAACAATTTCAAGCCTCTTGCTACCTTAATAAATAGGCTAAAAACTAACCAAAACCTTCCCCCTCAAATAAAACGGAGTTCCAGGAGTAAAATGAATCTCTTCAAAAGAGTTTGGCTCGTTGAACAAACGGCTTTCGGTGGCAAATTGTGTTTCGTTCCATTCGGTGTCGAACAGGTTTTCCACAATCAACCCGAACGTCCAATTCTTCAAGGTATAATTCAGTGTGGCATCCGTAACAAAGTAGCCTTCGGCTACAATGGAATTGTCCTCGTTAGCAGGTCTATCATCAATATATCGATAATTGATTCCACCGGAGAATCCTTCATTATTATTTCCCAAAGTAAGCCCGCCTACCATGGTAAAGTCTGGTGCAAGAGGAATATAATCCTCACCATCGGTCTCCTCGGTGCTTCGAGCATGGGTATAATTCGCATCAGAATACAGATAAAGCCAATCCAAGGGTTGGTACCTAGCTCCTACCTCAATCCCCATCCGTCTGGTTTTTCCACTGGGTTCCACTATGGCCGCATCCCCAACATACACAAACTCTTGATCCAAGAACAAGGTCCACAAAGTGGCATTCAAAACCAGCTTATCAGCAGGTTTTATAATAGTCCCCAAATCCACCCCGTAGGCGGCCGGTAAGATATCTTCGCCCTCATTGGCCACTACCACTCTTGTATCGTTGGAGTGAAACCCGATTCCCGTTTTTAGGAAAATTTGCGTGTTTTCGGTAGGGCTGTAAATAGTATTGAACTTTGGACTAAAAGCCACTTTTTCCTCACTTCGACTGTCATAAAGCTCGCTAAGGTTGTCAACATAATCGAACCTAAAATAATCCAAACGTAGGGCTGGCTCAAAAGTAAATTTTCCCGATTTGAACTCGGCTCCAGCAAAGGCGTAGCCATTTACCTCGTCCACATCGCCAAAGGCCAAACGCTCCAACAATTCTTGACGGTTCAAGGTTCGGGATAATTGATTGTTATCCACATTGTCGTATCGAAAACCAATACCAGTGTTGTATTTAAACTCCATTTCACCTAAACTGGCCGTATTGTTCTGGAAAACAGACTTTGCACCGGCCATCATTCGGTCTTCAAACTGCTTGATTTGATCTCCGTTCACAGGATCTTCCAAGAAAAAGGTAAAGTTGGAATACAGCTCAAAATCGTAATGCGAAACAAAAGCTATTGTATTAAGCGATTTTCCCGTCCCAAGATTCTTGTTGTGATTCAAAACAAAGTTGGTTCGGCTCGTTTGTCCGCCCTCGGTATCATCAATGGCGCCAAAACGACTGATCAAACCTTGATTCACCGCACGTTGGGGTATTTGTCCCGATGCATCCCACTTGCTGGAAAAGTGCGAAGCCGTCAAAAGCAACTCCTGATCACCGGGCAAAGCATAACGGTATCTTCCCAAAATATTGATACGGTTAAAGTTCTGTGGCGATTCAAAGGGTCCATCGGTCAAATACAGTTCCGAAGCTAAATACGCATTGCTGTTTTGGTTGTCCATCACATTGAGCATGCCCATAAACCTTTGTGCACCAAACTGGCCCACTTCAGTAGACAACGTACTTTTGTCCAGACTTTTTCTCAGCTTTAGGTTGACATAACCCGCCGTATTAAAGTTACCTTGATCAGCATAATAGGGTCCTTTTCCAAAATTGACATTTTCAATGGTCTCTGGAATCACAAAGTGCAGGTCGGCATATCCTTGCCCGTGGGCATGTGAAACCATATTCACTGGCATACCGTCCACATTGATGGCCACGTCGGTTCCGTGATCCACATCAAAACCCCGTAAAAATATCTGCTCCGCTTTTCCTCCTCCCGCGTGTTGACCAATGATCAATCCAGGAACCTTCCTCAAAATTTCTTGGGATGATTTCACCGGATTGGTTTTCACATCCACATCCACCAATTTGCTCATGGCGTTTACTTCGGATACCAAAACCACTTGATCTAAGGAGATGGAAGCTTCCTTTAAGGTTATCGTTATCGGATTTTGTAGGTCGGATGTACCCACCACCTTGGTTTGAGTGGCATATCCTAACCTAGAAAAATAGATGGTATCATTTACCGAAGTTCTGTCCAGAACAAAATGCCCCGTACCATCGGTATGGCTATGTTGACCACTGGTCTTGTTAAAAATTCCAGCATCTTCTATTGGAGAATCGGCCTCGTCCACCAATTTTCCTTTTACGTTTTGTGCAGCAATCTTGCTCATGCAAAGCATGCACAGTGCCGCCATAAAATATTTCATGTCGTTGTTTTTTAATTTGAATTGTGTGAAAAAAATCTCTCTAATTCATCAAAAAATCATCTTGGGTCATGCTGAACTCTTGCTTGCCGTCAGGCACAGCGTTTCAGCATCCCACAACCCCTATTCTGATATTTAGGGTGACGAATTCAATAGGTATTTGAAAAATTAGTTCGGCTTACTTCAACTAAATTGGGGAGGAGGAGAAATTACACTTAGACACCAAAATGAAGTCATGTTTTGATATGCCCAATTGTCATTACTGATGGGTTGCGTAATTATTTTGGAATCAACGGTAGTTTCATCCAATAAATGTTTGTCCAGCTTTAGGCTGATATCGTCTTTCGATTCTTGTTCATCAGGCTCATTGACCTTCAACAACTCTTTTAAAGCCTCCAAAGTTTCGTGGGAGTGGCCTGCCATGGCTTCCAAAGAAGAGTAGTCTATATCTTCATGATCGTTGGTAAAACTATGGTGATGTGTTTTAGGCCCAATAATATGCGATACTTCGTGCAAAGTTTCCAACACCAATCCGTTAAAAAGACCCAGCAGGTAAAACAGACACATCGTAACGCACCCCATTTGGATAAGTCTAGATTTTGCAAGCCCCCTATTTGTTTTCATGATTGTGTTGTAATCGGTTTCAAAGTTACCTACGAAAAATATAAGGGTAGGGTTTTATTTTGATTTTGTTTGTAACAATTGTCAACTACATTTGTCTAACAGGCAAACACTACCATGGACATTGCATTGCTTATTTTGGGGTTTATTTTAATGCTAGTAGGTATTCTGGGCAGCTTTTTGCCCGTTTTGCCCGGTCCGCCCATAAGCTGGGTTGGGTTATTGCTACTTTATCTGACCAAAGCAGTACCTGATAATTGGTGGGTGCTTGCAATTACCTTTATAATTGCTATTACCATTACTATTTTGGATTATGTAATACCCGCCATGGGCACTAAAAAGTTTGGGGGTAGTAAAGCGGGCATGTGGGGAACCATAATCGGGCTTATTATTGGCCTCTTCCTTCCGATTCCAGGCGGTTTCATCATTGGAGCATTTCTCGGAGCTTTTGTTGGGGAGCTCTCAAACAATATTGACCAAAAAAGAGCTCTAAAGGCTGCTTTTGGTTCGTTTTTAGGTTTTTTAACGGGTACTTTTATGAAATTTTTGGTCACACTTCTCTATGCCATTTTCTATGTGTTTATAGCAATTAAGTATGCAGGCGACCTATTTTCTTTTAGTTAATCCAACCACACCACTTTATCGGTAATGGGTGTTCTTGTAGATGGAATCACCTCGCCATCAAAATAACCCATGTAGAAAAAGCCCAGACATCTTTCACCTTCATTTAAATTGAAGAACTCATCCATATATTTAATAAGTCCGGGAGAAGACCAGTAACAGCCAAGGCCCAATTCCGTGCAACACAACCACATATTTTGAACCGCCATGGCCACTGAGGCAATTTCTTCCCACTCCGGAAGACTTTCTTTTGGGTCCCGCTGCATACAAATCGCAATAACCGCTCCTGAATTGGATGGGTTGAACTGTAATTTTTTAATTTTTATCTGTTTCGGATTAGGATCCGTTTCCTCATATTTATTTGAAAGAAAAATACCTAGCTCCTGTTTTTTGTCGCCCGTTAGCACCTTAAAACGCCAAGGTTCGGTCTTCTTGTGGGTAGGGGCCCAGTTGGCCGCTTCCAAAATCTTTTCCAAGGTCTCTTTGGCGATGGGCCTTTCAATATATTGTGGAGGGAAAATACTCCTTCTCTGTTTGATCAAATCAAAAATCATAGCTTTTCTTTACGTTGAATCTCAAAGTTACGCCCCAAATTGTTCCCATCATAATTTCTGAAGCAAGTCCATACATTTTTGAAGCGCAGGATTTCGATTGTCGGTTTTCCACACCATACTCAACACGGCACGCTGCTTTATTTTTTTCATTTCGATAAACTTTACTTTCATCTGGAATCCATGTTGAAGCGTTGTAGGCACAATGGCAATACCCAATTTATTCTCCACCAATTTAAAAATGGTTTGCGCATGCACCGATTTATGCGAAACATTGGGAACAAAACCACTGTCTTCACAAATACTGAGAACTGTGTCGTAATACATGGGGCTATAATCTTGGGAAAAAAGGATAAAATCCTCGTTCGCCACTTGATGGATGTTCTTAAAATTAGCTTTATCCAAAGGATGGTCTTCTGGCAACACCAAAGAAAAAGTATCCTCAAAAACCGGTTTCACGGCCAATCCTTTGGATACTCGTGATAATCGGACAAAGCCCAAATCCAATCGATCGGCCAAAATAGCATTAATCTGTGCTCTGTTGGAAAGCTCTTCCAAAGTGGTGTGCACGGTGGGATACTTTTCCTTCAATCCCAATAATAAATTGGGCACGACATTTTGCATGGCCGAACCTAAAAACCCGATGCGTACCTCCCCCAATTGTCCTTCTCCGATAAGTTTTACTTGCTTTTTGGTCTGATCGAGGTGATTCAAGATAAATTCCACCTCTTTTTTTAAAAACTCCCCTGCTGGCGTCAAACTCACCTTTTTCTTATCCCGAACAAACAATTGGGTGCCCAATAACTCTTCCATCTGTTTGATTTGCGTACTCAAACCCGGTTGGGAAATAAACAACTTTTCGGCCGCCTTTCTATAATGAAGCTCTTCGGCCACGGCCAAAAAATAGATAAAGTGTCGTAGTTCTATTTGATAATTCATGCTTATTAATTGTTACAAAAATAAGTATTGGCAATTATTAAACCTAAGCAGTAATTTTATGGAAAAGAAAAATATGGCAATAGACCGAACATTTCACTTTGGCGAAGACCATCTAACGGCAAGCATGGCTTTGGGCATGGCCCATGGTACCATAAAAGGTGTTTTCTCCGATGCATGCCTGAAAAATGTGAACGCAAGTTACCAACGGGTGCAGCGCATCGTGGAAAAAGGCGATACGGTGTATGGCATTAACACGGGGTTTGGTCCTTTATGCAACACCAAAATTTCCAAGGAGGACACCAAAATCCTTCAATCCAATATATTACAAAGTCATAGTGTGGGCGTGGGTGAACCTATTCCCACGGAATTGGCCAAAATCATGCTCATTCTCAAAATCCATGCCTTGGCAAAAGGGTTTTCGGGGATTGCCGAAACGACCCTTCAACGCATGCTTTGGCATTTGGAGAACGATGCCATTCCCGTGGTTCCCTCACAAGGTTCGGTCGGGGCTTCTGGGGATTTAGCCCCACTATCCCATCTGTTTTTACCGTTGATTGGACTCGGCAAAGTAGAATATCAAGGTAAAACCATTCCAACACAAGAGCTATTTCAACAAAAAGGGTTACAGCCGCTCGATTTGGGCCCAAAAGAAGGGCTTGCTTTAATCAATGGCACCCAATTTATTGCAGCACATGGAGTAATGGTCGTACACAAACTGCAACATTGTTTGCGCCATGCCGACATTATCGGTGCCATGATGCTCGAGGGGCTTCAAGGTTCCATGAAACCGTTTTTTGAAGAATTGCACCAACTTCGACCTTTTAAGGGCAACCAACACGTAGCGGGTAGAATCCGAACCCTGCTTCAAGGTTCCGAAATTTTGGAAGACCATATCGATTGTGAACGGGTGCAGGACCCTTACTCCCTACGTTGTATACCACAGGTACACGGAGCATCACGCAATGCTTGGTTACACTTAAAAGAATTGTTGGAAATTGAACTCAACTCGGTAACCGACAATCCTGTCATCATAAATGATGAACTCACCATAAGCGGTGGAAATTTCCACGGGCAGCCCTTGGCCATGGCCTTGGATTATGCCGCTTTGGCCGCTTCGGAAATTGGAAACATCTCAGACCGACGTATCTATCTGGCCCTTGAAGGCAACAGTCCAGGTGTTCCCAAATTGTTGATGAACGATACGGGTATCAACTCTGGTTATATGATCTTACAGTACACAACTGCAGCATTGGCCAGTGAAAACAAGAGCCTGTGCTTCCCCGCCAGTGCCGACAGCATCCCCACTTCGTTGGGACAGGAAGACCACGTAAGTATGGGTTCCATCAGCGGGAGAAAAGCACTCAACATTATTGAGAATGTGGAGAAAATCCTCGCCATTGAACTATTGACCTCAGCGCAAGCTTTCGAGTACAGAAAACCGTTGAAATCGGGTATTGTGTTGGATGAAATCCATACATTCCTCAGAACCAAAGTTGCTTTTGCCGAAAACGACCGTGTCTTTGCAGATGACATTGAAAAAGGAATCAAAATCATTCAAAATCGGGAAATTATTGATTTGGTAGACCGTGTGATGGATGAAAAACAACTGAAATGGAACACACCGTATCTTGATGAATTTGAAACGTATTAAAATGAAAAAGCCACTGCTGATAGGACCATTCACCCAGTTACTGCCTATGACAGGCCTTCCTATAAAAGGAGCGCTCAAAGACGAGCAATTGCCCATCATCGAAAATGGGGGTATCCTAATTGCTGATGGAAAAATTCTCAAAGTTGGAGTTTTTGATGCATTGAAATCAGCCGATGTAGATATTCACCATATCGATGGGAAACATGTTTGCCTACCAGGATTTGTGGATTCTCACACCCATATTTGTTTTGGCGGTACCAGAGCTCGTGATTACGCCTACAGAAATGCAGGAAAAACCTATTTGGAAATTGCCAAGGCAGGTGGCGGCATCTGGGATACGGTCACTCAAACCCGAAGAGCATCTCAAGACGAATTGGTTGAAGGAATCCTTTCCAGAAGTCAAAAACATTTAAAAAATGGCATAACAACCATCGAGGTAAAAAGTGGCTACGGTCTTTCTGTTGATGAAGAACTGAAAATGCTACGCGCCATCAAAAAGGCCAATGAAACTTCAAATATGACCTTGGTTCCAACCTGTTTGGCAGCCCATATGAAACCCAAAGATTGGAATCAAGACAAAGAATATTTGGAGGTAATCATCAACGAATTGTTTCCTATCATCAAAACTGAAAACCTGGCCCATCGCGTGGATGCTTTTGTGGAAGAAAGTGCTTTTTCTCCAGAGGAAATCAAGCCCTATTTTCAGAAAGCTAAGGAAATGGGATTCGATATCACCGTGCATGCCGACCAATTTACCACGGGAGGCAGTCAAGTAGCTGTAGATTTTGATGCGGTAAGCGCCGACCATTTGGAAGCCAGTACCGAGAAAGAGATTCAATTGTTGGCCAAGAGCAACACCATTGCCACAGCTTTGCCGGGAGCATCCCTCGGTTTGGGATGTGCCTATACCCCAGCCCGTAAAATTTTGGATGCAGGCGGCGCTTTGTCCATTGCGAGCGACCATAACCCTGGGTCAGCTCCCATGGGCGACCTGTTGACCCAAGCCAGTATTTTGGGCACTTTTGAAAAACTCTCCAACACCGAAGTGCTTTCAGGAATCACCTTTAGGGCAGCCGCAGCTTTACGTTTAACGGACTGCGGAAAATTGGAAGCCGGCGCACAGGCGGACTTTGTGATTTTTCCAACGGACAATTACCAAGAAATCACCTATCACCAAGGGCAATTGAAGCCTATCGAAGTTTGGAAAAACGCAGCCCCATCCACTAAAAATTTGAATCATGACTGAATTTCAGCAACAAATATTACAAGGCATCCCCGAACAACTTCCAGTTAAAAAGCCATATCCAAAAAATGGGAATCCAGCTCCAAAACGAAAGGATATCCTATCCAAGGAAGAGAAAAAATTGGCCGTACAAAATGCGTTACGCTATTTTTCCGAAGCTTGGCACAAGGAGCTCGCCCCTGAATTTGCGGAGGAGCTAAAAACCTACGGTCGAATCTACATGTATCGGTTTAAGCCCGATTATGAGATGTATGCCCGGCCCATTTCCGAATACCCTGCAAAAACACATCAAGCAGCGGCCATTATGCTGATGATTCAGAATAATCTCGACCCTGCCGTAGCACAACACCCCGAGGAACTCATTACCTACGGAGGCAATGGAGCTGTTTTCCAAAACTGGGCTCAATACCTGCTCGCCATGAAATATTTGGCGGAAATGACCGAGGAACAGACCCTGCACATGTATTCCGGGCATCCGATGGGCCTGTTTCCATCCTCCAAAGAAGCACCAAGAGTGGTAGTCACAAACGGAATGATGATTCCAAACTACTCCAAACCCGATGATTGGGAACGTTTCAATGCATTAGGTGTGACTCAGTATGGACAAATGACCGCAGGCTCCTACATGTACATCGGGCCACAGGGTATTGTCCATGGAACAGCAATTACAGTCATGAATGCTTTCAGAAAAGTATTGGACAAAAACGAATCCCCCGAAGGGAAAATTTTCTTGACCGCTGGATTGGGGGGCATGAGTGGTGCCCAACCTAAGGCAGGAAATATTGCTGGGTGCATCACCATTTGTGCGGAGGTCAACCCCGAGGCTGCCAAAAAACGACACCATCAAGGTTGGGTGGATGAACTTTTAGCAGACCTGGACTTATTGGTCATTCGAACCAAAGAAGCTGTAAAAAACAAAGAAGTGATTTCCTTAGCCTACATTGGCAATGTGGTTGATGTTTGGGAACGGTTTGATGAGGAAAATATTTTTGTTCATCTGGGTTCCGACCAAACCTCGTTGCACAATCCCTGGGCCGGTGGGTATTATCCCGTTGGACTCTCTTTCGAAGAATCCAATGCCATGATGGTCGAAAACCCTAAAGCGTTCAAAGAAAAAGTACAAGAATCACTTCGAAGACAAATTGATGCCATCAACAAACACACGGCAATGGGCACCTACTTTTTTGATTATGGCAATGCCTTTTTACTGGAAGTTTCCCGTGCGGGCGGCGATGTAATGGCCGAAAATAACATTGATTTTAGGTATCCTTCCTACGTGCAAGATATTTTGGGCCCCATGTGTTTTGACTACGGTTTTGGCCCCTTCCGATGGGTATGCACTTCGGGAGACCCAAAAGATCTTCAACAAACGGATGCCATTGCCTTGGAGGTGATGAAAAAGATAAAATCCGAAGCCCCCGAAGAAATCCAACAGCAAATGCAGGACAATATCAAATGGATCTCAGAAGCGGAACAGAACAAATTAGTAGTAGGCTCTCAAGCTCGAATCCTCTATGCCGATGCCGAGGGAAGAAGTAAGATTGCAGATGCCTTCAACACGGCCATTGCCAAGGGGGAAATCAGTGCCCCAGTAGTATTGGGCAGGGACCACCACGATGTGAGTGGCACGGATTCTCCCTTTAGGGAAACCAGCAATATTTATGACGGCAGCAAATTTACCGCGGATATGGCCATCCAAAATGTGATCGGAGATAGTTTTAGAGGCGCCACTTGGGTATCCATCCATAACGGTGGCGGCGTAGGATGGGGCGAAGTGATCAATGGCGGATTCGGTATGGTGCTCGACGGTTCCAAAGAAGCTTCCAACCGATTGAAGAAAATGTTGTTTTTTGATGTGAACAACGGTATTTCCCGCAGAAGTTGGGCCCGCAACAAAGAAGCCCGCTTTGCCATTGAACGAGAAATGGAACGCTCTCCAAATTTAAAGATAACTTTGCCCTATCTTGTAGATTCCGATATGTTGGACGACCTTTTTTAATGTGATGAAACACTACGAACCCCCGAAAAAAGACCTTTGGACCGGCAGAATCTCCAATAAATGGCTATATCTGCACGAAAAAGTGCATTGCACACCCTTGGAAGAACTTCCCGAAGCCCAGAAAAAATCAGTTGCCCTTTTGGGCTACGCCTGCGATGAAGGTGTACGCCGAAACCAAGGTCGGGTTGGGGCTGTTGAGGGTCCCGATGTAATCAAAAGCAGTTTTGCCAAAATGCCCAATCATTTGGGCAGTAACGTTTTGTTACATGACGTGGGCTCTATTGTTTGTAAAAAAGGTGAAATGGAGTCTGCACAAGAACAACTTGCTGAGGCAGTTACGACCCTTTTAGACAAAAAACAGTTCTCAATTATTTTAGGTGGTGGGCATGATATGGCCTACGGCCACTACAAGGGCATCAAAAAATACTTGGATTCTAAAAAAGAAGGTCAGACTATCGGAATCATCAATTTTGATGCGCATTTTGATTTACGAAAGAACACTGAGCAGAGCAATTCGGGCACACCATTTTATCAGATTGCCAAAGATTGTGAAAAAGAGGGCATCGATTTTAATTACCTCTGCCTCGGTATCCGAAAAGATGCCAATGACCGAAACCTCTTTCAAACCGCAAAGGACCTTGACGTGATTTATGTGATGTCCGAAACTTTTCAGCCTACGTTTTTGGAAGAAATCACCACTTTTATCAATGCTTTCACCAAAAATGTTGATCATATTTATGTGACCATTGACTTGGATGGTTTCTCCTCAGCCTTTGCCCCTGGAGTGAGTGCTGCTTCTCCCATGGGTTACAACCCCTACATGGTTGTGGAATGCTTAAAGACCATCATTAGCTCCGGAAAATTAATCAGTCTGGATATCGCTGAGATGAATCCCAAGTACGATATTGATGGACAAACGGCTAAGCTGGCGGCTTCTTTGGTGCATCATGTGGCGCATACTGTTTCGGGAAGTTGACGGTACTGTCAGGTCAAGCGGTCATCGAGTGCAGTCGAGATGCGAGACCAAATATCTAGTTTGAGATTTCTCACACTCCCTTAGCTCCCTCGCATGCTCGGAACATGGGGTTCGAAATGACATCATGCACAAAAGAAAATCAACTTGTCATTTCGAAATGAGAAGCATAGCGACGATTGAGAAATCTGATTGTTATTCTGAGCCTTTCGACTTCGCTCAAGACAGGCTTTGCGAAGAATCTAACTATGCAATTGTTTGTTTGACACGAATTACACGAATGCTCACTAATATTTCATGGGCTGTCACCTCGAGCGCAGTTGAGAGGTCTTGTTGTCTAGGGTCTCGACTGCGCTCGACCTGACAATTTTTATAATTTACTAGGAAAAAATCCAACCTACAGCGGAATTTGTTCGACCTACCGGTCTCACAAACAAAAAAAGCCTTCCAAAAGGAAAGCCTTTCATTGGCGAGCATCGGTTTTGATGCTTCAACCTGATTCCAATCATCGCGACTGGAATCCAACACAACGGGACAAAGATAGCAAAGGTTTTTGAACCTGACCTTCTTTTTAAATAAAATAGAAATCTAGCATCAACAACAGACACTTGTTTTACTATCTGAACCTTTCGACTACACCCAAGACAAGTTTTACGAAGAATCTTATATGCTGATAAAGTTTGGTTTGACACGAATTGCACATATTTTCACCAATATCTTTTTGGAGATTTCTCACGCTTCTCCCAATAGTTATCGGGATTCAGTTCGAAATGACATCGTCAACAAAGAAAAATCAACTTGTCATTTTAAAATGAGGAGCATAGTGACGATTGAGAAATCTATCTTTTATACGGCCTTAATTACATAAGTAACCACACCCCAAATCAACAAGTCGCTATCTTTAGAAACCTTTATAGGCCTGTAATCATCATTTTCCGGCATCAGCGTTATGCTCCCTTTTTCAATATGTAAACGCTTAACAGTAAATTCCCCATCCAAAAAACAAACAGCTACTTTCCCGTGTTCGGCTTCCAAACTCCGGTCAATGACCAGAAGGTCTCCATCATCCAGTCCTGCATTGATCATTGATTTCCCACTTACTCGCGCATAAAAGGTGGCTTCTTTGTTTTTGATCAAGGTTTGATCCAGACTGATCCGTTTTTCCTTAAAATCATCTGCTGGTGAAGGAAATCCCGCAGACACCGTGTTTCTCGATAAAGGTATACTCCCACCACCATCATTGTTTGGAATATAAAAGGTAAGAGAGTCTGTTTCTGGCGATTTTTTGGAAGTCATTTCACTGTGATGATGTCATTAATGTTTGTAGTGTATCTCGGGGACAAGTGCTCTTGGCGCATCTTCCAGGTCCTTTTTAGGTCTTGGTTGGCTATCTTCATTTTATGGCTCCCATATTTGGTATTGATACCATCCATAACCTTCATGAGTTTATGGTGCTTCGGATTTTCGGACAGGAACAGATCCAATTGCCTTTCATTGGTCGGAACCAATCCTGAAACAATCACTCCCGCTTTTTTATACTTGATTCCCGGTTTGAAAATAGCAACAGCAGTTTTTACAGCATAATTGCTTATGGTAAGGCTGGAATCTGTTGCATAGGGCAAGGTAACAATAAGGCTTCCCCTGTCTTGGGGCTCGTTCTTTTTATGTCTGTCACTCCTCAAAAACACAACAAGATAGTTGCAACTGCTCCCTTGATCCCGCAATTTTTCGGCACAACTGCTCGCAAAAGTAGAAATGCGTTCCTTTATATCCTCAATATTGGAATAGGTACCTTCAAAGCTACGGGTGGTGGCAATAGCTTTTTTATCTCGGGTATCATCGTCCAAATCTAACGTTGGAATACCTTCCAAATCCTTTTTGAGCCTGAGGCCTATTATCGCCATTTGTTTCCGAGCCCATTCATCGGACAGTTGCGTAAAATCATAGGCCGTTTTTACGTTTTGGGTCTGCAATCGTTTTAAATTTCCATGGCCAACGCCCCAAACACTTTCAATCTTGGTCCATTTTAGGGCTTTTATGCGTCTTTCATCAGATTGAATGACATAAACGCCCCCTGTTCTTGATTTTAGCTTCTTTGCGATTTTATTGGCTACTTTGGCCAAGGCTTTTGTTGGTGCAATTCCTATACTTATGGGTATTCCAGTACATTTTTGAACTGTTCGTTGGATTTCCTTTCCATACGCATCAAAATCGTAATCCTTAAACCCATCAAACTTTAAAAAAGCCTCGTCAATACTGTACACCTCAATATCGGGAGTGAACGTTCCCAAAATGTTCATTACCCGAGTGCTCATGTCGCCATACAAAGGATAATTTGAGGAAAACACCTTGATCTTGTTCGCCTCACAAAACTTTCTATACTTAAATTCCGGGGCCGCCATAGGGAGGCCCAATTTCTTTGCCTCATCGCTACGCGAAATAAAGCAACCATCATTATTGGACAAAATAGCCACAGGAACATTGTTGAACTGGGGCTGAAAGGCCCGTTCACAAGAGGCATAGAAGTTATTGCAATCCACCAAGGCAAACATGCTCCAAAATACTTGATTTTTCCTAAATTACATAGGAAATATGTTGCAACAAAAATATAATCAAAGGTAATTCACTTGCATTTTAATGGAACCTAAATTGCTCTATTAGCCTATTATGAAAAAAGATACAGCACGAAACATTTCACTCACCGGAGACCTTAAATTCACTGGAATTCGTTTAAAAGAACCTATGCAGGCCGCTGCTGGCCTTTTGGGGGTAAAAGAAGCCCTTCGGCATAGTTTTAAGGAAATGGGGATAGTGCGTTCCATGAAAAGTTTGTTGGAAATGAACCAAGAAGATGGTTTTCGATGTCCTAGTTGTGCGTGGCCGGTTCCCGAGCATCCATCCAAAATTGCAGAATATTGTGAAAATGGGGCCAAAGCCTTGGCCGATGAGGCTACCACACAACATATTGGTGCAGATTTTTTCAGTAAGCATTCCGTGGAAGAATTGTCCCTGCTCAGTGATTACGAATTGAACAAACTGGGCCGGGTCATAGAACCTATGGTCCTTAGACCAGAAAAGATACATTATGAACCCATTGCTTGGCAAGATGCTTATGATTTAATTTCAGATGAACTGCATCAACTCAAAGACCCCAACGAGGCCATCTTTTATACCTCGGGCCGGTCCAGCAACGAAGCTGCTTTTCTCTACGGCATGTTTGCCCGGGCTTTTGGCACCAACAATATGCCCGATTGCTCCAATATGTGCCATGAATCATCTGGAGTGGCCCTTTCCAAGACTTTGGGCATAGGCAAGGGTTCGGTAAAACTAGATGATTTGTACGGGGCTGAAGTTATTTTGGTGGTAGGACAAAACCCTGGGACCAACCACCCAAGAATGCTTTCAGCTCTGGAAAAATGCAAAAAGAACGGTGGAAAAATCATCAGCATCAACCCTTTGGCCGAAACCGGCATGGTTCGTTTTAAAAACCCGCAAAATGTATCTGATATGCTGGGCAGTGGCCGGGCCATTGCTGACCTACATCTTCCCGTTCGGATTAATGAGGATATTGCATTGACTAAACTCATCTTAAAAAAACTGGTCGCACTAGATGCCAAAAATTCCAATGTCCTTGATCATGAATTTATTGTGGAATATGTTGATGGTTATGATGAACTATTAAAGGATTTGGAACGATACAACATAGAAACGTTACAACGACGAACTGGGGTTTCCATGCGGAAAATTGACAAGGCTGTTCAGTTATTGGCTGAAAACTCCAACATTGTGATTTGCTGGGCCATGGGGCTCACCCAACATAAAAATGCAGTGGAATGCATTCAGGAATATGTGAACATTCTCTTGCTGAAGGGCGCCATTGGAAAACCTTTTGCGGGCACTTGCCCCGTTAGAGGCCACAGCAATGTGCAGGGAGATCGCTCCGTGGGCATCATGCATTTTGTGAACAAGGGTCTTAACCATAAAATTCAAAAGCACCTCAACTTTGACCCACCTACGGAACCCGGTTATGATACCGTGGAAGCCATTGAGGCGATGCACGAGAAAAAAGCAAAGGTTTTTGTTTGCTTGGGCGGAAATTTTTTGATGGCCGCTTCGGACACACAATATACCGCAGAGGCCATTCAAAATTGTAACCTCACGGTCCAAATCAGTACCAAATTGAATCGAAGTCATTTAGTGACCGGAAAAACAGCATTGCTGCTCCCCACCTTTGGTCGTTCTGAAAAAGATGAAAAAAATGGGGAACTCCAATTTTTAACGATGGAAAGCAGCACGGGAAAAGTGCGTCAAAGCAAAGGCTTGTTACAGCCTGCATCCGAACACATTAAAAGTGAACCGGAAATCATCGCCATGCTGGCCCACACGTATTTTAGGGGCAATCATTCCATGAATTGGTATGCTTTGGGCCAAGATTACAACCTCATCCGGAGTTATATTGACAAAACCGTGAAAGGGTTTGATAAGACCAGCGAACGTTCCAAAGGATTTGGCTATTATTTGCCCAACAACGTGCGAGAGCGGGATTTTAGAATGCTTCCCAATGGCAGGGCACAATTGACGCTTAATTCCCTACCCGACCATAACTTGAAACCAGATGAGCTGCTGCTGATGACGATTCGTTCCCACGACCAGTTCAACACCACTATTTATGGATTAAATGACCGTTATCGCGGAATCCATAATGAACGCCGAGTGGTATTTATGAACAAGGAAGACATGGAACAACATAGTTTGAATAAAAAGGATGTTGTGAATCTACACAGTGAGTACGATGGCATCCAACGCACGGCAGAACAATTTTTGGTGATTCCCTATGACATTCCCAAAGGGAATATGGCGGCCTATTTTCCGGAAACCAATCTACTGGTCCCTCACAATCATTTTGCAGATAAGAGTCAGACCCCCATCAGCAAATCCATAAAAGTGACGGTAGAAAAAGTTTCTTAAACTATTTAAAAGCTGGAATCCCAGTAATATCCGCCCCTGTGATCAGCAAGTGGATATCATGGGTGCCTTCGTAGGTAATCACACTTTCCAGATTCATCATGTGGCGCATAATGCTGTACTCGCCAGTAATGCCCATTCCACCCAACACTTGGCGCGCTTCACGAGCAATTTTTAGGGCCATATCAACATTGTTCCTTTTGGCCATTGAGATTTGGGCCGTGGTGGCTTTTCCTTCATTTTTTAACTGCCCTAAACGGAAAGCCAACAATTGCGCCTTGGTTATTTCAGTAATCATTTCGGCCAATTTCTTTTGTTGAAGCTGGTAAGCAGCGATGGGTTTTCCAAACTGAATACGCTCCTTCGCGTAGCGTAGCGCAGTATCATAACAATCCATGGCAGCGCCAATAGCTCCCCATGCAATGCCGTAACGGGCCGAATCCAAACAACCCAGTGGCGCACCCAATCCACTTTTATTGGGCAATAAATTTTCTTTGGGCACTTTTACATTGTCAAAAATCAACTCTCCTGTAGCCGAAGCTCGCAATGACCATTTGTTGTGTGTCTCTGGGGTAGAAAATCCTTCCATGCCACGCTCCACTATCAAACCATGAATTCTACCTTCTTCATTTTTGGCCCAAACCACAGCTACATCGGCAAATGGTGAGTTGGAAATCCAGAGTTTGGCTCCATTTAGAATATAATGATCGCCTGCATCCCTAAACTTGGTTTCCATGCCCCCTGGATTGGAACCGTGATTGGGCTCCGTTAATCCAAAACAGCCCATCCACTCCCCTGTGGCCAACTTAGGCAGATATTTTTTTCGTTGCTCTTCGGTACCATAGGCAAAAATGGGGTACATCACCAATGAAGATTGCACCGATGCCGTAGAACGCACACCACTGTCCCCGCGCTCGATTTCCTGCATGATCAGTCCGTAGCTGATTTGGTCCAAGCCGGCACCTCCATATTCCTCTGGAATATAAGGACCAAACGCTCCAATTTCTGCCAATCCACCAATGATTTGCTTAGGAAATTCTGCTTTTTGTGCATATTCCTCAATGATGGGTGAAATATCACGCTTTACCCACTGACGGGCCGCATCACGGACCAGCTTATGCTCATCGGATAATAAATCATCAAGATTATAATAGTCTGGGGCTTCAAACAAATCGGGCTTCATGCAGAAAAATTTTGAGTAAATATAATGACGAAATATAACATTACATCTTGGTATTGTTACATTTTTAAATAAAAATCTTGGGTCAGTTCAATATAATCCTGGGTAAATTGATGCCGCTCTTTCTCGATGACCATTGCTTTAATGATTGGTTCAACTTTGGAAAACTTAAATTCCAACAAACTTCGTTTTATTTCCGAGGTTGGATTGCCCTTCACCCTAGTAATTCGATTGGGATACAATCCGGTTTTGGCAGCAAGCCGGATGAAATTGAATTCCTCTTTATTTGGAATAATCACAGCGAAAGTCCCGTTTTCATTCAGAAGTTTTGACGCCCCTTCCACTAACTCCTCAAAAGGCAGGGAACTATTTTGTCTTGCTTGATCACGAGAAACATCCCCACTGGAAACGGCTTCGGCATAAAATGGCGGATTGGAAACAATCAAATCATATTTTTCATCCATTTCATCAACAAACTCATCAAAACCAGCATGGTAACAGAACAGTCGGTCTGCCCAAGGCGAAGCCTCAAAGTTGACCACACATTGCTCGTACGCAGATTCGTCCAGTTCAATGGCATCAATAAGTTCAGCATTCGACCTTTGGGCCAATTGCAGTGCAATCAATCCAGTTCCCGCACCAATATCTAAAATGGCATTGGGTTGGCTTTCGAGGGATACCCATGCTCCCAACAAAACTCCATCCGTGCCTACTTTCATGGCACACTGATCTTGGCGAATCGTGAACTGTTTAAAAAAAAATGGCTTCATGGTCCAAATGTAATTATATATGGTGTACCTCTAACCTCACCAATTCAATTAGGGCATACATCAATTCAAACTGCCCATTTATCAGATAAGGTCACTTTGAGACCTGTATACTGGCTACTTTCAGCGCTTATGTAATCAAATTACCAATTAAACATTTTTTAGAATGAAAAAACTTATTTATGTATTTATGGTTATGGCATCTTTAGCGCAGTGGACGCATGCCCAAGAACAAAACAAATTTCGTGTAGGACTTGACTTTGGGTATGTGATGCCTGATGGCGGTGGAGGAATTCTATTGGCCATTGAACCCAAATACAATATTACCGATAACATGAACATCGGTTTGCGTTTTGAATCTGCCGCAATGGCCAAAAATGTGACAGATTCTGGAGTTTCCTTAGAAGCAGATTTGGCCGCAAGTACATCCTTTTTAGGCACTTTTGATTACTACTTCACTAGTGGAAGTTCCTCTTTTGCACCATTTATGGGAGCTGGTATAGGGTATAGTAGTTTAGCCAATCTCAGTTTTGAAGAATTTAGCGATGATGCAGAAGCAGAAGTAGATGGAAAATTTGGCGGGATGATTCGAGCCGGTTTCGAATGGGGAAAGTTTCGTGTAGTTGCCAATTATAATCTTATCGGCAAAACTGAAATAGAGAGTGCTGAAGTTAAAAACTCCTATTTTGGTATCTCCCTTGGCTTTTATTTGGGAGGTGGCAAGTGGAAAAAATAATTTTTTTAGTGTTCCTTTGAAAAAGGAGGCCCTATAGGCTTCCTTTTTTTTCGCAATCAAATCATTCTTCCCATCTCCCCGGTTCTCTCGTTTCCGTACCCTCAATGCCCAAAAGTGAATCGCCCAAACGTTGCCTCATGGTATTAGCAAATACTTTTATTTGGGCCACTACATCAGGATTTTCCTCAGCAACATTTTTTGTCTCGCTCATGTCATTCACCAGGTCATACAATTCAATTTCCTCCAAATCCACCATTTTATACTGACCTGGTTGCCCATCTTTACCCGGTTCTTGACCATCCATAGTTCGGTAGGTATGTGGAAAATACAACTTCCATTTTCCGAAGCGGACCCCAAAGAGTTCGTTTACCCGATAATAAAAAAAGTAAGCGTCTTGGACAGGGGTGGTACGCTCACCCGTGAGAATGCTCCATACGCTTTTCCCATCGATGGTGGTCTCTGGCAACTTCGATTCCGTAACCTCTGCAATAGTGGGCAACATATCGATAGCCATCATCGGCACATCAATAACACCTCCTGCCCTGAGTTTTTTAGGGTATTTGATGATACAGGGCTCACGCTGCCCCCCTTCCCATGCGGTACCTTTTCCTTCCCGAAGGGGCAGGGCACTTCCGGCATGATTTCCATATGATAACCATGGACCATTATCCGAAGTAAAAATAACCATGGTGTTTTCTTCCAGTCCATTATCTTTTAGCGCTTGCATGATTTGCCCGACAGACCAATCAATCTCCATAATAACATCGCCGTACAATCCCCGTTCCGATTTTCCTTTGAATTTATCGGACACAAACAAGGGGACATGGGGTTGCGGGTGGGGCACGTACAAAAAGAAAGGATTATCCTTGTTTCTTTGGATGAAATCCACACTGCGTTCCGTAATTTGGGTGGTCAATTGGGATTGTTCGGTCAAGGTATCGATGACCGTTTCATTTTCATACAGCGGTAAATCTGGAAAATTAAAAATGGTCCCTTGTTGGGGATGGTTGGGCCACATGTCATTGGAATACGGAATACCAAACCATTCGTCAAACCCATGCCGTGTCGGCAAAAATTTATCGTGATGTCCCAAATGCCATTTCCCATAAATGGCGGTTGCATATCCTTTTTCTTTCAACATTTCGGCCATGGTAGTCTCCGAAGCATTGATGCCATGGGTATTATCTGGCCCCAAAGCATTATGAATACCAATGCGGTTGGGATAGCATCCTGTTAAAATTCCAGCTCTTGAAGCCGAACATACCGCTTGGGCCGCATAGTAACTGGTCAATCTTAGACCATCGGCTGCCATTTGGTCCAGGTGGGGAGTTTTAATATTGGGCGAACCAAATACGCCCACATCTTGATACCCTTGATCATCCGTAAAAATGAGCACAATGTTTGGCGGTCGGTCGGGATTAACGGGTTCGGATTTCTTTTCATCGCAAGAAATCAAGCTAATAGTTAATAGAAAAAAGAGAGAGATGCGCATAGGACAACCTAAATATTTTCCCTAAATATAGGTTTTAAAATACTATGCTAGGAATTAAGGTAGAGGTCCACCAAGCCTTCGGGGGTTTTTACATGGATGGTCTTGTTTTTACGGTCCACCTTTGTGATGATATCGTCGCTAACTGGAATTAAAAGTTCTTTTCCATCTTTTTTAACCTCAAAAAGGTCTTGCGAGGCACTATCGTTGACGGATTGTATGATTCCAATATCCCCATGCACCTCATCCATGATGGTAAACCCAATTACTTCGTGAAAGTAAAATTTGTCCCCACTCAATTTTGGTAATTGGGACAGGGGTAGGTACAATTCGGAACCGATGATTTTATCCGCGGAGGCTTCATCCTTCACCTCCTCAAAATCTATACGCAGCAAAGCTGATTTATGGAGTCGGCAGCGGTCAATAAAAAATGGAACCAGATTGTTTCCCAATGAAACAAAAACTGATTCCATGTTTTCGTAGATTTCGGGTTCGTCGGTGTCCAATTTCACCAACACCTCACCCTTAAAACTGTATTTTGATACGACTTTGCCCAGGTAGAAGCAATCTTCCTTGCGCATTGCCTGTACTCTTACTCTTCTTCTTTTGAAGCTTCTTCAGCGGCAGGAGCCTCTTCAGCTTCAGCAGTGGTTTCCTCTGCAGGAGCTTCTTCAGCTACTTCTTCCTCAACAGGAGCGGCGGCGGCGATTCTTTTTTCGTTGGCTTCTTTCTCAGCTTCCAACGCTTTGGCTCTGGCTTCTGCATCTGCTTTGTTCAAACCATCTTTTTTGGCCTGAATAGCAGCTTCTTTCTCTTCCAACCAAGCTTTAAATTTCTCTTCAACTTGCTCTACGGTAAGAGCGCCTTTAGCAACTCCACCCATTAGATGGTGTTTCAACAAAACTCCCTTGTAGGAAAGAATGGCTCTTGCTGTATCTGTAGGTTGCGCACCATTTTGCATCCATCTAACGGAACTGTCCACATCCAATTCAATGGTTGCAGGGTTTGTGTTGGGATTGTAAATTCCCAATTTCTCCAAAAATTTACCGTCTCTTTTTGCTCTGGAATCTGCGGCAACCACCCAATAAAATGGCTTACCTTTTTTACCGTGTCTTTGAAGTCTAATTCTAACTGGCATATCACATTAATTTGTAGGGTGCCCGACCCTGGTTATTAATTCTTTATTTCGCTTTTTGTTTTTAGCGGGTGCAAATATACATTTATTTGTTTATTGCACAGCTATTTCTGCCTAAAAAAGTTAAACCAATTTAACAAAAGTCGCTAATCCCGTTAAACTCATACTAAACCCTCATAAACACTTGGAATTGCGTCGATTACCTGTATCTTATATATAGACGTTGTCGAAAGTCGACAGCCAATAACCTAAAATGAAGATGAAATTATGAAGTATACCGTAGAAATGTCGAACAAATTAAACGAACTACTGGAAAGAACCTATGATGCTGAAAAAGGCTTTAAAAAAGCCGCAGAGAAGGTAGATAATAAAACCATAAAAGAATTTTTTGAAAAAAGTGCAGATCAGCGCTATAATTTCGGAAAAGAACTGAAGGCGGAAATCATTTCTTTTGGACAAGCACCCGATAAAGGGGGAAGTGCCAAAGGAACCTTACACCGCTCTTGGATTGACTTTAAAGCATTATTTTCTTCCAATACCGAAGAAGTGATGCTAGAGGAAGTGCACAGAGGTGAGAAAGAAGCCATTGCCACTTACAACGATATTTTACAGGACAAGGATTTTGTACTGCCACCTTCTACTGAGAGTATGTTAATGCGTCACAGAAACTCAATTAGGAAAACCTTGGAGACCGCCAACATTTTTGAAGCCGCAATATCCTAAAAAGAAGGTTCTAAACAAAACAAGAAAAGTCGGGAAGTTCCCGACTTTTTTAGTTGATAAGTCTTTACAACTCCATTTTTCCAACACGGGCTTCTTCCGTATTTTTATCCATTGCATTTTTTGACCTACAATTGAATCTATGTACTTAATCTTTGATACGGAAACCACTGGACTTCCCAAGCGATGGGATGCTCCCATTACCGATACGGACAACTGGCCAAGATGTGTTCAGATAGCTTGGCAATTGCATGATGAGCTCGGTAATTTGGTGGAACAAAAAGATTTTTTGGTACGCCCCGAAGGATTCAACGTACCCTACGAAGCTGAACAAATCCACGGTATTTCCACAGCTTTGGCAGAACAAGAAGGAGAATCCCTGGAAAATGTCTTGTATGCGTTTAAAAGTGCGTTGGAACGCACCAAGTTTGTGGTCGGTCAAAATGTAGGCTTCGATGTCAACATCATGGGTTGTGAATTCCATCGAAAAGGCATTGAAAATTCTTTGGAGGAACTTCCCGTACTTGACACCTGTACAGAGCATACGGCAGAACTTTGTAAAATTCCCGGAGGGCGTGGCGGTAAATTTAAACTGCCCACGCTAACTGAACTGCACGAATTCTTATTTGGCGAAACCTTTGCCGAAGCGCACAACGCAACTGCAGACGTTGAGGCTACCACCCGTTGTTTTTTGGAACTGGTTCGTAAAAAACAATTTACCAAAGAGCAACTGGATGTGCAACCGGATTATTTTGAGCGCTTTACCGAAGCCAATCCGCAAGAAATCCAGCTTATTGGATTAAAGCATATCAATCTAAAAGAAGCTTCCAAGAAGATTGCCGATGCGCTTTGGGCCCAAGACACGGAAGAAATCTCAGAAAAAGAGATTCAAGAAAATATTGAGACGCTAGAGGATGCTCCTTTTGCGCACTTGCACAACCATTCCCAATTTTCGGTGCTCCAGTCTACCATCAACATCAAGGATTTGGTAAAGGCCACCGCCCAAAATGGCATGCCAGCCGTAGCTTTGACAGACCACGCCAATATGATGGGTGCCTTTCACTTTGTGAAAGAGGTCATGAACCACAATAAATCGGTCAAGGAAAAAAATGCCGAGCTAGAAGAAAAAGGAGAGCAACCCACCGAAAAAGAAATTATCCCCATCGTTGGCTGTGAATTTTTCGTCTGTGAGGATCATACCAATAAAAATGTAAAAGACTACGGCCATCAAATTGTATTGTTGGCCAAAAACAAAAACGGGTACCGCAACTTGGCCAAAATGTCATCCATTGCCTATACCAATGGGTTCTACTACGTCCCCCGTATCGATAAAAAAGTGGTGGAGCAATACAAAGAAGATGTCATCGCCTTAACTGGAAACCTGTATGGTGAAGTACCTGGTAAAATTTTAAATGTTGGTGAAAAACAGGCCGAAGAAGCACTTTTGTGGTGGAAAGAGCAATTTGGGGATGACCTTTACATAGAAATGATGCGCCATGGCCAAGAGGATGAAGACCGGGTAAATCAGGTGTTGCTACAAATGGCCAAGGACCATGATGTTAAGCTGGTCGCCACCAATAACACCTATTATTGTGATAAAAAAGATGCTGAGGCCCACGACATTCTGCTCTGTGTAAAAGATGGGGAGAAGCAAGCCACGCCTATAGGTCGAGGTCGGGGGTACCGATATGGATTACCCAACCAAGAATACTACTTCAAGTCTGCGGATGAGATGAAGGAGCTCTTTAAAGATGTTCCCGAAGCCATTCTCAACATCAAGGAAATCATCGACAAAATTGAGCCGTATGATCTCGCCAGTGATATTCTCCTGCCCAAGTTTACCATTCCCGATGAATTCAAGGTCAAGGAAGATGACGAAGATGGTGGTAAGCGAGGCGAAAATGCCTATTTGCGACACATTACTTACGAAGGGGCCAAAAAACGTTACGGCGAAATCACCCCTGAGATTAGCGAACGAATAGATTTTGAGTTGGAGACCATCAAAAACTCGGGCTACCCTGGGTATTTTTTGATTGTTGAGGATTTTATCCGTGAAGCCCGAAACATGGACGTTTCAGTTGGTCCCGGTCGGGGTTCGGCGGCTGGTTCTGTGGTGGCCTACTGTTTGGGCATTACCAACATTGACCCGCTGAAATACGATCTCCTTTTTGAGCGTTTCTTGAATCCGGATAGGGTATCCATGCCCGATATTGATATTGACTTTGATGACGAAGGTAGAAGTAGGGTTATGGATTACGTAATCAATAAATATGGTGCCAATCAGGTGGCGCAAATTATCACCTACGGTACCATGGCGGCCAAATCCTCTATCCGAGATACGGCTAGGGTACTGGATTTGCCGTTGGGTGATGCCGACCGTATAGCCAAGCTCATCCCCAACATGTCCAAATTGAACAAGATTTTTGGGGTCGATGAAGCTGATTTACGAAAAAAATTCCGTTCCGACGAATTGGAAAAAGTCAATGAACTGCTGAACATCTCCAAAGGAGATGACCTCGAAGGGCAGACCGTAAAAATGGCCCGGGTTTTGGAAGGCTCTTTACGAAATACGGGGATCCACGCTTGTGGTGTCATCATCACTCCAGATGATATCACCAACTTTGTCCCCGTATCGGTCGCTAAAGATTCTGATCTATATGTGACCCAGTTTGACAATTCCGTGGTGGAAAGTGCCGGGCTCCTAAAGATGGATTTCTTAGGATTAAAGACCCTGACCCTCATCAAGGATACCGTGAAAATTGTCAAGGCCCGAACCGGAATAGAATTGGTGCCCGATGATTTTCCATTGGATGATGAAAAAACCTATGAGCTTTTCCAACGTGGAGATACGGTTGGGATATTCCAGTACGAATCACCCGGGATGCAAAAGCACATGAAGAACCTGAAACCTACGGTTTTTGATGACCTCATCGCAATGAATGCGCTGTACCGTCCAGGACCGATGGAATACATCCCCAGCTTTATAGCACGGAAACACGGCGAGGAGGAAATCACCTATGACCTACCGGATATGGAGGAATACCTTCAGGAAACCTATGGGATTACGGTCTACCAAGAGCAGGTAATGTTGCTTTCCCAAAAATTGGCCGGATTCTCCAAAGGTGATGCGGATGTGCTTCGAAAAGCGATGGGGAAAAAGATTTTTGCCCTCCTTCAAAAATTGAAACCTCAGTTCTTGGATGGTGGTGAAAAGAATGGACATCCCAGAGATGTGCTAGAGAAAATCTGGAAGGACTGGGAAGCTTTTGCATCCTATGCCTTCAACAAAAGTCACTCCACTTGTTACGCCTATATAGCTTACCAGACCGCCTATTTAAAGGCCCACTACCCTGCCGAATATATGGCGGCTGTGCTCTCCAACAATATGAACGACATTAAACAGGTGACGTTTTTTATGGAGGAATGTAAGCGCATGGGCTTGGAAGTACTTGGTCCAGACGTCAATGAATCGTACTACAAATTTGCGGTGAACAAGGACAATGCGGTGCGCTTTGGCATGGGAGCGATTAAAGGGGTTGGTCGGTCTGCGGTGGAGACCATTGTGGAAAACCGAAAGAAGGACGGTCCGTACAAATCCGTTTTTGATTTGGCCAAACGGGTGGATTTACGCGCTGCCAACAAAAAAGCATTTGAGAACCTCGCCTTGGCCGGGGGATTCGATTCGTTTACCGATACGCATCGTGCCCAATATTTTCATCATGATGGAGATGATATCACCTTTTTGGAAAAGGCCATTAAATACGGAGCGAAGTTTCAGGAAAATGAAAATTCATCCCAAGTAAGTCTCTTTGGAGATGCCAGTGAAGTGCAGATTCCAGAGCCTATTGTTCCACCTTGCGAGGATTGGGGCACCATGGAGAAACTCCGCCGTGAAAAAGAAGTCGTGGGGATTTATATTTCAGGGCATCCTTTGGATGATTTCAAAAAAGAGATCACTGCGTTCTGCAATACCAGTGTTTCGGCCTTTACAGATTTGGAACCCTACGTGAACCGGGAGCTTTCAGTTGCAGGCGTCATTACCGATGTGCAGCATCGCATTTCCAAAAATGGAAAAGGATGGGGGCTCTTTACCTTGGAAGATTACACCGATTCGCACGAATTCCGAATTTTTGGAGAGGAATACCTCAAATTCCGACATTTCTTGATGATCAATTCCTTTGTGTATGTCAAAGCTTTTGTGCGCGAGGGTTGGGTCAATCGAGAAACCGGAAAAAAAGGAGAACCCCGATTACAGTTCAACGATTTTAAGCAGCTTCAAGATGTGATGGATGCCTACGCCCGCAAGCTTACCATAAAATTGGATGTGGCCCGTTTGCAAGAGCAACGTATTCAGACTTTAAAAGATACATTACGCTCATACAAAGGAGAGCATCCGCTCAATTTTGTGGTGTATGAGATGGAGGATGAGATAAAGCTCAAGCTATCCAGCCGAAAACAGAAGGTGAAAATCAGTAGTGAATTATTGTCGGCTTTGGAAGCAAATGAAATCCATTACAAGCTAAATTAACCCATATAATTAAAATTAATAGCGCAATAACTAAAACGAATGTCCTGTGCGTAAGGTACATGGGCAATATTTGACTAACTTTGCGAATATTAAAATAAATAAGATGGCACTAGAAATAACAGATGCAACTTTTGACGAAGTAGTTTTAAAAAGCGACAAGCCCGTCGTAGTAGATTTTTGGGCCGCATGGTGCGGACCCTGTAGAATGGTTGGTCCGATCATTGAGGAAGTAAGCCAAGAATACGAAGGAAAAGCCGTGGTAGGAAAAGTAGATGTTGATGCAAATCAGCAGTTTGCCGCTAAATATGGTGTACGTAACATTCCTACCGTATTGGTCTTTAAAAATGGCGAGATTGTAAACCGTCAAGTAGGTGTATCTCCCAAGAAAGTTTATACCGATGCAATAGAGGCTGCTCTATAACATCGTTTGAATACCGATTTTAAAAAAGGTTTGGCAATCGCCAAACCTTTTTTGTTTTATCTTGAAGCCTTGAATGGATATTCGGTCAGAACTTCATAAAGCGCAACTTTTCCAGAATCTGGAGCTATTGGCCAATCAGATTGTGGAAGGTTTCATTAGTGGTATCCATAAAAGTCCGTTCCATGGGTTTTCCGCTGAATTTGCAGAGCATAAAATTTACAATCCCGGGGAAAGTACCAAACACATCGATTGGAAACTGTATGCTAAAACGGACCGATTGTACACAAAACGTTATGAAGACGAGACCAACTTACGTTGCCACATGATTTTGGACAACTCGGCTTCCATGTACTACCCCGAGGTGAGTAATCTTTCCATTGACAACCTCAACAAAATTGGATTTGGCGTTTTGTCCATTGCCGCGCTCATGCAAATTCTAAAAAAGCAACGGGATGCGGTTGGATTGAGCATTTATTCGGATACATACAATTTTTATTCAAGTGAAAAGAATAGCGAGCGTCATTTTCAGATGTTGTACTCCAAACTTAATGAGGTCTCGGAAACCAAAAGCACATCACAGACCACAAAGACGTATACCTTTTTACATCAAATTGCCGAAAAAATTCATCGTCGGAGTTTGATTTTTCTGTTTTCGGACATGTTCCAAACTGAAACAGAAGAAACAAAACTTTTTGATGCCCTACGTCATTTAAAATACAACAAACATGTAGTGGTTCTTTTTCATCTGCTGGATGAGAAACATGAGCTTGGCTTTGAGTTTGAAAACACTCCTAAGCGTTATGTGGATGTAGAGACTGGCGAACATATTGATTTATATGCGGACAATATAAAAAAGGCCTACTCCAAAAAAGTTCGCGAATATCAAGAAAGTCTACAGCTAAAATGTGCCCAATACCGAATTAAATATGTAGGTGTAGACGTGCGGCAAAATTTCTCACAAGTGCTGAATACATTTATGATTGAGCGGCAGAAATTTGTTTAGCTATTTATTTTAAAAAATGTTTTGCCGAATCCGAAATGAGAATGTATATTTGCACTCGCTTTAAAAAAGCAAATGAACAAGATTTGAATCTGGCTGTTGCCAGAGTCTGGTAAAGATAAAATCATTGGTCTGGTAGTTCAGTTGGTTAGAATACCTGCCTGTCACGCAGGGGGTCGCGGGTTCGAGTCCCGTCCAGACCGCAAAAAGCTCCGAAAAACCGGAGCTTTTTTGTTTATATACCATTGATTTTTAATAGGTTATAAATTAATTGAAAAATCATATTTCTTATAGCGTGCCGCATTCGTGCCGCATTTTTAATGCTTTTTTACTTCTTTGCGACATTTTACACAAACCTATTTCACAAAAAGAAGGTTATGTAAAACTGTATAAAACGAATATATCTTCTTACTTTACTACCTCATAAAATCTCGTGAATTGAGAATACAATACTGCTCAGATTTGCATTTAGAGTTCCCGCATAATAAAAGTTGGTTGGCCGAATACCCTTTGATGCCAACCGCTGAAACTCTAATTATTGCCGGAGATACCCATTACCTAGGGCCTGAATATGCGAAACTTGATTTTTTCAAATGGGCATCTGACAACTATAAACGTACGTTTGTAATATCCGGCAATCATGAATATTATGGTGGCTATGATTTGTCTTTACATCAAAAGCCTTTTAAATGGGAAATTCAAAGGAATGTCTTCTTATTGAACAATCATGTTGAGATAATAGAAGACATTAGTTTTCTTTTTTCTACATTTTGGAGCCACATATATCCTGAAAATGAAAAATTTGTATCCAGTGGAGTCAATGATTTTTATAAAATCATGATTAATCAGAGACGGCTTACAGTTGATGATTTTAACAAGCTTCATAACGAAGCCTACACTTTCATTAGGGAAAATCTAAAACCTCAGAATGACAAAACTGTAGTTGTAACTCACCATCTGCCCACACCATTATGCAATTCCCCTGAATTTGAAGGTAGCCCCATTAACAATGCTTTTGTTGTGGATACAACTGATTTTATAACTAAATCCGATATTGATTATTGGATATATGGCCATATCCATAGAAATATTGGCAACGGCACAATGTTAGGAGACACTACAATGGTATGCAATCAATTGGGATACGTTCACATGAATGAGCACTATAATTTTTCAAGGAATAGTTTTATTGAAATTGCATGATGAAGTAAAATTCGCTTTCATACCAAGAGACATGATTCATATAAAATACGTATGATATGCGCTAAATTATATAGTGTTTCGAAACTGTTTTTGTGTTCTAACTGATTAAATTTATTCTTGCATTTAAACTTAAAAAAAACTAGCTAGAAGGTAATCACAAACAATAATTGTCAATTTCTTCCAAAATTTGATTTAGCATGTATCCATCTATTAATGATAAATCCAATTCTGTGGCAAAAGTACATAAGAAGTTATTTAGTTCTTGTACAGTTTCTTGTCTCAAATTGCTATTATTAGGTTCATAAATTTTATAGGCCAATTCCCTGCTAAACTTTTTATCGTATTCACTTTCGGAGTATGTGTCATCATCATATTCCAATTCATCTAAGTAGTGTAAATACCTTTGGTTCAATACCCAAAAGTATAAAGCGGTACGTTCTTCTTTTTTGAGATTATCAATAAAGTTTTCCAACTGTTCCAAAAGCTCAAATTCAAGTTCCATAGGTTTAGCATCAATGCCATAAAAATTAAGTCTTTGGATCAAGCTAGTAATTCTTTTGGTATTTTGCTTTAATTCAAAACAAAATGTCATCAATAACTTACGGAATACTATTTTTTTGACATAGTCAATCGTAACTTCATTGATTTCTTTTGTAACCAATAATTTATCCTCTACTGTAATCAAAGTTTTGCTTGTACGGTATTTAGTTTAGATTCCCCAATCTTTGAGGAACTCGTCTTTTCTCTCTCTTTCAATATATGTTTTACACAAGTATATTTTTCTTTCCAACTCGTTAATGAAATCCAGGGCCCCAGTATTGTTCTTCTTTTGGAGATATTCTTTGTACTTCTCGTATTCTGAGATTTTATATTTGAGCCTCGGGACTCTACTGCCAGAAAAAGTACTACTCAATACAACAAAATCAAGTTTTTGAAAGGTATTAAAATCGATGCCTTTATCTAAGATTAGGTCCAAGAACTCGAATCGGTGTTCATTAAAAAGAGATACTACTATATTAAAAACAGTGTAAACACCTTGTTTATCAGTAGTTTTCTTTAAATAGCCTCTAAGAAAATTTATATGTCTCTCTCTTTTGTCAATAAAAATATTGGTTATGTTATCTGGGTTGTCAGAAATCCTATGATATGGATTTGAATAGTTCAGTATTTTGGTAAATACCTCCTCATAGTTTTCAAGTTCCCAAAGTTTTTTGAAATCATTTTCCAATAATGAACTTTTTGATAAATAGCTTGAATCTTTGAAATGCAAATCCATTAGGCTTATTACGTAATCAGGGTCTTTTTCCAATATGATTTTTAGAACCTCAAGTGAATAGTCGAAATGCCTTTCGGTTTCGTCAAGAATTAGATAGAGATCTTTAACTACGCTCAATTTATCATAGAACAACCTAGGTTGTGTGTTACATATATAGATAAAAAATGTGTTCGGAACGAAAATTAGCCCTTGTCTTGCTCTGAACAAAAGTATGTCTAATAACTCTCCATAAGTCTTATACGAATCTTCAATAAAAGGTGATAATCTTTTAAGTAGCTCTTCAAGAAACCAGAAATATGTAATTTTCTTATTCTTCAAGTATTTCTTGAAAAATTCAAAATCCTCTTCAATAAGATATTTTGATGAAATAGAAGCCTGTAAGTTTGGCAAGTATGCGATATAAATATTTTTCGATAGTAGAGCTCTAAACTGAAAAATCTTTTCCCTGTTCAGTCGAAGCCTTGTGAAATAGTCCATATGAATTTCACTCGCATAATCAGACCTAACAATCTTTTTGAATAATTCCAAGAACAAGTCAAAGTTTCGATTACCAACAACTCTAAGCAGTCTTGATACTGATTGGGAAAGCATATATGCTCTTTCATTATGAAATTCCCTATTCTTATAAATTACATTTAAGTCATTCACAATCTTCATGTAATCTGACCTTGTAAAATCCTTGGTATATCTAGCTATTTGATTTACCTTGTATTTCTCATAATCATCATGCCCTAACCTCCTTTCTTTTCTTTCACTTTTAGTATCGGTCAATTTTTGATAAAGCTTGTAAGCTCGATTTTTCAGATTTTTCAATAGTTTATGTTCATTGCAAACCTGAATCCAGTTTAACCTGTCTACATAAGTTGCCAGTATAGCATTATCAATAAAATCATTAAAGTTTAGCTTCAGTTCATAAAACTCTAGAAGAAGAGCTTTGTCAAATTCAATGACAGGTAAGGATCTATTATGATATTCTAGGTTGGTTGAATATTCTTGAAAGCATTTTTGACAGTGGAATTTCAGTTCTGCTCTTTCGTAACTCTCAAAAATAAACTTCCATAGTTTTTCTCTGAATACTCTTTGCTCCTCACTTAAGACAACATTATAATTCCCAATAAGTATTTGGTTACCAATGCTGTGATTGGATTGATAATTATCTCGCAGAAAGGTTGGAGCAATAAAGAGAATAATTTTTGAATAAAAATCACGGTCATCCTGAATTCTTTCGTACAAAAAGTCAAAAAGACATATTTGCTGAAAATATCCCTGTTGGTAGCTATATCTATCCATGGATATTCTTTCAGTAAAAGACTTTAACAATTTGTGAAATCTCAATTCAGATTTCAAACCATACTCAGTGATAATTTTTAAAGCTAAAAGGAACTGTTCTTTTCCTAAATATTGAAATCTTATTAGGATTTCAATAGTCTTGTCTCCAATAGTATCAGAGTGTCTTTCATTGAAGATTTTAAAAGTGTAATCGTTTGGATTATCTCCTTTAATCTCTTTTGTTTTTTTATCAAAATAACTAAGAGACTCATGGGGAATGTAGTAGTAAAAATCATCAATAAAGGAAATAGCAAGTTCTTTAGTTTTGATTTTATGCCAACCTTCTTTAATATCATTTGAAATAAGTTCCCCAATCAATTCGAGACTAAAATTATTTATTTGCTCCTTGAGGATATGCCCAAGTGAGAACCTTCCGTGTTTATCTATGTATGCATCAATTAATTTGGAAAATGATATTTCTTGTTCTTTAAGAAATACTAAATACAATATGTATTCTCCTAAAATTTGGTCAGCAACCTTATAGATCCTCTCAAATTCATCAGCAATTTCAAGATTATATAAAATCCTAAGATTCTCCTCAAGTGTCAGTTTCGAAACTGAAAAATACTTTTCAATTTCACCGACTTGTGTTTCGTTTTCGAGATTAATGGTTTTAAAAAAAGACAATAGGCCTGCAACAGCTAAAAGGCTTCTATTTTCAAACGAATCAATACTTTCTTTCACCGAAGAAAAGTAGGTTTCCAGAATTTGTGATGGATTATTTAGCTTTTCCAATTCACCACTTTGGCCAGCAATAACAGCCATAATCGCAAGTCGGGGATTGCCTTTTGAGATATTGAATATTCTTTCGGCATAGTAATCACTTATATTATATTCATCAGACTGTAAAATCTTTCCTAGCTCATCTCTTGCAAATGGCTTGAGTTCAATAAGCACAAAATCATCAAGGAATTTTTGAACTTCCCCTTTAACATAATTTCGTACCGTCAAAATGATTTTTATCCGTCCTTTGTTTACTCTTTTTCGTTGAAAATTTAATATCTGTATTAGATTATCCTTGAGCTTGTTGGCATCGTCCAGCACCAATAAATAGTCTTTTTCAGGTAAAAGGAATATTTGTAAATCCTGCCAAATGTCTAGGTTTCCGTTAGCCCTTATATATTTTAAATCATAGTTTTTGTTCTCGCTTAAAAATAGTTTTGTCAGCTCTATCGATAGTTTTGTTTTACCTGTTCCTGCATACCCGGAGATTAGTAGAATGTCTTTCTCTTTGAGGTTATTTAATCCTTCTTCAATTTCTGTTTCTCTATTAAAAAACTCATTGGATAAAGGAGTTGCAAATTTTGACTTCTCATAATCTTCAACAAACTCAGATACCTCTAGAATTTGGGCTGTATCTATAGGTATATCTAATTTTCTTGCAAGAGAAGGATAGTTTTGGCTTATTTCGTTTGCTAAAATCCTTATGTCAACAACCTCCAAACGACAATCTTCAGAATAAGCTGAGAGACATGTTTTAAGTTCCTCGTGCTTAACTGTATCATGGACTCCATTGAACATCAAGACAACCTTAATGATTTTTTCCTTCGGCACATCATTTTGAGAGAAACAATGGCTGATGTCACTTTTGAGCTTGGTAAGAATATCTCCAGTTTTGGTAGTTATTTCTACAAAAAGGTAATAATCACCGACCGGGATAAATGTGTCAGGGGTGCCTTTTCTGGATTTGTCCTTTCCCACAACAAGACCTGTAGGGTAAACAAAAGAATATTTGAAATTTAAGTATTGACGACAAAGAACGGCAAAATCGTCTCCATTGATTGTAGTTAGTTTATGTTCTATTTGGGTTACCATAATAAACGACAGTTTTTTTAATCATCTCCTTATAGCTTTCCAATCAGATTCTCTTTTAACCACTCAAAAGCTAGCTCTTGGTCATATCCAATTCCCAATCTTAATAACCCCTCCATATCCCCAGTGAAATTAATATCATTTTCTTTTTCTTCAATGTTGATCAAGAATTCCTTTTGACTTGGTGGTTTCCCTATGGAAAAAATCATATACTCCTTAAAACATTGAATAATGGATTCCGTGTCCAAGCTCATGTGCAAGTGCGAATAATCCAAATCAAAAAGATCCCTGCCTTTACTACGTTGGTATAAAGCTCGAAGTTTTGTCCCTAACAATTCATTTAGGTTATAAGTACGTATTCGAGCTTCCCCCGAAAACCATCGATTTTTGATTTCAAAAGGAAGCTCAATCCAATCCAACACATTGAAATGTTCCTTGCAATTGATTTCCAACTTCAATCGTCTTCTCGTATTTCCATATTCTGAGGCAAATCGGTATAATGCCTTGGCACCATGCCCCCTTACTTCTGTCCGTCTGGGCTCTTCGAAAAAGTCAATTATTTCTCCCAATCGCTGCATGATTGGCTTGATAGGACCCGGTTTTATCTGTACCAAATCAATATCCTCTGAATACCTTGGTGCTGGATTTAAATAGAGTTTGTGCAAGGCCGTGCCACCCCTAAAGGCCAAATTTTCTTTAAGAAAATCATCGGAAAAGATGACTACCAATGTTCGGCTGATAATCAAATCTTGCTCAATCTGGTCGAATGATTTCCATGGTGCATGTTCTTGCCATTCCACTATGTAGGGTCTTGGTATCATATATCGCTTTCAAGGGCTAAGTTCACATCAACTTTCCATTTGTTATCTACCGCACCTGGTTTGATTTTATCCGATGTATTCAACAGTACAGGGTAAAAACCATGCCTTTCCAAATACACAATAAGTGGCTCAAGCAAATCATTTTTTGGGTTTACATAATCCATCAAAAAACCCAATCGTTGTAAAACACTTTTATGCGGATACCATTGCAATAAGGAATTCATTTCACTTCCTTCAACTTCTTCTAAAAGTTCCTCAATATTTGCCAACATTCTGTTTATTCCTCCTAGCTTTCTTTGATGGTATATTAAATCCACAATAGTCAGTAATGGATCTGAAACATTAAAATAACCAGCATCAGATCTTTTTTGGACAATATTGGCCTGAGGCCAGTTAGAGGTAAGAAAAAAGTTTATGGCTATATTCTTTTTATGAATATCCAACATTCTAGTACCTTCGGTGATTATATATTCAGTCTGTGCTTGTTGATGGGCCGCTCCATGTAATTGTGCTGCCGAGTATAATCCAATGTAATAGGGTTTGCCCAAGTGTACAAATAGTTTATTGACATAAAGCTCCAATGGTATAACACTCAGCTTTGAATACCTTGGTGGTATAATAAGGTAGAACCCTTTTCTTAAGGCAATGATTTCTCCTTTCTCGGATAAATAGGCCAAATCCGTTGCAACAGCATTTGCGTCCTTCCCTGAATAAGCCATATATTCATCTCGGGAGAAGGAATATTCTTCCACTGACAATCTACTTTTGATAAAATCGGCGAGCTGCATTTAGTAAATTTAGAAGAATATTAGTAATTATTGCTATTATTCTCCTTTTTTTACTAAAAATTCTCTAGAGTTTTTACAATAGTCTGATTCCTTATATTGTATATTAAAGTTCAAAAAACGATTGATGAACTGTTTCTTTTAGGAGAAAAATACCAAAGGATATAATTTTGAAGTTCAATAATCTCATTTTCTGTATAGTTTTTTTCTCTTGTTTGGTTTCAAGTGCTCAAAAACTTTCTATGGAATTAAAGGGTAAAGTAGAAAGCAATACTACGGACGTCTCGGATGTTCATGTAATAAACACCCGGAAAAATCAAGCCACAATTACAAATCAATATGGGTACTTCAGAATTAAGGCAAGTGTTAACGATACATTGTGGTTTTCGGCAATCCAATTTGACAAATCATTTTTGGTAGTTGATGACAAGATTATAGAAAGTGAATTAGTAACTGTGGCTTTGGAGGAGTCCCTAACTGAATTAGATGAAGTTGTAGTAACACCGTATAACCTATCGGGGAATCTCCATATGGACATTCAGTCCATGAAATTTAAACCCACTGTAAGTTCTACCTCCTTACGACTGCCAAACGCAGAAGTTAAACCATTATCCTTAAATGAAAGAAAACTTTTCTTAGCTATGCAGGAGCAACTGCTGCACAGGCTTATCGATGAAATAACGGGTCACAACAAAAAGTTGAGAAATTCAGTTTCCTTGGACAAACTAGAAAAAGAGATTCAGACGATAAGGAATTCTTATCCGGATTCTCTCTATAAAGAAAGACTAAAAATACCATCGGAAAAGATAGATGATTTCATATATTATTGCGCTGTGGACACAATTTTTAACTCTACCGTTCAAAGTCGAGATAAACTCAAAATCTGGAGTTTTCTTGAAAGAAAAAGTTTGGCCTACCGAAAAAACAATTATCTGGATTAACTTTATTACAATAACAAAAGGCTGAGCGGGCCTAAGGTTCATGAAAAATAAAAAGCATGGTAAATCATATACTATTGAAAAGTATAATCAAAGGATTTTTAAAGTAATTATTGAGTGACAAATGGATTTTCTATCCCAGACATACTATTTTGATTTCGAATCAAATGAAATTCAGGAGTTCGTCCGTGATTTTAAAGACGATTCCCTTTTGCCAAAAGAGAAAGCCAAACTATTATATGTTAAGGTAAGAGATTCATTTAGATACGATCCCTATTTTTTAAGTTTTTCAAAGGAGCATTTTAAAGCCAGTAACCTTGTAAAGCAAAAAAAGGGTCATTGTATAGATAAATCTATCATTCTAATTGCCGGGTTACGCTCCTTGGGAATACCGGCAAGAATCCGTTTGGCAAAAGTCAAGAACCATATAGCAATAGACAGGCTTACCGAAAAGTTCGGAACTAATGAATTGACCCCACATGGTATGGTAGATCTTTTATTGGAAGAGAAATGGTTGAAAGCCTCACCGGCATTTAATCGGTCATTGTGCAAAATGTGCAATGTTCAGCCCTTGGATTTTGATGGCGAAAATGATTCAATATTCCAAGAGTACAATAATGAGGGAAAAGAATTTATGGAATATCTTGAAGACTACGGCCATTTTGAGGATGTTCCTTTGGATTTCATGGAGGCGAATGCCAGAGAACATTATCCGCATATTTTTGGGAATGATAAAAATAAAAAGGAGTTTTGGTTATAATCACTCTGTCAAAAGTTCAATAAAACGATGATTCTAGATTATTCTCATACTCAGGAGAGGAGACTTCATTATCGACTTGCATCGACTGAACCTGATTATGTTCAAGGGACTTTGTACAATACGAGAACGGGATGGTGCCCCTATGACAATAAATCTACTGAGCTTGTCTTTGATGGCTTTGACCCGTTAGATTCCCCACACGGAGGAGGAGAAAATCTAAAAATTTGGTCTTGTGACTCTTGTGGATATTGGCAATCAAGTAGGACTTCAACTTGGTGGAACGATTTAGCAACACTTGAAGGTCAAAATCTAATTGAAAAGCATTCAATGCTTAGGCATTTTGATATTGACTCAGTAAATATTCCTATATCTACGTTACGTAATTACCTAAAGTCAAAGCCAAATCTTATTTATAGGGTTGCGCCAAAAAGCATGGAGCTGCTGGTAAAATCTGTATTTTCTGATTTTTTTGAATGTAATGTTTATCACTGTGGGCAATCCAATGATGGCGGTGTCGATCTATATTTTGTACAATCAAATAAGCCGATTTTTGTACAGGTTAAAAGACGTGAAACCCCGAACAAAACCGAACCTGTCAACACCATCCGAGACTTTTTGGGGGCGATGATGCTAAAGGAGGCCAAAAAAGGATATTTTGTGTCAACTGCAAAGAAGTTTTCAAAAGAAGCTCATAATGCTGCCAAAAAAGCCGAAACATTGGGACTTGTTGAAACATATGACTTGATAAACTATCATCGCTTTTTTGAAATTCTCAATTTAGTTCATAAAGAGAATATCCCTCCATGGAAAAAATACATCGAAGACTATTATGACCTTGTTGAATATAGAAACAAAAATAGATTCAAACTGAAATATCCACTTCGGGAAAATCCAAAATCATAATTTACCCCGAAGATCAAGTTTAAAACTTAAGGTATAATCAAACGATATTTTATTTGACCAATTCATAACCATAACCTGGACCATCACATGGAAGATAGCCTCCATTGAAGATTTCCCTATCATTCAAAACAGACATCCATTCCTTAAGGGAATTTCCACAACTCTGTATAAGATAACTTCCTTTTTCATAGTTCAGTTCGAAGTAATTTGTGCCATCTGATTCTATCAAAGCATAACTACCCTTGGCAACACTTGTGCTGTCAACAAAAACCCTCCTTTTGATAAAGGTGCTGTCCGGTGAAAACTCGACAAACTCATTGAATTCCAAATCCTCTTTTTTGATAATTTTTCCGGACATCCCTGCATTGATGAACTGGAGCTCAAAAAGCATCGTCTCCTCTTCGATGAATCCTTCATCATTATGGTCACAAGACAAAAAAGCTCCCATAGAAATTATTGAAAATAATATATTTGGTATTTTCATAGCTAAAGAAATGTTGAGGTATCAAATAATAGATACTTCATGCCGCAAATAGTTGCTTTTCCCAATTCAATATCAAAGAAAACAACCGAACTATACCATCAAATGGTATTAAACTCTAGTCATCACATACAATTATATTGGGACTAGAATAAACCAAAGAAGTTCATAATGATAAAGTCTAAGATTTTTACGGATGGTTTCTGTTTGGAAACAGATGAAATCAAACTAAGACCCTCAAAAATGGAGGACTTGGAAGCATTCCTTTCAATAAGCTCTCCTTCGATATGGACCCATATGTCGCACAACTTGGAAAATCCATCAGACTGGGAAAAATTCCTCTCCCAAACCATTTCAGATAGAGAACATCAAATCAAACAGGAATTTGCCATCATCCTAAAAGAGGAAGACCAAATTATCGGGGCCACGAGCATCGGTCAAATTTCGGAATTGGACAATAAGGTTGAAATTGGACTTACATGGATTTCGGAAAAATATCAGGGAAAAGGTATAAATCAAAAAGTAAAAGGTATGCTCCTCACTTTTTTGTTCGAGGAACTAAAAATCAACAAAGTAGAATTTAGAACTCGTGGTGGCAACTTAAAATCACAACGGGCACTTAATAAAATTGGTGCTACAAAAGAGGGAGTGTTAAGAAAGCTCATATTCCGCAATGGAAAATATATTGATGTTGTATATTTTGGGATTTTGGCCTCTGAATGGAAAAATATAAAAAGGAGAGGAGCACTTTAATATAATTAGAAGCACTTATAGAAAACCATTCGAGACCAATTTGAAACTCTCAAACAAATAATAAGGAAATGAAATCTGTAAGATTAAGTCCAAAATCAAGTATGGATCAGGCTTCAAGAAAAACTAAATTAAATAATATTACCATTAACGAGCCATAAATGAACCCAGATATTTTAAACACAGACATAGTACTTGAAAATGAAAGAGTATTACTCGTACCCTTCGAAAATTCAAGAAACCAAGAATTAAAAGAAATAATCTTCGAAAAGAGAATTTGGGAATTTATGGGTATGCACATTAACGATGAAGAGGATTTTCAAACTTATTTATCAAGCACAATCAACGACAAGCTTAACGGAATATGTTACCCCTTTTTAATAATAGATAAAATTAACAATTGTGTTGCTGGCAGTACCCGCTATGGATATTTAAATCCTATCAGCGAAAAATGCGAGATTGGATGGACGTGGTACGGTATCAATTTTCAAGGAACTGGTCTGAACAAAGCATGTAAGTATGAATTATTGAACTTTGGATTTGAAAATATCGGATTTAGAAGAATCCAGTTCAGTGCTGATCAGGAAAATTTAAGGTCACAACGTGCCATTGAAAAACTCGGGGCAAAAAAAGAAGGGGTCTTTAGAAACAATTATATTGCCCCGAATGGCGAAAGTAGAAACGATGTTTATTTCAGCATAATAAAAGAAGAATGGAATGAAATCAAAATTGCAGAATTCGCAGAGTTCTTATAATCCTAAAAACGGGAAAAAGTAGGTTAGTTGTTATCTTAATATCAAATAGCCGACATCTTATAACCTTATTTTTTTGCAGTTTTTCCAATAAACTTAATAGTAAAATTCAAGTTTTATTTTCTTCTTAAAACAAGCTTAGCGCCTATCCTTAAATCCACTTCTTACGATTCTACCTACTTTTTGGCAGAGATTTAAATGAAGTTTCTTAAAAGTTGTCTCATCTATTTCTATGACTTCAGACCATTCATCGTAACCGGATAGGTTTTTGACCTTGCCTTCAATTACTTTGAAAACCATAAAATCCGAGTTTTCGGACTCTATCAATGTTTCCATCGAAACTTGGAAAAGGTCTTTGGCTTCCATATTGGAACAAAACACATATTTTATAAAATCATCTGAAGACTGAAATGGCATAACTTTATTTGTATGTCTCTATAAGGCTATAAACTAACAACAAATATAATGAAAATTTCACGCTATATATGACGTAATATGTGTCCGCCGTTTTCTGCAACTTTCCGCCCATGCAGAAAGCCAATTATATAGAGGAGAGGAAAGCTATCGCTGACCGTATCAAAGAACTTAGAATCAAAAGTGGATATACCAGTTATGAAGCTTTTGCGGTTGAGAATGGTCTCCCACGCAAAAACTATTGGCGTATGGAGACAGGCGAGAACTTTACCATTAATACTCTAATTAGGATTCTCAAAATTCATGACATTAGCTTAGAAGATTTTTTTAAAGGCATCAAATGAGTTCCTTATTTCTCAAAAGCCTTTTTAATTCTTTATATCTTCCCATCTTGAATGAAATCCCCAAATGAGATAATGACCATTAATTGGAAACGCCGGACATAGTATACTACTTCAATTGTAAAGGGGAGGATGTTTTTACACGTTCCAGAATTTAACCCATTCTAATGATATACATAGAGTAATTGTCTTTGGTATCGTCTTTGGCATTTTCCATGATTTCCGATTTGATTTCCTGCACGGATGCTTTGCCTCTGAACCATAAAGAAATCCTTTCTTCATCAAGGTGCTCCAAAATGCCATCGGTACAAAGAAAGAAAAAATCATCTTTCTTGATATCCGTAATAACATGTTGGTCAACTCTTGTTGAATTTACTCCGTTTACCGCTCTAGTAATAATATTCCGTTTGGGATGTGTTTGTGCCTCTTCTTCGGTAATTTCCCCCATATCCACCATTCCCTGTACCACAGAGTGGTCTTTGGTTTGAAAAAGGATCTCTCCATCCCGTATGTGGTATACCCTACTATCTCCGACCCAACCGACCAATGCCTTTTCTTCTGCATCTGAAATCAGTAAAAAAGTAAAGGTAGTGGCCATGCCCTTCGCTTCGGGATGGGTTTCGAGATATGTGCCCAAATTTTGTTCGACACTTTGTAGGGCCAAAGGTAAATATGTTTCATCTTCAATATACTCCACTGGATTTTCAGAGAGATACTTGGAAAATCCTTGACAGGCCAAAGAAGAGGCCACTTCGCCCTTGGCCTGCCCTCCAACACCGTCGCATACCATGAACAAGCGGGAATCCTCTGTTGGTGTTCCAGGGTATATGGCATCCTCGTTTGACTCCCTTAGGCCTATTTCATTACAATACACTGGTAGGTGGATCTTCATTTTCTTCAATACCGTTTAGCGATAACATCACAGGCATTTTTATACCCCTTCTCACAGGATTTTTGGTACCAAGTTTTTGCCAAATAGGTGTTTTTGACCGTTCCAATGCCACTTTGGTAACAAGAGGCCAGATTGTACATGCCAACCCTGTCCCCGTTTGTTGCGGACTTTTTATATAGTTCAAAGGCCTTGTCCAAGTTTTTCGGACCTCCCAGACCCCTGTCGTGCATATAGCCGAGATAACTTTGGGCACTGGCATGATCTCGGTCAGCCGCTATTTGGAACCATTTTCTGGCCGCATAGTAATATTTTCCATTGTAATACATCACGGCCACTCTATATTGGCTGTGCAGGTCCCCTTGTTCTGCTGCTTTCAAATACCATTGTGTGGCCTTTGCTTTTTTGTCCTTGCCCAACTTAAGGTCGTAATAAAGATCGCCCAATTTTTTTTGTGCCTGGAGATGCCCTTTGGTCGCTGCCTTGAGATACTTTCTTTCGGCTTCAAGATAATCTACCGGTCCAGCTGCCCCGGTTTCCGCCATGTAGCCCAACATATAGTCCGCAGTACTCATGTCCTGGGTCGCTGCCCGGAGAAAAAATTCCTTGGCCTTGATGAGATCTTTCTTTTTTCCTTTCCCGTCATAATGCAACCTTCCCAGAGCGTACAAGGCGGAACTTTGATTTTGCTTTGCTGCAAGCTCATAGTATACTATCGCTTCCGATACGTTCGGGGTCCCATCCGCTTCCCCGTACTCAAGGATCTTACCGGTCATGTACTGGGAATGTGCATACCCTTTATCAGCGGCCCGTTGGTACCAATCTCTGGCAAGTTTCACATCCTTTTCCACCCCCCATCCATCATAGTACAAAAGACCCATATTGTGCATACCGAAGGTGTTTCCTTTATCAGCGGCCAATTGGAACCAGTTTTTGGCCTCTAGGTAGTTCTTCTCATTGAAATATAAAGTGCCCAATTCATTTTGAGCCCCCAAATGTCCTTTATCGGCAGCTTTGGTCAACCACTGAACCGACTTTATACGATCTTTTTTGGCCAATACACCATTTTTATAGAATATACCTAAGTTGAACTGGGACAGGAGGTCACCGTTCTCGGCAGCAATTGTATATTGTTCCAGGGCCTTAACGGTATCCCTGGGGACGTATTGACCGAACCTGTACATGTTGGCCATGCCCCGATATCCCGAATACCTTCCGATGGACGTGCATTTCTCATATCCTTCAAATGCTTCCTTATAGTTCTTTTCTGACACATTGAGAATCGCCAGGTTTTCAATGGCCGCTGGGTGGCCTTTGCTGGAGGCTTTTTCATAGTACAGTTTTGCCTTGCTTGCGTCCTTTTCCATTACATAGCCGAAATAGTGCATCAATCCCCTTAGGTTGTTTGCCTCTGGGTTGCCGTCATCACTCAAGGCCACAATGCTGCTCTTTGCCTTTTCATAGAATTTCTTGGCCTGGACCGTGTCCCTGTCCACACCAAGATTGTTTTGATAGGCCCATCCATGGTTAAAGTTTGCCAGGTCATATCCATCATCAATGGCCCTATCGGCATATTCAAACCCTTTTTCATAATCAACGTCGGTTCCATAACCATTTTGGTTGAACCTTGACAGAAAATAAAAGGCCTCCCCAGACCCATAGTCTGATGCCTTTTCATAGGCTTCATAGGCTTCTTTGAATTTTCCTTCTTTGTATAGGTTCCAGCCGTCTGCCAACAACTCATTTATCTTGGTGGAGCGATAAAAGGCATATCCCCCATACCCGGCACCCAAGATCAAGACAGTGGCCAACAAAACGGGCCAGACTTTTTTCTTTTTTTTGGGTTTGGCTTTCGGTGTGGAAAATTGTGTTTCATTTCCTCCCAAGAACACGGTGCCACTTTCATTGCTCTCTCCATTAATATCCCGGATGAAGTCGGATACGGAAGCATATCGGTCCGAAGCATTTTTCTGCAAACAAGTCTTTATGCAATTCTTAAATCTTTCGGGTACCTCGGAATAATCGGGATCTTCTCCAACGATACCATCCCGAATGAGTTCATAATCCTTCTTGTCATGCCCAAAAGGTAACTTTCCGGTCAATATTTTGTAGAACATAATGCCAAGTGCCCAAATATCGGTACGTTCGCTTATATCCCCATTCAGCCCGAATTTCTTTTTAAAGAATTGCTCAGGAGCCATGTAGTGAGGTGTTCCCACACCTTCGGTCATGGATTGTTGTATGGTTTTATCGGACAGTATATCCTGACTTATCCCAAAATCGGTCACCTTTGAAACCTTGTTCCCCTTTCGGTCTTTGGAAAACAATACGTTCCCAGGTTTTAAATCTCTGTGGATAATGCCCTGTTTGTGCAGATAATCCACTGCTTGGGCCACTTCCACAATGGTGTTCTTTCCTTCATCTAAAGAAAGCTTTCGATGGATGGCTTGACCCAAGGTTCCTTCCCCGGCATACTCCATAATCAACACAGGATAGCTGACATTTCTGCCCATGGCATCGGTATGGGTGATGTATTCCAGACCATAATAGGTGATGAGGTGCGTATGGGATAACCCGTCTATTTTGGAAAACTCCTGTTCCAAACTGTATTTTTTCTGTCCGGTGCTCCCAGACGTACCTCTTGAAACAGCTTCTTTGTAAATTTTAAGGGCCACATACCTTCCTTCGGCATTGAGGTCCTTGGCCCTGAATACTTCGGCAAATCCACCTTCAGCTATGAGGTCTTTTTCTGGATCCCACTGGTAATGTGATAGTGTCATGATGGTCGGCGTAGTTGAATTTGGTTACTGTTTGGTGTTGATTTTAATTAACTGACCTGTTGTATATGGGTCACCATTTTGCATGCGTTGGCATGTCCCTGATCGCAGGCCTTTTTGTACCACGCTTCAGCCTTGGCCATATCCTTTGAAACATCCTCTCCGTTATAATAAAGGCTTCCAAGGGTTACATTGGCATCCACATATCCCAATTTGGAGGCCTTTTTCAGCAATTCCATGGCCTTGTCCACATTCTTCTCGGTACCCTGGGCAGAGAGATGCATGACTCCAAGGTTGAACACGGCCGGACCATATTCCTTTTTGGCCGATTTTTCAAAATAGCGCATGGCCTTGGGATAATTCACCGGAGTGTTCTTACCAAAGTAATATTTACATCCTTGGGCAAAAAGGGCTTCTTTATTCTTTGGGAAGAACCAAATTATGGCCAGAACGGCAAGCAGTATCCATAGGGCATATCCCCATAGCCATTCGGTGAATTCTATTTTATAGGGCGGAAGGGGGGTGGGTAAAGCTCCGCTGGCCTGGAATTTTTTTATCTGCTCTTCATCTAGGTCATAATAGGTGTCGATACTTCCTTTTACCCCCAAAACATAACCATCGTCCGTCATGTAGGCCCCCATAAAAATATACAGGGATGTTGTTTTATGGGCCAGGTAAAGGTCTTCGCCATTGGCACCTTTAATATCTACATCAGTAATTTTTTGGATTCGTTCGCTTTTTCCAAAAAGTCCTCCGATACGTCTTGCAGATGCAAGGTTGGGAACCAAGCTGATTAAGGCAATAATTAGTATTAATTTTTTCATTTTGTAATGAAGTGTTAAGGTTGAAATTAGTGTTATATCTTCTTGTACCTGAACCTATTCGACAGTCAGCATTAAAAATAGGTATATGAAACTTTTTATACCAACATTTTTAGACCTTGGTGTCAAATATGTTTTGGATTTATGAAATAGCCATATCGTGACTGGGTTATTTACAGATTATTCAGTCTCGGTTGGCAGTCTAACCACAATGTTGTTTTCTCCCATGGAGGTTACCTGAAAAAGGTTCCTTACATTTTCGGATAACTCTTGCCAAATGGTAGCCGCATTTTGTTTGGATTCAATTTGGATGGTAAGAACTCCATTCGAAAAGGTTTTGGAGGTTTTTTTAGTTCCATTTTTATTTGAGAGTTCATGGTACAGGTTTTCTGCATTTTCGTCACCATAGGTAACAGTAGCTATGGAAATCAATATTGTGTTCTTGTTTTTTTCCTTCTTGGAGCCGAACAAAATGCTCCCCACTTTTTCAACGGTTTCCTTGGCACCTTCAATGGTGCTGTCAATGCCCTCCACTGTTTGGTCAATGTCTTTGTTGGTTTCCTGGACAGTTTGGCCCACTTGATCTACTCGTTCCGCTGTTCCCCGGTTTCCTCTTTTTGTGGCATCTGGATTTTGGGCATTTACAAAACCACAGAACAAACCGATTAGAAGAATTGTGTGTACTTTTTTGGATGTCATTTTTAATCGTTTTGGTTATACTTTCTATGGGTATATAACCGCAGATTGGTGATGTCATCTTTTTTTTTGATTTTTTCTAAAAAATTATTTCGTAAACACCTTTCGGAAAGGATGGCCGGTCCATGAACATACGGGTTTCATTGTTTTTGGTAAAATCGATTTGTTCTAGTGAGGTGGTTTCAGTAGCGTCAATGTTTAGGGGATATAGTTCATTTTTATGAATAAGGTAATGGGAGTTCCCTTCGCTTTTTGAAACAACTATAACCGTAATGGAATCAATATTCATGCTGGCATCAATGACCAACTGTTTTTTTTCATTCTGTTCCAAAAAGAAATAATTTTTATCCATGGATGAGTTCTCCGTAAGTGAAACGGTAAAACCGGAATAGGGCTGCGAATTTGCAATGAGGGGCATGACTTTCACTTGCACGCTCTCATCCTGTAAATCCCCAAAAATGTATCCTTCTTGGACTTCTTTCAATGGATTTATGGTTGATGAAGTGGCCAGATCGAACAATTTACTCCCATATTTTAAATAATAGTTGCCTTTTTGATCTTTGCCCATTTGTAACTGAAGGCCTGAAATCCCTGAATCCCCATATAAGACCAGTTCTTGGCCATTAAAAGTATAGGTTAGCGATGAGGGCTGCCTAACCAGACGTATGGATTCCGATGGAAGTGATTTTCCATTGGAGAAAGCAAGTTGTGTTTCGTCTTGCGGGCTGCCATCCAATTCATCTTCTGGCAGTTCTTCTTTCTCTGTAACTTGGGTGTTGTTCTTTTTCAAAATGAGACTATCCACTGGCTGCGTTCGAACGGAGTCCACATCAACCACATTGGGGGTGTCATTGCCAATAGGGTCGTTACCAGTTGATCTGAAGACGTAGAACAGGGTTCCCAACACAATACAGGCTGCCACGGCCCCACTGTAAATGATCAGTCTGCGGTATAGCCCTTTTGGCTTTTGCTCTCCAGACGCCCTATATTCGGCATACAAAAGGTCTAGCTTGGCCCTTAGTTTTTGGTCCTCCTTTGATTCAATGCCCGTGTAGATCTTTTTATATACCTCAAGCTCCTTTGCAAATTCTTTGTCTTCAGCTAACAGTCGTTCCACCTCACTTTTTTCATCGTCATTAAGATGGCCGGTCAGGTGTTTGTCAATCAAATCAATATGTCTCAATTCTTCCCTCATGGCTATTTTAAACGGATTATGACATCATAGGAGACTTCGCCCCTTAGCTTTTGAAGACACCGTAATTTCTGTTGGCTGGCGGAACGGGCACTGGAGTAATTGAATCTTTCGGCTATGTCCTCCATGCGCATCCCCAAAAATATGGTTGCCTCCAAAACAGATTTACAGGGTTCTCCGACCTTTGCTAGAGCTTTTTCAAGGTATTCCCGGAGGTTTGGGCCCTTTCGGGTGATTTCTGGGTTTATGGATTCATGGTCTCTTTGAGAGATGCCTACCTCACTCTGCCGGTTTTCATATTTTTTTCTTCGATTGAGCTGGTTGAGCCACTGTCGCTTTGAAATTTCGAACAGATAGGTGCTTATTTTGCTTCGGAGTTCATAGTTCCCTGCCATTACATTTTTATAGAACACGATGATTGCCTCCTGAAAAACATCCAAAGCGTCATCTTCATTACCGTTATTCTGTTCCACCCAACTTTTTACCATGCCGATGTGTTGGTACAGTTGCTGCAGACAATTCTCGTTCCCTTTCTTTAATTGATCTATTAGTTCTTGGTCGGTCATCAATGTTTTTCTGAAATGGCTATAATCCTATTTCCACTCGGTCCTTTATGGGCACATTGAATTCGTACTCCTGAATTTTTATTTGGGCCTCGCCTAAAATAGTGAAATTCGCTTTTTGGTCGGTCAGCCAAGAGAATTTCATCTGTTTTAAAATATCAAAATTGCTCAAGGTAACATCAATGGGAATGGTAGTGGATTTTAGTGCTTCTTGGTAAAATGGTTCATCCATGGTCCACTCCGCCACTTTCCCTTTGTTTTCATCCAAAAAGAATTCAAGTTTCATGGTATTGATGGTATAGGCAATAGGCAATCTGTTCAGGGTCTCAATACCTAATTTTAACCGAGTTTTGCTCAGTGAGGGCAATTTATTGCTGGAAATGGACCGAATTTTAAAATTATTGCCGTAATCCAAATTTTTGCTGATTTCCTCCAAAATGGCTTTTTTGGTATTCAGATGTATCTTTTCATCCAATGCAATGGTGAAGGAATTCAGCAGAAAGCTCACCTTTCCATTGCCCTTGAGGGCAAATTCGGTGGAATCTGACGCCAATAATTCAGGATAAAAGGCATTAAGACTTTTGAGTGCTATTTCGCAGGTTACCGGTATTCGTATGGTATCATTGGCTGCGAGACTCATTTGTTCGTTTAAAAATCCCTTTCCCACCAAAGAATCCTTATAAAAAATCTCCATGCTGGATTGCCTCAGTTTTGTTTTTACATTGTTAGGATTGTATACAACGTAATCCAATCCCACCACCAATGCATCTTCCGTGAGTCCTTTAATGGTAACATGGTCTATGGCAACAAATTCTGGTTTATTGCTGCATGAGGTAAAAAAAAGAAGTGCTCCAAATACTAGGGTTATTTTTTTCATAGTGTCGGGTTTAAATACTGTCCTTCTTTTTAAGTGAAACATAGATCAAGACATAGAACATAACATTGAGTGCTGCGATGACCACCACGTTCATATCAAAACTGTTGAAGACATCACCGATCAACGTTCCTTCATCCACCAATTTTTCATTGTACAGGTCGAGAAGTTGCACTGCTGAGGTTGAGGCGGTCTGCGTACCCACTTCTGGTGCGGGCAGTGGAACAGTGGTCAAAACAGCCTGAACCGTGTCTGGATTGAATTCAGAGGCGGGGGAGGCATCGTCCTGTAATCGGGCAAAGCCCTCGGTGCCCCATCGGCCCAAAGTGAAAAAGCTCAAGATTTCCACCAAGGTATTGTTGATTTTTGTCATTACCCCGGCCAACATGATCTGTGGCATCAATGCAATGGGCACTACGGTCATTACTTTCTCTGTGGTATTGAAGGCAGATGAAAGCCACAATCCAATCAGGGAGGCAGAAACCGAAATATAGAACATGAACAGCATGCTCTGGCCAAAAGGCCGTAGGTACACTTCTTCAAAACCTTCAAAAGTATTTAGTTTGAAATTGAGGTAGATGATACTCACAAACAATATGGTCTGCACCAGGGCAATCAAGGAAAGTACCAACCATTTGGAAAGAATATAGGTGTTGATATTAAGGTTGAACATACGCTCCCTTTTGTATACCGTAAGTTCACCTACAATCTCCTTTGCAGCATTGCTTACCCCAAACCAAACAGCAGAAATGGCCATCAGGAACATGACCCCAATCTGAAATTTGTTAAATACCAAGCAGACCAATCCCGCAATGATTACGGGTTGTGCCAATAACAAGGCCAAATTTTCCTTGTCATTGAGTTTGATGTTGAAATATCTTGAAACCAACCAATACAATTGCAGCCAGTACGAGTCTGGTTTTTCTTTTTTTACTTCGGGGTTGTTAACAACCTTGTATCCAACTTTGCTGGGTTTTTGGTAATAGGAGGTTACTGTGCCGATATCACTCATTTTACTGTAGACCTCTACAATGTTTTGGGCTTCAAAATGGGAAGTCAATAGGTTGGCCGGGCCTTGAAATACCAAATGCCCTTGAACGCCCAAAAATATAGCCTGGTCCACATAGTTGAGGTCTTCGGGTTTGTGGGTCACCATTACAATTGTAGTTCCCGAATGGGCCAACTTTTTAAGACTCTTCAGAAAACTTTCAATGGTCTCGGGATCTAGTGGAGAAGTGGGTTCATCCAAAAACAGAATAGTGGGCTCGGTCAAAAGTTCCACCGCAATGGACACGCGTTTGCGCTGTCCACCAGAGAGATTCCCCACTTTTATGGTCCTGATGTCCTTTTCCTTATCTTGGTCCAAATTTAGGTCGTTGATGACCTTATCAATCCTTTGGTTGATCTCTGAAACGGCTGTATCATCGGGTAAGCGGAGCTTTGCTGCGTAGAACAAGGTCTTGTATACCGTCAATTCTTTGTGAATGATATCATCTTGGGGAACATAGCCGATTTTTTTCTTGATCAGACTAAAGTTGTCTGCCAATGAAAGTCCGTGAATGAACACTTCTCCAGAAGTAGCCGGATTTTCACCGTTCAAACATTTCAACAAGGTGGATTTTCCACAGCCCGAGGGACCCATCAATGCCACAAAAGTGGAATGGGGAATGTTCAGGGACATATCCTGCAATCCAATCTTGTTGTTGGGATATTCTTTCTGAATGGCCAATGCCTTTATGGCACTACGTTCTTTACGGAGATCCTTAGCCCCATTCTTAAGGGTAATGCTGTAAAATGAAATGGTGACCGTATCGCTGTCCTTGAACCTGGTCTTGGATTTTACCTCCTTGCCATTGAGATAGGTCTTATTGGTGGAACCCAGGTCCTCGATCCAAAATTCACCCTGCGAATAGGAAATTATGGCGTGTTCCCGGGTCACCGTGGGATCGTCCAGAACAATGTCATTATTTTCCAAGCGGCCAATTTTATAAGCACCTTTGGAAACGATTTTTTGTTTGAATCCGTTGAACTCCTTTTGGGATTCTGAGGGTTTTGGAACCTTTTCTTTTTGGTTTTCAGTAACTACTTGCAGCTTTTGCGATGCAATAGTGAAAATCTCGTCAGGTGGAATCTTGACCCATGTATTTGGGGCTATCGGCTGTTTTTTGACCATGGTCCCATTGGAGCTTTCAAGGTCCATGATGTAGATTCCGTCCGTCCTGGTTTCAATTTGGGCATGTTTTCTCGAAGCAAGTCTACTGTCTATCTCAACTTGGGCGCCATGGCCTTTTCTTCCAATCGTAACAATTTCATTTTTAGACAGGGGAACGGACTGTCCGTTGCAGATGATGTACATTTCAGGTGTCATTTTATTGGTCGATATAGGATTGGATGCATTTTTTACGATGTTCCGCAAAAGGATGCGTGGAAGTCAATTTTTTTATGAGGTCTTGCTTTTGGTAGCGTTCCAATTTTTTGAAGAAATCCGCAAATCGGTTCACATCATATCCGGCGGCCTTGGCCAATTCAAACCCGACCTTATCGGCTTCATATTCATCAATTTGATCAAAGGGGGGCGAAAAGGTCCTGTTGATCTTATTGGCAATATCGGTAAAGCCTTCCATACGGGTCATTCCCTCAAGATCTGTGGAGAGCGTGAGTTTTGTTACTTTCCTTTGGGTGTGGAGTTTGTCCTCATGGGCCACTTCATGTCCTATGATGAACGCCAATTCATCATAAGAATCAACGAAATTGAGCAAGCCCGTGGTAATGTATAGGTAACCGCCCAAAGTGGCAAAAGCATTTATTTCCTCGGATTTAAGGATGCTTATTCGGTAGGATACATCGTTTCGGGACACATTTTTAACGATACGTTGAAGTATTTCCTCTACCTTTGGTTTGGCAAAATGGTTGTTGTCCAATTGGCCAAGGGCAACATATCTGTTATACATATCCCTTCCAATGTTTTTTTTGGAATCACTGGAAATATTCAGTGCAAAATCCAACCAATTGTTTTCCATTTGTTTATAAAAAAATGCGGGGCCATCAAAGGCATGGCCACAATCCTGAAGGACGGCTGCATGTTCAATTTTTGCGGTGTAGTCAGATAGGGCATCTTCCAATTTTTCAACGGAGATTTCCTGTGCCAAGGAAACCTGTAAAAAGCAACAGAAGAAAGTGGCGGATAGTGTGTGTCTCATGATGTTTTTAGTGTATATAACCAAAAATAACAAATGTCATCTTTTTAAGTCAAGGTTTTCGGTTTTATAAACTTTTGTCACTGAGACACCCCAAAAAAAGAACAGGGAAGCAGTTTATTAACTGTGATTTTGTTTCCAAAAAGGAATCAAAGAAAGATACTTTAAATCCATTGAAGAAGATTTGATTTATATCTTTAAGAGATAATGACCATTAATCAATGGATATGCCTGACAGAGTTGAAAAAATCCTACTTTAAAATTTCACATCCAAAAATTCAGTAAAAAAATAATAGTAGTTAGTAATCATAGAAGAACATTAGTAATAATTGCTATTATTCTTTCTTTTTCACTAAACAGCATGGCTTTGATTTTTTGAATCATTCATGCTATTGAACATTACAGTCTCCATCCTTTTCCTTTTCGCCTTTTCTTCCTAAATCGAATCTTATCGTCAAGTTCCAGTTTAAAAGAATTCCATTGATTGTCATCGGTTTGATGTGATTTCAATCCAATTGCTTCAACGTTTCCCATATCACTTTTTGGTTGTTCAATAGTTTTGATAGTCTGTCCAGTAACACTAAATGTCTTTCCTGTAATTGGTGTTGATGCCCTTCTAAATTCTTTAAAAGCGCTATCACTTCTTCGTTCTGTGCTATTATTTTCGAGAATAACTGCACGGTCTCTGTCTTGTTCATAATCGATTCGTTTGATGATATTGTTCCATGAAAATTGTCGCCCAAGGGTGCTTCCTTTGTATATAATGTTATTGTACCTAATGGAGATTCCTGTTACCCGTCCAGTACTTTTGCTTATGTTGAACTTGGGAGCTATTTTCATTTTAACCAGCTCATTAATGAATTCCGTTACATTATTGGATTTTAAGATGGCATTTTCAAGATGCTGTTGAAGCGTAAGTTTTAATGGTGGCTCTCCTGTTCTAAAAGCTTTTTGGATCTCTTTATGGGTAAGTGTCACCTTTTTTACCAATTCTACATCACTTAGCTGAGATAGTCCATACTTAAGTTCAAGTCTCCTAACCAATCGCTCGCTTCGTTCGTAATCTTTACTGTCGCTGACCACTTCCCCGGAAAACTTTACACGATTGGCCACAATATGGATGTGTTCGTGTTCTTGGTCGCAATGTCGGTACATGATATACTGATTGTCATCGAAACCCATACCTTTCAGATAATCCATTCCCAAAGAAGTAAATTGCCCATCACTTAACCTATCATCATAGGGTAGGTTCAATGAAACATGATATACCGCTTTGCCAAGTCGAGGTCGGAGCTGCCTGACCAAATTGAACTCTTGGGTCATATCCATGGTCTTTCCATGGGTAAGATTGGTGTCCAACATATGGCCTTTTTCCTGTTCTATCTTCTTTTCATTGTAGGCCAACACCCCATAGAAATCCTTTCCTTTAATCTGCTTGGCAATCACTCTTTACAATATTTGATTTTAGCATGTCCAAAATGTTTTTCAATTCTGCTAGTTGATTAATTAACATTGTAGGATGTTTCATTCCCAAGTGTACCTTTTTAGTGAGCTGGTTAATGTTATTCCCGATACGGCCCAACTCAATAAAAAGTTGTCTGTCCTCAAGCAATATTCTTTTTCTTGGCAGTGCTTTTCCCGTTACCCTTTTCCTTATATAATCGGGAATCGAAATTCCCAGCGTACTTGCATTTTGGGATAGTATGAGGTATTCGTCCACCGTCATTCTCACGTTTATCCGAATAGCCTTTAATTCTCGTATTTTCTTTTTTGGTCTTGCCATATTTTAGGGGTTTGGGGAGAATCCCCAACAAGCCATGCGAACAGAGTGAGCGGTTTTTGCTTGCAAAAACATGGCTTGCTTCATGATCTCCGATATAAAGTCCATTTTCTATTTTGTCTTTGGGTCATCAATTTGTTTCTAAGAAGAGATTCCCCTTAACCGATCAATAAGTTCATTAATGTCATTGGGATGGAACAGGACACGTCCACCGATAGGTATCTTTTTGAGCAACCCTTTTTCCATCCAGGAATAGATGGTCGGTCTGGTCACTTTGAACTTTTTGACCAAGTCGGCAATCGTCAACATTTCACTTTCAGTTTGATTTTCATTATCCTTATCCTGCAGTTTTGGAGCTAGATTGTTTTTGAGAGATTCCACAGGAACGTATTCCTTTAATCCATCGTCGTCCATGATAAATATGCGCTTCATATTACTGGTATTTGTTGATTTACTTTATTGAACAAACCTAGCAACATTGAACAGCATTTAACTTGTTTACCGTACATCAGTTTATGTATGGCAAATCAAGAAACATTTAAAATAAATTTGTATGAAGAGCAAATCTAAATCTAAGATAGGAATGGCAAGTCTCCGGCTCTACTACTATTTTTATATCTTACTGAAAACCAACATAATATTTTTATTTTTATAAATAGGTGACAATTCGGGAGACAAAGAATACTGTTAATAAGTATTTCTATCTTAGAGCAACAATTGGAAAGGAATGCAATTAAAAAAGAAAACATTAGAAAAACTTAGGAATCTAATCAACGAAGAGACACAATATAGAAGCGGCCCTCAAATTGTGCGTTTTTTTAACATGCTAGACTTCAATGACACCTACGGACAAGGATTTCCTTCCAGATGGATTTATACCGATGAAAAATTAAATCAAATTAATGGGACACCCGAATTGGACAAGTGCATCAAATTATTGCTTGACCCATCAGAATTCATTGGTAGAATTTCTGTTCTAGACGAGCATATAAAAGATTTCAACCAATATCTAGCTTTTGATAAATGGAAGATTGTAAGAAATGACGATGTAATAACATTTCAAAAAACTTCAAGAATAATTTTGAATGATGACAATCTTGAACCTACTGGAGATGAAGATGCATTTTTGGAAAAAGAGTTTAGTGAAATTTCAATTCAGTCACTAAATCTAAGCACTCAAATTACATCCGTTCTAGAAAATAGATTATCCGAAATTAAAACATGCCTTAATGCAAAATCGCCTCTTGCTGTTATATTCTTATCTGGCAGTACTTTGGAAGGTATTTTATTAGGTATTGCATTAAATAACCCGCAAAAATTTAATTCTGCTGTATCATCAACAAAAGATAAGACAGGAAAAGTCAAACCTCTCCATAATTGGACGCTCCAACAACTAATTGACACGGCTTGTGAAATCGGAATAATCATGGAAGATGTGAAAAAATTTAGCCATTCCTTAAGGGATTTCAGGAATTATATTCATCCATACCAACAGGTCAGCACCAAATTTAATCCAACAATGCACACTGCCAAAATATGTTTTCAGGTTCTAAAAGCCGCAATTGCTCAAACAAGTTCATTTACAAAAATGGCATAGAACAGAGATTCATCCGCTAGTTTAAATAATTCCATATTAAAACTTACTTTAGACCAAATTATACAATTTGAGCACCTATTTAATTTCAGATATTCACGGACACAATGAAACTTTTAGAAGAGCACTTAAAAAAGTGGCTTTAAAGAAGACTGATACACTTATTATTCTCGGCGATATTATTGATAGAGGTCCTGATAGTAAAGGCGTACTAGATACTATATTTCTTCTAAAAGATCATGGTTTTGATGTCAAATGTCTCAAAGGTAATCACGAACAACTATTTATAGATTCATTTGACGATACATATTCTAAAGTGAGTTGGATAAGAAATGGTGGCAATCTAACACTACAAAGCTTTTTAACTTCTGATATTGAAGGAATCCCAAAGAAATATGTTGATTTTATCAAAACCTTTGAGGACTATATTTTGATTGAAGATTACATACTTGTGCATGCCGGAATTGACATGACCAAGAAAGACCCATTAGAGGACAAACATTCATTGTTTTGGTTAAGAGACTGGCAATCTGTTTATGACAAAGATTGGTTAGGGGATAGAACTGTAATCCATGGCCATACTCCAATGCCTGAGACCGAAATAGCGCAACAATTCTATTCTGAAGTTCCAAATGTCATTTGCATAGATGCGGGCATTTATTTACTAAAGGAAAAAGGGTATGGTAAACTTTGTATTATGAACCTTGAAAGAAAAACCTTAAATTTCCAGAATAAACTGGAAAAATGAAAATAGCCAAAGAAATTAAGATAATTCACGATAGGAGTGGATTTGGAATAATACATGAAGTTCTTGCTGAAGATGGGAATAGATACGCAAGAAAAACTTTCCGCCCTGCTGAACGTAACATAATTTCTGATGAGGACTTAACAATGTATCGCAGAAGATTTTCGCGTGAGGTAAGAGTTCAAGAAAGGCTTTCCTCGGATTATTGCATACCAATCATATATTCAAAACTAGATGAGGAAGAGCCTTGGTTTTTGATGCCAATTGCCGAAAAAACCTATCAACAGGAAATTGAGGATTCTAAAAAAGAAGGAAGACTTCCAGAAGGCCTATCAGATATTTTGAATGCTATGGAATATGTGCATCAAAGAGGTTACACCCATAGGGATATAAAACCTGGCAATATTCTTTTTCATGAAGGTAAATGGAAATTGGCTGATATGGGACTTATCACTTCAGACCCTGAAGTGACTACCTCGTTCAAAACAAAAACAGGGGAAGCTTTTGGATCATGGCCTTATATGGCTCCAGAACAGTACACCGATTTTCAAAATGTAAACCACCAAGCAGATATTTATTCATTTGGTGCAATCTTACATGATATTTTTAATGGTGCACCTAGGAAACCCTATTCCAAACTTTCAGCTAAGGGATCAATAGGAGTTATAATTGAAAAGTGTACCGAAGAACAACCAGATAATCGGTTCCGTGATGTATCTGCATTGAGAGGAATTCTACTAAGCAAGCTATCAAAGGCTGAACCCCCAAAAGAAATTGAGGAAGAAGCCGAAGAATGGCAGAATGAAATAGGCAATTTTAAGTCATGGAATTCTCAAAAATTAGATGCCTTCGTAAACTTAGTAGAAAAAAATTCAACCTTAAAAGATGTCCTATTCTATGAAGTATCAAATGAATTTATAGAGCATATGCAAGGTGTAAGTGAAAGATTCTGGAAAAAATTTGTAAAATCATATTTAAAGTGGATAAAGGACAGTAGTTTTAATTTCGATTACTGTGATGTTTTGATTGGGCACGTATTAAAAATTTATGAGTTAACAGATGATTTATCTATAATGTCCGATGCAGTTTTTGCTGGTGCAGAGCTTGCAAGATCCCATAATAGATGGTATTGCATGCGTAAAGTAGTCCAAATGTGTTCTCCGAAAATATCAGATGTGTTTGCCGAGAGAATCGCCATCGAAATCCATGCGAAATCAAAAAGGGCTACTGAAAATCTTATCCGTTGCTTAGAAGGAATCCATCTTGATATTACTGAATATCATCCAGAAATTAGAGAAGCTATATCTTAACCCAACGCAGATCTAACTGTATAGCCCATACCCTTGACCACTTTCGCCATTGTCTTACAATCACGATAAGCAGCTTGAATTTCCAAACCCTCAAAAATCTCCAATGGTTCAAGTCTCTGAAGGAATGCCGGATTCAACAGTAACCATAAATCCATTTCAAAAAGCATTCTTTCAATTTGAAATCTATAAAAAGTCTTCAGGCCATCTTCAAGGTTACTTTTTCTGATTTCTCCCATGAGATCTTTAATTGTAAATAATTGACTTCTGACTACTTGAAATGGCTCTCTTACCCTATTGTTTATCTCAGCTTTTCTAAATCGTTCATCGTATGGAGTTGGATCCGTCTTATAGCTTAAATTTAAGTTACCTATAAATCTTCCTCTATCTTCATAGGATAACATCCAGTCCCAAATGTATTTTAAATTACTTACTTCATGTCTTTTGAATTGGATACGATTCCTATCTCCAAAATCCGTTTTCACCAAGTTGAATAAGTTTACAATATAATTGAATTCATTTTCCTTATTTAATTGTTGGTTTGCCCTAATCTGTGCTTTGAAAGAGAGATATACTAAAAAGGCAGCAAGCAGGTTAATAAAGGGTGCGGTGATTCCACCAATTGTATCACCGATTACGCCGCTTGAAGCATCAAAACTTATCCAAGTTGAAATTTTGGAAAATATGACCGGACTAAAAATTATAAGGGCCAAATAAACAACCAACCAAATAATCCATTTTCGTTTAAGCTCAATTGTGAACTTTAAGGGTTCCCTTTCTTCTTTCTTGACCATAAGAAATAACTTGTTAATGAGGAATACAAGATAGCAAATAAAAACACCTTAGCTTTGAGTTGTCCGAGGCGTTGGGAGATAAGCAAAAAGACCGAAAACTTATCTCAATGTTGCTATGCGTTTCACCGCAGGGGTCAGAGTCTTCCCATCTGGGCTGACCTCAACGAATCTTTTGAGTACGTTGCTAACTGAATTGGTGTTATTTCTTTTTGGCAGGGCCATCAATGATAGCATTATTGTACTGTTCTCACAATTGTTTTCAAAAAGTTAATACCAAGTTCTGTTCTTTCTGAGGCAGTTGCCAGAAATATTTTTTCTGGCAACTGCCTCAGAAATTTATGGGTAGGGAGAAAAAGAATTCAGTTTGCGCCAACACTCGGACAATCTCTATCCATGAGCCTCTTTCTCCCTTCCCACAAATGTTTTACATAAATTTCAAGCTACTTCAAACACATTTATTTGAATAAACATATGATTATACAAATGTATATATCATTAAATATTTATTTGTTTAAAGGTTGTATGAAGTTCTTCTCAAAATCAGGTAAGATTTTGTTATTATGTAATTCCCCAGGCTTCTTTCAATTTTTGTGCGGCCTCATAGTTTGAAATTTTGAGATAACGACGGAAAGCTTTTTCTGATTTATGGCCGGAAATCTTCATGATGAGTTGCACATCGATGCCATTTAGGTAAGCATTGGTACAAAAGGAACGCCTACAGGTATGGGAACTTATCAATTTATATTTTTCCAAAAGTTGCGCTTCTTTAATGGTTCCCCGTTTATGTTCAATTTCTACTTTTTGGTGAAGCTTGGCTGAATCCCCAAGTTCCTTTATGCGCCTGTTGAAAGTGAATGAATCAATATCAGGGGCATATCCATCATATTTTCTCAAAATGCTCTTGACTTGGGAACGAAGTGGCACTACAATTCGGCCAGAAGTCTTCTTTTGTCGGATATTCAAAAACCCATTATCATCCAAATACTCAGGTCGAATCCTCGAAATATCGGAAAACCGAAGCCCTGTCAAACACCCAATTACAAAGAAGTCTTTTACTTTCTCCAATTCTTTGTCGGCTTTACAATCAACGGCTGCAATAGCCTGAATTTCATCATCGGACAAATAGATGTGGTCCACTTCTTCTTGGACTACCTTGAATGCCGAAAGATCTATGGGCTTGATACGGTTTCTACGCATACGGTCGTTTAAGAAAGCCTTTAAGTTTTTAACCAACTTGCCTATCGTGTTGTTCTTCATTCCGACACCTCCATTTTTTAATAGCGCATGGTACGCTAGGTAATCCGTCCATTCTTGATAGAAATGATAATCAAAAGCATTGAAATCGATTATGATTCCAGAAAATTCCTGAAAGCCCTCCAAATGCTTTCTAAGTGAATTGTAATCCTTGATAACATCTTTGACAACCTTGCTCTTTTTGCTTTCTAGATAATGATCAAATTCAGTAAAAAAGTCTTGGACAGGTTTTGAATTGATAGACGGTTCACCTTCTTCAAATTGTTTCTTGAACATCTTTTTTGAAAGTGGCCTGCCCTGATTTCGATAGCTGGAAACAATTTGATTGGCCAAGCTGTCCATTTGAGTAAGTTGAACAAATTCGGAGGCGACTTCTTTCGATTTTTTCAAGAATGATTTCTCTTGACTCCAATATTTCGGTTGGATTTCTATTCCTGTATCGATTTGGATTCTCGAATTACGATTTTCATAATATCTTAATTTGATACTATGGGTTCCATTTTGATTGGATTTATCCGGTATGTAGAATTTATAATTGTACATCAGCGTGCCGCATTCGTGCCGCATTTTTCACGAAAAGTAGTGTTTTATAATGTAAAATAAAAACTAATATATATTTAATTAATTGATAATCAATAAAATAATGCAAGTTAATGAAATGTTAAATATAAGGGGTAGCATCCCGTCCAGACCGCGAATAATTGCATTATATCTAAATAAAGCCTGTTTTTATAACAGGCTTTGTTATTTTTAGCCCTTTGTAAATCCTACAACTATTAATAAATGTTATTAAGTCACCTAAGAAATCAATTTTTTTGGTTTTTAGACTTAGCAAAAGGTAGGCAACTATCTAGCGAACTTCAGAAAATTCAGCAATGTATAGAACACCCTGGCTCCAAAGAGTCCCTGCAATTAAAAAGGGCAAACTTAGCCCAATTAATTGCTCATGCCTCTACGACTACTCCCTACTACTGCGAATTCAATGAGCAATCAACCCTTGAGGAGTTTCCGGTCATCAAAAAAACGACGATACAACAGAATTTTGACCTTTTTCAATCTTCTATTTACAAGGGAAAAGACAATTACGAGGTAGCTACCAGTGGATCAACAGGGGTTCCTTTTTTTTTATTTCAAGACCAGGGAAAACGTCTACGAAACCGTGCTGACGTTATTTTCTTTTTAAATCAGGCCGGCTATCAGGTTGGAAATCGACTTTATGAGCTTGAAGTCTGGAGAAATCACAATCTAAGAAGTAAGTGGAGGAACTGGTTGCAAAACTCAGTTCAGTTTGACATTTCAAGATTAACAGAAGCAAGAATAATTGAGTTCTTAGATCTATTAAAAGCGGACAAACAAAAAGACAAAATATTACTCGGCTTTGCCTCTGCACTTGAACAAATTGCCCAATACTTGGAAAAAAAGAAGATATATCTGAATAATTTTGATATTAAAGCAATAATCGCCAATTCTGAATATCTTAATCCATATACAAAGACAACTTTGGGCAAGCATCTGAATACTAAGGTTCTTTCAAGGTATTCAAGCGAAGAAATAGGCATAATCGCCCAACAAACCCTACAATCACCAAATCACTTTCTCCTAAATCAAGCCAGCTACATTGTTGAGCTTTTAAAGTTTGACAATGACCAACCTGTTGAACCCGGAGAGTTCGGAAGAATCGTTGTAACGGATTTATTTAACTATGCTATGCCCATTATCCGCTATGATACCGGGGACATCGCCAAAAAGGGAGTGAAAGATGATGGGACAATGCTATTGGATGAAATTGAGGGTAGAAAAATGGATTTAATCTATGATACTGAGGGAAATATCATTTCCTCATTTGTAGTGTATACCAAATTTCACAAATACTATCAATTATTAAAGCAATATCAGTTCATTCAGCAGGGAGCAAAGGAATATGAAGTGAAGCTCAATGTTCAAGGAAAAGACTTTGAATTTGAAACCGAACTTATTGAAGATATAAAATCTGATTTTGGCCAAAATGCCACGGTTACCATAACTTATGTCGATGAAATTCCAGCATTGGCCTCCGGAAAAAGAAGGAAAGTAGTAAACAATTACAAATAGACCTGATAAGGCTCTACACCTTTTGCCAAAATCTCATCGGTAAATTTTCCAAATAAAGGGCCATTGGGTATTTGATGTATTTTTGTGGATTGGTAATGTGTATTGTACTCCACCAGTAGTGGCTCATCATTAGTGTTTATGCCAATATCCCAAGATATAATCTTGAAATACGGAACTCTCTTGTGCATGGCTCTAACCATATCTAGCGCCAAATTATAGTTTGGAATCTTATATCCTTCCACAGTTATCCCAGAATATGTTTTGGAAAATTTTTCCCCAGTTTTTGAGTAAGCTATTTTCTTTAGACATCCATTTTCATCAATACCACAGATAATCCCGCCTGTGGTAAAATTGTCTGTTTTGCTTTCTGGTTTACCAATCCTCGAAACTGCTGACAATATGTGAACGCCGTCTTCTCTTAGGTACGTCATGATTCGCAGGGTATTTAAGGTGGTGGGGTTTAGTTTTTTCATGGTCAAACTCTGATCTACGAACTCTTGGACTATAAAATCCTTTTTATATGATCTGAACAGCGCTGCAATGTTTTGTTTATCCAACGATTTTCCATTTTCATTTACCGTAAAAGTCTCCACTCTTTTCCCTTGACCCGAATCTATGGTTGGTTTTATCACCAAACGTTTTTTGGAATTATGACATAATTCAATTGCTTCAACTTCATTCACAATGCTTTCATCTACATAGTAAAACCCATTTATATTTTGAAGCACTCTTTTGGGTTGTAAAAATTCCTTAAACAGGATATAGGAAAGATTTTTATCCAACAATGCAGGCCACTGCCGCATTTGATTCATACGTGGACCAATCATGGCCCTAAAAATATCTTCTGGAATGTAGTCTACATGAAACGCCCCATTCATGACTGAATAGTACCGATGCCAATAGGTGTTGTTTAATTTATACCCCTTTGATCTAAAAAAGACTTTGACGGCATTAACCTCATTCTTACTTAATTTTGGGCAAGAAACGGTCATGTTTTTGATAATTGCCTTGATTTGGGCTATTGCCGTCCTTCTTAAATTGTACTCAACAGCTCTTTTTTTAAAGCCTAAAACCAAGTCAACAATAATTTGTTTGGAAGAATGATACATACATGCTAGTACTTTTTAAGATTGATATTAAACGCTAACTTTTTAAAAAGAATCACACTTAAAAATAATCTTTTAGGTTTTGAGTTGAGTTTCTTCTTAAACTTTATGGTGGACTTATTAAAATATTCACTTACACTATAAAAAGTATCAACCCCTTCTTTTTCCAAATATTTGTAACTGTGGTATCTCAGGTAAGGAGCCAAGTTTTTACCCCGATAGGCTTCAAAAGTATACATGCTGTGCAAATAGCTTTCATTGGGACCCAATTGAAAAGTGCGATTCCTGAACACAAAAGGCTTGCGTTTAATGAACATATAGGCCGCTATCTTTTCACCGTTCTTCAACCCCAAACATATTTCACCCCTTCTTAAGTCATCGAGCAAATCCTTTTCCTCAATCCCAATAATGGTATTCTTGATATGGTTTATTTCAATTTCACCAAACTTTTCAATGACAAAATTCTTATCCTCACCTCTAATTTTGGGCGATGTAATGGGACTAGTAGCTTCTTGAACCCAATAGTAGGGCATAAAATCAAGACCGATTCTTGCCAAGTTATTTCTTACGCCATGCCAAAAGAGTCCATGCCGTATTATATTGGTCATCCACTTTATGCGATAGGATAGCCCTTTCTTATCTCCTTCCATTACATGAATCTCTAATAAATTCTTCCATAACTGCCATGTCCGGGCTCCATGCCCATCTTGGCCCGAAACTCGGTTGGGGACATTATTTCCCTATTATTGGCCTCGGCAATGACATGGATTCTTTCAATCAATTGCGCATTGGTGGCCAATTGGGTTCTATTGGCATCGAACCAGATATTGTCTTCCAATCCCACGCGTACCCCACCCCCAATGGCAATGGAAAGCGAGTTCATCATAAGTTGGGTATTGCCTATCCCCGCAATGCTGTACAAGGTATCTTCTGGAACATCATTGAGCATAACTCCTGTATGCAACAAGTTAGACTGTGCACAAGCGATATTACCGAAAAGGAGGTTAAAGTACAAGGGCGACTTAATTCTTTTCTTTTTCAACAAATACTTGCCAAAATTGATCATACCCACGTCAAAGACCTCCAATTCAGGCACTATGCCCTTTTCCATCATAGTAGTCGCTAAATCTTCAATCATACTCGGCGCATTCATACTTGCAACCTTATTAAAGTTGAGAGAACTTAGCGTGAGACTTCCCATATCAGGTTTTACCCCCCCTTCCAAAGACAAAACATCAGCACGCTTTTCCAACGTATTGAAATTACGGCCACTCAGTGAGGCACAAATAACCAAGTCCGGAGCATATTTTCGTATCCCGCTTATTATTTCGGCATAAATTTCCTTTTTATAAGTAGGTTCCCCAGTTTGCTCGTCTCTAGCGTGAATGTGGGCCATTGTAATGCCCAACTCATAAGCTCTATGTACGTCTTCAACAATCTCGTTAACAGTCACAGGAACAAATGGAGTCATCTCCTTGGTTGGAATCATTCCTGTTGGTGTAAAGTTTATTATAAGTTTATTCAACGTCCTTCAATTTTAAATTTGCCTTTGAAAGCTAGATGGTTTTCATTAAAAAGAACAACTATTTCGGCATACAAGGTCATTAAATCTTTAAATGGTTTAAAATAAGTTCTCAAAGCATGGTATATTCTTTGATTAAATCCATTGCCAAACTGAAAATGACATTTCATTCTTACCCTAATTTCCAAAAATTTAATTCTCGTCCAGACCGCAAAAAGCTCCGAAAAATCGGAGCTTTTTTGTTTTAATTATATTCCAAAAGAAAGTACTTTATCACTACATTTTAAGTTCATTTTTACCTGACTTCAAAACATGAGTAGTTCCATTCCAAAGGAACTCTCCAGAAGTTCCTTGTGGTAAAACTAGGGTAGCGGATAGATTTTTTCCATCTCTTTGGTAGTCCACCGAAATAATTCCAGAGGGATGGGGCATTTCTCCACCAATCCTTTGTATTTCTCCCAATTTAGGGGCAATCCTTATTGTTTTGAAGTTAGGTGAAGTACTTTCAATTCCCAGCAGAATCCTAAAAAATTCAATGTTGGGGCTAGACCCCCACGCATGACAATCTGAACGCGCGGTTTCAACCTGCGATGTTTCGGCCCAAGTAGTAAGTCCAAGCTCTATGTTCTTTCTCCAAATATCCAACCAATCCAGATATTGATCACCATAACCCGCTTCATTCAATGCCAAGTGCAAATAATATTTGAAATAAATGGACGCCGGAGTCAATGAAGTATCTTCCATAAGCGATTTACCAATTACCCTTTTGGTATCCTCACCAACAATATTTGCCAAAATGGCCAGGGCATTGTTGTGTTGTGAAAACTGGGTCTTGGCCGGGGTATCAGCAAATAGGTTTTTGGACGCATCCCAGTATTTTTCCTTTATCGTTCTGGTGAGATTGTTGGCTATAGTGGTGTAAAGTGCTACAAATTCAGGTTTGCCCAATTCTTTTTCAAGGGCAATAGCTGATTGCAAAGCGTGCAACATCTGCAAGTCCATAGCTGCAGATGAGCCATCCTCCGCCATGGGAGCAACTCCAGCATCCCATTTTGGCACCCAATCTGTATAGTTCCAACCCGGTACGTTTTTCAAAGAGCCATCCTCACCCAAATAGGAAATAAAGTAATTCATCACCTGACGGGAACCCAAGAGTTTTTCCCTAACAAAATCGGAATCGCTACCATACATCATATAATCATATAACATTCCTATATACCAAAGGGAATAGGTTGGAATCACCTGATTCTGTCTATCTGGGTACCTACTAAGCGTATATCCGTCGGGTTGTCTTGAATAGTCGAGTAGATTAATTGTATTTTTCAGCAAACGGTCATCCCCACTATTGTAGAGCGATACAAAATGTTGAATTCGTGTATCTCCAACGTATTGTAGCCTTTCGTAATACGGACAATCCATATAAGTATCCACAGCGCAGAGACGAGCGGTTCTCCATCCTATTTCCATAATGTCTGAAAGTTCCTTTCTATCAGACCTCAGGCTTGCTTTCAATTGAAAGGGGTATCCAGTAAATGTGCCGTAAATATCATTAATGACCAAGGGTTCATTTTGTGTCTTCACCTCAACTTGCACATACCTATAGGTTCGGTAGGTAAGTGAGGTGTACTCTTGGTTATCCTCTCCATTGGAAATGATACTATCCTTTCTGCCCCAAATTGTCTTTCCTTCAATTATATCCCTATTCCCTTTGGCCTTCCCACTTTCATACAGTGATTCCGCGTAGGTCAGTGTGATAGCACTGTTTTTCCCACCGCTAAACACCACTGTTGGATAAGCGTTGGTTAAGTATTCTTGGTCCAATAAAATCTTTGTATTGGAATTTGCTTCTATTTTGATGTCCGTTGGGTTTTGGGGAAAGGAAGAAGGAACTGTTATACCTTCTAACCTACGTACAGTTGCAAAACGCTCTTTGGTCAACTCCATTTCCGGCAGAATTGAGGGCACCAATTTCCATCCATCTTGCTGCCTGAACCCATATCCAACTGCCACAGCTTCTTTGACATTGATAGCCGACGGCCATTGGCTGTCATCAAAAGACAAATCCATCCAATTGCCAACGGACTTATTATTATCCATAAAATCACCCGCACCAGCGGCATAATATGCCCGTACTTGCTGTTCAATAGGCGTATAGCTTTTATCTTCTATGACTTTCCAACTTTTGTCGGTGTTCACAATTTTTTCCAATTCCCCTGCGCCATGAAGCATTAAAGCTGTTTTAAAAGAAAATTGGGCCACAGCCCGTAAATCGGCCTCGTTCCATACTTGGACGGAAAGTATGTTTTCTCCCTGCTTTAATTCGGGAGCAATATCAACCTTTTGATAATTCCAGTGCTCTATATCCCCCCAATTGGGTCCTAGGGAAACCAAGGCGCCATTCACAAAAAGTTTATACCGATTATCTGCCGAAATAAAGATTTCAAATTCGTTTGGCACCTGTTCCAACCTAAAGGTTTTGCGGAAGAGATAAAGACCGGCTTCTTCGAGGTCTACATTGGGCATGGTAATCCAGTTAGGGCTCCATTTTTCTGCAGGGGTAGCGTCCGATTGTCCCAATAAAGTCTGTGCAGCACAAAAAAGCAATAGTATCAGTAAATTTCTCATAGGTTTATGTAAAGTGGAGGTAGTTCTAAATACTTCAAATTTTTAATTTGGTGTTTGATTTTTGTCTTATCAATAGCTATTGGACTTTATAAAAACGGCTGATCATATAATCGTTTTCCAGTAGCCTTGTACATGGCATTGGCCAGTGCAGGGAACACGGGAGGAAATGCCGGTTCGCCCAACCCCGTGGGATCTATTTGGTTTTGCACAAAATGAACTTCAATTTCTTTCGGTGCTTCTTTCATTCTAATCATGCGATATTGATCAAAATTTCGCTTATTAGGCCTGCCATCCTTAAAGGTCAACGAACCAAAAAGGGCATTACCAATTCCATCCACAATGGCACCTTCCAACAAATTTGTGGCTGCATCTGGGTTGACCACAATGCCACAATCCACTGCGCAATACACTTTTTGGACTTGGGGTAGACCATCTACCAGGACAAGGTCCACCACTTGCGCCGCATAAGAGTTATGACAAAAATAGGCTGCCACGCCACGGAAGACTCCAGGTTTTTCTTCCCCCCAATTTGATGTATCCCGCACCAATTCCAAAACACCCTTGTATCTAGCAGGGTCATAGTCATTGTTTTCGGCAATAGGATTATTTTCGGCACGCGTCAACAACTCTAATCTAAATGCAATGGGGTCCTTTCTCATGGTCTCCGCAAGTTCATCCAAAAATGACTGTTCGGCACAAGCCATAAAATTTGAGCTGGGCGCCCTAAAAGACCCAACCGTGATATTGGAAGGAACCACCCAGCTTTCTGCAGCATAATTATCCAAAGTTCCTGCTGGAAATCGATTGGGATACAAAGGGCTTTCCGGAATGCCGCCTGCATTGATGTACAATCCTGTTAGATTATTATGGGCATCGAGTGCTGCTTTGTAGGTAGCACGATAGGTAGGCCTATAAATCCCAGAGGTCATATCATCTTCACGGGAGTAGATCAATTTTACGGGAGCTCCCATACGCTGGGAAATTATTCCAGCTTCCACCAACCAATGGGCATAGGACCTTCTACCATAGCCCCCGCCCAATCGAGTCATTTGAATATCAATTTTTTCCAAAGGAATGCCCAAACGGGCAGATAGGGTCTTTTCCGTAAATTCAGGTTTCTGAAGTGGCCCGGCAAGTTCTGCCCTATCTTCCTTTACATCCGCAAAAAAATTCATGGGTTCCATGCAATTATGAGCCAAAAAAGGTGCGGTGTAGGAACGCTCTAATACTTGTGACGCATTACGCAATGCATTTTCAGGATTTCCGTCTTTCCTCTCTAGATTCCCTTTTTGGTTGGACATTTCTTCCTTTTTCCTTTCATGGTCTGGTGTACTTTCCAATCCTGCTGGAAAAAACAGGGTTTGTTCAGTTCCAAACCGGTCCCTTGTTATGGTCGTACCGGAATTTGGTTCCCATTCCACCTTATCCGTCAGTGCATTTTTGGCGTTCATCACTTCCCAGGTGGAATCTCCAACAATAACCACTGAATCCAAAAAAGAACAGGTATCAAAAAACTGCCATTTATAGTCCTCATTATAGGTTTTTATTGAAAAAACATCTTGTATTCCGGGCATATTAATCACAGTCGACGCATCAAAATCCTTTAGCTTCATCCCGAAGGCTGGAGGATGGATAAGCATGGCGATCAGCATACCTTCTTTTTGCCAATCTATACCGAATAGTGGTTTGCCGGTCACAATCTTCTGAGCATCAACATTCTTTTGAGACGTTCCGATTAAGGTAAATTCATCTATTTCTTTTAAAGGAACCGTTTCTGGAACCGAAACTTGAGAAGCCGCTGTTGCCAATTCCCCATAGTCTGCTTTTTTACCACTTCCTGAATGAAACACCTCCCCTTTTTGGGCGGATATTTCCTCAATAGGCACCTCCCAAAGTTCGGAAGCTGCCTGCATCAACATATATTTTGCTGAGGCCCCTGCTTGCCGCAAGTGTACCCAGCTTTGCCGTAATGCTTGACTCCCTCCAATAAATTGACGGGTATATCTATCTGTATCTAAAGGTGCTTGTTCAACCATTACCCTTTCCCAGTCCGCATCCAATTCTTCAGCCACAATCATGGGCATGGAGGTCTTTACGTTTTGACCACCTTCGGGATTGGGAGACATAATGGTCACCGTCCCGTTTTCATTTATTTTGATGTAGCCGTTTAGCTCAATCCAATTCTGGGGAGATCCCTCAATTTTGTCTTTACAGGACAGCATCCAACTAAACCCCAACAACATTCCTCCTCCTGCCAAGGTCGAAGATTTTAGAAACAAGCGTCTGTCCATTTGGGTCTTCATCTTATTAATTTTGAAATTAAACTTCTATCAACGTAGTTAATTCGTAATTCCTTTAAAATTACGAATTTGGTTTAACACAAAGTGCCTAACATATTGTGTTGTTTTGTGTAGATATGCCAAAAGTTTGCCCTGAGCTATTCAATAGCTACAAAGTGTAAAGATTTTTAAGAAATAGGGTCAACCAAACGTTATAAAAAATATAAAACCCAGCAAAATTGGGATATACGGCTAGCATGCCTTATCTTTGCACCGATGAAAATCAAGCTCCACGAGAGAAAAAACTGTAGGATTCTAAGCTTTACCTATCTGGTATTTCGTAACCAACCGGATAAATTCATTCCACCTACTCTATAATTCCAACCTTTGACCAAGGTTTCTCTTGCAATGCGCAATCTTGAAAAGCAACTCTTTTCGGGATATGGCAAAAAGTCCTATTTGTAACCAAAAACAATACTATCATTTTATCGCAAAACATAAGCATGGTAATTAAGACCTACGATGCCTATACCCGACTTTCAACCATGGAAGCCGCACGCTTCACCAATTTTCTTTTTGAACATCAAGAAGGAAAACGTGCCACTAAAAAGGCCATACGTAAAGCCATTCAGTATTCCACTAAGGAAATACCCGGTTTAGGCGGATATGTATTCTCCATGGAGGACAAGGACAACATTCTTGCTTTGGCCGTGGTAAACAAGACCGGTATGGGTGATTATATTCCAGAGAACTTTATGGTATTCTTTGTGGTGCACCGGGAGTTTAGGAATCAAGGGATCGAAGAAAAACTTCTGGATTACACGCTACAGTATTGCAAAGGAGATGTTGCCATCCATATTACCAGCGAAAACCAATGCCCAAATAAGAAGTTTTTTGAAGAATATGGGTTTAGCGAAACCCACACAGAAATGAGATTGAACCGTTAAAACAATATATGCTCAAAATTGAAGTAAAGTCCGGCGAAAGTATAGAAAGAGCCCTAAAACGCTACAAAAGAAAATACAGAAACACAAAGCGTTTAGAGCAAATCCGCGACCGTCAGGAATACACTAAAAAATCAGTAGAACGAAGAAAGACAATTAAAAAAGCACAATACAAAGCAAAATACCTTAACGAAAGGGAAAACGAATAGTCTTAAACACCATTAACAACAAAATGAAACTTTCAAAGATTAAAAGGGAAACCAAGTATGAAAAACGCTACAGTGTTAAAATGGGGGAACTTACTACCCAGGTCACGTACATAAAGCGATACATTTTAGGAATCCCTACACGTACATTGCACAAGTACAGGGAAACCTATTACGGTAAAGTAAAAGATTGCAAAGACTGTAACATATCCATCTAAATTTTATATAAACTTTTTTAATCCAAACAATGAAAGTATTGGTAATTGGTGCAGGTAACATGGGACTTACCTACGCCACAGGTATGTCCAAATCCAAACTATTGAAAAAACGCAACATTATGGTGCTGGACAAATCAAAGGAGAAATTGGACGAAGTGGGAAAAATAGCCTATTTCGATGCCATGGAACGCTTAGAGGACTGTGTGCCCCAAGCAGATATCATATTTTTGGCCGTTAAGCCATATCATGCCGAAGATCTCTTCAAACGTATGAAGAATTTGGTGAAACCCGAACAATTGTTCATTTCCATCATGGCCGGGGTGACCATAAAATACATTCAAGAGGCTCTGGGCATTACAAAAGTGGTTAGGGCCATGCCCAACCTTCCGGCACAAGTGGGGCAAGGGCTCACCAGCTACGTTTCTGCGGATGAAGTTTCCCGTCTGGAACTTTTTATGGTGGAAGGCCTTTTGGACACCACCGGAAAATCGCTCCGCGTTAAAAGTGAAAACTTTATCGATGCTTCCACCGGAATTTCGGGAAGCGGTCCAGCTTATGTTTTCTACTTTATGCAGAGCATGATGGATGCGGCCCTTCAAATGGGCTTTTCCGAAAATGTATCCAAAGTGTTGGTAAGTCAGACCTTTACCGGGGCCGTAGAACTGTTCAACCAGAACAACCTTACCCCAGATTCATGGATGGAACGCGTAGCTTCCAAAGGAGGAACCACTAGGGCCGCTTTAGATTCCATGCAGGACAACAATGTAGGTGAAATGATCAAGGAAGCTGCCTTTGCAGCCTTTAATCGTGCCGTAGAACTCGGCGAAGAATATTAAAACATGTATAAAGAACTCGTGGTCATAAAGGTGGGAACCAATGTTATGACCAACAAAGACAACAGAATTGTTAGGCCCGTGCTCAAAAAATTGGTAAAACAAGTTGCGGAACTGTACGAACGCGATATTATGACCATTTTGGTCTCTTCGGGGTCCGTAATTGCGGGAAAAGAAGTGTTGGGCAAAGCCGATATCAAGGACAAGACCCAAAGAAGACAAGTATATTCTGCCATCGGACAACCTAGAATGATGCGTTTGTATTACAACATCTTTAGGGATTACGGTATGAAATGTGCCCAGGTACTGCCCACAAAACGGGATTTTAACCCTGGCATGCACCGAGACAATATGATCAATTGTATTGAAGGACTCCTATCTGAAGGTGTGGTGCCCATTGCCAATGAGGATGATGCCGTTTCCGTGGCCATGTCCATGTTTTCTGATAACGATGAGCTCGCCACATTGATTGCTCAGTTGATGAATGCCGATAAATTAATCCTAATGACAGATATTGATGGTCTTTACAACGGTCACCCAGAAAAAGAAGAGTCAGAGGTCATTCAAAAAGTAGCGCCTAAAGAGGACTTGGACAAGTACATTGAAGAAGGCAACAAAGCTGAAGGTGAAGGCCGGGGCGGTATGGGCTCAAAATTGAGCTACGCCCAAATGGCTGCTGCAGATAACATTCCGTCGTATATCGTGAACGGGAAAAAAGACAATGTAATTCTAGATATTGTTGAAGGAAAAAAAGTGGGAACCAAGGTTTCCCTATAAAAAATGACAACTATGAAATTATTGAATACAGAACTAAAAAATAAGGTGTTGGCCGATATGGAGCGGATTCTGGATGAGAATCGGGAGGAGCTGCTCAAAGCCAATCAAAAAGATTTGGATGCGTTCAACCGGGACGATCAAGCCCTGTACGACCGTTTGGTGGTCAATCAGAAAAAAGTTGATCAAATGATTCAGGCGGTAAAAGAGGTTCGACTCCAAGAAGACCCTGTAAACCAAGAGATTTCTACGAGAAATTTGGACAATGGGCTCAAGATCATCAACAAAACGGCCCCTTTTGGGACCATCATGATTATTTATGAGTCCCGACCAGATGTAACCGTAGAAGCCGCAGTATTGGCTTTTAAGGCAAATAACAAAATCCTATTGAAAGGTGGAAAGGAAGCATACCATAGCAACAAAGTATTGGTAAAGTTCTGGCATCGGGCATTGGAAGAGAACCATCTACCAACGGATTTCATCCAGTTTTTGGAAATGGACCGTACCCAGACCCAAGAATTTTTGAAAAATCCCGATCAAGATTTGGATTTGATTGTACCCAGAGGCGGTGAACGCCTTATCGCCTTTGTAAAGGAACATGCCAAATGTGCTGTACTGGTAAGTGGTCGAGGAAACAATTTCCTATATGTTCATAAAGAAGCCGATTGGAAAAAGAGCTTGGAGGTGATTGTAAACGCCAAGACACATAAAATATCTGCCTGTAATGCGTTGGACAAGATTTTGGTAGATTCTGGGATTGACGGTTATGAGGATAAATTGAAAGAACTGAAAGAGCTTTTTTCCGAAAAAGGTGTTTCCATTCTGGTGGATGAAAAAGTGAAAACGGTTTTGACCGAAGAGGATATTATTCCCAACGCATCAGTATGGCAAGAAGAATTTTTGGCCATGAAGTGTGTTATTGGTTCAGTAACTGGTTTGGATGAGGCCATTGAAAAAATAAATACAAACTCAGGCGGCCATTCCGCCACCATTATGACCCAAAACGATAGCATTGCTCAGACATTTATGGAAAATGTGGATTGTGCCGCTGTGTACCAAAACGCTTCTACCCGTTTTACCGATGGCGGACAAATGGGTGTTGGTGCCGAGTTGGCCATCAGTACGGACAAACTGCATCATAGAGGTCCACTTGGACTCAAACAATTGGTCACAAACAAATACTACGTATTTGGTAATGGCCAGGTGAGGGTTTAAATGCACCTTCTTTAAAATGTACAAGGCGTTGAGAGCAAACTTCAACGCCTTTTTTTTATCCATAAATTAAAATAAGTATAAAAAACGGTGATTTTCTACTGAAATATTGGTCATTTTTTAAGAAAATCTCTAGATTTAGTACTTAAACATATTACCATGGGAAAATTTGAGATTAATACAGATAAATCTGGCAAGTTCAGGTTTAATTTAAAAGCTGGAAACGGCCAAGTAATTTTAAGCAGTCAGGGGTATACCACCAAAGCTGCCTGTGAGAATGGTATCGAGTCTGTGAGAAAACATTCGCAGGACGATGGAAACTTTGAAAGAAACACGGCAAAGGATGGAAGTCCATACTTTAACCTAAAAGCCTCCAACGGACAGGTCATTGGAAACAGTGAGATGTATTCCAGCGAGTCAGCTATGGAAAACGGGGTTGCCTCTGTAAAGAAAAACGCTCCAGATGCATCTGTGGATGATAGCTCCTCTTAGTTAAGAGTAAAAACCAATTTTGATATAATAAAAGGCAGTCCAATGGGACTGCTTTTTTATTTAACCACCAAACCAGATTGCCCATTCGTCAGTTGAAATAGAGCATCCGTTAGGTAGACCATTCAAAAAATGATAGTTCAACTTATGTTTGCTATGCAATTACGCGTTAAACCATATTGAAAAGCAAGATCAATTTTAACGCATGCACATATAGCAATGCACTTTTTTAGACTGTTGGTCATAAAAGTGTTTAGTTTAGTTGAGGTTTCCGTTACGCCAAGGAACCATTTTGGTTCCTTGGTCGTAATGGTTTTTTGTTTTGGGGCAAAACCAATCTTTTTCCTCGACTATTTTAATAATTCTTTTCGATGAATTTCCTTCCTATAAAAGGTTGAACCAAACACGGCCTTACAAAAAAATGAAGCTTTTTCCTGCCTGTGCCATATCCCGGTAAACTCATCTTTCGGTTTCATCAATTGAAAAGTAGCGTTCATTCATTTCCCCGTCCCACCCTCACATATTTACTATCTCTTTGTTAAATGCCAATCATCATGGAAACGTAGCAATAAAAAACAGTACAAAAAAAATAAATCTTTTTAAAATGTATTCAAGAATAATTTTAATGGGCATCTTCCTCATCCTGACCACCTCGTCCAGTCTTGCCCAATCCTATGTTGGATTCCTAGAGGACAATTATAGTGGTGTGCATGGGATAATTTCCAACCCTGCCAACATTGCAGATTCCAGGCTTAAATTGGATGTCAACCTTATAGGTGTCAGTTCCTTTGTGGGAAACGATTACATCGGATTCAATATCAGTGACGCCTTAACCAGTTTCAGTGATACATTTGATAATGCCAATACCTCTCCTACAGAAAACAACTTCATAGCATGGAATATTGATGTGTTGGGTCCATCCGTAATGCTCAGTATAGACCAAAAACAATCATTGGCCATCTTTACCAGAGGTAGGGCATTTTTTAACATCAACGATGTCAACGGTGAACTCTTGGACAAAGAAGGTGGATTTGATGAAACGGAAGATTTCTCTTTGGAGGAAGGTAGCGTATATGGTGCCTTTAACCTTTGGGGAGAAATAGGAGCCTCTTACGCCAGAGTGCTTTTAGATCAGGAACAGCATTTTTTAAAAGGCGGTCTGTCCCTCAAATACATTCAAGGTATGGGCAACGTCTATATTAAAGGGTCAAGTGTTTCGGTCAACTATACTTCAGAAACTAATCGAGTAAGTACCACAGGTGAATTTACTTACGGTAACACTGACACCTTTGACGATGAAGGCAACGGTGGAGACTTTTTTGATTTTAGTGGAGGTGGCGGCTTTGGTGCCGACATAGGCCTTGTCTATGAGTGGAGACCAGAACACACAAAATACACTAAGTTGGATGCGCAGGGAAATCCCATTGCAGATAGAGGTGCCAATAAATACAAATTAAAATGGAGTGCTTCCATAACAGACATAGGAGAAATATCAGATACAAACGGAGTCGAAAGAGTTTACGATCTTAACAAAACCCAAGACAAGGATAATTTTGACGGTGATGTGCTGGAAGATGCCTTAAGGGACAATTTTGATCTTTTATCAGAATCGCAATCGGCTAATATTACATTGCCCACCGCATTCCATACCAATGTAGATTGGAACCTTAACTCCAAATTCTATCTTAATCTTAATGCTGATATTCCGTTAACGCCAAAGCAAAGAACGAACACCAATAGAGTTCTAACTCAATTTAGGCTTACCCCTAGATTTGAAAGTACTTGGTTGGGAATCTATTCTCCTCTCAGCGTTCTTGAGGGGGCTGGGTTTCAATGGGGTGCCGGAGTTCGATTAGGCCCTGTTTACCTTGGTTCTGGATCTATTATTTCGGCTATTGCCGGAAAAAATACCAAAGCCGTGGATCTATATGCTGGATTGAAGATTCCTGTTTATCAAAATAAGTTGAAAGACAGAGATAATGACGGCATTATCAACCAAGAAGACCAATGTCCGGATACCCCGGGCCCCATCGAAAACAAAGGATGCCCATGGAAAGATTCTGACGGAGATGGAATCTTGGACAAAGATGATGATTGTCCCAACGAAGTAGGCCCAGCTGAAAACAATGGATGTCCTTGGAAAGATACCGATGGGGACGGAGTTTTGGATAAAGACGATGACTGCCCAACTGTAACGGGCTTAGCTGAGTACAATGGCTGTCCAGATGCCGACGGGGATGGAATCATCGACAGTGAAGACCGTTGTCCAAATACTCCTGGAACAGTGGAAAACAAAGGATGCCCTGATACTGATGGTGATTCACTTGTGGATATCGATGACGAGTGCCCCTCCATAGCAGGTCCTGTCAGCAATAAAGGCTGTCCAGAGGTAACACAAGAAGTTCAAAAACAACTGAACGACTACGCCAGGACAATCCTATTCGATACCGGAAAGGCTACCATAAAACCAGAATCGGTTTCAACCATGGTGGACATCATTCAAATCTTGAATGAGTACCCCAATGCCAACTTTACTGTGGAAGGCCATACAGATAGTGTTGGAAGCAGTGAAAGCAATCAAAAACTCTCTGAGGCTAGGGCAAATTCAGTTCGGAATTTCTTGACCAATGAAGGTATTCCATCAAATAGATTGACAGCCATTGGGTTCGGTGAAGACAAACCTATAGCAACCAATGCTACCAAGATTGGAAGGCAACAGAACCGAAGAGTTGAAATTAATCTGATCAAATAGCTATCCTGTCCATAATTCAATGCTGAATTAAGAATGTAAGGTTTGGTGTAACTCGAGTATTCTAATGCAACAGTGATAGTTGACCGTCAAGAAATTTTCTTGGCGGTTTTTTTGTAATTGGTGTTCCATCTTCAGTGATAAAATCCAATAAAAGAAATCAAATTCATTGTTCATAAAAACCTAAAAAAGGTAAGTATTTAAATAATCGTCATAAATCCATTTAGGCCTTTCGTCAATTCTAAAGCCCTATAGGTTAATTGCTCCCCAAATATATAAAGTAGGCATAGTACTTTAATTCTATGCTAACATGGAGTCGTGTATTCTGTCCAAAAATATGTGGCCAAAACCTACTTGCTTATGACTAGATCTTTACTCAATCCTACTTATTTGCACACCGATAGATCCATATCGACCAAGTATCGTATTGCACCATACAAACGTATTGGCAAATCTCTGCTAAGCATTTTTTTCCTTATCACAGGATTCAGTCTATCCGCCCAAGAGGTAGACAACTGGTACTCAGCAGATAGGGCAATAAATACTCCATCCAATCCTTCGGCTTTGCATGAGTTTACTCCATATGCTCCAGCTGATGGCACACCAGTGAACATATGGTATGATTTGGTTGATTTCGTAATTCCAGCATTTCGCCAAGATGCCATGGAACACCCCAACCCGATCAATTATAACCAACCGTGGCAAAATTACCCAAACCATGGCTTCCAGCATCCTGGTGCACCCGGTTTTTTAACCCCGATTGGAACTATACCGGGCATACCGACATTACGGAGAAGCATATGGAACTTTAATCCCGCCGTGGAATTTGATGGGTCTGGAACGGGCGATGCACTCTACTTCCGCTCACATGCAAGAGACAATATTGCCGTTTTTATTGTTTTTTCAGCAACTGGCGAGGGCAATACGGCAGAAACACAGAGTCTTTTGTTCGGTGGAGATATAACAAATCACCTAAATTCCAACACCAATCTTTCTTTAGGAGTTTCAAATGGCAACCGTTTTTCAATCGGTAGAACATGGGATACCGGTACATTTTTTCAAGCAGGTGGTGTTGATTTATTGAATCGGCCCACTATAGGCACGTTTATAAGAGATTCCATTGCCACAAACGAAGAAGCCCTGACCACAAGGGTCAATGGCCTAGTGGATATCAATGGCCTAAATAGAATTGACCCAACGGCAGGGGAATCCCTCTTCTACTACAACAGAATGGGAAAACACTTTAACGACACTGATCCCGGTGGCGGCTCAGATCCAAGCAATCTATCTGGTCATATTGCTGAAATATTGCTAATGGATGGCATTCCTAATGCAAATCACATCCAAAGAATGGAAAGCTATTTAGCGATCAAATATGGCATTACCCTTAATGCATCTGGAACCTTGGGAAGTATTAATGGAAATGATTCATATAACTATTTAGCTGCCGATGGCACAACCATATGGGTGTTTGATGCCACGTACCGATATGATATAGCAGGCATAGGTAAAGATAGGTTTGATGATGTCGGCGCCAACAGATTACGATATAATCTTCACCAGCGCATCTCAAAAAGTGTAAATACAGAAGCAAGGGTTACGATATCGACAAATTCGGACTTCTCAACTGACAATTTGGATAATAACAGAACCCCTATTGATGCATACCATTTTGCCCCTATTGAACATAATTATCTGGTTTGGGGAAACGATCATGGGTCAATGATGGTTACAGCCATGGACAACCCCGCAGGAGTTGATCAGAGGATTCAAAGACGATGGAAAATTGTCGAGACCCGGTCTGCTGCTGCAGATCCAATTTCCAATGTAAGTGTACGTGTTGATCTTACCGGATCGAATATACTACCCAATGACCCCTGTGAGATATTTTTGATGATAGACGAAGATGGAAATGGCAACTTCACAGATGGAGTAATAACACTGATAGAAGCAACTACCATATCAGCAGATCATGTATTTTTTGATAACGTAAATTTCAATGGTACAGATGTTTTCACAGTAGCCCACATCACTGATGCAGAACCTCCAACCGCCAGCAATCCTACAGCAATAGTGGTGTGTGATACCGTACCAGCTCCAGACCCCAATGTAGTCACCGATGAGGATGATAATTGCGCAGTGGATACCGTAGTACATCAAGGTGATATATCAGACAACAGTACCAATCCAGAGACCGTTACCCGTACTTACAGAGTAACCGATACCTCAGGCAATTTTTTGGACGTCACCCAAACGATAGAAGTGTATACCTCCCCTGAATCTGGTGTCCCATCCAATCTAGACATCTGTGAAGGAGACGCCACCATATACGACCTCTTCGCCCAGATCACCGGGGAGGACGCCGGCGGAACTTGGAGAGATGTCAACGATGCCTTCGGCAATGGTGCAAATACTGTTGTAGGAAATCCTGCCAACATGAATTTCTCAACCATTTCGCTTGGAAGCTACGACTTTACGTATACAGTCACAGGAACGTCTCCTTGTCTTGATGCAACGGCAACCGTAACGGTTACCATAGAACCGCAAACTACCCCCGATGCGCACGAGCCATCGGCACAGACCGCCTTCCAGGAGTGCGGGCTCACGCACGCCGTGGATGCCTCCACCGCCTTGGGCAACGGCACATGGACCATGGAGAACGGACCCGGGAACCTAACCTTCGGCACAAACGCGAGCGACCCCGACCAGACCCTTACCGTGGATGCCTACGGAACGTACACCTTCAGGTGGACCGATGTCAACGGAAGCTGCTCCAACTTCGACGAGATAACCGTGACCTTTTATGAAGAGCCCACTACGGCCAACGCCGGGGCCGACATCCAACAGTGCGACAATGGCACCTTTAACATGGCCGCCAATGCCCCAACGGTGGGCACGGGCACTTGGTCGGAGGTCGGAGGGCCATCCGGAATCACAATAACGAACGCCGGTGACCCCATGACCACGGTAACAGGGCTCGCCACGGGAAGCTCAGTCACCCTCAGATGGACCATCACCAACGGCACAACATGCCCCGATTCCCTGGATGAGGTCACCATAACCAACCGGCCACAGCCGACCCTTGGCGTGGACCTTTCCACGGATCCCCCCGCATGCGGGGCCGACGGGACCATCGAACTGTTGTTCACCAACGTGCCGGACGGTCTGTACACCATAGTGCACGACAGCGGGAGCTTCCCCAATGTCGGCGTCTCCTCCGGGGGGGCCACTGTCAACGCGCCCGCGGGCATCTACAACAACCTGAGGATAACCGTCAACGGATGCACCTCCACAGACGACCCCGATGTCACACTGACCGATCCCCCGGCACCCGACATAGACCCCATCGCAGACGTGGCCGCATGTGACTCGTTCGACCTATCAGGAATCAGCATCACCGGGACGAGCTTGACCTCCCCAAGTTTCTATGATGCGGCCGGGGGGCCGCTCGGCGGCGGGAACCCCATCGCAGCCAACGCCGTGTTGAACAGCACAACTACCATATACGTATGGGACGAGAATGGCACCTGCTCAGACGAAGAGTCCTTCATCGTCACCATAACCGAGCAGCCCGATGCCGGGACGGACGGCAACCTGACCATATGTGAGGGCGATGCCGTGACCGACGCGGACCTTTTCGCACAGCTCGGCGGAACACCGGACGCAGGGGGCAACTGGAGCCCGGCACCCGCAGGGGCCGGGGTATACACCTATACCGTGGCCGCCACGGCACCTTGTACCGCCGACGCAACAGCACAGGTCACCGTGAGCGAACAGCCACAGCCCGATACACCGGCCGACGTGGCAAGCTGCGGGCCATACCAACTGCCGCCGCTCACCAACGGCAACTATTTCACAGGGGCAGGCGGAACAGGCTCGGCACTCTCCGCAGGGGACATGGTCAACGCCTCCACCACCCTGCACGTATTCAGCCCGGCCAACGGAAGCTGCCCCGAAGCGGACAACACATTCACAGTGACAATTTCAGGATTTAATATATCTACAACCGTTGAAAATGAGACATGCTGGGAAAGCCTAGATGGCTCAATAAGTGTAAACACGGATACTACTGATTTGCCTTTAACGGTCCAGTTGAATTCTATGCAGCCGATGGTTTTTGCTTCTAACTCTTTTAATCTAGATAACCTAGCTGCTGGAAATTACCAAATGACGATTATTGATGGCTATGGGTGTGAATCAAATACCGTATTTGAAGTTTTACCTGGAGGCCCAAATCTTGAAGCAACTATAGAACCTATTTATTCATGTGATTCAGGATTACCATCTAATAGTGTCGAAGTGACCTTATTGGATTCCAGCATAGTGAATGAAGTGCTGTACGCTTTAGATTCTACAAATCCCAATGACTTTGTAATCAGTCCTGATTTCAACAACATCAGTCCAGGTAATCATACTCTATCCATAATGCACAATAATGGATGTTTGGTCGAAATTCCCTTTATGATTGAGGAGACTACCCCACTTAGTTTGAGCTTATCCAATGATTACATCAATGAAATAACTGCCAATGCGAGTGGTGGATTTCCTCCTTATACCTATTATTTTGAAGATGACGGGGGAAGTTCCACAAACACTTATACCATTACCAGAAGTGGAACTTTTGAGGTTACAGTAATTGATGGAAGAGGATGTGAAGCTACATCTTCCATAACGCTCAACCTTGTAGAGATAACCATCCCTAATTTTTTCACTCCGAACAACGATGGGCAGAATGATTTTTGGAAACCAAGGAACATGGAACTCTTCCCTGATATTCAAACTTTCATATTTGACCGATATGGTAGAAAATTAGAGATCATGGGGCAACTCGATAATGGATGGGATGGCCGTTACCAATCTCAAGCCATGCCTTCGGGTGATTACTGGTATATCGTACAACTGAATGATGGAAGTGGTCGTGAATTTGTTGGACATTTTACTTTATACAGATAAATACAAATGAAAATACATGTAAATAAAATATTGTTATGCTTGCTTTTAACCTTCTGTTTTAAGGGCAAAGGACAAGAATTGACTATACCGCAGTTATCGCAATACCTGTCCGACAATCCATTTTTGATGTCACCATCCTTTGCTGGCATAGGCGATTACGTCAAGGTAAGAATGAATGGCCTCTCGCAATGGGTAGGTGTCAAAGATGCTCCTGATACACAGTCGCTTTCAGCAGATGTAAGACTGGGCAACCGGTCAGGAATTGGTATGGTACTGTACAATGACTCCAATGGAGAGACCAAACAACGCGGCGGCAAAGTTTCTTTTGCTCATCATTTGACCATCAATAAGTATGAAGACCATTTTTTTTCAATGGCCCTATCCTTCAATCTTAATCAGTTTAGGATAGACATTGAAAATTTTGAAGATAATAATGATTTGGCGGTTGTAAATGATAGAGCATCGAGTAACCCAAATTTTGACATTGGCACCTTGTACAGAAGAGGAGGTTTTTATTTAAGCCTTAATGTTTCAAACATTCTAAACAAGGATTTGAAGAAATTCAACCCAATTAACGAACCCAATACGCTTAGAAACTATTATTTGTATTCTGGATATAAATATCGGAGAAGCAGAAGGGCCGATTTTGAGATCGAACCTTCTATCTTCTTCCAGTATTTTGAAAATGATAACCGCTCTGTTACAGATGTCAACACCAAATTTAAGTGGTATGACTTTCTTGACTATTATTACGCTGGTTTCACTTATCGATTTTTAAATGACCAACTTGGAGCACCTCTCTATATCGCCCCAATCATAGGACTCAAAAAAGGTGGCTTTTATTTTGGGTATTCCTATCAAATCATCATGAATGAACTATTGGGCTATTCAAAAGGCACACATGTAATAACACTTGGCGTGGACCTTTTTCAAGGCATATCCAATTGTAGCTGCACGTATTAATCATTAAAACACTATTATTATGAAGCGACACCCTAAATCATCCAAAAACCTTAACCTACTTTTATTTCTTGGAATTTTTATCTCTATTGTATCCTGTAGCAATGACCGCTCTTCACTGTTGGATGGACAAATTGAAGATGTTAAATTGTCTGCCACTACAACGGATACCGTTGTTTATGCTCTTGTGGATAATGTAAAGGTTCCTGTCTATTTATCCATTCCAAAAGAATGTTCCAATAACGGTCCGTTTCCAGCCGTTGTAGTCATGCATGGGTCATATGGCCTTTGGTACCAAAACAGTCCAGATAGCAAAACACTGTCCGGTCAATTTAAGGAATGGCAAACTATCCTGGCCCAAAACTGCATTGTAAGTGCTTTTGTGGATAGTTATACAGAAAGAGGGGTTATTACAAGAACAGGAAAATGGGCCGAGCTACCGAATAACATAAGAATTAGTGCTCAATTTGTGCGACCTAGAGACGCAAACGCCACTCTTGCCTTACTACAAAATTTAAAATATGAAGACGGAGCCTCCGTGGTAAGGGGCGAAGATATTGCCCTTTTGGGATTCTCAGATGGAGCCACCTCTGTTGCTTCAACCCTAATCGATACTGACAAGGTTCCCGAAGACTTTGAGTGGACTCAAAGCGATGACGGTAAAATCTATGATGCTTCTGATGGAATTTTGTCACCACAGCCCAAACCAGAGTTAGGCTTTTCCGCAGGAGTTTTTTATTACGGAGGTTCTGTTGGTTACAACTATTGGGGAAAGCACCCATGTGGTTTGGAAGTTTTGGATGAAAATGTGTTTTATCCGTATGCCCCAATGCTCTATCACATACCCGGTAATGATAACCTCACAGAAAATACACTTTGCATGCTGAACCTTCTGGAAGAAAAAGGAGCTCCAGTGGAAAGTTACTTCTATAACGATGCCGACCATAGTTTTGACTATGACGACATACCTGAAAGTAAGCTTGCACGCAACCGAACCATTGCGTGGTTAAAAGAAGTATGGAGTATGAACTAATACAATAATTACCAAGAACCATTTTTATGGACAAAATTTAAGGTCCCTTATACACCTCATTCAAGAGACCTTTAGTCAACCTTCACAAAAAGTTCCCAAGAACCACTAGGCCAAAATGCCTAAAACGTCCATGAATACTGGATGACCTATTTCAACCTATGGGATTCCATAAACCATCTGGGAACACAAAACCTTCATCCTCAAGAACAAAAAAGAACAAGTCCCTTATAAGGGATAACATCTGAATACCTAAACATAGAATTAAAATGAGAGAGAGCTTTCTTGAAAAATGGATTTTAGATTTAGTCAAGTCTGAATACGAACATGGTAGAATCCCTAAAAAAGCCACATATAGACTTAGGGAAAGAATGGATGATTTTATAGAGGTAACCATTGAATGGATGGACAAAGAAAATAACCACTATAAAATTGTATACAATGCTAGGTCATTTGGCAAAAAGAAAACAAATCAAAAATCTGAAATCGCCGAAGACCCAAATTCGATATTTGAACTAGAGAACTATTATACTTTAGAAATACACACCTACCTCAACCATATTAAAAGGAATTATAGCACAAGGAAAATTGCCAATTATGATGTTATGAACGTTGTTGGTCAATTGGAACTTTCTGATGAAAAAAAGGATGTTGAAACCTAATTATTGAACTTTCTCAGATGATAAGGTTGGCCCGTTATCCTCAGTTTGCTTTTTAGTGGATAATGGGTCAGCCTACTTTAGGGTATAAATGTACCATAAATGGATTCTACACTAAACAACACCTTTCCATATGCATTTCACCTATGAAATCGAGCATTTCATCGCATGGGAAATATCCGTCAATTGAGAACCACCATCTGTATATTCATGTACTATAATCCAATCTACAATTTGTTACTTGGTACAAGATTTAAACGTTCCCTAAGTTTTTAATCAAATATGTTTTATGCAACTCTTAACCATCATTTGGACGTTAATTTGCGCAGCGATTATCATAGGATACCCCATATACCTTTTTAATAAATCCTCATCCATTACAGATAAAGAAGGAGAAGCTTCTAAACCCTTACCGTGTAATACAGTAGAATTATTGTCATTTGACATCAGACATCAGTTGCCTGGTTGGTCATTTACCATTGATGTTCCTCAAATTACCGAAGATGTACTCTACAACAGCCCAATTCTTTTTTATCTGGAATCGGAAGATAAATGCCTTAAACTTCCTTTTAACAATGCTACGTTAGGATATACTGCAAACGTTTACAAAAATGTTGGTAAAGTATATGTCACGTTCAAATCCCTTAATGATGGAGTATCCAATTTTTATATTCCTGCTTGGCATCTGAGCAAGTTGAAAATCCTTATTATAAAATCACGTGACAAAAGAATTTATGGGGATTGGGGTGCAAAGCCAAACAAATCGCCCATTCATAAGGGACTTGTAAAGGCTGGGATTAACATCAATGACTATGAAGATATTTTGGGTTATTTCAGCAATATTGCAGCAATAGACTTTAAAGGACATTTTATAGCTCCTATGCCCAAAAGAGCAAAGCCCAAGGCACCTGAATTACAATCCCAAGATCAAAAATTGTATTCCACGGCCTGAAAATTATACGAAAGGTTATCCACATGAATCCATAGAGGCATTCCGTAAACCCAGAACCCGTTTACATCAAATAGCACCTATGAAATGTATTTAACAAGATTAGTTTTATGCCCATTAACAATTAACAATGGAAAAAAAGAAACACAGTCTTTGGGCTGCACGCAGACTACTATGGTACTGTCTTCAGTTCTGGCGATGAAGATAGTGCAGCCCTCTATTTGTGTTTTCTCTTTTGGTTATAAATACATCTACAGTAAACAACTCACCATGAGTATCTTTTTAGTAAAGCTGATAGCTAGTATGGGGTTATGCTGCGCAACAGTAATATTAAGAAAAGAAAATGGTGAGTTATACTTTTCAATAAAATTTTTGAATTACTAAAATAAACCTCAACATTATGAAAACCTCTCCTTAGTTTGACTAAATTTAATACTCAGTAGTTTAGTTCTAAGACCATAAACGCCACTCTCCCCCAAATCCATAATTGAACCCAATTACTGCTAACAAGTATACAGACCTGCAGTACAACCAATATCTGTTATTTGTTTTTAATGCTTAGATTTATCTAATTCTGTAAAAGATTAAATCATTGGATTATCTTTACAAGAATAGAGGATTGCTGTTGAAAATTCTTTTGAGGAAAACAAATTGGTCCCATAGGGAGCAACGTCCATAACCCAGTCTGATGACATTGTTGAACAGTGAAAGGCAAAATACCAAGAGCATTCTATTTGACAATCTAAATCAAATAGAAATCCGACCCTTCTTTCTCAAAAACACAAAACGATACTATTCTTTCAAAGGGCATAAGAAAAATACTTCTTATTGTTTTGGCAATAACTTAACCAAGTTCCAAACAACTATTAACCCAATAAAAAACACCGCATGACTTTAAAAGTAGTAATCATAGAAGACGAAAAACACAGTAGGGAAACCCTAAAATCCATGTTGGAAGAGTTTTGCCAAGATGTTAAGGTGATTGCCACCGCAAGTTCAGTGAAAGAAGCCGTTAAAGTACTTTCCATATATAGCCCAGATGTGGTGTTCTTAGATATTGAATTGCAACCAGGGCTAGGTTTCGATGTTTTGGAGCAGATAAAGGAACCAAGTTTTGAAATCATATTTACAACTGCCTTTGAAAAATATGCCATTAAAGCCATAAAATTCAGTTCACTTGATTACCTGTTAAAACCTATTGATTTGGTTGAACTCCAAGACGCAGTAGAAAAAGCCAGAAACCAAATGGACACCAATGTATATCGACAACAAATCGATACGCTAATGCAAAGCTTATCAAGAGGTACCAGTAGGCAAGAAAAAATCTGTCTTGCCACCACTGCCGGAATGGAGTTCATAGCCATAGACGACATTATTCTTTGCAAAGCTGATGGTTCTTATACCTGCTTCGTCCTGAAGAACAAAAAAACATTATTGGTAAGCAAGCATCTTAAAGAATATGAGAACCTTTTGGCCGATCAGCAGTTTATGCGAGTGCATAACAGTTTTCTAATTAATCTAAATGAAGTAAAGAAATACATTAAGTCTGATGGTGGCTATATTATTATGAGCAATAACATGCATGTAAGCATATCCCCAAGAAAAAAAGATGACCTTATTGAGGCAATGAAACGTTTATAATACCTTACCTCCTACTTTCAGTTCTTTTCATTTTCCTTGGAATCCAAAAGGCCTTTCGTGAATTCGTTCAGCGCCTCAACTTTTTCCTCAAAATTGCCTTTTAGCGTATCTCGATATGAATTGAGGTTTTTCACCAAATCATCGATATTCTCTGGAAGAACATCTTCAAAAAACTGACGTAAACGTTTGGCCGTTGTGGGTGATTTTCCGTTAGTGGAAATGGCAACTTTCACATTGCCCTTCGTTACGATTCCGCCCATGTAAAAATCACAATACGGAGGATTATCCGCCACATTTACCAGTATACTTTGCTTCCGGCAATCATGGTACACCTGCTCGTTTACTTCTACCTTATCCGTACAGGCAACCACAATATGCTTTCCATCTAAAAAATCAGCGTTGTATTCCGCCTTTGTGATCTCAACAGAATGTTTTTGGGCCAAAGCCAAGGTTTCGGGCAAAAACTCAGGAGCCACCATTTGTACTTGGGCATTGGGACTGGATTTCAACAAAAAGGTCAACTTCTCCAAACCCACATTACCACCGCCAACAATAAGCACGTTAAGATTGGAAACCTTTAAAAAAATGGGATAGAGTTCATTCCTTTCCATACAATCTTGCTTTTGCTCCTCCAAAGGTATTGGTTTAAGGCAAGCTATCCCATTCTTTTATAAAATCCTTATGGTACTGGCCAGCCTATTTTTTAATGACTTTTCCTCCACTGGATAGCACTTGACGAACAATATCAGCATCACCTTTGTAGTAAAGCCGACCATCAGAACTTGCAATAACATCAATGGTCTCGAAAACCGTCAGATAGGCTTCAGCATCAGAAGAAAGCTCAATTTCAAGGTCATTGATATGTAAAGCGTACCCCTTTAACTCAGCATCTGAAGATAATATCGCATCCACATGGTCAACAGTACCCAACAAATCCACCGTGGCATCAGCAGAAAGTCGAAACACAGCATTGTCAATAGTGGCTTCCCCATCCAAGTAAGCACCTGAGGATAAGTCGAAATACGCATTCTTGGCCTCCAAATAAAGTTCTGCATCACTGTCCGACTCGGCTCTGAGCTCAAAATCTTCTGAAACAATATCCCCAATAAAGTGCCCATCTGAACTCAAATTGATAGAAACACTGTTCGCATGAAGCGGGTTTTCCAAAAAAATGGCCGCATCCGAGGATGCCTTAAACCAATTAATGTTCCTTGTAGTGATGTAAAGGTTCAAGGTCTCCCTGCCCTTGACCCTGATGTTGTTTTCCAACTTCACCACCAATTTGTTTCCTTCCATAAAGACATCCATCTTATTAAAAAGATTGTCATTAGCTTCAATTTCCACACGCTCCTCCGTTTCCGAAAAAGTTACATAGGCGTTAAAATCCGTTGCCACCTGAAGTGCTGTAACATTCTCAAAGTCATAGTTTCTAGTGGACACCTCATCAGAGACCCACACAGTTTCCTGTACACAAGAAGTTGCCATTAACCCCATCGCCAAGGCGATGGTGGCATGTTTAAAAGTTTTCATGCTGTTCGTTTTTTGATGTAAATGATTCTTAGGAACCCAACTCTCGCTCCAATTGTAAAATGGGCATCCAATGAAAATTTATCGCGGACCACTCATTAATGTCAACATCTTCGGAACTTCTTAGAAATACGGTCCCATTTTCTGTGAAGACGTGGCTGGTTAGGATTCCTTTATTGATTGATTGTTCGTTTTTTGATCTACTGGCCATCGTTCAAATGTTTTTTATAGCGATTTCTTCCCATATTGAAAACGCCTACTTTTAGGCCGATTCCACCTGAAAACCCATTAATATTTCGCAGCGGGCTGTCTTCCAGCTCCAATTTGCTGGAAAAGCGATACTTGACCCCAGCTTCCAATTGCAAGTATCTAGAAATATTGAACAAAAGACTCACCCCTGGTTCTGCCACAAAAACTGCATCAATGTCATCGTCATTAATATCCCCTATTCGATCGTCAAAATCATTTCCGTAATATCCAACTCCCCCTGCACCGATCAATAAGGGAAAGGAAAGATTAATGGTAGATTTACTGAATAGAATGGGTTCCAGATGTATTCCGCCATAGCCCCCTATCAAATCCTCATTTAGGGTCCTTGGATTATCCTGTTCCGAATACAGAACGACCCCAGAGAAACCAACCTCAAACTGTCGGTTGGCCACATAGGCCACTTTAAGACCTCCCAAATAGGTGGATTTCCCCCTCATTTCCCCATAATATGTGGTAAGTCCCAAGTACACCCCGTGAACTACGTTCTTACGGTCGTTAAATTCAATGTAATCCGAATTTCCCTGAGTTTGTTGGCCCCATGTAACACACCCAAATAGTAAGATGGGAAGTAACGATTTTAGTTGTATCATGTTTCGTTTTTTGATTTTCATTCTAAAGACATTCAAAATTTGAAAGGGTTGCATCAGAATCAATTTTTTTCAGATTTTTAAAAAAATCAATCTGTCAGTACAATCACCCCTTTTATTCCGTTGATCGAAAAACTACCCCGCTCACCCGTTCCATATTTAGCTGTAATTTCCCTGATCTTGCTTCCTTCATTAGTGACTTGGGTGTTGATATTGGTAAAAGTCTTGGGAACACGCAAAAGTCCTTGCTCCAAAGTTGCCCTAAAGTCAAATGCCATTCCTGTTATGTCCACATTGATTTCGGAGGATTCCTGCACTATATTGATGTTTGCGTTGGAGCTGGAAATCTTTTTGATATCAATCTCTGCAATTCTTAGTGTTAGGAACAACTCACTTGTTACACTGGCAATGTCTGCATTCGAGAATTTAAAATCGCCACGTAGGGCATCAACCGATTCCAGTTCCACTTCATCCTTACTGGAGTACAGCTCCAAATCTGAAATATCGCCAAGCCGTATATCACTGCCACTACTGATTATTTTCAGTTTTTGCGCTTTGTCAATGTCAATACTGCCATTGTCCATCTTAAGATTACCATAGTCCAGATTTCTGGCATGGAATTTTCCAAAACGCATATCCACTTTTGCGGTTGAAATATTTCCGTTGATGTAGATGTCGCCATGTTGCAAATCGGTTTCCAAATCCCCTTTCCAAGAATCAATGATGATGTCCCCAAACTTGTTGGTAATATTGAGCTCTGCATTTATGGGCAGATACACCTCATAATCAATCTGCACGTTGCTTTTATCAAAGTCAAACGGATTGGCTTTGCTGAAGTATTTCGCGAAAATATTAGCATCCCGGTCCTTGATTTCAGAAATAAACTGGATAAAATTCCCAGCTTGAATAGCCTTGGGCTGAATCCGATCCAATAATTTTTCGGCACTCTCATCCTTCCTATGGTTTACTTCTATGGAGATGGAAACCCTTACCTGATTTCTTTCCCATCCATTGATGACCACATTGCCATACTTGTTTTCTATATGGACTTTCCCCGTCGGAGAAAGATCGTAGGTCTTATCCCATCGCTTGCTTCGCTCATTTTGGGCAAAGACCATGAATGTACACAGCAATAGAGCTACTGTTACCCCAATGTTTTTATAATACATACCCTTCATAATCCATTTCTTTTTTGGACGCATTGATTTGCTTCAATAAGTTCTCAATCAGTTCAATGCGTTTTTTATAGTTTGCCACAATCGCTTCCAACACCCGTTCGTTGTCCAGGTTGTTTTGCATTTCCAATTTTAATTGTTGATATTCCTCGTCCAGTTCGTCCATAAAGGATAGGAACTCCTCTTTGTCATCATCCGATAACTTGGGATGATTCTGCACCAACTCCACCTGTTGATGCACCAAATGTTGGTAGTGCATATCAATTTCCAAGAGTTCCTCATTGGCATAAGCATCCATATGTTGTGTTGGCGTTTTCAATGTGAAAAATGTCATCACCGATAGTCCCAAAAGCAAAACAATGGAGGCCGCTGCCCATAACTTTTTGGATCTCCACAGTGGAATAACCTTCGTTTCTGGTTTTTCATCCAATTGGGAGGTAATTCCCTGCCACAACTTGTCCTTATCCACTTTATGGACATCAAATGCCTGTTTATTTTCCCGTATTTGTTTTTCAAAATTGTCCATCATAGCTCTTTTACAATTTGAATAAGTTTCTTTTTAGCACGGTGGTATTGCGATTTGGAAGTAGAGGTGGTTATCCCCAAAATTTCCCCAATTTCAACATGGTCATACCCTTCAATCAAGTACAGGGTGATAATCTGTCGGTAGCCTTCCGGAAGTTGTGTTAGCCCCATTTTAATTTTATCAATTTCAAATTGGTCCGGTTCCGCTTCCTGTTCGTCATCCATTAATTCTCCCTCATTTTCCATGGAGGAAAGCAACAATCGTTTTGCTTTGAGATGGTTGATGCTCTTGTTGATCACAATCCGTTTTAGCCAAGCGCCAAACGTGCTCTCAAACCTAAAAGAGTCCAACTTTTTAAAAGCCTCCACAAAACTCTCCTGAATAATATCCTCAGCATCCTCCCGAATGGTCAGCAACCGCATAGCAACATTGAACATGGCATCCACATACAACCCATACAACTGGTATTGCGCGTTGCGATCCCCTTCTCTACTCTGCTCCACCAAAGCTTGGTGCGTAAAACGTACGTTTGCTTCCAAAAATTCTGGACGGTTATTCAATGACGGCTAAAAATAATCCTATTTCATTCTATCCCAATGACAAATCAAAAATGAAAAGGTTGCACCAAAGTGAATTTTTTTCAAAAAAAACCTTCAACTACAGTTGAAGGCTTGCATGCATGAGGTTATGTTGATGTTTGGTTTCCGTTTTTCGCGAAAGAATTATTGCGATTCTGAGGATTTCTTGAGTTCCTTGAACTGATATCGTAAAAATACTTCATGCGTACCTCCGGTATAATTTGCCAAATTGGAGGTGGTAAGGTCATACGCGTATCCTGCATTTAAGTTTGGGGTAATTTGAAGACCCAGTAGGGTTGAAAAAGAATCGTCCCACCGATAGGCCACCCCAAAGGTGAAGGTTTCCCTGAGGACTGCGTTAAGAGAGACATCGGCAATAATCGGTGCACCAGGCACCCATTTTACAAAGAAGGCTGGCCGCATGACTATCTCCGAAGTCAGGTCAAAGAACTTCCCTCCCATAAAATAGTAGTGCAAGCGCTCTGCGGCTATTTCCTGCTCTTCGCCGTCATAATGTTTTTGTGAAAAAAAGTTGGGTATGGCAAAGCCCAAATAACTATCCTTGGTCTGGTAGTATAGTCCCGCACCAATGGTAGGGAAAAATTTGCTTTGCACATTATTTTGAAAGGCCACATCAGGATTTTGGGTCAATCCTTTGGAGAAATCCACATCAAATAATCTACCTCCCACTTTCATTCCAAAAGACAGTTTTCGGTTTGTACTGTCCAATTGAATCGTATAGGACACATTACCGTCCAAGAAAATTTCCGAAGATGGTCCAAGAGCATCATGGGCCAAAATTCCTCCAACACCTAATTTATTTTCCAACGGAGTGTCCACCGCCAAAACTTGTGTATTGGGTGCCCCGTTTACACCCACCCATTGGGAACGGTGCATCAACAGCGCAGTGAGATACCCTTGCGAACCAGCATAGGCAGGATTCACACTCATGGTGTTGTACATGTATTGGGTGAACTGCGGGTCTTGCTGTGCCGAAACCGTAAAGATTCCCAAGAGTAAAACCGCTAGATAGGTATGCCCCATTCGTTTTTTCATTCGCGATATGTTGTTTGCGCCGTTCATCCCTTTTTTATCGATTTAGATACAACCAATCCGTTCTGGGTTCGGAACCATCCCCCAAATCCAACACATAATAATAGGTTCCTACCGGCAATTCATCTTCTTTTTGAATAATGGCCCTACCGTTGGGCGTTCCATCCCAATCGTTGTTATACCCGCGTTTTTGATACACCACAGTTCCCCATCGGTTATATATCTCAAGTACATTTCCGGGATATCTAGAAATGCAATCAATGGTGAAGAAGTCATTAACGCCATCCCCATTGGGTGAAAATTCATTGTACACCACCAAACAGGTAGGTTGCACCAAGGCTTCGGCTGAATCATTGCCCGTATTGGTATCCAATTGATCCACAAATACCAAGCTTGCCGTATTTAAATAGTCTTCAAAATCCAAAACCTCTACGGTTACATCGAGTTGGGCAGTTTCGGAAACTTGTAGCACATCCAACTCCCAAAAACCGCCACCAGCATCATACAATCCCACAGATGCTGAAGAACCCACCAAGCGATAACCGTTTGGCAGTTGCTCTTCAATACCAATATTCGTTGCTGGCACATTACCTTGGTTGGTCACGGTAATGGTAAAAACAACTTCATCCCCAATATTGGGTTCCAATCGGTCCACTACCTTCGTGATGGCCAAATCTGTGGTTTGGGGCACCACAAAGGCGCTGGCCTCGTCATCATCAGCAACACCATCCGAATAATCATCGGTTGCGTTGCCTTCATTTGGATTACTATCTGGGTCTGAAAAATTACTGGCCGTTATTTCGGCTACATTGAGATATTCATTAGCTTGTCCCGTAGGGGTGTTCACCACGGCCAACAGTTCAAGCGTTTCACTGTTCTGATTGAAAATTGTTCGGTTGACATTCCACAAGCCGTTGGCAGGGTTGTAGACCCCGGCAGTGGTTGTATGCGATTGATAGGTATAGCCTTCGGGCAATACATCGGTGATCACTACGCCAGTTGCATCCGTAGGGCCATCGTTAGTGACGCTGATGGTGAATCGGACCACATCGCCCACGTTAGGAGTAGCATTATCCACAATCTTGGACAAGGACAAATCTGCCAAACCATCCGGTACCGGCACTACGGTAGCTTGATCATCTTCCGATGGAACATTATTGTTGGGGGTGGAATCTGGGTCATAGGTGTCCAACGCAATCAATTCCGCAGTATTTCTATAATCCCCATTGGGCAATATCACTGCCGTAATTTGAAGGGTTGCCCATGTACCGCTGTTCAGATTTCCAATATCCCAAGAACCTACTATCTCGTCATAAGTTCCCTCTGAAGGCGTAGCAGCTACAAAACTATAGCCTGAGGCCAATACATCTTCCACAACCAAGCCTGTGGCATCATTGGGGCCTGTGTTGTTTACGGTAATGGTAAACACTAGTTGATCTCCTGCAGACGGACTTGGATTGTCCACCGTATTGGTAATTGAAATATCCGTAACATGCCTTGGGGTGGTGGATTGCTCATCTTGGTCATCTTCAGTTGGGTCGTTGTTGCCTGGAGCAGAATCTGGGTCCGGTATTACGGAATTCATCAACTCGGCCTGGTTTACATAATCTCCAGAGGCATTTACTTCAACCACCATATTTAGCGTTGCGTTGCCTCCTGCAATTAGGTTGCCTACATTCCAAATACCTGAATTGACATCATAAAATCCGCCTGCATCATCAGAAATATAGGTATATCCGGAAGGCAATACATCTTCCACTACCAAAGCAAAAGCATCACTTGGACCCTCATTGGTCAAGCTGAGGGTGAAGGTGATGGTATCAGCAACATCGGGAAATTCATTATCAACAGTCTTGGTTAGGGTCATATCCGCCGAAGGAATGGGAATGGTTCCCGCACTGTCTTGATCATTTTCAAAAATATTGTTATTGTTAGGGATTGAATTGGGGTCATCATTGTTGGATGAAACCACTTCGGTCACATTAAAATAGTCCCCCGTTGGGTTCACCGTGGCCACAATATTCAAGGTTTCTGTCACCCCATCGGGAATAACATTGTTCAACTCCCAAATTCCTGTGGTGGAATTATAGGTTCCCGCTGTTCTACTGTTTGAAACATAGGTGTAGCCGGAAGGCAACAAGTCCAATACCTGAACCCCGGTGACATCACTCGGCCCCAAATTGGTAATATTGATATTAAAAATGACATCCTCACCCACAAATGGACTCAAATTGTCCACAGATTTTCGCAAGAGGAGGTCGGATATCGGTATTGGAACTGGTGTAATGGTCTGTTGGTCATCCTCCGCTTCACTGTTGTTTCCCGGAGTTGAATCCAAATCCGTCTCAGTGAGGCCCGTAAGTTCCGCGGTATTGGCATAGTTACCGCTGGATAGAACATCAGCTGTTATCGTAAGGGTTTCTGAGGTGCCGCTGGCCAAACTTCCTAGGGTCCATGACCCATTCACATTATTATACGTGCCATTAGTGGCTAGAGCGTTCACAAAGTCATATCCTGAAGCTAAAACATCCGTGACCACCAAGTTTGTAGCGTCGCTGGGGCCATCATTTTGAACCGTTACTGTAAAATTTATCTGATCACCTACATTTGGAATCAATTCATCCACGTTTTTGGTCACTGAAATGTCAACAATGGGAGTGGGATTTACCACAACCTCATCTTGGTCATCTTCACCCGGAACATTATTGTTAGGGGTTGAATCGGAATCGGCCTGGTCATGGCCCGTAATCTCGGCTATATTGGTATAATTGCCCGTCGCGTTAACGTTGGCAAGAATACTCAGGCTTGTGGAACTTCCATTGGCAAGGGTACCAACAGTCCAGATACCGCTAACCGCGTTGTAAGCTCCACCTCCATTATCCGAAACATAGGTAAATCCTGATGGTAATAGATCCGTAACCTCTACTGAGGTGGCATCACTTGGACCCGCATTGGAAACGGTTAAGGTAAATCTTACATTGTCACTCACCAATGGTGGAGATTTATCAATCACCTTGGTCAACGAAAGGTCAACAACTTCCACAGGGGTAACGGATACGTCACCCTGATCATCTTCGGAAGAGACACCATTTCCCGGCGTTGAGTCCAAATCATAAGCATCAGATTGCCAAATCTGGGAAGTATTGGTATGGTTTCCCGTAGCGTTTACGGTTACATTGATGGTCAAAGTTTCGGTTGCCCCATTGGCCAAAGTACCTACATCCCAAAAAGCACTTCCAACATTATAGGTTCCGGCAGTCGCTGTGTATGAAACATAGCTATATCCAGATTGCAGTTGATCTACCACCCGTACATTGGTGGCATCATCAGGGCCATCATTGGTTATGGCTATTTCAAAACTAATGGCCTCTCCCACAAAAGGTGTAGTATTCCCTCCTACAATGGTTTTGATAAGGGATAAATCCGCTTGAAGCGGCGCTACCGCTATTGCGTCTTCATCATCTTCGCTTTGGTCTCCATCATCATTATTGGGCACACTATCATAATCTAATTGGCCACTAGCGGTTACCTCTGCACTATGAATAAACTCACCCAAAGTTCCAGTGGGGGTTAAAACTGAAGCATTAAAGGTCAACGCAACCGTATTGTTTCCCTGCGGAACCGTAAGACCGGTCCACGTAATGGTTCTAGATCCGAAATTATAGGAACCTGAATTGCTTATGGCGGAAATACTGCTACCATCAAAACCTGTCGGAATAATGCTTTGGACAGAAACTCCAGTGGCATCAACATCTCCAAAATTACTCAGGTTGATGGTAAAAGTGACCACATCGCCAACATCTGGGGTACTATTACTGGCTAATAGTTCCAATTCCAAGTCAACTCCCTCTATGGTGACCCCAACGGTATCCGAAGCAGTATCACAGGTAATATCCGATACGGTCCATTCAAAAATATAAGTGCCCAGACTCATCCCAAAAACCTGGGCGTTGGGATCATTTGTACTGGAGAAACTAACCAAGGTGGGGCCGGACAATTGTGTCCAAGTACCAGAACCTATGATTGGGGTAGAAGCATTTAAAAAAACTGATGAAGTCTGCGACAAGGTTTGATCTGAGCCTGCATCCACCATACACAGCTGGGCATTCCCAACTTGTGCTAAAGTCAGTGCAAACAAAAAAGCCAAAATAAAATGGATTTTGTACTGGCGGGATTGGGGTTTGTTCATAGTTTAGAGGATGAGGCTGTGCTTACGTAGTAAGACCAACCCAAACATATCAACAACTACGGACAAAAAGGAAGTTATGTTGTATTACATCGATCATTTGTTGTGAAACATCGGATTAACGATGGAAAACAATGCTCATTTTTAACATTTTATGGGAAATATGAAAACTTGTGGTTGTACCACAGTTACTTCAAAAAACAACCCCCAAGCCAAATGGCTTGGGGGTTGAATTAGGCACTGTTGGGGCAGTTTGAGTTAGTTTGGCTATGCCTCGCAACTAGTGCATTCTTTTTTCTGCTTGAATTTCTGTGCGGCATTCATGCTGTGCTGATAGTACAGTGATTTTAAGCCCAGTTTCCAAGCGGTCACATGAATTTTGTTGATTTCCTTGGTAGGCATATCTGGGTGAACAATGATGTTAACGGATTGACCTTGATCTATATGATTCTGTCTATTGGCGGCTTGGTACACAATGTCCAATTGGTCCAATTCCGAATACGTTTTGAACACAGCTTTTTCCTCATCGGTCAAGAAATCCAAATGTTGGACAGAGCCATCCATATCTCGAATACTTTTCCAGACTTCTGGCGTGTTCTGTCCTTTTTCCTCCAATAATTCCATCAAAAATGGATTTTTAATGGTGGTTTTGATCTTGGCAATATCCTTCACATAGCAATTGGACCAAATCGGTTCAATTCCTTGTGAAACCTGACCTAAAATAAAGGCCGATGAAGTGGTTGGGGCAATGGCGTTCAGGGTAGCGTTGCGCCTTCCGTAGCCTTTCAATACTTCGGGCTCACCATAACGTTCGGCCAATTCTGCTGAGGCTTTGTAGGAGCGCTCTTTGATGCCCTTGAATATTTCACTGTTCAAATTATAGGCTTCTTGGCTGTCAAATGCCAACCTTTTGGATTGCAATAGCGAATGCCATCCCAACACGCCCAAGCCCAAGGCACGATTTTCCTTGGCAAAATTGTAAGCACGCTCCATAAATAGGAAGGTTTGTCTATCATCCCGGTCGGAGGAATCGCGATACGCCTCCAATTTTTCCACAAACTCGGTAATCACGGCATCCAAGAAATAAACCATGGTCTCCACGGCATCGGTATTCTTCCACTTATCGTAATGCAGAACATTTATGCTGGACAACACACATACAAACGACCAATTGTCGTTGGAAGGCAACATAATTTCGGTACAAAGATTACTGGCGTGAATGCGGTGGTCTTTGTCCTTGTAGACATCCGCAGCTCCATTGTTGGCATTGTCAGAGAAGAACACATACGGATAGCCCATCTCTCCCCTACGCTGCAAGACTTTGGCCCAAACGGTTCTCTTGTCCACATCGCCGTCGATCATTTCCTGCATCCATTGATTGGTCACGGTAACACCATGGGTCAATTGCTGGATGGGGTTCCCTTCGGTACCGATTTCCAAAAACTCCATGATATCCTTATGATCAATGGGCAAATACGGTGAAAAGCGACCGCGACGTACTGAACCTTGACTCACCACATCTACCATGGACTCGAACAATTGCATAATATGAACCGCTCCGGAAGCCTGTCCGTTATTTTTTACAGCAGCTCCCCTATGCCTAATTTTCCCAAAATAGCCCGAAGTACCTCCACCCAATTTGGACATCATGCCCACTTCGGATTGGGTATAGAGAATATTCCCCATATCATCATCAATGTGGGAGCCGAAACAGCTAATGGGCAGTCCACGCCTTTTTCCGAAATTAGACCAAACCGGGGACGCCAAAGAGAAAAACCCTTCGGACATGTAGTTGTAAAACTTGTCCGAATACCCCGGTATCTGCAAAATTTGCTCGGCCCGGTCCGCAATCTCCCGAATCCGACCTTCTGGGGTAACACCATCGGTCAAATAGCCCGAAGCCAAAAACTGACGACTGTATTCGTTCAGCCATTCAAATCCCGTGCTTTCTTCTTTTTCTTTGAGTTGTGCCAAGGCACTCTTTCGTGCATTTACTAGTTCTTGGCTTTTGTTTTCTTGTTTTAGGTCTTCGATTTGGGGGGATTGGGCTTTGTTCTCCATAATTTAAAAAAGGTCGTCGCTGGTTATACTTTGTGTTCTTTTGCTATAGTTGATGGATCGTTTTACAAAAAAGTCGCCATGTTTGGTGCCGATGATCTCATCATCAAACCACTCGGTCTCTGCCAATAATTTTTGGTCAACCTCAAACACCTTTGCAATGCCAATGCTCTCCAAAGAATTGTTGAAACGATTCTTAATGAATTCATTTACAACTGTTTTGGGCAAGAAATCCAATTCGCCATCCTCAAAAATCCAATCCACAATCTTACTCTCGGCCTCAAATGCCTTCTCACATATTTCCTGAATCATTTCCTTGTACTCGTCGTCAAACCATTCTGGGTGTTCTTTTTTGATGATGTTGATGATATCAATTCCAAAATCACCATGGATTTGCTCTTCTTTTGAGGTAGCCTCCACCACATTGGAGATGCCTTTCAACACATTTTTGTGCTTGTTGAAGGCCATAATGATCAAAAACTGGGAGAAAAGAGAAACATGCTCAATGAACAGGGAAAACAGCAAAATGGACTCCGCATATTCCTTATTGTTCTCACTTTTGGCATTCTTAAGAGCGGTTTCCAAATACTGCACCCGTTTCATGATCACAGGTTTTTTCTTAAGGTTCTCAAATTCTTGGTTCAAACCCAAAATCTCAAGCAGATGTGAATAGGCATCATGGTGCCGCACTTCACTTTCAGCAAAAGTAGCACCCACAGAGCCAATTTCAGGTTTGGGCATACGGTGGTAGATATCGCCCCAGAAGGTTTTAACGGCAACCTCAATCTGGGAGATGGCCAGCATGGTATTTTTAATGGCACTTCGTTCAACTTCCGTCAGTCCAGATTTAAAATCCTGAATATCGCTGGTAAAATTGAACTCGGTGTGAATCCAATACGAATGACGGATAGCTGGCACATATTCATACAATTGGGGATACTCGTAGGGTTTCAGGTTGATGCGCTTCTCAAAAATATCGGTTTCCCGCATTTGGGCCCTTTTGTTCCTGTAAATAATGTAGGCTTTGGCCGCATCGTGGAACTCACTGTTCATCAACTCATTCTCAACCACATCCTGAACTTCCTCAACCGTGGGAACATAGTGTTCATCTTGTTCTTTTCGTTCCAACAATGCCTTTTCAACATTACTGGCTATGGTCTGGGCATCTTCCATTTGACCATGGTCTACAGCGGTCATGGCTTTTAAAATGGCATTGGTAATTTTGTGCAAATCGAAGGGCTGTGTACTAAAATCCCTTTTAGTAATATGAGAAATGTGCATGAGAAAAAGTGTTTGGATTTGTCCTAAATGAACTGATTGTAAAATTCATATTTTCTTTACTTTGATTTTACATTGCCTCTTTCGGGTTCTCAACAGTTTTATCAACATTGCGATTTTTGAGGCTGAAAAAGTCATGGGAACAAACGTAAAATCTAGGCTTGGAAAAAAATCTGACAAGTGTCAGATGGCCCAAACTTTTTTCCACAGGGTTATCAACAAACTGCGTTAAAGACAGGCAGAATAAGGAGTAAGGGAGATTGACCTCCAATTTGTTCGAAAAGAAAAAGCCCCGCTGAATATTCAACAGGGCTTTTCAGTACCTTGGGTGGGAATCGAACCCACACTCCCGAAAGAACTGGATTTTGAATCCAGCGCGTCTACCAGTTCCGCCACCAAGGCATAAGCAATTGTAGTGGCTTATTTTAATTGCGGATGCAAAGCTAAAAAATTATTTCATTTTCCACCAAAAAATACTTGCTTTATTCCTTTAGCAACCCGAATTAATTTTTAAATTTGCACCTCTTTATAAAAAAGTGCTTCAAAAAGCTAGTTAACAAGAGTTTGCAATGGCATATCAAGTTCCCGAGCCCAAAATTTTTGCTTGTACGCAGAGTGTTGATCTTGGCACAAAGATAGCGGCTTCTTATGGTGCTGATTTGGGAAAAATTCAGTTTTCCAGATATAGCGATGGGGAGTTTCAGCCTTCTTTCGAAGAATCCATACGGGGTGCACGTATTTTCATCATTGGGTCCACCAATCCAAGCTCGGAGAACCTTATGGAAATGTTGTTGATGCTAGATGCTGCCAAGCGAGCTTCTGCACGGCACATTACCGCGGTAATGCCTTATTTTGGATGGGCACGACAGGATAGAAAGGATAAACCCCGTGTTCCCATTGCCGCAAAATTAGTCGCCAAAATGCTGGAGACCGCCGGTGCCACACGAATCATCACCATGGACCTCCATGCAGATCAGATTCAAGGGTTCTTTGAAAAACCTGTGGACCACCTTTTTGCTTCAACCTTGTTCCTACCCTATTTAAAGGGATTGAAATTGGACAATCTTTGCATTGCTTCGCCGGACATGGGTGGTTCCAAAAGAGCCTATGCCTATTCCAAAGCGTTGGAGTGCGATGTAGTCATCTGTTATAAGCAACGGGCTAAAGCCAATGTTATTTCCCATATGGAACTCATTGGTGATGTGCAGGGCAAAAATGTGGTTTTAGTGGATGACATGGTGGATACCGCAGGCACCTTGACCAAAGCGGCCGACCTAATGATGGAAAGAGGTGCTGAAAGCGTTCGCGCGGTCACCACACACGGATTGTTGTCTGGAAAAGCTTATGAACGAATAGAAAAGTCAAAGTTGTCGGAATTGATTGTTACTGATTCAATTCCTATCGATGAGACCAAGAAAAAAATTAAGGTATTAAGTTGTGCCGACCTTTTTGCAGATGTTATGCACAGGGTACACCACAATACCTCAATATCATCAAAATTTTTAATGTAGCCTTCGACTGCGCTCAGGCTGACAAACTGAGCACTTCGAAAAGTAGTATTCAGAATAAATTAAATTATTAATATAGATTATGAAGTCAATTACTATCAAAGGATCCCAAAGAGAAAGCGTGGGCAAGGTATCTACCAAGGCCTTACGTAATGCTGGAAAGGTCCCTTGCGTGCTGTACGGAGGGGATAAGCCATTGCACTTTTCAGCTGATGAAATCTCGTTCAGAGATTTGGTCTACACCCCCAACGCACACACTGTTGTGATTGAGTTGGAAGGTGGTGAAAAGTTGAACGCCGTTTTACAGGACATTCAGTTTCACCCCGTAACTGATAAAATTCTTCACATCGATTTCTATCAATTGTTTGAAGACAAACCTGTTACCATGAACATTCCTGTTCGTTTGGAAGGAAATTCCCCAGGGGTACGAAACGGTGGTAGATTACTGTTTAGAAAACGAAAGCTTGCCATTAAAGCATTGCCTGATCTACTTCCTGATTTTATCACTGTGGATATCTCCAAACTAAGAATTGGTGGCACAATTGCCGTTGAAACTGTGTTGAATGATGATTACACCATTTTACATCCAGAAAGCACGGCCATTGTACAGGTGAAAGCTTCTAGAACTTCTATTGATGAAGAGCTTGAAGACGAAGATGAAGAAGGAACAGAAGAAGGTGCTGAAGCAGCTGCTGAAGGTGGAGCCGAAGGTGGTGAGGCCCCAGAAGCTGAAGCTACAGAATAGTTTTAGATTTATTTAAAAAGGCATCCCTGTTTTACCACGCTGTAAAATTTGGGATGCTTTTGTATTTTTAGACAAAATGGTTCTATAATGTTCCAATTCATTAAAAGCCTGTTTGGTGCCCAGAATCAGCTGTTGCAAGAAACTGATCCTATGAAAAAATTCCTAGTTGTTGGCCTCGGAAATATCGGAGCGGAATATGAAGAAACCCGACATAATATCGGTTTCAAAGTGTTGGATTTTTTGGCCGAAGAGGAAAACCTCACTTTTGAAAGTGCCAAATTGGGGGCTGTAGCTACTTTTAAACACAAAGGAAGAAGTGTCCTGTGCCTGAAACCCTCCACCTATATGAATTTAAGTGGAAAGGCCGTCAACTATTGGATGGAAAAGGAGAGCATTGCGTTAGACAATGTGCTCATCATTACCGATGACATTAATTTGCCGTTTGGAACCATCCGTTTGAAGACCAAGGGAAGCGACGGCGGCCATAATGGATTAAAGGATATTCAAAACACCTTACAAACAGCCCAATATCCCCGATTTAGATTTGGAATAGGAGCTGAATTCGGTAAGGGAAAGCAAGTGGATTACGTTTTGGGAAAATGGAATGAGGATGAAGCAGCTGCGCTTCCTGAACGATTAAAAAAATCCACAGCACTTATCCGTTCTTTTGTATTTGCCGGGGTAAAAAATACCATGAACCAGTTTAACGGCACTTAATTAAAATACCTTAAAGTCGAACACCCCAGAATTGGAGCTGTTCCCTTCAGCATCGGTGGTCAATACACTCCAATAATACACCGTATCAGAGGTCACGCTTACGGAGAACTCCATGGTTCCCGGACCCAAAGTACCCATTGAGGTTGTGGGTGGGTTGTCTTCTGAGAAAAATACCTCAAAGGTGGCTATGTCACCATCAACATCCGCACCCTGCCACTCCAATAGCACTTCGTTGGCCAAATCTTTTTGTACAGTAGACCCAGAAATTGGATTTACCAACTGTGCTGGAAAAGGCGCATAACTGGTTTCTGCCCCGGCGTTATAGAACAACCATGTTTCACTTACTGCGGTTTGGTCAGAATCGGAACTGATTGAAGTGACGGACCATGAAAAAGGGGTCCCTTTGGCAATGGACAGGTTTGCCGAGGTTGCTGCCGTGGAAATGGTCTGCGGCACATTTGTATCTAAATTCACCACGCTTAGTGTGTAGCTATCTGTATTGCTTGAAGCCAGCCACTGAAACGTAACCTGGCTCAACGTCTCGTTTACACTTACCCCTGTAGTACATTCCGAATTTTCCTCAGGAAAAACCAAATTGGCTCCTTCTGGTGCCGGTGGTGGGTCGTCATTGCCTCCACATGAAACCAATAAAACCCCAATGGACCATAGTAGTACTTTCCGAATCATCGCTTAATAAATTTAAACATTTCTGAAACTCCCATTTTTTCCACTCCTAAATAGTAGACTCCTTTGGACAAGAAAGACAAGTCCAATTCCAACGTATTTCCATTAACCGACCTATAATCTGTCTTAACCAAGCGGCCATTGGCTGAGAAAATTTGAATACGTATTTCGCCCTCAAATCCGTTCAAATAAATTTCTGTTGTTGCATCAACTGGGTTTGGTGAAAGAATGGGTCGTGAAGAATAGAAGAATGTTTTTTCCACCACCCCTTGGCAAGGAAGGTTGGAGTAGACTTTCAAGACATTTTTACCTTCGGCCAAAGGCAGCTGTATTTTAGAGTTTTGTGTTTGGGTCACCAGACCATTTAATTCCACATTATACAAATCAGCTCCGTTAAGCGAAAGCTCCACATTCTGTTCATCCATCATTGCTTCAACAGCCAATACATCCGGTTCCGTTATGGTGATGTCAAAACACGTTTCTTGGTAGGTAATGAGTCCATTGGTCCCCGTAATGCACAACGAATAATTACCAGCTCCTAGATTTTGAAATATGTGCTCATCAGTAAAGTCCATATTTACTGGCGATGCACCTCCATTTAAAACGGCGGTATAGGTTATTGAGGTATCCATTGGGGATACCGTTACCGAGCCATTATTGCTGATTCTGCAGGTTTCGCTCAATATTTCAATAGAGAAGTTGTCCGGGGGAAACCTGTACACGGCACATCCATTGGTATCCACCTCAATTCCTTTAGGGGTTCCCAAACATAGGTCGTCGCCGTCATCGAACACACCATCTTCATCTTCATCGGGCCTAAAGGCTCCTTCGGCACACACTTCCATGGAAAAGGCCACCAAAGCACCGCCATCACTTGGAGCAGTGTCGCTAATTTCCAAAATCCACTCCCCCAAGGTTGATTCACCCTCAAAAGAAGCCAACGAACCCAATGGACTAACGGTACCCATTATAGCGGGATTACCAGAACAGACAATGGGTGTACCATCATCATCAAAAATGGCATTGACGTTATTTAAGTCGCCACAGGTTCTTGAAATTAAAGCAACACGGGTTCCTGCTGGAGAAATTAAATTGATCACTAAGTCTTCCAAAAAGGTGTGGTTGATCTCAAGACTAACATTGATATCTGAAATGGGAAGGTCTTCAAAAAACTGTATTGAGGTGCTCACGGTTGGGGTACCTATGGATGAAATCTCCAACGGAAGTCCATTTCTTGGTTCAAAACTCTTACAATCCAATTGTGTTGTGGTAAAACTCAAGGGAGGTCCAAAAGTTCCGCTGCCACAATCGTTTGTTGGACGGACCCTCCAAAAATATTCGGTCTGCTCATCCAATCCGTTCACTTTATAAAATGTAAAAGGAACCGTAGCGGTGGAAACTATATCGGTAAAACCTACATCAGTAGCTACCTCTACATCATAACTTTGATACAATGGATTGGCCTCCCAACCCAACTGTGGGTTCAAAGTGACCCCTGTTTCCATATTTGTGGGCGAGGAAAGAACAACATCTGGAAAAGTTCCATCCTCAATGACAAGGGACAAGGTAATATTTTTGGTCACGGAGGTCGAAGTTGCTGTCACCTCAACATCATAAACACCCGCTGCAATAGCATTGGTATTGGAGATGGTCAAATCCACCGCCGTATCATCCGCACTGGCTTGAGTGGGGGAAAAAGATGTTGAAAGTCCCGCTGGAGCATTTGCAGAGAAGGTCGATATTTCACTAAACCCTCCAAATGTCTCATAGGTGAATGGAATAACAATGTCACTGGGTTGACATACCCTGAAAGTTACATCTTGAAAATTGAGGACCACCTCTGATTGTTGAATGGTAAAATCCGCTGCATTGATGGCAAAAAACACATTGTCGCTGGCTTTTACCATGATACGCGCCGTACTGCTCACATCTCCAGGAATCAGGACTTCCTCGGAGCCATCATTGAGGGTATCATCTGCCAGGCTGATGGGAAAGGTCTGTCCACCATCCAACGAAAGAAAAATGTCCACATTTTGAGCATTGATGGGCGAAGTATTTGTATTGGCCACATCCCAAGTGATTTCTTGAACCGACCCAGCTTCATAAATTTCATTGGAAGCCTGGGATGTAACCACAAAAGGGCCTGCTGCCTTTATAACCTGAACATCCAAAACGTCTGAAACCACCTGTCCCCCTCCTAAGGCATTATCACGGACCGTACAAGCAAAACTCAAGGTACGTTCAATATCGGAAACCGTTTCCCAAGCGTCATTTTCCGACGGGTTGACTTGTGATAAATTTCCCTGCACCACCTCAGACAACCTTGGAAAGTATCTTGCAGCATCAGTTGAAGGGGGCAATGATCTAAAATTGGCTCCACTGGGATTGTTGGGCCCAAAAGTACTTGTCGTTACCACCCCATCATTAATCTGCTCCCAAGTGTAGGTAAGCGCATCACCCACATCTGGGTCGGTTGCCACACCTTCCAACACAAAGGCAGTACCTTTTGGAATATTGAAATCACCTATCGGCGTAAGGACTGGTGGAGAATTGGTCTGGGCCGTGGTCTGGGCGCATGCTATAGATTGTAGATAAGAAGCTATTTGAAAGATGCTCACAAAGTGAAAATAATCATCTCCGTTAGGAGCCACATTATTTCCGGGCACAATCCCAGCATACCCCATAATGGTAGTTCCACTGGCCGGTTCAGCTTGTACTCCGGTTCCCTCTGACTCGTAAGACCATGTATGGTTGGCCCCAAATTGATGCCCTAATTCATGGGCTACATAATCCAAATCAAAAACATCGCCCTCTGGCTCAAAAGCGGCGGAGAAGGCACTTCCTTTTTGGTTATCGGAACAAACCGCCCCTATAAAACCGGCATTACCATTATTCTGTGCGGGATCTTCTACCCTATGAAACAGGTGCCCTACATCATAATTGGCCTCACCAATGGTAGATGTTAGTGTATTTTGTACTTGAGAGTTGAAACTACCTGTATACGGATCATTATCAGGATTGGTAAAGATGACTAGATCATTATTTGGAATCAACTCTAGCGTTACTCCTAAATCTGTTTCAAAAACCTCGTTGATTCGTGTCAGCGTGGCATTAATGGCAGCAAGTGCATCTGCAACCGTACCTCCATGATATTCTGTATACTCACCAGTAACAGAAACCGCAATCCGAAATGTTCTGAGTAGCTGATCATCCACTAAGGGCACAATGGTTTTGGAAGTGGCTCCATCTGATTTCATCTTATTCATAAACATAACCTCCGTCTTGCACAAAAAGCTATGCTTCAAAGAAGACCTTGACCCTTTTTTATACAATACATATGAATCATCGTCAGCTAGGGTTGGTTCCAAAAATGAAGTTTTTTGACTTTCCAAATCAATGACCATGGTCTCAATGCCTTTCTGGGAACTACTGAGTTTAATTTTGTATTTTCCATTCAGGCTTACCCCGGTAAAAGATTTTATTTCGGGATACTTTGCTGCCAAATCAGGATGAAGGACTGGAGTTTCCTTCACCCTAAACGGGATTACCTCTCCCTCCCCGTCTGGCAAGTAAATGATGTGTTTTCCATTTTTAGAAACGGGAAAATCCTGAAGCTTCTCCTTGAAACGACTTTTATCCAAAGTAAAAACAGCACTGGCCTTGCCCACATCCTTTAGGGAGGCACTCTTCATACTCGATTGTTTGGGTACGGATTTCCAATACGCTTGCTGCCCATAGGTACAAAAGCAGCTAAAAAGTATGGTTATTGAAAAAACAAGATGTAATTTAGCTTTCATACATATGTAGGGCGTCAGTCGAATTTCAAAAATAAGCCTTTTTTTATTTCTTGATTAGGTGGAAACAATCCAAGACATTTCTCTTTTTAAGCACATTACCGATCAAACTGTTATTACCATCGGCACTTTTGATGGTGTCCATTTGGGCCATCGCAAGATATTGGAACGCCTCATAAATAATGCCAAAAACACTGGATTAAAGTCCACCGTGCTCACTTTTTTCCCGCATCCGCGGATGGTTTTGCAGAAAGATACGGAGATAAAGCTCTTGAACACCATTGAAGAGAAAACACAGATCTTGGAGAGTTTGGGGTTGGATAATTTGATCATCCACCCTTTTACCAAGGCTTTTTCCCGACTTTCGGCAACCGAATTTGTGCGAGATGTTTTGGTGAACAGCCTAAAAGCTAAAAAAATTATTATTGGGTACGATCACAGGTTTGGGCGCAATCGCAATGCCAATATTCAAGATCTCATTGCGTTTGGCAATACTTTGGATTTTGAAGTTGAGGAGATTCCCGCCCAAGAAATCGATGATGTATCTGTGAGCTCCACTAAAATCAGGAACGCACTTTTAGAAGGTGATGTGGTCACGGCCAACAGCTACCTGAGCTATGCCTACATGCTTACCGGAACGGTAAAAAAAGGTAAAGGGTTGGGCAAGGAATTTGGTTTCCCCACGGCTAACCTTCATATTGCTGAATCCTATAAGCTCATCCCAAAAAATGGGTCTTACGTAGTTAAAAGTACCCTTAATGGCATCAAACATTATGGTATGATGAACATTGGTTTCAATCCAACCGTATCTGGCACCGAAAAAAGTATTGAGGTCAACTTTTTTGAGTTCGAAGGGGATCTCTATGACCAAAAAATTCAGGTTAAGATCTTGCACCGTATTCGTGATGAACACAAGTTCAGCTCCGTTGAAGAATTACGGGAACAGCTGAAAAAAGACAAAAACTTTTCGTTGGACTTAATCTCCAGATAGATGCTGAATCGGTTTCTTTTTAAGAGAATTGACAATGCCCAGCTCATTGTTTTCCGGATTTTCTATGGACTTTTGGTCAGTGCCGAATGTTACGGGGCCATTGCCACCGGATGGGTTCGAAGAACCCTCATTGAGCCACAGTTCACCTTTAACTTTATCGGATTTGAGTGGCTCCAGCCCCTGCCCGGAAATGGGATGTACATCTATTTTTTCATCATGGGTACCCTCGGTATTTTAATTACTTTGGGTTACAAATACCGGTTTAGTGCGCTCGCCTTTGCGTTTATGTGGACCGGGGTGTACTTGATGCAAAAAACATCTTATAACAATCATTACTATTTATTGATGCTTCTTGCTTTCATCATGGCCTTTTTGCCTGCTGGACGAGATGCTTCATTGGATGCCAAATTGAATCCGAAGCTACATTCGCACACCATGCCCAATTGGGTGCGGTGGACCATAATTTTACAATTGTTCATAGTCTACACCTATGCTTCGGTGGCTAAACTATATGGGGATTGGTTGGATTTTAGCATTATCGACATCTTGATGCGCTCCAAGGATGACTATCCACTTATTGGTGGGCTGCTTCAGCTAAAATGGGTGCACAAAATTGTGGCCATCTTTGGTATTTTATTTGATCTGCTCATTGTTCCTGCCCTACTCTGGAAACCGACTCGAAAAATTGCTTTTGCATTGTCCATATTCTTCCACTTGTTCAATAGCTACGTTTTCAGGATTGGTATTTTCCCCTATCTCTCTTTGGCCTTTATTGTTTTCTTTTTTGAACCGCAGACCATCCGGAATATCTTTCTTAGAACCAAAAACATTGTGGTGGACCAATTATTGACCATTCCAAAACATAGGAACATCATCATTGGAATTCTTGGGATTTATTTTGTGGTTCAATTGGTGCTTCCCCTTCGTCATTATGCATTTAAAGACGATGTACTATGGACCGAGGAAGGCCATAGACTTAGCTGGCGAATGATGCTCCGTAGTCGCTCCGGAACCATTCGCTATCGTGTGGTAAACAAAGACACCAAGAAGGTCAACTATATTGATCTAGATGACTATCTCACCAAAAAACAACGCAGAAGAGTGGCTTGTTATCCCGATTTTGCCTGGCAATTTGCCCAACATCTAAAAAAGGAATATGCCAAAAAGGGCGAGGATATCCAAGTCTTTGTCACAAATAAGGTAAAAGTGAACAGCGGCGAGTATCATGAGTTTATCGACCCAAAAGTGGACCTGGCCAGTGTTCCCTGGAAGCATTTTGCCCATAATGAGTGGATTTTGCCCCGACAACCAACCGATTCCACTAAAACGAGTGACTAAAAAGGATTGGCCCGTTGGCACAATTGTAAGGGCATGCCCCAGGGATCACGAAGCATCACAATATGACTTCCATCCTCCAACTTCACCTCCAACTCAAATGTGGCACCGCTTTCCACCAAACGCTTTTTATCGTTTTCGGCATTTTCAGACACAAAGGCTACATGAAAACTTAACGAGTTTTCCTTGGAAAAATCAGATACAGGAGCATCAGTCCGTTGGTAGAACTCTATCACTACACGTCCTGTGCCGTCTTCCAAAAAAGTCATAAAAGGTGGATTTTTATCAGCCACACGTGCCTTAAGGCCCAAGTGCGCCACATACCATTTCACAACCGAAGGTGCATCAGCCACATTCACTGCAAAGTGCTCAAAAATCATATTGGATTATTTAGTTAGACGGTACAAAGGTAATTGTTTACGTTGTAGTGTAAGATGGGTAAATTCCCTAAATTTGCCGCTCAAAATAAGGCCATGCTTCAATTACAGACTATTAGGGAGAATAAGGAACAGATCATCAGCGCGTTGAAAAAGCGCAATATCGATGCTGCACTCATGTTGTCAAAAGTTATCGAATTGGATGAAAAAAGACGTTCCATCCAAACCGAACTGGATAGCACTCTGGCCGAATCTAACAAACTTTCCAAAGAAATTGGAATGCTTTTCAAATCAGGAAAAGCACAGGAAGCCAACGCCTTAAAGGAAAAAACAGCAGGATTAAAAGAAACTTCCAAGCAATTGGGTGATGATCTAAACGCCACTGCTGAAGCTCTGCAGGAGGAACTATACCTCATTCCCAACATTCCCCACGACTCTGTACCTGCCGGAAGCAGTGATGCGGATAACGAAGAGATATTTCGGGAAGGCGATGTGCCCGCCTTAACCGAAAATGCGCTACCCCATTGGGAGCTTGCCAAGAAATATGACATTATCGATTTTGAGCTCGGCGTAAAGATTTCCGGTGCCGGTTTTCCCGTTTACAAAGGAAAGGGCGCTCGTCTGCAGCGTGCTTTGATTTCGTATTTTCTGGATAAAAATACGGAAGCTGGCTACACCGAAATGCAGGTCCCGCATTTGGTCAATGAAGCCTCAGGCTATGGAACAGGCCAGCTGCCCGATAAAGAAGGGCAGATGTACCATGTGCAGGCAGATGACCTCTATTTGATTCCCACTGCGGAAGTACCCGTGACCAATTTGCACCGTGACGATATTTTGGCGGAAGGTGATTTCCCCATAAAATATACTGGATATACACCCTGTTTTAGAAGAGAGGCAGGAAGCTACGGAGCCCATGTTCGCGGTTTGAACCGTTTGCACCAATTTGACAAAGTGGAGATTGTACGCTTGGAGCACCCTAGCAAATCCTACCAAGCTTTGGATGAGATGGTGGAGCACGTTAAAAATATCCTCCGGGAATTGAAGTTGCCCTATCGTATTCTTCGGCTTTGTGGCGGGGATCTAGGCTTCACCTCTGCCCTCACCTACGATTTCGAAGTGTTTTCAACGGCCCAAGACCGATGGTTGGAAATCAGTTCCGTTTCCAATTTTGAAACCTTCCAAGCCAACCGTTTAAAGCTTCGTTTTAAGGATGAAAATGGAAAAAGTCAGTTGGCGCACACTTTAAATGGAAGTGCTTTGGCACTGCCACGGGTTTTGGCGGGCATTCTGGAAAATTATCAAACGGAAAATGGTATCAAAATCCCCGAGGTTTTGGTTCCCTATTGCGGTTTTGATGTGATTGATTAAGGATTTCATCAATTTATTTGGATTCGCTTAACAGAATCCCCAGCTTTTCTGCGTTATATTTGAAATAAACTGTGCTATTGCGATACTTTTTATTTCTCATATCGTGCTTTTGCCTACTGACCTACGCCCATGCCCAAGAAGACTTTCTGGCCAAGCAGTACTTTAATGATGGGGATTACGAGAAAGCCGTGGTCTTTTACGCCAAATTGGTGGAACAAAATCCAAGGCGCACCGATTATTCCGAAGGACTGGTAGCGTGTTATCAACAATTGGAGCGTTATGAAGATGCCGAGGCATTCCTTTTAGAGAAGATTGATGACCCCTACGCATTCCCCACATTTTTTATCGAGTTGGGTTATAATTATACCCTTCAAAACCAATCGGATAGAGCAACGGAATACTATGACCAAGCCATCCTAAAAATTAATGAAAATCCCAATTATGGGTACAGTGTTGGATATCGCTTTCAAAAATATGCGCTCTTGGATTATGCCGTAAAAGCTTATTCTAACGCCATGGCCTTAAAACCAGAGTTGAACTACGATTTTCAGTTAGCTCGAATTTATGGAGAACAGGGCGATATTGAAAAAATGTACCAATCCTACCTGAACCTTATTTGGCAAGGACGTACCTCACGCTCCAACGTTCTCCGAAACATCGATGATTTTATTTCGGAAGACCCGGCAGACGCCAACAATGTCTTACTCCAAAAAGTGCTGCTCAAAAATGCGCAGCAAAACCCGGATATTCTTTGGAACGAATTGTTGAGCTGGCTCTTTGTGCAACAAAAACAGTACAACAGTGCCTTCAGCCAGGAGAAAGCCATTTTTAAACGTACTGAGGATAATTCCCTGGACCGACTTGAAAATTTGGGTCAGATTGCTTTGGAGGACAACGATCTTGAAAATGCAACTGTCATTTTTGAATACATCGTTGAAAATGCCCAAGAGCCCAGAACCAAATTGAATGCCGAGCTCAATCTTATCGACATTGTGTTGCTAAATCCAACAGAAAAAACATTGGATGAGGTAGAAAAAAAGTTTCAGGATTTGGAGGCGGAATACGGAAATGAAAGTAGAACGCTCCAACTCCAGATTGCCTATGCCAATTTCCTAACGTTTAAGCGGGAACGACCCGAACCTGCTATTGCTTTGCTCAAAGAAAGCTTGGAACTTCCCATGAACCGCATGGCCGTGGCGTATGTAAAATTGGCCCTAGGGGATATTTTGGTGTACAATCAGCAGTTCAATCAGGCGTTGATCAATTTCACCCAGGTGCAAAAAAGCCTAAAAAATGATGTTTTAGGTCAAAATGCACGATTCAAAGTGGCACAGACCAGTTTTTACAAAGGCGATTTTGATTGGGCGCTTACCCAATTGAAGGTGCTTCGAAGCTCCACATCCCAGCTCATCGCCAACGATGCCATGCAATTGAGCCTATTGATTTCGGACAACTCTTTGGAAGATTCCACCCAAACCGCATTAAAAAAGTACGCACGGGCTGACCTATTGGCCTATCAAAACAAAAACAAGGAGGCCATTGCCGTTTTGGAAGAGATTTTGCAAAACCACAAAGGCGAAAAAATTGAAGACGAAGCCCTGCTAAAACAAGCCGAACTTCTGGTACAACAAAAGGACTACGAAAGTGCCGAGTTCAACTATAAAAAAATCGTGGAATTCTATTCGGATGGAATTTTAGCTGATGATGCCCATTTTGCCTTGGGCGAACTGTACAGAAATATCCTCAACGAACCCGAAAAAGCAAAAAGTCAGTACGAAAAAATCATCTACAACTATCAGGACAGTTATTATTTTCCCCAAGCACGAAAGAATTTTAGAAGGCTTCGCGGTGATGCCATTAACTAAGAGCATTGTCATTCTCGTACGGGCAGGAATCCACTCATCCAACTAACAAATAGATTTCTCAATCGTGCCGTTAGGTATCGGCACTCATTTCAAAATGACTTGTTACAACTATTGAGTTGTCAAAAAATACGTTAATTTTCAACCTTCCAAACCAAAAGTAGATGCTCATATACAACGTTACCATCAACATAGATGAAAGTGTCCATAACGAATGGCTTATTTGGATGCGGGACAAGCACATTCCTGATATGCTCAGCACTGGAAAATTCTCCCATGCCAAAATGGTAAAGGTTTTGGTCGAGGAGGATATGGGAGGCATAACCTATTCCATCCAATATACGACCCAGGACCGAAAAACTCTGGAATCGTATTACCAACAAGATGCTGAACGTTTAAGAGCCGAGGCCCAAAAATTATTTCCCAATAAATTTGTTGCCTTTAGAACTGAGCTCGAAGTCATCAACCAACAAATACCGTAACCCATTGGACTATCTTTTTACCTACGGTACGTTACAGGACCTGCAGGTGCAGGAATATCTTTTTGGGCGGATTTTGGATGGAAAATCAGACGCTCTCTTTGGCTTCAAACGATTTGAAAATGCGGTTTATGGTCGGTATCCTTTAGTGCTTCATACCAAAAATGAAGAAGACAAGGTTGAGGGTATGGTCTACAAAGTTTCCACAGCCGACCTAAAAAAAGCCGACATCTACGAAACCAGTGCGTACAAACGGGAAAAATTCAATCTGGAATCTGGCTTAATGGCTTGGGTTTATATCGAAAATTCCCAGTAACTTGCAAAAAAACCTCCGTGTCCAAAAAGAAGAAAAGAAAATTGGGTAACGGCAAAACCAGAAAGCCCGAAAATGGACAGCATGAGGGTGCGGTAAAAGCCAAGAAGCATTTGGGGCAGCACTTTCTAAAAGATGAGGCCATTGCCAAAAAAATAGCGGATACGCTTTCTTTGGATGGCTATAGCAATGTCCTGGAGATTGGACCGGGGATGGGTGTTCTCACCAAATATCTTCTGATGCGCGGCATGGACTTGGTGGCCATGGATTTGGACGAGGAATCCATTGTCTACCTGAACCACAGCTTTCCTTTGGAACATCCAGAAGTGATCAAGAAAAATAAGAATCTTAACGTTCTTGAAGCGGATTTTCTCAAATTCAATTTGCAGGAATTGTACGGGGATGAGCAATTTGCCATCACTGGAAACTTCCCTTACAATATATCCAGTCAGATTGTTTTTAAAATGCTGGAAATGCGGCAACAGGTGCCTGAATTTTCGGGAATGTTCCAAAAAGAAGTGGCAAAACGCATTTGTGAGGGCCCTGGCAGCAAAACCTATGGTATTCTCTCCGTATTGGTACAAGCCTATTACCACGCAGAATATTTGTTTACCGTACCTCCCGGTGTATTTGATCCTCCACCCAAAGTTGATTCAGGCGTTTTGCGACTCACCCGAAAAAAAGAGCTCAATTTGCCCTGCGACGAGCGCCTTTTCTTCAAAGTGGTAAAAACAGCGTTCAATCAACGGAGAAAGACGCTCCGCAATAGCCTTAAAACCTTCAATCTCTCTGATATTCTAAAAGAAGATACTATCTTTGACCAACGCCCGGAACAGCTCAGTGTGGCAGATTTTGTAACGTTGACCCAAAAGATAGCCAATGACCCCGTTTAAACTTACAGACGAGCTTTTAGATGACATCAGACAACTGATCGCCGAAGAAAAAAACAGTGCGCTTCAGTCGATGATGCGGGAATTCCACTATGCCGATGTCGCCGAAATAGCGGATGAGCTCAATGTGGAGGAAGCCACCTATCTCATCAAACTCTTGGATAGTGAAAAGACATCGGACATCCTTGCAGAAATGCATGAGGATATCCGGGAAGCTGTTCTGAAAAACCTTACCGCCAAGGAAATTGCAGATGAGCTATCCGAATTGGATACGGATGATGCCGCAGACATCATCAACGAACTTCCCAAAGAACTCATTCAGGAGGTAATTTCTGAAATAGAGGATAGGGAGCACGCCAAGGATATTGTAGATCTTTTGCGTTATGAGGATGACTCTGCTGGGGGACTCATGGCCAAGGAGTTGGTGAAAGTCAACGAGAATTGGACCGTTACCACATGCGTTAAGGAAATGCGAGCCCAAGCAGAAAATGTTACTCGGGTACATTCCATTTATGTTGTGGATGATGAAGGTAAACTTAAAGGAAGGCTTTCCTTAAAGGATTTGCTCACCACCTCCACCAAAACGCACATCAAAGATGTGTACATTGCTAAGGTCGATGCTGTAAACGTAAATGAAAAAGGGGAAGAAGTTGCCAAGATCATGTCCAAATACGACTTGGAAGCTATTCCGGTGGTAGATGAGATTGGAAGATTGGTAGGCCGAATTACCATTGATGATATTGTGGACGTAATCCGTGAAGAAGCTGACAGGGATTATCAAATGGCGGCCGGTATATCCCAAGGGGTTGAAGCCGATGATAGCATTTGGGAATTGACACGCGCCAGATTGCCTTGGCTCATTCTAGGTTTATTGGGCGGATTGGGAGCAGCGGCCATCATGGGAGGTTTTGAAGAAATGATCTCCAAACATGCTGTCCTATTTTACTTTACTCCATTGATTGCTGCCATGGCCGGGAACGTAGGGGTGCAATCCAGTGCCATCATTGTTCAGGGGCTTGCCAATGATGATCTAAAGGGGAGTGTGAGCCATCGACTCATAAAAGAAATGTTATTAGCCCTTTTAAATGGACTCATTCTTGCCCTTCTGCTCTTATTATTTACTTGGATTTGGAAAGGTGCTTTTGCCACCGCTTTGGCCATATCACTCTCTTTGGTGGTAGTGATCGTTGTTGCTGGTCTAATAGGCACATTTATCCCATTGTTCCTTCATAAAAGAAATATTGATCCCGCCATTGCCACAGGCCCCTTTATCACCACAAGCAACGATATTTTTGGCATCTTGATTTATTTTTGGATCGCCAAACTTATTTTGGGAATCTAGTTTCTTTAGCCAATACACACCAATGAAATCGAATAGAAGTGAATTCATGGCATCTCGGTTACAGGAAGTTCTTTTAAGCGGTCGCTGGATTGCCCAAACCAATATTAAGGAGCAAATAGAAAGTATATCATGGCAACAGGCCAACCAGAAGATAGGTTCCTTAAATACTGTTGCGCTACTTACCTACCATCTTAATTATTACTTGGCTGGCATCCTAAATGTGTTTAACGGAGGAAAACTCGAAATTCGGGATAAATACAGTTTTGAAATGCCCCCAATCCAATCTGAAACAGATTGGAAGAAGTTGAAGCATCAATTTGTGGTGAACTCCGAAAAGTTTGTAGCGCATGTAGAAAGCATGGAAGATTCACAATTTGATGATTATTTTGTTGATGAAAAATACGGAACCTATCAGCGAAACATTGAGGGCGTGATTGAGCATAGCTACTATCATCTCGGTCAAATTGTGCTGATAAATAAAATGATTCAGGCTGAATAACTCCTCATCTCAATTACGTAAAACTAAGATTATGAAATCCATCAATCTAAAACAAAAACATGCTGAGTTCTCCAGCCAATGGCACCCGCACCAAATTGCTGTAGTGGATAATATGCAAGTACTTCTGGCCAAATTACAGGGGGAGTTTGTGTGGCATGCCCATGAGCATGAAGATGAACTCTTCCAAGTGATTAAAGGCACTTTGTACATGCAGTTTCGCGACAGGACCGAAGTGGTAAATGAAGGCGAAATCATTGTGGTGCCCAAAGGAGTGGAGCACAATCCCATGACCAAAAATGGCGAAGAAGTCCATGTTTTGTTGTTCGAAAAGCTCACCACTGCGCACACTGGCAAAGTGCAGCATGAAAAAACACAGACGCATTATCCAAAAATCTAGGAGTTGTATATTTGACCCATGAAAGTTCTCCACTTGGATACCAACCACCCCCTGCTTTTGGAGCAGTTTGCCCAATTAGGTTTTGAAAACCACGAAGATTACACTTCAACCAAAGAAGAAGTTGAAAAAACTATTGACAAATACGATGGTATCATCATAAGAAGCCGGTTTACTATAGACCATCAGTTTTTGGACAAGGCCACCAATTTAAAGTTCATTGGACGGGTTGGTGCCGGATTGGAAAACATAGACACCCAATTTGCCAAGGAGAAAGGCATATTTCTAGCATCTGCTCCAGAAGGAAACAGAATTGCCGTTGGTGAGCACACTTTGGGTATGTTGTTGTCCCTTATGAACAAAATGACAAAGGCCAACCGCGAGGTAAAAAAAGGAAAATGGGACCGCGAAGGCAACCGAGGTGAAGAACTTGATGGAAAAACCGTGGGGATTATTGGCTATGGAAATATGGGAAAGGCCTTTGCCAAAAAGTTACGCGGTTTTGATGTGGAGGTCATCTGCTATGATATAGTCGGCGGGGTTGGCGATGATAACGCCCGTCAAGTAGGAATCATGGAATTTCAGCAAAAATCAGATGTGGTGAGTCTGCATGTTCCCCAAACCGAAAAGACCATTGGCATGGTCAATACAGCATTCATCAATGGTTTTCACAATCCATTTTGGTTGTTGAACACCGCCCGTGGAAAATGCGTGGTTACCAAAGATTTGGTGGAGGCATTGAAATCAGGAAAAATATTAGGTGCCGGATTGGACGTTCTGGAGTACGAAAAAAAATCCTTCGAGAACATGTTCGTCCAAAAACCAAAGGCATTTAAATATTTACGAAAGGCCAAAAATGTTCTTTTGACCCCTCATGTGGCCGGATGGACAGTGGAAAGCAAAGAAAAGTTGGCTCAAACCATTGTGGACAAGGTTAAAGCTAGATTTTGCTAAATTTAGTGGGTGAAAAAGACCATATTTGTGTTTTCAGCCCTAATCGTTGCGCTACTCGTTCTCTTTCAATTGAGTAAATATGCGTATTGGTCTGGTGACATTTCCATAGAGATCATCATAGCCATAATCGCCGTGATTTTCTTCTTCATCGGAATCTACATCAACAAAAAATCGCTTCGAAAAAAAGAGAATGTCGACCCTGCCATCAATCTAAAAAAAGTAGAGGAACTTGGTATCAGTCAGCGTGAATATGAAGTATTGGTTGAAATTTCAAGAGGGCTGTCCAACAGGGAGATTGCAGAGTCACTTTTTGTTTCTGAAAGTACCATTAAGACCCATGTCTCCAACCTTTTGGTAAAATTGAATGCCAAACGCCGCACCCAAGCCATCCAACGGGCAAAAGACCTTCAAATTTTGGGCATTTAATTCATTTTAAGCTTGATATACCTTGATTTTGGTACTTTAGTATGAGCCATTCTTTTGGCCCAAATACTACATTTGAATCAACTTTTAATGAATTGACCATGAAAAAAACCGTTACCAAGTTTGGCCTATATGGAGCCATCACCATTTGCGTATTGTTCCTTTTAAGTTGGTTCGTATTTAACGACCTCCCCAACTTCTCCCAAGAGGTTTTAGGGTATATATCCATGATACTATCACTGAGTTTTGTCTTTTTAGGCATCAAACACTATCGAGATAAGGAAAATGATGGTAAGGTAAGTTTCAAAAAAGCACTTGTCATCGGTATTCTGATAAGTTTGATCACGGCCTTGGCATTTGGGATTCTTGATGTTTTTTATACTGAAGTACTCAACCCAGATTTTATGACCGAATATTATAGCCACAGTGTGGAAACCTTAAAAGAATCGCTTCCACCAGATGAGTTTGAAGTAAAATTAGCTGAGATGGAATCGCAAAAAGCACTTTTTTCAAACCCGTTGTTCTCCTTTGCATTAATGGCGATGACAGTTTTTGTGATTGGATTTATTATTTCGCTGCTTTCTGCATTGATCCTCCAACGAAAATAGCATCAATATGACCATAGACGCCCAAACCCCGGACGAATACATCAGTAAATTGCCAGAAAATCGTAAAGAGGCAGTATCCCAACTTCGGGAAACGGTGAAAAGTAATCTTCCCAACGGTTTTGAAGAATGTATCAGCTATAAAATGATCGGTTATGTGGTGTCGCACTCGTTATACCCAAATGGCTATCATGTTGACCCAAAGTTGCCGTTACCTTTTATCAATATTGCTTCACAAAAGAATTTTGTGGCGCTCTACCACTCGGGAATCTATGCGGACAAAGAGTTACACGACTGGTTTGTAAGGGAATACCCGAAATACGTAAAGACCAAATTGGACATGGGTAAAAGCTGTATCCGGTTTAAGAACATGAATACCATTCCCTCTGCGTTGATAGCGGATCTGTGCCAAAAAATGACCCCGAAGGATTGGATAGCCTTGTATGAACAAAACATTAAAAAAACATGAAAAACAGAGTAACCGGAATCGGCGGATTTTTCTTTAAGACCAAAGATCCGAATAAAATTAAAGAATGGTACAAAACCCATTTAGGTCTCAACACCGACCAATATGGCTGCTCCTTTTGGTGGAAAGATAAGGAAGGGAATGATTGTATGACCCAGTGGAGCCCTTTTAAGGATGATACTACGTATTTTCAGCCCAGCGACAAACAATTTATGATAAACTTTAGGGTAGAAAACCTAGTGGAACTCCTTGAGCAATTGAAAAACGAAGGCGTTACCATTGTTGGTGATATTGAGGAATACGATTATGGAAAATTTGGGTGGATTATGGATCCTGAGGGAAACAAATTGGAACTCTGGGAACCTGTTGATAAAGCATTTCTATAGCTATTAAATTATTTACTACATTTAGAAATCGTTTAACCAACACATTAAAGACCATGTCTGAAGAAAAAAAAGACTTTAAAGAAGAAGCCAAAAAAACCGCTGATGAATTTACAGAGGGGCTTAAGAACGCAGGAGGTGACAACAAGAAAATTTTAGCTGGAATCTTAGCGATTCTATTGGGTTCCCTAGGAGTGCATAAATTTATTTTAGGGTACAACAAAGAAGGCTTCATCCTTTTGGGCTTTTCCATAGTAGCTTATATTTTGGTATGTTTTGTCATCGGTGCCTTTTTAGCTTGGATTCCCGGTATCATTGGACTTATTGAAGGTATTATCTATTTGACTAAGTCGGATGAGGAATTTTACAATACGTACCAAGTGGGCAAAAAACCCTGGTTCTAAAAAAAATAGGCCAGAGAAAAACTCTTCTGGCTTTTTTATTTTCTCTAATTATCGTAATATTGCAATATTATATTTATCTTTGCCAAAGAGTAAAACCTATGGGAGCTTCAAAAACACATATCTTTTCCCCAACACACAATGAACTGGCACATGTTGCCAAAGTGTTGGCCCATCCTGCACGTGTTGCCATTTTGGAATACATCAGCAAACAGGATGCCTGTATCTGTAATGATCTGGTGGATGTCATCGGCCTGGCCCAACCCACCATCTCACAACATTTGAACGAAATCAAAAAAATTGGACTCCTAAAAGGAACTTTTGAGGGAAAAAACCTCTGTTATTGCATCAACCAAGAACGATGGGAGGAACTTCAACACTCGTTTCATCAGTTCTTTTCCAATATTAACCGTAATTGCTGTTAGCCATGAAAACATCCGAATTTCTATCCGTATTAAAACAACATCAGAACAAAAGTTTGCTTTTTGAATATGCTCCAGACAAGCTGGTTGGGGCCAATTATCATATCACCGAAGTAAAAAATATCACGATTGACTCTGTGGATTGTGGAGCTGGAACCGATTTCTGGAAGGAGACCGTTATTCAACTTTGGGAAAGTCCAAAAGAAAAGGGCAAACGAGATTTTATGTCCATTTACAAGGCTTTGGCCATCCTCAATAAGGTGGACCGAATTAAGCCCATGGAACAAGATGCTGAAATTAAGTTCGAGTACAGTAATGATGACTTTCACACAGCGCAACTTTTTGTAAACGATTACACCTTGGATGACCAATCCTTGACCATAAAGCTAACTGTTCAAAAAACAGATTGCAAAGCGAAGGAAACTTGTGGGATTGAACCTACTGTTGAAGTTAAGGAAGGAGCCTCCGCTGGTTGCGCCCCAGGTTCTGGATGTTGCTAACTACATTTATGATGATTCGCAATATGCAAGCCTCAGATTGGGAGCACGTATGCCAAATCTATACCGAAGGTATAGCCACTGGCTTTGCCACTTTTGAAACCAATGCTCCCACCTACGAAAGTTGGGACGCTGCCCATGTTTCTTCCTGTCGCTTGGTGGCAGAGGATGATGGTGTTATTTTGGGCTGGGCCGCCCTATCGCCCGTTTCCAGCAGATGCGTATATGGAGGCGTTGGCGAAGTTAGCGTATACATCGCTGCGGAAAGTCGTGGAAAAGGGGTTGGAAAATTACTTTTAGAGAAGCTTATTGAAGAAAGTGAGAAAGCGGGCTTTTGGACCCTTCAGTCCGGTGTTTTTCCTGAAAATAAAGCAAGTATTAAACTCCATGAGAATGTTGGTTTTCGCTATATTGGCAAACGCGAACGCGTGGGTAAGATTCATGGAGTTTGGAAAGACAATTTATTGTTTGAAAAACGAAGCCACAAAGTTGGAATAGACTAAATATCAAATCAAAAAACACAAAATGAAAAATGTATTGGTGCTCTGCACAGGAAACTCGTGCCGCAGTCAAATGGCCCACGGGTATTTAAACCACTTTCAAGACAAACTGGCCAATATTTACAGTGCCGGTATAGAAACCCATGGCCTTAACCCCATGGCGGTTTCCATTATGAAAGAGGATAAAGTTGATATTTCCCACCATACCTCCAACCATGTGGATGAGTATACTGGTATCGAGTGGGACTATATCATCACAGTATGTGACCATGCCAAGGAACACTGTCCCTTTATCCCTTCAAAAAATGCGAGACGCCTCCATCAAAACTTTGTAGATCCATCCAAAGTAGATGGTTCAGACCAAGAAATTCATGAGGCTTTTGTAAGTACCCGGGATGAAATAAAGGAGTTTTGTCACGATTTTGTAAAGGAAGAGCTTATGGATTGATGAATAGTGACCTCTAGTAACCATAGTCCATAGGGAGCATATCGCCTACCCTATAACTAGACATATGTCCCCCAAAAACCATACTTTCAAAAGGCACGTAATTGCCGTATCTATCCATAATATAAGTGGTGTCTACTTCACTTATTTTGAGAGTAGACCGATAATTACTCTTTTTCCTATGATAAATTACAAATTGATTTTCAAGAAACCGTACTTCCCGTAAATCTCCTTCGGAATCATCCCTTTTTTCCAATAAATCGAAGATTTTTAAATTCTTAGACCCCTTTTTTAATCTAAAATTTTGATTCTCAAAATCTCCGTACCAACAAGCCCTTATAAAATGTCTGGGGGAGCCTAAGTAAGCTTTTTGTCTTCTATCCACAATTTTAGAATCTCCTTTGGCAGTATCGTAAAAGCGTGTAGTTCCGTCAAATAATGTTTGGTAGATATTGTCCGTCCGTTCAAGACTTTTCGATTTGAAGAAAATTTTAAAATCATCAATATCAAAATGAATTCTATATCCTAAATATGCATTCTGAATAATCACAGGTTTTTCACTGCTTGCGGTAAGTGTATTGTCCTGTGAGTCAAAATAAAGATGAATATCCTCTTCATTGATAATTTCACTGGCCCGACCTCCCCGGGTATCTCCCAAAAACTCCAACCTAAAAACTTCCATTTTTTCTTTTCGGGAAAAAGGGTCCGAGGTTAGCACCACCTCATCCAAACTTTCAACTTCTTCTTCAAGTCCTATCCGCAATGTAGAACCACTGGGCAAGTTTGTTATTTTTTTGGTCACATATCCTAAATGACTGACGACAAGAATAGCTTTATTTTGATACGGAAGGCGTATTCTAAAACTTCCCTCTTCATCGGTGATAGTGCCTACGGAACTCCCATCATAGTAAACTGAAACACCAAAAAGAGGTTCCTGGGTTTCTACATCAAAAATGACCCCTTGAATCTCTTGGGATTGGAGGTGAATGGTAAAAATTAGAAAAAGAACAGCCGATAGTCTCATAAAGAAATATTGTTTCTTCAATTCTCATTATTGATGCTGGCTTAGTCCTCATTATTGACCAAACCTTCAGCAACTTTTCGTTCCAATTCCGCCTGAAACTCCTCCATAACCGGTTTAACGGTGTCCTCAGGTAGGTCCGCTATCTTTATGTACATTAATCCGTCTACGGAGTTATTGAACAGCGGGTCTACATTGAACGCCACTACTTTTGCATTCTGTTTGATGTATTTTTTAATCAAAACTGGTAATCGTAGGCTTCCTGGCTCTACTTCACTGATCAATTTATCAAACTTATTAAGGTCGGCTTGGGTTTCATCAAAAACAAACTCTTTGTCGGCATCCTTGAGTTGTACCTTAAATTCTTTTTTTGGTCGAATGTATTGGGCCACATACGGGTCCCAATAGTTGGATTTCATAAACTCGATCATCAAGGATTTGGAAAAGTTGGAAAACTGGTTGCTGATACTCACGCCCCCAATCAAATATTTATGCTCCGGATGCCGCAAAGTGGTGTGCACAATACCTTTCCACAATAAAAACAAGGGCATGGGTTTTTGTTGGTATTCCTTCACAATATAGGCCCGTCCCATTTCTATGGATTTCTCCATCATGCCATACAGTTCGGGCTCAAAACGGAATAAATCCTGGAGATAAAACCCATCAATCCCGTATTTTTTGAAAATCTCCGAACCCAACCCCATTCGGTAGGCACCAACAATGGTCTTTTCTTCATTATCCCATAAAAACAGGTGGTGGTAATAGGAATCAAACTTATCCAAATCAATGGCATTGTTGGTTCCCTCCCCTACTTCCCGGAAAGTAATTTCACGCTGTCTACCAATCTCGTTCAAACAGAAGGGCATATCTCGTTGTTGCGCTAGGTAAACCTCGTAATTTTTGCTTTGGAGCACCCTGCAATCCTTTTCACGTAATCGTTCAATTTCGCCCTCCAACACTTTTGCACTTACGGGCATAGCAATTTTCTTGGGAGGTTTTGGAATCTTTAAACTGGTGGGCACCTTATCAATCAACCGTTCCTTTTCAAAAACATTGGCCAAGAGGTAGGTTTTCTTCCGAAGTAATTCGGTATACGACTCCAAAGTCTCCTCCTCATTTTGGGTGGCCACGGAAATGGGTTGTCCAATACGCACTTTAATGGGCCGTCTACTCTGCGAGGTAAGCTCAGATGGCAATTTGGCCGTTCTAAAAACATCATTCATTTTAGATAGTCGATAAAAAAGTCGACTGTTACGAGCATGAAAATATATAGGAACTACAGGAACCTCTGCCTTACGAATCAGTTTAATGGCCGCTTCCTCCCACGGCCGGTCAACCACCAATTTTCCATCGCGGTAAGTTGACACTTCACCAGCAGGAAAAATTCCCAATGGGTGGCCTTCCTTTAGATGGGCCAGAGCACTTTTAAAACCCATAATGCTACTCTTGGCATCCTTATGTTCTTCAAAAGGGTTAACTGGCATAATGTAGGGCCGCAACGGCTCAATACGGTGCAGTAAAAAATTGGCGATGATTTTAAAATCGGGACGTTCCTTCAGCAAAAGTTTTAATAACAAAACCCCATCAATTCCTCCCAGCGGATGATTACTTATGGTAATATAGGGCCCTGCTTTGGGCAATCGCTTTAAATCCTCCTCTGGAATCTCGAAGTCTATTTCGTAATGGTCTAAAATAGAATCCAGAAATTCCGGACCAGGGAGCTCTTTGTTCTTGTTGTAGAATCGATTTATGGTCGTAATCTTTGTGGCAACCATCAAAAGCCACCCCACAAAAGTGCCCAAGAATCCATATTTATCAAGGTGAATCACCTTAGCCACTTCTTTCGCAGAAACCAACCCCATGAACTATCTTTATTATTAGGTATACGTAAAGATAGAAAAATACGGTAATTGGCACCTTCCCTAATAAGAAGGGCACCAAACCCTACTTTACAACAAGCTGTACGGTTTCCTTGCCACGTTGTTCCACAAGCACGGACTTCCCATTTTGAAGGGATTTAACAGCAGTATCATCGAAATGGCGAATAGTGTAGAGCGACACATCTTCATGACATACTACCTTGAATTTTCGTTTCAGTACATCCAACATGGGTTGAAGTCCATTGAACTTATTGTCCAAACACACCGAAAAGCTAATGGCGGAGTTCTGGATCAAATCCACTTTTAGGCGATGGTCATGGAATAGTTTAAAAATTTCACTGATGTTGTCCTCAACAATGAAAGAAAAATCCAATGAAGAAAGTTTCAGTAAAACCTGGTTTTTCTTTACAATAAAGCAAGGGGTCTTCGGAACAATCCCTACTCCTTTGCCCACTGTTGTGCCCATATCCTTGGGATTTAGAAACGATTTTACATGCAAGGGAATTTCCTTTCGTTGTAGGGGTTGAAGGGTTTTCGGGTGGATTACCGACGCTCCGTAAAATGCCAGTTCTATTGCCTCACGATATGAAATCTGTTCCAACAATAGGGTTTCCTTAAAGTTTCTGGGGTCTGCATTTAAAACACCTGGGACATCCTTCCAAATGGTTACCGATTCAGCATTGAGGCAATACGCCAGAATTGCCGCGGAATAATCAGAGCCTTCCCTACCTAACGTAGTGGTGAAATTGTTGTCATCACTTCCCAGAAATCCTTGGGTAATGTTTAATTTGGACATATCTACATGGGCAGTTACTCCAGCTTGGGTACGTTCCCAATTGATTTGGGCATCGCGGTAATTGGTATCGGTTTTGATCAAAGTACGGACATCCAACCAGGTGTTGGACAATCCAATCTCGTTCAAGTAGGAACTGATAATGGTTGTGGATAACAATTCCCCATAGCCCACCACTTGGTCATAAACGAAAGCGTATTTGGGAGATTTGTTCCACGTTAAAAATCCTTTGACTTCTTCAAAGAGCAGTTTAACCCTATCGTAGATGGGATGCTTGGGATTTTCAAACAAGTTGGAAAGAATTCCTGCATGGTAATCAATGACCTCCTGCAGTGCCCCAGTGATGGAGTTTTTATCCTTAAAATACGACTCCACCACTTTTTCCATGGCATTAGTGGTCTTGCCCATGGCCGATATGACCACCAAAGTATCCTCATAGCCCACTTCCTGTAAAACCCGTACAACATTTCTAACCGCATCGGCATCCTTTACTGATGCACCACCAAACTTAAAAACTCTCATTCAGTATATCTTCTTCTAAAAATTAGTTTAAACTATTTATGTAATTTTTTATGCCCAGCTCGTCCATTTGAACCACATCCCAATCCCTTAACACTTTGGCTCCCTTTTTCTCATAGAACTCAATGGCTGGCTCATTCCAATCCAAAACTTCCCATTGTATTCTCCTGACACCAAGATCGTGGCCATATTTTATCACCTCATCAAGCAGTGCGGTTCCCAAACCGCTTCCACGCATACGCTCAGAAACGATAAGATCTTCTAAATGAATTGCTGGCCCTTTCCAAGTGGAGTATCTGGGATACACCAAGGCAATCCCCACAATTTCCCTCTCCACTTCAGCAACAAAACAATGGAACAGTTTGTGCTCGCCAAAACCATCATTTTCCAAGTCTTCCTTGGAAATTATAACAGCATCGGATTCTTTCTCAAAATCGGCCAGTTCTTGCACCAATGCCAAGACTTGGGCCATATCTTCCTTCTCGGCATTTCTGATTACATATTCCATGATTGTTACAAATAAAACTCAAAGTTATAAATTTCTAAAACTTTAGCCTTACGAAAACGTTTTAGATTCACAAAATGCCCGATATTTGTCCGTAAATAAAACAGTATTTCATGTCTGACAAACAGCGACTCACCATGGGCGAGTTCATTATCGCCAACCAAGAATCATTTCAATATACTTCCGGGGAACTTTCTAGACTGCTCAACGGCATTCGTTTGGCCGCCAAAGTTGTGAACCATGAAGTAAACAAAGCTGGCCTTGTTGACATTATCGGAGCCGCAGGAGATACCAATATTCAAGGCGAGGACCAACAAAAATTGGATGTATTGGCCAATGAGAAGTTTATTCAGACCCTAAAAAACCGTGAAATTGTTTGTGGGATTGCCTCAGAAGAGGAGGACGATTTCATCAGTATAAATAGTTTTGACAAACAACATAAAAACAAGTACGTAGTACTTATTGATCCCTTGGATGGCTCCTCCAATATTGATGTAAACGTTTCCGTTGGTACCATTTTCTCCATATATAGAAGAGTAACGCCAGTGGGCACCCCGGTTACCTTGGAAGATTTTCTACAACCCGGTAAAAATCAAATCGCAGCAGGATATATTATTTATGGAACTTCAACCATGTATGTCTATACAACCGGACATGGCGTAAATGGTTTTACCCTAAACCCAGCTCTTGGAACGTTTTATCTTTCCCACCCAAACATGCAGTTTCCCGAAACTGGCAAAATTTACTCGGTAAATGAGGGGAATTACATCCATTTTCCGCAAGGAGTCAAAGACTACATTAAATATTGCCAAAAAGAGGAAGGGGATAGACCTTACACCTCCAGATATATTGGCTCCCTCGTATCCGATTTTCATAGAAATATGATAAAAGGTGGTATTTATATGTACCCAAAGAGCAGCGTTGCACAAAATGGCAAACTCCGCTTGTTGTATGAATGCAATCCCATGGCTTTCCTAGCAGAACAGGCCAACGGAAAAGCTAGTGATGGCTTTCAACGTATTATGGACATACAGCCCACCGAGCTTCATGAAAGGGTTCCCTTTTTCTGCGGAAGCAAAAAAATGGTGGAAAAAGCAGAAGAGTTTATGGCCAATGCCAGTTCTTGATCTTACTTTCTGGTTACAATTTCGTGGTAATCCTCAAAATCGATTTTCCCAGTAAATATGGCAATGGACTTATCAATGATTTGTGAAGCTGTTTTGGTGGGAAACCCCAGACCAATTGCATATTTCTCCACCATAAAACGTTCTTCATCATCAATTTCGTGGTCTGAAAAAATGATTTGGAAAAACTCGAAAAGTCTTTTGTAACGTTGTTCACCACTGTGAGGAGTTTCAATAGGGTATTTGTTCTCCTTTTTCATGACCTCTTTATACTCTGCTTCAGAAATATTCAGTTTAAAGGCAAACTTGTCCAAAATAGCTTTCTCTTTCGGGTTTATTTCTCCATCAATAGCAGCTAAACTGGCCAAAGTGGCAAAGTGGGCCAAGTTTTTTCGGTGGTCTCCGTGCTCGTATAGGTCTAGAATCGGCATATATCAAATTTTGTGGCACAAATATAAATCTTATCGTAAAAAAGCAGGTAAAAATAACACCAAAAGAAATTCGTACTTTTCATTTTGATGTATCATCACCTAACAATGCCATTAAAAGAGCCTGAACTTTTTACAATCGCGGAAGACTGGTTCCATCAGCAGAACTGGGAACCCTTCCCTTTCCAAAAAGAAACTTGGAGTGCCTTTTTAAATGGAAAGCATGGACTTTTAAATGCTCCCACCGGCAGTGGAAAAACATACGCGCTTTGGTTTCCCATTGTGTTGAACTACATCAAAAATCATCCTGACTACAAAACCAAACACAAGAAAGGACTCAAGGCCATTTGGATCACTCCGCTTCGGGCGCTATCCCAAGAAATTAAACAATCTGCAGAGCGAATCACCCATGATTTAGGGACCCAAATGACAGTGGGCATTCGGACTGGAGACACCTCAACAAAAGAGCGGGCCAAAATGCGTACCAATTTGCCCGACCTATTGATCACTACACCTGAGAGCCTACAATTATTGCTTTCCTCGAAAGATTATGTGAAACTTTTTAAGGATTGCTCCGCTATTGTGGTGGATGAATGGCATGAACTGTTGGGCACCAAACGAGGCGTTCAGATGGAATTGGGGCTATCCCGATTAAAATCAGTTTGCAAAAATCTTCGGATTTGGGGCATCTCCGCCACCATTGGCAACTTGGAACAGGCTAGAGAAGTTTTATTGGGGCCATCCTCCGCAGCACTGCAGAATTCGGTTTTGGTGAAGGCCAATCTCAATAAAATTATCACCGTTAAAAGTGTCATCCCAAAAGAAATGGAAACCTTCCCATGGCGGGGACATTTGGGACTGCATTTATTGGTTGAAGTGATTCCCATTATCAAAAACAGTAAGACCACCTTACTTTTTACCAATACCCGAAGCCAATGTGAAATTTGGTTCCAAAAAATCTTGGAAAAGTATCCCGAGTTTGCCGGGGAAATCGCCATGCATCATGGTAGCATTAACAAAGAAACCCGACTTTGGGTGGAGCAGGCCATTAGAAATGAAAGTCTCAAAGCCGTAGTCTGTACCTCCAGCTTGGATTTGGGTGTAGATTTTGCGCCAGTGGAAACCGTGGTCCAGATTGGAGGGCCCAAAGGCGTAGCCCGATTTTTACAGCGGGCCGGTCGCAGTGGCCATCGCCCCGGAAAAGAAAGCGTTATATACTTTTTGCCCACCCACGCCATGGAACTCATTGAAGCTTCAGCCATGCAAAAGGCGGTGTTGAACAGTGCCGTGGAAGACCGTATTCCATACTTAAACAGTTTTGATGTGCTCATCCAGTATCTGACCACCTTGGCAGTTTCCGATGGGTACTTTCCTGAAGAAATTTATCCTGAAATTAAACAGACGTTTTGTTATCAGGCCATAAGTGACGAGCAATGGCAATGGCTTCTCAATTTTTTGGTGATGGGCAGTCAAAGCTTAAAAACGTATGATGAATATAAAAAAGTAGAGGTTGAAGATGATGGGAAATTCAAAGTGAACAGTAGAGCGGTAGCCATGCGACACCGGTTTCAAATCGGCACTATTGTTGGCGATGCCACCATTCATGTTCGCTACCAAAAAGGAGGGTATATTGGCTCCATTGAGGAGTATTTTATTTCTAAATTGAGTCCTGGGGATGTGTTTACGTTTGCGGGACGAAATTTGGAATTTATTCGGATAAAGGGCATGTCTGCCCATGTTCGGAATTCATCCAAACGCACGAATAAAGTCCCTAGTTGGATGGGCGGCCGACTCAGTTTTTCGGCGAAAATGTCGGAACTGCTCCGGGAAGAATTGTACACAGCCGAACTCCCTTCTTCAAAACAATCCAAGGAAATCCAGTCCTTAGTGCCCATGTTTGCCAAACAACGTGAAGAAAGCATCGTTCCTCTCCCCAATCAATTCCTAATTGAGACTTTCGAAACCAACGACGGTCATCACCATATTTTTTATCCGTTTGAAGGTAGGGCCATTCATGAAGGAATGAGTAGTTTGTTGTCCTATCGCATCAGTTTGTTGACCCCGATTACGTGCTCCCTTGCCTTCAATGACTACGGTTTTGAATTGCTATCAGACAAACCCATCGATATCCAGGCGATTTTGGACAACAATCTATTTACAGCCGAGTACATGCTCTCCGACCTTCAAAAAAGTTTGAATTCCAACGAAATGGCCAGACGAAAATTCCGGGATATTGCCGTTATAAGTGGAATGGTTTTCACTGGGTATCCTGAAAAAGGAGTAAAAATGAAACACCTGCAAAGCAGTTCAGAGCTTTTGTTTGATGTTTTCAAGGATTTTGAGGACGACAACCTCCTCTATCAGCAAGCCTATACCGAAACTTTTGAGCATCAATTGGAAGAAGGTCGTTTGCGACTGGCACTGGAACGAATTGCCCAACAGGAAATCGTTTGGAAGCAATGCCAACAGCCTACTCCTTTCTCGTTTCCTATCATTACCGATAGGCTTCGGGAGAAATTATCCAACGAAAAGCTGGCGGACCGCATTAAACGGATGACGGCAAAACTAAACAGATGAGCAGGAGCAGGTCATTTCGAACCGAGCGAAGCAAGTGTGAGAAATCTCAACTGATATGGGATTTCTCAATCGTCGTTCCTCTCCTCATTTCGAAATGACAATACCATTACATTTGCATCAACGTATTATCAGTGAGTCATAGCATCTATATCAAAAATCAAAATTTTCAACTCCACCCTTTGGGTGGTCTGTTTTGGAAGGAACGCTCCATGCTGCTCATTAGCGATGTGCACTTGGGTAAAGTCTCCCATTTTAGAAAATTTGGTGCTGCCGTTCCTAGAAAGGCCATCCACAAAAACTATGTGCTGCTCGATATGATCGTGGCCGATTTTCAACCCTTTCAAATCTGTTTTTTGGGTGATTTGTTCCATTCTTCCCTGAACAAAGAGTGGGAACTGTTTGAGAATTGGGTGGCCAAAACCCCAGCCGAGATTATTTTGGTTTCGGGTAACCATGATATTATCGCTCCAGAAAAATACAAACAGCTCAAGGTTGAAATTTTCCCTGAACTCATTATCGATGATTTCCTCTTGACACATCACCCAGAAGAGCGAGAAGGACTGTTCACCTTTTGCGGACACATTCATCCTGCGGTGAAACTCCACGGATTTGGAAGACAAAAACTTCGACTTCCCTGCTTCTTTAAAAGTAAAAACCAAATGGTCTTACCCGCCTTCGGTGAATTTACAGGAACCTATACTATGACCCCTTCAAAGGATGATGAGGTTTATATCTTAAGTGATGATTCGATAATTAAAATTTAACTTTTTTTTGATAAAAATCTTCTTAAAGTTATATTTATCGGATTTTGATTTAAATGAAAAAAACTCTTCCAACAGTTATCCTTTCTGCAATTCTGTTTTTTCTTCAGAACCTTAATCTTGAGAATTGCCTAAATCTTGAGGAGAAAACTCTTTCCTGTTTTTTAAAGGAGCACTTCTATTCAGCAAAATCATTGTATTCAGCAATAGCTCTGTTCTTATTTATAATTTATAACTGGGTAATAGGCTATTTGGAAGGAAACAAAGTAAAGAATAACCTTAATGATTTTTTAGATAAATTCTTTGAAGATAACTTAGAAAGAAAAAAAGAAAATCATAGGCTAACTGTTTTTCAGACCAAATGGGGATTCCAAATATTTTTTGGTTACATATGGCATACCTTATCAAGATTGGGTTACTATAGAAATTGCAAAAAAATCAAATACAGAACTGATAAAACACCTGTCCCATGGGGCAAATATTTAGTAATTCATTCAAGATGTGGAATGCCCAATGAAAATTACAAATCCACAATCTTTAGACTATACAAAGATGAGAAGAAAGTAAATAGTTTCGCAGAATATGCGTATCACACAGGCCAAATTGAGTCCGAAGTTTTACCGAATATTTATGAATTGAATTTTCAAAATATTTGTAACTTACAAGAAGTTTCCCGTACTAATAAGAAAAAAGTTGATACTTATATGAAGAAATCTCATCTAAGAACTTTTGATTCTTTTAGAATGTTTGGAAGAAGGACACCATATATTGCAGCGATACCTTTATTTACTAAAAAAAGGAGTATGAATTATCCTTCTCATATTATTATGTATGACAGCATTTCTTTGGATTTTAAAGAAATTAAAAAAGAAATGACCGCCCTATCCAATTATATTCAGATTATTTTAATCAACTCTTAGTATGGATTTAGCATTAAGTCAAGTAACAAACATTAGTCCATCAATTATTGATAGAGACTCCCAAAAAGTCAAAGACACCATCCTTGACACTTCAAAACTATCTCCTTCAGATATTCCAAATGAGGTAGAGGTAACACGTCACGATTCTACCCTAGCTTTTAGCCTAAATTACTTTATTATGGAAGGAGATAATGATATGGTCACAAAGACCGATGGAAATTTATGGGAGCTTGTATATAGCAAGGTTACGGGTCGAATATATCGTGTTAAATACAAAAACTCGTCATTTGATTCTCTAAAATCAGAGATTAAACTTATAAGAAGAGGTTTACAAAAAAACCGATTGAAAGACAATCTTAAATTTGGTATTGGTCTTATTGAAGAAATTGCTTTATATATTCAAAGAGTCACTTAATATTTATTTTATTTAACTATATCTTTGCCGCAAAGTTTTTGGATTGACCAAAACCCCAATTTCCCAACGCTTTGCTCAGTCTCCCCAACTCGGGAAACTGCGGAATGCTATTGCCAAACCTCAAAATAATAATGCCAAAATCAATCTTAAAGGATTGGTGGGTTCGTCCCTTTCCTTGGTAATTTCTGAGGTATTCGATACCGCAGACACTCCTTTTTTATTGATTCTCAATGATAAAGAAGAAGCAGCCTACTACTTGAACGATTTAGAGCAGTTGATTGGTGAAAATGATGTGCTTTTCTATCCGGGAAGTTACCGTAGACCTTATCAGATTGAAGAAACCGACAATGCCAACGTTCTACTTCGCGCCGAGGTTTTGAATCGAATCAACTCCCGAAAAAAACCAGCAATTATTGTCACTTATCCCGATGCACTTTTTGAAAAAGTGGTCACTCGGAAGGAGCTCGACAAAAACACCCTCAAAATAAAATTGGAGGATACGCTTTCATTGGATTTTTTAAATGAAGTTCTTTTTGAATATAAATTCAAGCGGGTGGATTTTGTGACCGAACCCGGAGAGTTTTCGGTTCGTGGTGGAATTGTGGACGTATTCTCTTTTTCGCATGATGAACCATATCGTATTGAGTTTTTTGGGGATGAAGTGGACAGCATCCGAACCTTTGATGTGGAAACCCAACTCTCCAGCGAAAAGGTGAAGAAAATTAGCATCATTCCCAATGTGGAAAACAAGTTTTTACAGGAGTCCCGAGAGAGTTTTCTCAAATACATTTCACCCAAAACTGTAGTTTTTGCCAAGAATCCGGCTTTGATTTACGATCGTATTGATTCGTTTTTTACAAAAGCGGAAGAAAGTTTTGCAAAACTCAGTAAAGAAATAAAACACGCAGAGCCCAAGGAACTTTTTGTAGATTCTGCTTTGCTGAAAGAGCAGTTGGAGGATTTTTTGTTTGTGGAGATTGGAGCAACTTCTGTCACTTCGAGCGCAGTCGAGAAGCAGACAGAAAATTCTCCCCTAGCCACTCCCTCGACTGCGCTCGGGAAGACAGCTCATGATGTGATTGCAATCCAATTCAATACCAAGCCCCAACCCTCTTTCAACAAAAAATTCGACCTGCTCATTGAAAACCTTAATGAAAATCGCGAAGCAGGTTTCACCAATTATATTTTCTGTTCCACCGAGCAACAGGCCAAGCGTTTTCATGACATTTTTGATGAAGTGGACCAAACGGTGCATTACCAAACTTTGGTTTTTCCGCTCTATCAAGGTTTCATTGATGCTGATTTAAAACTTGCTTGTTACACTGATCATCAAATTTTTGAACGCTACCATAAATTCCATTTAAAAAATGGCTACGCCAAAAAGCAAGCCATCACCTTAAAGGAACTCAACAAGCTCGAAATTGGCGATTATGTCACCCACATTGATCATGGTATCGGTAAGTTCGGTGGGTTGCAAAAAATTGATGTAGAGGGCAAAAAGCAAGAAGCCATCAAACTGATTTATGGCGATCGCGATATCTTGTACGTTAGCATTCACTCGCTCCACAAAATTTCTAAATACAATGGTAAGGATGGTGCCCCACCCAAAATCTATAAACTGGGTTCTGCCGCCTGGAAAAACTTAAAGCAAAAAACCAAGAGTCGGGTAAAGAAAATTGCGTTCGACCTTATCCAAGTATATGCCAAAAGACGCTTGGAAAAAGGATTCCAATATGCCCCTGATAGCTATCTGCAACATGAACTAGAAGCGTCATTTATTTATGAGGATACTTTAGATCAAGAAAAGTCGACGCAAGACGTTAAAAAAGACATGGAAAGTGAACGTCCCATGGACCGCCTTATTTGTGGTGATGTTGGTTTCGGAAAGACCGAAGTGGCCATCCGTGCGGCTTTTAAAGCGGTTGACAATGGCAAACAGGTGGCGATTTTGGTCCCTACTACCATTCTTGCTTTTCAACATAACAGAACTTTTAAAGAACGGCTTTCAGACATGCCCGTTACCGTGGATTACCTCAACCGGTTTAGAACGGCAAAAGAGAAAAAAGATGTTTTAGAGCGATTGTCCGAGGGGAAAATCGATATTATCATCGGCACCCATCAGCTGGTGAATAAGAATGTAAAGTTCAAGGATTTAGGATTGCTGATTGTGGATGAAGAACAAAAATTTGGTGTTTCAGTAAAAGAAAAACTACGTTCCATCAAGGAAAATGTGGATGTACTCACCTTGACCGCTACGCCTATTCCAAGAACGCTTCAATTTAGTTTGATGGCAGCGCGTGATCTTTCTGTCATCAACACCCCTCCGCCCAACCGATATCCTATCGAAAGTCAGGTGATTCGATTTAATGAGGAAATTATTCGGGATGCAGTTTCGTATGAAATCCAGCGGGGCGGACAGGTGTTCTTTATCCATAATCGCATTGAGAATATCAAGGAAGTGGCCGGAATGATCCAACGTTTAGTACCGGATGCAAAAATCGGTATTGGCCATGGGCAAATGGAAGGAAAAAAACTGGAACAGCTTATGCTCGCCTTTATGAACGGGGAGTTTGATGTGCTGGTCTCCACCACCATTGTAGAAAGTGGCTTGGATGTGACCAACGCCAACACCATTTTCATCAACAATGCCAATAATTTTGGGTTGAGTGACCTGCATCAGATGCGGGGCCGTGTAGGTCGAAGCAATAAAAAGGCCTTCTGTTTTTTCATCACTCCACCTTACGAAGTGATGACGCCTGATGCCCGAAAACGTATCGAAGCGTTGGAGCAATTCACTGATTTAGGGAGTGGATTCAATATCGCCATGAAGGATTTGGAAATCCGTGGAGCCGGAGATCTACTGGGGGGTGAACAGAGTGGGTTTATAAATGAGATTGGGTTTGAGACCTATCAAAAAATATTGGCCGAAGCCATTGACGAACTCAAGGAAAATGAATTCAAAGAGTTGTACGATGAAGTGGAAACAGGTAAGGAAAAAACCTATGTGAAAGAGTTGCAATTGGATACCGATTTTGAACTGCTCTTCCCGGATGACTACATCAACAACATTACCGAACGCTTAAATCTGTATACCCAACTCAACCAAGTGAAGGATGAGGAAGAACTCCAAAAATACGAGGCTGAACTGGTAGACCGTTTTGGTGAACTTCCCGAAGAGGCTAAGGACTTACTCAATTCTGTCCGAATTAAGTGGATTGCAACTCATATTGGATTGGAGAAAGTAATATTGAAAAAGGGCAAGTTTATTGGGTATTTTATTGCGGACCAACAATCTGACTTCTACCAAAGCACTGTATTTACTCAAGTGCTGCAATATGTGCAACATCATCCCCAACAAGCCAAACTCAAGGAAAAGCAGACCCGAAATGGACTACGGTTGTTATTGGTATTTGACCGAATCACGAGTGTTGAAAAGGCATTGAAGGCACTGGAGCCCTTCAGCCCCCAAAAAGTAGTGGCATCATAGCCCAAAATCCTATTATGTCACAAAAACCAAAAACCTATTTTAACTGGAGTTCCGGCAAGGATTCCGCAATGGCACTCCACTATCTGCTGGAGCAAGGCAACTACGACATTGACCGATTATTGACCACAGTAAATGCACATTACAATCGCGTTTCCATGCACGGTCTGCCCAGAAAAGTCTTGGAGTCCCAGGCAGCATCTGTAGGCATTCCCTTGGAGGTTCTTGAAGTTCCTGAAAAACCCAGTATGGAGCAATACAATGATTTAATGCGGAGCACGGTCACCCAATTACGGGATTACGGGTACACCCATACAGGTTTTGGGGACATTTTTTTGGAAGACCTTAAGCAATATCGGGAAAATATGCTCCAACCCTATGGACTGACCACGCTTTTCCCATTGTGGAAAAAGGACACCTCTGAGTTGATAGAGGAGTTTCTGGCACTTAGGTTTCGGGCCGTGATCATTTGCGTCAACAATTCAAAATTGGATGCATCATTTTTAGGACAGGAACTGTCACGGGAACTCATTGCCGAATTCCCTTCAAATGTTGACCCGTGCGGTGAAAATGGCGAATATCACACTTTTTGCTTTGACGGTCCCATATTTAAGACCCCTATTCCTTTTTCAGTCGGAGAAAAAGTCTTTAAGGCCTACGATGACCCATCAAATTCTTCAAAATCCATTCAGTTTGGTTTCTGCGATATAGAATTGGAAACCCTATAATTGACATAAGGCCTTAGTGGCTCTTTTTCAGCATAATATATAATAAAAATGGGTTTAAAAAGTTGTATAAAACGATAGAAACCCAAACTATAAAATCGCATTGATGAAACCTCAACTTCTAAAATTCCCAATAGTTCTAGCCTTTGTATTTTTAAGTGTTTCCTGTTCCAACGATGATGATGGCGGTAGCCAAGAAGTTGCGGATTTTACCGTTTCTTCTTTTACAGATGATAGGGATGGAACCACCTACAAAACCGTAAAAATTGGTAGTCAAGTATGGTTTGCTGAAAACCTAAATTATACTTTGGACAATGCACAAAGTGCATGTTACGATGACAGTGCGTCCAATTGTTTGTTATACGGCAGACTGTATCGAAGTGATGATGCAGCAACTGCGTGCCCAGATGGGTAGCATCTTCCTTCGGAAGAAGAGTGGCAAGAACTTTTTGATTATTTGGGTGGCAACACCGTAGCCATGAATTTGTTGGAAGTAGGTGCCAGTTTTCAAAATAAGGATGTGGAATTTAACTTATTGGCCGCTGGTAGATTTTGGTCCACCCAAATGGGGTATGAGTTTTTGAACAACACAGGGTTTTATTGGACCACCTCTCCCGGCGGTTCCCAATTCGCAACCACTAAATTTATTGAATTTACCCCTGGAACTTCATTGACCGTTGATTGGGAGAATGTTGGAAGAAAAATGAGCTGCCGATGCGTTGAGGATTAAATAACCCTGGTGCACCTTCTTCACAAGCTTTTCAATTTTTGAGAGTTCGCTTCCATGTCGTAATTGACCCGTAGGATTGTCGTTTTCACACATGAGTACACCGTTTTGTTCCCCATATATTTGGGTAGCTATAAATTATTGATACTCATGACAGAAAAAGGAAAATTTTTAAGGAAATTTAATGAGGCTTTCGCCAAAGGGGATACCCAATTTATTGCTGAAAGTGTGACCAAGGATATCCAATGGACCATGTTTGGGGATAAAACCATAAATGGCATGGAAGAATTCAAAAAAGAAATTGAATCCATGGTACAATCCGAATGTGGCCTAGAACTCGATAAAATCATTACCCACGGAAACACTGCCGCGGTGAATGGTGTTATCCATGCCCAAGACCAAAATGGAAACCCTGCTGCCTATGCTTTTTGTGATGTGTATACCTTAAGCGGATTTAAAAATCCCAGGATCAAAGAAATGAAATCCTATTTTACCAAAATCAAATAGCACAGTATGAAAACCAATAAAGTAAAGACGTTTTGGATAAATCTTCCCGTAAAAGATGTGAGAAAATCAAAAGAGTTCTTTAATAGCCTCGGTTTTCAAGAAACCGAGAATCAACCAAAGAACGATGAATATGCCGGTTTCTATCTTGATGAAAATAAAACGGTGTTGATGCTCTTTCCTGAAGAACGTTTTGCCCATTTTACCGGAAACCCCATCGCTGATACTTCCAAAGGTACCGAAGCATACTTGAACCTTGACTCCCCTACCCGTGAGTATGTAGACGAGTTTTCCGAAATGGTCAAGAATGCTGGTGGAACTGTATACGCAGAACCCTCGGAATTGGAAGGTTGGATGTATGTTATGGGTTTTATCGACCTAGATGGACATCGTTGGGGAATGCTGCATATGGATATGTCCAAATTACCAAAGTAAAGTTTATACCATTTAATAATACAAAAAACTGAAATATGGAAAACCAAAAACCCAATCCCGTTGTGTGGTTTGAAATTTATGTGAACGATATGGCCCGTGCACAAAAATTCTATGAAACTGTTTTGGACATCAAATTTGATGACCTTCCGATGCCTTCCGATGAAGGAGGATTGGCCATGAAATTCTTTCCGAACGAGATGAACAATTTTGGCGCTGGCGGCGCACTCTGCAAAATGGAAGGTTTTGCCGCAGGAGGCAATAGTACCTTGGTTTATTTTGGAAGTGAGGATTGTAGTATTGAGGAAGCCAGAATTGAAAAAGCCGGTGGAAAAGTATTCAAATCCAAATTTTCTATAGGGGAATATGGTTTCATTGCCCTTGGAACCGATACCGAAGGGAATATGTTTGGACTGCATTCCATGGCATAGAAAGGTTTCAGAATCGCAAGCCTTTGATGTCATTTCGAAATGAGGAGTGCAAAGACGATTGAGAAATCTCCGTTGTTTCAAAATAGATTTCTAACATTCCTGCCCGTCCGGAAGGTGGGTGCTCGAAATGACAATCCTTCCTAAAAGTCATTTCGACAGAGCAAAGCGCCGAGAAATCTAGGAAAATTGGATTGACAATTCATTAAAAAGCCTGATACACCTGCTTTACAAAATCCCCAATTTGTGAAGGTTCCAACCATCGCGTCACAATAAGCAATCCGCTTTTTTGGTCCACCACAATAAAATTGCCGCCAAATCCGGCTGCGTAAAATACATGTTCGGGCACATCTTCCCAATGGCGGGGGCCTTTTTGGTTCAACCACCACATATAACCGTAATTTACATTGGGCACTGAAGGCTGCGTAGCTTTTTTGATCCAATCTTCACTGACCAGTTGTTGGTCTTTCCATTTTCCATTGTTCAAAAACAAGAGACCAAAACGGGCCATATCTTCGGTAGAAATAAACAGTCCTGCTCCAGAATGTCCTCCTCCAGTTACGGATTTCATTTTCAATCCATCAATTACAGTCCAAGCATGATCATAACCATACCAACGCCATGTGAGGGTCGCCTCAATCTTATCCATCAACTCCTCCTTCAACACCAAGGGCAATGGCTTTCGCCAGAGATGCGTCAAAGCATAGGCCAGTACATTTACGCGAACATCGTTGTACTCCATTACAGTACCAGGTTCGTTGAGCTTGCGGAATTTCCAATCATCCAAACCGCCTTCACTGGGCGGACGATCGGCCCAATCCTTACCGCCCCACAGTTCTCCAGACCAATCTGAGTTTTGTTGCAGCAAGTGCTCCCACGTAATCTTGGAATTATGGGCACCATCAAACGTACCATCCCAAACATAATCCCCAACTTTATCCTTTACATTTTTGATTAATCCTTGGTCTTGAGCTAGTCCTGCCGTGGTAGATAAAAAGCTTTTGGTGACGCTAAAGGTCATATCCACTCGCTGTGTATCGCCCCAAGAGGCCAGAAGATATCCATCTTTAATAATCATTCCGGCAGGACCTCCCCGTTTTTTTGTAGGTCCCAAAATTTCATGAAACGGTTCTCTTTTGAATCCCTCCAAAATGGCCTGACGTAAATCCCGGGAACCTGAATACTCATTGTTTTGGGCAAACTCAATAGCAGTATCGAGTTGTTTCTCATTGTATTTAAATTGACTTTTCTCGGCGGTTTTCCAAATCTCGTAGCGCGTTGGAAAATAGAATTCCTGGGCTACCGCAGAATTCGAACCAAAAACGAGCAAAAGAAGAAAGGAGAGTTGTAAAAATTGCTTCATGGGGATATGTTTTATATCGCCTGAAGGTAATAATTGTTATTGAAATCGTCCCAATAGCTACCTTTGCATTTCAGCTATTGAATTATGGAAAAATTGCCTCAATATTCCGTTCCGGTCCAAACCAGAATTGGCCATGTGCACCTAAAAGTATCTGACCTACAAAGATCCTTGGATTTTTATTGTGGGCTTTTGGGTTTTGAGATTACCCAAAGCTACGGCGACCAAGCCGCTTTTATTTCAGCGGGTGGATACCATCATCATATTGGATTGAACACCTGGCATAGTAAAGGAGCACCCCCTGCCCCAAAACGGGCTGCTGGACTATTCCATACAGCCATTTTGTATCCTACCCGAAAAGATTTGGCCACTATCCTAAACCGATTGATGGAGGCAGAATATTCCTTGACCGGTGCAGCCGACCATGGGGTTTCCGAAGCACTATACCTGAATGACCCCGATGAAAATGGTGTGGAACTCTATTGGGACCGACCCCAAAAAGATTGGCCACAAAAAGAGGATGGCTCTTTGGATATGTACACCAAATCCTTGGATTTGAATGATCTTTTACGTGAATTGAAATAAGTTCAGAATCGTTTTTTCAGAATCATTTTACCTTCTGAGTTGTAATAACGCCAAGTACCCACCTGTTTATCATTTCGGAAACGTCCTGTTATTTTTTCAGTGCCATCCGAGTAGTATTCGGTATAGCGTCCGTGCTTTAACCCATCTTTGAGGTCCACCTCAAATCGCGTTGAACCACTCGCATAATTTCTGCTGAAGGATTTCGCGTTTAAATCAGTGGGATAGATTGGTTTCAGGTCGAAAACCGCATCTGTGATTTCAGTTGAATTGGGGTTTTGGGTATTGGAATTAGCGATTTGAACCTTATCCTCAAACTGTGTGTTCTTCTTTACCTCTTCAACATCCTGATAATTTAGCACCAAGCGACTTTCAAATAGGTTGTCCTCTGGGGTCAGTTGAAATCCAACTTGGGGAAAGCAAATGATAAAATCCTTATTCTTGCGCATTTTTTGTTTGGTGTCCCTATCGGCCAAAGCATACATATTATTGTACAGTACAGGAATATTGCTGTACACAAATACTGCAGACTCAGACTCAAATTGGTCATTGAACTTTCGGAATTCCTCTGAGGTAGACAAGGTTTCTCCCGTCACCACATTATCAATAATACTTTTTAAGGTGTTGGGGTTATCACTAAAGATGACATAGTCATTAATCTGTGTAAAATAGGGTTTGTCAAATTGTTCAAACCGATTTCCCAGCAAAATCTTGAAAAAGCCTTTTATGGAAAGAAAATTAATTTCATGCTCCTTATAGTTCACTGCCTTAAACTTAACAGGCGTCTTTTTTCGGATTTGTTCCAGTACAAAATCCAGATTTTCTTTGGCTTTTTCAGAATCATTCGCTTTTAAGACTAGCGCCATATCGTTTTTTCCTTTGGAAATATGGGACTGAATCTGCAAAAGGGCCACCTCATCCCCAATCCAACTGACAAAATTCTCTTTGACATCGATTTTAAGGAACTTCTCTACCTTTTCAATACCAGCTTGGTAACTTTCAAACTTTTTGGGGTCATTTTGCTGTACCATTTCAAAATTCTTGTAGAACTCAGAAAAGCTATCAAACCCATAACTGATGTAGAGTGCGGTACGTTTTGGCGCTACTTGGGGAATGGTTCGCTCCGCAGTACCCGATTTTTGAAGGGCCTCCAAGTAATTTTCATTGACAGCACTGATGTTGGTAAATCCGTTGGCCACCAACGTACTGTTCTCGTCCAAATCAAAATAAAAACCAGAGAAAAGGAAGTTTTCACTGGCCCGTTTCACCCAATCTGAAGGCTGATTGGTAAACCGTTCTATATAGTCATCCAAATAATTGTACTGCAAGTACATGCGGAACAGGTCCTCGTGCCCCACTTTTTGGTTGATTTCAATAAAATTAAGGTTACGCCCAATGACTGGTTCTTGGTATTGATCAATAGAAGCCTCGACCAAGGTATGGGTATACGATGCTATCAACTGGTTTTTGATAAAGGCTATGTGCATGGTCTCCTTGCTCTTGCGATCGTGCACTTCTAAAATTTCGTGATCGTGGTAGATACGTTTGCTCAATTCGTAATCCTCGTTGAGCAGGGTGTTGAAATAACTTTTTAGCAGTTGAAGTTTGGCGATACGTTTTAAATCCAGCACATAGAAAATTCCATACTCCTTTGGCGAAATCATATGGATGGAGATGAACAATGCCCGCCCATCAAAAAATTCAAAAAGATTATGGTTGTTCTGAAAGACCGTATCTACCTTTTGAACGTTCTCCGTCAGCTCTGCGAAATAATCGTTCTTCCGTAGATGTTGCCACCCTTCGCTTTCACTGATTTTTTTCCAGCTTTCCACCGGGTGTTCCGATTCCACCACAAAAACGGCATCCTTCGGAATAAGGTAAATGGATTGTAGATTAGTCTTTGGCGAAAGGAGGAAAACATAGGCCAGATAGCACAAATAGAGCACCAAAAGGGCCAACAGTCCGAAAAAGATTCTTTTTTTGGTCATTCTTCCAAAAGTGTCTTGTTCTAAAACGGTATTGCGTCCATTTTAGTCTAACACACTGTGAAAGAAAGCAATCCTACAACAGTTTTAAATCTTTAATGGTCTTGAAAGCCACATCCACTTGTTCCTCATTGACCAAGATGGTAAACTCATTGGTGGTGGAAATTACCTCGTAGAGTATAATCCCCTCCCAGGCCAAGCGTTGGAAGATAAAGTAGTAAATTCCAGGGACAGAGACATTTTCTGCCGGAAGCTTAACCGTAATGGAAGACAATCCATCCGCTTTCTGGGTACAGCGTTCGTGTTTAAAATACTTTTCCACTACACCATCCATAATATTGCTGATTACAATATTGATTTCGTTCACGCCTCGTGAAGAAGTATAAAAAACATCTTGATTGTCATTCACCTCTTCCAACAAACGGGCCTGCTGTTGCAGAATGGTATCTGAAGCCAAAAAGGTATAATCCGTCAGGTTAGATCGCACCGTAATCTCACCAATATTCTTGAGCACTTTTACAATCCTATGGGTGGCTCTGAACTCTAAATCGTCTGACAGACGTTTCAATGCCATCACTATGGCACCATCTTTTACATCTTTACCCAGGGCATCGGCAATTTCGGGTTTTATTTGTCGGGACAAGGAAGTAAGGTTAATAATTCCTTGCGCAAGAGCAGTTTGCAGAAAAGGCTTCTTTTTAATGTAATGCTCAACTACTGCGGAAATTGTTTTCATTATTTCTTGGTTTGGTCTGACGCAAAAATAACATATTGTTACAAAACAAACAAATGGTTAGAAAAAATAAAAAGCATCCTCCAGATGGTCAATTTCAAAATTCACCTCTTTTTTAATGACGGTGATTACGTCAAAGCGGACCTCAACATACAAATTATTCTCCTGGACATACTGATCGGCGGCTTGAACCAAAAGCCCTTGTTTCTTTGCGTTGATTGTAGTGGAAATATCTTCCAAGAACCCCGTGTTTCTTGACTTTACCTCAACTATGGCCAAAGTCTCCCCCTGCCTAGCAATAATGTCTATTTCAGCTTTCCCAAAGCGATAATTTCGAGCAAGGATTTTATACCCTTTCCCAAACAAGTAGTCAACGGCAAGCTGTTCACCTCGCTTGCCAAATTCATTATGCTTTCCCATCGGTTTGGAAAAATATTGAAAAAAACGTGCAGTTCATCGAAAAATTTGGTAGTTCACAGTGATTAAAGCGTTTAGATTGTAATTTGTTGGCTGAATTGAACCACGCCCAACGTTAGCTAAACATATAGTTGCCCCAAAACTATGTACCTAATTAACGCCAGACATTGCTATGGAATACTTCATTAATTGTAATTCCTCAACGTTGGCGCCGTATACCACTCCATTGGATGAGTTACGTGCCGCCCACTTATACCGGAGGCTTGGTTTCAGTGCCTCGGTACAAACGATTAACGCTGCCGTTGGTCAAACCGCAGATACCCTAGTTGACAACCTTATAGACCAAGCACTTGCAGCTCCAGTTCTACCAGCACCGGCCTGGGCAGATTGGAACAACTCCAATTATCCTGCCGATGACGATTTGGCGAGACAATTAAGACGTGCCCAGTTGGAGGAATTTACTACAGCTTATGGAAATTCCCTATTGGACAATAGTGTCAGAGATCGGTTGAGCTTCTTTTGGAGCAATCACTTTGTGACTGAGTTGGATGTGTATGACTGCAACCAATTTTTGTACTACTACATCAACTGTCTTCAACGCAACGCCCTTGGAAATTTTAAAACTTTCGTTCATGAGATTGGCTTAACCAGTGCCATGCTCTATTATTTGGATGGTGTTCGCAACCGCGGAAACAATCCCAACGAAAACTATGCACGGGAGCTTTATGAACTCTTCACCTTGGGAGAGGGCAATGGGTATACGGAAGAAGATATCATTGAAACCTCCAAAGCTATATCAGGATATACTGAGCGAGGCGAAGAAGGCTGCACACAAGTAACCTTTAACCCGGAAGACTTTAATACGGAAAACAAGACCATTTTAGGGCAAACCGGAAATTGGAACTATGACGATGTCATCGACATCCTTTTTAATGAAAGAGCCAACGAGATTGCCGGTTTCATTTGCATGAAATTGTATGAATATTATGTTCATCCCGATTCATCTGGTGAAGAAGGTGGCAACGCCCAAGATATCATCGCTGGAATGGCGCAAACTTTCATAGCCAACAATTTTGAGATTGCTCCCGTTCTGCGACAATTGCTGAAAAGTCAACACTTTTTTGACGAAACTGCCATTGGGGTTATCATAAAAAGCCCGTTTGACCTTTACTTACATATGGTCAAGGAGACTGGCTTTGCCTATGATGATACCACGGTGTACAACATGATAGATTCAGCAGCCTTAATTGGCCAAGAGTTATTTGATCCTTACGATGTTGCCGGTTGGCAACGCGACCGTCAATGGATCAATACCAATTTTATTATTGGACGATGGTTAACCGCTGAAATGTATCTTGAACGGTTCTATCAAAACAATGCAGAACAATTCCGTGATCTAGGATTATCGTTATCCGGTACCGCTGGACAGACAAGCAACAACCCAGATGAGGTAGCAAAGCCAATTATCGACTTTTTTACCCCAAAAGGATTGTTGACCGATGCAGACTATGACCGAGCTTATATTGCCTTTAGAAGCGACGTTGATGTAAACTATTACGAAGGGGGCACCACTCCTTCTTGGACCCTCCTTGGATGGGAAACAGGACCATCACAAGTTTTCTTGTTACTACGTCATTTGTCCAGAGAACCCGAATTTCAACTAAAATAACCCTACCATTATGTGCGATAATCACCACACCCACCATACATCTCCCCATAAAGGCCTAGAACACGAAGGCCACGATTTGGAACACAAAAATTGGAGCAGACGATCCTTTATCCAGGCACTGGGTATAGCAGGTTCTGGTTCCATGTTCTTGGGGAACCATTTTATTTCAGCATCCGCCCCATCTCCTCTTACAGCTGCCATTGCCGCTGCTGAAACCGATAATATTCTGATTCTCATCAGGCTATCGGGAGGAAATGACGGACTGAGCACGGTCATCCCCATTCAACAGTATGATACTTATGCTAACGCAAGACCCAACATCTACATTCCAGAAAGTAAGGTCCTAAAACTTACCGATGATTTTGGTGTACCCACCTACATGGGCTCCTTGGAACCTCTTTGGGGCGAAGGTCAGTTCAAGGCCGTTCACGGCGTAGGGTACGAAAACCAAAGTCTGTCCCACTTTACAGGGTCCGATATTTTTGCCAACACCGATTTGAACACTACCGGCTTCGGCGGTGAACCTACCGGATGGATGGGTAGACACTTTGAAGATCTCTACCCAGATTATTTGATCAACCCGCCCGAAGCACCTGCAGCCATTCAAATTGGAAACTTGGCCAACTTGGTCTTTCAAGGTAATGAAACCAACTACGCCTTTGTGACCAATAATGTGGACCAATTGCAGCAAATCGCTGAAACAGGTCTGTTTTATGACATCGAAACTGCTCCGTTCGACAATTGTATGTACGGTGATCAATTACGATTCTTGCGTGGAGTGGCCAATACCACCTACGAATATGCCGGAAAAATCCATGAAGCCTACGAAAGGGGTGCCGCGTTACAATGCGTTGAATACCAAGACAACGGTTTTGCCAGACAATTGGAACTTTTGGCCAAATTGATCAAGGGAAATCTGGGAACCAAAGTCTACATGATTTCCATTGGAGGATTTGACACTCACGGTAACCAGCCCATTGTCCACGAAAGATTGATGTCCAACCTTTCCATTGCCATCAACAATTTTTATGAGGATTTGGCCTGTACCGAACAGGATGAAAAGGTGTTAAGCATGACCTTTTCCGAGTTTGGCCGTAGGATCTTCGAAAATGGCTCCAACGGAACCGACCACGGAAAAGCTGCTCCTACACTCTTCTTTGGTTCAGGGTTAAATGGAAGTGCCTTTGTGGGTGACCACCCAGCGCTGGACAGCCCCAACAGCCGTGGAAACTTGCAATACACCATGGACTTCAGGGACCTTTATGGAACCGTTTTGGCCGAGTGGCTTTGCGTTCCCAGGACTGCCGTGGAACAGCACTTGTTGGGATATCAGTACAGAGCCATTGATTTAGGATTTAACTGTAGTGGCGAAGAGTTTGACGATATTGCCATGGACAATGACCCACCAACATTCCCAGATACCCCGCCAAGTGATGACGGCATGACCCCACCAGACCCCGATTTGGTGAATACCATCGTGCACACGCCATACTACCCGAACCAACGTGCGCCCCACATTCATTTGGAAATGCCTTTTGCAGCTCATGTTGACATTGAACTTTTCAATATTTTGGGTCAAAAAGTAGGTACCGTTTTTAATGAAATGATGCTAGAGGGCGCTGTAGAAATCAATATTAGGGAGCGGATGCGCGACAGCCTATCCACCGGAAAATACATTTATAGAATATCCGTTGCCGATCAACGTATGAGTAAATCCGTAATGATCATGTAAGCGACACAAAAATTCAATTTCCAGAAAGCCTCCAATAGTGCATCCCCTCACCCCAATTTAGGGCTGTACCCATTGGAGGTTTCCTTTTTACCGTAATTCCCGTTTTTGGCTTCTCGTAAAATGAGTATTTTTGGGGCTTAATTCATTTCGTACATGTCTCAGACAACAGCTCCATCCAGATATACTGTAACTTCTGCACTGCCCTACACCAATGGCCCCATTCACATAGGCCATTTGGCCGGCGTTTATGTTCCTGCGGACATTTATGTCCGTTATTTAAGACTAAAGGGGCACGATGTAGCTTTTGTTTGCGGTAGCGATGAACATGGAGTGGCCATCTCTATGAAAGCCAAAAAGGAAGGCGTTACACCCAAGGAAATCATTGATAAGTACCACAACATCATTAAAAAGTCGTTTGCGGACTTTGGAATTTCTTTTGACAATTATTCAAGGACCTCTGCAGAGGTACACCACAAAACCGCTTCGGATTTTTTCAAAACACTCTATGAAAAGGGTGATTTTATTGAAGAAGAGACCGAACAATTATATGATGAGGAGGCCCAACAGTTTTTGGCCGATAGGTTTGTAATTGGAACCTGCCCCAGATGTGGTCATGGAGAAGCGTATGGCGACCAGTGCGAAAATTGCGGGTCGTCCTTGAACGCAACGGACCTCATCAATCCAAAATCCACCATCACCGGAGGTGTTCCGGTGCTTAAAAAAACCAAACACTGGTTTTTACCTTTGGACCGGTATGAAGATTTTCTTCGGAAATGGATTCTGGAAGGCCATAAATCCAATTGGAAACCCAACGTGTATGGTCAATGCAAATCTTGGATAGACGAGGGTCTAAAACCCAGAGCCGTTACCCGCGATTTGGACTGGGGAATCCCTGTTCCCGTGCAAGGCGGCGAAGGAAAAGTGCTTTACGTTTGGTTTGATGCGCCCATCGGCTATATTTCGTCCACTAAGGAATGGGCCGAGCGAGAAGGAAAGGACTGGAAACCCTATTGGATGGACAAGGACACCAAATTGGTCCATTTTATTGGTAAGGACAATATCGTTTTCCACTGTATCATCTTTCCAAGCATGCTCCAAGCCCATGGCGATTTCATTTTACCGGAAAATGTTCCCGCCAACGAGTTTTTGAACTTGGAGGGCAACAAACTTTCCACTTCTAAAAACTGGGCGGTGTGGCTGCATGAATACTTGGAGGAATTCCCAGATATGCAAGATGTGCTTCGCTATGCGTTGACCGCCAATGCTCCGGAGACCAAGGACAACGACTTTACCTGGAAGGATTTTCAAGCTAGGAACAACAACGAACTCGTTGCTATTTTTGGTAACTTTGTCAATCGCGTAGCGGTTTTGACACATAAATATTACGATGGGGTGGTTCCTAATCCAAATGCATTTGAGACCGTGGACAAGGAAACCTTGGAAGCACTGAAAAACTATCCTCAAATCCTTTCCAATTCGTTGGAGCGTTATCGCTTTAGGGAAGGAAGTCAAGAATTGATGAACCTAGCCCGATTGGGCAATAAATATTTGGCCGATGCCGAACCGTGGAAACTCATCAAAACGGATGAGGAACGGGTAAAAACTATTATGTATGTGGCCCTTCAGATTGCCACGGGTCTAGCCATTCTCAGTGAACCCTTTTTGCCATTTACTTCGGATAAGTTGAAAAAGATTCTTCGTCATGCTGAACTTGATTCAGCATCTCACTGGAATAATGTGCCAAACCTTGATGAATTGTTACCCGCAGGCCATCAAATCAACCCAAGCGAGCTGCTCTTCCGAAAAATTGAAGATGCCGAAATTCAACAACAGTTAGACAAACTGGAAGCCACCAAAAAAACCAATGCGTCGGCTACAAACAACACAGATTCCATGGAAAAAGAGCTAATTCCCCAAAAAGACACTATCACGTATGATGACTTCAGCAAACTGGACATGCGTGTGGGCACCATCATCGAAGCTGAAAAAATGCCAAAGACGGATAAACTTTTGGTCTTAAAAGTGGATACCGGGCTGGATACCCGAACCATTGTTTCCGGAATTGCCAATAGCTTTAAAGCCGAAGATATTATTGGTAAAAAAGTAACCGTTTTGGTCAACTTGGCCCCTAGAAAACTCCGCGGTGTGGAAAGTGAAGGCATGATTTTGATGACGGAAAGCCAAGAAGGAAAATTGGTGTTTGTCAACCCAGATGAAGATGGGGTTGGGAATGGGGAAGGAATAAATTAATATCTTTATCTTATGTATTATAGAAGAAAGATATGTCTTTCAATGCTACAAGTATTTGGAAATGAATTGGATAAAATTCAACTTCAAAAATTGCTTTTTCTACATAGCAGATATAAAACAAAAGGCAAGAATTATGACTTCGTTCCGTATAAATACGGAGCCTTTTCTTTTCAAGCCAATGCTGATTTACATACATTGGAAAAATACGGTATTGTTGAAGAAAAACCCACATCATGGAAGAAAACAGACAGTACTGATTACCTCAGGCAGATAAACAGAGACGATGAGAAAATTTTAAGGGATTTTGGTATTTTATACAAAGACAAGAGCAGTGAAGATTTAATAAAACTGACTTATAAAAATTTCCCCTATTATGCTATTAATAGCACTATTGCCCACAAATATTTATCTGATAACGAGCTGAAAAAAGTAGAGCAGTTAAAATTAAAGGATAATGAAGTTGTCCTATATACTATTGGTTACGAAGGTCTCTCTCTAGAATCTTATTTGAATAAATTAATTAGGAGCGGAGTTAAACTTTTATGTGATGTACGCCGAAATGCGGCAAGCATGAAATATGGTTTCAACAAGAGGCAGCTTGAAAATGCATGTGCTGGTGTTGAAATACAATATTTACATATCCCAGAAGTTGGTATCGAATCCGAAAAGAGAAAAGAGTTAACCTCTCAAATTGACTATGATCAACTTTTTGATGATTATAAATCAACCAATTTATCCAATACAAAAACATATCAGGAAAAAATTCTTAATCTCCTCATACAAAACAAAAAAGTCGCATTAACATGTTTTGAAGCTGATAATTGTCAGTGTCACAGAACTCATTTAGCCGATGCAATATCTAAATTCCCCTCATTCAAGTTTGAAATAGAACACTTATGAAACATGGGAAAGCAAAAAATTCTAATTACGGTTACTACTTACCCCCTCCCTTCACGAAGTTATGACGAGTTAGTTTGCACCGCAGGAATTTTGGAGGATGGTTCATGGATAAGAATTTATCCAATACCCCTAAGTTGGTTAAAACAAGTAAAAAGAGATACAGGTTTCCAGAAATATACTTGGATTGAATTGGATGTTAAGGAAAGAACAGACGATTTTAGACCGGAAAGCCATTCACCAACAAACTATGATGTCAAGATTCTTTCAAATCCGTTAAATACTAAAAACTTTTGGCAAGAAAGAAAAAAGTTTTGTTTGAAAAATGTCTACACTAATAAAGCAAAACTTCTATCAGACTCTAAACAGCCACAAAATATTTCATTAGCTACCTTCAAGCCTTTTGAAATTATTGATTTTGTAATTGAAGAAGATAGTAGGGAATGGAAAAATGAATGGAAGGATTTAAGGAAACAAACCGATCTTTTCGCTGAGGTAGACAGTAATCCCGAAAAAATAATCCCTAAAGTTCCTTATAAATTCTCATATACCTTTGTGGATGATGAAGGCATTTCAAGCACCCTAATGATTGAAGATTGGGAAATATTCCAATTATATTGGAATTGTTTAAAACAATCAAATGGCAACGAAAAACAGGCTCTAGACTTAGTGAAAGCAAAATACTTTGACGAATTCACCACTAAACATGATATTCATCTTTTCCTAGGTACAACTATGCAATGGCATAGAAGAAGAGCTCCTAATCCATTTGTAATTATTGGTGTTTTTTATCCAAAAAAGAAATCTCAATTAAGTTTAGACTTATAGCTTTATGCAACTTGTCCCCTATATCGTAAGCCATACCCAACTTTCTGAAAAAAATGTTGAAAACACCGTAGCACTCTTAAACGAAGATTGCACCATTCCCTTTATTTCACGTTATCGGAAAGAACGCACCGGAAATCTGGATGAAGTACAGATTGGCGAAATAGTAAAGTATAAAGAGCAGTTTGAGGCATTGGAAAAAAGAAAGGCTGCCATCATCAAAGCTGTGGAAGAACAGGGAAGCCTCACACCAGAGCTACAGGCTAAGTTGCAAAACTGCACGGACCTCACCAGTTTGGAAGACCTCTATCTTCCCTTCAAGAAAAGTAAAAAGACCAAAGCCGAAACTGCTAGAAAGAATGGTCTGGAGCCGCTCGCCAAAATCATCATGGCGCAACGCAATGATGAAATTGAGTTTATGGCCTCAAAATACCTCAGTGAAGATGTGGTGAATGAAGATGATGCTCTCGAAGGAGCCCGGCATATCATTTCTGAATGGATCAATGAACGCACCGATATTCGAAATCAGCTCCGAAATCAATTAGAGCGACATGCGCTTATCGTGACCAAGGTGGTCAAAACTCAGATAGAAGATGAAAAAGCACAGAAGTTCCGAGATTATTTTGATTGGAGCGAACCTTTAAGCCGATGTCCTTCGCATCGTTTTCTGGCCATCATGCGCGCTGAAAAAGAAGGGTTCATTCGGGTTAAAATCGAGATTGATGATGACCGCGCTTTGGAAGCGATTGAAAGACGCATCATCAAATCGAACAACGCTTGTGCCGAACAAATTGAAATGGCCATTGCCGACGCCTACAAGCGACTTTTGCTTCCATCGCTTTCCAATGAACTTTTAAAATCAGCCAAGGAAAAAGCAGATACAGCTGCCATTCAGGTTTTCTCTAAAAACCTTAAGCAGTTGCTCCTCGGTGCACCGCTGGGCGAAAAACGTATTTTGGCCATTGACCCCGGATTCAGAACCGGCTGCAAAGTGGTTTGTTTGGATGAACAGGGCGATTTAAAACATAATGAGACCATTTATCCCCACCCACCACAAAAGGACAGCTCTGGAGCCATTAAAAAAATAAGCTCGCTGGTAGATGCCTATAAAATCGAGGCGATTGCCATTGGCAACGGAACGGCATCCCGCGAAACGGAGCAACTGGTAAAACGTATTCAATTTAAAAATCCCATTGAGGTTTTTGTGGTAAGCGAAGCGGGTGCTTCGATTTATTCAGCCTCCAAAATTGCACGTGATGAATTTCCCAATTATGATGTTACGGTTCGGGGTGCGGTGTCGATTGGTAGGCGTTTAGCCGACCCTTTGGCCGAATTGGTAAAAATTGATGCCAAATCCATTGGTGTGGGGCAATATCAGCATGATGTGGACCAGACCCAATTAAAATCTTCCTTGGATACAGTAGTTGAAAGTTGTGTGAACTCCGTTGGCGTGAACATTAATACGGCCAGTGTTTCCTTGCTTAGTTACGTATCGGGAATTGGGCCGAAATTGGCTGAAAATATTGTCACATATCGAAATGAAAACGGGGCATTTGGAAGCAGGGAGCAGATTAAAAAGGTCCCTCGACTTGGTGGAAAAGCCTTTGAGCAAAGCGCAGGATTTTTGCGCATAAAAGATGGTGAAAACCCCTTGGATGACTCTGCTGTTCATCCAGAAAGTTATGACATTGTAAAACGAATGGTGAAAGACCAAGGTGTTCCATTAACTGAGATTGTGGGCAACAAATCCGTTTTACAGCGCATCAACCTAAAATCGTATTGCACGGACACCATAGGAATCCCAACGTTAAAGGATATTTTAAGCGAGCTTGAAAAACCAGGTCTGGACCGCAGGGAAAAGGCAAAGGTTTTTACCTTCAATCAGAATATAAGGGAGATAACCGACCTTCACCAAGGTCAACTATTACCCGGAATTGTCAACAACATTACCAATTTTGGCTGTTTTGTGGATATCGGAATCAAAGAAAGTGGCCTTATCCATATTTCCAACCTATCCGATACTTTTGTTAAGGATGTCAATGAACATGTGAGTCTTCATCAACAAGTGGTGGTCAAGGTTCTTGATGTGGATGTTAAAAGAAAGCGGATTCAATTGGCTTTGCACAATTAAGGGATTCCAAAATGCTCAAAATAGCGTATCATCCCATTTACAAACATCATTTACCCCATGGGCACCGATTTCCCATGATGAAGTATGAGTTGTTACCACAGCAATTACTTCATGAAGGAACTTGTACCGCAGCGAATTTTTTTGAACCTAATTTTCCTGATGATTCCCACATTTTAGAAGTACATGACGCCACATATTATGATGATTTGGTGAATCTTGAACTCAAACCAAGTGCCGCACGAAAAATTGGATTTCCACTGAGCACGGAATTGGTACAACGGGAACGGATTATTGCAGATGGCACCATCAAAGGGTGCGAATTTGCATTGGAGCATGGCATTGCCATGAACATCGCAGGAGGCACACATCATGCCTATTCCAATCGCGGTGAGGCTTTTTGCATGTTGAACGATCAAGCCATCGGAGCCCGATACCTTCAAAATAAAAAATTGAAAAACAACATTTTAATTATTGATTTGGACGTTCACCAAGGCAATGGTACCGCTGAAATTTTTAAGACTGACCATTCTGTTTTTACATTTTCCATGCACGGCAAGGGCAATTACCCCTTTAAAAAGGAAACTTCGGACCTTGATATTGCCTTGGACAAAGGAACCACGGACCAAGAATATCTTTCCATTTTAAAAAAGACACTCCCCGAACTGCTGGAAAAAGTACAACCCGACTTTATCTTTTACCTCTCCGGCGTGGACGTGCTAGCTTCTGATAAATTAGGCACTTTGGCATTGACTTTGGAGGGTTGTATGGAACGTGACCGCTTTGTTTTGCAAACTTGTTTTGATGCCAAAATCCCTGTTCAATGTAGCATGGGAGGTGGGTACTCCCCCGACATCAAGATCATTGTGGAAGCCCATGCCAATACATTTCGGTTGGCACAGGATATTTATGCTTAATTTTACCGACTATTTAGTTTTCAACCTTCATGAAATCAACAACATTCCTCATTGCCTTATTGGCTATTCTGTCACTTTCCGCCCAAGAACCTCAATCTGAAAAAGAGAAAACGCTTTGGAACGATTTCACCTATGATGTAGGTAATATGTTTGGAGGGGTAGGCTATTCGTATTCCCGCCCATTTCATTGGAAAGGAAATGAATGGGCCAACTTTGGCTATTTGGCCGGCGGCACCCTGCTTCTTTTTACAGTTGATGAAGAAGTTAATCATTGGAAAAATGGCTTTCAGGAGGATATCCCTGATTTTGTGATTGACTATGGGCACGAATATGGAAGTCCGGAAAACAACTACATGCTCACCGGAGGGGTTTATTTGGCCGGACTGTTTACGAAAAATGAAAAATTAAGACGGACGGGGGTACTTTTGATTGCTTCTGCGACCGCAGGAGGCTTTTTGCAACAGGTAAGTAAGCGCATCATTGGTAGGGCTCGGCCCAAAAGTGGGGCTGGTTCTGCCACATTTGACCCATTTCATTTGGATAGGGTGTATGATTATGATTCTTTTCCTTCCGGCCATGCCATGTTGGCCTTTAGTAATGCCTATGCCATTGCCAAACAGTTTAAAAGTCCATGGGTGAAAGCAGGTTTGTATACGGTAGGTTCCATCCCTGGTTTGGTACGTGTAGTGGATGATTTTCATTGGGTTTCGGATGTGGTCTTTAGTACAGTTTTGAGCATTTTTATCGTGGAATCCATCGACAGGTATTTAGATTCCAAGTACAATGAAAAGTACAATGACCAGTCCAAAAATGTAAGCTGGAACCTTTCTTTTGGACCCAGTACTGTGGGTGTATCACTTCAATTTTAAGATTACCGATACTATCATTGTTGATAATTTTCTTATTTAGATTAATTTAAAATAATTACTTTTGTCTGGTTCTTGGATATCGAAATGGGTAAAAAGAAAAAGGATTCAAAGAAAAAGCTCAAAAAGGCATTGCTGAAAGAATTGTCATCCCACGGCAATTTAAAATCAAAATGCTGTGAGAAATACAAGAAAAAGGAAAGCAAGCGGTGCAAAAAATGCCCGTGCTTTGACCTTTTAAAGAAAGTCGCCTAGACCTCTACTTGATTTTTACCTGCCACTCGCTAAGCGTTCTATTGTACACTTCAGTCCCCAAAGAAATTTTTTGTTTATGGTAGTCGTAGGGCTGATACATTAAGTAGGGGGTTATCTGCTCAAAGTAGTAATCTGTATGGTTGCAATGGTCCTCACAAACCTCATCATGTTTTAGGTATGCATTCTTTTTTGCAAACATGTAGGCATCATAGGAAGCCCAATCCCAATCTTTTAAATCCTTTTCAAAGCGTTTTTGGTCTTTCCAAATGTCCAATTCGTCTTCTTTATTGCCGGTGACCAAGGTTTGCTCATACTTGGCATCTTGTTGGGCTCGTTCCATAAAAAAACTGATTCTTTGTTCTTTGGAAACCACTTTGTGATTTTGAGCGAATACGGAGTTGGTGGTGAAAATCACAAGTACGAAGACAAAACCAAACCATTTCATAATTAAAGTTTTACAGGTGAACTTTTATGAATGCTGAGGTTTTCAGTATAGAAACAACTGAAGATGAAAATACCCTACCGGGTAAGCAATCTGTTATTTAAATTTATTTGGGGATGTTCTGGTTTGGGCTTCAGAAAGTAATCGTCCATATATGGAGTCATTGGACATTTGCATAAGGAAGGAAGCCTCCTCTCTTTTGTAGAAGTCACCATGTCCGCAGTCAGGATGACAGTGCTCGATATGGTCAACATAGGATGGCCTCTTTTTACTGATGTAAATATGATAGGCCTGTGGGTTTTTCTGCAAGAGCATTAATTCAAAATTCTTTTGATCTCTCCAATAATCGCGTTCATCTTTTTCATTGGAAAAGCGTTGTTCCTGTTCGTAAATCGCATCGCGTTCGGCCAGGCTTTCGTAAAATAGCACGTCAGAGGCAGTAAGTTCGCCATCCTGTGCCAAAGAGAATGACCAGAAACCAAGAATAAAAACGAATATTAGGGTTTTTGCTGCTTTCATAATAGCTCACTTCATTTGACGAATAACCACCCCAATAGTTACGCAGTTCATCTATAAGATATGGTGAAAACACCGTAAACAAAAAGAAAGGGGACAAATTGCCCCCTTTTCCGATGATTTGCAAAGCCATCTATTTTCCTAACATCAACATTTCGTTGCACTTAACTTCGGTAATGTAGCGTTTTTCGCCTTCCTTGGTTTCATAGGAGCGGGTCATTAACTTTCCTTCAATCATGACTTCTTTGCCCTTGGTCAAGTAGTTTTCCGCAATTTCGGCCAACTTACCCCAAGCTACCACATTGTGCCATTGGGTGTCGGTCACCTTTTCCCCTTCTGAATTTTTGTAGGTTTCATTGGTAGCGATTGAAAATTTGGCCAGTTTGCTCCCATTTTCCATTGTGATCATTTCTGGGTCATTACCCAAGTTACCAATCAACTGTACTTTGTTTTTAAGCGAGTTCATACAAATAAGATTTAAGCGTTAAACAATTGATACTATCGAACTTAGCATTCGACAGGGCAAACATAAAATCACTTAAATCCACAAATCGGTAATGAATCATTTGTTTTCGTTTGTAAACGGATGTAAATGATTGGAAATGTATATAGGTGCCTTACCATGGGCACCTTAGAACTGATTTATTTGCTGGCAATGGTGGGTTTTTGGCTGTCTTTGTAGAATGATTTCGCTATTCTAAAAATAATATAAGTTATAAACCAACCAACGTATTGCCAAAACCAATCAAGACCTAACTCGTTCCTGACACGTACTTCAGGATGGAGCAATTGATAAGGCGTCCTTTTTATTAGAGGTATGAGGTTTGGGATAAGATAAATAGCAATTGCGATACCCAGAAGAATGAGCAATACAGCAATTATTCTATATAATATTTTGCGGCTTTTAGACACTCCATTAAAAGTATCAAAATCCAATAGTTCAAAAAAACTTTATCGGTGTTTGTCCTATACTATATTTTGGATTCCCTCATTCTACCCGAACACCCTTTTCCACATATTTCCAGATGCCGGGATTCTCCGGGTCGCCATATTTATTTTCACCTTTCCATAAATATCCATTGAAATCCTCATCAAAGACAATCTCCCCAAAGCGTTCGTGGTATTCTTCGCTAGAAGCATCTACTCCATTTCGTAAGGTGAGCTTACGATTTTTAGGGTCCCAATCCAGAATATCGTTCAGAACCTTATGCCAATTGCTGAACATGGATGTCATTTCAAATTGTTGGGCTTTGAAATTGTAATGAATATACCAGCGATAGGTCCGCTCCACGCCTGTTGACGAGACCGCTTCCGATTCCAATTCTATATACGTACTGTCCATTACATATTTACCCGTGCGAAGCGTCTCTTCCCACCAACCCTCTTCAGTATTGTCTTCCCGCACTTGCCATTTTCCGATTAAAAACTCCAAATCCTTAATGCTTTTTTCTTGCGCAGACAGGGTTGTCAGGATACTTAGGACGGTACCCAGTAGAAAGATAGTTTTCATGATTGCTTGATTTTTTGATTGACCCCATTAATTTAAGCATTTTTCAATTGGTTTTTAATGGGAAGCTTTCGGATTCGAACACCGGAAGCAGCAAAAATAGCATTGGTCAAAGCGGGAGCTGCCGGCGGCAACGGTGGCTCTCCAAGCCCTCTGGGCGGCAAATCATTTTTAATGAACTCCACGTGAATTTCCGGTACTTCACGCATACGCATCCAAGGATAATCATGAAAATTGGACTGCTGGGCGGCGCCATCTTTGATGGTAACCTCCCCGTAAAGTGCGGCACACAAGCCTTCCAAAACTCCTCCTTCTACCTGTGCTCTGGCCCCGGATGGGTTCACTACAATGCCACAATCCACCACTACATCTATCCTCAAAATTTTAATATTGCCATCTTCCGTGACCTCAACGGTGACCACTTCGGCCAAAAATGAGCCGGAATTCTTCGCCGCCGCAAAACCCCTGCCTTGCCCTTTGGGCAAAGGTTCGTTCCAGCGACTGTTTTTTCGAACTTGTTCTACTACCGCAATCAAACGACCAGCATCATATTCATAGTCCCCGACCACGGGAACCATTCGAGCTGGGCCCAAAAATTCCAGAAAGTGCTCAATAGGATCCTTTTTATGGAAAAAAGCCAATTCGTCCAAAAAGCTTTGTACCGTAAATACATTTGCTGACTGGGCCACGGCGCGCCACTGACCCAGTGGAACATCGCTCAGTACATGACCATATTCAAATTGAAGATTGGGTACAAACCCTGCTGGAAATTCATATTCATCAATCTCGGTGCCCGCCGGACTCCCTTCCCTGCCCAAGGATGTTACGCGCGAGGCATTGGCTAAAATATGTCGCCACCCAGTTACTTTTCCATCTTTATCGATAGCCGCGGTTAGTTTTTGAACACTGGCAGGTCTATACCAGTCGTGTTTAATATCTTCCTCCCGGGTCCAGATGAGTTTAACCGGTTTTCCCATTTCTTTTGAGAGTATGGCGGCATCCATGGCATAATCCACATAGTATCGTCTGCCAAAAGCCCCTCCACTCCTTGATAGGTGTATCTTGATTTGCTCTGGTTTCAAATTAAAAAGTTTGATCAATCCCTTTTCCAGAGCTTCCGGATTTTGGGTAGGGGCCCAAACCTCACAGCTATTTTCCCTAAAATCCACGGTACAGTTCATAGGTTCCATAGGTACATGGGCCAAAAAGGGCAGCTCATAGGTTTGCTCAAAAACCGTGGGCGCATTTTTTCGCGCAGCTGTAAAATCTCCATCTTTACGGACCAGCTCGGTGTCATCAAGCTGATTTCTGAATTGCTCAAAAAGTGGTTCTGTATTTTCTCTTCGGGATGATGTGTTGTCCCAAACTACTTTCAACTTTTCAGCACCTTTGAACGCTGTCCAAGTGGAATTGGCCACAACGGCGACCCCGTTCACAAAATTGGGGCTATTGGGACCGAGCAATCGTCCACCATATTCGCTATTTCTTAATGTGATTACCTCCATTACTCCTTGAACGTTCTTGGTCTCTGTATCATCAAAACTTTCCAAGCCTCCCCCAAACACTGGGTTTTTTACCACAGTGGCATACAGCATTTCAGGGAGGTTGATGTCGATACCGAATTGAGCCGTACCGTCCACCAATTCCTGAATATCAACATGAGGAAGGCTCTGCCCTACAATGGTATACGAATCTACCGGTTTAAACTCCACTTCTTCCGGCAATTCCATCTGGGAAGCTTCAGCTATCAATTCTTCAAAGGGAATGCTTTCACCAGTTTCCAAGTGGACTACTTTACTATTTCGGGCTATAAATTCGTTGGTTGGTCTTTGCATCCGGGTCGAAGTAACTTCAATGAGAACACTGCGAACCTTGGCCCCTGCAGTCCGCATTAAATTCCAATTAATGATTACCGCATAGCTTCCACCGGCCCACTGCTCATCATACTTTTTATCGTAATCCCCTTGAATCACCTTCACTTTTTCCCAATTCGCTCCCAATTCCTCGGCCAAAATCATGGGCAGGGCTGTTTTGATACCCTGACCTATTTCAGGGTTCTTGGCGATTAGGGTCACCCAGCCATCGGTATCAATTTCGATGAGGGGCAACATTGGATACTTTACGGCACGGCCATTGGGTGCGCAAGACTGATAATGCAACCCAAGCAGTAACGCACCACTTGCAGATGCAGTAAGTTGCATAAAATGTCTTCGGTTCAAAGTTTTATTCATGATTTCGCTTTTTGATTTCTTTGCCTTCAATCACTTGGTAGGTATGATTTATTTCCAATGCTGTGGCCGATTGGGTAGTTCCCGAAGGCCATACTATTTCAACTTTCTGGATTTTTGAATCCCCCAATCCGAAGTGGACTTCGGGTGCATTTTCACTGCCATAGCCAGTTTCTCGAATGAAGTAGCGCGTCAATACCCTACCATCTTCCAAACTTAGCTTTACCCAACTTCCTATACCGTAGGTATTGGATTCCATCCCTTGCAACTGAAAGGTGACCCAGTTCCGGGTTGGTCCAAGATTGAGATAACAGTCATTGGCCTCCGCTTCACCGCCCCAATTGCATACATAGAGGTCCAAATCTCCGTCTCGATCCAAATCTCCCATTGCCGTGCCTGCGGAAATGTGGCCCTCAATGGCCGGAAGGGCATTATACACCCGTTGCATGGAAAAACCCTTGCGTCCGAGGAACATAAAATTCTGGATTTCGGGATAACCTTCAGTGCCATTGGCAACATATAAATCTAACCAACCGTCATTATTAATATCTCCCCACGCCTGCCCTTTCGAGGGACGATGAATTTCGTAGGCCACTTCATTATCGGACTTGGAAAACTGTCCATTTCCAATGTTCTCGTAAAGGGCATTTTCATCAGAAATAGAGACATTGGTCACATACATATCCAAATCCCCATCATAGTCGAAATCCACTATAGAAATTCCATAGGAAGCATTTTCCTCTTCAACATGGATTCCGTTTTTTTCTTCTGTAAATCCACCAGATGATGTCCCCAGATAGAGATAGTTACGGTGCTTTTGGATTACGGCTCCTTGCTGGTCTTTTACCACAAAATTGACAATGTAAAGGTCCATAATCCCATCTCCGTTCAGGTCGCCCCAAGCGCATGATCTTCCATCACCCTTGTTGTTTACCCATGGACCTTCTGCTATTCTGGTGAATACGCCCTTACCGTCATTTACGTATAAATTATCCGCCTCACCATCTCTATTAACCACAAATACATCCATGTCCCCATCCAAATCATAATCACACCAGCAAGCTCCCGGGGAATTGGTTCTATCCATTGTTAAGTCTCCACCTTGCCAAGGGGCAAAATTTCCCTTTCCATCATTTTGATACAGCAAATTGGAAACCCCAAACTGAGTGGTAAAAAAGAGATCTAAATCGTGGTCGTTGTCCACGTCTACGGTGTGGACAGATTCACTCCAAGCCTGAAGGTTATTTTCAGAAATGGCTTGTCTACTAAACCTATCACCTTGATTGAGATAAATGGTATTGCCCAAGAGTTGAATTGAATCCACTTGATTGGCCACTACAATATCCAACCAGCCATCATTGTTTAAATCTGCCATGGACACTCCCCTAGAGCCCTGTGTTGGACCTTTGAGTACGACATTCTTAAACAGAATCTCCTGACCTGTTGAAATGAAACCGGAGCTAAAACAAAAAATACAGACTAGAGCCCGAATGGATAGAAATCCTCTTGGAGTCCGATTGAATTCTGATCGTGAATAATTGCATGACATTTTGATTTTTGATTTTTGAATGTGACTTGAGTATAATCGCTACACCAAGCTATCCAATTAAAGTGATGTCATTTACGGTTTGCAGTGAACTGCACGGTTTTTAGTAGTGAATTGCACTAATGGGTTCTTTCTTTGAAGAATTGTTGGATTTTTTTGGAAAAACTCCGACTTACCTTGTGCTTGGTTTGGTCCTTTAAAACCAGTTCCAATCCTTGCGACATGTTCCCCACCAACTCGGAAACATACTCTACATTGACAATGGTAGATCTGTGAATTTTTTGAAACATGGGGCTGGGAAGAATATCATGGAATTCCTTGAGTGGTTTCCGCATTACAAAAATGCCCGAAGTTGTGGATAGTTTTGTATAGTAGTTCTCGGCTGTAAGAGAATGAATTTGGTGAGGCTCAAAAAAATAGGATTTGCCACCACGCGTGAGTTCCAATAGAATTGGATTATCCTGTTCGGCTTTTGATTCTTTTTCTGTCCATAGTTTATCTATTACAAACCACAGCAATCCAAAATCTATGAGAGTCCAAAAAATAAAGAAGTAGCGATAAACCCCAAATCTAGATTCTGGATAATCCAAATAGGGACTAAAGTTTGAGCTTATCATGAAAAACCACCCGAAATGGCAGACAATCCATAAGAGCCCCGTCAAAAAGCCAATCCATTTGCCATATTTTTGGAGAAGTGTCCTCTTTCTAACCTCCCGCAGCGCCCAAAAACCTAAGACCCAAGTTAACCAGATGCACAACTGCCATGCAATCACATACCAAACGGATACTTGATCCCGCGAGGAATATTCCCGCCAATGGATCAACACCGCAAGAAGCAGTGAAATTATTATCGTTATACCAATAAAATTCTTGGTCTTCATAAGAACAACAAGGTAACCTTTACTATCTGTATAAAGTTATTAAATAGTGGCAATCCACAAGTTCTATTGAGCTATTCCAGATTTGTGACTTACCTACATAATTGGTGTCCTAGTAAAAAATCAACTTAAACTCATGTCCATCCGAAGCATCAACAAATACACGGTCATAAAAAGATTTAGTCTTGGCAAACGAATGTACGATACCTTGGACACCCTATACATCCAAGAACTTGACTCAAAGAACCATGAGCCACAAAAAGTATTTAATAGTCACAAGGAACATGTAACTGATATATCTGCAGATATCTATTTGTCCCTAAACAAGGAATTTATTGTTCAGAGCGCCGACAATTATTGAACTACGCCGTTAGAATTGGCAAAACCCTTTAGTTTATTGGCGTTTTGGGCCTAAATAAAGGCCAAAATCCTATTGCATCAATCTTTCCATCAATTGCATCAATCTTTCCCTTATTTGATAGGTATATTGAGACTGAAACAAAAAAATATAATAAAAGATGGAAGCTGTAAAGGCAAAAAATAAAACATTTAAAAAAATTGGATTCACCTATTTGGAAACCGCAGAAATTGTAGTAGCCCTAAATACCGTTTTGGCCAATTATCAAGTTTTCTACAACAAACTCAGAAATTTTCACTGGAATATTGAAGGACCAGAGTTTTTTGAGCTTCACGAAGAGTTTGAAAAAGAATATAACACCGTGAAGGAAAACATTGATACGGTAGCTGAACGCATACGAGTATTTGGCGTTAAAAGTAATTTCTCGCTGAAAAGAACCTTGGAACTTTCCAAAATTAAAGAATCGGAAAAAAATAGATCTGCGCTGGAAATGGTGCGAGAAGTACTAAAGGACTACGAAATTATCCATGATAGTTTGTTGGATGGTGTAAATGCCTCGTTGGAAATCGGCGATGTTGCCACTGAGCGAATTTTGACCAATTTCATTACCGAGTTGGAAGAAAGACATTGGATGTTCACTTCTTACCTAAAATAGGAAGCAGTCCAAACACAAAACGAATTATGAACTTTAAAAAACACACTATGAAAACTATATTGACACTATTTTCATTCTTGACCCTCACCGCCTTCGTAGGGTATGGACAAGACGGGGTCATGAGTGCCACACAAGAACTGAAAACGTATACCGTATCTGAAAACGGAAAAGAAAAACAATTCAGTGTAAAAGTGATGGAGCATAGAAAATATGCCGTGGAACTGAACAAGAAAGATAAAGGAATGGTCAATCAAGACCGGAAATCAACACCTGCATTTGTCACAAAGTTAATAGCCATTGACTATGATGCGGATGATGCGTATGACAGTTATACAACCTTAAAATATAAAGGTTCGGATAAGAATGCCTTTGAAATGTCGCCCACGGATGAAGGTTTTGAAATCAGGGTAAATGACCGAAAAATGCACTACAATGTCTTGGATGATATGTACTACATTAAGGACAAGAACAAAGATTTCTTTATCATCGAAGAATTTACAGCTACACCATAACATCAAAAACAATTCAATCAAAGTTCGTTTTTTGATTGATTGGAGGGTCGGGAGAAATCCCGGCTTTTTTTATTGCCAAAATCGACCTATTTACAACTATATTTGAACTACAAAACACAACCTATGAAACCTTGGTTGCAACCCATTGCCCTTGAAGGAGAATTGGTTCGGCTGGAACCCATGCAGAAAACCCACAAAGTGGACCTAGCGTTTGCCGCCTCCGATGGCAATCTATGGGAACTTTGGTATACCACCGTTCCTTCCCCACCCAACATGGATGCCTACATGGACACCGCCCTCAATGAACAACAAGTTGGTTTGGCGTTGCCTTTTACGGTGATTGACAAGAAATCCAATAAGATTATTGGCAGCACCCGTTATTTAAATGTGGATTCTAAAAATAGAAGGGTTGAGATTGGGGCCACATGGTATGCGCAGCGCGTGCAACGTACTGGAATCAACACCGAATGCAAATATCTTTTGCTAAGACATGCCTTTGAAACACTGAACTGTATTGCGGTTGAGTTTCGAACCCATTTCCATAACCATTCTTCCCGAAACGCCATTTTGCGTTTGGGGGCCAAACAGGATGGGATTCTTAGAAACCATCGGGTTGATGCAGAGGGCAATCTAAGGGATACTGTGGTTTTTTCCATTTTGGATAGCGAGTGGAAAACGGTAAAAACTTCATTGGAATTTAAAATGAAACGAGGGGCATCCAAACGATGATAGCTTGCAGGTCACGCTTTCACTTGCTGCAACAAATGTGCAAAATTATAACTGGCCAGTTCTAAATTTTCATAACTTTTTGCTTTGGCATCCTCCAAGTTTCCCACTTGGTTTAGAATGGAGACCGCATAATCCAATCCTATGGTTTGCATTTCTGAAATAGATATATTCAACGAACCACAAAAAGCAGCTATGGGCACTCCTTTCTTTTTTGCCGATTGAATAACGCCCGCAATGGTTTTTCCAGAAAAGGTCTGCCCGTCCAATTGTCCTTCACCGGTGATTATCCAATCTGCATCAGCCAAAGCTTCATCAAAATTGGCCAACTGCATCACCAAATCAACTCCAGAAGTCAACTTGGCTTCCAAGAAAACCACTGCTCCGGCACCCATTCCACCAGCGGCCCCAGCGCCGGGGATTTGTTGTACATCGACGCCAAATGTGGATTGAACCACTGCGGCAAAATGTTCCAAACCGTTATCCAATACTTCCACTTCTTCGGGTGATGCCCCTTTTTGGGGACCATACACTTTAGCTGCGCCATTTTCTCCATACAGTGGATTATTGACATCACAGGCCACTTGAATTTTTACGCCCTTTAGTTTTTCGTGAACGTTGTCTCTTCGGATTTCTTCCACAAGCTCCAAATTCTTTCCAATGGGTTTAAAGGAAGTCCCATTTTTATCCAAAAATTCGTACCCCAAAGCTGTTGCCATGCCCATGCCTCCATCGTTGGTTGCACTACCCCCAATCCCCAGCACAATGTTCTTAGCACCTTTCTCGATAGCATCCAAAATCATCTCCCCTGTTCCCAAAGAGGTAGTGTACATACAATTCATTTCGTCTTTGGCCAATACTTTATAGCCAGATGCTTCAGACATTTCAATAAAGGCGGTTTTCTTGTCATCCGAAAGGAGATAATCAGCCCTAATTTTTCGAAACAACGGGTCGGTCACCTCCAAAGAAACCGAATGAGCATTGAGGTAATGCGCCACCACTTCAATGGTACCATCACCGCCATCGGCCAAGGGTTTTTTGAGTATTTCTGCATCGAGGAAGACTCTTTTAATGCCATTTTCCACGGCATCGCAGAACTCATGTCCGGTCAACGAACCTTTATATTTATCGGGAGCCAAAACAAATTTCATATGTACAATGTACTCAAAAATTGAAGAAACCTTAGGCTTTTAAAAGCTTGTACTTTTCATACAAATAAAACGGCACAGGTTTTGCTTCTGAGGGGGAAGTATATACCTTTAATCAAAAAATAAAAATCATGAAAAAAATAATCTTTCCAATAATCACACTTCTGTTCTCAACAGCGCTATTTGCCCAATCCAAAAGCTTTTTGGATGTACCCTATCTTGAAACATCGGCCCAAGTGGACACGCTGGTAACCCCAGATAAAATCTACCTGAACATTACCATTCAAGAAAAGGATTCCAAAGGACGTGTTTCCGTTGAGGAGCAGGAAAACAAAATGGCACAAAGATTGAAAGCGCTGGGTATAGACCTGGATGAACAATTGGTCATCAAAGACCTCAGCAGCAATTTTGAAAAGTATTTCCTTCGAGGAAAAGAGGTGCTTAAAAGCAAACAGTATTCCCTTTTGGTCTATACCGGAAAACAAGCCGCTGAAGTACTGGTGGCCTTGGAGCAGTTGGACATCGCCAACGCCTTTTTGGAAAAAACCGAATATTCCAAAATGGATGACCTGGAACTGGAACTAAAAGCCAGAGCCGTAAAAAAAGCTAAGCAAAAAGCAGATGCCCTAACTAAGCCGCTAGGTCAGAAAGTTGGTTTGGCCATTCACATTGTAGATAATTCTCAGCCCTATTACCCAAGATACAACCAAGCTCCAATGATGGAAATGAAAGCGGTTTCTGCTGATATGGGTCAGGCACAACCTTTGGACATTGATTTTGAAAAAATAAGAGTGGAGTCTACGGTGAATATAAAATTTGCATTGTCCAATTAACTATTTTTCATTCGTCATATACCAAACAACCGATACGATGAAAAAACTACTATTTCTATTGTTGTTTCCTTTGGGAATCATGTCCGCACAAGAAACTTTACAGTTGTCAGAAGGACAGAACTCACCCAGCGCCGCACTTGAAGATGTTGCTTGGATTGCCGGGCATTGGCAGGGAGAGGCCTTTGGCGGTCTGGCTGAAGAAATCTGGAGTAACCCCATGGGTGGTTCCATGATGTTTGTCTTCCGATTGGTGGCCGATAATGAAGTGTCCTTTTACGAAGTGGGGCACATTCAAGAAGTGGATGATTCCATAATTCTACAATTGAAACATTTCGATAAGAATTTGAGAGGTTGGGAGGAAAAGAATGAAACAGTGGATTTCCGGTTGGTGAAAATCGAAAGGAACAAAGCCTATTTTGAAGGCTTCACGATTGAAAAGGTAAGCGAAGACCAGATAAACATGTGGGTTCTCATTGAATCCAAAGACTCCGCGAAAGAAGTTCTGTTTGCCTACAAACGGATGTAAATCAGTTTTTAATCGAGAACAGATAGCCCTGACTTGAGCAACTTACGAAGTTTGTTTGGGTCAGGGTCTACTTTTGCCATGACCTGTAGCCCGCTGAATAAGGCAAAAAGCATGTGTCCAATGCTCTCTGCATCTTTGGAAGCATCTATTTCCCCGTTTTCGATTCCTTTCTTGATTTGTGAAATAAAGATGCTTTCAATATTTTCCTTGTTCTTTCGCAACGCTTTGTGAATGGTTTCATCCCCTGGAATAAGCTCAGTGGTGGTATTGACCACAAAACAGCCTTTTTGTGCCATATCGTTTTGGGCCTTTTCGATGGCATCCTCAAAAAGTCGGCAAAACCCTGCTTTTACAGATTTCTCTTTGTCAAAAGTTGACTGAATGGTATCTCCCCCATCCTTTCTATAGCGCTCAAAAACTTTATTGAACAGCTCTTCCTTGCCACCAAAAGTATCGTACAAACTGGCCCTGTTGATGCCCAAGCAGGTCACCAAGTTCTGTATTGAAGTGGCATGGAACCCCTTTTCCCAAAAGAGTTCCATGGCCTTTTTCAATATTTCCTCTTCATTGAATTGTTTTTTTCTAGGCATTGTATTTGGAATAATTGTTCCAAATTTATCCAAAAAAATTTACACTTGTGCCAAGCCACCATCCACAGGTATCTCTGCTCCTGTGATAAAGCTACTATCCGAAGAAGCCAAAAACAATGCTGTTGTGGCTATCTCGGAGGAATTTCCATACCTTCCCAATGAAACCATAGATGGAAATGACGATGCCATCTCCTCAAAATCACCTTTGGGTATGTTGTGCTTATCATAAATGGGGGTTTCAATAGGACCTGGGGCAATGGCGTTTACCCGAATTCCTTTTGGGCCAAACTCCGTGGCCAAGGTACGTACCAAAGAACGTAATGCCGCCTTGCTGGAAGCATACGTAGACAACCAAGCAAAGCCTTTTATATTAACAACAGATGTGTTGAATATAATACTGGCCCCTTCATTAAAATGATCATAAGCGGCTTTTACAGTAAACAGAGGCCCCTTTACATTAATATCGTACACCTCATCAAAAACAGCTTCGGTGAGTTTTTCAATGGGTTCCAAACGGAAGATACCTGCATTCAAGAAAAGAATATCAATCTTCCCAAAAGTCTCTACCGTTTTACTTATCAAAGCTGCACTATCGGCTGAACTGGAGGCTTCGGCCTTTACCAAGAGATACTCCCCTTGAAGTTCACTTTGTAGGGCATCCAATTTTTCTTGATTTCGTCCGGTAAGGACCACTTTTGCACCTTCTTCAAGGTATTTTTTGGCCGTTTCAAGACCCATTCCACTTGTTGCACCGGTTACTATGGCGACTTTTCCTTCCAATTTTCTCATGTTGTTTTTGATTTGTTCGATTTATATTTCGGAACGATTGTTCCAATACAAACATATACATTTCGGAACGATTGTTCCAAATAAAATCAATCTTTATCTTTTCATTAACAGATTAGTTGGGGTTTTGTATCTTACCCAGTGCTAACTCAACTTATCAAAAATGAAAGTATTTCAACTCTTCCTCACCCTTTTGCTATTACTGCCTTTTCAAACTGAAGCCCAGCGCAGAAACAGAAAATCCGCTGAACCTTCGATTACCATTAATGACTCTTTATTCCCTGGACTCAAATGGCGGAACATAGGCCCTTTCCGCGGAGGGCGAAGCGTCACCTCGACCGGGGTTGTGGGTCAGGCCCATACCTATTACATGGGAACCACAGGAGGCGGCATCTGGAAGACCACTGATGATGGGCTTACGTGGAACAACATTTCAGACGGGCAACTCAAGACCGGCACAGTAGGCGACATTGCCATATCGGAAAGTAATCCCAACTTGGTTTTGGTCGGGATGGGAGAACATGCGGCCCGTGGGGTCATGACCAGTATGGGGGATGGCGTTTACAAATCCACCGATGCCGGTAAGACATGGAAACATATGGGATTGGATGAAACCCGGCACATATCTGATGTTATCATTGACCCTACCAATCCGGATATTTTATTTGTTGCCGCGCAAGGTGCACAATACGGTCCGTCGGAACAGCGTGGGGTGTACCGCTCCATCAATGGTGGTGAAACTTGGGAACGGGTACTTTTTGTGGATGAAAACACAGGGGCTTCCTCCCTATCCATGGATATGAACAATCCTCTGATTCTCTATGCGGCCATGTGGCAACATCGCAGATATCCATGGACCATGGAATCTGGTGGCGCTTCTTCTGGATTGTATAAATCCATCGATGGTGGTACCACATGGAAAAAGTTGGAAAAAGGACTTCCGAAGGAATTTGGCAAAACTGGAATCTCTGTCTCAAGAGCCAATTCTGATGTGGTTTACGCCGTGCTTGAAGCGGAAGGCGAAAAAGGTGGGGTCTATAAAAGTGTGGATGCCGGAAAAACATGGCAACAGACCAGCAAAGACCGAATCAACATTGCACGCTCTTGGTATTACATGGAAATCTTTGCCGATACGCAGGATGAAAATATTGTTTACGTACTCAATGCCCCAGTGACCAAATCCATTGATGGTGGTAAGACCTTTGCCCCGGTTCCAACACCTCATGGAGATAATCATGATTTGTGGATTCATCCAAATAACAACCAAGTAATGATTAACTCCAACGACGGAGGTGCCAATATTTCCAACAACGGTGGAAAAAGTTGGAGTACACAGCAAAATCAGGCTACTTCTCAATTCTACAGGATTATTACAGATAATTTAGTACCCTATAACGTATATGGCGGTCAACAAGACAACTCGGCCATTGGCATTGTAAGTAGAACCAATGATGATGGTATTGATTGGAAAGATTGGTACGATGTTGCCGGATGTGAAAGTGCATATTTGGCCTTCGACCCAGACAATCCAGAAGTGGTTTACGGCGGTTGTTACCAAGGTATCATTGAAAAATGGGTGCGGGCATCACGAGAATCCAAACCCATTAAAGAATACCCAGAACTCGGGCTCAGTAAAGTGCCGGAAGACTTTAAATTCCGATATAATTGGAACGCACCCATAATTGCTTCACCACATGACCGAAACACCATATACCATGCCGGTAATGTGGTCTTTAAAACCCAAGATGGAGGTATTAGCTGGGAGGTCATCAGTCCAGATTTAACTCAAAACAACAAAGCCAAACAAGGCCCCGGCGGTGGTCCTTACACTAACGAAGCTGCAGGAGGTGAAAACTATAACACCCTCATGTATTTGGTGGAATCGCCCCATGAAAAAGGGGTGCTCTACGCGGGTTCGGATGATGGACTGGTACATATAACCAAAGATGGTGGGGCGAATTGGGAGAACATAACACCTCCCAATCTTCAGGAAAGCATTATCAACAGTATTGAGGTGTCTCCACATGACCCTACAACGGCCTATTTGGTGGCCATGCGTTACAAGTTCATGGATTTGACTCCATATATTTTTAAAACCTCGGATTATGGGCAAACATGGACGAAAATCACAAATGGCATTGAAGGGGAACATACCTTTCCAAGAGTTGTCCGAGAGGACAAAAAACAAAAAGGATTACTCTATGCCGGGACAGAAACTGGATTGTATATTTCCTTAAATGATGGACAAGTATGGCAACCTCTTCAGTTGAATCTGCCCATTGTTCCCATCAATGATTTGGTCATTCAGGATAATGACCTGGTAGCAGCCACCGCAGGACGTTCTTTTTGGATTTTGGATGATTTAGGTGCGATTCAAAATAGCGTTATGCCAGAGAGAACCTTCGCTATAGTTACACCAAAAGACACGTATCGGATTTTTGGTGGAAGTTCTGAAAAACCCGTTCCGGGATTGGGTCAAAATCCAAAATCTGGAGTCACCTTTGACTATTACTTGCCCAAAAAACTGGATTCAGTTGAGTTGAAACTGGAAGTGCTCTCCGGTGGAAAGGTCATCAAAACCATAACCAATCAAAAACCGGAAAATTTTAAAACATGGCCGGGTGGACCTCCAAAACCAGATGTTCTGCCTTCTGAAAAAGGATATAACCGATTCACTTGGGATTTTACCAAAGATGCCATCCCTTCCATAGACCAAGTGTTTGTCTTTGGGGATTATGCAGGTTCCCGAGTAGCTCCCGGTACGTATACACTTCGTCTTTCCATGGAAAATGAAACTGTAGAAACCAACGCCGTTATTTTGGCAAACCCAAAAATTGAGGCAAGCCAATCGGACTACGCGGAGCAACAATCCGTATTGACCACCATTGATGAAACCTTAAAGGGCATGCACCAAGCGGTGAATCAAATGCGTGGTGCCAAAGATCAGTTGAATCAATATGAAAAATTGCTTAAGGATAATGAGGATGCTTCGGAATTACTTAAAAAGGGCAAAGCGTTGTTGGAGCGCATCACCACTTGGGAAGAAAAACTCATACAGCCACAACAAAAGACTTTTCAGGATGTTATCAATTTCAAGAATCAACTCAATGCGGAATTCATGCACCTAAAAGGGTTTGTTGATGTAGCCGAACCTAAAGTGACCCAAGGGGCCAAAGAACGACTAAGAGACCTATTGGCCCAGTGGAAAACCTATGAAGATGAAAAAAATGCCATTGTAGGAAGTGAAATGAAGGAATACAATCAAATGTTCAGATCCTTGGAAATTCCCGCGATCATATTAACAGACGAGTAATGGCTGAATCCTTTTGGGTAGACCAAGAATTCATAAAACAGGAGTACACGGCACATAAATTGCCCAAAGGTGATTATGAAAATTGCCGGTTTGTGGATTGCACGTTTGCCAAGGGATTTTTGGACAACCAAAATTTTGTGGAATGCTCTTTTGAAGGCTGCGATTTCACCAACACCAACATCGCCCATACCATTTTCAACGATATTTCTTTTATGGGTTGCAAGATGGTTGGGCTACAGTTTGAAACCTGCAATCCGTTACTGAGCACTTTTCAATTTAGAAGATGCAATCTTTCTGTTGCTTCATTCCATGGAATGAGCCTGCCCCAAACCCTTTTTGAAGATTGCAAATTGCACCAAGTTGATTTCAGTCAAGCACAATTAAAAGGATGCACTTTTCATGGTTCTGACCTTAAGGATGCCATTTTTGTTAACACCGATTTGGAGCAGGCTGATTTTACCTCAGCCGTTAACTTTAACATCGACCCATCTGTTAATCACCTCAAAAAAAGCAAGTTCAGCAAAGATGGACTCATTGGTTTGCTAAAAAAATATGATATTGTGGTTACCTAATCTTATATCATGGATGAAAGAAAATGCTTGGAATGTGGCGCAAAGCTATTGGGAAGGGTGGACCAAAAATACTGCTCGGACCATTGTCGCAATGCCTACAACAACCGTCTGAACAAGGATAGCAAAAACTTGGTCCGAAACATCAACAACAAACTTCGGAAGAACTATCGTATTTTGGACAGCTTTCCACTAAAAGAAGGTAAAACCACCACTACAAAAATGAAGTTGATGGATAAAGGCTTCGATTTTGAGTATATCACCAACCTGTACACCACCAAAAAGGGGAGTACCTACTATTTTGTATATGATTTAGGGTATTTGCCGCTTGACAATGATTATTATATGATTGTAAAGCGGGAATGACAAAAGGAAACTATTTCCAGTTCTGAGCACTAAGCTTTAGGGCGGCAATCACAACATCCTTACGACTGATCTGCCCAACCAAAATTCCATTCTTCATAACGGGTAAACGTCGTCTGTTGTGCCTGTCAAAGACCCCGGCCGCATCAAAGATGCTCATATCATGCGGAACGGTCTCTACATTTTTGGTCATAAAGCGTTCCACACTCTTGTCCAAAATAGGTTGATTGAAATAGCGGCTTTCTGAAATTTGCTTCATGCAGTCCGCTTCGGAAATAATTCCAACCAAGAATCCATTGCCATCCAAAACAGGACCACCTGAAATATGGTACTTTGCAAAAGCCTCCATAACTTCCAAAATGGATTGTTCTGGGGAAAAAGTGACCAATTTTTTGGTCATATAGTCCTCTACCAAAATAGGAGCGTTGTATTTTTTCTTGGACTCCTCCTTGGATCGTACGCCTTGAAAACTTTTGATAGCCATAGGGTTACTGTTTAGAGTTAAACAATAAATATAAACTTTTTTAGAGAATTGTCTAATTTTTAACGTTAAAATGTGCGAACCTTTCATAAATTCATACATTTAGATACCAACATAACCAAATCATGAAATTTTCTCGCACGCTTGCCCTTTTGCTCCTCTTTTTTGCGGTCTATTGGAGCTTTAATTCATTGATGCCCTCCTATTCTGCTGATGAAGATTCTGCCCAAGAAGAATTTTCAACAGACCGGGCCTTGGTCCATGTTAAAAATATTTCCATTGAACCCCATGCCGTAGGTTTTCCAGGTCATGCCCGGGTTCGAGCTTATATTATTGCCGAACTCAAAAAAATGGGATTGGAAACCATTACCCAAGAAGGGTATACGGCAGGTGACTGGGGCAACTTGAGCAAAGCGTCCAATATTTTAGCTCGAATAAAGGGTTCTGAAGCCGGAAAAGCCCTTTTAGTCCTATCCCATTATGATAGCAACCCCCACTCCTCCTATGGAGCCAGTGATGCGGGAAGTGGAGTGGCCACCATTCTCGAGGGAATCAGGGCCTTTTTGGCTGAAAACAACACTCCAAAAAATGACATCATTATCCTTCTTACCGATGCCGAAGAGTTGGGCCTTAACGGTGCAGACCTTTTTGTAAACAACCATCCATGGGCAAAAGATGTGGGGCTAGTGCTCAATTTTGAAGCGCGAGGTAGCGGTGGACCCAGCTATATGCTCATTGAGACCAATCGTGGCAATGGAACGTTGATCAAGGAATTCACCAAGGCGAATCCAAAATATCCGGTGGCCAATTCCTTGGCTTATAGTATCTACAAAATGTTACCGAATGATACAGACCTTACTGTCTTTCGGGAAGATGGCGATATTGAGGGATTTAACTTTGCTTTCATTGACGACCATTTCGACTATCATACGGCATTGGACAATTATGAGCGGTTAGACCGGACTTCCTTGGCTCACCAAGGCAATTATTTGATGCCGCTTTTGCATTATTTTTCGGATGCTGACCTAGACAATCTCAAAAGTTTGGATGATTATGTGTATTTCAATCTGCCTTTTTTTAGATTGGTCTCTTATCCGTTTGATTGGATTTGGCCCATGTTCGCTCTCGCTGTATTGGCCTTTCTTCTGCTACTTTTTGATGGGCTCCGGAAAAAGAAACTCCAATTAAAGGACATTTGTAAAGGTTTTATCCCAGTTTTGCTCACTTTGGTCATCAATGGTGTCATTGGTTACTTCTGTTGGACCATAATCACATGGTGGTATCCCGGTTTTAAGGACATGCTCCATGGTTTTACGTATAATGGACATGCCTATATTGTGGTCTATGTGATGCTTTCAGTGTCCATCTGTTTTTGGATGTACCATCAATTCCGAAAAACCAGCGCGCCAAATCTTTTGGTCGCTCCCATTTTTATTTGGTTGATTATCTGCGGCTTGGCATCCTACTATTTACCAGGGGCCAGCTTTTTTGTGGTTCCGCTATTTGGGTTGTTGGCCGCTTTCATGGTTAGCATCAACCAAGATGAACCCAACTCATTCTTGCTGGTTTTTCTAGCGTTGCCCGCCGTGTTTCTGTATTCACCCTTCATAAAAATGTTTCCTGTTGGGTTGGGTTTGAAAATGATGGTGGCTGCAACCGTATTCACAACGTTGTTGTTCTTTTTGGTGCTCCCCTTCTTCAGTCAACTTAAAAACAAGAGTACCTTGGCATACTTGTTCCTATTTTTATTTATGGTCTTTGGCATATCCAGTCATCTCAGCTCCCATTTCAATGAAGAGCGACCCAAACCCAGCAGCCTGTTATATGTGTACAATGCCGATGAGAATGCTGCCATTTGGGGCACCTATGATCATAGTCTGATTGGTTGGAACAATCAATTTCTTGGAAATGAAAAGCGAGTACCCGGACCCGATGAGTACAAGACTTTGTCAAGCAAATATGCCACAAAGCTCACCTATATTGCAGAGGCTCCCAAAAAAGAAATCACCCTTCCTTGGATAGACACAGTCAGGGATACCATTTTAGGCGAGAATCGTGTTGTTGAAATCTGTGTCACACCAAAAAGGGATGTCAACCGACTTGATGTGTACACCAACTCCATCGCTTTAACTTCGGCAAAGGCGAATCGCATTCAATTATCCGATGAATTCTTGCAGAAAAGGAGAAACAAATTGATTACGCACTATATCACCAATAATGATTTCACCGAATTGGAACTGAGCTTTCCAAAGGATTCGGTTTTGGAGCTTTCTTTTTATGAGGCATCCAACGACCTCCTCTCCCACAAGGATTTCAGTATCCCAAAAAGGCCGGAAAACAGCATTCCCATGCCTTTTGTCTTAAATGATGCTATCTTGACCATAAAAACCATAAAGTTTGAGTGAAAAAATTGGCGTATTGGGTTGTGGATGGCTAGGATTACCTTTGGCAAAACGACTCTTAAAGGATTCCTATAAGGTATTTGGAACCACAACTTCAGCAGATAAACTGCAAGCATTGGAAAAGGAAGGGGTACATCCCTTTAAAATTAGTGTAAAGCCCACCAAAATCCACGGGGATATTCAAGGTTTTTTGTCCCAGATTGATGTGCTCATCATTAATGTGCCACCTCGATTAAGAGGTAGTCAAAATGAAAGTTTCATTGACAAAATGGAGCTCTTGCATAGCGAAATCCAAAAAAGTGGTGTGAAAAAGGTCATTTTTGTGAGTAGTACTTCGGTCTACGGAAATTTGGAAGGTGAGGTTACTGAGAGGACCCCACCAAACCCCGTGACTGAATCTGGAAAACAGTTGGTGCAATCTGAGGAACTTTTTTTGAGTGACCCCCACATCTCAACCACAATTATTCGGTTTGGCGGACTCATTGGCCCAGACCGGCATCCTGTGACCATGTTGTCCAAAAAACAACATCTTACCAACGGCAACGACCCGGTCAACCTTATCCATCTGGAAGATTGCATCCATATCATCAGCATCATTCTCAAAAACAAATACTGGGGTGAGGTATTCAATGGTGTCAATCCTTTTCACCCTCCTAAAATTGAATATTATAATTCAGAAGCAACAAAAAGGGGGCTACCCTTACCTCCTTATCAAGTGGATGGCACCCATAGTAAGGCCAAGGTGGTAATCAGTAAAAATTTTCTGGAAAAGGGACATTCCTTTACCACCTCCATTATATCCTGATACTTATGGGATTATTAACAGGATGATATGGATAATTTTTTTAGTTTTGGCGCACTAAATTGAAGATGAATGAAAAAGACACTACTCTTATTACTGTTGCTTGTGGGCTTTAGTGGAATTTCCCAGACCAAAAACGAACTTTTGGACCACTACAAGGCGTATTACCAAGAAATGCGGATGCAAGGCGATGTTACTGGCGTAATAGGGGCATTGACCCATTTAAATGTACTCTCACCCTCCACAGAGCGAAGAGATACGCTGGCCTTTGTCTACATGAACAATAACCAGCACATGCAGGCCCTGAATACTATCGGTATTGATAAGAATGAGGCCGACTCGGACCTTGCCGTGCAAGTAAAGGCTGTTTCTTTGAAGGCATTGAACCAACCTAAAAGAGCTTTGGAACATTTTGAGATTTTATACAAAAGAGAGCCATCGGCGTATTTGGCCTACGAATTGGCGGACCTTAAAATTCAAGTTGGAGACAATTCAGGAGCCTTGTCAAACATAGATTATGGCATTAACAATGCCCAAGAAGGCATGACATATGCTTTTTACGAAAGACAACAACCCTACGAAGTTCCTCTAAAGGCCGCTTTTCATCACTTGAAGGGATTGGTCACATATAATATGGACAAGAACAATATTGATGCGGCCATAACATCCATAGATGAAGCCCTAAAGATAGACCCCAATTTTAATCTGGCCAGTTTGAGCAAACAGGCCTTGGAATCCCGCAAGGAAAAACCCGAGGGAGAGGGCGGCAACAAATAATCACTGCTTCTTTTTCAGTTCAAGGAGGAGTGTGTCATCCTTTTCTTCCTTGATTTGGACAAGTTCGTCCACATTTTCATTGGGCACTGCAATTGAAAGCACATAATGGGCAATTTTCCATTGCCCATTTTCTTTTCTGAGCACTCCAGAGCCTCTACAGATTTTCATTTGGGTATCCAATAACTCATCAAACCAAGCAAAGTCCTTAGCTTTATTGATATAGATATTCCGCTGCACCGATGTAAAGCTCCAAGCTTTGCCTCGATTAAAATAAGGCTTGGAAAACGCCTTGAATTCTTTGTTTTGCCAATTTTCCATGGCATCTGTCCCAATGAAAACAGCATCCTTGGTCATCTTTCCAAAATACGCTTCAAAATCAGCATTGGCGGCAGCCAAGTGCCAATCATCCAAAACTGTGTTTATTTTTTCTTCCTCGATATCCTGGGCCATGGTACCAAGTACCATGAAAAATCCCAGCATAAATAAAATTTTAGTTTTCATCCAATATTAATTCTTTGTCCAGTTGACTGTTCACGATTACATTGAATTGTTTTCGCATGGCATTGTAAGCTTCAAGCATTTCAATGGTAGGTGTCGTGGTCTCCTGGTTTTCCAAAATACTCGCCTTCACCTTGTACATATAGGTTTTCAATACCCGTTGCCTACTTTTCACCTGAAAAGTGTCGAACAATTCGGGATACGTGCCCTCAGCAAGTTTTTTTTCTTTTTCAATTAGATCGTCAATGGCCAAACTGAGGTCTTCATTGTTGGTTGCCTTGTAGAGCACATCGATGCTTGCAGCAAACGAGGTGAACTCTTTCCAATCTTTTACAATTTCAGTAGCTTCAGGATTTATAGCAAGTTTTTCAGGCATTCTTTGATATTCAAAAACAAGCTCGGTGCCCTGGGGCTCCTGAGCATCTTCTTCATTGGTTTTGCATCCGAAGAGGACAAAAAAAACAATCAATAAGCCTAACAATTTTCGCATAGGCGAATGTACAAATTTTAATAAAGGGTATCTTTGCCATCAAACGCAATTAACTTCAATTTTAATGCAAAAACCTATTCTCATTATTGGCGCATGTGGCCAAATTGGAACGGAACTCACCATCGAACTACGAAATAAATACGGCGCCGAAAGAGTGGTGGCAAGCGACATTAGGGAGGGAAGTGATGCTTTAATGGCATCTGGCCCGTTTGAATTGTTGGACGCCACTAATTATGCCGCTATTGAGGATGTGGTGATGCATTATGAGATTGACCAAGTGTATCTCATGGCGGCCATGCTCAGTGCAACCGCCGAAAAGTTTCCTATGCGCGCATGGAACCTGAACATGAGTTCACTTTTCAATGTGTTGAATTTGGCGAAAGAAGGCAAAATCACCAAAATATTCTGGCCTTCTAGTATTGCTGTTTTTGGGCCAAATACCCCCAAGGAAAACACAGCTCAAAGTACCATTATGGAGCCTAGTACGGTATACGGCATCAGCAAACAATCTGGGGAACGGTGGTGCGAATATTATTTTAAAAAATTTGGTGTGGATGTGCGCAGTGTGCGCTATCCTGGTTTGATCAGTTGGAAGACCATGCCTGGTGGCGGAACCACCGACTACGCGGTTGAAATTTACCATGAAGCCTTGAAGAAAGGAGAATACCAATCTTTTTTGGACAGGGACACTAAACTGCCCATGATGTATATGGATGATGCAATTAGGGCCACCATTCAGCTCATGGAAAGTCCAGCGGAGAATCTGGCCGTAAGATCATCCTACAATTTGGGAAGCATGAGCTTTACTCCAGAAGATGTAGCGGAAAGCATCAAAAAACACATTCCCAATTTCAAAATCAGTTATGCTCCTGATTTTAGACAAAAAATAGCAGATTCTTGGCCCAGTAGCATTGATGATTCCTTGGCCAAAACAGATTGGGGCTGGAAACCTGAATTTGATTTGGATCAAACTACTTCAGAAATGCTAAGCAATTTAAAGAAAGAGGGATAGTTTACTCCTCTTCATCAGAATTGGAAAAGTCTTCATCGTCATCATCTGGGAGTTTTCCCAAATCTTCGGTATCCAGGTCATCATCTTCGTCGTCATCGTCATAGTTGGCCATGGTGTGTTCCAATTTGGAACTGATTTTGACCAAATATTTGGTATCGTCGGTTGAAACCTCAACAGCCTCTACCCACTCACCTTTTAGGTTTCTAAAATTGATGACATCATTATCGCCATAGCCATCAGGGTATTTATCCACCAACAGCTTCAGGACTTCGGGGGTCAATTTTTTATAATCGACAATTACACGTTTGAGGTTATTCATAGCAGTGGGATTATCGGGTGACTAATCTAAAAGTAGAATAAAAGTATTTGCTACAAAAAAAATAACAAAAAAAATTATGTTACATCTATATCAGATTTACCACCTGTTTTCTTGAGTAGTTTTATTTGATGTATTTCCACACCCTTATCAATGGGCTTGAGCATATCGTACATGGTAAGGGCCACCACACTGGCGCCATGCATGGCTTCCACTTCCACCCCTGTCTTGTAAAATGTCTTTACGGTAATCAGAACTTTAACCTCCAGACCGTCCATTTCGTATTCTATGCCGCAATACTCCACAGGAAGTGGATGGCAATCGGGCAACAAATCTGATGTCTTCTTTACGCCCAAAAAACCGGCGGCCTTGCTCATGGAAAGCACATCACCTTTGGGAACAGTCCCGTTTTTTATGGCTTCAATAGTCGATATATTACTGACCTTAACTACGGCCTGGGCCACGGCAGTTCTATGGGAAGATTGTTTTTGTGTAATATCTACCATGAGCTATGTATTAACTTTCCATTGATAGGAATCATCCTCAAAAAGTTCTTTGCCGAAAACGGGAACGTGGGCCTTAATTTCTTCCACCACATACTCCAACGCTTCAAAAGCTACGCGTCTATGGGGTGATGAAACAAAGACAAAGAGGCAAATTTCCCCAGTCTTCACCTTTCCCAAACTGTGGTAGATATGCATACAGGTAATCTCATATTTTGAAAAAGTTACCTCCCGAATCTCATGGAATTTTTGATTGGCCATAGTCTCATAGGCCGTGTACTCAATGGCTGAAACGGTTTTGCCTTCAATTTCGTCCGCCCTAACCTGACCCAAAAAGATATCGTGCGCCCCAATTTGGGTCTTGGATTGATGCTTTGCTATGGAATTGGCGATAAACTCGGGAGAAATGGCTCCTTCCTTAAACACATTCTTGATTTTGGTCTCCATACCGCAAGTTTTGCACTAAGGTAAGGAAGAATATGGGAAAGTAGCCAAGCAAAAAATTAACGCTTTGGCGTAGAGCACAAATTTACATTCCAAAGCCACGCTTTGAACACTTCGTGTTTACTCCGCAGCCCCGGCAAGAATCGGACTTTGCTTTTGGAGTCCAATTTTACAGGAGTTTCAGCTTTTTAATTATAATGCTGGCTATCTGTAATCTGTTGTGATTGATTTGCCTTTCGTCAATTCCAATATACATTCGAAAACGCATAATCATTTTAGATTCCCTTCAGATATCTGACTGCCTAAGTCCACATCATATATAGACAACATAATGAATAGAAAGCATCATCTTTCGTTCGGAAGCAGTTAAACTGAGAAGATTTATTTCATTTGAACCCTTTTCTTACTGATTTATTTCTCCATTTACCAAGTCTGATTTCTGTTTTACAATGATAAAATCCGACCTTCTATTTACCAAATGTTCTTGTTCTGTGCATTGGACTCCATTGGCACATTTGTTCTTTAAACGGTATTCCCCATACCCATTGGCGCTTACAATTCTATCCGTATCAACTCCCTTGGCAATCAGATACCTCATGGTGGATTTAGCCCTGTCATCGGATAACCTAAAATTGTATTGGTCTGTTCCCCTTGAGTCCGTATGTGACTCAATCTTGATTTTTACTTCTGGGAACTCCCGCATTACAAATAGTACTTTTTCCAATTCAATTTCAGCTCGGGGTGTTATGTCCGATTTGTCGTACTCAAAATAAATGGGATTGACCTTGATTTTTTCAACATCACCCTCTTTTACCACCAGGCTTTCAAATGGCGTTAGATAAATCATATTGTTGACTGATGCTTCCTCTGGGTTTTCATTTGTGGTAATAAATACTTCCTTTTTAGAAAATCTGGGTTTAAAAAACACCATTTTACTCTCTTTGTTGCAGGGAAGAATAAATTTAAAATAGCCTGTTTCGTCGGTTTTTCCAGCTTCCAAAAGTCCAGAGCTAAGATCGTACAACTCAAAACTGGCCAAAGTAATGGGTTCACCTGTTTTTTCATTTAAAACATATCCGGAATATTCCAAACAGTTTATGGGTTTTGCCTTTTCCAAATAATAAATGTCATCGTCACCTTTACCACCAAAACGGTTGGATGCAAAATACCCGTTACCCTTGTCATGGTTTAGTACTAGGGAAAAGTCGTCCATATTGCCGTTAACGGGATTCCCTAAGTTTATGGGTAGTGAGTACTGTGATTTTGATTTTATTTGGGAAACGAATACGTCCAGACCTCCAAGACCATAATGACCATCTGATGAGAAATATAAGTCACTCCCATCAACAAAGGGAAACATTTCCCTGCCCCTTGTGTTAATGGTAGGTCCTAAATTCATCGGAGGAGTTATGGCATCACCGTCAACACCCAATTCTACTACATATATATCGCTTTCCCCTTGACCTCCGGGCATGTTGGAAGTGAAGTACAGATATTTGCCATCCGCACTAAGGGCTGGATGCCCACAAGAATACTCCTTACTGTTAAACGCCATCGAAGTTACATTGACAAGTTCATTGTTGTAAATGGTCCCCTGTAAAATGTGCATGTTGGAAAGTCCATCACTATTGGCACTAAGCTTGTTCTTTTTTAAATAATTACGGGTAAAGTATACCCTTTGCGATCGTGAATCAAAAGCCAAATTGGAATCATGGTAAGCTGATTCAAGGTTTTCGAGAAACTTTTCTGGAACAAAATTTGATTCATTTGGATGGGTTAGGTATAAATCCAAATAGGGCTGATTGTTCCAAGGATATAATTTTCCATTGGACTTCACAGTATCCCTGGCCGACGCAAACACCAGCTTACCATTATACATACTCGGTGCAAAATCTGACTTTTTGCTGTTGAAGGCCAACGTTTGGATTTCATACATGGGCTCCTTTTGCAAACTACTGTCTAAATGCTGTTTTTGGGCCATGATCATATCCAACCGGCTTGTACGATCTGAATAAAACTCCCGTAGCAACTTATCCGCTTGTTCTGGCTCCATACTTGCCTTTAGGCATTGCACCAATTTTATGATATTGTTTTCCCCCATTCCCTTTCCTTCAATGGTATAGAGTTTTACATACCAATCCTTGGCCTTATGGTATTCGCTCTGATTAAAATGGGCATCGGCCAAGCGCTGGATGATGTGAGTGGAAGACTTACGTTTTTGGGATACAAGATCTTGATACAGTTCAATGGCCCTATCAAATTCAAAATCGTTGAAGAATTGGTCTGCCCGTTCCAATTTACTTTGGGAAACGGCTGCTGTACATGTACAAAATGCTATGAGGAGTGCTACTTTTTTCATACTATATTTTTTAGAAGAATCTTGGTGACAAGGCTCTTTTGTTCGTATCAAAAACAGTGTATTTAAGGATGATTTCATGAGACCCGTCATTATAATTATCCAGCCCTGATGTGGAGTAGTCATAGGCATAGCCCACAAAGAATTTCTTGGCAAGGTGTAACCCCACCAAAGCGCTTATTGCGTCATCATAACGGTAGGCCACCCCTAGATTCACCTTTTCTTGAAGCAAAAAGTTAGCAGAAACATCCACTGTCACCGGTGAACCAGAAACATGCTTGGTCAAGAATGCGGGTTTAAACTTTATGGAACTGGAAAGGTCCATCACATACCCCCCCATAAAATAATATTGACTTTTTCTATCGGTGACCGTTAGGTCATTGTCATTATATATTTGTGATTTCAGAAAGTTGTCACTGGAAGCACCCAAATACCATTTTTCACCATACCAAAATGCCCCTACCCCAAAAATAGGTCTGGTTTTGTTCAAGTTTTCCTGAAAAACGGGATCTTGGTCATCGGAAAAACTTCCCTTGGACCAATCGATGCTCAGCACATCCAACCCTACATTCAAGCCCAAGGAAAGCTTTGTTTGTGCCCCAGTGGGAATCTCATAGGCAAAATAACCATTGACCTCCACGTTATTGGAGGCGCCAATATTATCGTTAAGAGCCGTTAACCCCAATCCTATTTTGTTCCCTACTCTTCCTTGTACCGTAAACGACTGTGTCTCCGGTGCCCCTTCAAGACCAACCCATTGTGAACGATAGAGCACATTGGCCTCAAAACTTCCCATAGTTCCCGTATATCCCGGGTTAAGAATGGTGGTATTGTACATATATTGGGTATACTGGGGAGCTTGTTGCGCTTTTGCGCCAAACTGTGAACTAATAAGAATGCAAAAAACCGTGGCTATTCTATGTGGAATATTTTTTATCATAATTGACGAGATTGAAATATGATTATTTGATGAAGTTCTCTATCTGGCAAGCTGTAACCAGCCTGCTAGATTTCTGTTCAATTCAGGTATGTTGATGACATAGTAGTACGTTCCTGAAGGAAGATGTTCACCCTTATTCAAGATTCCCCCAACATTGGCAATACCGCCCCAATTATTCTGATAGTTAACGGATTCAAAGACCTTGTTACCATTTCTATTGAACACTTGAACAGTGTTTGCATAATTCTCTATACATTCTATTTCAAAAAAGTCATTGAAGCCATCATTATTCGGGCTGAATTCGTTGTAGACTTCAAAGCAGAATTCCTCACCCATCACATCGCCGCAATCCACAACTTCAACATCCAATCGTGTATCACCCACTGGCACACAACCCATGCTATCCTCATAACGGACACTGACCGAAGTGTTTTGAAGGCTGTTCCATGATACGGTCACAAAATCATCGGAAGAAGTACCACCATTGATAATGGCGCCTCCAATTACCGTCCACATATAATTTTGCTTTCCTGTTTCTGTGGAATAGGTGTACTGATCTTCCAAACAGGCATCTTCAGCCTGCCCGGATAATGTGATGGGCTCTGTATCTGCGAGCGTTATATTTATCCTTAATCGGACCGTACTTTCACACCCTTCCGTATCCAACAAAGCCACGTAGTAGCTTTCTCCATCTGTGAGAACGGTATTTACATCTAATGGTGTTCCTCCTGTTGCTTCTGCATAAAAAACCACATTGGGTTGATTGACTGAAATATCGCCAATCGTGGCATTTAAATCTGCACAAAAAGTCTGGTCCAATGAGATAGTTGTCGGTATAGGTAAATCTGTCAGGTTAACAGAAATCCCAACCCTCGGCAAGACCGATATTGGGATTCCCAAAATACCGGCAAAATAAACAGTGCCGTCCACCAAAGGGGTGTTTATGTCTAGAGCCGTTGTGGCATCCAAACTATCAAAAAAAGAAATGTCGTTCGTGTTCACCACCAAATCCAAAAGTGTAGGACTATCCGAAGCGCAGAATACCTGAACCAAATCATCGATGATCAATTCAGGAATATCCACAGATATGATATCGGTAAGCGTACAGATTGTGCCACTTACAAAGGCATCTATTACCCCGTCGACATCCAAGGCTAAGTCAGCACCATCCACCGAAATGTTAAAGTCCAGATTGGCATCCAACACTCCCGTATATATTTGCCCATTTATGACCAAGGTAACTTCGTCACCAACCGCTGCATCACCGGCAACTGTTCCTGTGACCTCATACGTTGGAACTCCCAAAAAGAAATCCACTAGGTTCTCCAAGGTGATCAAAGGGTTGGAAGTGATTGTGATGCTAGATGCCGAGTCCACAATGTCTACGGTTGCCGAGGCCAGATCACCAGGAGCATTTTCACACCCGGCGCTTTCTTCTGTGATACCGACATAGTAGGAATATGGACTCCCTGCTTGATCCAATCCATTGATGGTCAGGTTTCCATCGAGGGAAATGGTATAGGTTACCGGACCCACCACCAGTCCATCCGTGATTTCATTGGTCGCATTCGCGTCAAAATACCAGCTAAAGTCCCCATCAATAGCACTTGAAGGAACCAAAACAACATCGCTGGACGAACACACTGGGTTTTCATCCCCAGAAACATCAATATCACTTGCAGTGGGAATTTCTACCACGTTGACCGTTACGGCAACACGAGGGGACTCTTCTGGGCAAGCTAACCCGCGGGCGGAAACATAATACGTTGTATCCGTATTGAGTATGGGTGTGGTAAAGGCTTCGCCAGAATTCACCGTATCCAGCAAATTGCCGTTGGTTTCGGCATCATACCACAACAGCTCATTACCTGCAGTGGTTGTAGCCACCAGGTTTGCCGTATTCCCTTCACAAATGCTAATGTCTTGTGATGTTGGATCGATGGAGGGAATTGCAGGCGCCCTGTATACTTCAAAAAGTTGAATGTTCTGATCCAGCGATATGTTCAACAGGGATGATAACCGAATGGTTACCCTATCCGCTGCCCCACCGGGATCAAAACCAATGGTGGCAGGTTGCCCACTTTCCAAAAGGGTCAAAAGATCTACGCTCAACAAACTGGAAAGATTCCCGATAAAGGTAGGCGCACTGCTTCCGCTTTGGGCAACGACCTCAATATTGTTGACAATTCCTGCTTGCAAGAGGGATGGGTCTATTGCAATGGTCAGGTAATAATTGTCACCTGTTCCCGAGGGAGTATCAAAATAGACCGTTTGTTCAATGCTTGCAGCTACTCCCAGAATGCCAAGCCCCAAACGGGAAAAGGTTCCAAAGTTAGAATCTATGGCTAAATGTGGGTCGGTAACACCTGCTCCGCCAACATCCAATAAATCCAAGGTCAGCCCACTTCCAGAAAATGAAGTGTAGGCAGGGACGCCACAAGTAGATAGACCTTGACTATGAAAAGCTCCATAGACTTCCAAGGTTCTCGTATTGTTCAAACCAATCAGCGAACCAATCTGGTTGGTTAACCTCAACCGATTGTACTGTCCGTTGGGTGCTATGGCCAAGAAGTAATCGTTATTGACATCTGCTACCACCCTCAACAAATCGGAACTGAACGCATTGACTGCACTCGAAGATTCTTCCAGAATGTTCGCATCGTTGTTTTTTGCAGTTACCGTAAATTCTTGATTTCCGATGAGTACCACACCTCCAATATCAGAAAGAAGACTTCCAAGACTTCCACCCAATAGATAGGGAAGCAAATCTTGTTCAGTGTCCAATTTAACATAAGAGGTGGTATTTGGATTTAAAGGTGTTGAAAACTCAAGTTCCAAATGACCTGAATAGGCACCAATTCCAGCCAAAATTCCAGTGCTTGCCCTTACATCTGCACTGGTTCCTAAATCCCCATCAATAGCATTTGAAGATACATCCACCTCACTCTCACTAGAGATGGTTGTTGCGAAGGTTTGTCCAACAACAAGTGATTGAAATGAAACCAATACAATAACAAATAGTAGACATTTTTTCATAATTATTAGTTTATCAACAACAAATAGTTAATGTTTTTAATTAAAACTCAATAATTCATGAAATATTTTGTTGTGTAGGTTTTAGGCTACACATAAAGTAGTACTTTTGAATAAAATATTGATTTGCAGGTTTTTAAGAATTTTTATTTGTAAAATATTGTAAACAAGACTCTTAGCGGATTAGCAATGGATATTAATTTACTGGACCAAACAAAAAATGATCTTTCGAAAAAATTCGACCAAATGCATACCCAATTCGGATAAAAATTGATGAAAAGAGTTACACTATCGTAAAAAAAGTTGGGTGTAATACAATTCTCCGTATTCATCTGGAACGGCGCTAACTGCTGTGTATTTATAATCCCCCTCCATGATTTCTTTGTGTGTAGGACTGTTGATCCATGCCCTAACTAAGCCTTTCGCCGTTTTAAAGTTGCGTCCAATATTTTCAGATACATAATTTGCATCGGCCTCGACGGCCAATTTAGATGAACGAACATCAAAGTTTTTATGACTTATTTCGCCTTCGTTGGCCATTGACTTGGAATGAGTGGTCGCGTAGTAATAGGCAACACTACTGAACTCTAAAACATTGAGGCCTTGCGAGGAACGATATTCATTTACTAAGCTCAAGATTTCCATTTCTAAATCGCTTACAATTTGGGCAGTGTAAAGGTTTCGTTCTTCTTCAATGGAAGAAGTGCTGCACGATGATATTAAAAGGCTAAAAAACAATGCTATAACAGCAATAAAATTAACTTTTTTCAAGGGGTACTTTTTTAAAATTGGATGCAAAAATATCCCCCATTTTTTTCTTGCTCTGAAATGTGAACCACATTTATATGTAATGGGTAGTTTGCTCGATGAACTACCCAGTTTTAATCAAGCCATTGCAAACCTTTTTCTTGCCTATAATCTACATCCGAGTAATTGAACGGTTCAACCGAAACTTACATAGTTACTATTCTATTTTATCACTGGGATAAAGACTTCCCAATTTTACACAAATCATTTCTATCTCATTATCAAATGCTTGTGTTTTCCTTTTAAGTATATCAACCAAATACTTATTTTGTAGTCCTTTGACTACGTATAATGATGTTTTCACAACAAAAATCTGTATGAATATTATTTCAGCAATACCTTAACTACAGTAATTCAGTTACTTATATCCTAACATGAAGCACTTTACTTACATATTTACTTTATTGGTTCTGTTGCTCAATGGATACTTGGGCATGACCCAGGTAAAGATTGGTCAGAATCTACAAACCATTCACCCATCATCTATTTTAGAATTGGAAAGCAACAGTAAGGCTTTCGTCCTGACACGGGTCTCTCAAGATGAGATGATTGCCATAGTGCCTTTACCCGGTGCACTCGTATTCAATACGGACACGCAGTGCATCCATATGTTTGATGGAGGCCAATGGGAAAACCTATGTGACAAAGGAGTCTCGATCACCGCATCAGAAATAATGCCCACAGGAAACCAGGAAGGAGATATTTGGATAGATACTTCACAGGATTTGCTGTTCTTTTGGAACGGAACAGCTTTCATCCCTATTGGAAGGACCCCATACCGTGGTAGTGGAGCGCCCATGACCTCCATAGTTCCCAATCCCTTGGCGGGAGATATATACGTGGATATTGGCAGTGGGGACCTCTATACATACGATGGAAGCAATTGGTTGATTCAAGGGAACGGCATATTAGCAAATAATGGTATAACCGAATCAGATACCAACACCATTGAACTGGGGGGTACCTTAATAAAGCCGACAACAATCACAACAGATAACACCAATACGTTGGCCATTCAAGGTCTTGAAATAACCCATGAATTATCCAATAGGGTCGTGGTGATGGATGCAGCAACCGGAGTGTTACGTGCAACACCAATGTCAACCATTATGCAAAGAGAGGAAACAGTGATTGTAGCCAACGATGGCCAAAATCAGTTTTCCACTCCATTGCAGATCATCAATGAAAAGAAAATCGACGTTTACCGCAACGGTATCAGAATTGATTTTACCGTTGTTGGCAGCAACACCATAGAACTGGTACCAGATGCCAGATGCTTTCAAAATGATGAGATACGAATCATTCAATTTTTCTAGAAAAACACTAACAATTTTTAACAACAATTACAATGAAAACTTCAAACAAAACAAACATTTTTAAACAAGCAATACTGGCTTTGTGTATACTAAGCTTTGGTTTGGCCAGTGCCCAACAGACTTCGGGGGATGTTACGAAAGCCTCCGACATCATCCCTGGAACCACTACCACAGGTGGGGCGGTACGGGTAGTCGATAACCGGGGAACCATAAAATACCTTCAGACCAAAAATGGCATTACAATATTATCGAACACCACCAATGATGTTACCACTACAACTTGGCAGTTGGGCGGTACACTTACGGATGATACATTTATTGATGTTGACGGCAACGTATTTGGATTGGATGGGATAGAACTCATTTCAAGTGAGGTTCCTTCCACCGATGCCACTACTGAATCTGACCATGGAACAGGTACTGGATATACTATTTTGGTCAGGGACGAAGCTACAGGGGCCATAAAAAAACTGCTCGCCTCAGATTTAAGCCTAATTCAGAGTGGTCAAGAAAGTTTTACGGCAACTGCGGGTCAAACCGCATATCCTTTAACGGGAAGTCCCGTGTTGCCTTCCTACAGCCAGGTATGGGTATATAGAAATGGTGCAAAACTGATTGCCAACGTGGACTATACAGTTGCCGCTTCCACAGTTACGTTGGTTCCCGGAGGAACGGCACCCAACAATTGGGCCGTATATGCTGGGGACATCATTGAAGTACAGTTTGTAAAGTAGCATTTGGTATTAGTTCTTCCTTTTAAACTTTACCAAGAATTCGCATTCCTCTCATTTTACAGACGAAAGGGCTAAATCCAAAATCGTTTGAGTCAGCCAAAATTTTCAATGTGGTGTATCCAAAAAGATTCGTACATATTGCTTCAATACTAGTTGCACTCTTGGCAAATTCAATGATCCATGCCCAAGAAGTAAGGGTCATCGACAACAAGGGAAACATGGCCATTGCACGAAATACAACGGTAAATTCCGGAACAACCGCTCCGAGTTCACCTATATTGAACGATATCTGGTTCGATACGTCTGATTCCGACCATCAAAGGGTCAAGGTCTGGGATGGATCTTCTTGGGTGGAGATTGCATTTACCGGTACAACTGGTTCGGTTTTCTTTGCAGGTTCTGATGGTCTTCCCACACAAGATAACACTCAGTTGTTTTGGGACAGTACCAATAATAGGTTGGGTATTGGAACTGCGCTCCCTTCCCAATCTTTGGATGTAACGGGTCGTGCAAGAATACGTACTTTGGATGAAGCAGGGACCACCGATCAAATTCTAAAAGTAGATGCCAATGGGGTATTACACACATCCAAGATCAATTATGGCGGAAGGTGGACCAATACGGATACCTCAACAAATTTAAATGTGACCAGCACTGTGGTCCCCATTTTTGGGTCCAATGACTATGTGGATGATGGCACCAACCTATATGAAGTAAGTGGAAATACCTTGATTGTAAAGGAATCTGGAAGATATGATGTCCGATTGAACATGACCGTTGTGGGCATAGACGACAGTTCACTTACCTTGACCGAATTCGACACCAATGTGAACGCTAGGATAGCGGTAAATGGAACCCCCTTGGGGTCCTTTGCGGCCACTGGCCTTATCAGCTTTAACCATAACAACAACCATTCAAGTCTTCATCTGAGCGATGTACTTGAGTTAAATGCCAACGATATAATCTCGATAGTTTCCTATAGAGAAGCCAACTCGGGCACTGTCCTTTTCTATAGTAGTGGCTCATCGAGTTTTTCAATCAATAAGTTGCGCTGACCCATGAAACAATTGAGCCTCAATTTTTTATTGCTGATGACTTTCTATGGATTGGCCCAAGAAGGGGTTCATAATATGGGAATGATGCGAATTTATGCCGAAGAAGGTTTAGGTCTTCACACCAATCTGGTGAACAACGGCATATTTGATGGCAATTTAGGATTAATCGGCTTCTATTCCGATGGTGCACTTTCCATTTCAGGGAACTTTGTTCCCTATCTCTATGATCTGGAAGTATTGGCCCCCAACAACCTTCATCTAGAAGTATCCGTTTCCGTGGAAAATAACCATAATTTTATCCTTGGCAACATTACAACCCCAAGAAACAATTCCTTTACCTCGCTTTCCTATCAATCCAATGCATTCTATGTTGGTGCAGGAAATATCAGCAAGGTAGATGGCTACGTAAACATGCACGGGCAGCAAAACTTTATTTTTCCGGTTGGCGACACAGAACAATTACGCCCGTTGGTATTACATTCACTTGATATAAACCAAGTGGCTTTATGTGCCTATTATTTTGAAGATCCAAATAGAGCTACATTGGGCCCAGAACCGTTTAACACCAATGCCAAGGCACCGAGCATAGCAAATATAAGTACTAGGGAGTTTTGGCACTTTCAGGGCACTGAACCAACCACAGTGCAGATTTCATGGAATCCAAGAAGCATGATGAACCTTCTCACCAATGATGCGAACAAGATTGTACTTGTGGGATGGCATAGATCAACCCATCAATGGGAAAATCTTGGAGGAGGCCCAACGGGTGATCTGGCACAAGGTTTTGTGGTTTCCGATGTCTTTGACCCAAATGATTATGAAGTCATAACGTTTGGCACTTCAAATGACCCTGAATTTATTGTAGATCTCCCCAATTATTTGTTGACCCCTAATGGTGATGGCATAAATGATGTACTAGAAATTCCAGAACTTGAACTTTTCCCCAACAACCATATGCGCATTTTTGATCGCTATGGTCTCCTGGTTTTTGAGCATACCCACTATACCAATGAATTTAATGGGTATGCAACAGAGGGTGATGTGGTTATCAGCAGAAATAGAGGCCTGCCTTCCGGAGTATATTTTTATGTGGTAACGCTAGATGATCATGGATATGAATACCAAGGATTTTTTTATTTGGACAATGATTAATCCGAAAAGTTTAAGATCAATCATAATTGCAAGAAATTACCTAGCGTGTTAGTGCACAGCATAAACTTTGATTCCAAAGCTGCGCTTTGAACACTCCGTGCCTTTGCGTACCTACTCTGTAGCCCCGGCAAGAATCGAACTTGCATCTAAAGTTTAGGAAACTTCTATTCTATCCATTGAACTACGGGGCCATCCTTAAAAAATGGACTGCAAAAATAGGTTTTTTTAAAAACTTTAAAAGAACCTTATGAAGCAATTTAAAATGATTCCCAACAAAGCTTAATTGGATGGAATCTTTATCCAAGAATACGTTTCTTCTCTTCTTCCTTGAGTATTTTCTCTAAGTAAGATCTTGACAAGGGTTTGTCCACATAGCCAGAAATCATTCCGTTTTCTTTGGCTATTGTCCTATCTGAGGCATTGGTAAAAGCAGAAAGCACATAAACACTGGGAAGCTCATGCTCCTCAAACAAATTCTTTAGATTCTCCAAAAAATCCCAACCATTCATACCATCCATCACAAGGTCTAAAAAGATGATATCAGGCAATCGGCCATGATTTTCCACAGAACTTACACAGGCCTGTATCCCCTCTTCGCCGCTGGAACAGGTTACAATATCAAAATTGCCATGGGATTGTTGTATGCAGTACCGAGTCGCAAATTGCGACACCAAGTCATCGTCTATAATAAACGTAGTAAGCTTCATGTAGGGACAATTTGTAAGTTTGGGACTGACAAAGAAAGACCCTAGGGCCCAACAAACCATTCATAATCGTTGTTTTGCCCAAATATCCCGTTGATTCAACCTTAGTGTGGTAATTTTTCCCTTACAATGCCATAAACCAAAGCGCCTAAAATTGCCCCCAACAGTACAATAAGAATAGGCCAATGACCTGCTCCCGCCAAAACATAAATAGGTCCAGGACACGCACCAGCCAAGGCCCATCCCAAACCAAACAAAGTTCCTCCAAGAATATATCGGGCAAACAATTTTTCTTTGTCCTCAATATGGATGGATTCACCAAAGAACGATTTGATCTTTGATTTCTTGATCCATAAAACAAATACAACTCCCAAAACCAAGGCTGAACCAATAATACCATACATATGGAACGAATCGAACTGGAACATTTCATAAATCCTGAACCATGAAGCTGCCTCGGATTTGTACAAAACAATGCCCAAAAAAGTGCCCAATAAGATGTAGATGAAATTCTTCATGATGTAAAAATTAAAGGAAACAACCAATGAACCATAATCAATCCTCCAATAAAGAACCCAATGACTGCTATTAGGGAAGCACGCTGTAAATTACTCAACCCAGAAATAGCGTGTCCCGAAGTGCAACCACCAGCATAACGCGTTCCAAAACCCACCAAAAAACCGGCTACCAAAAGTATGATCCATACTTTTGGGCTACTAAGCGACTCCAAACTGAAAAGTTCGGTTGGCAAATACGTTGTCCCTGCACTTTCAAAACCAAGGTCTTTGAGCTTGGCTACTGTTTTATCCGAAATACCCACGGCTGGATTGGGCGACAACCACTTGGCACCCATAAATCCCCCAATTACGGAACCAAGGACAACCAAGAGGTTCCATCGTTTGGATTTTACATCAACTTTGAAATAGTCTGTGAATTTTCCCGCTCCCCCAATGGAGCAAAATGTCTCCAAGTTGGAGGACATTCCAAAGCGTTTGCCCATTAATATGAGTAACACCATAATCAAGGCAATCAGGGGGCCAGCTACGTACCACGGCCATGGCTTTAAAAGTGCATCCATCCTTTTCTTGGCAAAATAATGATATTTGATTTAGCTTCAAGGCAACTTAGGTTACAAAGGCTTGCTTAATTTTACCGTACTTTTAAGTTTTTATATGGACAGAAGAAGTTTTTCGAGCAAATTATCTTTGGCCGCCATGTCCAGCATCTTGGGTGTGGAAATTATTTATGGTGGTCTAATGCCAAATGGGTATCTCCCGTTGGGCCTTCAAGACCCAGACCCTTTTCAACTGTTCAACAAGGACAAGGAAATGGTTGTACTCAACAATAAGCCTTGGAACATGGAGGCCCAGGCCCATTTGCTGAACGACAATATCACCCCTAATAAGTATATGTTCATTAGGAATAATGGACGTATTCCTGAAGGTATTGATGCCTCACAATGGATGTTGACCTTGGATGGGGAGTCCGTCAAAACCAAAAAAAGCTATTCCCTTGCCGACCTCAAAAGTAAATTCCAACAGTATACCTATCAATTGACCTTGGAATGTGGCGGAAATGGACGCAGTGAATTCAACCCACCTGCCAAAGGCAACCAATGGACCGTAGGGGCGGTCTCGTGTGCCAAATGGACCGGGGTTCGACTACGAGATGTTCTTGAGGACGCTGGAATTAAACCGGATGCGGTTTATATTGGATACCATGCCGCCGACACCCATTTGAGTGGTGACCCCAACAAAGAGCCCATTTCTAGAGGGGTTCCCATGAATAAAGCCCTACAAGATGAAACTTTACTTGCCTTTGCCATGAACGGTAAGGACATTCCCTTGGCTCATGGCCACCCATTACGACTGGTCTGTGGGGGATGGCCTGCTTCCACTTCTGGAAAATGGATTAATAGAATTAGTGTACGGAACAAAGTACACGATGGTGAAAAAATGGGTGGTACTTCGTACCGCGTTCCTTGCGAAACGGTTGCTCCGGGTAGCGAAGTTGCAGAATCAAATATGTGCATCATTGAGTCGATGCCAGTGAAATCTTTAATCACTTACCCCAAAACTGGTGCCTTGATCAAAGAGGGAGAAAAATTAGGCATCAACGGGCATGCATGGGCCGGTGAGCTTGAAGTTTCAAAAATGGAATATTCCATAGATTTTGGAAGCACTTGGCACAACTGCTCCCTTGAAAAGCCTGCAAACAGATTGGCTTGGCAATACTTTAAAGCGACTGTTTCCTTTCCAAAAAAAGGCTATTATGAAGTTTGGGTCAGAGCCACCGACTCCAACGGAAAAAGTCAACCCATGGTATTGCCCGGCTGGAATCCGAAAGGATATCTCAACAATGCCTGCCACAGAATAGCCGTGAAAATAGTGTAACATGGAGGACAAGTTTCAAAAACAGGTCAACGCCTTTTCCAAAGTACTTCTTTCCTTTATAATATTGATTTTGGTAGTGTTTGGAGGGTTATACCATTGGGCGAATCACAAGTCAAAACCCAAAATTGAGGATATTCCATTGGAAGAATCCAACGAGGATTTCGACAAAGTTGAAAACGGAATCCATGTGGCTACAGGATTTGTGGATGATAAAGGAATGGAAGTCACCATCCAGAATTGCACCAGTTGCCACTCCGCCAAATTGGTGACCCAAAACCGGATGAGTCGCGAAGGATGGAAAGCCGCCATAAGATGGATGCAGGAAACCCAAAACCTCTGGGATTTGGGAGCCAATGAAGAATTGATTTTAACCTATTTGACCAAGAATTATGCCCCCACCGATAAAGGTAGGCGGCAAAACTTGGAGAATATTGATTGGTATGAGCTAAAATAGCCCTGATGGATTATGTAGATGCTTTTGTAAATGGTTTTTTGGGTATGGTACATTGGACCTGGAAATCCATTGTTCTTGATGTACCATGGCACACCAATTACTTTTGGGGTCTGATAGCCATTTCGCTCTTGGTATGGGGGCTTGAAATTCTCTTTCCGTGGCGAAAGGAGCAATCCATTTTTCGGAAGGATTTTTGGTTGGATGCTTTCTATATGTTTTTCAACTTCTTCATTTTCGCCATCATCATCAGCGGGGTATACAAAGTACTGGAAGTACTATTCGCAGATTTGGGCATTACTTCAAAAAGTTTATCCATAGTCGACTTTACCCTCTGGCCGCAATGGCTTCAGCTTTTGGTTTTCTTCATTATTCTTGATTTTGTGCAGTGGTTCACCCACGTGCTACTGCATCGTATTCCTGCCTTTTGGGAGTTCCATAAAGTGCATCACAGTGTAAAAGAAATGGGATTTGCGGCACATTTAAGATACCATTGGATGGAAAATATCCTTTATAAACCCTTAAAGACCTTGGGGGTTATGATTTTAGGTGGATTTGAACCGGAACAGGCTTATATTGTCCATTTTGCGGCCATCGCCATTGGACATTTTAACCATGCTAACCTAAAACTGACATGGGGGCCCTTAAAATATATTTTGAACAATCCGGTGATGCATTTGTACCATCATGCGTACAATCTTCCGGAGGGACATCGCTACGGAATGAATTTTGGGATAAGCCTGAGCCTATGGGACTATATCTTCCGCACCAATTACATTCCAGAAAGTGGCGGCAAAATTGAATTGGGATTTCCTGGGGATGAAAAACTTCCCAAAGGATTCTGGGGGCAATTGGTTCACGGATTCAAAAGGAATAAAACGGTATAAACCAAGATTGGGGTTTTGGTTCAATCCTTGGAACTCCAATCCGAATAGCCCCCGGTATAATCGTAAATTTGCGTGAATCCCTTGCTTTTTAAAAGTTCGGCGGCTCGATTGCTCCGCCCACCCATTTTGCAGTACAGATAAACAGGCTTGGTTTTATCCAGGGTTTCAATTTGCTTTACAAAACCTTCATCGTTTACATTGAAATTGACGGCATCATCAATATGCCCTTGATTGTATTCCATGGGCGTTCGAACATCCACCAATTGTACCTGTTTTCCAATCACTTCGGATTGAACCTTGGCCTTATTTATTTTTTTGATAAACGGCTTTTGCTGGCTATCGCATGAAAAGCCCCAAAAGAATGCAAAACTCAGGAGAACCAACTGTGCTATTTTTCCCATTTTAGGCTATTTCAATGTTGATGGGCATACAAAATCGGTAACCGGAATGCCCGAGGTCTTCATGGCTGCAAATCCGCCTGCAACATCTACCAAATTATGGATGCCTCTACTTTTTAGAATGGAAGCAGCAATCATACTCCTATATCCTCCTGCACAGTGGATGTAAAAGGTTTCATCATCTGGAAATGAGGCCAAATGATCGTTGAGAAAATCCAGCGGGGTCAAAATGGCATTCTCTGCATGTTCGGTATTGTATTCGGTTTCTTTTCGGACATCAAAGACGGGCGCTTTTTGTTCCATGGCTCGCTTCAATTCTGTGGCCGGGATACTTTTTACGGTATCGACTTCCTTCCCTCCTTCTTTCCACGCTTCAATTCCACCTTTCAAGTAACCCACAGTTCCATCAAAACCAACTCGGGAAAGGCGGGTCACGGTTTCCTCTTCCCTACCTTTTGGGGTCACCAGCAAAATAGGTTGTTTTACATCGGCAATCAAAGCACCCACCCAAGGGGCAAAACTACCGTCCAATCCAATAAAAATGGATCTTGGCACATGGCCCTCGGCGAAATCATCTTGATGGCGGACATCCAATACCACTGCTCCGGTTTCATTGGCGGCCGCTTCAAATGCTTCAGGGCTTAATGCTTGGGTGCCACGTTCCAATATCTCATCGATATCTTCGTACCCCTCTTTGTTCATTTTTACATTAAGTGGGAAATATTGGGGAGGCGGCAGCAGTCCATCGGTGACTTCTTTAATAAATTCTTCCTTGGTCATATCTGCCCGTAGGGCATAGTTCATCTTCTTTTGATTGCCCAAGGTATCTACAGTTTCTTTCATCATGTTCTTTCCACAAGCGGAACCTGCCCCATGCGCCGGATAAACGATTACATCATCTGCCAAAGGCATTATTTTGTTCCGAAGACTATCAAATAGCGTACCTGCAAGTTCTTCTTGTGTCATGTGAGCGGCTTTTTGGGCCAAGTCCGGCCTGCCCACATCCCCCAAGAACAAGGTGTCACCACTAAAAATAGCATGGTCTTTTCCATTTTCATCCTTCAAGAGATAGGTAGAGCTTTCCATGGTGTGCCCTGGCGTGTGCAACACTTTTATAGTGATATTTCCCAACGTGAACTCTTGACCGTCCTTAGCTATGATGGCATCAAAAGAAGGTTGGGCGGTAGGCCCAAAAACAATGGGCGCCCCGGTTTCTTTGGACAATGTCACGTGCCCGCTTACAAAATCTGCATGAAAGTGGGTTTCAAAAATGTATTTTATGCTAGCACCATTGCGTTCTGCCCTCTTTATGTAGGGCTTCACCTCGCGCAACGGGTCAATGATGGCGGCTTCGCCTTCACTTTCTATATAATAAGCCCCTTGGGCCAAGCATCCGGTATATATCTGTTCTATTTTCATCTTCCTGATTTTTGTCAAAAATAAGAATCCTATGCCTCTTGGACTGTTACTAAAGTTACAAACTCTTGGTCTTGGATTGAAGTGATATCCGCTCCTGTATTTTACTTTTTGACTTGTGATTGCTGCAATAGTCCACGGCCTCGTGTGTCTGCACAAAAAGGTTTTGACTTCCAATACTTTCAATGAGTCCGCTGCTATGTACAACATCCCTTGTGGGACCTATGGCACCTGTTATGAGGAATTGTATGCCTTTCAGCTTTAATTCATTTACCATCTGCTCCAGCATAAATGTGGCACTACTATCAATATAATTGATAGCTTCAGCATTGAGAATGACATACTTTAAGGCTGGTCCTTTTTTACGAACCTGTTTATGAAGTTCCTTTTTGAAATAGTCCTTATTTCCAAAGTACAATTGGCCGTCAAAACGTATAATAAGCTTGTCGGCATCTATCTGAACCTCTTCCGGAAATCGTGTTACATTTTTGAAATAATCCGTTCCTTCTATTCTTCCCAATACCGCCACATGCGGACGCGAAATCCGGTACACCAACAACATCAGCGAGAGCAAAACGCCCAATAAGATTCCCTCTATTAAACCAATGGACAGGGTAATCAAAAAGGTGGCCACCAATAAAAAGAATTCGTCCTTTCTGCTTTTCCATAATGCCATGGGATATGCAATATCAATCAACCCATAAACCGATACGATAATGATAGCTCCCAAGGCCGCATTGGGCAAATTTTGGAACAGTGGGGTTAAAAACAACAATGTCACTAAAATAATTATGGCGCTGAAAATCAATGCCATTCCGGTTTTAGCTCCGGATTGTTCATTGATGGCGGTTCTTGAAAAACTTCCAGAAACGGGAAGAGACTGAAAAAACGAGCCCATAATATTGGACATTCCCAATGCCCTGAGTTCTTGATTAGCATCCAATTCGTACTCCGGATGTTTTTCTTCAACAGTCTTTGCAATGGAAATGGATTCCATAAACCCAAATAATGCCACAGTAATGGCAATGGGAAACAATTCGCCCAATATATCCAACTGTATCTCTGGAACCTGAAATGAGGGAAATCCACCTGGAATATCACCAACAACGAAAACCCCTTTTGATTGCAACCCAAAAAGTAAAACGACCAAAATACCAAGAATAACTACAAATAAGGGAGTGGGTATTTTTTTGCTGATTCTGTTCATGGCAAAAATGAAGACTATGGCCATTATTCCCAAAATCAACGTATAAAAATTAACCTGCCCCAAACTTTCAAAAATATTGCCCACAAGGACATGGATTTTACTGGATTGGAGAACATTGGTGCCTAAAATATGTTTCAACTGGCTAAGTCCAATTAAAATAGCCGCGGCAGAGGTAAACCCACTAATCACCGGCTTGGAGAGAAAATTGACGAAGAAACCCATTTTTAACAAACCCAAACCCAATTGAATGCTTCCAATGAGCAATGACAAAAAGAGCACTGTGGCTATGTAACTTTCAATTCCAGTAAGCTCTAAAGCTGCCACCCCAGCTGCCACCAACAAGGAGTCCATGGCCACGGGTCCTACGGCCAATTGTCTGGAGGTTCCGGTGAGGGCGTAGACCACTTGGGGAACCAGAGCGGCATACAATCCATAAATGGGAGGCATCCCGGCTATCATAGCATAGGCCATTCCTTGGGGCACCAACATGATTCCAACCGTTGCCCCCGCAATTATATCTCCATAAAAATGAGAGCGGTTGTAGGTGGTCATCCACGATAAAAAAGGAAAGAACCGTTTGAGCATTATATGGACTTTAGACAAAAATACGGAGCAAAAAAATGACTTTAGGTAATATAGGGCACATAACTACAAATCCAAAACTTGGATATAACTTCTGTGAAGCGCCACTTTCTTCATCTTTTCCAATTTCTTCAACAATCTCGAAACCACAACCCGAGAGGTGTGCAGGTCATATGCTATTTCTTGATGGGTATTGCGTATCTTTTTGTCGTTGGTGACCTCTATTTTCCTTTTTAGATATTCTACCAAACGCTCGTCCAGATTCTTGAATGCAATGTTGTCCACCGTATGCAATAGTTCGTTAAGCCGGTTGTGATAACTTTCAAACACGTAATTGCGCCAACCTCTGTACTTTCCCATCCATTCCTCCATTTTTTGAACAGGTACCATAACCATCACGGCGTCGGTTTCCGCGATGGCCCTGATTTGACTTTTGGTATGGCCCATACAACAGGCCATGGTAACCGAGCAGGTTTCACCCTGCTCTAAATAGTACAGTAATAGTTCATCTCCTTCATCATCTTCCCGCAGCACTTTAATGGCACCAGAAATCAACAATGGAATGCTCTTGATGTAGTTTCCAATATCCATAATCATTTCTCCGGCTGGCACTTCCACCAATTTTCCCACTTCGTTGATTTCCTCAATTAGGGATTGTTCAAAATAGGTGCTGAATGTTTCTAAAAGCGCTTCTTTCATAAAATCCAAATACCTTTCTAAGGTACATATTTTAGCAAAAACCATATTGAATCACCACCCATCAAAAATGAAAAAACCCACATTTTAAATGCGGGTTTCGAGCAAATTTACTTAAACTAAAATACCTGATATAAAATCTGCTTAAATCATTATAATTTCATGGGAATCCCTTTCATTTCCTTTGGAATGGAAAGACCTATGTATTTTAAGATTGTTGGGGCAATTTGGTTGGAATGCAACTGCTCTTCTTGGTCAATTTCTCCCATGGCTTCAATACCCTTTCCGAAGGTTACGAACCAAACCCCGCCAGCTCCATTTATATCGCTTCCATGGCTTTTCCAAGTTTCCAAGGGCCGTGTTCCCCTTCCATGGTCTGTTGTTATCAAAAAGATGGTCTGGTCTTTGTAAAACTCATCTTGTTGGGTGTACTCCCATAATTCTCTGACCATGGCATCGGTGCGATTAGCTGCTTGTAGATAAAAATCATAGAATCCACCATGGGCAAAATCGTCTGTTTCACCGTAAGAAATATAGAGCAACTTGGGATGGTTCTTTTTCATCTCCTCCAGTGCATAATTGTGGGTGAATACATCTAACCGAACGGATTCCCAAATAATGGGTGCCTGTTGTTGGATGTCATTGAGCATTTTTTCCCTTTCGGTAAGGTCACCACCAGTAGCTTTTTCATAACCAGCGTTTACTGGTACCCCAGAACGCTCTTCGTTGATGATGTACGGAAAGACATCCCAACTGCCAAAAGCGGCCACTTTTCCTTTTCCTTCTTTGGTATTGTTGTACAGCTCCAAAATGGTGGTATTGGGATTTGGCATTTTGTCATTACTTCGGATTCGAGCATCATCCGCTGTTCCTGTTAAAATTTCATTATAGCCGGGATAGGAGAACCACATAGTATTGGTAAGGTCTACCTTACTTCCCAAGGTTCTATTTCCATGTAATTGTCCCATTTTGGACACTTGGTTCCAAAAAAATGGCATTAGTGCCTCCCTTCTTTCAATTGGCGTATCTCGCCAGAAAGCTGTTTTGAGTGCTTCTGGGTTCTGCACATAACTTTTATTGGTCACCAAAAGGGAATCTGCCCCAGTAAAGAGTTCTTGCCACCGGAATCCGTCAAGAGTAATCAATATTACCTTGGTGTCAATAGAGTTCTGAGCATAGGTCAATCCCATGATTGCCCATCCCATAATCAATACTAAAATCCTGTTTTTCATTTTCTCATTCAGTTTTAAATGCTGCGGTTTCGGACCAATCACTCCAGTTTAGATTTTGATCTCGGTAGCGTACTCTCCAATAATAGGCGGTATTAGGTTTTAAGCGTTTTGTTTTTTCATCGGTAAGGTCATCATCTTTTTGACGATTCTCCTTGTAATACCAGTTTTCATATTGCTTCCAGCTATCCAAAGCCAATTTTTCAAAATCTCTACTTTCCGAAACCTGCCAATGTGATGCCGCATGGAATGCCCCATTCAACGAGCTTGAAAACTCTCCTGCCTTCAATAGGGTAAATTCTGAGGCTATTTTCGCGTCATGTATAGGCTTGATGGCTTTGGGGGCATCGGGTTTCTTTTCCAATCTCCATACGGTGATGCTATCACGAAGTTCGTTCTCCCGCAACTTTTCTTCGTTCCCACGACTGATTCTTTTAATGGTGAACTTGGGATCGTTGCGGTTTCCATCAACTTCAACCATCACAAATCCGTATTCGTCCTGGGTAACGGTAAACTCATCATAATCCCTACCTTCAAACTCGCCCCAATTGTCTATGGCGCCACCAGCGGAAGCTACATTGATCCACAAATGTTTATGATCTTTGGATTGTCCTCTGGAATACCCATGGGTATGTCCAAAAAAATGCACACTTGGCTTTCCTGTTTCTGTGGAGAATGCTTCCAACATTTTTACCACTTTTCCGGTTGATTCTTCTTCACCGGGAATCCATAGTTCAGATTTGTGCGGATGGTGCAATTGGGCAAAAACAAAATCAATGTCTTTATTTTTTGCCGTTTCCTCCAACACCTTTTCCAACCACTGGTATTGTTCCCGTAAATCGCGATAACCATCATTCGAATTCAATCCAATTACCCTTGTGTTGCCATAATCCTTATACCACAAATGCTCAGCATAAGCGGGTGTTCCATTTTCGGGAAGGCTAAAGTATTTGAAATAGAAAATAGAGTTCCTTTCGTGGTTGCCTAAAACTGGATATACCGGAACCTCAGCAAAAAGTTTTTGTGCAGGGTCGAAGAAATGTTCCTTCCATTGATAATATTTACTGCCATTTTCAACCAAATCCCCTGGAATGAGCACCATGGCCAAATTGTCTGGCAATTTACCCCCATATTCCTTCTGTAGGTATTGCAAAACTCCTTGGTTGACCACCTCCGAAAATTTATTCGGATGCTGGCTGTCATATTGCATATCGCTCATGGCTACCATGTTAAAGGACTCCTGATCACTGGCAAAAGGTGGGGTTTTAAATTGAAAAATATCCGATGTGGCCTTTCCCGTTTTTACCCGATAATAGTATTCTGTAAAGCGCTTTAGTCCGGTCAATTTCACTTCATGGATTCTGGAGTTTGAAAAATTGATGTCATAAGCCATCCCCACAGTCTTTTTTCCCAATTTCTCCGTGCTTCCCCACTCCACAATACTTTCCTCTCCACTATCGGTTTCCCATTTAATGGTAATGGAATTGGGTTCTGCATCCTGTAAATAAGGTTGTATCAAAATTTGGGGTTCATTTTGGGCAAACAAACCCGAAATTCCAACAAGCAAACAGATAATAAGTTGATTGATTTTCTTCATTATGCTATGGCATTTGTTTTTAAGAAGGCTTCGTTCAATATTTCCAAAGCCTTGTCCAGTTCTTCTCGCGTAATGGTCAAAGGGGGTGACAATTGCAATACATTTCCTTTGGAAACTTTAAAGCTCAACCCTTGTTTTAGGCATTCGTACATGATTTCCTCGGCTTCGGCCACCGCTTTTTCCTTAGTGGTTCTGTCCGTAACCAATTCTATCCCCCATAAAAGACCGATACCCCGCACATCACCAATCAGGGAATATTTTCTATGCATTTTGTATAGTGCTGCCTTCATGTAGGCTTCATCGGCTTTCACTTTTTCCAACAAGTTCTCTTCTTCAATCACTTCCAAAACGGTTAAACCGGCCAGTGCTCCCAGCGGACTTTTTTCATGGGTGTAATGCCCTAAAGAAATATGTTCAAACACATTGTACTCTTCACGCGTTACAATGGCCGCTTGGGGCATAATTCCTCCGCCAAGACCCTTTCCCAAACAAAGGATGTCTGGCTCAATACCGAACTCTTCAAAAGCGAACATTTTTCCAGTTCTTCCAAAAGCGATGGGAATTTCATCCAAAATGAGGAGCACTCCATGTTTGCTGCAAAGCTCCCGCGCTCCTCTCCAAAACTTTTTTGATGGAATCTGTACATCTGTATTTCGAATCGTCTCCGCCAAAAAAGCTCCAATCTGGTTATCCTTACTCAGCACATATTCCAAATATTCCAGAGCTTTATCCTCATTTCCCTCAAAAATACCGCGATAGGTAATCGGAGGTGGAATACGTTCAACCCCGGACATCAAGGGGCCCATATGTTCTCGAAACACCGATTCTCCTCCCACGCTAATGGCATCCAGCGAAGCTCCATGAAATGAATCCCAAAAAGAAACCACTTTGTGCTTTCCGGTTACGGCCCGGGCCAATTTTAATGCTATTCCGATAGCAGAACTACCGTTGGGGGTGAGTAAAATTCGATCTAAACCTTTGGGAGTCACTGAAGTTAGTTTTTCAGCAAACTGAATGGCCACCTCATTGGTGTACCTTCTCGTGGAAAAAGTCAACCCCTGTTGAAGTTGCTCCGTTAACCTCCCAATCAATTTTGGATGTGAGAATCCGATTTGGTGAACATTATTTCCGTGAAAGTCTAGATATTTTTTTCCAGAAACGCTAAAAATGTAAGAGCCTTTGCAATGTTTCAATACATCCAAACATGGGGTAGACATGGATTGATGCATAAAGTATTTGGCGTCTTTTTCCAATAGTTCTTTTGTACAACCCCCAACGTCTTCAATCCATTGGCCTCTGGCCGAGGTGAGGTTTATGTCCCCCTCTACAACATATTCTGCCTTGTATTTATCTTGCTTTGTATGGTCCATGCTTTGCTCGTATTTCGCGTTCTTCGGATGTATCGTTCAACACATAAATTTCGTAAGTATTCCCGGCATTGTATACCCGAACAACAATATGTCCTTCTTGACTTTTGTATTGATCCAACCTTCCGCCGATCACATCTTTGGCTCCTTGCAACATAATGGTTGAAAAAATATCCCGTTCACCTGGATACAATGTTTTTGAAGTGATTCTTCGCAACACTTCTTCCCCTGGATGATCTGCCGTCCAATTTTGCTGGATCCAAACCCGTGGCCTAATGGTTCTGACGTAATAAGGATTCTGCGAATCACGATTTCCATGGTGGTTAAGGGTGGCCACATCTACAGGTCCAATTACAGGTGCTACATGAGATTCCATAGCACCCATATCCGGTTGTCCGTAGGATCCAATCCCAGAGATATCGCCACCAGTATAGTAGTTGAAGTTTCCATAATCGATGCGGATTCCATTGCTCAACGGGTTCTCTCCCGGATATTCCCCTTTCTTGAAAAGTGAATACGTGCTGTTTCCTTCGCCTGTCCAAATGATTCCGTTGGAGAAAACATTTTGGACGAAAAAGCCAGGGTATAGATTTGGATTGTTCTTCAACACGATTTGGTCCTTGCGTCCCACCTTTAAAGCTTCGTTTTCCAATCCCATTGTTTTGGATTGAAAAGCGATGAATTTCCAATATTCTTTCAGCGTGGGAATCATGCCGTAGGCATCCTTGGAAAATCGTTCTTCAGACTGCACGTGGGCATCTTTTAAGTTGATGGGAAACCCAAAACCGCGATCTAGTAATTTTTTGATGGGTATTAACGTACCAACCTCCATGATTCCTGTGAGTTGATAGCCCCCCGTAGCAATTTTTCGAAGCGAGTCAATCTCCCCAAAATGATCATCATGGTAGTGGGTAATCAACGCATAGTCCAACCGCCTTTCTTGCCCTTTTGGAGTGAATTGATCAATATAATCCACAATCCATTCCGGAGCTGTCTTTGACCGATTGGGAACCAATTTAGCATTTCGGCTTGAGGTTGTTCGCGGATGTGTTTCGGACATATCTCCCGCATCCACCAACATAGTTGTGCCATCAGGAAAAACCATAAAAGCGGCGTCTCCCCTTCCGGTGTTGATATGATGAATATCTAAAAATCCAGGTTCCCAAGCAGGAAGTTGTTGCCCATGCCCCCCTATTCCGATCAAGGTCAGGGCAAAGGCAAACAAACTTCTTTTTTTGAGGTTACAGCACATGGGGTATTATCTTTCTCGGTACAGCAAATTAGCTGGTATTATCTGTTTGGGAATGGTTGCTCCTTGGTACTTAACATCTAAGTGATAGCCTCCTCCCCCATTAAAAAACTCAACGCGAATCAAATGGCGCCCATGCGTCAAATCCATAGTTCCTCCGCGTTCCAAAACACCATGGTCACCGTCATTGTCCACTACCAGTTTTCCATCTACATATAATTTACTGCCATCATCACTATTGGTAAAAAAGCCGTAGGTCCCACCTTCCACTATTTCGAGGTAGCTCTCCATTACCAGGGCCACCTGATCTTGTTGTACATCTTCGGTCATGGCTTGTTTATGGGAAAATTCGGTGACAAATCCTTCCTTTATTGGTTTTAAGGTTGAAAAATCTGGGAGTTTTTCCATTTTATCCCCATAAAAAACCTGATACTTAACCGGGTCATCCTTGGTTTTGGGAACTATTCTGAAGTTAGCTTCAGCCACAGTACTGACTAATTCTTCTTTCTGAAAAACACCCGCTTTTAGTACTGAAGTTTCTTTTAGATAGAAGGTGTCTTGATAGGTAATGGTGTTTTCTAAAGTGGGCTCTTCGGTCCCAAACATATAACGAATCTCACCAGAACCATTTGGGTTTTGCATGACCACTGCCACAGAATCTGCTTTAAAAACTCCACCTGCGGGTTCGTAATACCCTGCATCTGGAAGAATCTTGGGTGCAGTGATTTGTTCCTTTCGCTTATAAATCAAGTTAGGTTTTTCATTACCAATAAAGGCGCCTTTCACGGGTCTCCCTATCCACGATTGTGGTGTTTGCAATCCTGCGGCATAGGCCACTGTTGCGGAGTTGTCATATTGGTACACTGTCTCTTCAATCTTGTATCCTTTTTTAATACCGGCCCCAAATAGAATAAATGGGATTTCCATTTCTGCAAGACTTTCACCACCATGTCCATACCCTAACCCCCCATGATCGGCAGAAACAATGAACATGGTCTTTTCAAAAATTCCTGCTTTTTTCGTAGCATTAATGATTTCTTTAATCAAAGAATCCGCCTTTTCAACCGATCTGTAGTATTCTGGACTACCATGACCCATACTATGGCCGGCATGATCAACGTGGTCTAAGTGGATAAAGGTAAATTTTGGGGTATGTTCCTTAATGTAATTTACGGCTTCCAGGGTGGTATTATCCTCATGGTCGCCATCAATATCAAAATCCACATCGTCTTTTTCAAATAAGCGACCAAATCCATCCCAATCATAAATGGCTCCAACATGGGCTTCGGACTCCTGATCTTTAAAAAGAGTGAAAATGGTTGGAAAAGTTCCATTTATAGTCTCCACCACTGGTGGTAATTCGTGGTCGTGCTTCTCCCAGCCGTTAGAGGTTACTCCATGTTGTTCTGTATCCACCCCCATGATCATACTGGCCCAATTGGGACTGGAACTCGAGGGTAGCACGGCTCGGGCATGCATGGTAGCCGCACCGTTTTGTATCATGGAATCCAACATTGGGGTATTTGCGTTTTGAATCCCGTTAGGACTCATTCCATCCACACCTACAACCACGATATGATTTATACCGGTAATTGTGTCTGCTTTTTTGGAAACACAAGACCACAGGAATAAAATTCCCATGGTCATGATCATTGTTTTTATTACTCTACTTTTAGATGACATTGGTTTAGTTTTCCCACCAAACTTTAGTGGTAATTTGATCTCCACCTATACGTTGTACGGCTTCATTGTAGTTGGCACTGTTCAATGATTCCTCTTCACTGGGATACTCAAATCTGCTTGGGTAATCATCGTAAAAAGCATCTGGCCCGGGTGCAATTGTATTAGGGAACCCTGTCCTCTTGAATTCAATAAACCCTTGATAATCGGTATAGAAAAGAGCTACATATTTTTGCTTTATGATAGTTTCCAAAGAATTATCAAAGGCTACTTCCGTTCTGGCAAGATAATCTGCAGGAAGTTCCACATCCCAATACTCAAAATTGGCCTCTATACCCATTTCATAATACTCTTGGGCATTGGCCGTAATCCACCCTCTTTGTGCGGCTTCGGCAAAAATGAAAGCTACTTCGGAATATTGCATTAAGCGGGCTTGGTTACTGTTGGGCTGAAAATAGAAATAATCAATATTGAACTTAGACAAAAATGCATCTCCTCCTTTGTACTCATAGGCAGGTCCATCTACAATACCGTTTTGCATTCCTTCAATAGCAGGAGTCCCGTTTTCTACCGAATTTGCAGTTGGGTCAGCAAAAAAATCCAAACGTGGATCATCAAAACTTTCCAACAATTGCACGAAGTGCTCGGAAATTCTGTATTCGTTGTAAGATCCCACGCGATACACAGATTCTTCGGTTATGGGATGGGCATCTGGATTGGCACCCAAAAACTGTAATACCGCATTATCCGCATTGGATTCCATTACAGGATTGCTGCTTGGATTATTAAAGATTCCTGCAATCACAGATTGAGATGTAGAGGCATCGACCTCGCTCAATCGCAATGCAATGCGAAGTCGCAATGAGTTGGCAAACTTTCTCCACATAGCCAAATCTCCATCAAATACCAAGTCCCCCTTGATCAAACCAAGGTCTGAACCGGATAGAATGGTATTAGCGCGCTCCAATTGTGCCAGCATATCCGCATAAATGGCTTGTTGGGTGTCATAAATAGGGGTGTAGTTGGGTTCTTCATCCACTGCTTGGTTCACTTCGCTATAAGGAATGTCCCCGTACATATCTGTTAATATGCTGAACATCCAAGTTTGCATGATCACCGAGATGGCCTCATAACTGGGTAGTTCGTTTTCAATGGCTATTTTCTCCAACTCTTTGGCATCACGGATGGCCAAATAATAGGTTGTCCAAGTTCCGCTTTGATCGCCCCAGTCGAACAAATCAAAAGAGGTAAAAACGATACGGGCTCCATATTGCCCCATCAAGTTGCCTTCACTCCAAGAATCACCAACGGCCCTTCTAATGGAGTTTCTCTGGAAATTGGTCAATAATAGCTCTGGGTTTTTACTGATGCTCAAAGCCACATCAGGGTTCTCATTTGAAACATCAAATTTGTCACATGAGCTTATGAGACCCATGATCATGATTCCAATGATTATGATTTGTTTTTTCATTTTTCTGTTTGTTATCACGTTCGTTGATTCGACTTTGGATTACAGTCTTAGACTAACTGCCATCCCTATACTTCTTGTGGTAGGCACGGTTGCATTTTCAACACCGGGAACATAGGAGCCTCCCCCAAAGGACAATAGTTCTGGGTCACCATGGTTAAAATCTTTGGCCCACAACCAAAGGTTGGTCCCGATTAAAGAGAAACTAAAATCCTGAACTCCCATTTTATCCACCACTTTTCTTGGAAGTGCGTAGGTCAATTTTGCTTCGCGAAGTTTAATGAAAGTGGCATCGTAGATACCCTCTGTCTCATTATCTCTTCTATAGCGATTATTGTGGTAAGCATTTGCGGGAACAATAACATCGTTGGGGACATAACTGCCATCGGCCAATTGTCTTACCCCATCTCCAATTACACCATCTGAATGGGTACCGCCATAGTCCAAACCAGAATCAAGGATGCCTGGGTGGGCTCCACCAAATTCTGGTGAACGTCCCCATAAGGTTTCCACCACGTTACCGGATGTAGCAGCTATCAATCGGGTTCTGGACAACAACTCACCACCCTGTCTCCAATCAAACAAGAAGTTCAAAGAGAAGTTTTTGTAGGTAATGGTATTATTCCATCCCAAGGTGAAATCTGGGTTGAAATTCCCCAATTTTCTAAGAGTATTGTCTTGCTGAACCAAGCCTTCGTTGAAAACAACCTCGCCAAAATACGGGCTATTTTCATCCTGAACAGTTACCAAACCAGTTCCCCACATATCTCCTAAGGAACCGCCTTCTTCAGCAATCAAGGTGATTCCATTTCCACCATAGGAGTATCTGTCCACCCCATCGGCCAATTCCAAAATCTCATTTCTGTTGAGACCAAAATTGAACATGGTGTTCCACGAAAAATTATCGGTGCTAACGGGAGTGGCATCCAACATCAATTCAACCCCGTAGTTTTTTATTTTACCCGCATTGATGGTTCTGGAAGTCTTACCAGAAGTGGTTGCCAAATCAATATCCAAAATTTGGTTTTTGGAGATGGTGTTGTAGTAGGTAAAATCGATTCCTATTTTATTGTTGAACAATCTCAAATCTGTTCCTACTTCCCAAGAAGTCTGAATTTCCGGTTTTAGATCGGCATTGGCCAAATTGTTGGAAGGTGAGGCCGTTGGATTGCTTCCAACAGGAGTTCCCAAAGCAAAAAAGTTATTCAACCCATACGGATTGGTATCGTTACCAACCTGTGCCCAGCCTGCCCTTAGTTTAGCAAAGGAAAGAGCGTCGCTATTGATATCAAACATATCTGTCAACAGCATACTCAAAGAAGCAGATGGGTAGAAATAAGAGTTGTTTTCTTTGGGTAATGTTGAAGACCAGTCATTTCTAGCAGTCAAATCTAAAAACACCTGCTCTTTCCAACCCAATTGGGCAAATCCATAAAGCGAATTGATTTGTTTTTCTGGCCTTGATACCGTTTGTACCAAAGGGCCATCCGCATTGGTGAACGAATAAATTCCAGGCAACAACAGCTTATTGGCCATCAATGCATTGAAATGATTTTTCTGCACCATTCGGTTTCCACCAAAATTGGCATTTACGCTGAAATCTTCACCTATCTTTTGGTCATAGCTCAGTAAGAAATCCAAGTTGGTCTCATGGAAATTGATTTTATCCTCTCTGTACTGGCCATTGGGGAATCTTTGTGTTGAATAGGCCCTTTTAATGAAACGATATTCCGAGAAGAAATCACGACCACCTCTAACCATGAACTTAAAGTTGTCCGATAGTTTATAGGTCGCAGAAAGGTTTCCGATAATTCTATCCTTGGCCAAACCATTTGTATTTTCATACATGGTAAAGTAAGGGTTGTCATGGTAGTTGTAGTTGTAGTTGAACTGTTGGAAACCTTCAAGACCATCTTGCCAGTAGTTTCTGAGTCCAGTCACATCCACTTGTTGCCCCCACCAGATAAATAAGTACATTACCGATTCTGTTCCGTAACCATTCACGTGACGGTTATCAGAATCTGTTCTGATGTAGTTTACTTTGGAGTTTATTGTAAGTCTATCCGTAAGATCATACGTTCCAGAAAGTGAGAATGTATTCCTTCTAATATCGGTGTTGGGAAGAATACCTTCATTATCCAAATTGGTATAACTTACGCGGTAGTTCCCTTTTTCATTTCCTCCATAAAATGAAATGTTATTGGTTAATGTTCTTCCGGTCCGGACAAAATTTTCAACTGGATCTCCTGGATCCACAAATGGGGTTGGGGTGATTGCACCTCTGCGGGATAAATCAACACCCGAAGAACCCAAAATAAAATCCAATCCGTGTACGTCACCCCCGCGAAGTCCATTAGCTGTTGGGGAGTCATGCTGAGCCCTAAGGGTTCCATCCATTAAAGGACCCCAAGATTCATCAACCCCATCAAAGGTTCCATTACCGTATCCATCTACAAATTGAAAGTCAAAGTTTTTACCTTGTCCGTACACTCTCTGGTATTCAGGGCCTTTTAGCATACTCTCAAAGGTCATTTTGGAGTTGACCGAGATGCCCATCCCTTTTCTGGATCGTCCAGATTTGGTCGTAATGATCACCGCACCGTTGGCCGCTCGTGAGCCGTAGAGTGCTGTTGCGTTTGCACCTTTTAGAACAGATACAGATTCAATGTCATCTGGGTTAACCTCAGCTGCACCGTTTCCATAATCCAGGTTCATGTTGCTTGCTCCGCCTAGTGTGTTGGTTCGGGTGTCTGTGGAGTTATTGATTGGAATACCGTCGACCACAAATAGAGGCTGATTGTCTCCTTGCATGGAGCTATATCCCCTAATCACCACAGATGAAGATTGGCCCGGGCCCGTTCCATTGGTTACCACCTGTACACCGGCCGCTCTACCCGACAGTGTGCTCACAAAGTTTGTACTGGTAGATTGGGACACCTCATCCCCACTTACCTTTTCAACGGCATACCCTAAAGTTTTTTCATCTCTGGTAATGTTCAATGCCGTAACTACCACCTCATCCAATAGTTGTGAATCGGGTTGCAGTATAATGGTAGCATTGGTTTGTCCCGCAGTAGTAAACTCTTGGGAAATGTACCCAATGTACGAAATCACTAAAACTTCGCTTTCCTGCGAAAGTTGAATTTCAAAGATTCCGTCAAAATCTGTAGCCACCCCGTTGGTGCTACCTTTTACAACAACCGATGCACCAGGCAAAGGCACGCTGTTCTCATCCAATACAGTTCCCGAAAACGTGGTTTGGGAATAGCCAATAATACTTACGGAAAAGGCAAGTAAAAATGCTACGATTGATTTTTTCATTTGTTGAATATTTGTAAAATTTGGTTAATTATTTATCAACAAATATCCAACAAGACCGTTAAGGCATGCCTTTATACAGATTAAAAAAATGATATGGAAAGGTTAAAAGAATTCGTAATATGTTACCTAAACATTATTTACAAATATTCAATTTTTATACTATCTTGCATTGAATGAATCCTTTAATATCTCATTGTTTAACAACTGGTTAAGGATTTTATCATATTGAAGAAAGTTGAAAAAATATTATAAATACTAAAAATCAAGAACCAACAAAAGCATGGAAGACTATTTAATAGGTATTGGCAAACGAATCAAGGATATACGAAAGAACAATAAGAAAACCATTAGTGATGTTGCCATCCAAGCTGGTGTGACCGCTGGGCTAATTTCCCGGATTGAAAATGGCAGAACAATTCCCTCCTTGCCCGTTTTTCTAAAAATTGTAGGGGCCTTGGATACCGAGATGATCGATTTTTTTGATGGTATGCCCAAAGTAAACGGATATAATTTTTTGGTCTCCCGCAAAGATGACCAAACCGTTATTGAAAAGGAAGACGAAGCCATTGGCTTTACCTACAATTACATCTTTGGGAAACAGTTAAACTCTGTAGGTTTTGAAAGTGTCTTGTTGGAAGTCCTTCCCAACTCAAAAAGGGATAAGGTGGTCACAGATGCTTTTGAGTTTAAATACATTCTCATTGGAGAATGCTATTATGAAATTGGCGACCAAGAAGTACTGCTAAAAGAAGGGGATTCCATATTTTTTGATGGAAGGATTCCCCATGTTCCCATCAACAAGGGAAAAGTGCCTTCTAAAATGTTGGTTGTTTATTTCTTTATCTAAATCAAGAATAAAGAATCCCCAACAGCGAATCTAAGTTACTGAGGATAAGGGTTGGGTTGGCTTTTTCCAGTTGTTCGCGAGTCTGTGCCCCGGTCAACACTCCAACGGTAATACCACATTTGGCATTTTTCCCTTCCTCAATGTCTATCTGGGAATCACCTGCTTTCAATACCTCCTCAGGGTCGGTAATATTGAAAAGCTTCATGGCCTTATCAATCATTTCTGATGAAGGCCTTCCGATTTCCACATCATCTGCAGTAACTAGGCCATCAATCTGCTCACCTACTTTCCATCCCAGTTTATCCAATAGCGATTGTGCCGTTTTAGAGTCATATCCGGTATTCAACACCACCTTTACCCCATGCGAATGCATTTCTTTAAAAAGTTCTTCAACACCATCATAAGAAGTTACCTCCAAATTGGTATAGGCTTCTTTCAGCATTTCTTTAAAATCAGCATGCACCGTTTTGGCATTAATTTCAACGGTCCGCTGGTCTTTGGTTTCCTCCAAAATATCAGCAATGGCCTTGTATTTTTCCTTACCAGCTCCAAGTTCAAGTACAGTTTCCAATGAAACCTCAACTCCTGCCTTGGCCAATGCCGCCCTTACCGTTTTGTACACCACATTATCTTCATTTACGGTGGTGCCTGCCATATCAAAAACTGCAAGTTTTATGTCTTTCATCTTTATTTATCTATTAAAAATTGTAGCTATGTTCTTTTTTGAAAATCCTGCGCTCCCAGTCATTCCCTTACCGCCAATTCCGGTTACAATATGAATATCCTCATCTATCGTCTTTTTGAAAATATCACTGGTCTTGCACTGGGAGTACATTCCGTACCATCTGCGTTGAATCTGATACGTGGGAAGTTGTATAATTTTTTTTGCCTCCTCCACCATAAAAGTATCAATATCCATGTCCAGGTCATAACCCAACTCCTCTATACTGTTTACATCGGCATATTGGTGCGAATCCCCTAAAATGACCGACCCATCCGCCGCCTGTTTGAACAAAATATGAACACCCCATTTCTTTTGGAGACTGTCTTGTGGTTCATTTTTTTTGATTTCGGTATAGGAAGGACATTCCTGAAATGCCTCATATCTTCTAATGGACCATCCGGTAAGGATTGACCCCTTCAAGGTATAATTTTCTTGGGGTTTGGTCTGCATCATCTGCAACTTGGAAACTTCTAAATCGCTATTGGCAAATAATGCCGGATAAAGCGTTTTAAAATCGCTCCCATTGCAGATGACCACCTTGCTAGCCTGAAGCATTTCTGCCTTGGCACTCCGTATCTCAACCTGATCTGCTTTTCTTTCACATGAGATAACCGGGAAATTAATCTTCATTACAAGTCCTTTTTCCTGCACCAAATATTCTTGAAGCCGATGAATCATGGTACGGGGCTCAACGGTGACCTCTTCCGGGAAAAACAAGCCTGCTGTAACATAGTCTTTCCGTAGACCGGGATACCGCTCCAAACACTCATTTTTGGTAAGCATTTTGGATTGGTAGTCATTGTTATTGTTAACGGCCCTTAGCTCAACCAGCAATCGTTCTTCCTCTTCATCGGAAGCCAAATACACGGTTCCATTTTGACGGACACTGATATCAAACTTGGACTGAATATCTTTGTAAATCTGCAAACTTTTTCTTCCGAGCCTCTGCCATTTTGAATTCATTCCAGAAGGTACCACTTGTCCAAAATTTTGGGTTGTGGCCCCTTGAGGGAAGGCGTTCTTTTCCACCAAGCAAACCTTTAGACCCAGTTCAAGCGCATGTAAGGCATGAAAAGTCCCTAAAATACCCCCACCTACTATGATGGCATCAAATTTATTGTCCATAGTTGAACAGCTCGTTACGATTTTCAGATTTGTGCCTTGCCCAAAAATGAAAGAACAAGACCACGGAGACAACAATTCCTATCAACGCCACGGCATAGGTGCCGTAGACGAAAAAATTGAGCCAAGAAAGATTGGCCTGGCCAAAGTTTTTATATAGCAAAACCAATACACTGCCCACATATCCGAACGCGTCGGCAATATAAATGAGGAATCCTGAATTCCCTTTTATTTTAAAAGCTGCAATGAATCGGTCAAAGAAAAGACAGTTGAACGGAACATAGCAAATGTACAGTCCAAAACCTGTGCAGACCATCCAAAGAAAGGAGTCCAACATCCCTATTTGGAACATTAAAGTGGAAAGGCCCATGACCACGGTTCCCAAAATTAAAAGCAAGTGGTAGGTTAAAAGCGCCCTTAGATTATTCTTAATGTAAAATATGGAACCAATAATCAGTAAAACACTGATAGCTATGATGATTTCCGAGGTCGAAAACACCGCAATGTCCCCCTGATAACCGATACTGTCCCAAAGTTCCCGCGCAAAGTTGTCCCTGAAATCCCTAAAAGCGGTTAGAAAAGTGTAGAAAATCACCACTAAAAGTAACGGGAAAAAGAACTTTTTGATGAGCTGTTTTCTATCGGTATTGGTCATTGGTACGCGTTCCGTTCTCAACACTTTATCGGTATCTGTAGGTGGGGGCACTTTTTGTAATAAGAATGATGAGACCAACAGTGGCGCTATAAACAAAGCTCCGGTAACCGATGGCATCCAAAGCTCGGTTACACCCCAATAGTTCATCACATAGAGTCCCACTGATTTAACTACACCGCTGGACACGATAAAGCTAGCACAAAGGGCCACCCCTAATATGTCTGTAAATCTTCTACCCTCAATATAAGAGAAGACTATTCCCCAGATCATCCCCAATGGAATACCATTCAAAAACATGAACACAATATTGTACGGAGCAGACACCCAAGCAAAGAAAAACAGGGCCGCTTCAGCCAGTAGAATCAAGGAAATCAGAAGAAGCAGCCTTCGGTTGGGTTTTAATTCAGAAATTACCTTGATTCCAATAAATTTTGAAAGCGCATATCCCAAGACTTGAGCGATGATAAGCAAGATTTTATAATCTACCCCAAAATAATCCAACCCTTCAAAAGTGGCCACAGTAAATGGTTTTCGAAAAGCATACATGCAAAAGTAAGTGCCAAAAGCAGCTAAGGATGCGTGGAGGATAAAAACTAAATTAGACTGCTTTTTGGACATAGACCAGATAAACGAAATGTTTACAAATACTAAATTAATTTTTCAAATTACTCAAATTTATAAGAAATTACCTATGCCTTTTAGATTAAATAATTGTTAGCAAAAAAATATGCCCTCAGCTGAGGGCATACTCGTAAAATTTAGATGTCATTTATTTCCTATTGATTGGGTTCAGCCAAGGCATTGATACGCTTGATTGTTCCATCTGGTTCATAGGAAAGTTCGGTCATTTTTACACTCCGCAGGTGTGTTTTTCCTCCAGACATTGAGCTATCATGGAAGAACAACCACCATTTTCCCTGATACTCTACTATGGAATGATGGTTGGTCCAACCCAAAACGGGATCCAGAATCACACCTTGGTAGGTAAAGGGGCCATAAGGATTATCACTGGTTGCATATACTATTTTATGTGTATCTCCTGTAGAATAGGAGAGATAATATTTTTCGTTATAGCGGTGAACCCATGCAGCTTCAAAAAATCTGCGATCGTGATCCCCGGTGGTAATTGGATCTCCATTTTCATCCAAAATGGTGACATCTTTAGGTTCTTCAGCAAAGCTGACCATGTCATCCGCCATTAGTGCCACCTTTGGCATCAGTGCTGGAGCATCATCTGCTGGGTAAGTATCTTCTCCATGGTATTCATTGTTTCTCCACCTTTGGAGTTGACCACCCCAAATACCTCCAAAGTACATATAGTATTTACCATCGGTATCTTTAAAGACAGAGGGGTCCATACTATAACTTCCCTCAATAGGTCGGTCCACGGCTTTAAATGGGCCTCCAGGGTTTTCACTTTTGGCTACACCGATATGAAAAACGTCTTCTTTATCCTTCACGGGAAAATAAAGAAAATACTCATCGCCCTTCTGGGCAGCATCAGGGGCCCACATTTGCCTTCCTGCCCATGGAACATCCTTAATATGGAGTGCCAATCCATGATCGGTAACCTCTCCTCCAACACTATCCATGGAAAAGACGTGATAGTCTTCCATGTTAAAATGACTTCCCAAATCGTCTTCAGGAATTCCAGACTCATAATCATGGGATGGATAAACATAGAGTTTGCCATCAAAAACATGTGCGGACGGATCCGCAGTATACAATTCTGAAGTTAAGGTATACACTGTATCAGGAACCGTTCCGATGGTATCGACAACACGTGCGCTATCGATTTCGTTTTTTTGGTCACCAGATGATTGCTTTTGGCGCTTGCAGCTAAATGCAGCCAAAACCAATATGGATAATAAAAAAGAAGGGGCAATACCCTTAGTTAGATAATTTTTACGTGCTAAAAATGTGTTTTTCATAAGACAAAGGAAAAGTTAATTTGCTAAAAATAAGCATTCTTCTCAAATAACAATCGTTTGCCTTAAAAACATCAAAATGATATCAATCTGTTTTTCAAGTGTTTATCATTAAAATATTATTGTAAACAAATAATTTTAATACGGAAAGACAAAAAAATTAACGCAACCGATTGCGTGAATCGATATATTATGTATATTTATCACATTCTAAATATTATGCGCCCTTTTTTGCCATAATTGAATTAATTAACTGAACAAAATCAAAACTTAGTAACATGACTAAACAATCATTATTTGTTTTTACAAATAGCAAGTGGTCGTCACCTTTGCATTTGTACCTAACAAGCCTTTTGTTATTTGTTTTTTGCACCACTGCTTTAGCACAGAACACTATTACGGTTTCAGGTACCGTGGCAGATGAGTCTGGTGCACCTATTCCTGGGGCAAGCATTATTGTGCAGAACACAACAAATGGAACAACAACCGACTTTGACGGAAACTACGTGATCGAGGCGGCTTCCAATGCCACATTAGAGTTTCGGTACCTTGGATTCGTTACTCAAACGATTGCGATCAACGGAAGAACAAACATTAGCATTCAAATGGCAGAAGATACCCAGCAATTATCTGAAGTAGTGGTAATTGGTTATGGTACCCAAAACAAAGAATCTGTAACGGGTTCTGTGGTCTCCATAAAAGGTGACAATTTGAATGAGGTTCAAAGCGCCAACTTTCAACAGGCGCTACAAGGTAGGGCTGCCGGTGTACAAATTCAAACTACCAACACTCGCCCAGGAGCTGCACCACAAATTCGTATTCGTGGTGTGCGTTCTCTCTCAGCAGATAATAATCCTCTAGTTGTTCTCAACGGAATACCATTTTCTGGAGGCCTCAACGATATCAACCCAAATGACATTGAAAGTCTGGACATATTGAAAGATGCTTCCGCTACGGCTATCTATGGGTCTAGAGGTGCGAATGGTGTTATCCTAATAACAACAAAATCAGGCACCAAAGGACAAAAAACAACTATTAGCTATAATACCTATTATGCAACCAAGGAAGTATTTGCCAAATTTCCAATGATGAACGCGGCCCAGCTTTTGCAATTGCGCGCTGATGTAGCGGCAAACAACGGCGGTGTTCCCATTTTTGGTTTAGGAGGTGATGAATACTTGGGCAATGATACCGACTGGCAAGATCTTTTATACGGAAGCGGATTACAAACTGCGCATGACATTGGTATACAGGGAGGTACGGAAAATGGTACCTATAACATTGGTTTAGGTTATTTTAAGGAAACATCTGTATTGCCTGGCGATTCTTTTGATAGATATTCATTGCGGGTGCAAGTTGACCAAAATGTTGGTGACTGGCTCCGTTTTGGTGTAAACTCGGTGACCAATTTCAGTAAAACCAGTGGGATTGTGGGGCCTTCATTGGATGCATCGCCCTTGCTAAGTCCATTTGATGAAAATGGCGACTATCTTGAGTCCGTTCGTCTTCAAACCCAAGCTGACGATCGCTGGTATCCCACTAGAGATGAAATTAGACGAATAGGTAAGGGTCGCGCTAACGAACAACTCGACTTTGGAACCTATAACAACATTTACGGGGAAGTAAACATACCAGGGATTGATGGGTTGAAATACCGCTTAAATCTAGGTTTGAATTATCGTGCATCCAGGGATGGTAATTTTACTGGGCAAGGTGTATTTAACTTTAATCCCACCAATCCGTCATCAGCAAGTTATGATGCCTCTTTCACACGAGACTATGTTATTGAAAATCAACTGTTGTACGATAAGACATTCGGCAAGCATCAAGTCAATTTTGTTGGACTTTTCTCTTCTCAAAAGACCCAATTTGACAACGTCGGATATGCTGCCCAAAATATTCCCAACGAAGCTTCATTATGGTACCAATTGGATGATGATGTAATACTTGCAGAAGATCTCACACGCTACGGTACCGGATTTTCCGAAACTGGTTTATTATCGTACATGGCAAGAGTTTTGTATCAATATGACAACCGGTATCTGCTCACCGCAACAGTACGTTCAGACGGTTCCTCCCGTTTGGCTCCAGGTCGTAAGTGGGTTACTTATCCTGCGGTATCCTTAGGATGGAATGTGGCCAATGAAGCCTTTATGGATGGTGTGGATTGGCTAAACCAGTTTAAGCTGCGTGCTGGTTATGGTGAAACGTCAAATCAGGCTATTGCGCCTTATTCTGTTCAAGGTGCGTTAAGCTTGGTCAATTACAATTTTGGCGACACCTATACCACCGGTGCTTTTGTAAATCAACTACCGGCTCCAGATTTAGGTTGGGAATTTTCGGAAACCTTTAATTACGGTTTGGATTTTGGATTGTTCGACAATCGTATTTCCGGTAGTGTGGAGTACTATATTACCAAAACCAAGGATATATTGTTAGGTGTTGGGCTCCCTGAGTCTTCAGGTGTAGGCTTTACAACAAGAAACATTGGTGATACAGAAAACAGAGGTATTGAAATTGCACTTAACGCCACTATTTTCGATAATCCAGATGGTTTTTCCTGGGATTTAGGAATTAATGCATATCGCAATAGAAACGAAATTACAGCCTTGGCATCAGGAGTACTTAGGGATGAAGGAAACCTTTGGTTTGTGGGTTCTCCAATCAATGTCATCTTTGATTACGAAAGACTTGGTCTATGGAACCAGTCTGATCCCGGTTTTGAATACTTAGATCAATTTGAACCTGGAGGTAACGAAGGTATGATCAGGGTTCGTTATACTGGAGAGTTCAACGAAGATGGTTCGCCGGTTAGGGAAGTAAACCCTGATGATCGAATTGTACAAGATCCACAACCCGATTTCTTGGGTGGCTTTAACACTCGCCTTGCATACAAGAATTTGGATTTAACCGTGGTTGGTGCTTTCCAAAGCGGGGGTACGCTTGTAAGCACCCTATATTCGTCAGCTGGTTACCTTAACTTATTAACAGGTCGGGGAAACAATGTCGCTGTAGATTATTGGACACCCACCAATACCGATGCCAAATATCCTGCTCCAGGAGGGATCCAAAGTGGGGACAATCAAAAATACGCAAGTACGTTGGGGTATTTTGATGGCTCCTATTTAAAATTCCGGGCCATTACCTTAGGCTATAATTTTGATCAACGATGGATTCAGGATTCTGGATTACAAAATCTTCGTCTTTATGCCACCGTACAGAATCCTTTTGTGCTGTTTTCACCATTTCATGATGAATCTGGCTTAGACCCAGAAACCAACTCTGGAGTAAATGCACAAGGGCAACGACAGAACGTGGCTGTTGACACCGGTAATATCTCTGATGGTATCCCAACGGTTGGAGCCAACGCCCCAACTACACGAAATTTTATCTTAGGATTAAACGTAACATTTTAAAAAATCATGATGAGAAAGATGAAAAATAAAGTTTTATCAACGGCAATCCTATCAATTTCACTGTTAATAGGATCCTGTACAAAAGACATTATACAAGAGGAGCCAAGGGGGGTTCTTACCCCTGAGTTTTTCTCAACAGAACTGGGTGTTCAAGGTGGTTTGACATTTTTATATGAAACCATGAGAGACATCTATGGGTTCGCTTATTTTCTAAATTTAGCGGAAACAGGTACAGATGAGTATTGTGCTGCTCAAAGTGCAGACAACAACTTTTTCGATTTAGATCTTGCGGGCGAAGGAAATTTGAATTCCAATTCAGGCTTTTCCGTTGGAAGGCCTTGGGGTGCTAGTTTTCCTGCTATCAATACGGCAAACGGAATTATTGAAAATGCTAGTGCGGTTGGTCTGGATGATTCATTGATTGCTGAAGCTCGATTTTTCAGGGCCTTTTACTACTTTCTTCTAGTACAGACCTATGGAGGGGTACCCTTGGATTTGGGATCAGGAGAATTGGCATTTAATCAATCGGCTGTTAGAACATCAGTTCGTAACACCGTTCCTGAAGTGTATACACGGGCAATCATCCCCGATTTGCAGGCTGCCGTAGACGATTTGCCTGAAAATCCTCGATTGACAGGTGCAGTAACTAAAAACGTAGCCCGTTTGTATTTGGCTAAGGCATATTTGACCTATGGCTGGTGGTTGGAAAATCCCAATGGTATTCCTACCTATCCAGAGGCATCAAGAACAGATCCAGATGGCAATGGTCCTTCCTTTTATTTTCAACAGGCCTATAACCAAGCAGTGGCGGGTATTGAAAATCCAGGACCTTACCGATTGTTGGACTATTTTTATGATGTTCATGACGGTGCAAACGATAGACATGAAGAGATGATGCTATATTCGGACCGGACCGAAGGTAGTGCGATTGCCAACGGAGCACCTATTAACGGTTTTGGTAACACGGACGATACCAATACAGCCGTTTGGATGGTCACTTCCAATTACACCACCATCAGCGTTGATGGCGTCGCCGCAGTACAACGCGAGGCGGGCCAAAGTTATGGTCGCCCATGGACACGTATGGCACCCACTATCGGTGCACTCACCGAAACCTTTACCGATAAAGATATCGACTCGCGTTATGATGGCACTTTTGTAACTAGTTATAGAGGCAACTGGGATAAAGCTGGTGACCCTACACCAAGCCTTACGGCCGCGAATGGGCTCGAAATTGAGCCGGGTGATGCTGTAGTCTCATTTTTGGATGAGTTTGACCCAACGGTGGATTATAGCGTAGACGGCGGAGGTATCGGCGGAGGTGTAATACCCGGTAGATCTGATTATGTCATCAATCTAAATGAAATCAATAGAAGGTTCTATCCAGGTCTTTGGAAACTGGGAACTTATCGCACGGACAACGATGGCGGTTTAGGCCAACCCAATGCAGGATTGACACGACCCTTCCCTATTGCCAAATTTTCAGAATTCTACCTATTGGCCGCTGAAGCCGCTGTTAAGGGCGCTTCAGGTGCTTATTCGGCGAGGGATTTGGTAAATGTTTTAAGAGCAAGAGCTGGTATGTGGCGTTTTGATAATGGTGAACAGCAAGAACGTATTGAAGACAATAGTGCTGCTTTGACCGCAGCAACTCCAGCAACCATTGATATTGACTATATATTGGCGGAGCGGTCTAGAGAATACTTTGGTGAGGGATATCGATGGTATGACTTGGTCCGTACCCAAAAATGGGGGGAATACGCAGCTTCTTATGAAATTGCAGGTAATGCGGCAACGGATCATACTCCCACAACAACTAACAGAACCATAGAGCCTTATCACTATTTAAGACCTATACCGCAAAGCCAGTTGGATGATTTGGATTTTACAGACGCCGAAAAAGATGCCTATCAAAACCCTGGATATTAAAACGGTAAGTTTAGTAATTGTTAGATAATTAATTTGAGTTAGTTATTAGTTGCGTTAAGAAAGGGGCTGTCTGCATGGGCAGCCTTTTTTGATTATCAATGGATGAAGCAGTAGGACAAATGCCTAAGAAATAAGGTTTTCAAACCTCCAAAATGAGACATCTTTCTGCCCAATTCATTATATTAATTACTGATTATTATTACGGTTCAAATGAAGAGCACCAATAGCGTATTAACAGTCGTTTTATGCCTCGTGGTTTTATCCTCCTGTGATTCAAACAAAGAGGTGAAAACAAAGCAGGCCACGGGTGAAACACTTTTCACGCTTCTGAAGAATGAACAAACTAACGTCCATTTTAAAAATACAATATCAGAAACGGCAGATTTTAATGTCCTAAACTATTACTACACATACAATGGCGGAGGGGTTGCTATTGGCGATGTCAATAATGATGGTCTTGACGATATCTATTTTACGTCCAATCAACACTCCAATAAACTATATCTAAATAAGGGCGGTTTAAGGTTTGAAGATGTTACCGATAAAGCCAACGTTACCGATGCCGAAGGATGGAGCACCGGGGCCGCAATGATTGATATCAATAATGATGGTTGGATGGATATTTATGTGTGCAAATCCGCCTCGTTGACCAACAATCTACTCCGTAGGAACAAACTTTTTGTAAATCAAAAGGACGGGACTTTCAAGGAAGAAGCCGAAAAGTGGGGGCTGGATGATGACGGATTTTCCACACAATCTTACTTTTTTGACTATGATAAAGATGGGGATCTGGACATGTATCTCATCAATCACAGAGTAGATTTTCTCAATTCCATAAACCTTGAAGCCATTTTGAACGATAAAGAGTTTTATCCCCAAACTTCAGATCATCTCTACAGAAATGATGGTACTAAATTTACCGATGTCACCATCAACAGCGGCCTAATGAACAAGGAATTCAGTCTAAGCGCCGCCATAGGAGATTATAATAATGATGGCTGGTTGGATGTGTTTGTAGCCAACGATTTCATCACTCCGGACAAACTCTATATCAACAACAAGAACGGTACATTTTCAAATCAAATAAACCAGCGGTTAAAGCATATTTCGTACAGTAGCATGGGGTCTGATATTGCTGATATCAACAATGATATGTTACCAGATTTAATGGTCTTGGACATGTCCGCCGAAGACCATAGCAGAGGCAAGCAAAACATGCCCAGTATGAATACCAGTGGGTTTTGGTACATTGTTAATTCCGGGTATCATTTTCCTTACATGTCCAATGTACTCAACTTGAACAACGGAAATGGGTATTACAGCGACATTGCCCAATTGTCCGGAGTTTCAAAAACAGATTGGAGCTGGGGTCCCCTACTTGCCGATTTTGATTGTGATGGCCTCAAAGATATTTTCATTACCAATGGTATAAAACGGGAGATTGCCAACCAAGATTTTGGGAATTTCTTGGACAACCAACAAGAGATGATCAAAGACATGTCCATTCAGCAGGTTTTGGACAGAATGCCATCGGAAAAGTTACAGAATTATGCCTTTAAAAACGATGGTGATCTAGCCTTTATCAAAGCATCCTCAACCTGGGGTTTTGGACAAACCCTAAATTCCAATGGGGCTGCGTATGCAGATTTGGATAATGATGGAGACTTGGATTTGATCCTGAACAACCTTGATGACGAAGCCAGTATTTACCGAAACAACGCCACCAATAACTTTCTATCCATAAAATTGATTGGAACTGAACGTAATAGAAATGCTATTGGAACCAAGGTCAAAATAATTACGGACAAGTCCTCGCAATATCAAGAACTGTTTTTGTCCAGAGGATACCAATCCTCTGTTTCACCTACTTTGAATTTTGGAATTGGAGATGAAACCAATATCAAAAGGGTTGAGATAATATGGGGCGATGGGCGCATGTCTGTAGATGAAAATGTAGTTGCAAATCAAACCCTGAGCTTCAACCAAAAAGATTCAAAACCTAAAAAAGATGAATCCCAATATGCATTTTCAAATAACTTTAAGCGGATAAACCCAGAGGCATTGGGTATTGCATTTCGGCATCAAGAAAATGACTTCAATGATTTTTCAAAGCAGGTATTACTACCCCAGAAACAATCGCAACCCGGACCTGCTTTTGCTGTTTCAGATGTAAACAGCGATGGATTAGAGGACCTGTTTTTAGGAGGAGCATTAAACCAAGCTGCTGAAATTTATTTCCAAAATTCAAATGGAGGTTTTGATCGATTTAATTCACCTGTTTTTGAAGCGGACAAGATTTATGAAGATGTTGGAGCGCATTTCTTTGATGCGGATAATGATCAGGATTTAGATCTTTATGTAGCCAGTGGAGGCTATGAACTGGATGAGAGCGACCCGCTGCTTCAAGATAGATTGTATCTCAACGACGGAAATGGAAATTTTACCAAATCTTCCCGTTTACCAAGGATGGTTTCCAACACCAAAGCCATTCAGTCTTTTGATTATGATGCTGATGGGGATTTGGATTTATTTATAGGGGGTACCGTAATTCCAGGTAAATATCCTCTACCGTCTGCATCCTATGTTTTGGAGAATACAGGTTCCCATTTTGTTGATGTTACGGAATCGGTTGCTCCAAAATTCAAAAATACGGGCATCATCAATGACATTTTATTCTCCGATTACGACCAAGACGGGGACAAAGATTTGTTGGTGGCCGGCGAGTGGATGCCAATTGCAGTTTTCAGCAATTCCAATGGAGTTTTCTCGAAAACGGAACTAAGCGGATTTGAGAAAATAAGCGGCTGGTGGAACACCATTTCCGAAATTGACTTTGATCAAGATGGAGATCTGGACTATTTCTTTGGGAATTTGGGCGGGAACAACAAGTTTCATCCATCACCTGAAAAACCGCTTCATGTTTATGGTACCAACTTGGGAGACGACAATAATTATGACATGTTCCTCAGCAAAGATTACCAAGGCCAATTAGTACCGGTCAGAGGTAAGGAGTGCTCAACACAACAGAACCCTTTTGTGAGCGAAAAGATTCAATCCTATAAGGAATTTGCCAATTCCACTTTGCAGGATATTTATGGAAGCAAGGTATTGGAAGCATCCTACCACAAACAAGTAACCGAATTCGAATCCATCTATCTGGAAAACAAGGGAAAAGGAAATCTCCAGATAAAACATCTCCCCAATTATGCTCAATTAGGACCCACTCTATCCTTTGTATTTGCCGATGTCAACCGTGATGGACATATGGATGTGATTGGCTCTGGTGCAATTCATGAAACTGAAGTGGAAACCGTGCGTTACGATGCCAATATTGGCTATGTGTTGCTAGGTAATTCCAAAGGTGGTTTTAAGCCCTACAAAGACATTGATTTTTACAACGATTTAAATGCCAAAAAAATGCAGCTGGTCAATATTAAAAATGAGCCTTACATCATCATAGCCAACAATGATCGTCCGTTGACCATCTTTAAATTAAACTAGTATGAATGGTTATTATGACTGCAATGATTTTTTGAACAAGACTTAAAATATATCAAAATACGCATTGGTTGCAGCAGTAAATTCTTGAAAAAAGTGGATGGCTTAAAAAAAACGAATTATTTTATGAAAAATTCTACGCAATCGATTGCATCATAATGTTTATTGTGTATATTTACCATATTGAGATTTTTAGTGATGCTTTTTTGCTATAAACCGACAAAACAAGTATGCTAATTTAAAACTTCTCAACATGGCCAAATATTAATTCAAATGCTTCTTTAGGGCATTCGTATGGATTCTTGGTTTTTATCAAATCGTGTATAAACCCACATAATTGAACATAACATAAACTAACTAAAAAAACGAAAATCATGTCAAAAGCCTTTAAATACATAGGTAATTTTCTAGCAGTCGTTGCAATTGTTTTTGCCTTAAGTTGTGAAGAAGACGATTTTTCTGATTCTATAGTAACTGTGGCTAGCATTACATCAGATAATTTTTATCCTGGTGATCAAGTAACCATGGAAGGAGACAATTTTGATGCCGTTCTATTTGTATTCTTGGAAAATAATCAAATTCCCTTTCAATTAGATGGAGAGACATTAACTTTTACGTTGCCCGCAAATGCAGCCATCGGTACCGGATTGGTAACACTGGTAATGCCCGATGGATACGTTGTAGAACGCAATATTGAAGTAGTCGCAAGACCTTTTCCAATTATCATAGCACTATCCACAAATGCCGCACCAGAAGGAGAAGATGTTACCATTAGGGGAACCTCTTTGGACAATCTTCAGTCCGTAACCATTGGCGAGATTGAAGCCAGTGTGGTTTCATCTTCAGCCACTGAGTTGACCATTACGGTTCCAGCGGGGCTTGAGGAAAATTTGGAGGCACCCATCAAAGTTGTCACTTCTGGAGGAGAGGCTACCGCTCCTGGAAAATTTTATGTAGGTGAAAATTTACTCCTCAATGGAGGTTTTGAACTTGGGGACGGAGATGATTTTACCAATTGGTCAAAGTTCAATGGTGGCGATGGCATGACCTCCACTACTGCTGACGGTGAAGCCTATTATGGTAGGTCTTTACGTGCCGTGGGTGTCGGTGGAGATGCTTGGAGAACTCAGTTGGCAAGTGATCCTGCTGCAACACAGGTTGATGTGGAATACACCCTGTCCATGTGGATAAAAGCACAGCCAGGAACTCCCGGAGATGGTGGAAATATCAGATTCTCAACCAATCCAGACGCACTTTATAGCGGTAATTACGACATCACTACGGAGTGGCAACAAATTGAGTGGGTATTTACGGCTAATGCTAATCCAGCTAGGGCAGTTCTGGACCTTGGTGTTGTGGCCGACGCTGTGTATTTTGTAGACAACGTTACCTTGGTTGCCACCGGTCTTTCTGGACCACAGCCCACAGAAATTTTGCTCAATAGAGGATTTGAAGAAGGCGACGGAGATGATTTTACCAATTGGAGTAAATTCAATGGCGCCGATTTATTAACTGCTACCACAGAGGCCGATGAAGTCCGGAGTGGTTCAAGAGCGCTCAGGGCTGTCGGATTTGGAGGCGATGCATGGCGAACCCAGTTGGCCAGTGATGCCGTCGCCACCGAGGATGGTGTGGAGTACACTGCAAGTCTATGGATTAAAGCTGCACCAGGCCCAGGCAATGGTGGAGTGATCCGAATGTCAACCACAGGAAACGGGGATGCCCAATATCAGGGTGATGTAACCGTAACCACCGAATGGCAGAAAGTTGAATGGGTATTTACCGCAAATAGCACACAAACTGGTATTGTATTGGACCTAGGAGCTACTCTGGATGCAGTTTATTTTGTGGACGATGTTAGCCTTTTGGCTCCACCAGAAGACGAATAGCAACAAGGCTGGTTATCCGATTAACAAAGCAAATACTAATCATTAAAAGTAATATATACCAAAGGCTGTCAAATGACAGCCTTTCTTTTTTATTTTAGTAATTAATATGGTTTCCAAAATGGGATGGGTGTATAAAATTTGGTCTTTTTTATTCTTTTCTGCTCTATTGATCGGGTGTAAGGACACTGATGTCAAAAAGAAAAAAACTTCAGATGCCACCACTTTATTTAATTTGGTTGAGAACTCGCACACGGGAATTAACTTTAAAAATACGGTCAAACAAGACATCGATTTCAATTACATCGAATATTTATATGCATTCAATGGCGCTGGAGTAGCAATCGGCGATGTAAACAATGACGGTCTGGAGGATATCTATTTCACTTCAAACCAAAATTCCAACAAACTATATTTAAATCAAGGTGATTTCAAGTTTGTGGACGCCACAAAAACTGCCGGCCTGGAAGATAATGAAGGATGGTCCACAGGAGTAACCATGGTAGATATAAACAATGATGGGTGGTTGGATATTTACGTGTGCAAATCAGCATCTTTCAACAATGATGAACTACGGAAAAACAAACTCTTCATCAACCAAAAAGATGGAACGTTTAAAAATGAAGCCAAGAAATGGGGGTTGGATCAGAATGGCTTTTCCACGCAGTCGTATTTTTTTGACTATGATCAAGACGGGGACCTGGATATGTATTTGGTGAACCATCGCCCAGATTTTAGCCAAAGCAACAAGATTGAGAACAAAGCTGAGCGAGAATATTTTAAAGAAACATCAGACCATTTATTAAGAAATGATGGCGGGACGTTCACAGATGTTACCCTTCAGGCAAAAATTATGAATAAAGAATGGGGGTTAAGCGCTTCCATAGGCGATTTTAACAATGATGGCTGGCTCGATATATATGTTGCCAACGATTTTATCACTCCAGATCATTTATACATAAATAACAAAAACGGTACATTTTCAAACCAAATAAATATCAGGTTTAAGCATATTCCGTACAACGCAATGGGTTCTGACTATGCGGATATCAACAATGATTTTTTGCCAGATTTGGTAGTGTTGGATATGCTTGCCGAAGATCACAGACGTGGCAAGGAAAATATGGCCTCCATGAATACCCAGGGCTTTTGGAAAATGGTAGCCTCTGGCTATCACTACTCGTTTATGGCCAATACTCTTCAATTGAACAACGGCAACGGCTCATTTAGTGATATAGGCCAGCTAGCCGGTATTTCTAAAACCGACTGGAGTTGGGCGCCCCTAGTTGCTGACTTTGATAACGACGGGTATAAAGACATTTTCGTTTCCAACGGTATTGAACGGGAGTTGGGCAATCAAGATTATAAAAAGGAATCTGTTCGCCAACAAAAAGAAAAGGGTGCCATGACGGTTGAGGAAATGATGAGCATTATGCCCTCTGAAAAAATCGCAAATTACATCTATAGAAATAATGGTGATTTTACTTTTGAAAAAATGACCGAAGCCTGGGGCTTGGACAAAAAAGTAAACTCGAATGGGGTTGCCTATGCCGATTTGGACAATGATGGCGACCTGGACTTGGTCATGAACAACATGTCAGATGAAGCTACGGTATACAAAAATAATTCAACCAACAACTATATAAACATCAAGCTTGTTGGTGACGAAAAAAATGTGAAGGCCGTCGGCGCAAAAATCAAGGTCTATTCCAAGAAGAAATCCCAATACCAAGAATTGTTCCCATCCCGGGGCTACCAATCATCAATGGGATATCAACTTAATTTTGGTCTGGGCGATGAAGAAATCATTGACCGGATTGAAGTCACCTGGGGCGATAATTCGGTATTGGCCATGGACAACGTCGAGGTAAATCAGACGGTTATTTTCGACAAAAAAGACTTTAAGTTTGATGGAGTAATGCCCTTTGAAGTTTCGCAACATTTCTCCAGAAGCAATCCCAACGGTTTGGGAATAACATACCATCACCAAGAAAACAGTTTTAACGACTTTGATCTACAGACATTGCTGCCCCAAAAGCAGTCCCAAAAAGGCCCTACATTGTCAGTTGCCGATGTCAATGGCGATGGATTGGAAGATTTTTACATCGGTGGCGCATTGGATCAGGCGGGTGAAATGTACCTACAAACCCAAGATGGAAAATTCAAAAAGGCCAATGAATCTTTGTTTTCAAAGGAAAGTAAGTACGAGGATATCACTTCACTTTTCTTTGATGCCGATGCCGATGGAGACCTAGATCTGTATGTGGGCAGTGGCAGTTATGAAGTAGGAGAGAACAATCCGTTGCTTCAAGACCGGCTTTATTTGAACGATGGAAAAGGTAGTTTCTCAAAATCCAATAAACTGCCCAAGATGTTGGGGGTCACAAAAGCGGTTGCAGCCCATGATGTGGACGGGGATGGAGACTTGGACTTGGTGGTTGGCGGACAGGTAGTTCCCGGAAAATATCCCCTCTCATCCAAGACCTATTTGCTTACCAATGAAAATAGCCACTATATCGATTCAACTGAAGAAATCGCTCCAGAATTAATGGATATCGGAATTGTAAACAACCTGCTCTTTACAGATTATGATGGGGATGGCGACAAGGACCTAGCCGTTGTTGGGGAATGGTTTCCGATTACTTTTTTTAACAACGAAAATGGAAAATTCACCAAAACACCCCTTGCTGCATTAGACCACACTGAGGGCTGGTGGAACACCATTACAGAAATGGATATTGACAATGATGGAAAGATGGATTATCTGGTCGGTAACTTGGGAGATAACAACAAGTTCCACCCCACAAAAGAAAAACCGCTTCATATCTATTCCACCAATTTTGATGCCGATGGCAAATATGATATGATTTTGAGTAAGGTCTACCAAGGCAATCTGGTACCCGTTCGAGGTAAGGAATGTTCCACCGAACAAAACCCTTTTGTGAGCGAAAAAATTCAGACATACAAAGAGTTCGCTAATTCCACTTTAATTGATATTTATGGCGAGGAAGAGCTAAGCTCAGCCTACCACAAACAAGTTCATGAGTTTGGCAGCATGTATCTAAAAAACATGGGGAATGGCTCGCTTGAAGTGCAAAAACTTCCCACAACAGCTCAATTTGGGCCAACCATGGCCTTTGAGGTGACCGATGTGAACCAAGATGGCCATTTGGATGTTTTGGGCGTTGGAAACATTTACGAGGCCGAAGTGGAAACCATTCGCTATGACGCCAACACGGGCTATGTCCTTTTAGGGGATTCCGAAGGAAACCTTACCCCGCACACGGATATTAGCTTTTTTACCCAAGGCAATGTGAAGGACATGAAAAAGATAACCATTGGTGGCGAAACGTGCTATTTGATTGCCAACAACGATGACGAATTGACCATTTTTAAAGCAAAAAAGGGCTAGTGGTGTTGATGGTTGGCCATTTTCTTCTTGAATGAAAATTTGGGAAGACTCAATTTTTCAATTTCCCCTCCCTCTTCAATTTTAATCGTTTGATTCACCTCAACATCGCTGAAAATAGAAACGGGTTTGGTATGATGGGGCCACCTAATCTCCAATTTTTTGATGAGAGAAGCTTTTCCCAATCCGATTTCAGCCATTAAGCTGTTTCCGCCAAAACTCGCTCCGGTATCCACTGAGTTATAGATATTTCGTTCTTTACCGTCTTCTTCAATGATAATGATGATTTTCGCTCCGATTGCTGACCGATTGCTTTGTTTTCCTTTCAACACAATATTGATCCAATTATTTTCATTGCCCATCGGGTTTTCAAAAAGCAAATTTCGGAACACATCACCTTCCACTGCCCCACCCATTACGGCATAAATATCCTGGTCCCCATCCATATCCATATCCCCAAAACCAATGGCATGCCCTTTTTGAATGTGTCCAAAACCACCACTATAGGTAACATCTTCAAAGCTCTTGCCATTCACATTGCGGTACATTTTGTTGGGCACGATGGAGAAGAAATCTGGGTCTCCCGTTGCCAGGTAAAAATCCAAAAAGCCATCATTATCCAAGTCGCCAAAATTACAGCCCATGGTAGCAACGGGTTCGGTGAGGTTGGTTTTTAAGGAAACTTCCGTAAAGGTGTTATCACCATTATTTTGGTACAACAGTGGTCGATATTCGGAGGTGTTGGTCTTGAGATTTCGAAGTAGCATTTCGGAGGGAAGCACCTCGGAAGAAGAGTATCCAGAAACAAATATATCTTCAAAACCATCGTTGTTATAATCAAAAAACCACGTGGGAAAGCTCAACTTTGGTTCCGATACCCCAGCACTTTCTTCAGCTATTTTAAAAGACGGTTTCCCCGTTTCTTTGGTGGTATTGATGTACAAGGTGTTTAAGCCATCATAATCGGATAAATACAGATCGGGATATAAGTCGTTGTTTACATCTCCACTGGCCACCCCTTTAAAATACCCCGAAACGGTAATTCCCGCTTCTTTGGCGATATTCTGGAAGGTACCGTCCCCATTGTTCAAAAACAACTCACAAAAGCTTTGTTTCGCTTCGGACCACTCGTTGGCTATGAATAAATCGAGCCAACCATCCAAGTTGACATCGGTCCAAACGGCGGTCTGTGTCGGGTTAAGGGAATATACCCCAGTGGCCTTGGTCACATCAGTAAAGGTGCCGTCACCATTATTTCGCATCAAAGAGTTTGGAATACTTCCGTAGATAGACAGCCAAGCGCCTCTCAAAATCATAAAATCCATATGGCCATCATTATCATAATCGGCATGTCTTAAATTCAGACCACCGGTAACCCCCTCCAATCCAGACGAAATGGTTTTATCCGAAAAACCACCCTTACCATTATTTTCAAAATATCTTATCTGGTCTTCAAAACCCCATGAGGACGCTATAATGTCTAAATATCCATCTCCGTTAAAATCATCTACACAAGTTCCCCCTGACAATTGGTTGACATCCACTCCTAAATCCATGGCGATATCCGTAAAGTGGGCAATCTTTGCGGAATTGAAAAAGTGCGACTCCGGAATCCTAAATTCTTTAGGCACCTTTTCCGGATACTGGCCCAAAGTCATGTGGGCAATATTTAATAAATATTGACATTCCAAATCATTTGGGTTGATGGCAAGTAATTCGGTGAACAACTTTATGGATTGCTGGGCACCTTCTTTTAAAACATGCTGTGCTTTAGGGCTTATGGGAATGATACACGATTCATTCGTATGATTTGCAATACAATTGTCCTGTTCGGCTTTTCGCATGTAGGCAATGGCCAATTGTTTTTTGAGGTAATAAACCAACTCAGTCTTTGACTTTATATTATTGCTCTCAACAACTTGCAGAACCCGGTTTAAATTGGCTATTGCCTCTTCCGTTTTCCCAGCATTCAACAGTTCCAATCCATAGGTGAACATTAAATTGAGTTGTTCACTTCCCCTGGTTGATTGGATTCTCTTCTCCAAAATAGATGCTTTTTGACTGTTGAAGATATAGGGGACACTTTCTATATTGATAGCTGCAATTCTTTGCTGGATGTCTGTAATCATTTCCTGAGTTGTATGCTTCTTATTTTCAGGAATAGGATTGGTTTCAACGTCGTTCTTGGACGAATCCTTTTTCTCGGAATTTACACAACCGCAACATAACAATGCCACGAAAGCAAAAATTTGAAGAATACTTCTCCAGTTGTGGCCAGTCAAACTTCTTTCCTTTAAATGAGTCATACATAATTTACCCATATTCCACTCATTATTCAACGACAAAAGTTGTAATGCTATTGGGTGGCAACATATATAAAAATGCCTCTATGCTTGATTCAATATCAACCGTTTCTTGAACCTCTAGATTTTCGGAAGAACTAGTGATATAAGGAGTAACGCTGGTGCTCGTCGTTCCAGTGATAACAAACTGCTGTTCTTTGTTTTGGCCTGATTCGTTAATGGCAACGATCACAGTTTTTCCTTCGCCTGAATAAGCACTTACAAATACATCGGTTTGCGGATTTTCATCAGCATCGATTCTTGAATATCCGGGCCGAATGAACTTTGAAAAGTTGGCCATTACATAACCTCGCTTGGTTACAACTCCGTCCGAGGTACCTTCTTCTCCGTCGCCTATGAAACCATAATACCGCTTACCATACCACCAGATGTAAGCACTGTATTGGCCAATTACCATACAGTTATGAATCTCCTTTCCAACCAGCAGGGCATCTGGCCACAAATTTGCGCTTCTGTCACTGGTGGTGTAATGCTCGGTCATCCATAGTTCCTTTCCTTTTTCCAGAGCCAACGGATAAGGATAATCTTGAACCTGTGTCCCATAAATGTGGCCCCCAACAATATCAACATTTGTTTCTGCTTGTGGGTCATTCAGCATTAAATCTGTGTGCTCGTGCCTAAATTGAAAGGATTCTGGGGAAATGACCTTGGCATCGGTAATAAGTTGCCCATAATCCCTAACAAAATCCCGTACTTGGGCAGCTGTCCAATCACACGATTCATAACTCACCTGATAATCCCCTTCATTTTGAATACCGATTGCATCAAGAGCGGCACCATTAGCTTCCATATATGCTGCAAAATCATTTAGATAATTTGCGTAGTCCTCATAAGATTCTGGTTTTAATGATCCACTGACCAAATCATTATTTGTCTTCATTTCTGCGGGTGGGCTCCATGGTGTGGCCATGATTTTTGCTCCCCTAGCTGTTGCAAGTCGTGCGTGTTCCAACTCAATACCTCTTGCAAAATTATCAGTGGCTACCCTAATTCTCAAGATTGATAGCCCAATTTGCCCCTCTTCCGTTCCAAATAATTTATCCATATCGGACGCACCCAGTGGTTCATTCAGTCTAAAAACGGTTGCAGCACCAAAACCGCTTATGTTTTGTTCAACCTCTGCCAGAGAAATTATAGAAGCATCAGACTGTAAAACTGTAGGGTCTGTTGGATCAGGTAAAGGTGTGGGCCCTCCAACTTCATTGGTGTCGTTGCTACTACAATTGATATTTAGGATAACAATTAAGATTGTTGTGAGCTGTTTAATTTTTCGCATTTTCCTGATTAATTTTTGTATTCCAATCAAAAATTGCCCTTTGTAATCTGATTAGATTTGGACAATGGAATTCATAAGATTAGTGAATTTAAGTCGATTCTCAAAAAAATTATGCAACCGATTGCGTTTTCAGAATATTATGTATCTTTAAGACATTTAAATGAGTAACTAGTATATTCTTAAAGATATATTTACCAATTATAATGGACATAAGAGAAGCCAGCACATAGTTTACGATGTTGTAATTTCGGTGAAGACCGCTTTGCTTTTGGCAGGCGGTTTTCTTGTTTGAAAAAGCAACACAATATTCATAATCAATTCCTAAGCATGATTCAAAGAACCAATCATTATTTCATTGTAATAGCCTCTTTATTGCTAGCCGCTTGCAATTCAACCACAGATGCCATCCAAAACCCTAGGGAGCATATTTCAATCAATAAAGATTGGAAATTTTATAAATATGATTCCCATACCATTGCGGATGATTTATATTATGACGTCCGTCCAGAAGTAACAGATGTAAACGACTCAAAAGCCGCCGATACGCCTGCAACGGAAGCAGAAAAATTAAGAGCATCAGAAAAAGCATTGAAATCTTACATTTTGCCAACTGCAAATGCTTTTATAAAAGACAGCTCTAGACATTACATAAGACCTGAGGGAAATCCTGGGGTAGATTTTCCATTTGTGCAAAGCACTTTTGATGACAAAGACTGGGAAGAAGTTACTATCCCTCACGATTGGGCCATAAAAGGTCCTTTTCAAGAAGGTGATAACGCTGAAGTCACTGGTGGAATGGGACGCTTACCGAGTAACGGAGTGGCTTGGTATCGTAAAAAAATTGACATTACAAATGCCGGTAAAAACAAGTCCGTTTTTTTAGATGTAGATGGAATCATGTCATACGCTATGGTTTGGTTAAATGGTAATTTAGTTGGTGGTTGGCCTTACGGATATAATTCTTGGCGACTGGATTTAACGCCTTATCTTAATTTTGAAGGTGACAACCAATTGGCCATTCGTGTGGACAATCCCAACCATTCTGCACGTTGGTACCCCGGAGCTGGCATTTATCGCAATATTTGGTTGACCAAGACCCATAAAGTCCACATAGCACAATGGGGAACAACGGTTTCAACCCGCAATGTTTCAGAGGATTCTGCGACAGTGGATTTTTCTGTTTCCGTGGACAATGATTCTGAAACAAGTGCCGAAATTGATGTGGTTACCGAAATTTATGCTGAGGAAGATAGTCTATCGGTAGTTACACTGCTACCAAAAAAGACGTTGACGATAGCTTCCAAACAATCAAAAGAAATAACCAGCAAAGCAATCATTGAAAACCCCAAACTATGGGGTCCACTTCCAACACAAACACCAAACTTATATAGAGCCGTTACAACAATTTCAAAAAATGGAAAAGTCATCGATTTGTACAATACATCTTTTGGAATTCGCTCATTGGAATTTGACCCAAATCAAGGCATTCTGGTAAATGGAGAGTTGATTAAGATAAAAGGGGTTAATGAACATCACGATTTGGGCGCATTGGGTTCGGCATTTAATGTTCGAGCTGCAGAACGTAAATTGGAAATCCTGAAAGAAATGGGGTGTAATGCCATCCGAATGGCGCATAATCCACCAGCACCAGAGTTGTTGGATTTATGTGACAAAATGGGCTTTCTGGTCATTGATGAAGTTTTCGATTCTTGGGAACGTAAAAAAACGCCACACGATTTTCATTTAATTTTTCCAGATTGGTATGAAGCCGATGCCCGGGCCATGGTACGTCGCGATAAAAATCATCCATCCATAATCATGTGGAGTTATGGCAATGAAGTTGGCGAGCAATACACTGATGAAGCGGGTGCTGAAATAGGAAGGAAATTAGTTGAAATAGTAAAAGATGAAGACCCCACACGTTTAACCACAAGCGCCATGAATTGGGCAAAATCCGATATGCCATTTCCAACGGTTATGGATGTAATCAGTTTCAATTATCAAGGTGAGGGTATTCGGCAAGACCCAGTTTTTGACACGGTTACAAATCGCATAAAGACCAAGCCACAATATGAGCCTTTCCATAAAAAATTTCCCAATAAGGTGATCTTGAGCAGCGAAACAGCTTCCGCGGCCAGTAGTCGTGGAATATATCTGTTTCCCGTAACCGATAAAATAAGTGCCCCAATGTTAAATGGAAATGGCAAGGATGACAATATTTCGCAAGTAAGTGCGTATGAGCTGTATGCCGTGGATTTTGGATCTTCGGCTGATAAGGTTTTTGCTTCACTCGATAAACATCCGTATTCGGCGGGAGAGTTTGTTTGGACCGGATTTGATTATTTGGGCGAACCTACCCCCTATTATAATTGTAGAAGCTCCTATAATGGCATTATTGATTTGGCAGGTTTTCCCAAAGACAGATATTACCTGTACCAAGCCCGTTGGCGGCCCGATCTGCCCATGGTACATATTTTACCCCACTGGAACTGGCCTGACCGAGTTGGTAAGGTTACGCCAGTGCACATCTTCACTTCTGGTGATGAGGTAGAATTGTTTCTCAATGGTACATCACTTGGAAAAAAGAAAAAAGGAGCATTTGAATACCGGCTGCGATGGGATGATGTGATATATCAACCAGGGGAATTAAAAGCGGTTTCTTACAAAAATGGGAAAGTTTGGGCTGAAGAAATAGTAAAAACTACTGGTGTTCCAGCAAAACTAGAGGTGGAGGTGGACAGAAATACCATCAATTCAGATGGCTTGGATTTGGCCTACATAACGGTAAGGGTGCTGGATAAAGATGGAAAATTTGTGGCCAACGCTGAAAATGAAATTGAATTCACCGTTGATGGTCCAGGAGCGTTAATTGCGACCGATAATGGAAACCCATGTGATATGACCGAGTTTCCCTCATCCAAAAGATATGCCTTTAGCGGAATGGCCTTGGCAATTGTAAAATCAAAAAATGGCCAGCCCGGCACGATCAAGGTAACGGCAACCTCAGATGGATTGGAGTTGGCAATCGTTGAAATTGAGAGTAAATAAATTTACTCCCGTTTAGCGGGGTGCTTTTTGATACTCCAAAAATTTATTGGCCCAAGGGATAAAATGTTTCATGTTGGGCCAATCAGTATGGCCGCCATCATGTTGACGCCATGCCAATTCACCATCTAACATATCAGTATTGTACGGTGGCATTTCTTCCTGCATGTAATCATTGGAAACGCCAAGGTCTTTTGCTCCCAATAGTTTAAAGACTTCCCCGGCAGCAATGGTGGCCATATAGCTCCCTTTCTGGTCCAACCAATGGGCATCTCCTTGTTCCGGGATGCCGTAACTTATAAATGTGGGTCTTGGTGCACAGAGTGCAATCAACTGATGGGAATCCACCGGAAGATCACACCCTGTTTTGCTACCAAAACTTGCCTTGGCAGATGCATATTTCATGTAATTTCCGGCCATCCAATGGGAAGCTCCCATTCCTGCAAGATTTTCAACGGATTCTCCATAGCTCCTCCGATGCAAGGTTGCTCCACCTTTCCCAGAAGAGCCAATCAAACCAGTAGCAAAACGTTGGTCAAACGCCATGGTCACCAAGGCCGCTTTCCCATAACGAGAGACACCTTCGATTCCCACTTTTTTCGCATTTACCAATTCATCTCCTTCCAAGTAGTCTAAAACACGGCTGGCGCCCCATCCCCATGCGCGTAGCGCTCCCCACTCATCGGGTTTACGCGGTTGCCCTTTATTCACTAAACCAATAATTCCATGTGTCAAGCCTGCTGAATTATCGGCTTGTATGCTCGATGGGTCAAGTGTGACATAACCCCAACCTGCATTCAGCAATTGTTCTGTTGAGGGAAGGTCACCTTCGGGCAAGGGTTCCCAGAAATTTGGTCCGGGCAATCTTGTAATGGGACTGTATGCTGGGTATTTGTCAAATATTGCCTTTAGTTTCGGGTCATGCTTGATCATCAATTCCTTAAAGGAGGTATTGAGCGTTTCCATATCCTCTTGCGAAGGTTGCGCCGGGGCAGGAAACGAAGGTCGCCCGAACATGATCAAAACGGGCACTGGCCCCTCAACATTGGCTGGAACCACCAACATGGCATTGATATCCACATTTATGGAAGGATAGGAGCTGTTGTCCACATGCCCCACCAATTGCTTTACAATCACCGGTGTCCTACGGACAAACTCCTTGTCCTCCACTTTTACAGTCCATCTCACATTCGGAATATTGTCCGGCAATCGACCATATACCTCCCGTTCAAAATCCTCAACCAGTTCTGGACGACGTATGTTCCACCAATCATTTGCATCTTCTACTTTTTTGCCTTTTTTGGTCACCAATACCTCTGGTAATTCTGGGCAAGGGTCCGCTTTGGACTGATCATAGTTGGCGGCATTTTCGGCGGACTGGTCAGGAGTCCGGCCACGTCTTAGCTCGGTTATGCCCAGTTGCTGCATCATATTTTCATGATTTATTCTCCCAAATCTATCTATGCTGTCTCGCTCTTCTGGAGATAGAAAAAATTGCGCATTTCCATAAAAGCCAGTGAACATGAGGATGAGTACAAGGTAATGTGATGCCTTCATTTTAGTTTGTTTTTGTCTTGGATTGATATGCTTTTACATTCTTGGCCACCTCAATAAGTGGTGCGGTCCATACTTCGGTATCGTGTTCTTTTAAATATTCCAACAGTTCTTTGTGGGCTTCCAAGGAAACATCCATGGAATGTTCTCCTCCCACACCATGAAAAAGAAGGATCAAGAGAGAATTGGTTTCCACTGCTTTCTTTACCATTCCGATCATCTCATCACCCGATGCGCCCACAATGGCATAGCTGTCCATGCTATAAAGGTCTACTTCATCAATGGTATGCATTTCTGAACGCACGGCCCTGGCTGCTACCAAATCATCCTTGAGTTCATCAATGAAAAAATCATCTCCGTTTACGGTAAAATCACCACAGGTATAGGCAAAGGTTCTTTCCTTTTTACCATCCAAAGCTTCAAGTAGGGTGTTGTTGATTTTGATTTCATCTACCATACGTTGAACGGTGTAGGTAGCCATGTCATAATCTGGTTTCACCCATGGTCTGCTTTCCTTGCCGATACAAGGATGAAAAATGGTATGATTGGCCAATTCATGGTCATTCCATGTGATTCGTTTCCAATCGTTTAACCGATTTCTGAAGGCTTCGGAAAACGTGGAGACATAAAATGTTCCTTTTAAATTCAGGGAATCCAGTAAAGGAACCACATTGTCCAAATGAACGTTCAAGGCATCATCATAGGTAAGGATGACTGCCGCCTTCTTCCCTTGCCAAGGCAATTGGTTCAGTTCTTCATTATCAAAATTTTGAAAGGGAGATGCTGGCAATCCTTCTTTGTTGTAGAGATTAGCGCCTCTGGGGTTATCTGCCCAAGCATAACGAACATAAGCTGGGCGAGGCACCTCATCGCTTTCTACCAAAACCGTGTTTCCAACGATTTGGGCATCTGCCCACACAAATTCTTGATCCTGTCCTGCAATTTCAAATCGATGTAATGGCTCACCATCATTGGACACCAATCCACTGCCAACGGAATCAAAATGAAGCACAATTTTATCGCCTTGGATTTCTGAGGATTTGAAAATGGGTCCTGAATGCACCACATCTTCACCATACGCCAATTTTAAGGCGCCCAGCGCCAATCGTTTTCCAACCCCTTCCTTGTTCAACGGATGAATGTCGTTCCATTCCCCTAAATCGATGATGACTGCCATAGCCGTATTGTGAACAGAGAGCGTCTTGAACTGCGAAAATCGGAGTTCCGCCCAATTGCTCTCCGTTGGTAGGTAATCCACATCTTGAAAGTTGGCGAGTTGCACCCATAGAAAAGGGGCATTGGGTTTATTGAATTTTTCACGCCAATCTTCAATCAAGGCTGGAAGATAATCGGCATAGGCTTTTGGTCGACCTGTATTGGATTCACCTTGATACCACAACATCCCCGTAATGGACATGTTGGTCAACGGGGCAATCATGGCATTGTAGAGGGCAGTAGGCTGGTTTTGTGCCCAAAACTGGTTGTAACTGCTGCCACCTCTTCTCCCTCTTCGAAAGGGTTTAAAGACTTCTCCCACTTTGTATTGCCACTCCCCTTTTAAATCAACGCTGATTCCATTGGCGGTAAGCTCATAATTTTTATCGGGGACAAATCCTCCTTTTCCTCCTGAATTCCTAACCCGAACCACAACAAGATTCTTCCCTTTCTTTAAAACACCTTCGGGAACGGTATATCTTCTGGGTGGGTATTGATAGGTTATGTTTCCTATTTTGGTACCATTCACATATACTTCATCGGCATCCACAATCCGTCCCATAAAAAGTTTGGCCTCGGCTCCCACCAGAGCATCAGGGATTTCCAATTCCCTACGGAACCATACCACACCGTTCAAGTCTCTTAAACCTTGGTCTTCCCAATATCCAGGAATGTAGTAGTTGTTCCAACCTTTAGGTTGATATTCATTTTCATACCATTTGATGGGACCGGTTAGACCCTTATCCTGAATCTCAGGTTGAACGTTTGGAGCAGGGGGTCTTGTAGTAAATTGGCTTGAATAGTTTTCATCCTTATTTTTTTGGATGGTTGCCAAGTTGTTGGGAAACTCCTTAAATCCGTCTTCACTGATCCACGCTTCAATGGGCGTACCCCCTACGCTTGAATTGATGATCCCGATAGGAACTCCGTATTTTTTATAAAGATCTTTTGCAAAGAAAAAGGTCACTGCTCCCATTGGCATGATATCTCCGGCCACAGCCGGTTTCCATTCTCCAGCGGGTAGGTCTTTTTCAGGACCTGATACGCTTGAAAGCGTTGGAATAAAGAAATTCCGAATTTCTGAATAGTTGGCATTGGTCACCTCATCTGGGTATTTTTCTTTGACCCGCTCCATTGGCGTAACCATGTTTGACTGCCCGGCTCCGAGCCAAACATCGCCAAAAAGAACATCACTCACGGAAATCTCGTTTTTGCCTTTAAATTTTATCGTGTAGGGCCCACCAGCCTTTTGTGGTTTAAGTTGAATGGTCCAATCCCCATTTGGGTCGGCAATGGTTTTGTGCTTTTTACCTTTAAAGGTCATCTCCACTTGCTCATTGGGTGAAGCCCATCCCCAAATCTTTATGTTTTCATCTCGTTGCAATACCACACCGTCACTAATCAGTCTAGGGAGTTTAATCTGGGCATTCCCTATAATTGTCAATAGGAAACCTGCGACAAGTAGTACGTTTTTCATAATGTTCTGTTTAGTATCAAAAAAACCATGATGAAACTTATAATCATTTCTTCATCATGGTTTTTAGTATTTCATCCTTACTATTTTACTCTGGATTTTCCTCATTAAGCCCAGCAACCAGCCCTCTATGGGAAATCTTCGTATTAAAATCATTGTCATAGAGCAAGGGCCAATCGGAACCTCCATCATACAACCAACTATCTTGATCGCGAAAGCCCCATAACGTTAATCCAAATTGCTGTGCCAACGGCACAATGGAGGTATAATAATAGCCTGCTCTTTGGTATTGGAATTCTTGTGCTGCAGCTCTTTCTTCCGTCAACTCCGTAATGTCATCCCCATAGTTCACTTTTACATCCAGCTCGGATATGTGGACCAGTAGACCTGTGTCCGATATTGCTTGGATGGAAAGGGGCAAATCCGATGAAGGCCAATCATGGTTCAGGTGCATTTGCATACCAATACCATCGATAGGAATGGAATTCGTGATAAAATTATTTACCATACTAATAATGGCATTTCTTTTGTCCACCTGTCCGGCGATGTTGTAATCGTTATAGAAAAGTTTTACATCTGGGTCGGCCTCCCTGGCCCACTGAAAGGCCTTCTCATGGAAATCGTTTCCTATGCGTTGCGTAAAAAGGGAGCTTCTTACCGATGACCCATCAAAATATTCGTTGACAACATCCCAAGAGGCTACTATTGGATTCCCATCGTCATCTTCTGCTTCTGCAAAATGGGCCACCGTAGCTTTCACATAGCCTTCCACTTGCGCTTCAAATTCCTCATCGGTTCCGGTAAAATTGTTCAACCAATTGGGTATGGATTGATGCCATATGAGTGCATGACCATGTACTCGATGTCCATTTTCCTTGGCATAGGCCACAATGGCATCGCCATCACTAAAATCATACGTGTCCGGGCCTGTGAACATATTGGCCATTTTCATATCATTTTCAGCCGTGATGCTATTATATTCAGTGTTCAATATCTGCTTGAAAGTTGTGTTGGCCGTTGAGGTGGAAGCTAATTTACTGGCGGAGACAATATTTCCAATCGGAAAGCTGGCAACATTCTTTAAATCTTCTGTGGCATCATAAACGAATGGACCTACAACAGGGACATCGTCATCATCGTTGTCAGGATTGTCATCATCAGAGCCTCCGGGGTCAATATCATCGGAAGGGCCACCAACCTGAGGACCGGTGTCATCACTTCCTGAGCTGCATCCCGCGACTACCAATAAAATCATTAGCATTACAATTTTTACTGTCTTCATTTTCTTAATTTTTAGCTATTTTTTATTTTTCTCGTTTTAATTTATTCCTGTTTTAACTTGTAGGCTATTCCTTGTTCCAACCCCCTGATTTCAGCCAGTCCTTTTAGCCTCCCAATCAAGGAATACCCAGGGTATTTTTCTTCACGTTCAAATGAATGGAGGAATCCATGATCAGGCCGCATGGGAAGTCCCTTTTTGTTTTTTTGCATCAACACCAAAAGTTTCTCCACAATGGCCTCCATGGGATTGTCCCCATTAAGGTGCTCGGATTCCCGGAACCGTTTACCTTCTTCCCGTTTGACATTCCTGAGGTGTAAAAAGTGGATACGATTACCATGTTGATCTATAATCCGAACAAGATTGTTGTTTGGATTCGCTCCCAAAGAACCTGTGCAATAACAAAGTCCATTGGCATTGATGGGTACTCCACTTAAAATTGCTTTGATGTCATTTTCCGTGGATACAACCCTGGGCAATCCCAAAACGGAAAAAGGAGGGTCGTCTGGGTGTATGGCCAATTGAACTCCCAACTTCTCCGCCACCGGCACCACTTCGGATAAAAAATGAATCAGGTTCTTCCGTAAATCCTCATCACTGATTCCCTTGTAGTCATCCAGTAATTCCAGCACTTTCTCCTTGGTGAAACTTTCATCACTACCGGGAAGGCCCAACAGCACATTATTGTAGAGTTTTTGTCTTTCCGTATCATCCAAAGTGTTGCCATAGGCAATGGCTTCATTCAACTTTTCCTGACTGTAATCTTCTTCAGCTCCGGAACGTTGCAACAAAAACACATCAAAAAAGATAAAAGCCCGTTCATCAAACAAAAGTGCTTTGGTTCCATCGATATTTTGATAGGCATGGTCCGTTCGGACCCAATCCAAAATGGGCATAAAATTGTAAGCGACCACTTTTAGACCACATTGGGCAATGTTCTCCAGACTCTTTTTATAATTGGCGATGTATTTTTGGCAATCACCCCCCCTTCGTTTAATGTCCTCATGGACTGGCAAGCTTTCAATTACCGTCCATTCCATGCCCGCTTTGCGGATTACCTCTTGCCTTTCTTGGATATCCTTTACCTCCCAAACATCACCAACAGGAATTTGATGTAGGGCCGTAACAATTCCCGTGACCCCACTCTGGCGAATATCGGTTAATTTAACCCCATCATGTGGACCATACCAACGCATGGTCTGCTGCATTTTTACCATATAGTTTTCATTTGTAATCAAAACCCGATACTGTTCCCTCCATCTATAGGAAGTACTGTACCTGTTACAAATTTAGCTTGCTCTGATGCGAAAAAATACACTGCATCTGCTATGTCCTCTGGCATTCCCATTTTTCCCATGGGGGTTCTTGAAAACACCTTTTCCTTTCTTGGCGGGTCCGAATCAAGGGCCTTTGCCGTCATTTTGGTCTTGATAAAACCAGGTGCAACACAGTTGGTTCGAATATTGTATTGGGCCAAATCCACTGCCATGGCCCGGGTCATTCCCTCAATTGCCGTTTTGCTGGCCGAATAGGCTATCACCTTTGGCATACCGTATTGCGCTGCCATGGAACTAATGTTGACGATACTTCCGCCTCCGGTTTCCTTCATTTTTTTGACAACTTCTCTACTTATGGCAAACACACTGAACACATTGGTCCGTAGAATTTGTTCAAACTCGGCATCGGTCACATCGATGAAATCCTTTTTCATATTGATTCCGGCGTTGTTAACCAATACGTCAATGTGTCCTTCTTTTTTGAAGATATGCCCAACTATTTGGGGAATTCCATCAAGATCGGTCAAATCAAAGATTACCGGAACGGCGTTTTCGCCCAATTGTTCGCAAGCTTCTTCAGTTCGCTCTTTGGTCCGGCCTATGATATAGGTTTTGATTCCATGGTCGCAAAACTTCTTTGCGGTGGCAAAACCCAATCCCGAATTGCCTCCGGTAACTATGGCTACTTTTTTATCCATTAATTTGTTTATAAGGTTAGTTCCATGTAGGCCGGATGCCCGGTGCAAATGGATATTTTAACGATTTGTAATATTCCAATGTATGTTTGGGGGCTTCCATCTCTTTGGGAAATTCCATTTTTGAAAATGTCTGGAAGTAAAGCATACAAGCATCTTTCCACCATATGGCTTCTTTAAGCTGAATGTTCAGCAGCATGGAAACCTGATGATGACGGTTTTTATCCACATAAGGCTCCATGGTCTTCCATGTTTTGATCATACCACGAACTTGATCTACGCCCTCTTGGTACTTCAATCCCAATCCATCCCAAAGGGTACGTCCATTTTTTAAGGTATAATCCCAAGGCAAATGATGGAACCATAGCAGATATTCTTCGGGACATGTTTCTAGGTCTGTGAACATTTTTTCTACTTCAGGCGCGTATTGCGACAAGGCATCACTTCCTGTTCTTGTTCTATCGAAACCTATACCCTCACTATCCGCTTTGTGATAATACACTGGGTTCCATTCCGGTCTGGAAAGGTTGTTCACCCAGGGTCCAGGGCCGTAATGATGGCCCGTATCAAAAATATGGTGCAACCCAAGCGGGTTCATGTAGTTGACTACAGCTTCTCTGGATTCAATCATCATTTGTTTTACAGGCTGCACAAATTTTTCATCGTTGCTGAATGTAAGCCTTAGCCATTCATCAGCAATATTCTCCGAAGTCATGTATGGATTCCAGGCCAGTCGCCCAAATCCATACCAATCAGCTTGACCAAAGGGGTGACCTGTCCAATTGATGTCATTTCCCACATTGGATACCCCTGCCATCCCTGTAAGTTTTTTGTTGTTCAATGAACCGTCAATCACCTTGGCCACCAAAGACCCTTTTCCTTTTCTATAGGTATCGGACTGCAGAACTTCTTCAAAAAGTTTGGGTAGGAATACTAAATGTGTGGCAAATCCCAAATACTCTTTCGTAATTTGAAACTCCATCATCACTGGCGTGTTGGGCATTGCTCCAAACAAGGGATGAAAAGGTTCCCTGGGCTGAAAGTCAATCGCTCCATTCTTTACCTGAAGCAAGACGTTACCCTTGAATTTGCCATCTTCTGGCAAAAACTCGGAATAGGCCTGTTTTGCCCTGTCGGTTGGGTCATGCTCAGAATAGACAAATGCCCGCCAGATAACCAAGCCACCGTAAGGTTCCAACGCATCAGCCATAAGGTTGGCGCCATCCAAATGACTCCTGCCATAATTTTGGGGGCCAGGTTGCCCTTCGGAATTGGCCTTCACCAAGAACCCACCAAAATCAGGGATCATAGTGTAAATTTCTTTAGCCTTGTCTTTCCACCATTGAATTACATTGGCATCCAACGGATCAGCGGTTTCCAATCCTCCTATCTCAATAGGCGCCGAGAACCTTGCGGTTAAGTAAACTTTGATGCCGTATGGGCGAAACACTTCGGCCAAAGCTTTTACCTTTTCCAAATACTGCGGGGTCAAGATTAGTGCATTGGCGTTCACGTTGGTAAGCACGGTTCCGTTAATACCCACGGAAGCATTAGCCCGGGCGTAATCAATATAACGTTGGTCAATAAATCCGGGAAGTGTATGCCAATTCCAAATGGAAAAGCCCGCAAATCCACGCTCAATGGTGCGGTCCAGATTGTCCCAGTGGTTTAATACCCGAATATCCACTTTGGGAATTTCAGTGATATCAAGATTTGACAAAGAGGAATTCATTTGCAACAAACGCAAGAAATTAAAAGTGCCATACAAAAGGCCAATATCTGCGTTTGAAGTGACCACCACATATGAGGCATTCTTCAATTGTACGGTTTTAATATTATATCCTTCACCGGAAAGGTCATCCATATTGAAATTACCCTTAAGCTCCTGTGGCAGTTCATTGTATTTAGAAACAATCAATTGGTTTCCCGTTCCATTGTATTTATGAAAAACCACTTCCGTGTCTAGCAGTCCACCAAGTCCCATTTTCAATTCTTTTTTAATCGCTGCATGTGTTTCTCCTGACCCTTTTAAATAAACCGATTGAATTTTGGACCGATATTCAGTTAGCAAATTCTGATCCATAACCTTGGTGTAATTCAACCAAAGTTCGTATCCATTTGACATTGAAAACGATGCGAAAGAAACAAACAGAAAGATGCCAAAAAAATACTGTACATTTAGTTTTATGGACTGTTTCATAATTTAGAATTTGACAAAAAAAAATCGATTAATTATTAAATCAATCAATTGCGCTGAGTAAAATAAGTAAAAAATTCATAGATTAACAAAATGTTTAACGCAATCGATTGCAAAAATCGATATTTTTACGAAATTTGACACTCCAATACGAAAATCATAGCAATCAAAATCAAATTATGAACTTTTATAAATTAATTTTCGGACTCGCATTTCTTTGCCTAGTGGCCTGCAAAGAAAATTCCGGTGACAGCTCCAACAAGTCCATATCAAAATCTAATATAACCTCTGAGTACGAGTTTCCATTCTATGATACTTCCTTATCCCTGGACGAACGTGTAAGTGATTTGATTTCCAGACTTTCTTTGGAAGAAAAGGCTGATCAGATGATGCATAACACCTCCGCCATTGAGCGTCTTGGAATACCACCCTACGGGTGGTGGAACGAGGCATTGCATGGAGTTGGACGGTCTGGAATCGCAACCGTTTTCCCTCAAGCTATTGGTCTTGGAGCAACTTTTGACAGTGACTTGGCGTTTCGGGTTTCCTCTGCAATTTCTGACGAAGCCCGTGCCATGCACAATGCCGCCAAGGAAAAAGGGTACCATCTTAGATATAGTGGTTTGACTTTTTGGACGCCTAACATCAATATATTTAGAGATCCTAGATGGGGTCGCGGGCAGGAAACCTATGGTGAAGACCCCTATTTGACTTCCATTTTGGGGACCTCATTTGTAAAAGGGCTTCAAGGAAATAATCCCGATTATTTAAAAACCGCCGCTTGCGCCAAACACTATGCCGTGCACAGTGGGCCAGAAAAATTACGTCACGAGTTTGATGCCATTGCCACCCCAAAAGATATGTGGGAAACGTATTTGCCGGCGTTTGAAGCCTTGGTCGATGCGGATGTAGAGGCCGTGATGTGCGCCTACAACAGCACCAATGGGCAGCCCTGTTGTTCCAACAACTATCTTATTACGGATGTTTTGCGGAACAAATGGAATTTTGATGGGCATGTGCTCAGTGATTGTTGGGCCATTGTGGATTTGTTCACAGCAGCAGATAATGGTGGACATGGTGTTGTTCAAACTCCTGCAGAAGCTTCGGCCCTTGCCGTAAAAAGCGGTGTAAGCTTAAATTGTGGTAGCACCTACTTGGATGGACTGCCAGAAGCGGTTAAAAGTGGCTTGATCACTGAGGCCGAAATCGATGAACAACTCGCTATTTTATTACGGACCCGGTTCAAGTTGGGGCTTTTTGACCCCAAAGGAAGCAATCCTTATGATGACATTTCTGTGGATGTGATTGATAGTGAAGAACACCGCGCCTTGGCTCGAGAAGTTGCCCAAAAAGGAATTGTAATGTTAAAGAATAACGGTGTTCTTCCCCTTAAAAATGACCTTTCAAGATATTTTATAACTGGCCCCAACGCAGCAAATACAGATGTGCTTTTAGGTAATTATTATGGGGTAAACCCCAAATTGGTAACCGTGCTTGAGGGAGTAGCTGGTGCCATCCACCCTGGAAGCCAATTACAATACAGAATAGGGGCCCTCTTGGATAGGGAATCCTTAAACCCACAAGATTGGGCAACTCCAAATGCTGGAACAAGTGATGCTACCATAGCCGTTCTTGGAATTTCCAGTCTTCTGGAAGGTGAAGAAGGGGAATCCTTGGCATCAACAACAGCTGGTGACCGATTGGATTACAATCTTCCACAAAACCAGATAAATTTTCTGAAAAAACTACGTGATGCCGCCGGAGACAGACCTATTGTTGCGGTCATTACCGGAGGTAGCCCTATGAATCTTGCCGAGGTACACGAACTGGCAGATGCTGTTTTATTGGCCTGGTATCCTGGGGAAGAAGGTGGAAATGCCGTGGCCGATATCCTCTTTGGAAAAGTTTCCCCTTCTGGAAGATTGCCCATCACCTTTCCAAAATCATTGGACCAACTTCCGCCCTATGAAGATTATACCATGAAAGGCAGAACTTATAAATATATGGACGTAGACCCTCTTTATCCTTTTGGATACGGGCTTAGTTACGCCAACTTCACCTATGGAGACTTGGACATTTCATCATCGACCATTTCAAAGGAAGATGAAGTAAAAATAACGGTTACCGTATCTAATGAAAGTACTATTCAATCTGATGAGGTGGTACAATTATATGTTACGGATATGGAAGCCTCTGTAGATGTTCCAAACTCCCAATTATATGGAGTTCAACGTGTCAACATAGGGCCGAATGCGTCCAAAAAGGTTACCTTCACCCTTAAACCAGAGGTGTTCCAAATGGTGAACAACGAAGGGGAACGTGTTTTTGAACCTGGGGAGTTTACCATTCATGTTGGTGGTAGTAGTCCCATGAAACGTAGTCAAGAACTTGGAGCTTCATCCATGAGCACAGGAATCATCAATCTCAATTAATAACTTTTTAAGGAATAGAAATCATAGCATGAAGAAATTTATCCATGAGGATTTTTTGTTGGAAACAGACTATGCCAAAGAACTATATCATGACTATGCAAAAGGTCAGCCCATCATAGATTATCATTCTCACTTACCACCCAATGAGCTTGCGGAGAACAAAAACTTTGAGAATGTCACAAAGATTTGGATAGAGGGTGATCACTACAAATGGAGAGCCATGCGTGCTTTGGGAGTTCCCGAAAAGTATATTACCGGTAAAGCTACTGATGCTGAAAAATTTCAAAAATGGGCCCAAACGGTGCCCTACACGCTACGAAATCCACTCTATCATTGGACTCATTTGGAGTTGAACCGCTATTTTGGAATAGACGAACTTTTGACACCAGATAGCGCCGAAGGCATTTATGAGCAATGCAACATAGCATTGAAAAAGCCCACTTTTTCGACCCAGAATTTGGTGGGTAGAATGAATGTTGAGGTGGTATGTACCACCGATGATCCTTTGGATGACCTAGCACATCATATCAAACTGGCAAAGTCAGATTGTCCAGTGAAGGTGTTTCCCACCTTTCGCCCAGATGGATTGATTGATATTGAAAAAGTGGATTTCTCGGATTACATCTCCACACTTTCAAAAATTACCGGAGTCACCATAACAGATTTAGCTTCTTTAGGTGAGGCCACCAAGAAAAGGGTTGACTTTTTCCATGAAAATGGTTGCCGACTTTCTGATCATGGTCTGACTCACGCCTACGGGTATGCGTATGATGAATCGGAGATCAATCAAATCCTTTCCAAGCGATTCGATGAAAAGTCAATTTCTAAAAAAGAAGCACTACAGTACAAATCTGCCATTCTTCATCTTTTGGGGCAATTGTATGCTGAAAAAAATTGGGTGATGCAGCTTCATTTAGGCCCAATCCGGGATACCAACAAAGCCATTCTGGCAAAAATCGGAATAAATGCAGGAGTTGACAGCATTGGAGACTATCCTCAGGCCGAACAATTGGCTAGTTTTTTAAATAGACTGAACAACAGTGGCAGTCTTCCAAAAACGATTTTATATAATTCCAATCCCTCGGACAATGAAGTGTTTGCCACAATGGCGGGCAACTTTACCGGTGAGGACATCAAAAGTAAGGTTCAGTTTGGGACTGCATGGTGGTTTTTGGACCAAAAGGATGGTATAAAAGACCAACTCGATACAGTTTCCAATATGGGGCTACTGAGTTGTTCCGTAGGAATGCTCACAGACAGCAGAAGCTTTCTTTCGTTCCCAAGACACGAGTACTACCGCAGGGTGCTTTGCAATATCTTGGGTAATGATCTTAAAGCCGGGCTTTTGCCCCATGACATGAAATGGATTGGAAAGATTGTTCAAGATATTACCTATAACAATGCTAAGGAATTTTTTCAATTTCCAAGTTTGGTAGAGAACCTCAGCTTAAAAAAATAAGCCCAAAGCACATTTTCAAAAGTTACTTTTATACGTCACGTACATGAAAAGACATTCGCGATACAATGTTCTAAAAACAATGCAAGAAACCGGTTCTGTGCCTTTGTTCTATAATGCCGAAGGAGGGTTCAATGCCATTACCCAAGAGCTGAAAAGTGTATGAATCTCAGGATAATTCTCATATTTTCTATTTTACTGCTTTCCTGTCAACCTGATAAAAAAGCGGCAAATACCATTAAGCTGGCCCACAGTTTGGGGGTAACACACCCTGTTCATAAGGCAATGGTGCATATGGCCGAATTGGTCTCCAAAAAATCTGATGGAATGCTGAAGCTTGAGATCTACCCAAGCAGTCAGTTGGGTTCGGAACAGCAATGTTTGGAACTTCTCCAAATAGGAAGTTTAGGAATGACCAAGGTCTCGGCAGCCGTTATGGAAAACTTCTCGCCAGACCTAAAAGTTCTTGGGTATCCCTATTTGTTCAGGAATGACGAACATCGCTTCAAGGTGTATGATGGCCCAATCGGTGAGCAACTCCTTGCAGGTTCCGAAAAATACTGGCTGAAAGGATTGACCTATTTTGATGCTGGGAGTCGTTCATTCTATACCAAAAGTACGCCCATTGAATCGCCAGAGGATTTAGAAGGGTTAAAGATTCGGGTAATGCAAAGCCCAACCGCTATTGAAATGGTTAAAAAATTTGGAGGCTCCCCTACTCCCATTTCGTGGGGAGAACTGTACACCTCGTTACAACAAGGTGTTGTGGATGGTGCCGAGAACAATTTGCCTAGTTTTTATTCCTCCAAACACTATGAGGTGTGCAAATTTTTGTCCATGGATGAGCATACCGCCATTCCAGACATTTTGGTAATCAGTACCATTATCTGGGACAAATTGAATGACTTCGAGAAAACTTGGATTCTGGAAGCGGCAAGGGAAGCAACGGTGTACCAACACAAGCTTTGGAAAGAAGCTGAAGAAGAAGCTTTGAATGAAGTAAAACAGTCGGGAGTTCAGGTTTTTTATCCCGATAAAAGTCGTTTCGAAGAAAAATCAGAATCCATGTTCCAAGCGTTAAAAGAGCAAGATGAGCATCTGTATGAGCTTGCAGAGAAAATAAAGAGTGTAAAGTGATGAAAAAACACATTGATCATTTTTTGGAATGGATTCTTGCGCTGTTGTTGGGCGTAATGGTCTTGGATGTGTTTTGGGGTGTAATTACACGATATATTCTAGATAGCCAAAGTTCTTGGACCGATGAATTGGCCCGATTTCTTCTTATCTGGTTAAGTATTTTGGGCGCGGCATACGCATCGGGCAAAAAATTGCACATCGCCATTGATTTATTACCCCAATATTTGAATGAGCGCAATCAGAAAATTCTCGATATCGTCATTACCGTTATTGTACTTTTATTCGGTATTGCTGTTTTTCTGATAGGAGGGCTTCGCTATGTCTATATCTCGTTTGCACTTGGCCAGACCTCCCCAGCATTGAACCTCCCCATAGGTTTTGTTTATATGGTGCTGCCCATTTCAGGGCTTTGTATCATGTACTATAAACTTTTGGACCTTTTTATCATCATCAAAAATTTGAAAAATGGAAATTAGTATTCTCGTATTGAGCTTTCTTATTTTGATTTCCATTAGGGTTCCTGTGGCGTGGAGTCTTGGTATCTCAGCCTTATTGACCTTGTTGGTGAGTGTGGACACCTATCCGGCGCTGACAACCATTGCACAACGTATTGTAACCGGATTGGACAGTTTTTCCATTTTGGCCATTCCTTTCTTTATCCTTGCAGGACATATCATGAACAAAGGCGGAATTGCTGAACGGTTGATTGATTTTGCCAAAGCTTTGGTGGGGTCACTTCCAGGGGGGCTGGCCCATGTAAACATAGTTGCCGCTATGCTTTTTGGTGCTATAGCAGGATCCGCAGGAGCTGCAGCAGCAGCTATAGGTGGATTTATGTCTGATAAAATGGAGGAATCGGGATATGATAAAGGGTTTGGTGTGGCTGTAAATGTTACTTCGGCCACAACAGGTTTGGTGATACCGCCCAGTAATATTTTCATCATTTATTCCGTGGCCAGTGGAGGGGTAAGCATTGGCGCTCTATTCTTGGCGGGTTATCTCCCCGGGATCTTAACTGGTCTTTTATTAATGATGGTCGCTTATATTTGGGCCAAACGAAAAGGATACCCCACTGCGGACCGTAGTTCCTTAAAGAATGTTCTCCGCACCTTTGTAAGGGCATTGCCCAGCCTTTTTTTATTGATTGTGGTTATCGGCGGCATCGTAGCAGGAATTTTCACGGCAACCGAAGCATCTTCAATTGCGGTATTGTATTGTCTCGTCTTAGCCGCCGTTTATAGGGAAGTATCCTTCAAGAATATTCGTCCCATATTGGTGGAGTCCTCATCGACCATAGCCATTGTAATGCTGTTGATTGCCATGTCAATGGCCATGTCCTGGGTACTGTCCTATGAAAATATCCCTCAGGCGGTCACTGAAGCTTTATTGGGCCTGAGTGACAACAAAATCATGGTGCTGATTCTAATCAACATTATATTGCTCATCGTTGGGATTTTTATGGATATGACCCCAGCCGTGCTGATCTTTACGCCCATTTTCCTTCCGGTGACCACAGCACTTGGTATTGACCCTGTTCATTTTGGAATCATTATGGTATTGAACCTCTGTATTGGATTGTGTACACCACCTGTTGGAGCTGTACTCTTTATTGGGATTGGCGTAGCCAGAACGACCATACAAAAGGTAGTACGCCCACTATTGCCTTTATTTTTGGCGATGATTATCAGCTTGATTTTGGTAAGTCTTTTCCCTGAACTGAGCTTGTGGTTACCTAGATTATTTGGTTTCTAGGGTATGCACTTTTTTCAAGGAAGAATCCCTAACAATGATTTCTGTCCCCAAAACGGTGATTTCAGATAGATCGGTATCATAATTTTGACCTGAGTGGTCCAGGATACGTCTGGCCGAAATAGCCCCCATTTTACTCGCAGGATGGGAAACCGTGGACAGGGAAGGCTGTACTATGGAAGCAATAGGGTCATCATTAAAGCCAATAACTGCCAAATCCTGAGGCACATTGACTCCCATTTTCTTTGCACACATAATTGCGCTCACCGCAGCGGTATCATTAGCTGAAAAAATGCCGTCGGGCGGATTCGACATTTTCAACAGTTTCTTGGTTGCTTTGTTCCCTTCCTCAAAGCTCAAGGTTTTAAAGTGTATAATAAGATCTTCTTCAATGGGCAGTCCATTTTCCCGAAGCGCATCCAAATACCCCTTTTTCCGCTCTTCATATACATTTCTATGCTGGGCTCCCGCAAAATGGGCAATTCGGGTACACCCCTGTTCTATAAGATGCTTGGTGGCCGAATACCCAGCTGTGTAATTGTCGATGACCACCTTGTAGGAGTTAAAATTATCCGGGACTCTATCCACAAATACAATGGGAATGCCTTTGTCTATAAATTTTTGAAAATGGCCCATATCAACCGTTTCCATAGAAAGGGAAACCACAAGGCCGGTAATCCTACTATCGTACAATGCGTTGCAATTGCTGATTTCGTTCTCGTACTTGTCATTGGATTGGCTGATCAGAACATTGTAGCCGGATTTTCTTGCTGTTTCCTCTATACCACTGATCAAAGATGCCATAAAGGGCCTGTTGATTCTAGAGATAAGTACACCTATGGTATTGCTTTTATTATTTCTAAGCCCGGCAGCGAGATTGTTAGGACGGTATCCCATTTCCTCAGCAGCCTCTTTGATCAACTTTATGGTTTTTTTACTGATGCTCTTATGATTGTTCAAAGCTCTTGAAATAGTCGAGGGAGAGTAGTTCAATTCTTTGGCAAGATCATAGATCGTAACCTCCTTTTTAATCTTCATCTGTCAAAATGCGGTTAGGTATCCAAGCCCAAGAATAGAAACAGACTTGAATTTCAAGTTACTAATTTAACTTTTAGTTTCCTTTTTGAATAATTTTTTTCAAATTGTATGTTCAACACTTTTGCTAACAGCAGCAAAACCATTTGTTAAAAAACTTCAATCTACGGTAAAATATTTAAAGAAATAAATTTACGCAATCGATTCCGTTACCTATATTTGAAAAATTGTAGCGAAAAATTACTCAATCTTGATTTATGCACTGGATAGGTTTTGATATTGGCAGTTCCTCCATCAAAGCAGCGCTCATCAATTCAGATGACGGCAGCGTGCTGGACATTGCCCAATATCCCAAAAAAGAAATGCCCATATTATCAATCAACTTGGGTTGGGGTGAACAGGATCCTGAGCTCTGGTGGAAACATCTTTGTACGGCAACCAAAGAGTTGATTTCGAAGAACAATGTTTCTAAAAACGATATTAAAGGTATAGGAATTTCATACCAAATGCATGGATTGGTCACTGTTGACAAAAATCTTCAACCCCTTAGACCATCCATAATTTGGTGCGACAGTCGTGCCGTAGAAATTGGAGAGCAACTGTTTCAAACTTCCGGAAGTGATAATTGTGTGGAACACCTCTTGAACTCACCAGGAAACTTTACCCTCTCCAAATTAAAATGGGTAAAGGACAATGAGCCTGACACCTATAAAAAAATCCATAAGTTCATGCTTCCGGGTGATTATATTGCCCTGAAGCTATCTGGATCGTGTGTTACCACTCCTTCTGGACTTTCCGAAGGAATTATGTGGGACTTTAAACAAAACGATGTGGCCTCATGGCTATTGGAAGATGCTGGCATTGACCCTTCTCTGATTCCAGAGATAAGACCTTCTTTTTCAGAGCAAGGTGTTGTCTCAAAACAGGGAGCAAAAGAATCTGGTCTGCCCGAAGGTATCCCGATTATGTACCGCGCAGGAGATCAGCCCAACAACGCCTTGGCCCTTAACGTGATGGAACCCGGTGAAATCGCGGCCACCGGAGGTACTTCTGGGGTGGTCTACGCTATTTCCGGCCAAAAAAACACCAAGGAACATACACGCATCAACAGTTTTGCGCATGTTAATCATAGCGGAGACGATACACGGATTGGTAAATTGCTGTGCATTAACGGTACGGGAATTCAATATAGTTGGGTCAGAAATGAGTTGACCAATGCGCTTTCCTACAATAGCATGAATGAACAGGCCGAATCCGTACCTATTGGTTCGGAAGGGTTGAACATACTACCTTTCGGAAACGGTGCGGAACGGATGCTGAACAACAGCAATAAGGGATCTAGGATTTTGAACCTCAACTTTAATGTGCACAAAGCCCCCCATATTTTTAGGGCGGCCTTGGAGGGCATTGCCTTTTCTTTTGTCTACGGAATGGAAATTCTGAAGAATGATGGCGTCAATATTGCTTCCATTAAAGCGGGGAACGATAACTTGTTTAGAGCTGGGATATTCTCAAGAACCATAGCCACATTGACGAATAGCCAGATTGATATTGTGGAAACCACCGGCGCCGTGGGGGCCGCAAGGGCCGCTGCCTATGCCTTTGGGAATTTTAAAAGTATTGGCGAGGCAACCGCAACAGATGCGATTCAGTTGACGTATCAACCTGATGGGCCTACGGAAAAATACCATGACGCTTATGATACATGGAAACAACAATTAGAAGAATATATTGACAATTGAATAACTTAAAACTATGATTACGAAAGGAGACAAGGAATATTTTAAAGGTATAGGGAAAATCGCTTTTGAGGGAAAAGGATCGGACAATCCCTTGGCATTTAAATATTACGACGAGAACAAAGTGGTCGGAGGTAAGACCATGAAAGAACATTTTAGATTTGCCATTGCATATTGGCACACCTTCACGGGAGTTGGCGGTGACCCATTTGGAGCTCCCACACAAGAATTTCCTTGGCTGACCAGCACTGACCCTATCCAACAGGCGAAAGATAAAATGGATGCCGCTTTTGAATTCATTACCAAAATTGGGGCTCCTTATTATTGTTTTCATGATTTTGACCTGATTGCCGAAGGCAACACATTGGCAGAATCTGAAAAAAGATTACAAACCATCACTGATTATGCCCAAGAAAAAATGTCGGCCTCTGGCGTAAAACTCCTTTGGGGTACAGCCAACTGTTTCAGCAACCCAAGATATATGAACGGTGCGGCCACCAATCCAGATTTTGATGTGGTTGCCTATGCCGGTGCCCAAGTAAAAAATGCTTTGGATGCCACTATAAAATTGGGCGGTGAAAATTACGTTTTCTGGGGAGGTCGTGAAGGGTACATGTCCCTTTTGAACACCGATATGGGTCGTGAACAAGATCACATGGCCCGTTTCCTTCATATGGCAAAAGATTATGCACGAAAACAAGGCTTCAAAGGAACCTTCTTTATTGAGCCGAAACCCATGGAGCCCACAAAACATCAATATGATTTTGATTCAGCCACAGTTTTGGGCTTCTTGACGAAATATGATTTATTGGATGACTTTAAGCTAAACATTGAGGTGAACCATGCTACTTTGGCACAACACACCTTTGAACATGAGCTTCAGGTTGCTGCCGACAACAATTTATTGGGAAGTATTGATGCCAACCGTGGTGATTACCAAAATGGATGGGATACCGATCAGTTCCCAGTGGATGTGTATGAACTAACACAAGCCATGTTGGTCATTCTTCAAGCAGGAGGTTTCCAAGGTGGTGGAATCAACTTCGATGCTAAAATCCGAAGAAACTCAACCGACTTAGAAGACATCTTCCATGCACATATTGGCGGAATGGACACTTTTGCAAGGGCGCTGTTGGCTGCAAATGACGTATTGGAAAATTCCAATTATATTAGTCTGCGTAAAGAGCGATATAGTTCATTCGATTCTGGCAACGGAAAAGCGTTTGAAGATGGCAAGCTAACTTTGGAAGACCTTCACGGTCATGCCTCGGCAAACCAAGACATCAAAAAACGTAGTGGTAAGCAGGAATTGTTTGAGAATATTATCAATCAGTACATTTAACTAAAAATCACTAAGCAAACTAACAACAAACAATTATGGAATCAGTTTTAGAGAGGCCGGATTGGATAGTCCTTGGCATCTATTTTTTGGCCCTTATTGGAGTGGCCGTTTGGGTGGTCGCCCAAAAGAACAAAGATACAGAGGACTACTTTTTGGCTGGTAGAAATGTGGGATGGTTCGTTATCGGAGCCTCTATTTTTGCGTCGAACATTGGCTCTGAGCACGTAGTGGGACTGGCCGGTACGGGATTTGAATCAGGCACGCCCATGGCCCATTACGAACTACATGCGTGGATCGTATTATTGCTCGGTTGGTTGTTTCTACCGTTCTACATAAGAAGTGGGGCGTTTACCATGCCAGAATTTCTCGAAAAACGATTCGATAGTCGTTCTCGTTGGTTTTTGTCCATTTTTTCTTTGGTCGCCTATGTTTTGACCAAAGTTTCGGTAACCATTTATGCCGGTGGTATTGTGGTTTCTGAGTTGTTGGGAATTCCGTTTTGGTACGGAGCCATTGGTGTGGTCATCTTTACTGGAATCTACACGATCATCGGTGGAATGAAAGCGGTAATCTATACGGAAACCTTACAAACCATTATTCTTATTCTGGGTTCATTGATCATAACCTATTTGGGCCTTAAAGAAGTAGGCGGATGGGGGCAACTCCATGAAACGGTAACTGCTGTGAGTCCAGATCATTTTAATATGTGGCGTCCTATGAGTGACCCAGATTTTCCATGGACCGGACTACTGTTCGGTGGAACCATTGTGGGAATTTGGTACTGGTGTACAGACCAATATATTGTACAGCGTACCTTGGCTGCCAACAACATTAAAATTGGTAGACGGGGAGCTATTTTCGGAGCCTATTTAAAATTGATGCCCATTTTAATTTTCTTGATTCCCGGTATCATTGCGTTTGCATTGACCATCCAGAATCCTGAGGTTTTTAATGTAGACAGAGCAGATAGAGCTTTCCCAATGTTGGTGAAAACCCTTCTTCCAGTTGGTTTGAAAGGTCTTGTAGCGGGTGGTCTTATGGCAGCTTTAATGAGTTCATTGGCATCTGTCTTTAACTCATGCTCCACCATTTTCACCATCGATATCTATAAAAAGCTTCGACCTGAAAAATCTGAGCGCGAACTGTTGACCATTGGTAAGATAGCTACGGGAATCATTGTGGTGCTTGGTATCATTTGGATTCCCATAATGGACAAAATTGGAGGTGGGGTCATGTACCAATATCTTCAAAACGTACAGTCTTATATTGCCCCTCCAGTAACTACGGTATTCTTATTGGGTATTATCTGGAAACGGGTCAATTCCAAAGCAGCCATAACAACGCTTTTGGCAGGATTGGTATTATTGATACTCCGTTTGGGGTCAGAAATCTATTATCAACCGCAGATTGCAGCGGGTGAAGATGTCTCTGGCTTTATGTATGCGTTTGCCACAGTGAACTTTGCCCACATGGCCATTTTCATGTTCATCTTTTCAGTAGCCTTATGTATTGCCGTGACCTTGGCAACCGCGCCACCAAATTATGCGTTGATCAAGGGATTGTCTTTTGGAACACTCTCTGCAGAGGACCGTACAGCGACCAAAGGAAGTTATAGCACTATTGATGTTGTCCTATCCGTATTGTTGGTCGTCATCGTAATTGCGATTCTATCCTACTTTACTGGCTAGTAGATAGTAAAAGAAAAATAGTAGTAAACAAAAAAGCCCAGACTAGTATTCTGGGCTTTTTGTTTTCTGTGGTCACATCACTTTTCAAAATCTATTACTTTGTAATAGGCCTTTTTGGGCTGAAGCTCTTCATTGAACAACAACGGATAGTTTTTTCTTCCCCGTACCGGAAAGTTATCCAACCAAGAATAACGGTCCGAGATGTTCCAAAAAGTCACCCCAGTGAGCGTATCCTTATAATCCCTAAAAACCCGGAACAGCATATCATATTGCTCTATTTGCTTCTGTTCTTGCTCAGGCTTAAAGGTATCGTCCTCATCTTTTGGCAACGGGTCCCTTCGGCTATGCTCTTTATGATAGACAGACACATCCAGTTCGGTTATTTGGACTTCAACTCCCAATGAAGCATATTTTTCAATAGCATCCCGTAAATCTTGTTCTGATGGTTCATAAATGGAGAAATGACCTTGAATGCCTACACCATGTATTGGTACGCCTGCATCTTGAATCATTTTCACCAGCTTGTAGATTTTGTCCCTCTTTACAGGATGCACGGCACTATAGTCGTTATAAAACAACTTTAAATCGGGATCAGCCTCATGGGCATATTCGAATGCTTTGATAATAAAATCCTCCCCACATATTTGATACCATTGCGAGTCTCTTAAAAACTCATCTTCTTTGTCCGATATGGCTTCGTTGACAACATCCCAAGCATAGATTTTTCCTTTATAACGTTTCACCACAGTGGTGATATGGTCTTTTAACCGTTGAAGCAAAACTTCCTTGCTTACTTGCCCCCCATTTTCATCCTTGAACAACCAGTCACCAGCTTGGTTGTGCCAACACAGGGCATGACCCCGCAACTTTAAGTTATGTTTTACAGCAAAATCAGCAACTTGATCTGCATACTCCCAATTGTACCTATCCTCCTCTGGATGGATAGGTCCCATTTTCATAACATTCTCAGGGGTCATGCTGTTGAAGTGCTTTAAAATTAGTTCGGCACTTTCGCCCTCTAGGGCCTGCGGATAGACTGCCACACCAATGGGAAAATAGTCCTTATAGTAATCTTTAAGACCCTTTTCTGATGGTTCTTCCTGGGCCTTTCCCAAAAATACTGTTGATACCAAGGCAAGTATCACCAGTAAATGGCATATTAACTTGCTGCTGTTTGTTTTTGTGTTCATTCGTAAAATTTTAAGTGCAATAGTTTGATTTTCAGTTAGAGTATCAAATATAGTCAAAAGTTACACAATCGATTGCATTATAAGCATGTCCAATAAAGAACTCTCAATTACATTTTAACCCAAGACACTTTTTAGGAAATGATCTTTATAGGCACGGCCCATAGGTATTTTTGAGCCATCCACCAGATAAACCAGATTTCCCGATATGCGATCTATTTTTTTAGTGTTTACAATATGTGATTTATGTACTTGGTAAAACTGGGGTGCCCCCAAAATATCCACCCAGTGTCGAAGAGGCTCGTTGGAAAGAACCTTTCTTTTCTCGGTGCGGATTTCTGTATAATCCGAGTCCGACGAAATTGCTAAAATATCGTTCACTGAGACCTTGATATGTTCATGGCTAGATTTGACATAAATTTCGTTGACTTGGTTCTCCAAGGTTGTTTCAGATTGTTCTTGCTTTAAACTAGCCTTGTTCACAGCTTGTAAAAAACGTTGAAATGAGAAGGGTTTCAATAAATAGTCCACCACATTCAGGTCATACCCTTCCAAAGCATACTCAGAAAATGCGGTTGTAAGAATTACATCAGGGGCCTCAGGGATGCTTTTTAAGAACTCAATGCCATTAATTTTGGGCAAATGGATATCCAAAAACATTAAATCCACCGGTTCAGTGTTCAAAAACTCCATGGCCTGCAAGCCATCGGAAAAGATGCCCACCAACTGCAGATGGTTTACATCCTCTATAAATTTCTTAAGGATTCGTTGGGCTGGCGGTTGGTCCTCAACAATAATGCATCTCATATTCCTTTATGCTTTTTCGAGTTCAAGCCTCAGGTATACAATATAACTCTTATTCTTTTGACTTATCTCCAAATGATGCTTGTGGGGATATAGCAATTGCAATCGCTTTTGCACATTTTGTAGTCCTATTCCCTTTGCTATGGTATCCAAGCTTGGAACCACCTCAAAATTGTTCTTGCAATGAAATTCTAAAATGGAATCAGTCATTTTAACCGAAATGTCAATCTCAATATTGGAGGATTGTCCAGATTGACTATGTTTAAACGCATTTTCTATGAACACGATTAAAATAAGTGGGGCAATCTTATAACCTGGCCTTATATCAACCGTTTCAAAATTGACCAATCCCCTGTTTTCTATCTGAAGCTTATACAGTCTAATGAAATTGTCCAATTGCTCTATCTCCTTGTTCAACGGAACAAACCGTTCCTTGGATTCATATAGCATATACCGAAGTACGCCACTCATTTCCAAAATAATTTCTGGAGTTTTAGGTGAATTCTGTAGTGCGTAGGAGTAGAGATTGTTTAAGTTGTTGAACAAAAAATGGGGGTTGATCTGCGACCGTAGAAACTGGAGTTCACTTTCCTGAATGGTCGATTGAAGTTCGTCAATCTCATCCTGTTTTTGAAGCGCATCCCATCCAAACTTACAACCAGAAAGCATGACCATCGTAGGCAAAACGGACAGTAAGGAAATGTAAATGCCAGGAAAGTGGTCCCCTCTTGGAGTACCGGAAAAGAAAATGGGCTCAAGAATCAATTCCTCAATACAGATAACGCAAGTTACCACAACGGCAAAACCCAGAAAAAACTGCCAATATTTTTTCCTGTACAAATACTTGGGCATTAAATAGTAGGTTACCGAAACCGTGGCAAGACTATAAAATAGTCTAAAAAGCATTTTGTCCACATTAATGGTCGCTCCTTCATTCCGATCAAAGGAAAAGAAAAGCAGAATAATAATGTGCAATACAATTTGAAAAAGAAGTTCCTTTCTAGAAATCAATACGTTCCAATTAAATCAGGATTCAAAACTATGGATAATTCCAATCCAATGAAAAACTGTTTCGCCAACAACAAAGTTAACCCCATGAACAACATTTTCAGCATAGCTTTCTCCAAACCAGTTGATTAGAGGAAAACCTAGGTCGTTCACGGAAAATTGTTTCTAGTTTTCATTAAGATTTATCAACTTGAGCCTTTATGTCGAATCAAGTTATGATCAAATAGCCTACATTAATGTTGGAGATATTAAAAAACACAAACAACTAAAATAAAACACATCATGAAAAACACAACTTTGATTTTTGCATTGGTAATCAGTATGGCAGTATCTGCGCAGTCCACATGGAAATCAGACGGGGCCCACTCCAAAGTAGGTTTTGCCATTACGCACTTAATGATTTCTGAAGTGGAGGGTCACTTTGGGGATTTTGATATTACCGCTACGGCGACTGACACTTTCGAGGATGCCAAGTTTACTGTTGACATTACAACCACCAGCATAGACACTGACAATTCGCGAAGGGATGATCATTTGAGAAGTGATGATTTCTTTGCGGCAGAGACCTATCCATCCATAACGTTTAAAAGCACTGGCTATGAGAAAACAGGTGACAAAACTTTTACCTTAACGGGAGATTTGACCATGCATGGCGTCACTAAACCTGTAACATTGGAAGGAAAGGTAAACGGTGTCATTACCGATCAGCGGAGTCAGAAACTAAAAGCTGGCCTAAAAATTACAGGCACTGTAAATCGTTTGGAATTTGGCGTTGGTGGTGACACCCCCACTTTGGGTGACGAAGTTGATCTAACCATTAACCTTGAAATGGCACAACAATAAAATAGCATTCAATGATTTTGGGGTAGGGCCAATTATCTAGAAGATCTTGGTCCTATTTTCTTTTGATGAAGCTATTTTGCACTCAAATTAATCGTATGGGAAGAAAATCAGAAAACACCTTTCGCGAATTCCATAGGTATCTGGGATTCTTTTTGGCAGGTATCATGGCCGTATATGCCATTAGTGGTATTGTACTCACCTTTAGAACTACCGATTTTTTAAAAAGTGAACATCAGGTAAATACAACACTTGAACCAAACTTAAATGAAGAGGCCCTAGGCTCTGCGTTAAGAAAACGTGGGTTTCAAGTCGACAAAACCGAAGGTGACCTAATGTATTTTAACGGAGGAACTTACAATATAAAAACGGGAGAAGCTTCCTACACGGAAAAACGATTACCGGCCATTTTGGAGCGCATGAACAAATTGCACAAAATGCATACTGGAAATCCGATGTTCTGGCTGGGTATTTTCTTTGGCATTGCCCTGCTTTTCTTTGCAGTTTCCGCTTTTTTTATGTTTCGTCCTTCCGCTCCCATTTTCAAAAAAGGACTCTATTTTGCCGCCGCAGGCTTTTTATTGACCATTGTACTGCTGCTGGTCTAAGACAAAGGAGTTCTAAAAAACCCTATTCAAAGGAGGGTTTTAGCGGCCGATCTGTTTACCCTCCTTTTCTAACTTATTCTTCCCTTAAGGGCTGAAAAACATCAAATTAAGCCAATATTTCCTTAATTAACAGATGCTTTTGGCCAAATAATATTATATTGTAGGTGAGCAGAGTCCATTACAGGCACTGTGAGAAAAATTCCCCCGGCATAAAAGTTCAGTGTTTAATCTTAAAATCCTACGGTTTTGAAAGCAATCATAATTTCATCCATTTTACTCCTCTTTACAGCATTTAGCCATGGACAAAACACCATTCATGGAAAAATAACCCATCTGGAAAGTCCATTGCAAGGTGTGCAGGTTACCAATCTTTCCACAGGGCAAGACAGCAACACGGACCAAAAAGGGAGCTATGTAATCACGGCATCGCCCAAAGAAGAACTCAGGTTTAGTTACATGGGTATGGATACAACTTCGGTAATTGTGGAGGACGTCACCAAAACCCTCAATATTAAGATGAAACAAAAAGTAGAAAAATTGAGGGAGGTCACCGTTTCCAAAAAAGTGTTGAAAGGTCAAAAAGAACTGGAGCTGGAGTACGATTCCAATCCAAATATCATTAAATCGGCCTATGGATATATAAACAAAGAAACAGCAAATTACTCCCTACGAATCTTGGACGAGGATGAAGTTGGTTCTGCTCCGCAATTGGATTTTCTGCTCACAGGACGATTTGCCGGGGTTAGAGCTATGTGCGACCCCCTGACCGATGAGTTGGTGGTATCCATGCGATCCAGCGGCAGTCTCAACAGACCCACAAATGCCATCCAAAGCCTTTCCATGAGCAAAGGTTCACTCTCTCCGGGCTTATCCAGTGGACGCGCTGTTTTTGATGTGGATGGGGTTATTTTAACCCGCATCGCTTGTAGCACTCTATGGGGCAATGTTCGCAGAATCGCCTTTATTCCTTCATATGCAGGACTGGCACGATATGGTCACTTGGGCGTTAATGGAGTGGTCGTCGTCAATACCAAAACAGGTACCCATACCCCAAAAAATGCCGATGGTAAACCTTTTGACCAAGCCAAGTTGCGAAACAATTACCTCAATGAAAGTGCTGTGGTGAATGCTGAAGGCTCAGGAGCATCCCTGCCCGGTTACCTTAAAGAGCTCAAAGAGAGCCAGAGCACCGAAGCGGCCAAGGCCGTGTTTGAAGAAAACAAACTGAAATACGGTAACCATCCCTTCTTCTATCTGGACTCCTACCTCTATTTTTATGAAAAGGACATCGCCTATTCCAACGCCATTTTTGACACGTATATGGGACTGGCGGAGGAGAATCCCGTGCTGTTGAAGGCCATGGCCTATGTCTTGGAATCTCAAGGCCAGCGGCAAAAGGCGCATTCGCTCTACAAACAGGTGTACAAGTTGCGGCCCGAATATGCCCAGAGCTTCATTGACATGGCGAACAGCTATCGGAACTTGGACAGACCACAATCCGCTGCATCACTCTATGCAAGACACTCCTATCTTTTGGAAGAGGGGCTACTGCCAACGGACAGTATGGAACTTGCAGCCATCATGCAGCGCGAGGTGGACAACCTCTTCGACCTGGACAATGGTTCCCTGAAGATCAAAAAACGGAAAAAGGACTTTGATGAGCGCAGTACACGGCTGGTCTTTGACTGGAACGACTCGGAGGCGGAGTTCGACCTACAGTTCGTGAACCCAGAAAACCAATATTTTGAGTGGAAGCACACCAAGGACGAGATGCCGGAGCGAATCCGCTCCGAAAAAGAGCTCGGCTATGCCATGGCCGACTTTCTGCTGGACAATGAACTCTTGGGCAGATGGAAGGTGAACGCCACCTACCACGGCAACAAACAGGTCACCCCCACCTATATCAAGGCAACCATTTACCGAAATTACGGCAGCAAGTTGCAGAGCAAGGAGGTAAAGGTCTTTAAACTGGGTATGCAGGGCGTGAACCAGCATTTGTTCGACCTGAGGATTCCTTCGGAAGTAGTGCAGAATTAAGTCAAATCCAAATAGCCGAACCATTTTGAAATCAATCACCATCACTAGCATTTTTTTGCTCTTTGTTACCCTTTCCCATGGTCAAAAAACCATTAGGGGAAAAATCACCAATGCGGGAAGTCCGTTACAGGGCGTCCACATCACCAATCTTTCCTCTGGGGACAATACCGGTTCCGACCAAAGCGGGATGTACGAAATCTTGGCCAAGCCCAAAGAGGAGCTCCGGTTCACCTACATAGGGATGGATACCCTCTCCGTTATCGTGGAGGATGTCACCAGAATCCTAAACATTCAAATGAAGATGCGTGTGGAACAACTGGAAGAGGTCACGGTGTCCAAAAGGGTGTTGAAGGGTCAAAAAGAACTGGAAGTGGAGTACGATTCCAATCCTAATATCATCAAATCTGCCTTTGGGTATTTGAACAAGGAGACTTCGGGTTATTCGCTTCGAATTTTAGGAGAAGAAGAAATTGAAATGGCACCTCATTTGGACTTTTTACTTGCGGGGAGGTTCGCTGGAGTCTCTGCTAAATGCAACCCCTTTACTGATGAACTTGAAGTGTATACGCGTAACGGAGGTGTTGTTTTTGATGTGGATGGAGTGAGATTGGACAGGATAGCTTGCAGTACAATATTTGGTAATATTCGAAGAATAGCATTTATTTCTGGGCTTGCAGGGACGACACGATACGGCTTTGGTGTAACTGGGGTGATGATTATCAATACCAAAACAGGTACTATTACCCCAAAAGAAGCCGATGGCAAACCTTTTGACCAAGCCAAGTTGCGAAACAATTACCTCAATGAAAGTGCTGTGGTGAATGCTGAAGGCTCAGGAGCATCCCTGCCCGGTTACCTTAAAGAGCTCAAAGAGAGCCAGAGCACCGAAGCGGCCAAGGCCGTGTTTGAAGAAAACAAACTGAAATACGGTAACCATCCCTTCTTCTATCTGGACTCCTACCGCTATTTTTATGAAAAGGACATCGCCTATTCCAACGCCATTTTTGACACGTATGTGGGACTGGCGGAGGAGAATCCCGTGCTGTTGAAGGCCGTGGCCTATGTGTTGGAATCTCAGGGCCAGCGGCAAAAGGCGCATTCGCTCTACAAACAGGTCTACAAGCTGCGGCCCGAATATGCCCAGAGCTTCATTGACATGGCGAACAGCTATCGGAACTTGGACCAACCGGAATCAGCGGCCTCGCTCTATGCAAGACATACATATCTCATAAAGGAAGGCCTGTTGCCCACGGACAGTATGAGTATGGAACTTGCAGCCATCATGCAGCGCGAGGTGGACAACCTCTTCGACCTGGACAATGGTTCCCTTAAAATCAAAAAACGGAAAAAGGACTTTGATGAGCGCAGTACACGGCTGGTCTTTGACTGGAACGACTCGGAGGCGGAGTTCGACCTACAGTTCGTGAACCCAGAAAACCAATATTTTGAGTGGAAGCACACCATGGAGGAAATGCCGGAGCGAATCCGCTCCGAAAAAGAGCTCGGCTATGCCATGGCCGACTTTCTGCTGGACAATGAGCTTCTGGGCAGATGGAAGGTGAACGCCACCTACCACGGCAACAAACAGGTCACCCCCACCTATATCAAGGCAACCATTTACCGAAATTATGGCAGCAAGTTGCAGAGCAAGGAGGTAAAGGTCTTTAAACTGGGCATGCAGGGCGTGAACCAGCACTTGTTCGACCTGAGGATTCCGTCAGAAGTAGTACAGAATTAGAGTAACATATAGAAAAAGAAAAAGGCTGCGCTTTCGCGCAGCCTTTTTCTTTTTTGCTCCCCCTCTTGGGCTCGAACCAAGGACCCTCTGATTAACAGTCAGATGCTCTAACCAACTGAGCTAAGGAGGAATGTTTTATCCTAAGCGGGTGCAAATATATGTGTTTCTTTAAAACACTACAAGCAAAAAATCTGCTTTTCTACTTAAAAAGCCATTTATACAAATCGTTCCCGTTGGCAAACAGCAATAGTGCAATTAAAAGGAAGAACCCAATCATCTGGGCATACTCCAAAAACTTATCGCTGGGCTTGCGGCCGGTAATCATTTCGTACAACAAAAACATAACATGGCCGCCATCCAGAGCAGGAATGGGCAAAATGTTCATAAAGGCCAAAATAATCGAAATTAATGCGGTTGTTGACCAAAAGGCGGCCCAATTCCAAGTGCCGGGAAACATGCTTCCAATGGCCGCAAATCCACCTACTCCTTTATACGCGCCTGTCTCTGGATTGAAAATTTTCTTAAGCTGCTTTACATAGCTGGACAATGTTGACACGCCTTTATCTATCCCCGCCGGAATAGCCTCCATAAAGGAATATTTTTGCGTTTTGATCTCAAAAAAACCATCATCCTGTAGGTCTTGCATGGTATACCCTCCTATTTCAAGGCCCAATTTTCCTTCATCATTCACTTTTGCGACTAATTCTGCCTGTGTTCCATCCTTACGTTTCACCACCACATCAACACTCTTCCCTTTATTTTCCTCTAAAAAGCCCATCACCTGGTCTCGGTAAACAGCTTCGGAACCATTAATGGATAAAAATTCATCTTTGGGCTGAAAGCCAACCGATTTGTTATGGGAATTTTTAGGGATTTTGTTCACAACGAAGGGAACCCGTAAACTCAGGAACCGAATTTTATCCTCATCTTCCAACAAGGTAGCAATAAAATCCACAGGTATTTCATTTTCAATACGCTGACCATCTCGCTCTATGGTATACCTATTTCCATTGATCAACTCCACAAAAACATCATCAAAAGACTTGATCTCATTCCCATCCACGGCAATAATCTTGTCTCCTGTCTTTATGCCCAACTCATCCCCAATTTGCTTTTCGGTCACCCAAACACCATCTCGGAGACTATCCATAGGAATATACTGGTCGCCATAGGAATAGGCCATTCCAATATAAATAATCACCGCTAAAATGAAGTTTACCGTGACCCCTCCCAACATAATGATCAAACGTTGCCATGCCGGTTTGCTTCTAAACTCCCAAGGCTTAGGTTCTTCCTTCATCTGCTCAGTGTCCATGCTCTCATCGATCATTCCGGAAATCTTCACATAGCCTCCAAGCGGCAACCACCCTATTCCGTACACGGTCTCCCCTATTTTCTTTTTGAAAAGTGAAAATTTCACATCAAAAAAAAGATAGAATTTCTCAACCCTGGTCTTAAAAATTTTTGCTGGAATAAAGTGTCCCAACTCGTGCAGAACAATGAGCAAGGAAAGGCTTAAAAAGAATTGTATGGTCTGTATCAATATAGGACTCATCAGCAGTCATTTGTTAAAACGCACAAAAGTAAACTTTTACAAAGTGATAAAAAAACGGCAAAACCCAGTGCAGTCGGTTTTAAGAAAGATTTGGCAACAAAACTTGGCTTTTGGCTTGAAGAATCCTGTTGGCAGCCGTAATTTTGTAGTGTGAAGTCATTTTTTGCCAAATACAAACTTTTTGCCATTGTCTTTCTGTGTCTTTCAGCAGTTATCATGTATTTGTTCTACAATGCCTTACAGCCCACAAAGATGCTTCCAGTGTACCAACCTTCCATGGTAGACCCCACTTTGGTGGACAGCACACTGCACTACAAAAAAAAGTACCACAAAATTGCTGATTTCTCCCTAACCAACCAAAATGGGGAGACCATCACCCAAGACGATTATAAGGACAAAATCTACGTGGCAGATTTCTTTTTTACCACCTGTCCTACTATTTGCCCGATCATGACCAAGAACATGGGTGATATTCAAAAATCCATTTTAGAGGATGATGAGGTTATGCTGCTTTCGCATTCGGTTACTCCTGCAATTGATTCTGTACCCCAACTAAAAAAATATGCTTTGGAAAAAGGGGTTGTGGACCGCAAATGGAATTTGGTGACCGGCGATAAAAAACACATATACGAACTGGCCCGAAAATCATACTTAGCCGTAAAAACTGATGGTGATGGGGGACCCTACGACATGATACACACCGAAAATTTCATTTTGGTGGACAAGGAAAAACGGATCAGGGGGTTTTATAACGGAACCAATCCAAAAGAAATTGACAAACTCCTCGAAGACCTTAAAATTCTTAAAGACAGTTATGCTGAGAATCCGTAATACCTTTCTTTTGGTTTTAGGATTCTATTTTGTCTTTTTTACTTATTTTTGCCCTTAATTAAATTCATTCTAAATAAGATTAGTGGCGACGGTAGCGGATTTAACATATGGGCAAAAGGGAATTATAAGGGATTTTTCGGAACATATTCTTCCCATAAAATTGTTGGAATTGGGCTGTTTGCCCGGCAACAGTGTTGAACTGGTCCAAGTTGCCCCGCTAAATGATCCCATCTACATCAATCTAAGCGGAAGTCATATTGCCATCAGAAGATCATTGGCACAACGTATTGAGCTGGATATTATTGAAGATACTTCTGGCCTATGAGTAAAACTATCAACGTTGCCCTGATCGGTAATCCCAACACCGGAAAAACCTCAGTTTTCAATCAACTTACGGGCCTAAAACAAAAGGTGGGAAATTACCCTGGTATCACCGTTGAAAAAAAGGAAGGCATCTGCAAATTGCCTGGAGAGGTAAAGGCCCATATTCTCGATCTTCCGGGCACTTACAGCCTCAACACTACTTCTTTGGATGAAAGCGTGGTAGTGGAACTGCTCCTCAATAAAAATGACAAAAATTATCCTGATGTAGCTGTGGTAATCAGTGATGTGGAAAACCTAAAAAGGAACCTACTACTATTTACACAGATCAAAGACTTGCGGATTCCCACCATTTTGGTCATTAATATGTCCGATCGCATGTCCCGTAAAGGCATATCCATTGACATTGAGGCCATGGAGCAAAAGCTCGACACCAAAATCGCATTGGTCAGTACTCGAAAAGGGGTGGGCATAGACCATATCAAAGAACTTATTGCCGATTATAAAACCCTATCCACGGCTCCAAATGTAAATACTTCAAGAATTGCCCCCGAGTATTTTGACCGTCTTCAAAAGGCTTTTCCCGGCGAAGATCTCTACAAATTATGGTTGGTCATCACCCAAGATGTCAACTTTATGCCCATAGAGAAAAAACAGATTCAAGATGCTACAGACTTTTCTACGAAGTCCAAGGATGAACTCAAAAAGTTACAGCACAAAGAGACCGTGCTGCGCTATCAGTTTATCAATAACGCCTTAAAAGAAACCTATAAGGTAGATATGATGGCCGCCAAAGGTCTGCGTGCGTCCATAGATAAAATCCTAACCCATAAGATTTTTGGTTACGTGATTTTCTTTGCGATTCTGCTGCTTATTTTTCAAGCCATTTTTGAATGGAGCTCCTACCCCATGGATTTTATTGACGCCCAGTTTGCCAACGCCAGTGAATGGATCAAGGGCACCTTACCTTCAGGAGTCTTTACCAACCTCTTGGCAGAGGGCATCTTGGCCGGAATTGGCGGTATTGTCATTTTTATTCCCCAAATTGCTTTTCTGTTCCTATTCATATCACTGTTGGAAGAATCTGGGTACATGAGCCGAGTGGTATTTTTAATGGACAAATTGATGCGTCCTTTTGGATTGAGCGGGAAAAGCGTTGTCCCCTTGATATCTGGAAATGCATGTGCCATACCTGCCATTATGGCCACCAGAACCATAGAAAATTGGAAAGAAAGGCTCATCACCATTTTAGTTACCCCCTTTACCACATGTTCTGCCAGATTGCCCGTTTATCTGATCTTAATTGCACTTGTTATCCCCGAAGGTTCTCTATTGGGATTGAGCTATCAGGCATTGACTCTGATGCTTTTGTATCTCATCGGATTTGGCATGGCTCTTTTTTCGGCAATGGTCCTCAATAAAATTTTAAAGATAAAAAGTCGATCACTTTTTATGGTAGAAATGCCCACCTACCGATTACCTCTTATTAAAAATGTGGCCTATACGGTTTTGGAAAAGACCAAAAGCTTTGTGTTTGGAGCGGGGAAAATCATTTTGGCTATTTCCATCGTACTTTGGTTTTTGGGCTCCAACGGATATTCAGATGACTTTCACAATGCCGAAGATATAGTTACGGAACGGATAGCGGAGCAAGGTCTGAGCGACTACAGCAAAAATTATATTCAGAACCATATCAGTTCATACGAGCAAGAGGTAGAGTTAAATACGGAGGACCTAAATCCGGACCAACTCCAGGATTCCATTCAAGCCCTAAAATATAGCTTGATGGAACGCGCCAAAGCTCAAGAAATTGCCAGTTATAAGTTGGAGCATTCCTATATTGGCCAAGCTGGAAAGGCATTTGAACCATTGGTAAAGCCTTTGGGCTACGATTGGAAAATTGGGATTGCAGTTCTGACCTCTTTTGCCGCCCGGGAAGTTTTTGTGGGCACACTGGCAACAATTTACAGCGTGGGCAGCAATGAGGAAGAAACCATCAAAAGCGGAATGGCGGCCGAGTTGGATGCCTCGGGCGACCCCCTGTTCAATTTGCCTACTGGTATCTCTTTGATGCTGTTTTATGCCTTTGCTATGCAATGTATGAGCACTTTGGCCATTGTAAAACGTGAGACCAACTCTTGGAAATGGCCAATGCTACAACTGGCATTTATGAGTGTTTTTGCGTATCTTGTTGCTTTAGCCGCCTATCAAATCCTTAACTAATGGAAGCTGCACAGCACATATTGGTCTACATCACTTTAACCGCTGCTGTGGGATATTTGGTCTGGAAGTTTCTACTGCCCAAATCATTGATTTCTGGAAAAAGGAAAAGTTCCAAGTCCTGCGGACAAGATGATTGTGGTTGTAGCTAGTTTTCTTTCCCCCTGTTCCAATTACCTTCTTATGTATGGGAGAAATTTTTTTCATTTTTTCACTTCCTTGGTGTAACCTTTTTCAATTTTCTGACTATTTAAAACAAACGCCAACTAGAAACATTGCTTGGAAACACTTTCAGATGAAATACTGATGCAAAAAGTTGCCGAGGGCAATTTAGACCTGCTCAAGATTCTTTTTGATCGACATCACAAACACGTTTACAACTTTTTGTACAAGATGTCCGGTGATAGCATGTTGAGCGAAGATCTTACACAGGATGTGTTTTACAAGTTGATTAAATATAGAAGTTCATACAAAAATGGGGCGTTTGTGTCTTGGTTGTTCACCATAGCCCGTAACAATTTGAGGGGTCATTTTACCCGAAACCACAAATCTCATGAAGATGTGAACTCGCTCACGTACAAGCTTGTGGAAGTAGAAAGTACGAACCTTGAAGATTATTCACAATTGGAGTTTGCACTAAGTCAATTAAATCCTTCGGATCGTGAGCTGATTATTCTAAATCGGTTTAAAGAAATACGGTACGAAGAGCTGGCAGAAATAATGGGCAGTACCCCAGGTGCAATCAAGACCAAGGTTTGCAGAGTATTACAAAAATTAAAGAAAATCTATCTAGAAAATAATTGACCATGGAAAAGAACCATATTTCGGATTTGATCCCAGAATATTTGGATGGAGTCCTTGGAGGAGAGATGCAAAAACAAGTGGAAGAGCATCTGTCCCACTGTTCACGATGTGAGCAGGAAATGGAAGAAATGAAGCTCCTTTTCAACGCTTTCCAAACGGAAACCGTCGCTGTTCCATCAGAAAGACTCAAATCCAAATTTGAGGAAGCTTTGGAAGCGGAAAAAGCCCCAAAAGGAAAGGTGATGCCTTTACCCGCCCAGGAAAAATCGAATTGGACCAGCAGCGTCCTTAAGATTGCCGCGAGTATTGCGCTTCTGGTAGCAGCTTTTCAAATGGGCAGCTTGTTTGAACAGCGCAAGGTCGAGGCGGATTTGACACAACTTCAAGATGAAGCCGAGCGAATGAAGCAAACGGCCATGCTGTCGCTCATGGAAAACCAATCTGCCAGCAAACGCATTCAAGGGGTGAATTATATAGAGGAATTTGAACAACCCGATGAAGCTATCATCCAAGCATTGGCCAACCGCCTGCTCCACGATGAAAATGACAACGTGCGCCTGACAGCTTTTGAAGCGCTTTCAAAATTCACTTACTCCGAAACGGTTAAAGACACTTTCATTGAAGTATTGGGGCAAGAAAAGAACCCAAGTATTCAGGTGGCCATTATCCAGGCATTGGTGCAAATCCAAGAGCGGAAAGCGGCTGAACCCATGAAAAAGCTATTGGAAAAAGAGGACACACAGCCCTTTATCAAAGAACAAATCAAGGCAGTATTGCCCAGTATTACATAAACATCAAAAAACGAAAATCATGAGAAAATTGACACTATTATTTTTGGCATTGGCCTTAAGTGCCATAACCTATTCCCAAAACGATTTCACCAAATCACTAAACGGAATAGAATGGGTTAAAATTGAATCGAAGGCAGACGTAACATTGCGAACGTCAAACACCAACGAATTGCGGATTAAGGCAAGTCATAAAATGCATGTTCCTGAAAAATCTAAGGGTCTGCGTTTGGTAGGCGAAGGCGGAAACGACAATACCGATGTGGGCTTTTACGTAGTTCAGGATGGCAACACCCTTATTGTTCAGAATCTGAGAAAAACAGAAGGTGCTGAAATCTTCTTGCCCAAAACACAAAATGTATCAGTGAAAAGTACCTGGAACGGAGACATTGAAATTGATGGATTTATCGGTGAGGTGGAAGCTGATGCCCAACTTAACGGAAGCATTGAGATTGTAAATGTTAATGGCCCGGTGACCGCCAATACCTTAAATGGTCAGATTGCCGTTCAATTTGGAACAGTAAAACAAGATTTTCCCATCTCGATCTATTCCACCAACGGTGCTGTGGATGTCACGCTTCCAGGGAATACTTCCGCCGATTTATCCTTGAGTTCAACCAACGGAGAAATCTACACCAACTTTGAACTGGAACGGGAAGAGAAGAACGGATTAAAATCAGTCTCTGGCAGAAAGGTAAGTGCGGCCATTAACAGTGGCGGTGTAAAAATCTCCCTCCGATCCACCAATGGAAACATCTATCTAAGAAAACAATAATCAGAAAACGAAGTATCATGAAAAAAATAATCATTGTTGCATTTATGGGATTGTCCGTGCTATCTCTCAGTGCCCAAAAAATCATTGAAAAAAACATCAACTATGGTGGCCAGTTCATCGATTTGGATGTAAAATTTGCCTCAGACATTGAAGTCAAGACTTGGGATAAATCCACAGTGTATTTCAAGGCCGACATCACTACAGAAGAAGGGAAATATCTTGACCTTTATAAACTCAAGGTTGACGAAGGTAGCAGTACCATTAGCATTGTATCTGATGCCAAAGCCCTTTTCGAGGCCTTCCATGACGAATGGAATAACAGCAATCCAGACAAAAAGAAACGCTACTATTTCAACGGTACCACGTACGAGTTCAATTATGTGCTGTACGTACCAAAAAATGCCCGTTTTAAGGTAAGCAGTATCAATGGAAATCTCTCGGCAGAACTCATTGAGGGTGATTTTACAGCGGATCTTATCAATGGTGATATCAACATCAAAAAATATAGTGGGGATATGGACCTTAAGACCATCAATGGAGAAATTGACCTTACTATGACGAATACTAAAATGGTGGCCGAAACCCTTAATGGTAACATTTATGCAGACGAAAATCTTAAGCTACAGGTAACGGACAGGCACGTAGGCCAAAAAGTGGAGGGCAGTTTTGACAACGCCATGCACCGTCTTAAACTGAACACCATAAATGGAAATATGTATTTGCGGCTTTAAATCAAATTGGAAATAAAGGAGTACAGCAGCAAGGCCCAACCAATCACCAAAAGTAGTCCGCCAATGGGTGTAATCGGGCCCAAAAATCGAAGTTTTTCGCCTTTGCCCGCACTAAGACAAAGAGCATAAATACTGAAAGAGAACAACAGGGTTCCAAAAATGAAGCAGTTGACGATGGCCGAATCCAACGGCCCGTCAAAACCAAGATTGAAACCCAGTACCAACAGGACAATGGCATGGTACATTTGGTATTTGACCCCTGTCTCAAAACTATGCAATAGTTCAGGGGTCAATTTCTTTTTTAGGGCATGTGCGCCAAATGCTCCAAAGATGACAGCCAATAATCCGTAAATGGCTCCCATAAGCTGTGTTAAAAAAATTGTCCCCATAGTTAATTGATTTGTTTAAAGATCAATACTGATCTCATAATCCGAAGTTACCTTAAAAGCGCATTCCTTGTATTTGGGAGGACCGAATGTATGCATTTTGGCTCTGGAAAAAGCCACTTTTTCCTTTGGAATGCCCAGCCAATTGGTATCCAGTTTGCCATTTCCATTTTCATCATGGAAAACCGCCACGGCGTATTCCCCAATGGGTAAGTCTGCAATCTGTAAGGTGACGACACCTTCGCGGGCCGGGACACTTCCCGTTTTTAAAACACCGTCAAAAGACAAAAAAGTTTCATCTGAATCGTACAGAGCAACACTGACATGGCCATTGGTAGAATCCACATTTTTAACATGTACTGAAATGGTGTTTTGTGCGAACAGCGAAAGGGGTAACAACAAAATCCCGAAAAAAATCATTTTCATGGCTAGGAAGCTTTTTTAAAAATTATTTTGACATTTCGAGGTTGTCTTGCATTTTGGATTGCAAAATAGCATATATTTTTTGGGTCTCCAGACTATCCTGCATGTTAAAATATAGTTGCAGTGTGTCATGGTGCACCAGTTTTATCTTTTGTTGTCTCAAATCGTCCACAAAAACATAGACTTTTGTATTGCGGATGGAATCCTTGAAGACGCCTTTTTCCTTTGCCATCCATGAAAAACCGGAAGAGCGTTCCATTTCAGGAAGTTTCTCCACAAATAGGATGCTATCCATGTCTGCTATGGAAATACGTTGATGATAGATTCCAGAAAAAATCTTGAATTGCCCATCCTCAATGTTGTCCCAGTTTTTGTAGTGGGCCACAAATGCGAGCAAACAGACAATCAGTGTAAGAACTATGAGGACGTTCCACAGCCAATGTCTTTTTTTCTTATTCATTTTCTTTATCCGTTCTAAACTTATCGAACCAAGCAATAGTATGGGCCACTTTGGCCATTAAATTGCTCGGCTTGTTGGCAATGCCATGGCCTGCCCCGGGAATCTCCACCAAAACTGTCTCAATTTTCCGAAGTTTTAAGGCATGGTACAACTGTTTGGCCTCACTTGGAGGTGTTCGCAAATCGTCCATGCCCACCATCACCATGGTTGGGGTCTGTACATTACCAACGAGTGAAATGGGTGAAAATTTCCAGTAGCCTTCAAAGTTTTCCCAAGGCTGCCCCGGATATCGGCTTTCAGCATAATAAAAATAGTTGTCGGCGGTCAAGGTTTTGCTGATCCAATTCATAACCGGTTTCGCCACCACAGCCGCTTCAAAACGATTGTTCTTTCCAATGATCCAGGCCGACATGATTCCTCCGGCACTACCTCCGGTCACAAAAAGTTGGTCTTCATGGGCGATGCCTTTCTGGATGCAGAAGTCCACGCCGTCCATTACATCATTATAATCTTCCCCGGGGTAATTATTGTACAACAAGTTGGCGAACTCTTCACCGTAGCTGGTACTTCCCCTAGCATTTGGGTAAAAGACAATATACCCGGCAGCCGCATACAACTGCATTTCAATGGAGAACCGATCTCCATAATTTGCAATAGGGCCGCCATGGTTCTCCACCATAAAGGGATATTTTTTGTTCTTGTCGTAATTGGGAGGATAAACCACCCACCCTTGAATATCGCGACCATCCACAGAAGATTTATACCAAATCTCTTCCACTTGGCCCAAGTTTCTATAATTGAGCAGTGCATTGTTTAAACTGGTAATTCTGGCTGGATTTTTAGACCTTGATGCTAGAATGGCGATATCGGCAGGGTACTCTGGTCTGGTTTGGGTATAGGCAATAGTGCCATTGTTTGAAACACTGTACGACCCTCCGGAATACGGTCTTCCTAAGCTTGTACCCCCTACATTGTCCACAAGTTTAGTGATCTTTCCATCAAGGGAAACCAGCCCTACTTTCCCATTTCCTTTGTCGTCATAATAGACATAAATCCCATCCCCCTTCGCATTCCATTGAATATCCGAAACTGAACGGTCCAATCCTTCTGAAATAACACGCTTGTTACTGCCATCACTATTCATAATGTGTAATTTATCGGTTTGATGGGCCTGTGTCTTATCCTCGTAACCTACATAAGCTATATATTTCCCATCCGGTGAAACCTGTGGTTCCTGATCCGGACCATTACGATCGGTCAAAGCTACAATAGTTCCGGTTTCCACGGCAACGGAATAGATTTCACTATTTCGAAAGCGATATTCCCAATCCTGTACCCTATTGGCGGAAAAGTAAATCTTTGACCCATCCTTGGCCCAAGATAAGGTACCTCGGTGATGCCAGTCGCCAGAGGTGATTTGGCGAGGCGCACCTCCATTAGACGGAATCACAAAAATATGATTGAACCCAGGGGCAATGTATCCACGTCCATCCGCTTCGTGGTACAAGCGATCGGTAATTCTTGGAGCTTCTTCCCATTTTGCGCCTTTAGGTTTTGCCGGAATTTTAGCAATAACAGGGGGTGCCTTCGGCACATTCATTGAAAAGGCCAACTGACTTCCATCTGGGGACCAAGTCAACGAACTTGGACTAAAAGGAAGTTGGGTCAATCTGGCCACCTTGCCCGTAGCTGCCCAATACATATAAATTTCAGAACCTTCGTCCGTGCTACTGGTAAATGCAATCCGATCTCCACTTGGGGACCAGCGAGGGTTGCTCTCACTAGCCTCATTTGCCGTTAGTTTCTGGTTTTGGCTTCCATCAGACTTGATTAACCAAAGGTTACCCGATGATTTATCGCCCATAATGTCAAAACCCATTCGTTGGTACACTACCCATTCCCCATTTGGAGAAATTTGGGGGTCGGAGGCATATTGCAAATCAAAAATATCGAGATAGGAAAAGTCCTTTTTTTGTGCTGAAGAGAATTGGACTACCGTTCCAAGGAAAAGAAAAAGAATTAGTTTGCGCATTGTTCTGGTTTTTGAAGTTTTTAAAAGTAATGCAATTCCATTTAGGATTCAAGACGATACTTTCCTATTATCTTTGAAAAGTAATTTTTGGATTATGGACTTTGCCAACAAAACCATTTTAATCACAGGTGCCTCTCGTGGCATTGGAAAAGCAACGGCAATGGCCTTTGCGGAAAAGGGCGCAAAAGTCGGACTAAATTACAGAAGTAATGATGAAGCCGCTGAGATCACTTTAAAAGAATTGCCCGGCAAAGGGCATCAACTTTTTAAACGGGATATTTCCCAAAAATCAGAAACCGAAGCTTTGATCAATGATTTTGTAAAAGAATTTGGTCGGCTTGATGTGCTGGTAAACAATGCTGGCATTTCCATTTTTCATGAAATTGATTCGGTGGACTTTGACCACTGGACCCATGCCTGGGAAAAGACCTTTGAAACCAACCTTTTTGCCACCGCCAATCTTTGTTATTGGGCTGCACAAGCCATGATGAAAACCGGTGGAGGACATATCGTGAATGTTTCTTCCCGTGGCGCTTTCAGGGGTGAGCCCACCAAACCTGCATACGGTGCCAGCAAAGCTGCCTTGAACGCCATGAGTCAGTCGTTGGCCAAAAAATTGCCCCCCCACAACATTTATGTTGGGGTGGTAGCACCCGGATTTACGGAAACCGAAATGGCAGCAAAGACCCTCACCCCTGAGGAACGTGAAAATTTATTGCGTGAATCTCCATTTAAACGAATGGCCCAGCCCGAAGAGGTGGCCCACGCCATTTTATTTTTGGCCTCGGACAAAGCTGCCTACTCTTCTGGGACTATAATTGATGTGAACGGTGCCAGTTATTTGAGAAGCTGATCCATTGACCGTAGTTATCCCTTAATTTTCGTGAAATCTTTGATTTGATGTATCGAAAACAAGCAAATCGCTACGCCAAATATTTCTCGATACATTCCGAAATACTTTCGGAACACTCGAAATGACCTATTTTTGCTACAATGAAAGCCGCCACTGTTGCACAAATCAAAAAAGAACTCCAGTTTAAATCGCAAGAAGAAGTAATGCAGCTTTGTCTGCGCTTGGCGCGATTCAAAAAAGAAAACAAAGAGCTACTCACTTACTTGCTTTTCGAATCGGACAGTGAGGAAGGCTACATTGAAACGGTAAAAAAAGAGATGGATGCCATGTTCGCGGAAATCAACATCAACAGTTATTTCTACATTAAAAAAAGTGTCCGGAAAATCCTTCGAACCGTTAAAAAATATATCCGGTATTCGGGTAATAAGGCGACCGAAGTGGAACTACTATTGTATTTCTGTGAAAAACTGAAGTCTTTTCGGCCAAGCATCCAACGAAATACAACCCTTAAAAATCTGTACCAGCGTCAATTGGACTATATTGAGAAGAAAATACCCGCGCTGCATGAGGATCTACAGCATGATTATTCATTGATCTTGGCAGAATTACGTTGAAGAATATGGTCATAAAGTAGTATCACCTAAAGAATAAAACATCCTTGCGGAACTTTTTAACTCCACATTTTGTATAGCCCCAGTTCCTTCAAAGTGAATAACAATCCCTTTTATGTGCCGTGGGGTCTCTGGCCCATTCATGGTGTAAGCCTGTTCTCCGTTGATCAAAATCCGGGCAACGCCAAGCTTTGAAATCAATTCAAGGCTAACAAAATTTGTAAAGTCGACCCCAAAAGCGGAAAGGTCGTTCCTTTTCCCGTCGATAGTTTTATCAAAAGCCAAAACATTCAAATTGGAAGCACACCCCTTTTTTGCCAATGGAATACCAATGGCACCTCCATCGTATAGTACATACAACTGAAAGCTCCGACACCCACTCAACCCCTGCTCGAAGGTATTTTTAACCGCCATGGATAAGTCAAAATCATCCGTGTAAATTCCACCAAAATCCTTAACAAGATATAAGCTGGATCTTACATTTATGGTCTTAGGGTCAATTCCGTATTCGGCCAAAGTTTCATGGGAAACGGAAACTCCATTGTTATCCTTAATCTCTTCCTTTTTAAGATAAATTGGAAGGGAATCTCGTTCAATGACACCCAGCCAATCCTTGGTTTGGATAAAGACATCGTACTCTTTTACAATGGTCCCATCCACCACCAATTTTGATTTAAAAAAACCTGGGCGATAGTAAATGCTTGTTGCTACGCTATCTTGTCTGTTGATGGCCACCCGTTTATTTTTATCCCAACTTTGTTGAATTTCAATTTTTGCGAGGTCATCCGCTGCCGAAGCATCGTACTCAAAAATCACAGAATTGGGAATCTCATCACTAACAGGTCTGCTTTTGAACTCAAATTCCGATGCGTCAATACTTTTTCTAGTGGTAAGTGCACCAAATATAGTAGCCAAAATCGCTATCCCCATAAGTATTAAAACAATGGTAGGAAGATGAAAACGGCCAACGTGCTTTTTCTTGCTTCTTACTGCCGTATTAGTAGCTGCACTGTTGGCAAATTCACGCCAGTTTTTGTGTCCGCTAAATTCCGAAAGGATATCCAAAGTCGCGGAGCTTGGATTCGCCACCAACTCGGCCCGGCCCCAAATCCTTTTTAAGGTAGTAACGCTCAACCGCTTCTTGGTACTATCAAAAATAAGGTCACTCAACTCCTCAAAATCCCTATTGCTCCACTCCGAACCACTGCCCCAACCCAAGCGTTCTTCAATTTGCGCTACCAGAATATCAATCATGTGGTGTTTCGATTTTTCCATAAATCTAACAAGCGTGTGTTCAGCAACCTAGGTTGAACAGGATTAATCAGGATTGAACAAGCAATCGTTGGGCAATGGAACTCCGCTCCATTTACTTTTACTCAAAATCAAATGTACTTGTAAAATTCAAATCATTAAAAAATGAACAATTCAATCAACAAACTGGTATCGGTAATTCTGTGTGTGGCTTTCAGTTTTACTTTTTATGCGCAAGGCCCAAAACAAAACAAACCTGTAGAATTTCCCTTCACAGAAAAATATTGGTCTGCCCTGACCGACAATGTGGAATTCACTACCTACAAATCTGTTTCCGCAGCAAAAAGCACCGATGGTAATCCAATAGGTCTTATGCTCAAGGACTTTGATTTTTCCACAGGAACCATTGAGTTTGATGTTGAACTCAAAGGTCGTGGGTTCCCTGGAATCACATTTCATGTGGACAAGGATACCCTAAACTCAGAAACCTTCTATCTACGCTATTTTGGCAAGCCACAGCCACTGCGTAGAAACAACATGCAATATGCCGCGGTCGTGGACAAGGTCAATCTTTGGGACCTCACCGACGATTACCAAGCTGCCGCACAACTTTACGAGAACCAATGGAACCATGTTAAATTGGTAATTTCCGAAAATCAGATGAGAGCGTATGTCAACGACATGGAAAACGTGGCCCTTTGGGTACCCGCTCTGGAAGGGTTGACAAAATCTGGTGGCATTGGTCTTTCAGGTGACGTGGTTTATGCAAATATGGTAGTGACACCGAACACTCTTGAGGGGATACCTTCATCTGCCGGGTACGATCCTACTGCCAACGATTCCCGCTATTTACGTAATTGGCTAGTATCGGAACCTATCAATTTCCCGTTTGGCAAGGATTTGATGAAACAAATATTTGTAAGTCCGGGAGTGGTCATTGACTCCACACTCTTTGGCAGCACATGGAAACCATTGCAAGCAGGCCAAAGATCTATGGTAAACCTCACCAAAAAATATGGGGGCACTAAACAAGGCGAAAGAAGGCTGGCATGGTTGAAAACCACCATTACCTCGGATAAGATGCAAAAGAAAAAATTGAACTTTGGGTTTAGTGATGAGGTTTGGGTCTTTATCAATGGAAACCCATTGTACATCGACAAAAACTACTATGGTACCCCGGGCATGAAAGAGCCTCTCGGAAGAGCCACTATTGAAAACACCATCATTGAAATTCCTCTGCAAGAAGGTGAAAACGAAATTTTAATTGGTTTGACCAGCTATTTTTATGGATGGGGCATGATTGCACGATGGGAAAATAATGATGGTATTATCTTCTAATATCAACACCATAGCAATAAGGCCAATGTGGTACAAATCGCATTGGCTTTTCTATTGAATCTTCAGTGCAGGTATTGCTTTCATCATAACAGGATTTTATCCGTAATCGATTCAAAAAGATTCAGTAAATTGGGGTTTTGACAAACGACTCAACTCAATTTTACATGATGAAAATTCAACCCACCTCAGCGAGGATCCAGGTAATGCTTACTTGTTTGCTCTCACTATTGCTTATCCAAACACAAAATGCCCAAAATACCGTAGCCGTTGACACTAGTTTTTACAGCGGTTTTGAATGGCGTAACATTGGCCCCAATCGTGGAGGGCGGTCTTTAGGCTGTGCCGGAAGTCCATCTCGACCCTTCGAATACTATTTTGGAGCCACCGGAGGTGGACTCTGGAAAACCATTGATGGCGGAAATACATGGTCTTGTGTTACGGATGGGCAAATTACAAGTTCCTCCGTCGGTGCGGTGGCCGTGGCAGAGACCAATCCCGATGTGGTCTATATTGGTATGGGTGAGACCCAGCTGCGCGGAAGCATCACACAAGGCGATGGGGTTTACAAAACCACCGATGGTGGAAAAACCTGGACCCATTTGGGACTTGAAGAAACACAGGCCATTGCCCGAGTTCGTGTGGACCCGACCAACGAAAATATTGTTTATGTAGCCGCTCTTGGGCATCCTTATGGAGACAACCCAGAACGTGGGGTTTTTAAAAGTACCGATGGTGGGAAAACGTGGAAGAAGGTTTTGTATGTCAGTGATAAAACCGGGGCTGCTGATTTGATCATTGACCGGAATAATCCCAATGTGCTCTATGCCAGCACTTGGCAGGTATACCGAAAAGCATGGAAAATGTGGGGTGGTGGACCTGAATGCAAATTGTGGAAATCCACAGATGGCGGTGAAACTTGGACCGACCTTACCCAAAATCCCGGAATGCCTAAAGGCCCTATCGGAAAAATTGGGGTAACCGTATCCCCTGTGGATTCCAACAGGGTTTGGGCCGTTGTTGAAGCCAATGAAGGTGGTGTTTTCCGTTCGGATGATGCAGGAAAGACTTGGGAATTGACCAACAATGAGCGTAAATTGAGACAACGGGCCTTTTATTATTCCAGATTGGTCGCAGACCCCAAGGATAAGGATGTGGTCTATGGATTGAATGTGGATTTCTATAAATCCACAGATGGCGGAAAAACGTTTGATGTGGAAATTGAAGTCCCTCATGGAGACAATCATGATCTGTGGATTGACCCCAATAATCCAGATAGAATGGTCAGTTCCAACGATGGGGGTGGAACCGTAAGCATCAATGGCGGAAAAACATGGACAGCGGAAGACTATCCTACTTCGCAATTTTATCATGTGATGGCCACAAGTGATGTACCTTATCACGTAGTGGGCGCCCAACAAGATAATTCCACCTTGGCCATACCAAGCGATGGATGGGATTTTATGCAGGCCAGAGGGCCTAGCCCCGATTGGTATTACGCTGTGGGTGGCGGTGAAAGCGGTTGGATTACCCAAAGCCCTACCGATCCAGATATTTTTTACGCTGGGAGCCAAGGTGCTTTGCTCACCCGCTATGACCGGAGCAATGGCCAGATCCGGGATATTCAAGTATACCCTCGGTTTTTCTCTGGGGAACCTGCAAGTGCCCTTCCAGAACGTTGGCAATGGACCTTCCCCATAATGTTCGCGCCTAAGGACCCGAATGTGATGTACACCTGCTCCCAACATGTTTGGAAAACCACCAATGATGGTCAGACGTGGGAGAAAATTAGTCCAGATCTCACCTATGCAGACCCCGAGACCTTAGGCAAAACGGGAGGGGTGATCACCAACGATATGAACGGGCCAGAAATATACGCTACTGTTTTTGCATTGGCTCCTTCAAATCACGATATCAATACCATTTGGGCAGGATCGGATGATGGAAAAATCCATATCACCCGTGACGGGGGAAAAAATTGGACGGACATCACTCCTACAAATCTTCCAAAGTATTCAAGGGTGAGTATCATTGAAGAGTCGGTTCACAACCCAGGTACCTTGTACGTGGCCGCCAACCGATATCAGGTAGATGACCGCGAGCCTTATGTTTTTAAAACACATGATTACGGAAAAACTTGGACCAAAATCATTGATGGAATAGCACCGGGACACTTTGCCCGTGCCATTCGTGAAGATCACCAAAGAGAGGGATTGCTCTTTTTGGCGACGGAACATGGGGTTTATTTTTCCATTAATGCCGGGGGCCAATGGCAATCCCTTCAATTGAATTTACCGGATACCCCCATCCGAGATCTTGTGATTAAGGACAATGATGTGGTATTGGGATCCCACGGAAGGGGATTTTGGATTTTGGACGACATTCAGCCTTTTAGAGAATATTCCGAAGAGCTGCGGAACAAGAAATACGCCTTGTTCAAGCCAACCGATGCCATCCGTGGAATTTATGATGCCACTTTTCAATACCATCTTCAGGAACAAGTGGACACCATTACCTTTGAGATTTTGGATGCCAATGGTAACCTCATTGATTCATTTGGGGGCAATCAGCCTAAATATGAAGAGAAAGCCGAATCCTCTTGGTGGGGCGGAAACGATAGTACCAAACCGACCACGGCGAAAGGATTGAACAGTTTTACATGGAACCTTCGCTATCCGGGCCCAACAACTTTTGATGGCATCATTATTTGGGGCGCCAAGGCAGATAGAGGCCCCAAAGCACCGTTGGGCACCTATACCCTACAGATGAAGATAGGAGATGAGGTTGTGCAAACCGCTCCGTTTAAGATTACCTTAGATCCCAATTTAGAAGGGGTTACCGCCGAAGACCTTCAAAAGCAGTTTGAACTGGCTTCCAAAATCACCAAAAAAGCAACCATTGCCAATGAAGCCGTGATACAAATTCGGGAAATCCGAAAGCAACTGGACAGTTTGGGTAAGGGAATTCCCAGTAGAAAATTTACAAAGTTGTCCGAAGATTTTATGGCAACTTTGACTGAAATCGAGAATGATTTGTATCAAACTAAAAACCAATCAGGCCAAGACCCATTGAATTTCCCCATAAAGTTGAACAATAGGTTGAATGCTTTACAACGGAGTATTGAAACTGGGGATGCCAGGCCCACCGATGGTGCCTACAAAGTATATGATGAGTTGGTAAAGGAATTGGATGGCCACATGGCCAAACTCAACAGCACTTTGGAAGAAGAGCTTCCCAAGGTGAACGCACTTTTAATGAAAGCCAATGGCTCTAAAATTATTGTGGACTAGCCCAAGCCAACATCTAAAATCATCATAATGATAAATCCACCGATAAAACCCATTGTGGCGATATCGGTGTATTTGTCTTGTTGGGTTTCGGGAATCACTTCTTCTACCACAACAAAAATCATGGCCCCGGCAGCAAAGGAAAGCGCATATGGCAATATAGGCTCAAAGGTCAATACTGCCCAGGCGCCCAAAACACCAGCTATGGGTTCCACTAGTGCAGATGCTTGGCCGTACATCCAACTCTTTCTTCGGCTTAGGCCATGCCTGCGCATGGGAACTGCAACGGCAAAACCTTCTGGAAAGTTTTGCAACCCGATACCCAAGGCCAACGCAACGGCCCCGCCAATAGTGGCGCCCTCAAAGCCTGAAGCTACGCCTCCAAAAAGCACCCCAACGGCCAACCCTTCCGGAATATTGTGGAGCGTAATGGCCAAGACCAATAGCGTGGTTCGGTGCCAAGGGGTCTTCACCCCTTCTGCCTCGTCCATCTTAAAATTGATGTGCACATGGGGCAAAATTTTATCAAGTCCAAAAATAAAGCCTGCTCCCAATAAGAAGCCGACAGCTGCTGGAATTACCTTAACAAAACCGTCACCAGGGCTCATTTCGATTCCAGGCGCCAACAGACTCCAAAAACTCGCGGCGACCATTACTCCTCCGGTAAAACCCAACATTCCATCCATCAAGGCCCGATTAGGGCTTTTGAACAGAAACACCAACCCTGCCCCAGCAGCGGTCAATCCCCATGTAAACAGTGTGGCATACAAAGCTGCCAAAATGGGATCTATTTCTTGAAAATAGTGTATTACTTGTTCCATCAGTCGTTTCTTTTTACAAATAAGTTAGATGCGATTTGATGGGAAATGCGAAGTTCATTCCCCTCCATTTCAATATGAAGCGATTGGTCAAAATCCTCTATGTCCAAAATCTTTATGGTCTTGCCCAAGGCAATACCGTTTTTATCCAAAAACTTTAAAAAGGGGGCCGAGGAATCCTTAACACCCACACAAACTCCTTTGGAATTGATGCTCATATCACTGAGTAATTGTTCGTCCCGTTCTTGAAACTTTCCATCTTTGGTTGGGATAGGATCTCCATGGGGATCATACTTGGGAAAATCCAAAAGGGCATCAATCTTATCTATCAATTTTTCACTTTTAATGTGTTCCAACTGCTCGGCCACTTCATGGACCTCATCCCAAGAAAAATCTAATTTCTTCACCAAAAAAACTTCCCACAACCGATGTTTTCGGATGATTCCCAAAGCTGTCTTTGTACCTAATTCGGTAAGGGAAACTCCCTGATACTTTTTATGATTTACCAACCCCTTTTCAGCCAGTTTCTTGGCCATATCGGTCACGGAAGACGGTTTGGTTTCCATTTGCTCCGCAATGGCATTGGTGGTTATGGGAGCGGAATCATTGCCTCCTAAATGAAAAATGGTTTTCAAATAGTTCTCTTCGGAACGGGTCATGAAAAAATTTTTTCAAAAATACATTTTTATTTGTCAAAACCAATTTTTAGTTTTGTCTAAATTTAATTTTATACATGTTGAAATCAATTTGTAAATATATCTTCATTCTATGCCTAGCGGCGTCTAACAGCAATTGCTTTGCCCAATTGGCTTCCATTAGCGGAAAGGTAACTGAAAATGGTGAAGCTCTACCCTTGGCCAATGTGCTTCTAAAGGGAACCGAAATGGGAACAGCAACGGATATTGATGGTTTATTTGAATTGACCAATATTCAACCTGGTGATTATACGTTATTGGTGACCTCATTGGGATACTTGCCCTATCAAACAAAAATCAGCGTGCAAGCCAATGAGTCCAAAACCATCAACATATCGCTGGAACCTTCGGCCCAAAGTTTGGATGAAACCGTGGTTACAGGTACCTTAAAGCCGGTAAGTAGGCTGGAAAGTCCTGTGCCAGTAGAGGTCTACTCCCCCACCTTTTTGAAAAAGAATCCAACAGCCAGCGTGTTTGATGCGCTCCAAAATGTGAACGGGGTGAGACCCCAAATCAATTGCAATGTGTGCAATACAGGGGATATCCATATCAATGGCCTGGAAGGTCCTTACACCTTGGTCCTCATTGATGGCATGCCCATTGTAAGTGGCCTAGGTACGGTGTATGGCCTTACGGGCATCCCAAACTCTCTTATTGAACAAATTGAAATTGTAAAAGGCCCAGCTTCCTCGCTTTATGGTAGCGAGGCCGTGGGTGGCCTCATCAATATTATCACCAAAAATGCACTGAGCGCACCGGAATTTTTTGCCGATGCCTTTGCCACAGGGTGGGGTGAGTACAATTTGGATATTGGAAGCAAAATCGATATCGGAAAAAAAACAAACCTCCTGTTGGGGGTCAATTATTTTAATTATGACAATCCTATCGACAACAACGGCGATAACTTTACCGATGTCACTCTTCAAGATCGAATTTCCATCTTTCAAAAGTGGGATTTTAAACGAGAGAATAGCCGGTTGTTCTCTTTGGCAGGGCGTTTTTTCTACGAAGACCGATGGGGTGGTGAAATGCAATGGACCCCAGAATTTCGTGGTGGGGATGAAATCTATGGGGAAAGTATCTACACTCGACGATGGGAAGTACTTGGAAAATATCAATTGCCATTTGAAGAAAAAGTCCTTCTTTCATTTTCATATAACGACCACAATCAAAACTCGGTTTATGGTGACACCGAATATTTGGCGGACCAACGCATAGGCTTTGCACAATTGACATGGGACAAAAAAGCCGGTGTTCACGATTTGTTGTTCGGGAGTGCAGTACGATACAATTATTATGATGATAACACTCCTGCTACCACCGAAGCCGATAACATCTGGATTCCGAGTGTATTTGCACAGGATGAAATAAAATTTGCTCCAAAGCATTCTTTTTTGGCAGGGCTCCGTTATGATTATGATAAGCGTCACGGAAATATTTTTACACCACGGGCGGCCTACAAGTGGAAAGTGTCCGACAACGACATCTTTCGGGTGAATTTTGGAACAGGTTTTCGAGTTGTGAACTTGTTTACTGAAGACCATGCTGCTCTCACAGGTGCACGAGAGGTTATTATCGCAGAAGAACTGAAACCAGAGCGCTCCGTAAATGTCAACCTCAACTATTTGAAGAAAATCTATAGCGACAATGGAACTTTTATTGGTTTGGATGCCTCTGCGTTCTATACGCATTTCTCCAATGTTATCCTACCGGATTACGATACCAACCCCAACCAAATCATTTATGATAATCTGAATGGAAAGTCAGTTTCACAAGGTATCAGTGCCAATTTGGATATCGCTTTTCCCAACGGATTCAAGGTTATGGCCGGTGCTACATGGCAAGATGTTAGCAGTACTGAGGATGGGGTAACACAACAACAAATCCTTACGGAAAGCATCACCGCAACCTGGGGACTTACCTATAGCTTCCGACCGATTGACTTAACCATTGATTACACGGGAAACTTGTATGGCCCCATGCGCTTGCCCCTGTTGGGCGAATTGGATCCCCGACGAGAATATTCCCCTACTTGGAGCATCCAAAACATTCAGTTCACTTATAAAGGGTTGGACAATTTTGAAGTATACGGCGGGATTAAAAACCTGTTGGATTGGACCCCTAATCGTGGTAACCCTTTTATTATTGCCCGTGCCAATGATCCTTTTGATAGAGAAGTTACTTTCGACAACAATGGCAATGCAGTAGCCACACCCAACAACCCTTACGCCCTTACGTTTGACCCTGCTTATGTGTATGGGCCCAACCAAGGTATTCGTGGGTTTTTTGGATTGCGATACACCATCTTCTAAGATGCTAAAAGTTTGGTTATCTTGGTAAGACTCTTTCAAAATCCATCCAATGAAAATAAATCAGCTTAAATCCATTCTATGGAGTCAATTTGGAGCAAGTATTGATATGTTGCACAATGCCATTTCCCTATGTCCAGAAAATGTATGGGACAATGAAAAAAAGTTTTGGTACAATGCCTACCATTGTATCTTCTTTTTGGATTACTATCTCACTCCAAACCCAGTGAATTTTGCTCCTCCCCCTCCGTTTGACGAATCTGAATTTGAGGACAGAATGCCCTCTCGTACCTATTCAAAGTCAGAAATTCTTGAATATTTGAGGTATTGTAGGGAAAAATGCAAGACACTCATCCATGGGTTAAACCAAGAATCTGTTCAACAACATTGGATCAACCAATCAAAAACCATGGATTACAATGTAGTTGAAATTTTACTTTACAACATGCGCCATGTTCAGCACCATGCAGCTCAGCTCAATCTTTTGCTTCGACAAGAAATTGACGATGCTCCAAGGTGGGTTCGTCATGCAAAAGATATCGTATAGGTGCCAAAGTGCTGTCCCTTTAGCTTTTAAACCAAAAAAAAGTTACTTTTAAGGTAATAGGTCGCACACCCTTAATTTGCAAAAGATGAAGCTAAACCCAAAACAAAAGAAAGAAGCCCATGATATGATGGAGCTTTGGGAAGACGATTTGTTGGAGCGTTATCCTGAAAAACCCAATAAATCCAAAGAAGAGTTCCGAAACTACGACAACCCCGTCCGAGACACGGTAAAGGAATTCTATCGGATGAACCATACTTATCAGACCTATGATTTTGTCGTTGAAAAGGAAAAGGAGTTCCTTTCGCTAAATCGCAAAGAAATGGGACTCTGGGATGCCGTGGAATATCTTAATACTTTGGTAGACGATTCCGATCCAGATATTGACTTGGACCAGACCCAACACCTTTTGCAAACCTCTGAGGCCATTCGTGCGGATGGGCAACCGGATTGGTTTGTCCTCACAGGATTCCTTCACGATTTGGGTAAAGTACTCTGTCTGTTCGGTGAGCCACAATGGGCCGTGGTAGGAGACACCTTCCCGGTGGGCTGTCAATTTTCGGACAAAATTGTCTATCCCGAATTCTTTACTTCCAATCCTGATATCAACAACGAGCAATACAACACCAGGTTGGGTGTGTACAAAGAAAATTGCGGTTTACGCAATGTGCATATGTCTTGGGGACACGATGAATACCTGTACCACGTAATGAAGGATTATCTGCCCGAGGAGGGGCTTTATATGATTCGTTATCACAGCTTTTATGCCCAACATAGGGAACATGCTTATGATCATTTGATGGACAAACATGATCATGAAATGTTCAAGTGGGTGAATAAATTCAATCCGTATGACTTGTACACCAAGGCACCGGTAAAACCCAACGTAAATGAACTACGCCCCTATTATGAGGATTTGGCCGCTAAATATCTGCCCGATACGATTCGGTTTTAGATGGTACAATTCATCAGTTTTTTTGTTTTTACGGCCTTTGTAGCTGCCTACTCCAGCTGGAAACTCAGAAAGGATAAGCTTTCCACCCAAGATGGGTATTTTTTAGGTGGGCGCAGCCTAACTGGAATCGTCATTGCAGGATCCTTGCTATTGACCAACATTTCCACCGAACATTTGGTGGGCATGAATGGTGATGCGTATAAGCATGGTGGAATTATCATTGCTTGGGAGGTCACATCGGCCTTGGCATTGGTAGCTGCCGCCCTGTATTTTGCCCCTCGCTATCTGAAAATGGGACTGACCACCATCCCTGAATTTTTAGAGAAACGTTTTGATGGCCTAACCCGAACCATGATTGCATTTTTGTTGATTATTTCCTTTGTTTCCACGCTGTTGCCTATTGTGCTATATTCAGGAGCAATTAGTATTGAGCAGATTTTTGACATTTCTGGGCTATTGGGCATCACCCAAAACGAAGGGCTTTGGCTAACCGTGGTTACCGTGGGCTGTATTGGTGCGATCTATGCCATTTTCGGTGGATTAAAGATGGTAGCGTATACCGATACGATCAATGGTTTTGGACTTCTGATTGCCGGCATCTCCATTCCTGTTATGGCGCTTTGGAGCATTGGGGATGGACATATTTTTGAAGGATTACGACTGGTCTTTGAAAAAGCCCCGGAAAAATTCAATGTCATCAGCAATGAAGTTTCAGTAGGCGAAGGTTCCCGAGATGCCATAATGCCGTTTGGAGTATTGTTCACTGGATTGATCATCAACCAGCTCTATTTTTGGACGATGCACCAATCCATTATCCAGCGGGCTTTGGGTGCCGTCAACTTAAAAGAAGCCCAAAAAGGATTGCTTTACACCGGTCTGCTGAAAATCTTGGTGCCGCTCATCATTGTCCTCCCAGGCATCATTGCTTATTACTATTTTAACGACACGTTTTACGACCAAAAGGAGTTGGTCTATCCAAGCTTGGTAAAAAAGGTCCTGCCCTTCTGGATGACAGGCTTTTTTGTAGCCGTTTTAATGGGTGCCATATTAAGTACGTTCAACAGTGCTTTGAACAGTGCGGCCACCATTTTTAGTTTGGGCATCTACAAAAGATATGTGAACAAAAACGCCAGTGAAAAGCGGTTGGTTCACATGGGTAAGGCCACATCGGCCCTACTGGCAATTTTTGCCATTGGCATTGCCCCGTTCATTGCCCATGCCCCACGAGGACTATACCAATTATTGCAACAGCTAAATGGTATCTTCTTTATTCCGATGGCCACCGTGATTCTTGCTGGTTTCTTTTTGCCCAAGGTTTCTGCTAAAGGAGCCAAAGTAGGGTTGTTGTTTGGGTTGATTTTCTATGTGGTTACCAATTTTATCTTGCAGGTAAATGTGCACTACGTGCATCTTTGGGGCATTGAGTTTGTCTTGAATATTCTTGTGATGCTACTGGTATCGCACTGGTCTCCACGAGTTAATAATTTTAGTATCACAGATGTTGGGGTGGTTGATGTTACCCAGTGGAAATATGCTAAAGGTTTCAGTCTGATTCTGGTATTGGCCACTTTGGCCGTATATGTGCTTTTGGGGCAAGTGGGTTAACTTAGTATCTCGCCTATTTCTTTTCGTTTCTAAAAGTGTTAAGTTAGATTTAGACAATACCTTACTGTCAATACGTTTCCGCCAAAAATTTGATCATTTGGGTTAATCATTTTTAGATCTTACGCTTAAATTCATTTTAAACTTAAAAAAACGAGCTAAAATGAAAATTTACGAGGCTATTAAAAAGGACCATGATATTCAAAGAGATTTATGTAGTAGGCTAAAAGATACTTCGGGAGACTCCAAGGAAAGAAAAAAACTCTGGATAGCCCTTAAAAAAGAACTGGAAGTACATGCCCTTGCCGAGGAGCGCTATTTTTACTCCCCATTGATAGACTCCGACGAAATGCAGGAAGATGCACGACATGGTATGGCCGAACATCATGAAATGGATGAACTAATCGAGGAGCTTACCAACACTGATATGAGTTCTCCCCATTGGCTAGCAACCTTAAAAAAGTTGGCGAACAAGGTAGAACATCATTTGGAGGACGAAGAAGAAGATTTCTTTGTTAAGGCCAAAGATTTGTATTCTGAAAAAGAAGCGGATTCTTTAGCGACAAGTTACGAGGCCACCATGGAGAAATATCGTAAAACATGGCCGGACTCCATCCCAGGAAAAGAAGAGTAAACTCTAAAATTCCAGTAGCAAAGCGGTTTTCCTTTTCCTAAGCTTGCTTTGCTTATTTTTGATTTATGTCCCATTACGACTATATCATTTTAGGTGGCGGTGCTGCTGGGTTATTATTGGCCGATGCCTTAGGGAAGGATGAATTCTTTGCCTCCAAGACTATTTTGATACTGGATAAAGATGACAAATCCAAAAATGACCGTACATGGTGTTTTTGGGAAAAAGGTATAGGTGATTTTGATGATTTAGCCTACAAAACCTGGGAGTCGATTTACGTTGCTGGGCAAAAATTGGACAAATCTACTTCCATTGCCCCATATACGTATAAAATGCTTCGGGGCATTGATTTTTACAATCACTATTTACCAAAGGTAAAGGCGTATCCAAACATTACTTGGATTCAAGTGGAGGTTACCCAAATTGAGGAAAGAAAAAATAAAGTTTTGGTGAGTACAGCATTCCAAAAATTTACAGGACAAACGGTATTTTCTAGCTTGTATGACCCTTCCATCCCTTTAAAACAAGATAAATTCCCTGTTTTACAACAACACTTCCTAGGATGGCAAATAAAAACCGAACGGTCGGTATTTGATTCTTCTGAGGCCACCTTCATGGACTTCTCTGTACCACAAAAAGGCAATACACGCTTTATGTATGTGCTTCCATTTTCTGAAAATGAAGCCTTAGTGGAGTACACGTTGTTTTCAGAACTTCTTTTGGAAAAAAGTGACTATGAACAAGCCATCAAAACATACATTAAAGAAAAATACAACGGCACTCCCTACACTATCCAGGAAACAGAGTTTGGCACCATACCCATGACCTGCTATCCATTCCATCAACACAATACGGAGCGGTTATTTTATATTGGGGTCGCTGGAGGGTGGGCCAAACCGAGCACCGGCTTCACCTTTTATCATACCAGTCAACAGATAAAACATTTGGTTAAACATCTAAAACAAAACAGACCACTTACCCAGTTTTATAAGAAGAGTCGCTTTCGGTTTTACGATATGCTTCTGTTAGATATTCTTTATAAAGACAATCACTTGGGACAATCCATCTTTGAATCGCTATTCCAAAAAAGAAAAGCTTCCCTGATTTTAAAGTTTTTGGGAAATGAATCCAGCCTATGGGATGAAGTGAAAATTATATCTGCGCCGCCACCCAAACCTTTCTTGAAAGCTTTATGGAAAAGACTATTTTAAACGTTGCGCTGCATTAGACTTTTTCCAAATTGAAGTAAAGCCTGCTTATTCGCTTCGGGAAGATTCATTTGGTCCAAAGTGGCAAATGCTTTTTCTGTATACTTTTTGATCTCAGCCTTGGTTTCATCAACCGCACCACTTTCTTCAAAAATTGACTTTACGGTTTCCACTTTGGCAGTAGAATTTTCGGGTTTAATGGAATACAGATGCAACAGCCCTTCACGGTTTTCCTGAGATGCATTTTCTAGCGACTTCAAGTACAAAAACGTCTTTTTGTTGACCATGATATCGCCTCCAACCTGTTTCCCAAAAGTCTTAGGGTCTCCAAAAGCATCTAAATAATCGTCCTGTAGCTGAAAAGCGATACCTAAATTTCGCCCAAACTCGTAGATAGCATCTGAATCTGAATCCGACGCATTCGCCACAATGGCCCCCATTTTCATAGCGGCTGCCACTAAAACCGAGGTTTTGTACTCAATCATTTTTAGATATTCTGGGATGGTAACATCATCGCGAGTTTCAAAGTCAACATCGTACTGTTGGCCCTCACAAACCTCAATGGCCGTTTTGCTAAAAAGGGTGGTCAGTTTTTTAAATACATCTGGTGGGTAGCTTTCAAAAAACTGGTAGGCCAAAATCAGCATGGCATCCCCAGAGAGGATTCCTGTGTTCAAATCCCATTTTTCATGAACCGTGGTCTTACCTCTTCGCAACGGGGCATCATCCATAATATCATCATGTACCAACGAAAAATTATGGAACATCTCAATGGCCAGAGCGGCATCCATAGCGATTTTTGGGTTTGCTCCAAAAAGCTCGGCAGTCATTAAAGTAAGTATGGGTCGCATTCGCTTACCTCCCAGTCCCAATATGTACGTAATAGGTTGATATAGATTTTGAGGTTCACCAAAATTGGTCCTCGATTCTAGGTATGAAACAAAGAAATCCCTGTATTGCCCAATGCTATTTTTGTCTGCCATGGAATCAAAAATACATTCAAAAACCCGAAAAATAGTATTATCCCATAAATCCCTGAAAAACAAAAGCATCCAAGACATGCATAGTACATCCTAAAAAAAGTTGCGTCAAAAATGCAATAGATTTGAAATACTTCGTCTTTACAGATGAAGCACACAACCAGTCCTTATTTGAATGGCCGCCAAAACAGAGAACAGAAATAACCTGACCACATTTTTCAATGAAGAGTACTATTCATTGAGGTCTTATGTGCAGTCCAAAATTCAGGATACCTCAGAGCGCGATGCTGAAGACATTGTGCAAGATGTTGCGTTACGAGTGTTCTCAAAGGCGGATGACATTTTGCCCATCAACAATGTTGGCGGTTTTGTGTACAGCGCCATACGAAACCGAATCATTGATATTATGCGTGGCAGAAAAGAGCGCAAATACTCCAGTGACGACATTGATCGTCAATGGCAAGACTTTGCCGAGCTCTTTTATGGAGACGCCGATAATTCATACTCTCCAGAAATGGAGCAGGCATTGAAAAATGCGGTAACCGAACTAAAACCGGTTTATAGGGACATCATCATCGCCATCGACTTCGAAGGATATACCTATAAAGAGATAGCCATAAGAACCGGTATATCCACAGGCACATTGATGTCGCGAAGGCATCGTGCCATGTCATTGTTATTAAAAAATCTAGAAAATATAAAAGAGTTTAAAAACATGTAATTATGGAACATTCAAAAGACTTTGAGAAAAAAATGGAGCGAAAAATGGAGCACTTTGTAAAAAAGGTGGTCAAGATAATTGCCATGGTCATCTTTGGAATCGCAGTTTTTCTGCTAGCCAATTATGTGCTCATGTGGTTATGGAACTGGCTCATGCCCGATTTGTTCGGATTATCCACCATAACCTACTGGCAAGCTCTGGGCATCTTTGTAATTGCCAAGCTTTTATTTGGTTTTGGTGGCGGGGGCAGTGGAAAAAATAGTGGCAAATCCCGTCACAAAAAGAAGTTTAAAACGGTCCATAGGTGTAGCACTATGCGAAGAGACTTTGAAGAGTGGAAACACTACGACCAATTTTGGAAAGAAGAAGGTGAAGAAGCTTATAAGAATTACGTAGAACGAATCAAAAACGACAATCATGATACCGAGTAAAAAGAACATCATTCAAGAACGCTACAAGCGTCAGTACAAATCCTTTTTTTGGAGTTTACGATCAAAAACCACGATTCAGTCCAAAAAAGATTTCCATTCTCGTCAATATATCGTTGGTTGGTCCCATTGAAAGTAAAAGTTTTTGACTTCGTTAAATAATTGTAAAACCTTGGAAACTATTTTTGTTTTTAAAGTTTCCTGAGTTACTTTTGCCGCTCATTATGAGGGAGAAGATTATACAAAAGGCAACGGAGTTGTTCTTAAACTTAGGTTTTAAGAGCGTGACCATGGACGATTTGGCCAATGAGATGGGGATTTCAAAAAAGACGATCTATTCCCATTTTCAGAATAAGACAGAACTGGTGGAAGAAAGCACTTCAAATCTGTACTGTGTTATTTCAGGTGGCATCAATGAGATTATAGCACAGCAAAAAAATCCAATTGAAGAACTCTATGAGATCAAAAAATTTGTAATGCTGCATTTAAAGGACGAAAAATCATCCCCCCAATACCAACTGCAGAAATACTATCCTAAAATTAGCCGCACCTTAAAGCAACGGCAGTATGAGGTAATGCTTGAGTGCGTCAAGGACAATGTCAATCGCGGCATGGAAATGGGCATTTACCGCGATAATCTCAACGTGGAATTCATATCTCGAATTTATTTTTCGGGGGTGAGTTGCATTAAGGACAATGAACTTTTCCCCGTTCAGATTTTCTCCATGCCACAGCTAATGGATTATTATCTAGAGTATCACCTCAGGGGCATTGTAACCCCAAAAGGAAGAAAAATACTAAACTCAATCATCAATTCAAATCAAGAATAAATGCGAACAACCCTAATCAGCCTATTCGTTTTAGTACCGTGGCTTGCATCAGCACAGGACACCATTCCAAGTTTCAGTTTGGATGAAGCCATTCAATACGCGCTGGAACATAATTACAGTGCCATGAACGCCTCGCGGGACATCGTGGATGCACAAAAACAGAAATGGGAGACCATTGCGACCGGACTTCCCCAAATTTCTGGAGCCGTTAGTTATCAAAACCAGTTAAAGCAGCCTGTATCACAGATTCCAGCCGAGTTTTTTGGCGGCGAACCTGGAACCTTCCAAGAAGTAGTCTTTGGGCAGCCCCAATCCATGGCGGCTTCGGCCACGTTAACCCAACAAATCTTTGACGGGTCATACATTGTGGGGGTCCAAGCCACCAAAACATTTTTAGACTACAGTCAGAACAACAAGGAAAAAACAGACCTTGATGTGAGAAAGGCCGTGGTGGAAGCCTATGGCAATGTGCTATTGGCACAAGAAAGTGTCTTGATTTCTGAAAAGAACAAAGCAACCTTGGAGAAAAACCTGTATGAGACCAAACGCATCTATGAAAACGGACTGGGTGATGAAGAAAGCGTGGACCAATTGCAGATTACGCTTTCCTCTGTAGATAACCAGTTGAAAAATGCCCAACGTTTGGAAAAGATTACGCTACAAATGCTCAATTTGGTTTTGGGCCTTCCCACCGAAACCCCAACGGTTTTGACTGAAGACCTCGATATCCTTACCCAAAAACAAATTGATTTGGGCCTATTGGATACTGATTTCAATATTGAAAGCAATGTGGACTATAAAATGGCGGTCAACCTCAACGAACAGCGATTTCTTGAATTGAAACTTGCCAAAAGTCGGGCCTTGCCCACCCTCAATGCATTTGTGAACTACGGTGGCAACTCTTTTAGTGACCGATTCAATTTCTTGAGTAGCGGACAGCAATGGTTTGGTTCCTCCGTTTTAGGCGTTGATCTTAACATCCCTATTTTTAGTTCGTTGGGACGAAGCGCCAGCACCCAACGGGCCAAAATTGCCCTTGAAAAGGCAAAAACCCAACTTACGGAGGCGCAGGAACAAATACGGCTTCAGTTGGAAAGTGCCAAAAGCGATTACATTCTTGCCGTTGAGCAGTATGGCACCTCAAAAGAGAACCTTGAACTGGCTGAACGTATTGAAACCAAAAATCAAATTAAATATACTGAAGGTCTGGCCACCAGCTTTGAGCTACGACAAGCACAAACCCAGCTCTACACCAGTCAACAAGAATATTTACAATCCATGGTTGATGTCATCAACAAGAAAACCGAACTGGAAACTATACTAAATCAATAACAACAACGAAAACCATATCATCATGAAAAAAATACTATACATAACCTTAACAGCTGTAGTTTTGGCTTCTTGTGGAGGTGGGTCCAACAACTCAGTCGAGAATGTCATCGCCAGTAACGACATAGGGGCCATTAGAGCCAAACAAGCAGAGATTTCCAAGGAGCAAAAAGCTTTGGAAATGAAGCTTAAATCATTGGATTCTGCCATTGCTGTTTTGGACGATAGCGCAAAGTTGCCACTGGTCACAGCAATCGAGGCCAAACCTCAAAAGTTTGACCACTACCTAGAACTGCAGGGCGATGTAATGACCAAACAAAATGTACTTATTTACCCCGAAATGGCCGGAACACTATACCGTGTCTACGTTAAGGAAGGCCAAAAGGTAAGCAAAGGACAGCTACTTGCCTCCATTGATGATGGTGGCCTTTCAAGCCAATTGGCACAATTGCGTACCCAAGAAGAATTGAGCAAAACCACTTTTGAACGCCAAAAAAGACTTTGGGAACAAAATATTGGTTCTGAAATACAATTCTTGCAGGCCAAGACCAATTATGAGTCTCAACGGAGTGCGGTAAAGCAACTGGAAAGTCAAGTCGCCAAATCCACCATTAGAGCGCCCTTTTCCGGAATCATTGATGATGTTATCAAGGACGAAGGTACTGTGGTATCCCCAGGTCCCGGTTCTGAAGTGTTCCGAATAGTAAACCTATCCAATATGTACATTGAGGTGGAAGTGCCAGAAAGCCACCTCACCAATGTTACCCCGGGCAAGGATGTTAAGGTGTATTTTCCTGTTTTGGGAGATAGTGTTAGCACCAAGATAAGGCAGACCGGTAATTTCATCAATCCTGCGAACCGCTCGTTTACGGCTGAAATCCCAGTGCCAAGTCATGATGGCAAAATAAAGCCCAACCTTACGGCAAGGGTCATGATTAATGATTATACAAGCGAGGATGCCATCTTAATCCCCCAAAGTATTGTTTCTGAAAATGCAGATGGTGAGCAGTATGTCTTTTTGGTGGATGCAGATTCTATTTCATCTGACCCCGTGGCCAGAAAAGTAGTCATTGAAACTGGCAAGACCCAAGGGGATTATGTAGAAGTACTATCAGGAATCAATAGTGGTGACGGCATTATTGATGAAGGGGCCCGAAGTGTAAAAGAAGGGCAAAAAGTCAAAATAAAGAACAATATATAGCCAATCAAATTATGAGCAAGCAGAAAAAAAGCGTAGATAAGGAATTTAGGCTGTCCTCATGGGCTATTGACAACAAAACAACCATGTATGTGTTGATTGCTGTCATTCTTTTCTTGGGAGCATCGGCTTATTTCAGTATGCCCAGGGAAAGTTTCCCTGAAATTAAGGAGACCAAAATTTACATCAGCTCACTATATCCCGGGAATACTGCTGAGGATATTGAAAAACTGATTACCGATCCCATTGAGGATGAATTGAAAACAGTAAGCAATGTAGTGGAAATCACCTCAACATCACAGGAAGATTATTCCATGATCATTGTGGAGTTCGATGAGAAAATAACTGTGGAAGCCGCCTTGCAAAAGGTTAAAGATGAAGTCGATTCCAAAACCGCTGGTGAGGACTGGCCTACATTTAATGGAGCTAAGGTGGAACCTAATGTTTTTGACCTCAGTATGTCCGAGGAAATTCCCATCCTCAATATCAATATTTCAGGTGATTATCCCGTGGACAAGCTCAAGGAATATGGCGAATATCTTGAAGACGAAATTGAAGGACTTCAAGAAATAAAGCAGGTTGACATCCGTGGTGCCCAAGAAAAAGAGGTCGAAGTTGCCGTGGACATTTACAAAATGATGGCCGCCAAAGTAAGTTTTAGCGATATCATCAACACCATTAGCAATGAAAACATGACCACTTCTGCAGGTAACCTGATCACTAGTGGGCAACGAAGGACTATTCGAATTATTGGTGAAATTGATGAACCAAAAGACCTTGAAAGCTTTGTGGTAAAATCGGAAAATGGCAATCCTATTTATTTAAGGGATGTTGCCGAAATCACTTTCAAGGAGGAGGACAAGACCACCTATGCCAGAGAATACGGTGAACCTGTAGTGATGCTCGATGTTAAAAAAAGGGCCGGGAAAAACATGGTGGCCGCTGCTGAGCAGATTCAGGTAATTGTGGATGATGCGCTTAAAAATGTATTTCCGCAAGACCTAAAAGTTACTATTGCCAACGACCAATCTTCCAAAACCATTGGGCAAGTGGACGATTTGGTGAACAACATTATTTTCGGGATTATCTTGGTGGTGACCGTATTGATGTTCTTCCTTGGTTTCAAAAATGCGCTGTTTGTTGGTTTTGCCATACCCATGTCCATGTTCATGTCCCTAATGATTTTGAACACCTTGGGCTATACCATGAACACCATGATTCTCTTTGGGTTGATTATGGGATTGGGAATGTTGGTGGATAATGGTATTGTGGTTGTGGAAAACGTTTACCGATTGATGGATGAAGAAGGTATGTCCAGAATTGAAGCGGCCAAAAAGGGTATAGGGGAAATTGCGTTTCCCATCATTATTTCTACCTTGACGACTGTTGCGGCCTTCGTTCCGCTTGGATTGTGGCCCGGTGTTATGGGCCAGTTTATGATCTATTTCCCGGTTACCCTTTCCGTGGTGTTAGGATCCTCCCTCTTCGTGGCCATCTTCTTCAACTCCGTTCTGGTGTCTCGGTACATGACCACTGAGGACAAAGAAATGCCTTTGAAGAACATTATAAGGATCACTTCAATTGTAGGCGCCATTGGTCTGTTGATCATCATTTTTGGCGGAAGCTATCGAGCCTTGGGCTCCGCTATGGTCTTAACGGCCATCATGCTTTGGGTCTATCGTTTGTTCCTACGAAATTGGGCCAATGGGTTTCAAAATAAAGTGCTTCCAAGATGGGAAAGATTTTATGAAAGAATTCTTCGCCGGGCTCTTTCTGGAAGAAAACCCATTTTCATTGCAGTTGGAACATTTGCACTTCTTTTGATTGCTTTTATGGGCTTTGGGGCATCCGTTGGCAGCCAACGGACCAAGGTGGAGTTCTTTCCGGACAATACCCCCAACCAGATTATTGTTTACATAGAATATCCAGAAGGAACTGACATTAAAAAGACCAATACAATTACCAAGGAAATTGAGCAACAGGTCTACGATATCGTCAATTCCGATGCTTACGAGCACGGGGATTATAATTTCTTGGTGGAAAGTGCGGTCTCACAGGTAGGTGAAGGCGCAGGCAACCCCCAAACCGATGGAGGTTCCGCTGCCGAAATGCCCCACCGCGGAAAGATTACGGCTACTATGCGCGAATACAAATATCGTGAAGGTGCAGACAGTAATGAGTTGCTTCGCAAGGTTCAAGAAGCCCTTAAGGATGTGTATCCCGGAGTGGCCATCTCGGTAGAAAAAGATGCAGTGGGCCCACCTGCGGGATATCCCATCAATATAGAACTCGAAGGGGATGATTATACTGATTTGATCAATACTGCCGAGCAAATGCGAAACTTTATCAATTCAAGAAACATTCCCGGGATTGATGAGCTGAAAATTGATGTAAACAAATCGAAACCCTCCATGTTGGTGGCGGTGGACCGGAAAAAAGCCGGAGAATTGGGTGTCGCCACCGGCCAGGTTGGCCAACAGCTCCGTAACTCCATTTTTGGAGCAAAAGCGGGCATTTACAAAGAAGGTGGGGAAGATTACGACATCTATGTCCGTTTCAATGAAGAAAACCGCTATAATACCAGCGCCATATTCAACCAACGAATCACGTTTAGGGATGCCTCCAACGGGCAGATCAAGGAAGTGCCGGTATCTGCTGTGGCCAAGCAAGTGAACAGCACTGGGTTCAGTGCCATTAAACACCGTGATACCAAGCGTGTGGTAACCGTATATTCTGCTTTGGCTCCAGGCTATACAGATGCAGGTGCAATTGTCAGCAAGATTCAAGATGAAATGAATGATTTTGAAGGACTTCCATCCGGTATAAAAATTGATTACACTGGCCAAATTGAGGAACAGAACAAACAAATGGCCTTTTTAATGGGTGCCTTTTTTACTGGACTTGGTCTTATTTTCTTCATTTTGATTTTCCAGTTTAATTCAGTTTCCAAGCCCGGCATTATTATGCTGGCCATATTCTTGAGTTTGATTGGAGTATTTGGGGGAATTGTTGCCACCGGAAGCGCTTTTGTGATCATGATGACCATGATGGGTATCATTTCCTTGGCAGGTATTGTGGTGAACAACGGTGTGGTCTTGTTGGATTACACTCAACTCCTCATTGACCGAAAGAAGGTGGCTCTTGATCTGGAAGAAGATGACCTATTAGATCCCGAAGACTTTAAGGAGGCTGTGGTAAAAGGTGGAAAAGCGAGGTTGCGACCTGTATTGCTGACCGCCATTACTACAATTTTAGGGTTGATTCCATTGGCCACAGGGTTCAATATTAACTTCTTTACGTTGATGAGTGAATTCAATCCCAACATTTACTTTGGGGGAGACAACGTAATCTTCTGGGGACCTCTGGCCTGGACCGTGATTTATGGGTTGCTGGTAGCCACCTTCCTAACACTGATAGTGGTACCCATCCTATTCAGCTTGGTCTACAGGATTAAGTTGAGGATTCAACGGAGGAGAAACAAGAAGGAGGAAAATAAAAAGGAAGAGCTAAACATGGCTGCGTAAATCCTGACATTTCTAAAAACAAAAAAGCCCCCCCGACCAAATGGTCGGGGCTTTCTTTTAAACACTGTTGTACTTAAAGGTCAACGGAAACAACTTCAGAATTGTTCCAATTCTTTACACTGACAATGCGATTATCGGAAAAATCCACTTCTTTTAAGATATCACCTTCCCAAAAGAACCACTTGCCAACTCTTGTTCCATTTTCATACGTACCAGAGGCAAGTTTTTTACCATTTGCATCATACATCAGCCACTCGCCGTGTAGTTTACCTTTCATTAAATAGCCAGTTTGGGCTATTTCACCGTTTTCGTGAAAATATGTAGCTTTTACCATTTTCCCCACTTTTTCCAAAGTCGGTTCTATATCTTGTGGATACATACAAACCGAAAACATCACTGCTAAAATAAATATTGCTTTCTTCATAGTCTATGGGTTTATAAAATCAATCTTTCTTAATCAATAACGATACAAATGTATTTAAATTTTACATTAAATAAATATTTATGTAACGTTTAATTTACATTAAATTAACATTGAAGTGGTAAATCACTGTTTTACAGCATATTGATTTAAAACCAAACAAAACAACAATCAACGTTTTATCGAAGAAATTGACCATTTTTTGGCATAAGTACCCCTCAATGTAAAATTAAAGTTAAGAAAAAGTTAGATGAACATCATCCAATAAAATCATAAAGTTTAAATTGAACACACCTAAAAAATACTCTTCAAGTAGAAAATCCCTTTATCTAACCCTAGATTTCGGTATTCCTATTAAATTTGCCCTCCAGAACAAATAAGATGTACAGAAGCAATACTTGTGGGGCTCTGAGAGCTTCACACATCGGGTCAGAAGTTGTATTGAGTGGTTGGGTCCATAAACTGCGAGACAAAGGTTTTGTGGCATGGGTTGATCTACGTGATCGCTATGGCATTACACAATTGGTTTTTGATGAGGAAAGAACCTCAAAAGAGCTCTTGGAAAAAGCCCGGGAACTTGGTCGTGAAACCGTTATCCAAGCTAAGGGGCAGGTTATCGAACGAGCATCCAAAAATCCAAATATCCCTACGGGAGAGATTGAGGTCTTGGTCACCGAACTCACCATTTTGAACAAATCCCTTTTACCTCCATTCACCATTGAGGATGACACCGATGGCGGCGAGGATATCCGTATGAAATACCGCTATTTGGACATCCGAAGGAATCCGGTAAAAAACAACCTCATCTTCAGGTCTAAAGTAACCATGGAGGTGCGCAAATATCTTTCCGATCAAGGTTTTATTGATGTAGAAACTCCGTATCTCATCAAATCCACCCCCGAAGGCGCAAGAGATTTTGTGGTACCAAGCCGAATGAACGAAGGTCAGTTTTATGCATTGCCCCAGTCGCCCCAGACCTTTAAACAATTACTGATGGTGGGCGGTATGGACAAATACTTCCAAATTGTAAAATGCTTTCGGGATGAAGATTTACGTGCTGACCGTCAACCTGAGTTTACCCAGATAGACTGCGAAATGGCCTTTGTGGAGCAAGAAGACATCCTCAACACATTTGAAGGGCTTACCAAACATCTATTGAAAGAAATAAAAGGCGTGGAAGTGGAAGAATTTCCTAGAATGACCTTTGATGATGCTATGCGCTTGTACGGCAATGACAAGCCCGACATCCGTTTTGGAATGCAATTCGGGGAACTGAACGCTGTGGCCCAACACAAAGACTTTAATGTCTTTAACTCAGCTGAATTGGTAGTGGGTATTGCCGTTCCCGGAGCTGCAGAATACACTCGAAAAGAAATTGATGCGCTTATCGATTGGATAAAACGGCCCCAAGTAGGAGCCAAAGGCATGGTTTATGTAAAATGTAACGAAGATGACACTTTTAAATCTTCGGTGGACAAGTTCTATGACCAAGAGGATTTGGCCAAATGGGCAGAAGTGACCGGAGCCAAACCGGGCGACCTAATTTGTGTACTTTCCGGAAAGACGAATGAAACAAGAGCACAACTAAGCGCTCTCCGAATGGAACTGGCAACAAGGCTCGGTCTTAGAAAACCAGATGAGTTTGCTCCGTTATGGGTTGTAGACTTTCCGTTATTGGAACTTGATGAAGAAACCGGCACTTATCATGCCATGCATCACCCGTTTACATCACCCAAACCAGGTCAATTGGACCTCTTGGAGACCGACCCTGGTGCCGTTAAGGCCAATGCCTACGATTTAGTACTAAACGGAAATGAGATTGGTGGAGGTTCCATCCGTATCCATGATAAACAGGTACAGGCAACCATGTTCAAACATTTGGGCTTTACCCCCGAAGAGGCCAAGGCCCAGTTCGGATTTTTAATGGATGCTTTCCAATATGGTGCTCCACCCCACGGAGGTATTGCCTTTGGCTTAGACCGATTGGTGGCCATTTTGGGCGGACACGAAACCATACGCGATTTTATTGCCTTCCCAAAAAATAACAGTGGCAGGGATGTTATGATCGATGCACCTGCTCCCGTTGATGATGAACAGTTAAAGGAGCTGCACCTAAAGTTGGACCTTTAAAAAATATGTCAATCCCGCCAAACGCGGGATTTTTTAATACATTTAAGTGTATCATTGACCCCATGCCCAAAAAGAGCAAAAAATATTTAACCCGTTTTCTAAAATGGCGATATAAAAACATCTCCAACAAGACCTTTGTGCACATTATGAGTTTGGTGGTTGGTTTTTTGGCAGGGTTGGTGGCCGTAACCTTGAAAAACTTCACCTATTTTATTGAATCACTATTGAAAATGGGTGTCGTCTTTTCTGAAAACCAACTGTACTTTATTTTACCCACTATTGGTTTGACCTTGGTTTACCTCTACGTAAAGTTTGTGCACAAAAAACCAATTCAACATGCGGTTTCATCCATCATCTTCTCACTGTCCAAAAAAGGAGGATTGCTAACCGTAAAAGATATTTACACCCCTTTGATAACTGCACCACTTACCGTTGGGTTTGGAGGTTCCGTGGGGTTGTTGGGGCCAGCGGTAAAGTCTGGTTCCGCCATAAGTTCCAATTTAAGCAGACTATTTCATATTGATACCAAAACACGTTCCCTGTTGGTAGCCTGTGCCTCAGCCGGCGCAATATCATCTATTTTTCAATCGCCGATTGCAGCCATTATTTTTGCGGTGGAAGTATTTACGTTGGACCTGACCATGCTCTCAATGCTCCCACTATTGTTGGCTTCGATATCTGGTGTACTCACTTCCTATTTCTTCTTGGGAAACGAAGTGCTTTTTAGCTTTTCACTAACGGAAGGTTTTCAATTAAAGGACACCCCATTTTATGTCTTACTTGGAGTAGGTACTGCTTTTGCCTCCATCTATTTTACAAAGATGTATTTTGCCATCCTTACCTTTTTTAAGCGTTTCAAAAGTCCAAAGTACAAGCTTTTAGTGGGCGGTATTGCCATAGGGATAATGCTCTACGCCATTCCTCCACTCTATGGTGAAGGTTTTGGGTTTATCAACAGTCTTTTGGAAGGAAATCATCTAAAGGCATTGGGCAAGACCCCGTTTGATGCCTATGTCAGCAATATCTGGGTAGTGATTGCCCTCTTGTTCGGAATCACCATATTCAAGGCCATTGCCATGACCACAACATTTGCGGCTGGCGGAGCAGGTGGAATATTCATTCCCACCATGGTTATGGGAAGTGCGTTGGGCAATGTAGTGGCCAAGGTCATCAACAATCTGGGGCTTGGGTTTTCCGTATCAGAAAGTAATTTTACACTCATTGGCATGGCTGGCTTGATCGCAGGAGTAATCCATGCGCCATTGACCGCCATTTTCTTGATAGCCGAAATCACGGGGGGCTATGAACTCTTCGTTCCGCTGATGATAACCGCATCCATATCGTATCTGACCACAAAAAATGCCATGGATTATACCATTTACACCAAGGAACTTGCAAAAATTGGTGCATTGCTATCCCACAATAAAGATCAAATGGTTTTAGGGCTCATGGAAATTGAAGATGTAATCGAAAAAAATTTCAAAGCAGTCCACCCCGACATGTCTTTGGGAGAAATGCTGCACGAATCCGTTTCCAAATCCAAACGGAACATTTTTCCCGTATTGGACAATGACAAAAAACTAATGGGTATTATTGTTTTGGATGATATTAGGCAATTCATGTTTGATCGGGAACTTTATGACACCATCTACGTAAAAAACTTGATGCATGCACCCCCAGAACACATTTTTTACGGCAAGGATACCATGAAACAGGTAATGAAAAAATTTCAGGACAGCGGTGCTTGGAACTTGCCTGTGATAAAGGATGGAAAATATGAAGGGTTCATCTCAAAATCCAAATTGTTGACGGCCTACCGAAGAAAATTGATCAATTATACCCAATGAAAATTAAGTTTAAACATATCATCGTTTTTATAACCCTGCTTTCATTTTGCTCCATAGTGTACGGTTTCACCCTTGATGAAGAGCAAACAAGTTCAGCACATAAATACATTGGCTTGGGCACTGTTGGCTTGTTCTTGGTGGCAATGCCCCTATTTCTTTATAAGGAAAGTAAGCACAAGGACATGAAAAATTACATGCTCACCAAAGACAATATTAGGAAAATGCAGGACAAAGAGGGCAAAAATACTGAGAATCAATAATTTTCTAAGATTTAATACTATATTCATCCAAAGCGACGTAAAAAAGTATATTTTAGTGTTTTAACAAATTATTTTTTTAATGACCGGTACAGTAAAATTTTTTAATGGATCCAAAGGTTATGGGTTCATTACAAACGACAAAACAGGAAAAGACATTTTCGTTCATGTTACAGCGTTGAACGGAGTAGAATTGAACGACGGCGACAAAGTAGAATACGAGGAAGAAGAAGGAAGAAAAGGATTGGTTGCTGCCCAAGTGCAGGTAATCGGATAACAATATTTTATTTTGATTTTTTACCACCCCCGATTTTTCGGGGGTTTTTATTTAGTTCAGGTTCCTTCTTTGGATAAAAAAACGCTTCAACAATTCAGCAGCTTCATTTTCCAAAATCCCTCCCACAATTTCCGTCTTGGGATGCAAATGGCCCCCCATTACATTGAACCCGCGCTCTAAATCAGGTGCTCCATAAACCACTTTGGAAATCTGGCTCCAGTACAATGCCCCTGCACACATTTGGCAGGGCTCCAAGGTTACGTAGAGCGTACACCCCGTTAAATATTTCCCGCCCAGAAAATTTGAGGCCGCGGTAATGGCCTGCATCTCGGCATGTGCGGTAACATCCTTTAAGCGTTCTGTAAGGTTGTGGGCCCTGCCAATAATTCTGTTGTTCACCACGACCACAGCACCTACAGGCACTTCACCATTGTCAAAAGCTATTTCTGCCTCTTGTAGGGCCTTCTTCATAAAATAGGTGTCGTCAAACGGATTTTCCACAACTTTTTTTAAAGTTTTTATGAGATGGCTAAGCTACACATAAAATAATTTTACTGATTATAGGTACTTTTGTTTTTTATCCATTGAAAAAGCTTTTAACACATATAGAATCCCCGAAAGATCTCAGAAAACTCTCTTTGGATGAGCTGCCCAAACTTGCCCAAGAACTTCGGGAATTCATTATTGATATTGTATCCACCAAAGAAGGGCATTTAGGTGCCAGTTTAGGCGTTGTGGAGCTCACCATTGCCTTGCACTATGTTTTTGATACGCCTAATGACAAACTCATTTGGGATGTGGGCCATCAGGCCTACGGCCATAAGATATTGACAGGCCGAAAGGAAATATTCGATACCAACCGTCAACTCGGGGGAATTAGTGGATTCCCAAAACGAAGTGAAAGTGAATACGATGATTTTGGAACCGGACATAGTTCAACGGCCATCTCAGCCATTTTGGGCATGGCCATGGCTTCAAAATTGAACGGAAAACCTTCCAAACAACATATTGCGGTGGTAGGTGATGCGTCCATTGCCAGTGGTATGGCTTTTGAAGGACTCAATCATTTAGGGGTCACCAATGTAAACGCCCTTGTAGTTCTCAATGACAATGCCATTGGAATAGACCCTAGTGTCGGGGCCCTAAAAAAATACCTCACCAATGTAAAAAAAGGCACAGCCAAAGATGAAAACATTTTTGAATGTCTGAATTTGAAGTATTCAGGCCCCATGGATGGGCATGATGTAATAGGATTGGTTCAAGAATTACAACGGTTGAAAAATGTTGAAGGCCCCAAACTCCTCCATATAATAACAACCAAGGGAAAGGGGTTAAAAAAGGCTGAAGAAGATCAGGTGGTCTATCATGCCCCTGGAAAATTTGACAAAACTACCGGGGAACGGCTCAAAAAATCTCAAGAAATACAACCCCCCAAGTACCAAGATGTTTTTGGACTCACACTGGTTGAACTTGCTGAAAAAAATAATAAAATAGTGGGCATCACCCCGGCAATGCCAACAGGAAGTTCCTTAAAATACATGATGGAAAAAATGCCGGACCGGGCATTTGATGTGGGTATTGCGGAACAACATGCCGTTACTCTTTCTGCAGGAATGGCAACACAGGGACTTGTTCCTTTTTGTAATATTTATTCCACCTTTTTGCAGCGGGCCTATGACCAAATAATCCATGATGTGGCCTTACAAAACCTTCCTGTCATCTTTTGTTTGGACCGCGCCGGATTGGTGGGACAGGATGGACCAACGCATCATGGCGTTTTTGACATGGCCTATTTACGCTGCATTCCCAATTTGACAGTGTTCGCTCCCATGAACGAAATGGAACTAAGAAACATCATGTACACTGCCCAAATGGGATTAGATGGCCCTATCGCCATTCGATATCCTAGAGGACACGGAGTGACTTTGGAGTGGAAAACTAGTTTTGAGTCCATTGAAATAGGTACCGCTCATTGTTTAAAGGAAGGTACCCAAGTTGCAATTCTTTCCATTGGTCACATTGGAAATGAAATCACCCGCCTCTTGAAAGCTCTCAATGATCCAGATACCATTGGCCACTACGATATGCGATTTGTAAAACCTTTGGATAAAAAGATGCTCCATACTATTTTTAAACAATACAGTCATATTATTACCGTGGAAGATGGTTGCGAAATGGGGGGATTTGGTTCTGCGGTACTTGAATTTGCCAACAGCGAAGGGTATTCAAAACCCGTTAAAATTTTTGGCATTCCTGATAAGTTTGTTGCACAAGGCACAATTCCCGAGACCCACCAACTGGCTGGTATAGATTTTGATACCTTACATTCCTATATAAAATCAACCTTAAACCAATGCGATTAATTTGCTTTCTTGTTCTTTTTGTTACCGTTTGCCTTTCCGCACATGCGCAAGGAGACCCATTCAAGGTTTTTGAGCTGAAATCCGATAGCACCGATTACACCTTTAAAGTGGTTCGTATTAAGGATGTTAAGCTCAAGTATGTGCCAAGAAGCGCTAAATTGAGGGACCCCAGGGCGGTTTTAAATCGAATTAAGCCATTGCGCAGATGGTACAAACGCTTTGAACCCACTTCATTCTGGAAAAAAATCAATGAATTTGGCTTAAACATCAATGAGGTTGCCTTTGTGAATTGGAACGCAGGGGGAGACAATTCCGTTTCAGCTTTGGCCAGTATGCGGTTTGGGCGCAACTATAAGTTTAGGTACCTCAACTGGAACAACGAGGCTGTATTTAGGTATGGACTCAATGCGCAAGAAGGAAGAAAGCTCAGAAAAACCGATGATCAAATTAGACTTACTTCAACCATAAGTTTTAGAAAAGATACCCTAACCAATTGGTATTATTCGGTCAAGACAAATTTCAATACGCAATTCTCCAATGGTTTTAAATATCCGGACAGAGAAAACCCAATTTCCAGGTTTATGGCTCCCGGATATCTCTTCTTAGGTATGGGTACGTCCTATATCTCCACCCAAGACAACTTTAATCTATATATCTCTCCGGCCACAATGAAATCCACTTTTGTATTGGATGAAACCCTTTCGAACCAAGGGGCCTTTGGAGTGGAAGAAGGTGAAAACTTGTTTTTGGAACTTGGTTTTCTTATCACCAATACTTGGGAGAAAGAAATAGTCCGAAACGTAAAAATGAACCACAGAATAAATCTCTACACGGACTATGTCAGAAGTTTTGGGAACATAGATGTAGATTGGGAAATGAACTTTAATCTAAAGGTAAATGATTACATCAAGGCAAACATTGGAACGCATCTCATCTACGATGACGATATTAAATTTGATGAAGTTGTGGCCGATGACGGTACCGTCATAGACCCCGGAATACCAAGGATTCAATTTAAGCAGCTATTGGGTGTGGGAATCCTTTATAGTTTTTAGATTTTCCGCCCTGTAAGCTTATCATGGATGTGTACCGCAGCACTATCCGATAGACTGGCCACAAAACAACTGGTATCCAAAAGGATTTTATAGACTGAAGTGTCTGAATTCCTGTAATTTTCTGGCAAACTTCTGATCAACAATCCATCATAATTGCTTGCATTTTCCTCCTTGGTATTGATCAATGCGTTGGTATACATATCCAGTAAATCCGAGATAATGCGATACCCTGCCAATTCTTTGTCCACCACCTCAACAGATTGATATATTTTTTCAACACTCAACTTTATGATGTCCTCTACTTGGGGTTGATATTTCCCTTTATCCAAAAGGGCAGCATCGAACGTCCCTTCAAGAATTTCAGATTCGTGCTTCACAAAAACATCAACCGCATCCCTAATCAAAGTATTGATTGCCAAAGCCCGCAAATAGCTTAATCTATCGCTGGAGTTAGTCATGGCGTTGTATTTTTTGGTGTTGATGTTGTCCTTCACCAAATTAATGAGATACTCCAATGCATACTCCTCTGGAATAAGCCCCAAATTGATGCCATCCTCAAAATCTATAATGGTATAGCAGATGTCATCCGCGGCTTCCACCAAATAAGTCAACGGATGCCTATAAAACCCAGTTCCGGGATTGTTTGGGTTAGTCGCCAATCCGATTTCTTCCACCACTTCCATAAAAAAATCCTTTTCAGATTGGAAAAACCCGAACTTTTTGTCCGCAATGTGCTTGGATGGTTTTTTTGGCAAAGATGCTTTTGGGTATTTCATAAAAGCACCCAATGTGGCATAGCTCAATCTCAACCCTCCAGGAACCCCATCCCGAGCTTCCGTCAACAATTTAAACCCATTGGCATTTCCTTCAAAATCCACCAAATCTTGATATTCTTCCGCAGATAGTGACGCTTTGTATTTTTTGCCGTTACCTTGCTTAAAATAATTGCCGATGGCCTTTTCCCCACTATGTCCAAAAGGTGGGTTTCCAATATCATGCGCCAAGGCAGCCGCCGCCACAATAGCACCAAAATCATTGAAATGATACCCGTGAACATCGGCCAAGTACGGATACTTGGATAATATTTGTTGCCCCGCAGTGCGCCCTAAGCTTCTCCCTACCACCGAAACTTCCAAGCTATGGGTGAGCCTGGTATGCACAAAATCCTTTTTGGAACCCACGCTTATGGGCATGGGCACTACCTGGGTCTTGTCTTGAAGGCTTCGGAACGCCGAGGAAAAAATGATACGGTCATAGTCCACCTCAAATCCTAAACGGGTCTCTTCTTGTTCTTTACGGAGTCGTTTATGCGTGTCTCCCTGTCGCTTTAAGGAAAGTAGCTGTTCCCATTCCATTGGCAGTTAATTTGAAGTGCAATATACGATCAACCTTTATCAACTCAAAAGAAAGAAAGGATGTCGGCACTAACTTCCACAATACTAGAAGTTTTAATGATTACTTAAACTTAAAATTACAGTTAAGAAATCTCAAGAGACCACTTTTGGTGCTTTAACTTAAGGATTTCTTTACGGATATTAGTTTTTGTCGACTATTCTTGGAAATCCTCGGGGCTACCTCAGCTGAGGTAGCCCTTTTTTGTGGATAAAACCTTCTTAATATAACATAAAAGAAACGTTATCTTAACATTGCATGTAGTTCTTTGCGGCGACAAAAACTAGTACCGTAATGAATTTCAAAAAGTTAGCCCTTCGTGGGTTTTGCTTTCTATTCCTATACGTGCCATATTCTTATTCACAAGAACTTGAACCGTCTACATTTGGCAACGGATTACTGAATTTTATGGGCAAGGACAGTACATGGTCTGCAAAGGTAGGAGCCAGAATGCAACTTTTAACAATTTCAAGTTGGAGCAAAACTGATGAAGGCTATACAAATCCGGAACAAAACTTCTTAGTCCGTAGAGCACGATTAAAATTTGATGGTTTTATTCACTCTCCCAAACTTGTTTACAAAATAGAGCTTGGACTTTCAAACCGAGATATTTCTGGAGGTTCACAGTTTACCGGAAACACCCCGAGATACATTTTGGATGCGGTTGTTAAATGGAACTTTTATCAAAATTTTGTGTTGTGGTTTGGCCAGACCAAACTTCCCGGAAACATAGAACGGGTAATTTCATCAGGAAATTTACAACAGGTAGATCGTTCTTTGCTCAATGCCAGATTTAATATTGATCGGGATATGGGTTTTCAACTGAGACATCACTTTACCTTGGGCGAGAAGATGTTGGTGCGTGAAAAATTTGCCTTTTCCCAAGGAGAAGGCAGGAATGTTACTGTAGGTAATCTTGGTGGGCATCAATATACCTCACGGCTTGAGGTATTGCCTTTTGGCAAATTTACTTCCAAAGGGGATTATATGGGAGCTGACTTAAAACGTGAAGAAACCGTAAAATTAATGCTTGCTGCTACGTATGACATTAATAAGGATGCTGTGAAAACCAGAAGCAATATGGGCCAATACATGTTTAATGATACTGGATTTTATCAAACAGATATTTCAACTGTTTTTATTGATTTAATGTTGAAATACAAGGGTTTCTCGCTTATGGGCGAATATGCCAATCGTGACTCGGACAATCCCGTTGCCCTAAACTCTGATGGTTCCGAAACAGGAGATACGGTACAGGTTGGTAATGGGCTAAACCTACAAACCGGTTATCTTTTTAAAAATAATTGGGAGGTTTCAGGACGGTTTACAAATATTCATTTAAATGAAGAGATAACAGGAAGAGAACATGAGCAACAATATACTTTGGGAATTTCAAAATATATTGTAGGACATAAGCTAAAGGTGCAAACCGATTTAAGTTACTTAACTTTAGAGCATGGAGTCAATGAGTTAATGTGGCGTTTACAAATGGAGGTGCACCTGTAAAAGATAACCTTAACATAACTTAGGCATAGGCCATTATCAAGATATTTGAACAATTTTTTCTGAAGTATTAACTATGGACAACATCTACCTAGTAATTATGGTTGCCCTGGCCGTATTGGCTATTACGGATTTGGTCGTCGGTGTCAGCAACGATGCCGTGAACTTCCTAAACTCTGCCCTGGGGTCCAAAGCCATTTCTTTTAAGACAATCATGATTGTGGCGAGCATTGGAATTGCTCTTGGTGCAATGTCATCAAGTGGCATGATGGAAGTAGCTCGAAAAGGGATATTCAACCCATCCGAATTTGTTTTTGCAGAGATCATGATCATTTTCATGGCTGTGATGATCACCGATGTACTACTCCTAGATTTTTTCAACACTCTAGGAATGCCTACTTCCACCACGGTATCCATTGTTTTTGAGCTATTGGGTGCTGCTGTTGCCATGGCTTTAATAAAAGTTTCTGGAACTGGTGGTGGTTTTGAAGCCTTGGGAAGCTATATCAATACAGGAAAGGCTACCGAGATTATTGTGGGGATTTTATTGTCTGTGGCCATAGCCTTTACCATTGGCGCTGTTGTTCAGTTTTTTTCCAGAATGCTGATTTCTTTTCGGTTCAATGAGCAACCCAAATGGATTGGTTCCGTTTTTGGCGGGCTGGCCATTACCGCTATCATCCATTTTATCTTGGTAAAAGGATTAAAAAGTGCCAATTTGTTTAATGGAGTACTTACCGAAGTTGCCAACACACAACCTGAGCTTTTTTTACTGGGTAATTTTATCTTTTGGATGATTGTTTCTTTGGTGCTTACCACTACATTTAAACTTAACATCTACAAAATCATTATTACTTTAGGAACATTTGCTTTGGCCATGGCTTTTGCTGGCAACGATTTGGTCAACTTTATTGGTGTTCCCATTGCGGCTTGGCAATCTTTTCAGGATTGGCAGGCGTCTGGAATATCTGCCTCGGAATTTTCCATGGGAGGACTTGCCTCGGCTGTCCAAACACCAACGTATTTACTGCTGATTTCTGGATTGGTCATGATAATTACACTTTGGCTGTCCACCAAAGCCCGTTATGTAACAGAAACCGAAATCAACCTAGCCCGCGAAGGAGAAGGCGAAGAACGATTCCAACCCAACTTCTTATCACGTCAGATTGTAAAATTCTCCATGACAGCTTTTGATAGTTTGGCCAATACAGTCCCAAATGGATTTAGAAATCGTGTTTTGGGAAGGCTTACCAAACCCAACCAATATGTCCCAAAAGGCAAGGTACAGGATATGCCGGCTTTTGATATGGTAAGAGCTTCGGTAAACTTAATGGTGGCCAGTGTTCTTATTTCTGTAGCCACTTCTATGAAATTACCCTTGTCCACCACCTATGTTACCTTTATGGTGGCCATGGGAAGTTCTTTGGCAGACCGTGCTTGGGGTTCTGAAAGTGCAGTGTATCGGGTAGCCGGTGTATTGAATGTAATTGGAGGTTGGTTCTTTACAGCCATCAGTGCCTTCATATCCGCGGCCACTATTGCCTACCTATTACACTTGGGAGGTTTTGTTGCACTAATTGCATTATTACTTTTAGCAGGAATTCTTTTGGTAAGAAACTATTTGAGCCATACCCGAAAAAAAGTGGAAACCAAAGTAGAAGATATCCTCAGAAAGGCTGAAAGTAGTTCCATTCAAGGTGTTATTGAGGAAAGTGCCACCAACATTGCCAGCGTGGTTAAACGAAGCAATAAAATCTATTCAGGAGCCATCAATGGGTTGGCCAAACACGACCTTGAAGCTTTGAAAAAGAACAATAAAGGGGTTAAAAAGCTTGCTAAAGAAGTGGATGGTCTCAAAAACAACCTCTATTACTTTATCAAGAATTTGGATGAATCCAGTGTGGGAGGAGCCAGTAATTTTTACATCACCTTATTGGGAGTGCTCCAAGATTTTACCCAATCATTGGAATATATCTCGAAAGTGAGTTACACCCATGTGCTCAACAACCACAAAAAATTGAAGTACAATCAAATCAAGGAACTAAAAGATTTGGATCATTCGTTGGAAGGTCTGTTTGGCACAACAATGGAGACCTTTAGTAAAAAATCTTTTGAGAATATTGCCAACCTCCTAAATGAAAAGGATAAATATTATGAGTTGATTTCCGATAAGGTGGAAAAACAGGTGGCTCGCACCAGAACGGAGGAAACCAGTCCAAAGAATACCACCTTGTATTTTTCATTGCTCACCGAAAGTAAAGACATGGTAAAAGCCACAATAAAACTTTTGGAGCTTTATTATTCCGAGCATGACAGCACCGTGGAGCCAGCTCGAATAGAAAAGAACAAGGATAAATAGTCTAAAACTTTGGGCTTTATGAGACATCTCTTTTTACTTTTAACCTTGTGCTATGTTACCATTTCCCAAGCACAGGGTATTACTGGTTCAGAACTTCTGAGCAGAGCCATCGCTTTTCACGACCCCAACGGCAACTGGAAAACCTTTGATGGAGAGTTCAAAGTGCTCATGGAAAGCCCCAATTCGAGTAATCGGCTGAGCACCATATCCCTCAATACCCCACAGCAAAAATTCAGCCTTTTGGTTGAGAAGGATGGTGATTCTTATGGATATCACTTTGATAAAGGAATATGCAATGCCTTTCTCAACGGTTCAAATGAGATAAGTGAAGAAGATATAAAGTCGTACAGGCTTACGTGCGACCGTGGCGAAACCATGAAAAATTATTACACCTACCTCTACGGTCTTCCCATGAAGCTCAGGGACCCTGGCACCTTATTGGACGACTCAGTGCAAAAAAAGACCTTCAATGGAAAGGAGTATCTGGTGCTGAAAGTTACTTACGATGAGAATGTGGGCAACGATGTATGGTATTTCTATTTTGACCCAAAGAGCTACGCCATGGAAGTGTATCAATTTTACCATGATGAAAGCAAAAATGATGGGGAGTATATTCTTTTGCAAGGCTTGGAGGAAATCAACGGGATAAAAATGCCCAAGACACGGGCGTGGTACATGAACAAGGACAACAAATATTTGGGAACCGATATTTTGTCCAAATCCTAGTGAAAAGAAACTACTACCTATAAAAATTCATTTCATCCATATATTTCCAAACGGCACTTGGGAGCAGCGGTCTAATATTTTTCCCTTTTTTATGTTCCTTTCGGATAAAGGTTGATGAAATCTCCATAATGGGTGCATTTACCTTGGTGATTTTTGAGTTTTCTTTGAATTGATGGTCAACCTCCCCTTCAGAAATTCTCGGATACACATAAATGGAATAATGCTCCAAGATGGTCTCATAATTCTTCCATTTGTGAAAGCTTTTCAGGTTGTCCTCTCCCATAATAAGTGAGAATTTGTGGTCGCTGCCATATTGCTCGTTCAAATGAACCAACGTATTGATGGTGTAATTGGGTTGGGGCAAATCAAACTCAATTTTGCTAGGTTTTAATTTGGGATATTCCTGCACAGCCTCGTATACCATTTGGTAACGGTGATGGTCGTCCAATAACGATTGCTTGGTCTTAAAGGGGCTTTGTGGGGTAATCACGAACCACACCTCATCCAAATCTGAGAATTCTACCATATGGTTGGCTATCACTAAGTGGCCAACATGGATAGGGTTGAATGTGCCGAAAAAGAGCCCTACCTTTTTCATGGTGTTAATCTTCTTTTGAATCTGGGGTTTTGGCACCCACAAAATCGGCTACTAACTTATGGGCCTCTTTTAGCGCAACATCCAAATCGTAGTTTTTAATGATTTTATCAAACTGAGGGGCGGTGGCCAATTCTACGGACGCCTTAGCAATTCTCATATTGATTTTGTCATCACTTTCGGTGCTTCGCTTCTTTAACCGAATTTTCAATTCATCCACACTGGGTGGCTTTACAAAAACGGCCAATGTTTCTTCCGGAAACTTCTTTTTTATCCGAAGCCCCCCTGAAACATCAATATCAAAAATAACATTCTTCCCTTCGGCCCAAAGGCGTTCTACCTCGGCCTTTAAAGTGCCATAAAAGTTATCGCGATATACTTCTTCCCACTCCAAAAAATCACCTTGCTTAATATGCTTTTTAAACTCAGAAATGGACATGAAGTAATAATTCTCACCGTGTTTCTCCTTTCCTCTCCTTGGGCGGGATGTAGCCGAAATTGAAAAGGCAAGGTTCAGCTCTGGTTGGGCCAACAAATATTTGACAATGGTAGTTTTTCCACTTCCTGAAGGCGCCGAAAAAATGATGAGTTTACCCCCTTCTGTCATAGCACATTGAGCATTTGTTCCTTGATTTTTTCCAACTCATCCTTCATTTGTACCACCAATTGCTGCATGGGCGCATAATTGGCCTTGGAACCAATGGTATTGATTTCCCTACCTATTTCCTGGGCAATGAAGCCCAATTTCTTTCCATTGGAATCGTCCGACTTGAGAGTAGTTTCAAAATAACTTAAATGATTGGCCAAGCGAACCTTCTCCTCTGTAACGTCGTACTTTTCTAAATAATATATGAGCTCTTGCTCAAACCGATTCGCATCCAATTCAACTTTAAGGTCACTCACCGCTCTTTCCAAACGTTCACGCACGGTTGCCAAACGCTCCGGGTCCATAGCATTGACTTGATCAAGTAAAGATGTCAAATTTTTGATTCGTTCTACAAAATCCTGTTCCAAAACCTTGCCCTCCTCATTCCTAAATGTGGTTATCTCAGAAAGTGCCTGTTTCAGGGCCTCTTTTATGGCTTCATATTCAGATTCGTCAATGTCGTCCTTGTCCGTTTTTAGGGTATCGGGCATGCGCAACGCCAGTTCAAGCAATTTTATGTCATCGCCTTTGGCTAGTTGCGCCAATTGTTCCATGTATTTTTTTACCATGCCCTGATTCACCTCTGCTGTGGTCTCTTCGCCGGTAATCTCAACATAAAGTCCCAAATCTACCTTTCCGCGTACCAATACATCAGCTATCATTTTTCGAAGCTCCAACTCCTTTTCACGATATGATTGTGGAATTCTGGCATTGATATCCAAACTTTTACTGTTGAGTGATTTGAGTTCCACAGTAATTTTCTTGGATGGAAGCTGCGCCACGTGCTTCCCAAAACCGGTCATGGATTGAATCATATAGCAATAGATATTTTGCCAAAGGTAACCAAAATAGCTTTTGACCCCCTTGACCTGGTAAACGTGGAGTTTAAAATGAAATTAGTCCAACTCCCTTACCCAAATGTTTCTGTAGCTCACCCTACTATTGTCACCATGATCTTGGAGTCGAAGAGGACCTTTACCATGAACCGGGTTTTTAGGCCAACCAATGTAGGGCGTGGTTCCTTTGATTTCCACATGATCCTGAATCAAAACACCATTATGGATGACCGTTAGAGTTCCTGATTTAACTTTTTGACCCTTCTCAAATACAGGTTGATGATAAATAATGTCATACGTGTTCCATTCCCCTGATGGAACAGAGGCCATGGCCAAGGGGGTATGTTGCTTGTAAATGGACCCCACCTGTCCGTTCACGTAAGTGTCATTATTGTTGTTGTCCAACACCTGTACTTCGTACAATCCCGAAAGAAAAACACCACTGTTTGCACGGCTTTGACCTTTTCCTTGTATTTCAGCCGGCGACTTCCATTCAATATGAAGTTGGATGCTTCCAAAATTTTGTTTGGTTTGAATGTCACCCGTTCTGTTCTTTACCGTCATACTGCCATCATTGTTCACAATCCATTTTGCCGCGGTACTGTCAGCCATACTGACCCAATTGTCCAGATTAGTCCCATCAAAAAGAACAATGGCATCGCTGGGCGGTGCACCATCTTTTCCCGGGGTAACAACAGGTACAACGGGTTCGTAAAATTCGGTTTGTTCTGGTTTTGTGGGCTCCTCTTCTAGCTGGGCAAAACCGGTTGTGGCAATCAACCCCAACATTATCAACAAAATACTTTTTAGTTTTTGCATCCTATAATTCTTTAATCTTAATATTTCTATATCCAATCACAATGGGTTCTCCATGATGTTGGAGGGCGATCTTACCCGTTTTAAACTTGCCAAAATGCTCCCAATCGGCAAACTTTGATTTGGACACCATCTCGTTCCAAGCATCTCCATGGACAGGAAACTCCGCAACAGTGTTATCGTTCAAAATTACACTGCCTTCATTGGTCTTGTGGTTGATGGTAAGCACAAAATGATTCCACTCGCCAACTGGTTTTACCACGGTTGAGTCGGTAGGAATCATATCATATAAGGCCCCCGCTTGACGGGTCGGTCCATTTTTTCCATCAGGGTGGCCAATATTATCCAACACTTGGATTTCTGGTCCGGTTACATAGGGTTCTCCATACTTTTCATCTTCCACAACACCCCACATGACACCACTGTTGGCACCTTCGTTCACCATCCATTCCAAGGACAGTTCAAAACTGGTGTACTCCGTATCGGTAACTAGGTTGAAGTGTTTTCCATCGGATTCATCCAGCGAAGGATCAAAAATCATTGCGCCATCCTCCAATTTCCATGGCGCTCCAACTGCTCCTCCGTTGTAAATATGCCACCCATCAAAGGATGAACCATCGAACAGAACGGTCCATTCATTTGTTGATGGAGGAGGAACTTCTTTTTCAGCCCCTGCCATGGGGTCCGCATCAACTTCTCCTTGTTTTTCTTGTTTTCCTTTGCAAGCCAAAACCAGCACTGCGAAAATAATTCCTGCTACTTTTTTCATAAACCGAGTATATTTTTAAGTTTTTCTGTATCCACGTCAGCCCCGGCAAAATCATCAAAAGTTTTTTGGGTGGCTTCAATAATATGATCTTGAATGAATTTGGCACCTTCACGGGCACCTTGCTCCGGACTTTTAATGCAACATTCCCATTCCATTACGGCCCAAACATCGCATCCGTACTGCGTTAATTTGGAAAAGATGGTTTTAAAGTCAATTTGGCCATCGCCCAAGGAGCGATAGCGCCCAGCTCTATTTCCCCAGTCGTTGTATCCACCAAAGGCACCTTTCCTTCCCGTAGGATTGAACTCTGAATCCTTCACGTGGAAGGACTTGATGAATTCATAGTAAATGTCGATATACTCAATATAATCCAACTGCTGTAAGACAAAGTGGCTTGGATCATAGAGAATGTTCACCCGTTTGTGATTTCCAGTGGCTTCCAAAAAACGTTCAAAGGTATCCCCGTCATGTAGATCCTCACCTGGGTGAACTTCGTAGCATACATCCACACCTTCCTTGTCAAAATGATTCAAGATGGGCATCCATCGTTTGGCCAGCTCTTCAAAGCCCATTTCCACCAAGCCCGGAGGTCGTTGTGGCCAAGGGTGTGCCGTATGCCAAAGTAAAGATCCAGAAAATGTAGCATGTGCCTTAAGACCCAATCTACGGCTAGCGGTGGCTGCCTTTTTTACAGTTTCTACAGCCCATTTTGTGCGCTCTTTTGGTTTGCCATGCAGTTCTTTGGGCGCAAAATTGTCGAACATAATATCATAGGCTGGGTGAACGGCTACCAACTGTCCTTGAAGGTGGGTGGACAACTCTGTAATCTCAAGACCGTAGGAGTTTATTTTTCCTTTGAGCTCATCGCAATAATCCTGACTTTCGGCAGCTTTGTCCAAGTCGATCAGGAACGATTCCCAAGTTGGTATTTGAATTCCTTTATAGCCAAGGCCAGCGGCCCACTTGCATAATCCATCCAACGAATTGAACGGAGGTTGACTGTCCACAAACTGTGCTAAGAATACAGCCGGTCCTTTAATTGTTTTCATTTAAAATGGTTTTCTGAATCAACAAATCCGCAAAATATTGTGATTTATCTTCTATATTTAAAAAAATTTCTAGGATATTTTTACTTCCCATGTAGAAAACATAAATATAGGAATTAGCAAACAATTAAAAAGTATTACGGTGAACGAAAATACAGTTTATGATGCCATTGTGGTGGGAACGGGAATAAGTGGCGGATGGGCGGCCAAGGAACTCTGCGAAAACGGATTGAAAACCTTGGTTTTGGAACGCGGCCCAATGGTAAAACATATTGAAGATTACAAGACCATGCACGATGACCCCTGGGACTATCCTTTTAAAGGTGAATTGACCCGGGAAGACAAAAAAAAATATCATAAACAGTTACGGGTAGGGTGGGCGCCAAGAGATGATGTTAAACACTTCTTCGTTAATGATCTGGAACATCCTTACCAAGAAACCAAACGATTTGATTGGATTCGCGGTTACCAAGTAGGGGGCCGTTCCATTACGTGGGGCAGACAAAGTTATCGCTGGAGCGATGTGGATTTTGAAGCCAATAAAAACGAAGGTATTGCCATTGATTGGCCTGTGCGCTACAAAGATATTGCCCCGTGGTATGACAAGGTGGAATCCTATATTGGGGTTTTTGGGCAAAAATTGGGACTCAACCATTTACCAGACGGTGAATTTTTACCTCCTATGGAACTGAACTGTGTAGAAAAGGACCTTCAAAAATCCATGCAGGACAAGTTTGATGATGGCCGTCTTTTAACCAACAGTAGGGCGGCACACATCACTACAAGTGAAAAGCAATTTGAAGGGCGTGGTCCTTGTCAATATAGAGACAGGTGTTGGAGGGGATGTCCTTTTGGTGGTTATTTTAGTAGTCTTTCATCTACTTTACCTGCAGCGGAGCGCACCGGCAACATGACCCTCCGACCCAATTCCATTGTACATGAGGTTATTTATGATGATGCCCGGCAAAAAGCTACCGGGGTTAGGGTCATTGATCGGGAAACCCATGAAACCTTAGAGTTCAAGGGCAAGATTATTTTTTTGTGTGCCTCGGCCATGGCATCAACAGGGATTCTGTTGCAGTCCAAATCCAAAACATTCCCGAATGGCTTGGGCAACAATCATGATGAAGTAGGCAGAAACATTATGGACCACCATTACCAGTTGGGGGCCAGCGCAAAGGTGGATGGTTACCTAGACAAATATTACAAAGGAAGACGACCTTGTGGGTTCTACATTCCCAGGTTTGTCAACTTGAACGACAAAACCAAACAAAACGATTTTGTGCGCGGGTTCGGCTACCAAGGTGGTGCCAGCAGGGGCAATTGGCAAGAGACCGTTGCCGAGATGGGGTATGGGAAAAATTTAAAAGAAGCCATTTTACAACCCGGTGCTTGGCAGATTGGAATGACAGGTTTTGGTGAAATGTTACCACATCATGATAATAGGGTTACCCTGAGCAAGGACAAAAAAGACCAGTGGGGTCTTCCTCAATTGGATTTTGATGTGGAATTCAAGGAAAATGAACTCAAGATGCGGGAAGCCATCAAAAAGGAGGCAGTGGCCATTTTTAAAGCGGCTGGCTTTAGGGATGTGCACGCTTATGATACTGAAACAGGACCGGGGCTGGGCATTCACGAAATGGGCGGCGCAAGAATGGGGCATGATCCAAAAACTTCGGTACTGAACAAATACAATCAAGTGCATGATGCACCCAATGTGTATGTAACGGACGGTGCCTTTATGACATCGTCCAGCTGTGTTAACCCATCTCTGACCTATATGGCTTTTACCGCCAGAGCGGCCAACCATGCCGCTGAACAGTTTAAACAAAACAAATTTTCTTAAAAACCTGCTTATGGAAAATGCATCTGCCCGAAATATGTGGGGCGATTTTTTGGACGCCCATTTGGAATATGCTTCCAAAGAAGCACCAAAAGTGGTGCGCTTTTATGACAATGAAGAAGATGCCAACACTTGTGCCGATTTAATTTGTAAGGAGACCAAACGGGCCATTTCACATTCCCTGATCGGGATGCAGCAACGAAATGAACCCCTTCCGAAGATTGGGGAGTTTACGGTGGTCACCGACTGGAACGGAAATGCTAAGTGCATTATTAGGACTACCTCAGTGAAGTTGGTCCCTTATTTTGCTGTTCGGGAAGAACAAGCCCGACTGGAAGGTGAAGGTGATAAAAGCCTAGAACACTGGAAAAAGACCCATTGGCCCTATTTCTCACGAGAGCTTGCCCAGTATGGCAAGACGCCACGGGAAAGTATGATTGTGGTATTTCAAGGGTTTGAAATGCTCTTTAAACGATAAAAAAGAAGATGTCTAAAAGCCTGCTTTCGTCAACCTGAACTTGTTTCAGGTTCTCATAATGATGGGATTCTGAAATACCTTGCCTGCGGGCAGGCAGGAATTCAGAATGACATATTTCAATACTTTTTAGACACCCTCTTTTATTTTTTTGTCACGTGAACAAGGTTTAATCCAAATCCACCCAAACGTTTCCTTGTTTGTGTGAAGCCACAGAACTCTCAATAAAATTGAGACCTCGTACTCCATCCAACATGGTTGGGAACTCCCCGTCATTATATTTTTCACCGCGAATGGCCCTAGCAGCACCCAAATAGATGTTGGCCATGGCGTCAAAGATACCTTCAGGATGTCCAGGAGGTAATTTGGTGCCATCCAAAGAAAGCTTAGAGTTATACGCATGTCCTGGTTTTAACACTTGAAGTGGTTCTGGGTCATTCAACTTGTAGAGGTAGTTGGGGTTTTCCTGTTCCCATTTAAAACCTCCTTTTTCACCATAAATGGCAATGGTAAGTCCGTTTTCTTCTCCTGTGGCCACTTGGCTGGCACGAATGACACCCTTGGCATGTTTCCCCATGCGAATCAGCACCGTTCCGTCCACGTCCATTTGGTTGTCATCGTAGAGGTAATTAAAATCACACAACAGGGATTTTACCTGTAGCCCAGTGGTAAATTCAATCATATTGAAGGCATGCACCCCAATGTCTCCCATACACGAACTAATTCCCGCCTTTTTAGGATCTAATCGCCATACGGAAGAGCGTTTTTCCTTATCGTGAATGATGGGATTGATCCAGCCTTGATAGTATTGGGCATCCACTTTATGAATTTTGCCCAACTCACCGGCCTTGATCATTTCACGCATTTGCCGAACCATGGGATACCCCGTATAGGTATGGGTCACTGCAAAAACGGTTCCCGCTTTGTTCAGGGTCTCCTGTAAAATTTTTGCTTCTTCGTAGGTGGTGGTCATTGGTTTTTCACAAATGACATGGAACCCATTTTCCAACAATTTTTTGGCCATGGGAAAATGCAAGAAGTTAGGTGTTAAAATGGAACACACCTGAATCCGTTCATCCTCTGGAAGCTTCAACTCCTCCTCTACCAACGTATCAAAATCCTTGTAAATACGATTGGTAGGAACGTCGATTTCCTTTGCAAAGTCTATACTTTCTTCATAAACGGGGTTGAAGACCGCCCCTACAATTTCATAGTTGTCATTGATGAAGGAGGCCACTCTGTGCAATACTCCAATGAGCGAATCACCGCCACCTCCAAGAATTCCAAGTCTAATTTTTTTTGGCATACATCTTAATTTTTACTCTATTATTGAAACTTAATCTTCTGTCTGTACTTTCTTTCCTCGCATAAATATATACAATCCAATAAAGGCCACAATCAATATAGCGGGTAAGGCTGACATCGTTCGAAGCGCTTCATGTGCACTGGCATTGTCCATAAGGTTCCCCATTATGGGCAATACTATGGAGACAGAAAGCATGCCTGCAGCTCCCATAATGGATAATCCCAAAGCTCCGGTCTCTGGCAGGTATTCTGCAACAAAACCGAGCATGGTAGGCCAGAAAAAGGTAACTCCTATAGCAAACACCCCAGCGGCCAAAAATGTTCCAGAGCCACTTGTTATGGTCAACAACCAAAGGCCTATGAATGTAAATATTGCTGAAAAAAGAAGCATGCCAGAGGGTTGTAATTTATGAATGACCTGACCTGCAAAAGCTCTACCCAAAGCCATAATTCCGTTGATAAAAACAAGAACCAATAGTGGTATGGTACCAGATTCCTTTAACAAGGACTCAATACGTTGGGTGGTCCCCAATTCAGAGGCAGCCGTAAGCATCATACAAAGCACCATAAAAATGAAGAGGGGCTTACCAAGACTTGACAGCATTTTATTATTGGTTACCCCAAGGGCCACGCGTTCGGTAACAGGAAATTTTTGTCCATAAAACAATATCGCGTAGATAATCAATGGGATAAACAGAGTACCAACCATTATTTGCCAGCTAAGACCCATTACATCCATGACCAACCATCCTACAACGCCCCCTATTGCAATACCGCCTGGAAACCATACGTGAAAACGGTTCAACATTTTGGTCTTGCTCTTTGGATACATTGATGCGATCATAGGGTTAAGTGCCGCCTCAACAAAACCATTACCAATACCCACAAACAAAGTAGCAATGAAAAGTGAGGTCATATCTTTTGCCAAAATAGTCCAGACAATACCAATAGCATGGGTAATGAATGCAATCCATGTTATTTTTTTAATCCCCAAAAAATCCACCAAAGGACCGCCAAATAGCATAGCCAGGGTAAAGCCCCAAAAGGCAGGCGTAAAAGCATAGCCTATTTGTTCCAAGGTCAGTCCTACGCCTTCGGGTCCAAAAACGGTCTCTAGTCGTGCCCTTATTGCAAAAGTCATTGCTGTTACCAATAAGGCTACACAGGATGCAATAAAAAGTCTATTCTTGTTTACTTGTTCCATTAGGTTCAATTTAGTCAGTTAATTATTGTTTATATGATACATTTTCGTTTTTAAAGAAAATCATGAAAAGTATGGCCACACCCAAGGCGAAAAAGGCGGGGAATCGCCAAATGTTCATCCAATTATGCTGATTTTCACTTATGATATTGGTATCGGTAATCTGTCCGGCCACCCAAAATCCTATTAGCATTCCAACACCATAGGTAGCCAAGGTTATTAGCCCTTGAGCTGCACTTTTGTATTTAGGGCCTGCTTTTGTATCGGTATAAATTTGGCCCGATACAAAGAAAAAATCATAACAGATACCATGAAGTGCTATTCCAATCAATAACATAAAGGCCATTTCACCAGCATCGCCATAGGCAAATAATAAATATCGAATGGTCCAGGCCAACATACCGGCCATGATGGTCTTCTTAAACCCAAATTTGGTGAAGAAGTATGGCAGCAGCAACATAAATAGCACCTCTGAAGCTTGACCTATGGTCATTTTACCTGTGGGATTTCCCATTCCAATTTCAGATAGAAACGGATTCGCATTTTGATAATAAAATGCAAGGGGAATACAAATCAAAACGGATGAAATAAAGAAAATCAGAAAGTTTCTATCCTTCAGTAATTGTAGTGCCTCCAATCCTAGTACCTCGGAAATGCTCACTTTCTCATTTTTGTCGACTCTAGGCGGTGTTTTTGGCAAGGTAAAACTAAAAAGCCCCAATACGGCCGACGCCAAGGCCACCATTAGAAAGGTGTTCTTTAACATTCCTGATTGGATACCTTCAGGAGAGTCCCACAGAAATACGTAGCTGATTACAAGACCTGCTACTATCCAACCTATGGTGCCAAAAACCCGGATGGGCGAAAACTCCTTGGCCGGATCCTTCATTTGATTGAAAGAGATTGAATTTACGAGTGCCAGCGTGGGCATATACAAAATCATATAGCCCAATACATAGGGATAGAACAATGCAAAATCCGTGGTTTGGTACATTTGATACATGAGCAAGGCACCAATAATGTGCAGTATTCCCAATATCCGTTCTGCGTTAAAATATCTATCGGCTATGAGCCCTATAATAAAAGGGGCTATAATTGCACCCCAAGACTGGGTTGAAAAAGCTTGGGCCATTTCACTTCCTGTGGCATTTAAATTGTTCCCCAAAAAAGTTCCCAGAGTAACAAACCAGCCTCCCCAAATGAAGAATTCCAAGAACATCATGAATGAAAGCTGAAACTTTATTTTAGTGCTCATTGAGAGATTATCTTTTATAAAATATATAGTCCAAAGGTTCAGGAGCGATACCCGAATCCCTATAATCCTTTAAAATTTGGGCTCTGTGGTGTGTGGAATGGTTTACAACATGGAACAGAATGTCTTGTAGTTCGTTGGCAAAAGTTCTTCCCTCACTATTTTCATATTCTACTCTTTTATGCAGGTCGCTGGCATTGGTTATGATCTCAAACGAACTTCGCTGGTTGTCATAGTGAATGTCTTCCCAATGGGCAAAAGGGTGTTCTTGCCAAACACTATATTCAGATGAATTTCCCAAAATTCGTTGGTTCCAAATATGGTGTGTGTTCAAGATATGACTAAAAAGACGCGTGCAGTTCTCAGAAATTTCTTTCTGGGAACCACACTGTGCAATCAATTTTTTGTTGCAATAGAAATTATAGTCGAAGAGTTGTTGTAAAAATCCCTTCATACAGTCCTTAACTTAAAAGGTGTTCAAAGCAGTTCTTCCAATAGCTTTTTGGTGGCCACAATACCTTCTTCCTCACTCAGTTCATTTCCTTCATATTCCACATCAATGAATCCCGTGTATCCAGAATCTTTAATGATCTTGATCATCCTGGCGAAGTCAATGGTGGTTTCTTTGCCATCTTCATCAAAATTATAGGATTTGGCACTGACCCCCTTAGCGTAAGGCATCAATTCCTTCATCCCTTTGTATCTGTCATATTCTTCCACACAATTGGATTCATAGTAATCCCCTGCCTTCCTTTTTATACAGAAATTGCCAAAATCCGGTAGGGTACCACAATTGTCCATACCTACTTTTTCAATTACTTCTGCTAACAATTGAGCGTTGGATGAAGGCCCGCCATGGTTTTCCACTATAATATTGATGTTCTTGTCCTTGGCATAGGTAGCCAATTGGGTCAGCCCATCTATTGAAGCTGGCACCCATGCTTCTGGGTCCTGGGTCCCGTTTAAATTAACTCGTATGGAATGACATCCCAAAGCTGCGGCAGCATCTACCCATTTGTGATGGTTTTCAGCTGCTGCTTTTCGTACTTCTTGATCCGTGGCAGCCAAATCTCCCTGTCCATCAATCATGATCAATAGGTTCTCCAGACCGTATTTTTCACTTTCGGCTTTACATTTTTCTACAAAAGTTGCCATGGCCGCTTCGGAAAAATTGGCTGTTTCCAATTCGGAATAATAGAGTTGACTTACATATTCAAGTCCCTCAAAACCCCATTCGTTTGCTTTTTCTGCAAATTTATAGGGGTCCATGCCCTCGTCCCTGATCATTCGGTGCAGTGACCATTGGGCCAATGAAAGTTTATAGGAGGGACTAGTCGCTTCAATCTCCATTTCTTCTGTTTGTTGATTTTCAGAGGTTTCCTTTTTTGGATTCTCCTTACAGGAATAAAATCCCGATACTAAAATTATCAAAACAGCTAAAAAGCCATTTTGAAACATACTCATTTTCTTCATAAATTAAGGCTATCAATTTTTCTTGGAGAATTCAAAAACTACAACGTTATAGTAGTGAATTCTCAATAAACATAGGGATTAAATGTAGAAAATTAATTTAATAATTAATACATTTAGCAAATAAACAATCCGAATAAATGAGTAAATTTTATTACAACGAGGAGCAGGAATCCTATGATGCCATAGTAGTAGGGACTGGCATTAGTGGCGGATGGGCTGCTAAGGAGCTATGTGAAAATGGCCTTAAGACCCTCGTCTTGGAACGTGGTCCCATGGTAAAACACAGAGAAGACTATCCTACAGCCAATTCAGACCCATGGGATTTTCCCCATAACGGTGAATTGCCAAGAGAAAAAGCTGCCAGACAGGAAAAACAGGCCAGAACTGGATATACCGTAAAAGCACCGCACAATTTTTGGTTTGTGGATGATATTGACCATCCGTATAACGAAACAAAACGATTTGATTGGATGCGTGGCTATCACGTAGGTGGCCGTTCCATTATGTGGGGACGTCACAGCTACCGTTGGAGTGACATCGACTTTGGTGCCAACAAAAATGATGGCATTGCAGTAGATTGGCCCGTTCGTTATAAAGATATTGCCCCTTGGTACGATAAAGTTGAAAGTTATATCGGTGTTTCTGGTGAAAATCTTGGATTGGAACAGCTTCCTGATGGAATTTTTGAGCCTATGATGGAGCTCAACTGTTTGGAAAGCCATGTACGTGAAAAAGTAGCCGAAAATTTTGATGGCCGTGTGATTACGGCAGGAAGGGTGGCCCACATCAATAGTGATAAACAATTTGATGGTGACGGACGTGTTCGTTGCCAATTTAGAAACCGTTGTATTAGAGGATGTCCTTTTGGCGCCTACTTTAGCAGTGTTTCCTCAACATTGCCCGCCGCCGAAAGAACAGGAAACATGACCTTGCGACCAGATTCCATCGTGCATGAGGTTATCTATGACCCAAATACCCAAAAAGCCACTGGTGTAAAGGTAATAGACCGGGAAACCAAGGAAGAGTTCGAATTCAAAGCGAAAGTTATTTTCCTTTGCGCTTCTTCCATTGCTTCCACTTCCATATTGATGCAATCCAAATCGGACCGATTCCCCAACGGATTGGGCAATGACTCCGATCAACTGGGAAGAAATATCATGGACCATCATTTGGGTGTAGGTGCCAACGGTAAGTTTGATGGATTTGAGGATAAATATTATAAAGGTAGAAAACCCAATGGAGTCTATGTTCCCAGATTTAGAAACTTGGGAGGAAATTCAAATACAGATAAGTTCATAAGAGGTTATGGTTATCAAGGTGGTGCCGGAAGAGGTAACTGGGAAGAAACCGTAGCAGAATTATCGTATGGTAAAGATTTAAAGGAGGCTATTCTTAAACCAGGTGGATGGACCTTTGGAATGGGTGGATTCGGCGAAGTATTGCCTTATGAGCACAATCGAATGACCCTGGACTATGATAAATTGGACCAATGGGGATTGCCTACCATCACCTTTGACGCGGAATTCGGGGACAACGAATGGAAAATGCGTGAGGATATGAAGGAACAGGCAGTAGAAATGCTTACCAAAGCAGGCCTTAGGGATGTACAACCATTCGACAATCCAGGAGCTTTGGGCCTTGGTATCCACGAAATGGGAACAGCCCGTATGGGACGAGACCCCAAGACTTCCGTACTAAATGGAAACAATCAGGTTCATGCCTGTAAAAATGTTTACGTAACCGATGGGGCTTTCATGACATCCGCAAGCTGTGTGAATCCTTCATTGACCTATATGGCATTTACGGCCAGAGCTGCCAATCATGCCGCTCAAGAACTTAAAAAAGGAAATATATAATGGAAAGAAGATCTGCACTTAAAAATATGGGGATGGCCTTCGGGTATGCCGTGGCCACTCCAACACTATTGGGATTACTTCAAAGCTGCAAGGATAAACCTGCCTATGCAGAATGGGTGCCTTCGTTTTTGAGCCAAGACCAAGGTTATGCACTGGCACAGACTTTAGATATTATTTTGCCAAAAACAGATACGCCTTCAGCCACTGAAATGAACGTACATGTTTTCTTTGATTCCTTCATGAACGAGGTTCTACCTGAGGACCAATTGGATTTTGTGAAGCTAAGAATGGGCAAATTTTTTGACAAGGTGTTATCGGACTCTGGTAAACAATCTTTAGCAGATGTTGAAGCTACCGACATAGAACCAGTTTTAAAGACATACCTGACCAAACGCACGCCAGAGCAAGAAGAAGCCCACACCGAGGCCATCAATAGCTATATGGAAGCTGTAATGAATGGCGGTGAGGGTGATATTGATGATGACGTAGCTAGTTTTTCATTTGCCAATGACCTAAGGGATTTGGCTATTTTTGCTTATAAAAACTCTGAATATGTTGGGGAAGAGGTATTGGCCTATGCTCCTATTCCTGGCGAATATATTGCATGTGAAGATGTAACTACATTGACTGGGGGCAAAGCCTGGTCGCTGTAGTTTTGTTCTCCTTTTAAAATAAAAACCTCCTTTTCGGGAGGTTTTTTTATTGTTCGCCGCTCATTTTTCAAACAAAAATACCTCGGATGGTTCTATAAGTGGGGTGAACGTTCTCCGAGGTATCTGATCAATAAACACTATCACACATACTGATAAAGCTCAGTACGGGCTATGATCCACACATCAAGCAATCATCATCTGCTTGACCTTCCTTGGCACGTGCGATCATTTCTTTCATTTCTTCTGGCGTCATAGGTTGTATGTCCACTTCCTGTTGATTCGCCTCTGTAGCCTCCACTTTCAATACCTCTGCGGAAGCAACAGATGACCCTTCGGCCTCAACCGCAACACTAACAGGCTCTTCCTTCTTATTGGTATTGTCCAAAGTAAATTTAATGGCATCCACCGCAGATTTGGTCCTTAAGTAGTACATTCCTGTTTTTAGACCACTCTTCCATGCATAGAAATGCATCGATGTCAATTTGGAATAGTTCGCATTTTCCATGAAGAGATTCAATGATTGACTTTGATCTATAAAGTAACCCCGTTGTCTACTCATATCTATAATGTCCTTCATACTGAGTTCCCAAACCGTCTTGTAGAGTTCTTTGATTTCCTGCGGAATCACATCAATATGTTGAATGGAACCATTGGCACGCATCAACTCTTGCTTGAGGTTTTCATTCCATAAGCCCAATCGAACCAAATCTTCCAAAAGATGTTTGTTCACCACAATGAATTCTCCGGACAATACCCTACGGGTATAGATGTTGGAGGTGTAGGGTTCAAAGCACTCATTGTTCCCCAAAATCTGTGATGTTGAGGCGGTTGGCATCGGCGCGACCAATAAGGAGTTTCTGACCCCGTTCTTTTTGACATCTTTTCTGAGCTTGCCCCAATCCCATCGCCCTGAAAGTTCTTCATCTTTGATGCCCCAAAGATTGTGTTGGAACTCTCCTTTTGATATGGGTGACCCCTCGTAGCTGGAATAGGTACCTTCTTCCTTGGCCATTTCCATGGAAGCAGAAACTGCAGCAAAGTACAAGGTCTCAAAGATTTCTTGGTTCAACTTTTTGGCTTCATCGCTGGTAAAAGGCATCCGCAATAAAATAAAAGTATCCGCCAACCCTTGAACACCCAAACCAATGGGTCTATGTCGCATATTTGAATTTCGGGCTTCTTCCACGGGATAAAAGTTACGGTCAATCACTTTATTCAAGTTTTTGGTGACCCGCTTGGTAACTCGAAATAATTCCTTGTGATCAAACTCGCCATTTTTTATGAACATGGGAAGCGCAATCGAGGCCAAATTACATACCGCAACCTCATCTGGAGAAGTATACTCCAAAATCTCGGTACACAGGTTGGAAGAACGAATGGTTCCCAAGTTCTTCTGGTTGCTCTTGCGGTTTGCGGCATCCTTATAGAGCATGTATGGGGTTCCCGTTTCTATTTGGGACTCTAATATTTTCTCCCAAAGATCACGGGCCTTTATAGTTTTACGCCCCTTGCCTTCGGCTTCATATTGAGTGTACAGTTTTTCAAACTCATCACTGTGGTTACTGAAAAGTCCTGGGCATTCATTGGGACACATCAAAGTCCATTCGCCATCGGTCTCAACACGTTTCATGAACAAATCTGGAATCCACATGGCATAGAACAAATCACGGGCACGCATTTCTTCTTTTCCATGGTTCTTTTTCAAATCCAAAAAGTCGAAAATATCGGCATGCCAAGGCTCCACATAAATGGCGAAGCTTCCTTTACGCTTTCCACCTCCTTGGTCCACATAGCGTGCTGTATCGTTGAAGACACGAAGCATGGGCACAATTCCGTTTGAAGTCCCATTAGTGCCTGCAATATAAGAGCCTGTTGCTCTAATGTTATGGATTGAAAGTCCAATCCCTCCAGCAGATTGTGAAATCTTTGCAGTTTGCTTCAAGGTGTCGTAGATTCCGTCTATGCTATCGTCCTTCATCGCCAAAAGGAAGCAGGAAGACATCTGTGGTTTTGGTGTTCCTGAATTGAACAATGTGGGCGTGGCGTGTGTAAAATACTTCTTGGACATCAACTCATAGGTTTCTATGGCCGATTCCAAATCATTTAAATGGATACCAACGGCCACCCGCATGAGCATGTGCTGGGGACGTTCGGCGATTTTGCCATTCAGTTTAAGCAAATAGGAGCGTTCCAAGGTCTTAAAACCGAAATAGTCGTAGCCAAAATCTCGGTTGTAAATAATGGTCGAGTCCAAGGTTTCAGCATTTTCAGAAACTACTTTATACACCTCATCGGATAACAAAGGGGCTTTTTTGCCTGTTCTTGGATTCACGTATTCGTAAAGATCCTTCATGGTCTCGGAGAAGGATTTCTTGGTGTTCTTGTGCAGATTGGAAACGGAGATGCGCGCGGCCAACTTGGCGTAATCGGGATGCGTAGTGGTCATGGTGGCGGCGATTTCCGCAGCCAAGTTATCCAACTCGGAAGTGGTAACGCCATCATACAACCCCTCAATTACGCGCATGGCCACCTTTACGGGGTCCACCAACGAATTGAGTCCATAACAAAGTTTTCTAACCCGAGCCGTGATCTTGTCAAACATGATCGGCTCCTTTCTTCCATCTCTTTTTACTACATACATGGCGCTACGAATATTAAGTGTTCTATATTTTTGTTTATGTTAAAAAATTAACATTTTTTGTTGGGTGCATGAAAACTTCCAGGGCTATTGGCAGTCAACAAGCAAAGGGGGTATTAAAAGTCTGCGTCGAAACTGATTTTTTGCGAATCAGAATCTTTTTCCTTGTTCAAAACGCCAGCCTTTTGGTATTCAGATACGCGTTTTTCAAAGAAATTGGTTTTCCCTTGGAGCGAAATCATATCCATAAAATCAAATGGATTGGTGGCATTGTATACCTTCTCGCACTGTAACTCAACCAATAGACGATCAGTTACAAACTCCAGGTATTGGGTCATTAGTTTGGCATTCATCCCTATCAAACTTACGGGGAGTGATTCCGTGATGAACTCTCTTTCAATATCGAGTGCATTCACAATGATTTCCTTGATGCGTTCCTTTGGAACTTTATTCACCAAATGATTGTTGTGTAGATGCACGGCATAGTCACAATGCATTCCCTCGTCACGTGAAATTAACTCATTGGAAAACGTGAGCCCGGGCATAAGTCCTCTTTTCTTCAACCAAAAGATGGAACAAAATGCACCAGAAAAGAAAATCCCTTCCACTGCCGCAAAAGCTATCAATCGTTCTGCAAAGCTGGGTGACTCAATCCATTTTAAGGCCCAATCGGCCTTCTTTTTAATGGCAGGAAAATTTTCAATGGCCTTGAATAACACATTTTTTTCCTTCTCCTCTTTAACATAGGTATCGATGAGCAACGAATAGGTTTCAGAGTGGATGTTCTCCATCATAATTTGGAAGCCGTAGAAAAATTTTGCCTCCGAGTATTGCACCTCATTCACAAAGTTTTCGGCCAAGTTTTCGTTCACAATCCCATCCGAAGCGGCAAAAAAGGCCAAAATATGTTTTATGAAATAACGCTCATCATCATTCAGCTTGGTGTTCCAATCAGAAAGGTCTTGATGAAGATCAATCTCCTCAGCAGTCCAAAAACAAGCCTCCTGCTTTTTGTACCAGTCCCATAAATCGTGATGCTTGATGGGAAAAATTACAAATCTATCTTTGTTTTCTTGTAATATGGGCTCTACTGCTTCTGACATAATCGCTTGTTAAATTTTACAATCTGGAAGGAGAATTCCTTGTGAATAGGGACTAACAAAGATTCAAAAATGTTGTTAGAATGTAAAGGGCGTTTGTGCGAAACGGAAGCAAAGTTTTTAACACTGACTGTTGAAATCTTGGTCAGCGGAATACCCTATTGGCCTCAGCAAAATATGGGGTTTAATAACTTTTTAGGAGCCGATTTTGGACAAACAAAAAAGACCAAAAAGTATATTACAACATACTGATTGGTCTTACTGCTTATGAATTGCGGTTAGTGCTTTATGATATGTATTACCAAACGTACGGCCTCTTCAGGTTATGCTGTTGGACGTATTTAATTCTAGGTAGTTCCCCCGAAACCTAAAACCAAATGATGAACCAAAGCTCCTCTGAAGATTTTTTCTTTGCAAGCGGTTTCTATAATCAAGAGAATTGGTTGCTTTGGCCGTACTATTTATTGGTAATATGTATATGATCGTTATCTGGGAGCTTGGTGGCTCTCTACCGCCACCCTATCCCATTTAGCATGTGTCTTCAGGTCTTTACTTTCAGACACAGCTGCAAAAATCAAGGCAACAATCAATAGTATAAATAGAATAAAACATTTTTTCATTTTAATACGCTATTATATAAGTACCCTAATTTTAACCAGGGCCAAGATAGAGAACATTAAACCTGCCTCCATGCTGGGATGTATAAACGGTTGGCTTTTATGTATAATTGGTTCCAAGAATTTAAGCCCGTGCACCTCATTTTCCCCCAATTATATTTCAAACTGCCAGAAAAAAGAACCATATTCACTTGATTTGACATTTTTTACCAGTTATACGCGTTAAATGCCCAACAACACATAATTTTAAAAAGCTTAAACAGAATATCCTAACTTTGGTTTACCTATATTGTATCTATGCTAGAAGCGGTTATTGTAGATGACGAAATCAAGGCACTGCAAAGCTTAAGTTGGGAGTTGACCAATTTGAGCGATGAAGTGGACATCATTGCGTCGTTCACCGATGCCCATGAAGCTTTGGGTTATCTGGAAAACCATACCCCGGACTGTCTCTTTTTGGATATAGAGATGCCGGCAATGGACGGGTTCCAGTTCATCAAAAACCTAAAGAACAAAGATTTCCCTGTGGTGATTACCACCGCTTATAACCAATATGCCCTTCAAGCCTTAAAAAATGAGGCCATTGATTATTTGCTCAAACCTATTGACACGGACGATCTTGAGTTGACCATCGCCAAAATAAAAAAGTTCAATGCCAAAAACCTGACCATAGAGCGTTTAGAGAAGATATTGCTAAATTTCAATGCAGAGTCACAAAGCAAAAAAATAACCATAAACACAGATGGCAAATTGGTGTTTTTGAATAGTGACGATATTCTCTATGCCGAATCTGATGGGAACTATAGCACTATTTTCTTGACCGATGGACAAAAAATATTGCTTACAAAAAAGTTGAAGGAAGTAAATACCCTCTTGCCAGACAATAGCTTTTTCAGGATTCACAATTCCTATATCATCAACCTGAATAAAATAAAGGAATTCCTTAAGACCGATGGATATGTCGTCTTGGAATCCAACCATAAAATCCCAGTCTCACGGCAGAAAAAGTCCGATTTTTTGGATATGCTGTAACTACTTAATGTACCTGTGCTTAAAATTGAGTTCAAACACATCAACAACCTAGGTCTTCTGCGAAAGGTAATTTTGCAGCTACTGTTTTCAGTGTTCGCAGTGCTCCTATCGCATGGCCAGGATATTCCAGAAGATTTTAAGGAAAAAGCGGAGCGATTGGTGGAATTGATGCCCAAGACCTTCCTCTCACTTGATACAGAACTCAAAAGTGAAAAACAGGACACCATCCTTTTACGCTATTTTGCCAATTTGGCACGCGAGAATGGTTATTTGGAGGGCGAAGCCTTTGCACTCGATCACATAGGCAGGGAATATAGGAACACTTCGCAGTTTAAAAAGGCTGCGGACCTTCATGAGAAAGCCCTAGAACTTGCTGAAAAAGCCAATAATACGGAGCTAAAGGTTTTAAGCTTGAACATGCTGGGAGTGGTCTATCGGCGTACCGACGCGATAAAAACGGCCTTGGACTATAACCAAAAAGCCTTGGAAATCGCAGAACAAGTTGAAAACCCCTCCCACCACATCAAAAGGAGCATCAACGTATCGCTGAACAGTATTGGAAATCTGTATCAAACCCTAGAGCAGTATGACTTGGCCATTATGCAGTTTAAAAGAGCACTTAAACTGGAGGAGGAACTTGGCAACAAACTGGGATTGGCCATCAACCACCAAAACATTGGGGATTGTTTGGAGCAAAAGGGCGATTTGGAAGGTGCCTTGGAAAACTATCGAAAATCCTTGGCCTACAATGAGGAAATAAATTCTGACTATGGACGTGTCATCTGCAAGAACAGTTTGGCCCAAGTCTACCTCAAACAAGATATGCCCTACGCCGCCTTGGTACTTTTGGAGCCCCTCCATGAGGAATCAAAGAGCATAGGTGATTTTTTTATCACCTCATCTGTCTTTATAAATACCGGTTGGGCCTATACCAAGTTGGAGGATTTTGATCGCGCTGAAAACTTTATCAAAGAAGGTCTTGAGATGGCGAAAAACCACAATATGCCCAGCAATATTGTGGTAGGTTACCAAAAGCTATCCGACCTGGAGCATGAACGCGGCAATTTTGAAGAAGCCTACACCTACTACAAAGAGGCCTCCGAGACTGAAAAGGAAATTTCAAGTGCCACCAACCTAAGGTACATGAACGATGTTATCGTTCGGTATGAGGCTGAGAAAAAGAACAACCAAATCTCCGTCTTGGCCAAAGAAAATGAAATTGTTCGGTTACGGTTAAAGAAAAACCAAACCACTTTATTGGTGAGTGCCTTGATTGTGGGGTTGGTGGCTTCCATCCTCTACATTTTATACCGACAATACCAAAACAAAAATGAAAAACGGGTTCTTTCCTTGGAACAGAACATGCTGCGTAGCCAAATGAACCCCCATTTTTTGTTCAACTCATTGAACTCCATTAAGCTCTATATCATCAACAATGAGCAGAAAAATGCAGTTCACTACCTGAACAAGTTTTCTAAACTGATTCGCAAAATCCTGGAAGCCTCATCGCAACGGGAAATTACCCTGGCCGAAGAATTAGAGACCATAGAACTTTATATGAACATTGAAAATATCAGGTTTTCCAATGAAATTGATTTTAAGATTACCGTTGATGAAGATCTTTGCCCATCCAACATAAAAATCCCTTCGTTGGCATTACAGCCCTTTCTTGAGAATTCCCTTTGGCACGGACTTTCGCCCAAAGAGGGCAAAAAGATGATTCATTTGAACGTAAAACGAAAAAGTCAAAACCACGTATCCATTGAAATCGAAGACAATGGTGTGGGCCGTGGAGCTGCCGAGGTCAATAAGGAAAACAGGGTGCTCAAACGAAAATCAGTAGGTATTAGGATTACCAAGGAACGTTTGGCCAACTTCTCAAAAGACTACCAGAACAAATTTGACGTGGACATTGTGGATTTGTTCAATTCAGATGGAAGTCCCAAGGGCACTAGGGTCATTTTGGACATTCCTACGGTTTAGCATGACCTATTGCAACCTCTTCCAATTCCTTGTACCACTTCTTTCCAAATTTTCGAATGAGGGCATCCTTCACAAACTTATAAATGGGGACTTTTAGTTCTATTCCCAGACTACATGCCGGGTCACAGATTTCCCATTTATGATAGTTTACCGCAGTAAATTCTGAATATGCTCTGGTACGCACCGGGTACAGGTGGCATGAAATGGGTTTTCTCCATTTGGTGACCCCATCTTCCCAGGCGGCCTCAATACCGCATTTGGCAATCCCATCATCAGAAAAAATCACATACGCGCATTCACTGTTGTTGACCAAAGGTGTTTCCCACTCGCCATCCTCACCTTTTACAAAAGTTCCTTGTTCTTCAATGGCCTTGATGCCTTCAGGTCTTAGATACGGTTTTACTTTTTCATAGGTGTTCATCAGAATATCGGTTTCTGAATCCTCTACTGGGGCACCATACTCCCCTCCCACACAACAAGCGCCTTTGCATGCATTGAGATTGCAAACAAAATCGTTTTCCAAAATCTCTTCGGATACTATAGTATTGCCTAACTGGAACATTGGTTTTTCTTCTTTGGGGACAAAGGTAATCCAAAACTAAAAATTTGACATTTTCCCAACATTTTATGTCATCCAAAAGTCGTTTTAAGACGTACATTTGCAGACCGAAAAAAGGAACGTCATGAATTTAAATTTTAAGGAAATCGCTACCGCCAGTATGATTCTATTTGCCGTGATCGATATCGTGGGAAGTATTCCTGTCATCATATCACTGAGAAGCAAAGTGGGCCATATTCAATCTGAAAAAGCATCCATTGTAGCGGCCAGTATTATGGTTGCCTTTCTTTTTGTAGGGGAACGCATCCTTTCCCTGATCGGAATTGATGTCAACTCATTTGCCGTTGCAGGTTCTTTTATCATCTTCTTTTTGGCCATAGAAATGATCTTGGGCATTACCCTTTACAAAGATGATATGCCCGAAAGTGCCTCCATTGTCCCCATTGCCTTTCCTCTTATTGCAGGAGCAGGAACCATGACCTCGCTTTTGGCATTACGTGCGGAATATCATGTGGAAAACATAATCATTGCCATTATCCTAAATATTATCTTTGTATACATAGTACTTAAATCCAGTGCCAAAATTGAACGGGTTTTGGGAAATATAGGCCTTAGTATCATTAGAAAGGTATTTGGAGTGATTCTCTTGGCCATCGCGGTAAAGCTATTTGCCGCCAACATTAACCAGCTTTTTCAGCACGGAGTTTAAAGCACCATTATGAGCAAGACATTCAGTATCATCCTTATTGTTTTAGCGTTGGGGCTAATCGCCTACAATGTAACCTTGGTAGATTTTGAAAATCCTTTTCAGGGCGATAGCACTATTGCCCTCATCGGAATTGTGGCTTCGTTGAGCGCTATTGTGCTTTTACTGATTTTTATGACTTCAAAAAAAATCCAGGATAAGCTGAAAAAGAATTAATTGTGCATTCCAATAATACCTTCTGAAGACCGCTCCAAGACAGCGGTATCGATATCCTTTACCTTTTTGAGCATGGAATCGTATTCTCCCTTGATCTGAGCAGATAGGTTGGGTGAGAATAATTGCTCGGCAATGTTTGCCTTGATAAAAGCCTTTATCTTGTCTTCTTGGGCATAGAAGTCGAGTTTTATTTTACGATTCAGCACAAACTGGATGAACTCGTCAAACAGAATGTCATCCACTCGGTATTCATCCAAAAACTGGTTGCGGGTATAGTCTAAATATCGGGTGCGGTCCTCTTCTAAATGTTCAAAAACAAATCTGGAGAAGAACTGATAGGTATCGTCCATACTTTCAATGGCCTCTTCCTCATTACTCCCAATGGGAACAAACACATCAGGAATGATGCCTCCACCACCGTACACTATTTTTCCTTTTGGGGTTCTGAATTTGAGGGAATCCGCTACCTTTATGCTGTCTGCTGAAGAAAGTTCCCCACTAATATAACGGTCCATGAACCTTTGGTAATAATCCCGGTTTCCATCTTTATAGGATTTTTGAATGGAACGGCCCGTTGGGGTATAATATCTGGAAACGGTCAATCGCACGGCTGAGCCATCCCCTAAATCCATTTCGCGTTGCACCAACCCTTTTCCAAAGGAACGTCTTCCCACAATGGTACCAATATCATTATCTTGAAGCGCCCCTGCTATGATCTCGCTGGCCGAAGCGGAGCGTTCGTTGATTAATACATAGACCGGTCTGTTCTCAAAATCCCCTTTACTGGTGGCATATGCTTTTTTGATACGCCCCTTCTTGTTCTTGGTAAATAGAATAAGCTTGTCATCTTCCAAGAACTCATCGGCCAATTTTTCGGCGATGCCTAGATAACCCCCAGGGTTGTCGCGCAAATCCAGAACCAATTTTTCGGCTCCTCTAAGTTTAAGCTTCCTAAGGGCGTCCTTAAATTCATCAAAAGTGGATTCCGCAAAACGATTTATTTTAATGTAGCCCATGTCTTTGGTAAGCATATAATAGGCGTCCACACTTTTGATTGGCACATGATCCCGAATGACGGTGATGTCCAAAATCTTGTTTTCCGACTTTCGGAACACTTTTAAATCGACCTTTGTACCAACCTTGCCCTTTAATTTGGAAACCAAATCCTCGTTAGGGATTCTTCGACCAAAAAGGGTGTCGTTGTTTGCAGAGAGTATGCGATCTCCAGGTTTAATGCCACTGATGTAGCTCGGGCCATTTTTTATGGTTCTTATAACCGTTATAGTATCTCTGTATTTGTAGAAGCTAACTCCAATCCCCACAAAATCACCTTTCATGCTTTCGGAAACCTCCTTCATTTCGCTTTTTGGAATATAGACGGAATGAGGGTCCAATTTGCCCAAAATATTGTTCACGGTAACATCTACAATGCTATCCGTATCAATATCGTCCACATATTCATAGTCGATATAATCGATAAGTCGGTTGAGCTTGTCTTTTTTGGAATTGGTGGAGAACAGCTTTTCTGGGCTGTCATTAAAGTGAAGTTTTCCTCCTATAAAAATCCCAATCGCCACCGCAAGAGCCAGCAATGTGGGCCAAATATATCCTTTAATTTTCTTCATAATAGCAATGGTTTTTTTAGACCATTTCTTCCAAAACCGGCAAATGAACGGTCTCTACGCCTGCACGCTCCAGAAATTTCAATCCAGAATCATCCTTATAGGCAGTTTGGTATACCACACGTTTTATGCCAGCTTGGTGTACCAGCTTGCTACATTCCCTACAAGGAGATAGGGTAATGTACAACGTGGCTCCTTCACAAGACTGTGTCGAGGATGCCACCTTTAAAATGGCATTGGCCTCGGCATGGAGTACATACCATTTGGTGTATCCTTCATCATCTTCACAAAAATTCTCAAATCCTGTGGGTGTACCGTTGTAACCATCGGATATGATCATTCTATCTTTTACAATGATAGCACCCACCTGTCTTCTTTTGCAATAGGAGAGTTTGCCCCATTCTTGGGCCATTCGCAGATACGCTTTATCGTATTTTTCTTGTTTACTCTCCTTCATATAGCATTGAATCAGCCGATAATGAAATAAATATACCTGCTTTGAAAGACCCTTACAACCTTATTCGATTAAATTTAACGAAGCTCCTAATTTGGAAACGTTGCAATGAGCAAGGGTATTGTAATGGCAATGATTAAAATGGATGCACCTGCAATGAAAATTGGCCTTTTCACCTTTAATAAATCCAAAACCACAAAAGCAAGGGCCAAAATCACCAAGATTATGGTTACTTGTGAAAGCTCTATCCCTGTAGCAAAACCCAACAACGGTGTAACCTTGTCCTCCTCCTCGGCCATCAACATTTTAAAGTAGTTTGAAAAACCAAAACCATGGATCAATCCAAAAAATGCCGTGGCCAAAATGTGCAAGTACAATCCCACTTGCATGGCTTCCCGAAACACATAAGCAAAATTGAAAAGTGCGGTCAATAAAATGGTGACTGGAATCAAGAACTCGATAAGCGCCACGTCAACCGTAAAAAGCTCATATACGGACAAGGCCAGAGAGGTGCAGTGCGCTATAGTAAATATTGTGGCAAGGATAACAACTCGCTTCCAATTTCTAAAGGTAAAAGGAACCGCCAATGCCGACAAAAACAAAATGTGGTCATATGCCCCAAAATCTAGCACATGATCCAAGCCCAATTTGATGTAAAACAGAAATTCTTGCATCCTATTTATGGTTTATGGTTTAGAGTTTATGTAAAATGTCAGCTTCCCAACCTCTCATTTCTAAAAAAAGATTTCTCGTCGCTCGGCACTCGCTCTGTCGAAATGACATTCTTTATTATTTAGGATTTGCTTAAAGTGCACAACCCACTAACTCCTAACTCCTAACTCCTAACTCCTAACTCCTAACTCCTAACGAAACTATGAAATTCCCCGTTCTTTTTGTATGGTCTCATACGCCTTCTGCACTTCCTTGAATTTCTCTTCGGCCCCTTTTTTAATCGCTTCATTTTCGGTCACTACACGGTCGGGGTGATACTTTTTCGCCATATTTCTATAGGCTTTTTTCACTTCTTCATCCGTAGCATTCTTATCGATTTCCAAAATTTTATAGGATGTATCCGCAGACTTTATGAACATCGCCATGATGCTGTCGAAATCATACCGACCCACCCGAAGGTACCCTGCAATTTCCTGCAGCTTGCCTAGTTCGGACTTGCTCACTTGCCCATCCGCTTGGGCTATCCCGAACAAAAAGTGCAATAATTGTAAACGAACCTCATAACGGGTACGTTGTACCATATATTCACAAATGCGTTGGGTAGAGATTTCTCTTTTTTTGATGACATCGTTAAAGGTCCTAAAAATGGCATTAGCCTTTTCCTTGCCATAGGTGCTCAGAAAGTACTGTCGCACATAATCCAGTTCACGTTGGTTGACCTGCCCGTCCGCTTTAATGATGATGGAGCAGAGCGAAAGCAAATTCAACTCAAAATCGGCCGGGGAAACCCGTTGACGGGTGTAATCTTGAAAAACGGTCTTAGGACCACCACCGAAGCCCCCAAGGTTGTCCAAAAAACTCCCCACAATAAATCCCAAAATGGCTCCCGGAAATCGAAATAAAAAATAGCCGAGAAAGGCGGCCACCCATTTAATCATCCTTCAAAAAATTTAAAGCCCAAATATAGGGCTTTGCTGAGGAAACTAAACCATACGCAATGTTAAGGGTCATGGTAAAAACGTAACAATACTGTATCTTTGTAATCGAATTAAAAAGAAGCCTATGTATCCTGAAGAATTGGTAAAACCTATGCGAGCAGACTTGGCCACCGCCGGGTTTGAAGAACTATATACAAGTGAGGCCGTTGAAAACGCCCTAAAACAAGATGGGACCACACTAGTTGTGGTGAACTCCGTTTGTGGATGTGCTGCTGCCAACGCCAGACCAGCGGCAAAGCTGAGTTTGCAAAACAGCAAAAAACCAGACCACTTGGTCACTGTGTTTGCCGGAGTGGACACTGAAGCAGTGAACACGGCTAGGAATCACATGGTGCCCTTCCCTCCATCATCGCCCAGTATGGCCCTGTTTAAAGATGGGGAACTGGTGCACATGATCGAAAGACACCACATAGAAGGAAGACCTGCGGAACTTATCGCGGAAAATTTAATAGAAGCGTACGACGAGTTCTGTTGATTCTTTCTCTGATCTAAAAGATTAAGCCACCCTAAAGGGTGGTTTTTTGTTTTTCAGCATAAAAACTGTCGCCGATGCTTTATTTTAGTCACATATTTCGTCAACCTAAATCAACAATACAGTGGGCATGCAAAAATTGCTTTCATATCCTTTGACCGTACTTTTTTTCATCTGCTTTGGACTGGCGCTGGTTATTTTCCATCCCATTCAATGGATTTGTTTGAAGGTTTTTGGTTACGATGCGCACAAACGCAGTGTCTCCATCCTCAACTGGTTTATTATGCGATGTACCAATGTACTCGGAACCCGGTACACATTTGTAAATCACCAAACCATTCCCACTGATAGACCGCTTTTGATAGTCACCAACCATCAGAGCATGTACGATATTCCTCCCCTAATTTGGTACATGCGGAAATACCATCCAAAGTTTGTTAGCAAGATTGAATTGGGCAAAGGCATTCCCAGTGTGTCCTACAATTTAAGAAACAGTGGTTCTGCATTGATAGACAGAAAAGACCCCAAACAGTCGATAGCTGAACTCCAAAAATTGGGCAAGTATATTGAGACGAACAAGCGTAGCGCCGTTATTTTTCCAGAGGGTACCCGCAGCCGAAATGGAGTACCAAAACCTTTTCGTACCACTGGCCTAAAAGTGTTGATGAAAAATGCGCCTTCAGCACTTATTGTCCCCATCAGTATAAACAACTCTTGGAAGTTGTTGCGCTATGGTAAATTCCCAATGGGGCTGGGCAGCCATCTTATGTTTATAGTTCATCCTCCCGTAGAGATTGAAGGTGATACAGAAGCCTTGATTGCTCAAGTTGAAAAGCAAATCGTTTCCGAAATCTCAAACTGAATCATGAACCACGAACCATTGATACAAAATACCATCAATTTTGTGAAAGAGACCCTTCATAACGCCGAAGGTGGTCATGATTGGTTCCATGTTGAACGGGTGTTCCATACCACAAAGTTAATTTCCCAACATGAAGAAGTAGATGCACTGGTAGTGCAACTGGCCGCTCTTTTACATGATATTGCCGACCCTAAATTTTATGATGGGGATGAAAGTATTGGATCTAACATGGCCCGTGATTTCCTAACATCGCAAAGCGTGGACGATAACAGTATTGACCATGTGGTGAAAATCATCCAACACATGTCCTTTAAAAATAGTTTGGATAAAGGTTCGGTGACTTTTTCATCAAAAGAACTGGAAACGGTTCAAGACGCTGATCGTTTGGATGCCATGGGAGCCATCGGTATCGCCCGTGCATTTAATTACGGTGGATTCAAAAATAGAGCGCTGTACGACCCAGATGTTCCTCCAAACCTCAACATGACCAAAGAGGAATATAAAAAGTCAAACGCACCTACCATCAATCACTTTTACGAAAAATTGCTTTTACTCAAAGAGAAAATGAACACTGAAACCGGAAAAAGACTGGCCCAAGAAAGACATCAATTTATGTTGGATTACCTTGAACAGTTTTATAAAGAATGGAAGGGTGAATAAACTTTGACCTCTAGCGGTTTTTTGTATCTTGGAGAACTATTCAAACTAAACAAGATGCAAAGAAGAAAATTCATTAAAAATGCAGCAGCGGCCTCCGCTGCTTTTTCTATTGTTCCCGCTCATGTTTTGGGAAAAACCCATGTTCCACCGAGTGACACTTTATATGTTGGTGCTTTTGGTGTTGGCGGAAGGGGAAATGGTGTTGTTCAAGGTCTCAACAATACCGGAAAAGTAAAATTTGTGGCTCTTTGTGATGTGGACGATCGCCGAGCCCAACCCACCTATGAGCTTTTTCCCGATGTAAAACGATACAAGGATTTTAGGAAAGTCTTCGATGCACATCTCAACGACATCGATGCCATAATGGTAGCCACCCCCGATCATACCCACGCTACCATAGCATTGCCCTTTATGCGCGAGAAAAAACATGCCTATGTGGAAAAACCTTTGACCCACAACATTTATGAGGCACGATTAATGACCAAGGTGGCAGAAGAAAACGGAATTGTTACCCAAATGGGAAACCAAGGTGCTTCTAGCGATGGCAGTCGCATTGCTCGGGAATGGGTAGAATCTGGAATTATCGGAAAAATTCACACAATCGATTGCTGGACCAACAGACCTGTTTGGCCACAAGGGGTTCCTGTTCCTTCAGAAAAGCAAAGAGTGCCCAAAGAATTGGATTGGGATACATGGTTAGGCCCTGCCACAATGCGAGATTATAACCCAGCCTATTTGCCTTTCAAATGGCGTGGTTGGTGGGATTTTGGCACGGGCGCCCTGGGCGATATGGGATGCCATATTATGGAAACCCCTTTTAGCGTCCTTGATTTGGGGTATCCCACAGAGGCGGAAGCCAGTTGCACAACCGTCTGGGTGGGTGATTTTGTTGAAGCGGATTATAGCCCTTCTTGTCCACCATCGTCCAAAATACATCTCAAATTTGAGCATGAAGAACATGGCGACATTGCCCTCAATTGGTACGATGGAGGAATAAAACCCAATCTTCCGGATGAGCTCAAAGACGGGGAAACCATCGGGGATAGCGGTGGTGGAACCATTATGTACGGAGATAAAGGCACCCTTATTTGCGATACCTATTCCGAAAATGCACGTTTGCTTCCATCAGACATGATGGATTTATATAAAACACCCGCACCCAAATACCCAAGGGTACCTGGAAGCGTAGGTGGACATATTGCCAATTTTGTGGACGGCTGCTTGAATGGAACCCCAACATCCTCTAATTTTGAGAAAGCCGGTAGACTAACAGAAACCGTGCTCATGGGGAATCTTGCCATTAAAGCATACCAATACAAAGTATTGAAGGAAGGCAAGGCAATCGGGGATTGGGATCCTTATGACTATCCGGGGAGACGTAAATTGTTCTGGGATGGTGAGAACATGAAAATCACCAATTACGAAAAAGCCAACGAATGGGTTACCCGGGAATATCGCGAAGGCTGGGAATTGACATAAAATCATTTTTTATATTAGTGGCTGGCGTTTAGGCCATTAAACTCCTACATTCGCCAGCCATAGAATTAGAAATCAATTATGAAAAGAGCAATCTTGCTGCTATTTGTTATAGCAACCTTATTAAACTGCAAACAAAAAACAGAACAATCTGCAGATGCAGCCATGGAGCCGAAAGGTGCGGACAACATTGCCTACCAATGGAGCGAAATGGCCATCACCGCCACCGCAAACGATACTGAAATGTTCAAACCAAGACCTACGATTACCTCTAGGTTTTTGGGATTGATTTTTGTTTCCATCTTTGATGCGTGGTCCAGATATGATGAAAAAGCAATTCCTGTCTATCTTGATGGTGTGGAAAGACGCCCTTCGGATGAGCAAACCCTTAAGAACAAGGAAATCGCCATTAGCTATGCCGCTTACAGGGCCATGAATGAATACTATTATTCAGACCAAGAGCTTTTTACCAATTTTATGGTGGAGCTGGGCCTCGACCCAAACAACGAATCTTTGGACCCGACCACACCCGAAGGGATTGGAAACTTGGCAGCAAAAGCGGTCATTGAAGCCAGAAAAGGGGATGGAGCCAATCAATATGGTGAGGAAGAAGGTTCCAATGGTGAGCCTTATTTTGATTATACCGGGTACGAGCCTGTAAACCCCGTAGATCAAAACAATGACCCCAACCGTTGGCAGCCCAAATATTTCTCTGACGGAAAAGGTGGAAAATTTGCCCCTGGATGTCTCACTCCTTTTTGGGACAAGGTAGAGCCCGTTTCCTTAAAATCCGGAGACCAGTTCCGCCCAGGTCCTCCTCCAAAAATAGGATCTAAACAATTGGAGGAAGAGGTAAAAGAAGTTATTGAAATGCAGGCCAACCTAACCGATGAGCAAAAAGCATTGGTGGAGTTTATGCGTGATGGACCGCAATCTGTGCAGCAGGCAGGGCACTGGTTAAAATTTGCCCAAGAAGTATCCATTAGAGATGACCATACGCTCGATGAAGACGTGAAAATGTTCTTCTACAACCAAGTTGTGGCCATGGATGCATTTATCGCTTCATGGGACAGTAAAATGTACTATGATTTTGCCCGGCCTTTTGCTTTGGTTCATGAATACTATGACCAACAAAAGATAAAGGCATGGGGCGGCGTTGGCAAAGGCATGGTGGAGATGGATGGCAACCAATGGAGACCGTATTCGCCTGACACCTTTTTATGTCCTCCCTTCCCAAGTTATACCTCAGGACATAGCACCATTAGTGGCGGATGCGCCGAAGCTTTGAAACTATGGACGGGAAGCGATGAATTTGGATCTGAAGTGGAATTGGTTGCTGGTGCCATGACAGAACCAGACAACTTGGGGGATACCGTAACCTTAAAATTCCCAACCTTTAGCAAAACCGCGGAAATGGCCGGGATATCAAGAGTATTGGGCGGCTATCATATTCAAGCGGATAATATTGCTGGTTTGGAACTGGGACGTGATGTGGCCCGAGAGGCTTGGAAGTTTTACAAAAAGCATATTGGAGAAGAAGAACAGATGTAATGCCTAGCTGGAGTTCAACTTCCTTTTGTAGTGCCTTTTTACCAGCTCGTTCTCTGTACATGCAATGGCTTTTTTTAAGGCTGATTGTTGTGCATCAACATGATCTAATTCGCCAAAAAGTTCTGCTTTTATGGCATGGAAAAGCCCTTGTTCCTTAAAATCATGTTTTGATTCAAGGTTTTCCAACTCAATCAACCCCTTTTTAGCACCGTGAACCTTGGCAAAAGGGATGATTCGGTTCAAGGCCAGCATAGGTGAGTAAAAGCGTTTCAATTGCACATCGTACAAGTACAGAATGCTTTTCCAATCGGTTTCTGCAAAAGTTTTTGCCATACTGTGATAGTAGGAGCGAGCTGCTTCCAAATGATAGTCTGACGGGGTTCGGTCCAAGGTTCCTGCATTTTCTAAATGATGTATGCCGATGGAAATCAGTTCCTGATGGTATTTGGAACGATCGTGATGCTCCAAGGTCACCAACTCTCCCGCTTTATCCAATCGAGCATCAAAACGTGAGGCATGAAAACACATCAATGCGATCAATGCATTTAAGTTGGGGTGCTGGCAATATTTGTTCTCCTGAAGCAAAAGGGCCAGTCGCAAGGCTTCATAACAGATGTCCCTTTTAATGATCTGTGCCCCAGAGGTGGCAGCATACCCTTCGGAAAATAGAAGATATATGACCCGTAACACTTGGAACAATCTTGATTGTAGCCCCATTTCCACGGGAATTTTTACCAGTTGTACACCTTCCCTGAACTTCTTCTTAGCCCTAGTGAACGATTTGGCAACCGCTTCTTCTTTTTTCAATAGGGCCTCTGCCAATTCTTTATTGCTAAATCCCCCAATCAGTTTTAAGCTCAAGATGATTTGATATTCTTGTGATAAAGTGGGATGACAGCACGCAAAGATCATTTTCAATTGACTGTCTGATATGGTTTGATCCAATGAAGGGTCAGGGAAATGTTCCACTTCACTTGTTGGATGTAATTCTTCTGCCACTTTGAATTCAACTTTTTTATTTCTTCGCAACACATCGATCATCCTATTGCCTGCCACACGATATAACCACGCGGTTGGATTGTCTGGAATGGATTTATAGCCCCACACCTGCATTGCCTTGATGAAGGTATCTTGGGTAGCATCCTCAATTTGCTCCAGATAGGACGTTCCAAATTTATGGGTCAACAAGGCCACCACTTTTCCGTATTCCTTTCGGAAAAGATGTTCAACGGTGCTGTGGTGGTCTTTTGGCATAGGTTTTAATAAAAACTGGCTTGGTAAGGTCTCCTAAAATGTCATTTCGAACGCCCAGAGGAATGTGAGAAATCTAAAACAATTTCTTTCGCTGGCAATAGACTTCTTGTTTCACTCGAAATGACATCTGGTTTCCAAAAAATTTAGTGTTCCATGGACAGGATTTCCCGCACCTCCACAAAAGCGCCGTCGTAATCAAAAATTGGGCATCCTTTGGAGATTTCAACCGCCTCATCAATATTTTTGGCCGAAACGATAAGATAGCCCCCAACCATCTCTGCACCTTCCGCAAAAGGGCCATTGGTGACCAACTCCCCTCGCTTATGAACTACTTTTCCATCTTTTTCCAAAGGAAGTCCGTCTAAAAGTTTACCCTCTTCCTTTAGTCCTCCCATCCATTGGCCCCAAACTTCCATATGCGCCTGCTTTTCTTCTTGGGAGAGTTTATCGAAGGCCTCATCCCCACCCCTGAACAAATACAAAAAATTACTCATTGGTTTACATTTTTAAGTCCACTCACCGTGAACGGTTATACGTTGTTTTCATTATAAAGACGAAAAATGAAACGCTGATTGGACAAGCTTGATAAATTTATTTAAAAATATCATTTTGCGTCTGGCGTAATGAGCATACTATTTTGGTGACACGAATTGCACAAATTTGCACGAATGATCTTTAGTTCAAAATCTAAGCTGTGCGAAGCATCCCTACTGCCCCATTCTCCAAGCTAATCTCTATCCGGGATTCTTCCCCTCCGCTACGCTCCGGCTCAGAATGACATCCGAGACTTTTACTATTTTTCTGCTTGAAGCACGTTCCAATTAAATAACAATCTCAGAATAATCGCATTTGTCCATTTTTATATTCTTCATGTAGATTCTTGTTCAAACTAGGAAAATTTTTGCCTTTAAAGTAGAGTTGCCTCGCCAATTTGGTCATATCATGGATTTGGGTTGCTATTTTTCCTTCACCACGGTTCCGAAGCCCAAAACGACTGTCATTGATACTCCCTCCGTGGCAATCTTGAATGAGGTGGAGTACCTTTTCGGCCCGATCGGGCATGGCTTTTTTGATCCAATCCGTAAAAATTTGTCCAATGGCTCCGTTGAGGCGGACCACGGTGAACCCAAACGAAAGTGCGCCATGCTCCGAAACGGTTTGGGCCAACTTTAACAATTCATGGCTATTGATGCCAGGAATCATGGGGGCCAGCATGGCATTGACTGGAATATGGTTTTCAGAAAGCACTTTTATCGCTTGCAATCTTTTTTGAAGCGAAGCTGTGCGAGGTTCCAATTTTCGTCGGGTTTTTTCGGATAGGGAAGTGATGGAAATATTGACCCCGACCAATTGATGGGCATTCAACTCCTTTAAAATATCCAAATCCCGAAGAATAAGGGAATTTTTGGTAATGATGCCCACTGGATGCCTATATTTTAAAAAGACCTCTAAGCATTTCCTCGTAATTTCAAACTTTTTCTCAGCGGGTTGATAACAATCTGTGTTTCCTGAGAGCACAATGGTCTGCGCCTTCCAATTTTTATGTTTTATTTTGGTCTCCAGTAATTCTGGTGCCGCTTTTTTCACCAAAATCTTGCGTTCAAAGTCCAATCCGGCACTGTAGCCCCAATATTCATGGGCATTTCGAGCATAGCAATAGATACAGCCGTGCTCACAACCTTGGTAGGGATTCATGGAATACCCCATCCCCACATCGGGGCTGTCCACCTTGTTGACAATCGTCTTTGGAAAAATGGGGATGTATTGGGTCTTGTTGTTCTCTGCCTCTTCCCCTTCCAAACGGCAAAATTCCAAAAAATCCTCCCGCATTTCGTACACATGTTGCAGAAACTTGTTGGGTGTATTTTTTTGGGCACCCCTGCCTTTGAGAAATTCTTTGGGCTTCATGAAATTGGATATATTCCAAATATATGGATTTTATCCAATATACAATATTTGTAAGAAACAAAAAAGGATGTCTAAAAAGTCGGTTTAGTCAACCTGAACTTGTTCCAGGTTCTCACAATAATTTGATTATCCGTATGATGAGATTCTGAATTCCCTTGCCTGCAGGCAGGAATTCAGAATAACATATCTCAATACTTTTTAGACAGCCTCTTTTTTATAGTACTTAGAGAATCGCTATTTCAAGCCAAAATATGTCGCCATAACATTATAGTCTGCGGTGTCCACCCCAGCAGCTTTTAATTCTGCACTAAGGCTTTCTTTGCCACTCTTTGAACCCGAACTGTATTCTATCGCCACTATTCTTACAAAATTATACGTCCCCGGAGCCAGTGTGTTTTCAGGCGAATTATCTGAAAGATTACGGATTGTAACAGCGGCTAACCCTGTTTCCTCGACGTACAAAAAATGAGCATAATCATCACCTGCTATGTCTCCCGGAATTGAAAAGACCCCGGTTACTCCGTTTACTATTCGCACCAAATAGACAAAAATCGCATAATTTGGTAACTCTTGAGAATCAATGGGTATGTCAAAACTAAACTGAGGACCTGTAAAATTATTGGGAATGGCAATATCAAAGCGTTGGACATTCGCGTTGCCATCTGTTCCAGGCTCACCGGGGTCTCCTTGGGCACCTTGTTCGCCTTGGCAGTCCAGCGCATCGTACATGCCATCGTTATTTGTGTCTTCATTGGGTTCGCCGATACCATTTCCATTAAGGTCCCAACAAGCAAGACCAATGGTTCCATTCCCTCCCGATGCACTTTGGCAATCCAAAGCATCAAAATTGCCATCGCCATTGATGTCCTCACTGGATTCTCCGGTTCCATTTCCATTCAGGTCCCAACAACTCAATCCCATTGGACCCTCATCATTAATGACATTCACATCAACTTCTTTTGTACACGACACAAATTGTAACGTCATGGAAAGTATAGCCATAATTAACAATCTAAATATTTTCATCACTTTTTAATTAGGGTTAATAAGATTAAAAGTATGGTCGTACATTATAATTATTAGCCCTTACTTGACCTTAGACCCTTATGACTTGACGTATGCGGTAAAGAGATTTATTTGTCTAAGAAATTGTAAAAAAAAAGAGCCTTCAATTGAAGGCTCCCTTTTGCTGTTTTATCTGTTAGTGGTAATGAAACTTACTTAAAATCTACCTTGACCAACTGTTTTTTACTACCTCGTTTGGCATAGAAAAGCATGTTGTCTTTTTGCTCATTCTTTAAGGGCTTGGATACCATCAAAGGCAATCGGGCTTCTTGCTGGTCTATAATCTTTTCATAGTCCATTTTGCCATTTTCGTCCAAGGAAATCAAAAACACATTACGATTTCGGCTCAGGCCTTGTTTAAAAATTAAGCGTTCGTTATTGATTAACTGGGGATTTTCTGCAGCGGTACAGATAAAGAAATAGGTTTTACCATTCTTGCAGTACGAACTGTAGGATGCATAGGCACCATCGCCTTGGGTAACCTCGGTTTTATTGATGTTTCGCGCCCATTCCATGTTTCCATTGGGGTCCAGTTTTACGCTAACAATATCATTGTGGTGATAGCGTTCGATTCTTACGCGCTGGCCCGCGCCGGTAACTTCAAGTCCGGAAGTAACAAAATACTCTTCTGCATTAAAAAAGATATGTTGATCAGAAGTAACTGAAATTCCCTTAAAGACCAAGTTTTTGATGTCCTTATCTTCCTCACGACCAAATTTGTCTTCCATAAATTGTTGGGAGAATGGGTTGTATTTTCGGACATTGACTTCCAAAGTGGTTGGGTCAACATCAAAATAGGCGATTCCATTGTACCGATTATCCTTTCTATCCGCATAAAACCCTGCACAGACAAGTCTGTTTTTGAACATAATGGGATATAAAGCCTCAGGATATTTTCCAGGGTCAACAAACGATTGGGTCTTGCTTCCATTTTGGGAAATCTGGACCAACTCGTACTGGAACTTTCGCTCATCTACCTGAAAACGCCTCTTTTTAAAATAGGCTTTCCCCACGATGTAAACGGTTTGAAGGTCTGGTGTGATGGCCACATTCTCGAAGGCATAGTTTTTTTCCTCTATTTCATCTGAGAAATCATACTCAAATCGCTTTCGAAGCGATGTATCAAACAAATGGATGATGTGCTTGTTGTCCTTTCCTTTCTTGTGATGCGTACTGATTATGAATCCGGTTTTGTCCTCGTTAAAGAGAATAGCGGTGGTGAATCCATTGGAAAAATTACGATTGTAATAGTTTTTCCCAACAGGGTCGTTTACCTCATCGGAAGCAATGGAAAGCAGCTTTTCTTCCCTAAAATTAAATGCGATGATAGGACTGGTGTGCACCCAATATTCATATTGCCCCCGGTCATAGTTGTAATTTAGAAACAATAGATTCAACTGGCCATTTTTTAGAAAACCATCCACAAAATCCAAGCCTTTAAGCTTGTAATTGTACTCGGAAACCAGTTCTAAGTCCTTGTTATAATGTTCAATGAGATACCCCTTTGGCTTTAAAATAAGACCTTGGTAATAAGCCCTTACCAAAATATAGCCTCCAGAGCCGTCTTCATCTATCGTCATTAGGTTGGAATAGCGATACCGGTCGTGGAATTTTTCACCAAAATCATAGGAAACGGGCATTTTTTGTGCACCCGTTGTCATCCCAATCAATAGGAAGCAAAGTAAAAGTATTTGTTTTTTCATCAGGTCTGGCTTGGTTAAGCCGATGGTCATGACCCAGGGAAATCTGCCTTGCGTTTTTCCAAAAAGGCCGATGTTCCTTCCTTGAAATCATCGGTGCCAAAACAATGGCCAAAGGCATCAATTTCTACGGCATAGCCATCAGCATCATACTTAAAACCAGCATTTACGGCTTTTATTGCATGTTTTATGGCCACAGTGGAATTATTCGATATCCTGCTCGCAATTTTAACGCAAAGCGCAAGTAACTCTTCTGGAGACACCACATGATTCACCAATCCATAGGCAAAGGCTTTATCGGCATCAATCATCCCAGCGGTCATGATCATCTCCATGGCCCTTCCCTTACCAATAAGCTGTGGCAAGCGTTGGGTTCCACCATAGCCGGGTATAACGCCCAAGGAGACTTCGGGCAGTCCCATTCTGGCATTGGTGCTCGCCACCCGAAAATGACAGGCCATGGCCAGCTCCAGCCCCCCGCCAAGGGCAAAACCATTAATGGCGGCAATAACCGGGGTGCCTAGACCTTCAATGAGGTTAAACAGGTTTTTTTGGCCCATTGCGGACAATTGGCGGCCTTCTTTTATTGAAAAATCAGCAAACTCGGCAATATCTGCCCCGGCCACAAAGGCCTTTTCACCACTCCCTGTTACGATGATTACTTTGGTCTCAGGGTCCTCATCCAATTCCTTAAAAGCCACATTAAGCTCCTCAATGGTTCTTTTATTGAGGGCGTTCATTTTCTCAGGCCGATTGATTGTGATGGTGGCAATGTTGTTTTCTTCTTCTATGTAAATGTTTTCGTAATTCATAGGTGTATTTGACAGATTTAATTTGTCTTTACTATCTAGTTAAATGTAAGCCTTTACAATTTCATTACGGTTGCTTTCAGTTTCAATGAACTTTTAGGGGTGTTCTGTCATTTTAAACGCAGTGAAAAATCTCATGGTAGATTTAAAATTATGAGATTCCTCGTCACTTCGCTCTGTCGGAATGACGCAGTACCCCAAAAAGAATCTCATTCTTTTGGAAACCGAATGGTGAATACGGTTCCCTTTCCTTCCTTTGAAGTAAAAGTAATGGTTCCTCCATAGTTTTCCACAATGTTTTTTACCATTCCAAGCCCCAAACCAGTACCGCTGGATTTTGTAGTAAACTTGGGTTCAAAAACCCTATGCTTGAATTCATCTGATATACCTATTCCATTGTCCGCCACAGAAATTTTAACGTGTGGCCCTTCAGTGGCCACAGTGACCAAAATCCGTGGAAACTCTACTTCGGGAACTGCCTGAATGGCATTTTTTACCAAGTTGGTGATTACCCGGATAAGCTGGGTTCGGTCTAATTTGGCAATGATTTCTTCTTCATCAGCTATAAAATGAATGTAATCCTCATTGAAAATCTCCAAGGCCAATTTTACGATCTTCACTACGTTCAAGGTCTCATTTTGTTGTGCAGGCATATTGGCAAAACTTGAAAAAGCCGTGGCAATATTGCTCATGGTGTCTATTTGTTGAATCAGGGTCTTGGAAAACTCATTCACCTTGGTCTGAATGGCCGGATCATCTGGGTCGAATTTGCGTTCAAAATTTTGAACGGTCAACCGCAAAGGGGTCAATGGATTCTTGATCTCATGGGCAACCTGTTTGGCCATCTCCCGCCAAGCCTGTTCGCGCTCACTTCTTGCCAGTTTTACAGCACTTTCCTCCAATTCATCAATCATGCGGTTATAGGAATCCACCAATTTTCCGATTTCCTCACTGGGGTTTTTAATATGGATTTTTTCATTTTGCAGCGTAAGATTGGTTCGGCTCATTTTATCAGATATCGTCTGCAAGGAACGAGTAATGTATTTCGAAATAAAATAGGCCAAAAGTATGGCCGAGAGTAACATGACCAAGTACACACCAGCCAACCGCCACAAAAACTCCTTTAGTTCATGATTGTTAAAGGAGTTGTCCTCAAAATAAGGAAGGTTCATAATCCCTATAGGCTTGAACTTTGGGTCGTTGATGTAGGTATAGGAAGCTTGATAGTTGTCCCCAGCGGCGTGTTGTTCCTCTACATATCTTTTCTCGCCACTATCCCTGAGAAAATTAAGCACATTTGCATCCAAACAATTGGAAATGGAATCAGCCTCAAAACTCGGTCTTGAGCTTTTAATTAAGTTTCCTTCAAGATCGTAAATATTGAAATTAACGTTTTGGACATCAGCTATTTTATAAATTTCATCTTTAAAGATAAGGCCCAGATTCTCTGAATTCACTGGATAGGTCGTCTCCCTAAGCGTGTATGAGATACTTTGGATTACCTGCTCCTCTTTGCGCTCCAATCGGTTTTCGTGATAATCCCTTGCTTGTTCATTGTATTGGTAAATGGTTACTCCAGCAATCAACACCGAAGCAATGACCACCAACAGGATCATGGTGAAAAATATTCGAGATCGTAAGGAGAGTTTACTGAGCAATCTTAGCTGATTTGAGATAAAATTACACAATTATCAAGCCAAATGAGGCACAAGGGCAAGTTCAAGTTTCAAGTTTCAAGCTCAAAATTAGATTCATACTTATTTGACTGAACTTGCGCTTGAAACTTGAACTTTCTTAAGCATCTGGATTTTTATCGCGAATACGTTTATAGAGTCGGATACCGAGCATTAAAAGAATCGCCAACGCAAAAATGCCAATAACGCCGTAAATCCAATTGAAGGCATTTTTGAGGATTACCAAAAAGACCACCGCAAAAAGGATCAACGTAGCCCCTTCGTTCCATATCCGCATAAATCTGGAAGTGTATTTGACCTCATCCCGCTGTAATTGTTTGAATATTTGGTGGCATTTAAAATGATAGCCGAACAGTAGCGCAACAAAAGCCAACTTTACGTGCATCCACGGTTGCTGCAGCCAAGCAGGCATCAGCACCAATAACCAGATGGCAAAAACCGTGCACAAAATTGCGGATGGCCAAGTGATGATGTACCACAACCGTTTGGTCATCAATTTTAACTGGCCGCTCAGAATTTCTTTATCGGGTGATGGTTTTTGGGTTGCTTCAATATGGTAAATGAACAATCTGGGAATGTAGAACAACCCTGCAAACCAGGTCACCACAAAAATCAAGTGCAACGATTTAATATACGCGTACAGCAATATACTCTGTTTTAAATTTTACATTCGGATGGCGCCGATACCATTTTCCCAAAGTTTGTTGTTGAAATTGGGAATATCGGTGTTCATCAACGTTAGGGCACGTTGTCGTAAACCTACCCACTGGGCGTCCAATTCCTTTTTTCTATCCTTTGAGGGCTTGTTGATCTTTGGCAATGCGCTGTTGCTATGATTCGCCAAAAACAGGTACTCGGCAGTAAACTTGTTGGGAAAGTTCTCCACATCGTCATACGCTTGTGATTTACGCTGCACCATATCTTCGTCCCATGTCTTTAACTTAGTTAAAAGTACTTTCCCTTCTTCTTTGAGCGATTCACTTTCCAAATCTTCCAAAAGCTCTTTCAATTGTCCCTGAACTTTGAACAATGTATTTACTTTTTGGTGCATTTCCGTCAAATTGGTTTCCACCTCGGTCATAAACGCATCGTGCTCCTTGTAGTTTTCAAGCGTTACATTCACATTCGGGGTTGGAACTACGTTTCCTTGAGTAGTTACGATTTCGCCACCTGCTTTTAAGCGTAGGGTATACGTTCCCGGAGGGACTTTGTGTCCCGTAAAATCCGCCTCAATATACACGTTTGGGATTCCGGGAACTATCGGTGTCTTTAAATCCCAAACAAAGCGGTTCAATCCTTTGTCCGTTCCCAAAATTGGTGCTGGAGGAGCCCCACCCCCGTTATGCGGCACATAATCCTCATCCTTTTTTGAAGTAAAGCTGCGAACTATTTTACCCTGTTCGTTCAAAACCTCCATGGTGATTTCTGCACTGTCCATTGCTTTGGGCAAATTGTAGTATATCACCATGCCATTGGCCGGGTTTACCCCTTCATACGGGTTGGTGCCATCAACCTCTTTTGAGTTACTGTTCAACGGACTGCCCCAAGAGCCGTAAATAGCATCTTCTGGAGAATACAACTTCAGCCCATTTGGGTTAGATGTGTATTGCGACAAGGTGGTGATATTGTCCAAAATCCAAAACGAACGCCCGGATGTAGCTACAATCAAATCGCCCTTATGCACCTTCAAGTCGGTGATGGGCGTTTTGGGCAAATTCAATTGTAAGGGTTCCCAATTTTCACCATCGTTCCATGAAACGTACAGTCCTTTTTCTGTTCCAGCATAAAGTAGTCCTTTGCGTTCTTGATCTTCTCGAACCACTCGCGTAAACGAACCATACGGAATCCCTGCACTGATGTTCGTCCACGTTTTTCCATAATCGGTACTCTTGTACAAAGCTGGGGTATAGTCATTGAACTTATAGCGAGTTGTTGCGATATAGATAGTGGCTGGGTCATGCGGCGATACCTCAATGGCATTGATCAAACACTCCTGTAATCCTTTTGGGGTGATATTTTCCCAAGTTTCCCCACCATTTTTGGTCACATGGACCAAACCATCGTCACTTCCTGTGTACAAAATGCCTTTCTCATGAGGCGACTCAATGATGTAGGCCAACGTTCCGTAATTTTCAGCTCCCACGGCTTCATTGGTATACGGTCCGCCACCTTTTCCTTGTAGTTCATCTTGATCACGGGTCAGGTCCGGTGAAATTTCTTCCCAAGTAATGCCATTGTCTCTGGTACGAAGTACCAACTGAGCACCGTGATAAAACGTTCCGGGTTCGTGTTGCGACCAGATTATGGGTGCATTCCAGTTGTAGAGGTATTTCATGTCCCGCGCATCACGACCCAAATACTGGATGGGTACAGCCATAACGTTGGTAGACATTTTTGATTCCATATCCAATAGCTCGATGGTTCCCAAATAACTGCCCCCCATAACATATCTTGGGTTATCCGGATCAAAGCCCAAAAAGGCACTTTCCCCACCAGCGGAGTAATGCCAATCTTCCAAGGTGATGCTCCATCGACCCACGGAAAGGCTAGCTATTTTAACTGATGTGTTGTCCTGCTGTCCACCATAAATGTTATAAGGGAAAAGGTTGTCTGTACTGATGCGATAAAACTGAGCCGTGGGCATATTTTCCTGTAGGGTCCAATTCTCTCCATAGTTGAACGTAATGGTTGCACCGCCATCATCGGCCATGACCATGTTTTTGGAATTATCAGGGTTGATCCAAAGATCGTGGGTATCCCCGTGGGGCACGTCGATGGTCTCCCAGGTTTTTCCGCCATCTTCAGAACGGAACATTGCGGCACTCAACACATAAACCGTATCCTCATCATTGGGGTCGGCAAACACTTCAATATAATACCAAGCCCGTTGCACCAAACGATTATCACCACTGACCATGCTCCAGCTTTTGCCTGCGTCATTGGACACAAAAAGCCCACCTTTGTCCGCATTGGAATCGCTTTCAATTAGGGCGTACACTTTATTGGAATTGGCGGAGCTTACGGCAATGGCCATTTTTCCTTTTTCTTCGGGCAATCCGTTGGTGAGTTCTTCCCAAGTGTCCCCACCATCGGTACTTTTGTACAATCCGCTTCCCTCGCCACCACTGATCACGATATTGGGTTTACGTTGATGCTCCCACATGGCAGCATATAATACCAATGGATTTTGGGCGTCCATGGACAGTTCAACAGCTCCCGTACCTTCATCCACAAAAAGGATATTCTTCCATGTTTTTCCTCCATCAAGCGAGCGATACACTCCACGCTCTTTATTGGGCCCATACAATGCTCCTTGAGCAGCTACATATACCACATTAGGATTGGTAGGATGAATAATGATCCGGGAAATATGCTGTGTTTTTTCCAGTCCGAGTTTAATCCAGGTCTTACCCGCATCGTTGGATTTATACATTCCATCTCCATACGAAGTCATCACACCTCTGGGAGCATGCTCTCCCATACCGCAATAGACAATATTTGGGTTTGATGCTGAAACAGCTACCGCTCCTACGGAGCCCATTTCAAAAAAGCCATCGGAAATATTGTCCCAGTGGCCCCCAGCATTGGTGGTCTTCCAAAGTCCACCTCCGGTAGTGCCCATATAATAGGTCAATGGGTCGCCAACAACACCACTTGCAGTTACCGAACGCCCTCCCCGAAACGGACCAATGTTCCTAAACTTCATGGGCTTAAAATACTCGTTCGCGGTCTGGGCAAGGGCCAAGGTTCCGCAAAACGCACATAAAAGAAAAAATATTTTTTTCATGGCTGCCATTTTAGTCTTCTACACTCAAATACTCCAATCCTAAACTGTTGAACTCGTTGTTGAACGCTTGGATTTCTTCATCCACTAAGGCATCAAAAGCGGTCAACTGGGTTTTGATTTTGCCCGAAAGTTCATTCTTAACAGCTATGTCCTGTTCTGTTGGTGGAAAATCATCAATGGACACCAGGCTGTTCAAGTGTGCCAATTTGTTGGTCAACCGGATTGGGAAGTTCAAGGGGTCTTGATTACTTCGGTTTTGGGTTTGGTAAAGGGCCTTTTCAATCTCGCTGAACCCTTCCTTCATCTTCTCCGCCTTTTCCACAAGTGCTTTGGTGGCTTCAACATCTTTGTACTGTTTCACAAAAGCGGACAGTTTTTCATTGATTTTTCGAATTTTTTTGATGGATTGATGTGCCTTGTCCACCGTTTCATTGATGTCCGAAATGAAATCATACTGTTTTTGCATATCGGCTACAGAAACCTCAGCTCTTGGATCGGGAAGAATCGTAAAATTTTGCGATTGATTGTTTCCATTCACATTCAAATGCACTTTATACGAACCGGGAACGGCTTTGGCACCGTCCAGATTGGCCCACCAAAGAATCATTCCTTCCAGTTTTTCAGCTCCTTTTCCCCGCGTATCCCAAACGTGGGTATTGCCTCCTTTTTTCACCATTAGTCTTTTGTCCTTGTCCTCTGCTTTATTACTGTACCAAGCCAGGGTATCGCCAGACATGGATGTATAGGTGAGCACAATGCTGTCCTTTTCAGCAATATCCTTCAGATAAAAATGGGTGACCACTCCGTTGGGGTGGTTTTGACCTTCAGTGAGTGAAGGTGTTTGAGCTGCCGACCCTTTGGTACGATAGCTATCCTTGGGTTGGTACAAAACCGCATCCAAGGATTTTTTTGAATCATCCAACTGGTGCAAAACGGTAAGGTCATCTATAATCCATAGGCTTCTACCTTGAGTGGCCACGATTAAATTGTTATCCGTAATGGTTAAATCCGTAATGGGAACTATGGGTAAATTCATCTGGAATTTTTCCCAGTTCTGTCCATCGTTGAAAGAAATGTACATACCGGTTTCCGTTCCAGCATAAAGCAACCCTTTTCTTTTTGGATCCTCACGAACCACACGGGTAAAATGCTCTCCGTCTATATCATTTGTGATTTTGGTCCAAGTTTTTCCGTAATCCGTGGTTTTATACAGATACGGAGCAAAATCACCCAATTTGTATCGGGTTGCGGCTACATAACAGGTGCCTTCATCAAAAGCAGAAGGTTCAACACTATTGACCATGCTCCATTCGGGCATATTGGACGGGGTTACATTTTCCCAAGTTTCTCCGCCGTCTTTGGTGACATGAATCAAGCCATCATCACTGCCCACCCAAAGTAAGCCTTCTTTTAAAGGACTTTCATTCGCCGCAAAGAGGGTGCAGTAATACTCCACCCCGGTGTTGTCTTGCGTAATGGGCCCACCACTGGAGACCAATTTTGTAGGGTCGTTTCTTGTAAGGTCATCACTCAGCAATTCCCAACTCTGCCCTTCATTGGTGCTCATATGCACATGATTGGAGAAAGTATACAGTTTTTTGGGGTCGTGCTTGCTGAATATGATGGGGAAATTCCATTGAAAACGGTATTTCATCCCTTCGGCACCATAGCCCATAGGATTATCGGGCCAAACATTGATACCTCTTACCGTATTCTTCTCGTGGTTTACACGCGTTAAAAATCCCCCATAACTGCCACCATAGACAATATCGTTGTTCGCTGGGTCAACAGCAATATGAGCCGATTCACCCCCGGCAGTTTCTTCCCAATCATCTTCACCGATGGAACCATCATCGCTTCTATGATTGATACGTAAGGTTGAATTGTCTTGCTGGGCTACATAAATACGGTAGGGAAAAGCATTATCCGTAGTTACACGATAAAATTGAGCCGTGGGCTGATTGTAATAGGTGCTCCACGTTTCGCCACCATCATAACTGATCTGGGCGCCACCATCATCACCAATAATCATACGCTGCGAATTCTCTGGGGCTATCCAAAGATCATGGTGGTCTCCATGGGGCGCATTGAAGGTGTTAAATGTTTTTCCACCATCGGTACTTTTGTGATACGACACATTAAGGACGTAAACCACATCTTCATCTTCAGTATCTGCATATACACGGGTATAGTACCAAGCACGTTGACGAATTTTACGTTCCTCATTAATTAAAGTCCATTTTTTTCCGCCATCCTCGGAGCGATACAATCCGCCTTTTTCCTTATTTTCTACAATGGCCCAAACGCGATTACTGTTTTTTGGCGATACGGTCACTCCGATAATCCCCAAGGTGTCCTTTGGAAAACCTTCATTCTTTGAAATTTCGGTCCAAGTTTCGCCGCTATCGGTACTTTTCCAAAGCGCGGAACCATCACCTCCACTGCTTAAGCTGTATGGGGTACGCTGTACCCTCCAAGTAGATGCATACAGTATTCTGGGATTGTTGGGGTCAAACGTTAGGTCAACGGCCCCAGCATGGTCGTTTACAAAGAGAACTTGTTTCCATGTTTTTCCACCATCCGTTGTTTTGTAAATACCACGTTCCTTGGTGGGCTTGTAAATATTACCCATGACGGCGGCGTACACAATATTATGGTCGGTTGGGTGCACCTTCAACCTTGGAATATGCCTTGTTTTTTCCAGTCCCATGGATTTCCATGTTTTACCGGCATCCTCTGTTTTCCATACCCCATATCCTGATGAGACATTACCGCGAACGGTCTTCTCTCCTCCGCCCACATAAATAACATTGGGGTCACTTTTAGCTACCTCAACAGCACCAATACTTCCGCCAAAAAAACCATCCGAAATATTGCTCCAGGTACGGCCCCCGTTTGTGGTTTTCCAAACACCTCCGCCTGTTGCTCCAAAATAAAACAGGTTGGGTTCGCCAGGTACTCCGGTCACCGCTGCGGAACGGCCTCCACGGAATGGACCTATCAATCGATATTCCAGACTGGAATAGAGCTCGCTTGGATATTCGGGTGCGGATTGGGTATTCTTTTTTCGTTGGGATTGAACTGGAGCAATGCACAGTGTTGCGGTAAGCAAAAGCATACCGATGTTGAGAAAGCTAGTCTTCATTTTAAAAGTGTTGAATTAGTCGGCTTTAAATGTAATGAAAATGGGACAAAAAGGTTATCAATATTTTGTACTTTAACCACCCATAAAAAATATTTTACCATACAATGCAACATTACTTTAAACTCCTAATTCTTTTTATTGCCCTTGCCACTTCCTGCAAAAACAAACCAAAAAATGAAGATGTCCATCAAACTGCGGAGACTCCTGAAAAAGTTGCCTCCGAATGGATCTATCTTTTTGATGGAACCAGTTTGGAAGGTTGGCGCGGGTACAACATGGATTCCCTTCCGCCCGGATGGACCATAAAGGACAGCATATTAACCTTTGATACCGAATTGGGCCTTGAACAGGACTATAAAGGAGGGAAAGACATTATATATGGTGCCGAGGAGTTCGACAATTTTGAACTGTATTTGGAGTGGAAAATTCCCGAAGGGGCCAACAGCGGAATTTTTTATCATGTGAAAGAAGGCTATGACGGCCCACCCGTAGTGGCCCCGGAATATCAGATTATTGATGATGAAAACTATGCCAACATCCACGACCTCACTGGATACAATTCCCAGTTTGGTGCTGAGCACCCAGAAAAACTCCAAGATTGGCAGAAAACAGGGGCCGATTATGCTATGCATGTAGCGGATGAATCCCAAAAACAGTTGAACCCGGTCGGTGAATGGAACTCCTCCAAAATTGTATTTACCCCCGAAAAGGCCGAACACTGGCTCAATGGCAAAAAACTATTGGAATTTGTGCCGTGGTCCGAAGAATGGAAGGCCAAGAAGAACTCCGGAAAATGGGACAATGCCCCGGATTATGGCAAATTTAAAAAAGGGTATATTGCCCTTCAGGACCACTCCAGTCCCATCTGGTTCCGCAATATCAAAATCAAAAAACTTTAACTGACTATACCATACCATCGCATGAACAAACGAGAATTTATCAAAAAAAGCAGCGTAGGCGTTTTAGGTCTTGCACTGGCCCCATCGCTATTGAACAATTTAAATCCACAACAAAGGCTGCGAACAGCCCATATAGGTGTGGGCAATATGGGTTTTGAAGACTTACGTGATATTTCATCCCATCCGCAAGTGGATGTGGTGGCCCTTTGCGATGTGGATGCGGTTAATTTGGCTGCTGCCCACAAACTGCATCCCGGTGCACGTGTCTTTTTTGATTACAGAGCCATGCTCCAAGAAATTGGTGATGAAATTGATGCCGTTATTGTATCGACACCGGATCATACCCATGCGCCTGCTTCCTTAATGGCCATGGAGATGGACAAGCCCGTTTATTGTCAAAAACCATTGACCCATTATGTATCGGAATCAAGGGAAATGAAAAAATTGGCCGCCGAAAAAGGGTTGGTGACCCAAATGGGGATACAGGTGCATTCCTTTTATGACTATAAATTGGCCACACTTTTGATTCAATCCGGTATCATTGGCAAAGTACATACAGTTCATGCCTGGTCTCCCAAGAATTGGGGGTATGATGGGCCCCTTCCTCAGGGAGAAGACCCTGTTCCTGCCCAACTGGATTGGAACCTTTGGTTAGGAACCTCCGCAGAAAGACCTTACAAAGAGGGCATGTACCATCCTGGTAATTGGAGAAAGCTGATGGATTACGGCTGTGGTACCCTCGGTGATATGGGTGTCCATATTTTTGATACGCCCTACAATGCCCTCGCCCTCGATGTGCCTCGCACCATTAGAACTGAATGTCGACCTTCCAACGGTTTCGGTTATCCTGAAAACAATACCGTTACCTATGAGTTTCCGCAAACCCCATATACTACCAAGACTTTAAAATGGGTCTGGTATGATGGCCCAGGTGCTCCAACCCTGAGCGAAGACCTTATGTTGCCGGGTATGGAAATGAAAAAAACTGCTACATCCGGTGATAAAAGTGTAAAAGACAAAATATCATTGGATGCCGGAGTTGCCGCCGAAAACGAATTGCCGGAACAGGGTGCCATGTTTGTGGGTGAAAAAGGACGTTTATTGTTGCCCCACTTTATGCAATTGCCCAAGAAAATCAGAAAAGGGAAATATGTGGACATCTCCAAAGAAATCGCCAAGGTATCCGAAGAACACAACTTGGGTGAGCCTATTCGCAACTACCAGTCCGAAGGCCCCAAACACTATCATCAATTTGTGGACGCCTGTTTGGGCAAGGGAGAAACCACAGCCCCATTTGATTATGCCGCGCGATTGACGGAGACCATTCTTTTAGGAACCATCGCGGGTCGTTTTCCAGGTGAAACCTTGCATTGGGATGCAGAATCAGCAAGATTCAAAGAAGAGAAAGCGAATCAATACTTGTCTGGCGATTACAGGGATTTTTAAGGTTGTCGCCATGAAAGCACAGCTTGTTTCCCTTTTTATACTGTTGCTATCGATGCATACAATGTCACAAAACCGACTTCGAGATCACGGTGTGGAAATAGGCGTGCTCCAACCTGGAACATTCAACGCCATTACCGACGTTCCCGGAGTTCAAGTGGGGCACACCACTCTACAAAAAGGTGATGCCAGTAGAACTGGGGTTACGGCTATTTTACCACATTCGGGAAATATTTTTCAGGAAAAAGTGCCTGCTGCCATCTATGTGGGCAACGGTTTTGGAAAATTGGCTGGCTACACCCAAGTTAAGGAGTTGGGCAATTTGGAGACGCCCATTGTTTTGACCAATACGTTGAGTGTTCCCACCGCGGTAAATGCGGTCATCAGCTATACATTGGACCAAACAGGCAACGGAAATGTTCGTTCCGTTAATGCCGTAGTGGGCGAGACCAATGATGGCTACCTCAACGATATTCGGGGGCGTCATGTTACCGAAGCTGATGTACTCCAAGCTATTTCTTCAGCAACTTCTGGGACCGTTCCCGAAGGTAATGTAGGCGCAGGCACGGGTACCATCTGTTTTGGTTTTAAAGGTGGCATTGGAACTTCATCTAGAGTACTCCCGGAAAAATCTGGTGCTTACACCGTAGGTGTATTGGTGCAGACCAATTTTGGGGGAGTACTACAAGTGGCCGGTGTGGATGTGGGCAAACAGCTTGGACACTATTCCGATAGTTTTAAATATTCTCCCGATGGTTCCTGTATGATGGTGGTGCTTACCGACGCTCCCTTGGATTCAAGAAATTTGGAGCGACTGGCCAAACGGGCCATGCTTGGCCTCTCCAGAACAGGAGGCATAGCCAGTAATGGCAGTGGCGATTATGTGATTGCGGTTTCCACCGCAGAAGACTGTCGAATTCCCTACGAAAGTGAAAATCCCATTCAAACTGTACCCACTTTACGTAATGAAGCTATGACTCCGCTCTTTTTGGCCACTATTGAAGCTACCGAAGAAGCCATACTCAACTCCCTTTTTGCGGCTAAAACCACTACTGGAAGGGATGGACATACCATTGACGCCCTCCCCAAAGAAAAAGTTCTTAAGATGTTGAAGGAGGCTGGGAAAATCAAAAAATAATTCTACTGCTCCCCTAACGCATAAATCGCAAAAGTGCCCAACCAGTGGCCGCCCTCATAATTGTCCCCAATCAAGTTTGGAAAAGAATAGGCCAAATGTTCATGAGCCAAGGACTCTAAATGTCCATATTCCTCCGGATATTGATTCGCCAAGCCAAACAGTACCCAAGCCCGGCTAAAATTCAAGCCATCCAAGTGGACCAACTGCCCATCTTCACGATCGCCAACCAAGGCCACGGCCACATCAAAGTCAGGTTGTTGCAAACTGGGCAGGAACTGATTCATCCACTTTAAAAATTCTTCCTTCCCCAAAATACGTCGCATTAAATCCACCTCCTCAAAACATGGGGACAGAAAATCCGCGCCACTGGGCTCCCAAGTCAGCGGACAATCCGCATCATTTTGATAAAAATCCAGCGCACGTTGCTTAATCGCTTCCTGCAAAGCAGTATTGTTCAGGGTTTGGGCATAATCCCAAGCAAAGGCCAATGCAAAAGCGGTGTTGGTATGTGTCCCCACCCGAACCGGATATTGCAATTTGGGCAGATAGTCAATGAATTTTTGGGCAATCAACTCCGTTAAAGGTTTCAAGTTGCTTTCCAATTCTCGGGCGAGCGGGTCTTCCCAAGTATGGAGCTCCTCGGCCAATTTCAACAACCAACCCCAACCGTAGGTTCGCTCGTAATTTTTATTGTGCTCTCCTTCAAAATAATTAACCTCTCCGGCTATGCTCCCTGGTGTGATGTTTTCTGAAAGTATCCTTCGCATCCGTTGCGCTTCTTCCACATTTGGAAACTCCTTCAGCAATCGCACCATGGACCAATTGCCATGCACAGAGGAATGCCAATCAAAACAACCATAAAAAGCAGGGTGAAGGGATTGGGGTTCCCCTAAATCATCCTTGCTTCCCAAAGTGTGGCCCAATTTATTGGGATACTCCTTTTGCACACATTCCAACGGAAGGGTGGCCAAGCTATTGGCCTGTTCCAAGGTAAGGGTGATTTTTTCAGAACTGGTCGGTTGTTTCTCTACTACTTGTTCGGTTGGTTTTGATTTTTTGTTCCCTTCTCCACACGAAGTGAGGAAAAGCACAGATGCTGCCAAAAAAATACGTGATTGAAATCTCATTAAATAATCTGTTTTTATCCAATTCAAGTAGTCCAAAGTAGCAAAACCCATCCATTTTGTCCCAATACACTACTGGATAAGTTCGTTTTTTATAGATTTAAAGCACCAAACCGCAGCTACTATGAAAAATGCATACTATTTGATTTTCTTGTTTTCCCTAAGTTGCTTTTCGCAAACCCCAACTGAAGACAAAGACAAAGCTGATATCTTAAAGGTGCTCTCTGTTCAGCAAAATGCTTGGAACGATTACGACATTGACACTTTTATGGAAACCTATTGGAAATCGGAGGAGCTTACTTTTTATGGTAGTGCTGGGGTGGTAAAGGGTTGGCAAAGTACCAAGGATCGATACAAAAAGAGTTATCCGTCCCAAGATCATTTTGGCCATCTTAAATTGACATCAAATGAGATTTCCAAGGTGTATGAGGATGCCTATATGGTTATGGGAGAATACAACCTCACGCGTACCGTAGGAAACATGCACGGTATTTTTATGCTAGTCCTAAAGCGGATTGATGGGGAATGGAAAATCATTGCGGACACTTCTTGTGAGGTAAAGTAAACCTTCGTATACCCTTATGCGGTGTCCTCCCTACAAAACCGCCTCCACACATCAGAATAGCAGACACTTACAACATTTTTGCGCCAAATAGAGTCCAGAAGGGTTAGTTTTGACACAATATGATCTTGCTAAACCCACATAAATCTGTACTTGTAGTTACGTTTATGGCGTTTGTCATAGGGAATATGGGTATGGTGCATGCCCAAAAATCAGCCCCAGTGGCTGTTGATGACTCCTATGAGCTCGGTATCGACTTTACACTACAAAAAAATGCGAGCAACGGACTTTTGGCCAACGACTCTGATGCCAATGGAAATGCAACAATGTCCGTACAGACCAGTCCAGTAATTGACCCTGCCAATGGATCTGTTAGCATTAATGCCGATGGAAGCTTTACGTATACACCTGATTCCGGTTATATTGGAAACGATACCTTTAGGTATCGCGTTTGCGACGACGGCACCCCGAATAACACGGTTTCACTTTTTGATTTTGACAATCCAGACCTTACCATTGCCACCATAGGTCCAGATGCTACATCGGTCAACCCACTAGCGGCACAATTGGGGTGTGGAATCTATTTTCCCACTGGTGCTGGTGGTAGTACCGGTTTCGATATTAACGTACCCAACACAGGCGGTATTTTTAATTTTACCAGTTTTAGGGTTTTCTTTGAATATGAAGACCAAGAAGGAACTGCAGATATTGTAACAGCAGGTAATTTTAGAGTCTACCACATAACAGGTAATGAATTGGGCATACGGGTCGATGTGATTGATGGTGTTACGGGTTCACCCACAAGCTATACCACAACATTGGGAAGTTTTATTGCTGGAAACGTCCCTTATTCAATTTCTTATGATGAAGTCACAGGAAACATTACCTATACCGCGAACGGAACCACTTCTGTGATAGCATTGGCTCCGCCTAACTCTCCACTTAATACGGCCAATGCAACAGATATTCTTCTTGGGAGGTTCATGGATGGTAGTGGTTCTACTAGGCCCTCGCTCTGTAGCATGGGTTTTGTGGATAATAGCAGACTATGTGATGAAGCAGACGTTTTTCTTACCATTGGGGCAAAAGTGATTACCAATAGAAAGATCACCTATCGGGTAAATCCAAATTAATTCAACCTTTTTTAAGGTCCTCCAAAGTTTACTAAGCACATTTTTTTTAGTTTTAAGTGGATTTAGTAAAAACACTGTACCATGGACCTATTTGGAAAAATAAAAGAAAAACTCAGCAATGAGTTTATTGACATTGTTGAGTGGCTAGACTATACGGATGACACCATTGCGCATCGATTTGAACGCTACCAAAATGAAATCAAGAACGGGGCAAAGTTGATTGTCCGAGAAGGACAGACCGCTGTGTTCATCAACGAGGGGCAACTAGCCGATGTTTTTAAGCCGGGCACTTACGACCTAACCACACAAAACCTACCCATTTTAGCCACCTTAAAAGGATGGAAATATGGGTTTAACTCGCCGTTTAAAGCAGAGGTCTATTTTGTGAATACCCATTTGTTCACCGATGAAAAATGGGGTACAAAGAGTCCCATTACGCTAAGTGATGACCGTTTCGGTTTGGTAGAAATACGAGCCTTTGGCACCTATGCGTTTAAAATTTCAGATGCAGGGAAGTTCATCATCGATATTGTGGGAACCGATAGCAACTTTACCAATTTTGAAATCAACGAGCACTTAAAAAGCTTGATCGCTACGCGATTCACCAATACAGTTGGCCAAGCCAATCTGCCCATTGAACTCTATGCGGCCAACACCACCGAACTTTCAGATACCTGTCGTGAAGTGATGGCTCCTGAATTTCAGAGCGTGGGGATTTCCTTGGAAAAATTCTACATTGAAAATGTCTCTATGCCCGAAGACCTTAAAAAGGAAATCTTCGAGTACAGCCGTATCGATAAATTGGATTTGGACAAACTCACCAAATTCAAGACCGCCAAAGCCATTGAAGCTGCCGCCCAAAATGAAGGTGGAACTGCTGGCGCTGGAATGGGAATGGGAATGGGGTTTGTGTTGGCCCAGCAAATGGGCGGAATGATGAATCCGCAATCGGGAGGTGAAACCGCGCAAGGACAACCCGCAGCAGCGCAAACGCCTCCACCTATGCCCGCACCCACCCAGTATTTTTATGCGGTGAACGGCACGCAACACGGTCCCGTATCGTTTGAACAACTACAAGCTTTGTTTGCGGGCAGAACCGTCAACCGGGATAGTTTGGTCTGGAAACAAGGTATGGCGGCTTGGACCCCCTTGAAGGAAGTGGATGAATTGAAATCGTTCTTGGGTGGCAATACCCCTCCGCCATTGCCAACAGAATAATACATTTGATATCATTTCGAAGGAGCTTGCGAATGAGAAATCTAAATCGGAAAGTTGAGATTTCTCAATCGTTGCTTCGCAACTTATTTCGAAATGACAATTGATTCAAGAAAATGAGTGGGATTCGTCGTTTCACTCAGAATGACAAAAGCCCTTGGAAGAACAAGAAATCCAAAAGACCGAACTCAAGAAAGCCTGTGTCAACTGTGGTGCCGAACTTAAATACAAGCCAGGCACCACTAACATCAGTTGCGAATATTGCGGGCATGAGGAAACCATAAAATTGGGTGAAAAGGGGTTTGAGGAGTTAGAACTATACCCCTATCTCCAAGAGATGGGCGCTCAACGGCACAGTGAGGAAATTTCAATGCTTCACTGCAAAAATTGTGGTGCCAATCAGCATGTGGAGGAAAATTATAAATCACTCCACTGTGTCTATTGTGGAATGCCCTTAATCCTAGAGGATGCCTACAAAGAAGATTGGATTTTGCCCGGTGCGGTACTTCCCTTTCAAATTGATAAGAAAGCCTCATTTGCCATTTTTAAGAAATGGGTAAATGGGTTGTGGTTTGCTCCGAACAAACTCAAAAAAGCTGCACTGGATCCCCAATTTACCAAAGGACTTTATTTACCGTATTGGACTTTTGATGCGCAACTTACCGCTTCCTATACCGGCCAGCGCGGGGAGTATTACTATGAAACCAAAAGGGTTCGGGATGCGAATGGGAAAATGGTCACGCAACGGGTTCGGAAAACCCGATGGTATCCTGCTTCTGGAAAAGTTTCCGGGTTTGTGGACGACACCTTGATTAAGGCTTCACAGCAAAAAGCAGGACGGATTCCACAAAAAATTGCCCAGTGGAACTTAAAGCTATTGCAGCCTTTTGATAGCAGTTTTCTTTCTGGTTTTGTTACTGAAAAATATACCATCCCCTTGCAAGAGGGACACCTTCATTCCAAAGAAGTGGCGCGGGATATTGCAGAACGCTGGTGTAGGCAAGACATTGGCGGAGACACCCAACGAGTGACAAGCATGGATATGCAACTCTCCGAAGAGACTTTTAAGCATATTTTGTTGCCGGTTTATGTGAGCGCCTATCGGTACCAAGGTAAGGAGTACAATTTCTTCATCAATGGTGAAAATGGGCAGATTTCGGGAACAAGGCCCTATAGTTTTTGGAAGATTTTCTTTGCCGTGCTATTGGGATTGATTGCTATTGGAATCTTTGTTTATTTTGCTAAATAATAGGTTAATAGCTGTTTACAATCTGTATCTTTAACCATGCCCAAACCGATTTCTTTAATATCAGTGTTTGTTTTGCTCAACATGGGCATTGGTCGCATGTTTCAAGAGAGCTTGGGAATTCCGTGCTTTTCTGAGTTGAGTATTTTGGCTATTACCAGCTTTGTCTTTTGGACGGCTTCTGCCAAGCAAATCAAGGTTTGGAGTCAAAAATGGTCGTTTAACCCCCATTCCAAATCTCTGTTGATTCAAGGAGGGCTGGGATTATCGGCCTCGGCATTGAATATTATTATGGGACAGCTATTGGTCGTTTTTTTAATGACCACTGTATTCCAGTGCACTTCGCCCAGTTTCAATTTATTGAATGCCGGACTTACCAACAACATTGCAGTCAACTTACTTTGTTATTTTTTCCTTTTGTTTCATTTTGTGGGAAACGAATCAAACTCAACAACAAGCACATCAGAAAAACCCGAACAGATAAAGGTTTCCAAAAACGGAAGGCAGTTTATCCTTCACCCCAAGGAAATTCTATATGTGGAAACGAATAATAATTGCATTGTTTTACACACCGAAAAAGGGAAGTTTGTGAAATACCAAAGTCTACTCGCTTTTCAAAAACAAGTAAGTTCCAACAATTTTGGGCGCGTTCACCGGTCCTATTTGGTAAATTCCAACTGTATTGATTCTTTCCAAAAAAATAAGAATGGGGATGGTACCCTTTACTTGAAAAATGGAGCGAAGCTAAAATTCAGTCGAACTTATTTTAAAGATTTTATAGGTTCTGATTCCGCGACTCACGACTAATTTTCCGCAACTCGCATAGCTTCATTATTGCCAACTGCGCTCGGCCATTATTTTTGAAATAACAAAATAAAAAACCATGAATCGTTATTTCATCATCATTGCCATTTTCACTTTGCTTTCCTGTAAAACAGAGACACAGGCCCCAGATTCCACCGCAGTTATTTCAGAACAAGACCAAGTTTTACTGCGACAGCTAAAGGAAGTGGATTGGCCCAAAGCATACAGAGAACAGGACACGGTGTTGCTCGATTCCATTTTGGGGGATGACTTTCAAATGATCGATGCGGATGGCAACTGGTCCAATAAAGCACAAGAATTGGCATGGATAAAGGAACACGGTAGCTCCCACGATTCCTTTTTCTTTGAAATAAAACGTTTGGACCTATTGCCCAATGGAACCGCAATGATCTGCGGTACGGGACATATTTTTAAAGATTCCACCAAAACCATTTATCAATCCAGCAATGTTGTGGTTAAACGAAATGGACAATGGAAGGCCATTGCTTCGCATGTTTCGGGAATAAAACAGGTGGAATGAAATCCTAAAAACTAAAATTTGGCAATATTTAGTATTTTTCGCATTCAATCATCAATCATGCGGATAGTCTTTTTGTTGGCCCTATTTATTTCATGTGCTAATCCTGAAAAATCCATTGAACTTCATTTCGAGAAAGATTTAATTCCCGAGGGAATTGCCATTGACCCCGTTTCAAAAAAGGTGTACCTGAACAGTTTAAAAAGTGCTAAGATTGTCCGTTGCAATTTGGATGGGAACCGTGCGGAGGAGTTTCTTTCGAGTCATGAATTCGGGTATCTTTCCGGTTTTGGCATGACCATAAAAGGAGATACCCTATATGCACTGGGAAATGGGTTGTCCAAGGAAAATAACAGCTCCATCTTACTCTTGCTGGATATCACCTCGGGAGAACTCATCAAGTCTTACACGCTTAACAATGGAAGTTTTGTGTTCTTGAATGACATTGCAGTAAACTCGAAGGGGGCTGTTTACATCACGGATTCTGAAAGCGGTGACATTTATACCATTAACCCCGCAACAGGTCAATTGGAGGTCTTTTTTTCCCATTATGAGGTGAAACACTCCAACGGTATTTCCATTTCGGATGACGGCAAATACCTGTACTTGGCTTCGTACACCAGCGGTATCCGAATTTTGGATATTACCCGTAAAAAACTCATCAACCAACCCAATACATTCAAGGGCATTGATGGCATGATATATCACGGGAACAACCTTTTTGCCATTGTCAATGGAAGAAGAGACCTAACACTTAATGGAGTCTTTCAATTTGGGTTGAATGAAAATAGCTCAGAAATTATCTCTGATACCAAAATAACAGTATTTGAACACGCTTCAGACATCCCAACGACCTTCGCCATTTATGACGGCCATATGTACTTTGTAGCAGATTCGCAGTTGAATAATTTTAATCAGGAAAACAATACCATTATCCACCCAGACCAATTGGAGAATTATCGATTAACTCGCTTAAAAATTCCTTTATAAAGCATCTGTTATGATTCATAAAACTTCCTTTTGCTTCATTTTTTTTGGTTTGATGTGCCTATTATTTTATGCCCAGAATGAAGACCAAAACACTATCATGTCCAAAAACTATTGTACTGAAATTGGTCGCTTTGATCTCCTTATCGATAACGATGAAGTGGCTGGCGCCTATTATTTGATTCACAAAAAGGCACTCGGTGGAGTTTGGGGTCGATTGAAAGACCACGTAATGACTGGCCGCTGGCACGATGCTGACGGAAAAGGGGACATTATCATCACCTTTAACCCAGATTTTTCCTTTTTTACTGCCGATTATCGCAATGATGATGAACCCGAAAAATGGTACAAGGACTCGTGGCACGGTTCGCTCAGACCTAATGAAACTTCCTCTTTTGAAGTCAACGGAAAGACGTTTCGCTGCGAATGATTTTGGAATTAGTCCAAAAACTCAAGGCAAATGGGATTGGGCACTTCAACCTCGCTCAGGTAAGTCAGTGTACCAGCTTCCACATCTCTTTTGAACACCACAATGTTGCTGCTACTTTTGTTGGCCACCAATAAAAAGTTTTCAGAAGGGTCCAACGAAAAATTACGTGGCCAATCTCCGTGAACGGATTGCCTTCCCACCAAACTCAATTTCCCGGAGGTAGCATCCACGGCAAAAATGACAATGGTGTTTTCCCCTCTATTGGAACCGTACAAAAACTTTCCATCGGCTGATAAATGAATATCGGCACAGGCATTTCTTCCTTTAAAATCTCGGGCCAAGGTTTCCACTACTTGAATTTCTTGATAGGTTCCATCAGTATTTTTCTCGAACACGGATATGGTAGCATTCAATTCATTGATGACATAGAGTAGCTTCCCATCCTGGCCAAATGTAAAATGTCGTGGTCCAGCTCCATCAACAAATGACAGCGTCTCTTGTTCTCCTGGCACAAACATGCCATCCGTTAGCTGGTAGCGTTTTATGGCATCGAGACCTAAATCAGCCACAAAAAGACCTTCTTTGGTAAATTGTGCCATGTGGGCATGGGGTGTTTTGGTGGTATCCAAAACTTTATGATCAATTATTTGGGGGGCACTCCCAAAAGACCCATCTTCATTCAACCGATATAGTGCAACACTGCCTCCTGAATAGTTGGATACGGCCAAGCGGCCATCTCCTGAAAGTGCAACATGACAAGGGCCTGGGCCTCCAGTGCCCATGCTGTTTTGTAGTTCCAACCCTTCCTTATTGATTTTAAAAGCGAAAACACCTCCTCCCAGACTATCAAAATCTGCCGTTTCCTGTACTGCGTACAGGTGCTGTTTATCCTTGGAAATGGTCAAAAAGGAAGGGTTGGGAATTTTTGCTTCCAACTTTAAGGAGTCCAACTCTCCAGTTTCAGCATTAAATTGAAGCGAGTAGATGCCTTCGCTGTCTCCTTGGGTGTAGGTTCCTATAAATACGGTGTGCGTCTTCATTTTTTGGGAATCATCCGAACAAGCCATAAAGAATATGGCAACTAACAGAAGAAATATAAGGTTCTTCATTGATTTGTACATTAATATTTTAAAACATCGAAAGTAACGTAATGTCATCAACTTTTTATCTTTATAATGTGAAAAATGATGTTTTATTACTTGTGCTTTGTAGTTTGGGAATTGCCCAAGGCCTCTTTTTGTGTGTGTATTTAATCACATTGAAAAAGGGCAACCGTCTTGCACACCGATTCTTGGTGTTAGTGATATTAGGTTTGACAATCCGCATCGGAAAATCCATTTTAAATGTTTATTTGAACTTAGATTCCTGGCAGAGAAATCTTGGCATAGCCGGGATTCTAATTGTTGGTCCAAGCATATGGCTTTATGGCAAACTATTATTTTATAAACTAAAAAAACTCCCTTTTTCGCTCTATCTACATTTTTTACCTTACCTCTTGTTTGTCATTTTCAGCGGTTACATTCCAAATCAAGGGGATACGCTATCACTTTTAGTTTATTGTGCTGTTTTTGGCCATCTTTTAGTCTATTTCGTTCTATCAATTTTTGTGCTGATTAAGAACAAGCAAGGCACACAACAAAAAATTTTCCAATGGTACCGTAACTTGATTTTCTGTATTGGTTTAATTTGGATTTTTTATGTTGGAAATGTTGCGGGATTAATACCATTTTATATTGGTGGTGCACTTTTTTTTACTGTTTTGGTGTATATGCTCTCGTATTTCTTTTTACACAATCAAACATTTTCATTAGAAAAGTACCAAGGCTCTTCCATTGATAATACATCATCAAAAAGTCTGATGAAGTCAGTCACAAGTCTTTTTGAAAACTCGGAAATATACCTGAATCCAAAATTGACCTTAAGTGAAGTGGCCCAATCATTGGACACCTCACCCAGAATCCTCTCGCAAGTGGTCAATGAAAACAAAGCGATGAATTTCTCAGAGTTCGTAAATTATTATCGGATTGAAAAAGCCAAAGAACTCTTGATTTCACCAGTAGGGAAAAATGAAAAAATTGTTTCCATTGCCTACGATTCCGGTTTTGGCAATATAACCTCCTTCAATTTGGCCTTTAAATCGCTAACGGGTCTTACACCTTCAAAGTATAGAGTATTGCACAGTTCTTTTTAAAGAAAATCACTTTAAAAATCATGATTCTTAAAGTTATAAAGAAATGAATCTTAGTTCTTTGGAGTAAACTTTATTCCATGCGATATCTACTCTTGCTCATTGCTTTGCCCATCATTGGATGCAAATACACTGAGAACCCCCAAACGGCTTTAAAACAGGTCATTCCCAAAAAACAGATTGTTTTGGAGGGATTGAACCATCCCTGGAGCATGGCATTTCTAACAAATACAACGGTCTTGGTCACTGAGAAAGACGGAAGCTTAGTAAAGGCCAACCTTGCAACCAAAGAGAAACAGATCATTAAAGGTTTTCCAGCGGACTTAACAGACAGCATTCGAGCAATCCATTTTGGAGACAATTCTGGAATCTTTGAAGTACTACTCGACCCAAATTTTACGGACTCTCCATGGGTTTATCTTTCATATACCGCCAAAAAAGACGGTTTGGGTACGACTACAAAGGTAATTCGGGCCAAGATTAAAAACGATTCTCTTTACCAGCATGAAACTCTTCTCTTGGCAGAACCCTATACCAGAGAATATTTCCATTATGGGGGCGGTATGACCTTTGGCGCAGATGGAAAGCTTTATATCACTATTGGTGAACGTCTTTTTTGGGAAAGGGACGAGCCCGAAATTCCCATTTCCCAGGATTTGCGGGACAAACGTGGAAAAATTTTTCGCATTAATCCCAATGGGAGCATTCCGGACGATAATCCAAATTTTGGGCCCAGTGCAGTGCCCGGCATCTATGCTCTAGGAATACGAAATGCCCAAGGTATAACCGTACAACCGGGAACTAGTAGTATTTGGTTTAGTGAACATGGCACAATTTTGGGCGATGAAATAAACATACTCAAAGCAGGTGCTAACTACGGATGGCCCAATGAAACCACTGGGAGGCTGCGAAGTACTGACTATACACCTCCAAAATTGGAGGGCACCCAGTTTACTCCCCCAGCTTGGTTTTGGCACCAAACCGTGGCTCCCACAGGTCTCTGTTTTTATACTGGTGATGAATTTTTGCATTGGAATAACAACTTATTTGTTCCTGGTCTTTCACGTGGAAGTCTGTGGCGGTTTACCATTGATGGCGATACCATTAAAAGTGCTGAAGAACTGTTCCTTGATGAAAGGGTAAGGTTAAGAAAAGTAGTTCAAAGTCCAGATGGAAAGCTATTCCTGCTCACCGACGAGGACAACGGAAAAATTATTCAAATAATCCCACAATCGAAATAAATGAAAAAAATACTATTGCCTTTGGCATTATTCATTTCATATATTGGTTTTTCACAATCGGAAGAAGCTTCTATCCGAACAACCTTAAACCAATACTTAGAAGGTTCATCTTATAACAATACGGAAATGATAGAGAAAGCATTTTATAAGGAAGCTGAACTATTCTTATCTAAAGAAGGTCAGGAAATATGGGGACTAAGTCCAAAAGAATATGCAGCCTTATTCGAAAACAGAACTAAAGGGGAGTTCAACGGAAGGGAAACATCTATTTTGGATATTGATATCAACCATACTATTGCCTCAGCGAAAGCTGAGATCAGGATTGAATCCCGAAATATGAGATTCATAGATATTTTCCTTTTAAAAAAACTATCCGGAAAGTGGAAAATCATCAGTAAAGCGGCTACCTTACTACCTGATGAAAAATAGTTGAGGTTATACTTAACTCATCGACGAAGATATTTGTCTATTTCCTTTTTAAGGAAAACCCCTGTTACCACCGTGGAAAGGGTGTCCGCAATAGGAAAAGATATCCACACCCCGGTCTCTTCCCAAAAATGAGGCAAAATCAGAATCAAAGGGATAAAAAAGAAACCTTGTCGAGTTAAGGTAAGCAATAGCGCAGGAATAGCCTTTCCAACGGCCTGAAAATACGCTGCCCCAATCAACTGCAAAGCAATAATAGGAGTGGCGGCAAAGACCAATCGCATTGCAAAAGGGGCATGTTGTAGGACAAAGGCATTTGTTGCCAGTTCCTTTTCGGAAAGCTCCGGTCTGTTGCTTAAAAATAAGGATGCTATCTCGCCGGGAAATACCATAAGTATCACAAATACCAAAGTAGCTACCAGAGCAGCATATTTTATGGCCGTGTAGATAGATTCCTTCACCCGGTCATATTTTTCCGCTCCGTAATTAAACCCAGCAATGGGTAAGAATCCTTGGGTCACGCCAAAAACTGGGAACAGGGCAAACATCAACATTCTACCAATAATGGCATAAACAGCTACCATGGCCTCACCTCCCAAATTGAAGAGAATGTTGTTCATGAGCAGGTAGGTGATACTGGTCACTGCCTGTCGCGCCAAGGTCACAAAACCAAGGGAGCCTATTTCTCTTAAAATGGGCATGTCCAATCCAAAATGGGGCAGGCTTATCTTTAATTCGGAGTTATTGGAGAGAAAGAAGTACAGGATATATACAAAGCACAATAAATACCCTACCGTTGTGGCCCACGCAGCCCCGTGCATTCCCCAATCGAACACATAAATAAAAATATAATCCATGAGCAGATTACCCACTGAGGGGATGATCATGGCAATCATGGCGAACTTAGGCTTTCCCTCGGCCCGGATGACGGTATTACCCATCATGCAGAGCGCCAAAAAGGGAACTCCATACAGAATTATCGTGTAATAGATTTTTGCAGGGTCAAAGATAGCGCCCTTACCTCCAAAAGCCGGAATAAGTGAATCTACGTAGTAGAGTCCCAAGGCCACCATGGAAATCGTAACAATAAGGGTAAGCGTTATCTGGTTGCCAAATGTTTTTAGGGCCTTGTCTTTATTGTTGGCCCCCAGAGCCCTAGAGATGATGCTGGAACCCCCAATACCGATGGCCATTCCCAAAGCAGCAATAAAAAATGACACTGGGAGTACCACGTTTATGGCGGCAATGGCGATGGAGCCTATCCAATTCCCAACGAAAATGGAATCCACCAGAACATTGAGGGACATTACTAGGATACCAATCGAAGCCGGAACGGCCTGTTTGATGAGCAATTTTCCAATGGGTTCTACCCCAAGTTCTTCAGAGGTTACTTTGGCCATGCCAATGCTTGTACTTTGAGAGTGAAATTTATAGGCAGTGTGGTTTCTCCAAAACTACAATGCCGTTATTGAATTTGTTTTTGCTATTGAACCCTAGTTTCTGGAAGCACTTCTTTTTCTTGCCATTCGTTAATCCACGTGCCCATTAATTCGGCCCAATCATCCCTATCATTTAAACAGGCAATATGCTTATATTCTTCACCGCCTGCTTCTTGAAATTGATGCTTTCCCTCCATGGCTATTTCCTCTAAGGTCTCCAAACAATCACTCACAAAAGCTGGGGTGATCACCACCAATCGTTTTTTGCCTTCTTGGGCCAAGCGTTCAAATTCTTTATCGGTAAACGGTTGCAGCCAAGGGTCGCTTCCCAATCGGGATTGGAAGGATGAACTGATTTTGGTTTCATCTAAATCCAAGGCTTTCTTTATCAATTCCGTTGTATCCAAGCATTGGTGTTTGTAACAGGTGTGGTGCGCCACGGAGTTGGTTTTGCAGCATTGCCCATCTATTTTACAGTGGAATTTGGTCGGATCCGACTTTTTAATGTGCCGCTCTGGAATGCCATGATAGGAAAACAAGATATGGTCGTATTCAAAACCTTTTAATCCTTCAGCGATACTTTTTGACAACACCTTTACATAATCCGGGTTACTATAAAATGCCGGCAAGGTGGTCAACTGCATCTCGGGAAAATCCTCTTGCTGCACTTCCATCGCCTTTACCACAACCGTTTCGTAGGACGACATGGCGTAGTGCGGATATAAGGGCACCAGCAATACTTCATCCACCTCTTGTTCCTTTAATTCTTGAAGGGCATTTTTAATGGACATGGAACCATAACGCATTCCCAAAGCAATGGGGAGACTGGCGTGTTGGCGAACTTTATCCATAAATCGTTCAGATATGACAATAAGTGGAGAACCTTCATCCCACCATATTTTGGAATAGGCTTCTGCCGAACGTTTGGGGCGTGTGTTTAGAATGATTCCCCGTACGATGATATTTCGGAGAATAGGATTCACGTCAATAACACGCTCATCCATTAAAAATTCATCTAAATACGGCTTTACATCTTTTGGGGTGGGGCTATCTGGCGAGCCCAGATTGACCAATAAAACTCCTTTTGGCACAGCTTTTTGTTTTAGTTTTCAAAAATACAACTTGGTACCGACTTTGCATTTCCCCTTCCAAAATACTTTCTTATAGGTTAATAATGAAATTCAATCCAGAAATGAAGGCGTCAATTCCGCCCTACTCGCTTTTCTCCCTTATTTTTGTGGGTATGGATTCATTTTACGACAACGTTTCAAAAGAATCATTGATATATCTTGGGGTTACGCTTTTCTGCTTGATATTCTTGTATTGGGCCGCCTCCGTATTGTTGAAACGATTGGGCAAGAATCCCAAATATCTTTTGCCTTCAGGGTCTTTCCGAAAATTGGCATTCCCACTGATCTTGATTTTCGTATCTGTTATCCTTCGGATGAAATCCCTGCGAGATCTATTGAATTTGGAAGATTCTGGTTTTTGGTTTAGAAAAGCAAGTACCCTATTGTTCATCCTTGCCATCACCTGGCTTGTAATTGCTCTCCTAAAGATTGTTAAAAAAGCGGTTATCAGAAATTATGATGTTGGGGAATCGGACAATTTAAAGGCCCGAAAAATTTATACCCAATTCACCATCTTGGAACGTATTGTCATTTTCATCGTCATTATTTTGGCAGCAGGACTGGCACTGATGAGCTTTGAAGAAATTCGGGAAGTGGGCATAAGTATTTTTGCTTCAGCTGGTGTTGCGGGTATTATTATTGGGTTTTCAGCCCAAAAACTTATTGGTACCATCTTGGCCGGTATCCAAATTGCCATTGCCCAGCCTATAAAACTAGACGATGTTGTTATTGTGGAAGGGGAATGGGGCCGTATTGAAGAGATTACATTGACCTATGTGGTGGTGGCCATTTGGGACAAACGACGATTGATTGTGCCTACGCCCTATTTTATTGAAAAACCTTTCCAAAACTGGACCAAGACTTCCTCGGATATTCTCGGCACCGTGTTTCTATATGTGGATTATAAAGTTCCCTTTGATAAGTTGCGCGAGGAACTGACCCGGGTTTTGAACAGTACTGATTTGTGGGATGGAAAGGTGGATGTGCTTCAAGTTACAGATTCCAAGCCCAATTTTGTTGAAGTTAGGGCCTTGATGAGCGCCAAGGATTCATCCACTGCTTGGGACTTGCGGGTCCATGTCCGTGAAAAATTGATTGTGTACCTTCAAGAAAATTATCCTGAAAGTATTGCCAGAACCCGAGTACTTTTGCAGCAACCTGATACGTATGAAAATGAATCTTAGAATATTTTGCCTTTTTCTACTTGTTGGCTCGATGGCATACAGTCAACAAATTACATGTTCCCTAAAGGACAAGTCCTTATTCGAGTCTAAAATTGATGCGTTGCAAGAGGTAAAAGCGTCCAAATTGGGTGACACCCTTGCATTGATTGGCAAGTCGTTTATGGGCATTCCCTATGTCGAAAAAACATTGGAAATTGGCGAAATAGAAACTTTGGTGGTGAACTTTAGCGGGTTGGATTGCACTACTTTTGTGGAAAATGTATTGGCTTTTGGGTCTATGCTCAAACAAGACCAACGATCTTTTGAAGATTTTGTCAAAAATTTAGAAACCATTCGGTATAGAGATGGTGAGATAAACGGTTATCCTTCTCGTTTACATTATTTTACAGAGTGGATTCGAAATAATCAGAAGAAGGGCTTGGTCAAAGATATCACCTCGGAATTGGGAGGTGTAGCACTTAATAAGCCCATCAATTTTATGGGAACGCATCGGTCATTGTATCCGTTTTTGGCGAATGAAGCTAATTTTGAGGCCATGCTTCGAGTGGAAAAGGAGCTGGCTGAGGAAGAACTTTGTTATTTGCCCAAAGACCAGATAGAGAACAAAGAACAGTACATCCAGTCCGGTGACATTATTGCCTTGGCCACTTCCATTAAAGGGTTGGATGTGACACACACCGGTATTGCCATACACCAACCTAACGGCAGACTGCATCTGCTCCACGCATCGAGCAAAAATGGTGAAGTGGAAATTTCTGAATTACCTCTTGCAGATTATCTAAAAGGGATTAAAAGCAACATTGGAATCATTGTGGCGAGACCCACATTACTTTCGTTTTAGACACCATTCAATACCCCCTAAAAGGTGCTGCCTAAATAGTGGCTCATCAAATGATTCTTCCGTGTGGCCCCCTCCCGTATAAAAAGATCGACCTCCATCAAACTCATGGTACCAAGCAATTGGATGATTTTCGCCATTGGTCCCACCCTCATAACTGTTTTCATCCAAGTTCATCAATACGGTAACATTCGGATTCAAGTTCTTAAAGTTGTACCACTCATCACTGCGGGACCATACATCAGGCAAATGTGAAGTTGACGGGTGTGATTTGTCCAACACATGGATTTTTGCACTGCGCACATTAGGGTTGTTTGGGTGATTTGTAAAGTAGCCTCCAACCAGTGTTCCATACCAAGGCCAATCAAATTCTGTATCGGATGCTGCATGGATTCCTAAAAAAGCACCTCCATTTTTAATATAACCTTCAAAAGCTTTTTGTTGGTTGTCATTTAAAACATCAAGTGTAGTACTCAGAAAAACCACCAGTTTATAATTTGCCAAGTTTTGCGGTGTAAAATCTTCCGAAGACTCAGTTTGCAAGGCAATGAACCCATTTTTTCGGCCTAATTCCCGTAAGGTCTTCACGCCTTTTTCAATGGATTGATGACGATATCCACTGGTTTTAGTGAAAACCATCACCAATTCGGGCATTTTTGCATTTTCTGCACCTTCAGTATTGGGTTTATCTTGACTCCATGTAGTTGTTACAAAACATACAGCTAAAAAGGATGATAAGAGTAATTTCATTATTGTGATTTTTATGCGTTTGAAGTTAAATATTTTTTTGGCGTGGTGCCGTATTTCTTTTTAAAAGAAGTTATAAAATGGCTTGCAGTACTGTAGCCCACCTTTAAACCAACTTCATTCACATTGTGTTTTCCCGTTTCCAACATCTTTCGGGCATATTCCATTTTATAATCGAACAAAAAGCCGTAAACCGAGTCCCCATAGATTTGCTTGAAACCTTCCTTTAACTTTTTCAAACTCAATCCTATTTCCGTGGACAACTCAGCTAGGGTAGGTGGCTCTGCCATTCTGGAAATCATGATTTCCTTGGCCATTTTTATACGGCGGACATTGTCTTCATCTGCCAAAAAGGGACATTGTTCCAAATCAGCTTCTTCAGTTTTATTGAAATAGAGAGATATGAGTTCGTATACCTTTCCCTTAATGTAAAGCTTCTTAATGGAAGGATGCAGGTTGTAGTTCATTAATTGACTCAATACCACCGCGATGGCAGGGGAAACCACTTCTTGGGAATAATATTTCTTTTCCTTGTTCTCCCCACTTAAAAATGGGATGTAATCCGCCTCATTGGAAAATAGGGAATGAAACTTACGAATCGTCATCACTACCGATAGCAACCAAGAATTTGGCGACACGGTCAAGTCAAGCGGCAAATCTTTTTGGGTATTGTAGAGCAGCAGAGAATTTTCTTCTGTCACTTCAAGTTGGTAATGCCCTTCATTAAAATTGAACAAGGATTTCCCCTTCAAACAAAAGTGGAACTGGATGAAGGAACTGTCAATATCTCGTTCAATCATTTGAAAATCTTTGGTGTCGTTCTGAATTTTAAGGATATAAAACCCATCTTCCACCAAAATCTCATCATAGGACCCTTTAGCGATATTTTCAATGGCCATATTTGATTTCATATCATGGAGTTTTCAATTTAGAATGACTCTAAATTACACTTACAAATATCTAATTTATCAATAAAAATAGTGTTTTAGCCCGTTTTGGCTAGAATTTGGGATGAAAATTATTCTGTAGGTTATTTATAGTTCCGCTAGCGTTATTTTTTATTGGATAACACACCTATTTTTGTGCTGCGATTTTAATCCTTTATGAGGAATTACAACATTTCCAAACATAATTCCTTCTATGCCATTGGGCTGAGCTACAAGAAGGCTGATGCAGAGGTACGGGGAAAGTTCAGTCTGGATGTTCCAGCCATAGACCACATTTTGGTGAAGGCAAAGGAACTCGGGGTTGATGGTCTCTTGGCCATATCTACCTGTAACCGCACGGAACTTTACGGCTTTGCACAACATCCTTATCAGATTATCAAACTGCTTTGCGACCAAACTCTGGGCACCGTTGAGGAGTTTCAGGAAGTGGCCTATGTATACAAAAACCATGAGGCCATTTCGCATATGTTTCGGGTTGGTACTGGGTTGGACAGCCAAATTTTGGGAGATTTTGAAATCATTAGCCAAATCAAGCAGGGATTTTATAGGTCACGCAAGTTGGGGATGGCCAATCCATTTTTAGAGCGCTTGTGCAATTCCGTCATCCAAGCCAGTAAACGTATAAAAAATGAAACGGAGTTATCGTCCGGGGCCACATCGGTTGCCTTTGCCTCCGTAAAATATATTTTGGACAATGTTCCTGATATCTCCGAAAAGAATATTTTGCTCTTTGGAACTGGGAAAATTGGAAGGAACACCTGTGAAAACCTCATTAAACATTCCAACAACTCCCACATCACCCTTATCAACCGCACCCGTGAAAAAGCCGAGGATGTGGCCGGAAAGTTTCATTTAACCGTTAAGGATTATGGGGATCTTCAGACCGAAATACGGAAAGCCGATATTTTGGTAGTGGCCACAGGCGCCCAATTACCTACAGTTTCCAAAGCATTGATCTATCCTAAAAAACCACTATTGATTTTAGATCTTTCCGTTCCCAAAAATGTATCGGATGATGTGCTGGAACTTGAAAACATTTCTTTGGTGCATTTAGATCAGCTATCCCAAATCACGGATGATGCGCTAGCCAAGAGAAAAGAGTATATTCCCAAAGCAGAAGTGATTATTGATCAGGTGAAAAAGGATTTTCTAAAATGGTTGGAGACCCGAAAATTTGCGCCGGTAATCAATGCGCTCAAGGAGAAACTGAAAACCATGAAGGCCGAAGAAATTGACTTTCATTCCAAAAAAATAAACGACTTCAACCAAGACCAGGCCGAGATGATATCTGAGCGAATCATCCAAAAAATCACCAAACAATTCGCCAACCACCTTAAACGATCCGAGGTAGATACCGAAGATAGTCTAGACCTTATCCAAAGAGTCTTTGAACTGGAAATAGATTCGAGGAAATGAGTAAAATCATAAAAATTGGCACCCGCGATAGTGAACTGGCACTGTGGCAAGCTACCACCGTGCAGGAAAAGCTCGAATCTTTAGGGTTTGACACCACTCTGGTCCCAATAAAGTCCACTGGCGATGAAGTTCTGGACAAACCCCTTTACGAACTTGGAATAACTGGAATTTTCACCAAAACGTTGGACATTGCCCTTCTAAAAGGCCAGATTGACATCGCCGTTCATTCCATGAAAGATGTGCCCACGCAATTGCCCAAAGGCATTGTACAGGTAGCCGTTTTGGAACGTGCCATTTCAAACGATATTTTGGTGCATAAAGGTGCTGGGTTTCTGGAGTCCAATGCCCCAGCTACCATTGCCACCGGAAGTTTGAGGCGAAAAGCACAGTGGCTTCACAAATATCCGAGTCATAATGTGGTGGACCTACGGGGGAATGTCAACACTCGGCTCATAAAATTAATTGAAAACGATTGGCAAGGCGCCATTTTTGCGCAAGCAGGATTGGAGCGCATAAAATTGTTGCCAAAGGATGCTGTGGTTTTGGACTGGATGATTCCCGCACCAGCCCAAGGCGCCATGGTAGTGGTAGCACAAAACAATGATGATTTTTCCATAAAAGCCCTTAAAAAACTCAATGACGCCAATTCTGAATTGGCCACTGCCATTGAGCGTGAATTTCTACGCACTTTGGAAGGGGGATGTACCGCACCCATTGGAGCGTTGGCGCAATTTGAAGACCAAACGGTACATTTTGAGGGTGTTCTGTTTTCTTTGGATGGCAAACAACGTCTTGGGATAAAGAAGAGTGTTCCCATTAAAGAAGCAGAGGGATTGGGAAGTAAATGCGCCAAAGAAATATTGAGCCAGGGCGGAGATAAATTGATGCAAGAAATCCGAAATGAAAACAGTGCTCTCCACTAAAATATTGACTCCTTCCCAAAAAGAACTATTCCTGAATTCCGGGTTGGGCTTGGTGCAATACAATGCCCTGAAAATTGAATTTTTGGACGTTAAAATTCCCTTACGCTGCAAGAACTATATTTTTACGAGCAAAAACGCGGTAAAAGGGTTTTTGCAACGAGCCGAGGGTTCAGATTACTCCGATTGTCAGACGTTTTGTGTTGGCGAAAAGACCAAACGCTTTTTGGAAGAAAACGGTCTAAAAGTGACAAAGGTTGCTGACAATTCATCTGATTTAGCCCAGTTTATTGTAAAACACCATCAAAAAGAGGAATTCTTATTTGTTTGTGGAAACCTGAGACGGGAAGAGTTGCCACAGATTCTTTCAGAAAATAACGTTCAGTATAAAGAGGTTGAGGCCTACCGAACACATCTAAACACAAAACGTTTTAACCGCGAGTTTGATGGAATTCTTTTTTTCAGCCCCAGTGGGGTACGGAGCTATATTCAAGACAACCAAATTGATGGCGAATCCATTTTCTGTATTGGTGAAACCACAGCTGCGGAAGCAGCTAAACATTCAAAACAAATTATAGTGGCCCACAGACCTACCGTGGAAAATGTATTGGTACAGGCCATAAACCATTTCAAAAACAAAGTATGATCAAAAACGATTTGTTCCTAAGAGCGTTAAAAGGTGAAACGGTTGATCGTCCTCCGGTTTGGATGATGCGTCAAGCGGGTCGTTACCTTCCAGAGTTTATGGAACTGCGTAAAAAATATGATTTCTTTACCCGGTGCCAGACACCAGAATTGGCTTCGGAAATCACAGTTCAACCTATCCGACGCTACGGAATGGATGCTGCCATTTTATTTTCTGATATTTTGGTCATTCCGCAGGCTATGGACATCGAGGTGCAGATGAAACCCAACTTTGGGCCTTATTTGCCAAATCCCATTCGTTCAAAAGAAGATTTGGACAAGGTAATTGTTCCCGACATTCAGGATACCTTGGGTTACGTTATGGATGCCATCAGCATGACCAAGGAAAAATTGGCGGATGAGATTCCATTAATTGGTTTTGCCGGTTCACCATGGACCATTCTCTGCTATTGTGTGGAAGGGCAGGGCAGCAAAAGTTTCGACAAGGCTCGCGGATTCTGTTTTACCCAACCGAAAGCTGCCCATGCGCTGCTCCAAAAAATTACGGATACGACCATTGCATATCTTAAAGCCAAGGTCAAAGCAGGAGTAAACGCTGTTCAAGTCTTCGATTCTTGGGGAGGAATGCTATCGCCAGAAGATTATCAAGAATTCTCATGGAAGTACATTCAACAGATTGTGGACGCCTTAAAAGAGGAAGCACCTGTAATTGTCTTTGGAAAGGGCTGTTGGTTCGCACTGAGCGAAATGGCAGAATCTGGAGCCTCGGCAGTGGGTGTAGATTGGACTTGTTCTGCTAAAAATGCTAGATATTTAACAGGTGGTAGAATTACCTTGCAAGGTAATTTTGATCCTGCTCGCTTACTGTCCCCTCCTGAAAAGATTAAGGAAATGGTGACGCAAATGATTCGTGATTTTGGCAAGGATAGATACGTGGTAAATCTGGGTCACGGTATCTTGCCCCACATTCCTGTGGAGAATGCCAAGGCCTTTATCGATGCAGTAAAAGAGTATTCGGAGTGAATCCAATATCAGTATTAAAACGGGTAAGTTTTAAAAATATACTGAAAGTTATATTTATTGGGTTTCAATTTCCGCTATTTGTACTACCAACCTTAAAGGCTACCAAAGATTGCATGAAGACTTCCACAGAACTATATGGCCGACTACATTACAAAAACGGCCCTGCCAATGCCTTTAGGCATGCATTCTGGAACTATTTGATTGCGAAAAGATGTTTTAAATGGCGTAAAAACGAAGCAGTTGTTTTGAACTGGGCCGAAAAAATTACAGATTGGCATGAAAATGCTTTTCCAAACAAACCATTGGCCAAAAAAATGGATTTGCACAACAACGCCGTGGGGAGAACTATTTTTAAAACACATTTTGAGCAGACCGAAGCCAATGTAATCGAGATGTTAAGAAAAATGGCATTGGATTCCATTCCAGTGCATTCATCTTCAGATTTCGCAGATTTTGAAAATCAATTTGTTCACATAACCGAAGCATGATGAAGGATAAATTTTATGCATATATTGAACAACTTCAGGACACCATCACCTCAAAATTGGAAGAGGTGGACGGTTCCGCCAAATTCCAACAGGATTTTTGGGAACGCCCTGAGGGCGGCGGTGGACGAACCCGGGTTATTGCAAATGGTGCCGTTTTTGAAAAAGGTGGCGTAAATATTTCAAAAGTATTTGGAGAACTTCCGGAAAGTATGCAAAAATACTTCGGTGTCTCCGATGCCGATTTTTTTGCCTGTGGCCTTAGCTTGGTCCTTCATCCCAAAAACCCAATGGCACCTACCGTACATGCCAATTGGCGTTATTTTGAGATGTACAATAAAGATGGGGAAATCGTTGATCAATGGTTTGGTGGTGGACAGGACCTCACTCCTTACTATTTGTTCGATGAGGATGCGACGCATTTTCATACAGTTAGTAAAACCGCCTGTGATGCCCATAACCCAGAATTTTATTCAGCCTATAAAAAGAAATGTGATGAATATTTTTGGAATTCACACCGCAACGAAGCTCGCGGCATAGGCGGATTGTTCTTTGATTATTGCAAAGCAAGCGATACCATGCAAATGGAAGATTGGTACAATTTTGTAACAGACGTAGGTGACAGTTTTTTGGAAGCCTATGTGCCCATCATTCAAAAAAGAAAGAACCTCTCTTTTACTAAAGAGCAACGGGATTGGCAGGAAATTCGTAGGGGACGCTATGTGGAATTCAATTTGGTCCATGATAAAGGCACCTTGTTCGGGCTTAGGACCAATGGCCGAATTGAAAGTATTTTAATGAGCTTGCCACCTCACGTGCAATGGCGGTACAACCATCATCCAGATAAAGGAAGTCAAGAAGAAAAACTCATTGAAGTATTACAAAAGCCCAAAAATTGGGTTTAATCCGTAGCTTTGTTAAAGTTGCAAACCAATGAAACAGAAAATTTATCAAATCGACGCATTTACAGATCAGTTGTTTGGTGGCAACCCTGCAGCAGTATGCATACTGGATACTTGGCTGGAAAATGAGTTGATGCAAAAAATAGCAGAAGAAAACAATTTGGCCGAAACAGCTTTCGCCGTTCAAAAGGGAGAAACTTATGAATTGCGCTGGTTTACTCCTGAAATTGAGGTGGATTTGTGCGGTCATGCGACATTAGCCACTGCCTTTGTGCTTTTTAATTACTACGCAGTAGCGGAAAATACCATTCAGTTTTATTCTCCGAGAAGTGGCGAGCTTACCGTTAAAAAAGGTGCTAATGGTTGGATGACCTTGGATTTTCCCACCGATCCCATAGTTGCCATCCGAAATATCACAGAATTGGACAACGCCATTGGCCTTACTCCAACGCAAACATTAAAGGGAAAAACGGATTATGTTATGGTCTACAACTCCCAACAAGAAGTTGAAGCCATATCTCCTAACTTTCACTTATTGAATCAGTTGGATTGTAGGGGAGTAATCGCAACCGCTCCTGGTGATGAAGTTGATTTTGTTTCTCGCTTTTTTGCTCCAAAGTGTGGTATTCCTGAAGACCCTGTTACCGGCTCCGCTCATACTTCCTTATCTCCCTATTGGTCCAAAGTGCTTAAAAAAACCAAAATGACCGCCAAACAACTTTCCAAACGACGTGGTGATTTGGTCTGTGAATATTTAGGCGATCGTGTAAAGATTTCGGGCAAGGCTGTTCCCTATCTCATTGGTGAAATCGATATATGATATTAGCTATAAGTACCAAGCAATAAGCTCTAAGCTATGGGAAACTATAAAAATTATAAGGTTTGGGAAAAATCCCATCAACTAGTGCTAAGGGTTTATAGCTTGACTAAGGTTTTTCCAAAATCGGAACAGTATAATCTTACCTCTCAAATGAACAGGGCCAGCGTTTCCATCCCTACAAATATTGCAGAAGGATGTGGGCGAGAAACTCAAAAGGAATTTATTAGATTTTTATATATCGCTTCAGGTTCTGCCCACGAATTGGATTATCTTTTCCTATTGGCTAATGACCTAGGCTATATTGAATCGGAAATTTTTAAAAAAATTGTTTCAGAAATTGATGAAATCAAGAAAATGTTAGCAGCATTGATAAATACCATAAAAAACTCATTAAACAACTAGCTCAGTAGCTCACAACTGAAAGCTTATAACTTAAAAACATGTATCCACTTATACGAAACCGTCGCCTTCGCACCTCAGAATCCATCCGTAGATTGATTCGCGAAACCCTTGTGACACCAGATGATTTTCTAGTACCGCTTTTTGTGGTGGAAGGAAAGGGCATTAAAGAAGAAATTGCTTCAATGCCCAACTATTTCCGGTTGAGCTTGGACAATCTTGAAAAAGAAGTTAAGGAACTCTGGAACATGGGTCTCTTTGCAGTATTACTTTTTGTAAAGGTTGATGATAACCTTAAAGATAACAAAGGAACAGAAGCAATAAACCCGAACGGATTAATGCAACGCGCCATAAAAACGGTAAAAAATGCCTGTCCGCAAATGTTGGTGATGACCGATGTGGCCCTTGACCCCTTTTCCTCCTACGGACATGATGGGATTGTGGCTGAAGGACAAATCTTGAATGATGAAACTACTGAGGTTCTGGCCGAAATGAGCGTATCACACGCCAAAGCTGGCGCCGATTTTGTGGCACCAAGTGATATGATGGACGGCCGAATCCTTACCATTCGTGAAGCTTTGGAGGATGAAGGGTTCACCAATACGGGTATCATGGCCTACTCCGCTAAATATGCCAGTGCTTTTTACGGTCCTTTCCGTGATGCGTTGGATTCAGCACCTGTTGATATTGCCAATGTGCCCAAGGACAAAAAGACGTATCAGATGGATTATGCCAATCGGTATGAGGCCATCAAGGAAACCCAAATGGACATTGACGAAGGTGCCGATATCGTTATGGTAAAACCCGGCCTTTGTTATTTGGATATTGTTCGGGAGATCAAAAACGAGGTAGAGGTACCCGTTGCAGTCTACCAAGTTTCTGGTGAGTATGCTATGGTAAAAGCCGCAGCAGAAAAAGGTTGGTTGAACCATGATGCCGTAATGCTGGAGCAACTCACAGCCATAAAACGGGCCGGAGCGGATATTATCGCTTCGTATTTTGCCAAGGATTTTGTGCGAGCTCTCGGATAAATATTTCGCTTTTTCCATGAATAAATTTTTTCTTGCATCTTTCTGCTCTTTCATCTTTTTTCAAATGGGTCATACCCAGAATGAACTCATTCATGCCTACCCTTCCAAATTGGGCTTGGACAGCACTTTTATCCATCAAAAAGTGGATTCCATAATGCTTTTGGGCATAAAAGAGCAGGCCTTCCCCGGAGCACAGCTTTTGGTAGCTAAAAATGATACTGTTGTTTTTCATCAAGCGTATGGTTTTCATACCTATGACAGTCTTCAGCCAGTTGCGTTAAATGACCTTTACGACTTGGCATCGGTCACCAAGGTGTTGGGACCACTTCCTGCGCTGATGAAGTTGGTGGACGAGGGAAAACTCGATTTGGACAAACCTTTTAGCACCTATTGGAAACCCTGGAGAAATCGAAAGGATAAAAAAGACCTCACCCTGCGTGAAATATTAAGCCATCAAGCTGGGTTGATTCCCTATATTGTCTTTTTACAAAAAGTCATCAAAAATGGGAAATTGAAAAGTCGGTTTGTTCGAACTACGCCACATAAAAGATTTGAAAAACAAGTCTACGACAACCTCTACATCAACCGTCGTTTTGAGCATAAAATGCACCGAATCATCAATCGCTCAAAGGTCTCCAACGAAAAAAAATACGTCTATTCCGGTCTATCTTTTCTGATTTTTCCAACCTTGATAGAACAACTCACCCAAACTGATTACCAAACCTATTTGGACAACAATTTCTACAAGCCTTTGGACTGCCATACCTTGGGCTATTTGCCAAGCCTAAAACAATGGGTAAATCCAATTGTTCCTACGGAAAATGATACCCTTTTTAGAAAAACAGTGGTCAACGGGTGGGTACACGATGAAAATGCCTCGCTTATGGGCGGCGTTTCAGGTAATGCAGGTTTGTTCGGTACGGCAGATGACCTTGCCAAAATGATGTTGTTCTATCAAAACTTTGGAGCAGCTAACGGAAGGCAGCTCATCTCAAAAGAAACATTCAGGGAGTTTACTACCGTTCAATATCCCAAAAACGAAAATAGACGGGGACTGGGCTTTGACAAGCCATTGCTAAACAACTCAGAACTTCCCCTTGAAGAAGCCTACCCCTCACCCTCGGCCAGTCCTACCAGCTTTGGACATTCAGGATTTACAGGGACCTTGGTTTGGGCGGATCCTGAAAACAAGTTGGTTTTTATCTTTCTTTCCAACAGGGTATATCCTTCAAGAGACCATAGAAATTTGTATGATTTGAACATTAGAACTGCATTGATGGATGTTTTTTACAGAGCACAGAGAATCCCTGATCAAAATTGATTCCTATTCATTATCTTGGTACTCAAGATTTAGCCTATGGGACTACTCATTTTTTATGCCCTTATTTCCATTTTCTTTTCCTTTCTATGCTCCATTTTGGAAGCCGTACTTTTGAGCATTACCCCTACCTTCATCAACGTTAAAAAACTGGAAGGTAAAGATTACGCCGCCACTTTGGAATCTTTAAAGAAGGATGTGGACAAACCCTTAATTGCCATCCTAACCCTTAACACCGTTGCCCATACGGTAGGTGCCATTTTGGTGGGGGTACAGGCCAAAGTCGCTTATGCCGAACTATATGGTTCAACCCAAAGAACCGTACTAGGATTTCAGTTTACGGAGGATTTAATGGTGGGAATTGTCTCAACCATAATGACCATATTGATTTTGGTCGCTTCGGAAATCATTCCCAAGACCATTGGGGCCACCTATTGGAAGCAACTAGCCAACTTTACCGCAAAGGCGTTGACCATCATGGTTTTTGTGCTGAAATGGACTGGATTGCTATGGCTCCTCCAACTGTTTACAAGATTGATTGGCAAAAAAGGACCACATGGGAGTGTACTCAGCCGGGAGGATTTTACAGCGATGACCGACATTGCCCACGAAGAAGGTGTTTTTCAGGAATCCGAATCCAAAGTCATCAAAAACCTTTTAAAGTTTGATGAAATCTTGGCGAAAGATGTTATGACACCCAGAACCGTGATGAAAATCGCCTCAGAGGACAAGACTATTAACGATTTTTTTGAAGCCAATCAACCCCTTCGTTTCTCCAGAATTCCGTTGTACAAAGACCGAATGGACAACATTACCGGTTTCTTTTTAAAGGATGAGCTTATGGAGGCCATAATCAACAAAAGAGGTTCGGAAAAACTTTCAACCTTAAAGCGGGAATTATTGGTATCCAACCGAAGCATTCCTATCCCCGAACTTTTTGAGAAGTTTGTGGAAAAAAGAGAACAGATTTCTTTAGTGGTAGATGAGTACGGTTCGGTAAGTGGATTGGTGACCATGGAAGATGTCATTGAAACCTTGTTGGGTCTGGAGATAATGGACGAAAGCGACAACGTAGAAGACCTTCAAATGTTGGCCAGACAGAACTGGGAGACTCGGGCAAAGCGTTTAGGAATTATTGAAGGTAAGCGTAAACTAAAGTAGTGGAAGTTGCTTATTTACAAACACCTATTGGTTTAGCAGAGTTTCAAGGTGATGAAAATGGGCTTGTCTCGGTATCCGTACTAAACGAGACAAAACCTATTGGTATAATTCCTGAAGTTTTAGAGGATGCTGTCTATCAGTTTCGGGAATATTTTGATGGTACCCGACAGCAATTCGACCTTAAACTTAACCCTATCGGTACCGATTTTCAAAAAAGGGTTTGGGATGCCCTACTTAAAATTCCTTTTGGAAAAACCATTTCTTATTTAGACCTTTCCAAACAACTGGGCGATGTAAAGGCCATACGTGCAGTAGCCTCGGCCAATGGTAAAAATCCGCTCTGGATTGTTGTTCCCTGCCATCGTGTTATTGGGAGCAACGGAGACCTCACTGGATATGCAGGTGGACTGCATAGAAAAAAATGGTTGTTGGAACATGAGAGTCCTGCCAAGCAGACGACGCTCTTTTAATAGTTTACCATGCTTTACAAACTTAACCTGGAACATATCCTTTTTTTGGATATCGAAACTGTACCTCAAAAACCGAGTTTTACTGATTTGGATGAAGTTGCCCAAACCCTTTGGAAACAAAAATCCCAATATCAGCGCAAAGAAGAGTTTACCGCTGAAGAGTTTTACGAACGTGCTGGTATTTGGGCGGAGTTTGGAAAAATCGTATGTATTTCCGTGGGCTATTTTGTTCAGAAAGGGGACATCCGTAGTTTCCGGGTCACCTCATTTCATGGAGAAGAACCTCACATTCTTAACCAGTTTAAACAATTGCTGAAGGACCATTTTAATCAGGCAAAGCATCTACTTTGTGCCCATAACGGCAAGGAGTTCGATTTTCCCTACATCGCCCGCCGCATGGTCATCAATGGCATCAACCTACCCTACAAATTGGACCTTTTCGGGAAAAAACCATGGGAAGTACCCCATTTGGACACTATGGAACTCTGGAAATTCGGGGATTACAAACATTACACATCCCTAAAATTGTTGGCGCATGTATTGGGAATTCCATCGCCCAAGGAAGATATGGATGGGAGTATGGTCAAAGATGTATTTTACGAGGACAAGGATTTGGACCGCATCATTTCGTATTGCGAGTTAGATGTGGTCACCACGGCCCAAGTTTTTCTTCGCATGCGCAATGAGACCCTATTATCTGATGATGAAATCAAGAAGGTTTAAAAATCAATGAAAAAATAACAATTTCCAATTGTCATTCTGAGCGGAGCGAAGAATCTGTTGTTTGGCTAAAGTTTAAAAGAAAGTAGTTTGACACAAATTGCACGAATGAGCACGAACAAGTCTAATGTCTTGATTCTTGAGCTTGCACTTGAAACTTGAACTTGCATCAGTTTTTATAAAACTTCGTGCTTCTTGCCCCTGCATGATCCTGCACCAACAGCACATACAATCCGGAGGCAAGGGAAGAAACATTGATAGCCTCCTCAACCTTTCCCTTTTTGATGACGTTGCCTGAAGTGGTGACAATGGAGTACTGCGCATCAGGGGATAACTGGGCCTGGATGGATAAATAGTTTACTGCTGGATTAGGGTAAACGGACACCTGAAAGTCGTCTTGTGCATAGCTAAACGGTTCGTAAGCTAAGGCTTCCGTTTCCTCCCCATTGAACTCAAACTGCAACACATCCGAAAAATCAGATACCGCATTCTCGGTGCAGATAGAGCGGACTTGCACTTCATATACCTTTCCAACTTCCAAGTTGGACAATTCAAAACTGTTTTCCCATACCATTTCACTGTTCCAGATGTCTGAATCAATCGCTTTGTATTGAATCTCAAAAAGGGTTTCATCAGCCTCTGACCAGCCTATAGTTGAACTTTCATCGGTTGAAGTCACCAATTCTACTCCAATAGGAATTTCAATAGAACACTGTGACACTTGAACTCCAGAAACAATCAATGAAAAATCCTGAAAACCGTTGGTCAAACTTCCCTTATGGGAAATGGTAATGGTATACTCCCCACTGGCATTTTCAACCTCAACTCTTTCATAGGGGTCTACTGAGTTGTCTCCACGAGTTGCGGCATCGGTCGCCCTTGCCGGATTTAACCTCCAGGGATAATAGACTCCTCCAGCCTTGGTGATTCTAATGTCCAAATCATTCATCAAGGCAGGAGTTGTGCTGTTCATTTCTCCTCTGTTGATGTATTCCCCTTCGGGGTCTGTCCATGACAGAGATGCTACTAGCGCTTCTGAACCATTTGCGATAACAGTAAAAGAGTAGGTATCTCCTTCAAGAAGAGTCTTTTCGTTAACAATGGTGGTGTAATCCTTGTTCTGAAGCACCTCAGCAGCAGCTTTGGCATTCATTACACCCCATCCCATTTTATAATCCGGTCCTTTGGCATCAACATCATCTGCAGTGTGCAACGCAATTCCTTTTAAGGTAGCTGCTTTCATGTAAGAGCCAAATAGCTCTTCGTGGTATTGTTGTAACAGCAAAAGTGAACCCGTAATGCCAGGTGCGGCCATGGAAGTTCCCGAAGAAGTTTGGTAGCTTGTGTTATTTTGAGAACTGGTTGAAAGAATGTTGGAGCCATCTCCGGCCAAATCTGGCTTAATACGGCCATCATCCATCGGTCCGAAACTGCTATACCCAGCCACTTTAGCCTCCTTCAATTCACCTTTGCTTCCAATTTCAGTATTGGCACCAGCAATGGTAAGTCCATTTTTAGTAGTAGTGAAGCCCAACAACAAATCGAAACCATCAGCTGTCTTTCCAAAATTAGGAGAGGCATTATCAAACGACTTTTGATTGTTCCCGGCTGCGGTCACCATCAAATAATAAGGTGCGTTGTACATGATACGGTCCCAGTCTTGAGCTACTTTAATATAAGCACCATAATACCAATCGGGAACGCGATCCGACAAAATTCCGTAGGAATGATTGCTCAACAAAAGTCCATTTGCGGCTGCTTCGGCCACTTCAATTTTATCACGGCTCCAATCATGGGTCAAAGCTTTTGCTCCATAAGCTACACCCTTGGCACTGGCTTGAACTCCAGAAGATATTAAGTTACCGGTTACCAAAGTGGCGTGTAGACTAATCTCATCCGTGTTGTCTGCATTCACGGAACGAGAATCGAATTCTTGATGGGTTGGTAGTGCAGCACCAGCATCCCAAACCCCTACTTCCATTCCGCTTCCATCCAAACCTAGATTTAAAAGTCCATCTGCATATAGGGTGTGCGCCCGTGCAGTTTGTGTAGAAGGGTCATTTAAGGTGGTATAAAAAAGTGGGGTTCCATCGGTGCCGATGTCTTTTAGTTCAATTTCAGAACCATTAACGGATTTTTCACTCCTGTTCCAACCTTTTACTTTTAAAAGTTGTTCTATCTTTTGATTTTTATCTTGATGCTCAACTTCCATTTGAGAAATAATGGAAGCCATTTTACCTTGATTGTAGGTAGACTTAATTTGCTCTTTAGCATTTCTGGACTGACCAAAAACTGAACAATATCCCAAAAGCACGAAAAAAATGGAGAAGATTGCTGCCTTAGCCCCTATAGGAAACTTGTAGTCCATAATTAAGTTTAGGTAAGATTTGGACTACTAATATAGATGGGTGGACAATATCTATCGGTAAAATCCCATTTTTTTTCGACGAACTACATAGTGTTTTATCATTATCTGTTGTGAAAATTCACTTTTCTGTTGTGTAATAATTTTCCCTCATCCAAAGTTTGCATTCGTACAATGACTTTTTTTTGTTCAACCACCAGCTACATCCAAATTAGAATGAGCTGAAAACAAAAAACACTGCTGCTTTTCTGGATGAAAACGCCATAAATCCCTACTGCCCAAAATCAGCTTCCAAAACATTGCTTAGATTTGCACTTTAATTGATTGTATGCTAGAAAAGAAGACCATAGAGTACGAAAAAGCGGTGCTCATTGGGGTTATCAACCAAAGTCAAGATGAAGAGAAGGTAACCGAATATTTGGACGAGCTGGAATTTTTGACCTATACCGCAGGGGGTGAGGTTGAAAAACGCTTTGTCCAAAAGGTTGATGTGCCCAATCCCAAGACCTTTATTGGTACCGGAAAAATGGAGGAGGTACGACAATATGTAAAAGATCATGAAATTGGTTCTGTAATCTTTGATGACGAGCTTACTCCGGCCCAGCAGAACAACATTGAAAAAATATTACGCTGTAAGATTTTGGACAGAACTGGGCTTATCCTTGATATATTTGCGCAACGCGCCCAGACCAGTTATGCCCGTACCCAAGTGGAACTGGCCCAATACGAATATCTTTTACCAAGACTGACCGGACTTTGGACACACTTGGAGCGGCAACGTGGGGGTATTGGAATGCGCGGTCCAGGTGAAACCGAGATTGAAACGGATAGGCGTATTGTTCGTGACCGAATTGCATTGCTCAAGAAAAAATTAGTGAAAATAGACCGCCAAATGGAGACCCAACGTGGCAACAGAGGAGCTTTGGTACGTGTAGCTTTAATTGGATATACCAATGTGGGAAAATCTACTTTAATGAACGTAATCAGCAAGAGCGATGTGTTTGCCGAGAACAAACTTTTTGCCACTTTGGATACAACCGTTCGGAAAGTGGTCATCGGCAACCTCCCTTTTTTATTGAGTGATACGGTAGGGTTTATCAGAAAATTACCCACACAACTGGTGGAAAGTTTTAAAAGCACCTTGGATGAAGTTCGTGAAGCGGATTTGTTGCTGCATGTGGTGGATATTTCACATCCCAACTTTGAAGAGCACATTGCCTCAGTGAACCAGATTTTGGATGAAATCAAAAGTTCGGACAAAAAAACCATAATGGTCTTTAATAAAATCGATAAATACACGCCAGAGACCATTGACGAGGATGACCTTGTTACCGAACGTACCTCGGCCCATTTCACTATTGACGAGTGGAAGAATACTTGGTTCAACAAAATTGGGGACCGCGCTATTTTTATCTCAGCCTTGAACAAAGAAAATCTGGATGAATTTAGAAAGCGTGTCTACGATGAAGTCCGGGACATCCATGTAACACGCTTTCCGTATAATAACTTTTTGTACCCAGAGCATTTAGATCAGTACTAAATGTAAAAGGCAAAATGCCCTACTTCATCGACGAACTACTTTTGGATGTCTCGTTGCCACAAGTTTTATGCAGTTCACAACAAAAATTTATAGGGTAACCACATAAAAACTACTTTCAAACTGTTTTTAAGCCTTTAGTGTCCACTGGATCTTTATATGATCTTAACCTACTTTGGCCATGGACTTAAAAACATTGAAAAATCATATTTCACCCCACAAAAATGCCCTCAACATTGAGGGCATTTTTTGTAAGATAGATTTTAATTTTGTCACATTGAGCTCAGTCCAAATGTAACAAATCTGAATTCACTCTTGCTGTTTTAGTCAACCTATTAAAACTTATAGCTCAACCCAAGGGTCCAATAGGTTTGCAATTCATTATCAATGGTATCAAATGTAGCCGTTGGGTCTGGCGTGGGTGCATTGTTAACGATATAGTTCAAGGTTTCCTGCTTGTTGTTTCTCAGACCAAAATCGAAACCAACGCCAATCATTTTCCAAAGGGTATAGGAGAACGAATTAATCCAGGTCCAGTTACTAAGGTCGCTGCTTTCATAGCTTTGAAAAAGAGAAAGGTTACTTTTAAAGTTGACCGCTCCAATTTTTTTGGTGTAATCCGCCACAATCTTGGCACCCATAGAAGATTCAAAAATGGTATCCTCACTGCTGAAGACAAAGTTGTAGTTCAACGGATGGATAACCACTATCAGGTCAGTAATAGGGGTCCATGTGGCTCCGACACCCAAATCCAGATAGCCAGGATCATTGAAGTTGCTCAAAATAGTGGTCCTGTATTCCGCCAAGGCCGAAATAGCAAATTTTTCACTCAGCTTTCTACCATATAGTGAAGAAATATTGAACACATCCGTAGCCTGCCGGAAGCTATCATCATCTGTGGGGTCGTCCTTATCGTCCAATTTAACCCACGCCAAATTAACGTTAGCTGCATTTCGCCAAAAGAATTTCTCTTCCTGCAAATTGGCATAGGCATTTACCGTAAACCCAATATTTCCAGAAGAGTTGTTGGGAATACCTTGGGCAAACCAATTGTTGAACTGTGACAGACTTCCGCCAATGGTACCAAAGGCCCCTATTTTCCAGCCGGGTAGGGCATCTAGTTGGGCTTGTAGGGCATCAACACGCCCTTGAATGGCGGCAATGGAATCTTTTTTGGGTGCCATCTCGGCTTTGATCTCTTCCCCGGTTTGTGCATGGGTCGAAACAAGAGTCAAAAAGACCCCTGCCATAAAAAGTAGCTTCTTCATAGTATGGAGTTTCGTGTTTAGACCCCAAAAATAAGAAATGTCACCATTTTTTCTGCACTATGCCACAGTACTTGAAACTTGTGTTCTCAAAAACCTAATTACTGGCTATCATCCAAAATAGATTTCTCAATCGCTGCGCTCATTTCGAAATGACAATAGGATGATGAGTTGTCATCTCTTGTCTATTGTCTGAAAGGAGATTTCGAAATAACAAAGATTGACTTTCATTTAATTGACTCTCAACTGCGCCTGTCTGCCGAAAGGCAGGCTCGAACTGACATCTGAAGACTCATATCTGATTACTTCCTTTTATACAGCGGTACAGAAGAACATGCCTCGCCATACATGACGCTCTTGGCCACAGGCTGTATTTTTTCGATAGCCATCAGGTAGGCATTCTGGGGAACGGGCTTGTGGGAACACCCCTTAATAATCACGGGTTTGTCTGTGTAGGGGGAGACATCCAAGGAATCCAAAACAGATTGGTAAAGCATTGTTTCCAAATCCTCCAAACTCCCCACCACCACTTTTTTGGCATAGGGTTGAAGTTGAGAGGCCACCAACATAAACGCCCATCCGGGTACAATGGCATCGGTGGAACACTGTAAGGCTACATAACAGTCTTGGTATTCTGACCAATTGTGGGTGTCCACATGGTTTCTAAACTCCTTTTCGCGTAAAATAAAGCCCTCATGTAACCAGTCTTTTATATCCAGCACCTTTCGTTCCCCTTTGGGGTACAATTCCTCTAGATCAAAAGTGACCAGTTTGCTTTGGGCTACTCTATTTATGATTTTCTCTTCCATACTGTCATTCCTGCCCCTGCCTGTCGGCAGGCAGGGGCAGGAATCTTTTTATTTATTGGATTCCGCATCTTGCTTCGACTTCCTGTCCCGTTGAACAACGGAACGCTCATCATCTATGCGGAATTGTAAAACTACACCCCTAAGGTCCCACTTCGACTGCGCTCAGTGCAGACACTCAAGGGGACAATTTTAATTTACAGTTTTTGGTTTTGGGATTTGAACCTGCTGGCCAAAGACGTTTTCTGATGTTTGGTCTTCCTCCCTTTTACCCTCTTTCTCCAAAGCTTAAAAGATGAACTTTTAAGATGGGTTCGCATCACTTCCCTAACATCGTTCTCCTTTAAACCAAACTGATATTCAATGGCTTCAAATGGAGTTCTATCTTCCCAAGCCATTTCAATAATTCTATCGATTTGTCTTGTGGTCATCTGTTTGTGATTTATTTCGATGTTTTATAACAGCCCAAGTTCCAACTTCGCCTCCTCACTCATGAGTTCTTGTGTCCAAGGGGGATCAAAGGTGATTTCCACTTCCACGTCCTTGAGTTCGTCCAACGATTTTACCTTTTCCTCTACCTCCGCAGGCAAGCTTTCTGCAACTGGACAATTGGGCGAAGTCAGGGTCATCAAAATTTTTACATCATACTCCTCGTTTACGAATACATCGTAAATCAAGCCCAACTCATAAATGTCCACAGGAATTTCTGGGTCATAAATGGTCTTGAGAACCTTTACTATTTTTTCTCCCAAGTCTTGGGTATCTATGGTGATTTCTTCGCTCATCTTGTTCTAATTTAATTGGGTTTGATAAGCTACAGCATACAACTTCAGTTGCTTTACCATGCTAACCAATCCGTTGGCGCGGGTTGGGGACAAATGCTCTTTTAAACCAATTTCATCAATGTAGCTTGTATCAGCATCAATGATGTCCTGCGGTTTTTGATTGCTGAACGCCCTGATCAAAATGGCAATTATTCCTTTGGTGATAATGGCATCGCTATCTGCCGTAAATACCAATTTGTCTCCATCCAACTCGGCATGTACCCAAACCTTGCTCTGACAACCTTTAATGAGGTTGTCATCAGTTTTGTATTGTTCCTCGATCAAGGGAAGGGATTTACCCAGTTCTATCATGTATTCGTAGCGCTGCATCCAGTCATCGAATAGGGAGAACTCGTCAATTATCTCTTCCTGTATTTCTTGTATGGTCATGCGTCAGATTTCTTCAAAAGTACAACTCGGAAAGGTGCTTATCAAGTCTTTAAGATAAAGATAACGAATCGGTTATTCCAACATGCCTTTAGCACGTTTTACACCTGCCACCAACTTGTCCACTTCTTCTTTTGTGTTATAAAAACTGAAACTGGCCCGTACCGTACCCGGAATTTTGTAAAAGTCCATGATTGGCTGTGCACAATGGTGACCCGTTCGCACAGCAATACCCAATTTGTCCAATATGGTGCCGATGTCATAGGGGTGGATTCCTTCTATATTGAACGAAATCACCGAGGTTTTGCGTTGGGCAGTGCCGTAAATCTTAAGACCTTCGATACTCAAGAGTTGTTGGGTCGCATAGGCTACGAGCTCATCCTCGTATTGGGTAAGCGCTTCAAACCCAATGCCGTTAATATAATCCAATGCAGCACCAAAAGCGATTCCTCCGCAAATGTTCGGCGTTCCCGCTTCAAACTTATGGGGTAGATCAGCATAGGTAGTTTTTTCAAAAGTAACCTCTGCAATCATTTCACCCCCACCTTGATAGGGTGGCAATTTTTTAAGCCATTCCTCTTTTCCATACAGCATGCCCACACCGGTTGGACCACACATTTTATGGGCCGAAACCACATAAAAGTCCACATCCAAAGCTTGTAAATCGGATTTGATATGGGCAGCGGCCTGTGCGCCATCGATCAAAACTGCCGCACCTACGTTGTGGGCAGCCCCAATAATTTCTTCAATGGGGTTAATGGTGCCCAAAGCATTTGAAACATGATTGCAGAACACCAATTTTGTCCTATCGGATAACAGTTTATGGTATTCCTCCATCACCAAGTCACCATCCAAATTCATGGGAATGACTTTCAGTGTCGCTCCTGTTCGTTCACATAACATTTGCCACGGTACAATGTTGGAATGGTGCTCCATGGCGGATACGATTACCTCATCCCCTTTTTGTAAAAAAGAAGAGAATCCTGTGGCCACCAAATTGATGCCATGGGTGGTCCCGGAGGTGAAAATGACTTCTTTGGATGTAGCAATATTGAAATGCTCCTGAATTTTCTTCCGGGCCATTTCATAGGCATCGGTAGCTTCTTGGGAAAGGCTGTGCACTCCACGGTGGATGTTGGCATTGTAGCCTTGGTAATAGTCCACAATAACATCTATGACCTGCTTGGGTGTTTGCGAAGTTGCCGCATTGTCCAGATACACCAAAGGTTGCCCATTGACCTTTCGGTTGAGGATGGGAAAATCCTTTCGAATTACATCGACATCAAACGTGGTTGCTATGGTACTTTTGTTTGTCATTTTGAATCTTTCGACTGTCGCTTAAGACAGGCTCCATGAAAATCTAAAGTTCGACGTTTCTCGTCCATTCCAAAGGAATGAAGGCTCGAAACGGCATCTATGGGTTGCCTTATAGCTCATCAAATCCAACTCGAACGCCAAGTTTGCTGGCAATAATCTTGTTGATACGCACCTTTAGTTCAGGGATTCGGACACTTTCCAAGACATTGTTGGCAAAAGCGTACATCATCAAAGCAGTGGCCTCCTTTTTAGGGATTCCCCTTGACCTTAAGTAGAATAACGCTTCTTCATCCAACTGACCAATGGTACATCCGTGGGAACATTTTACATCATCCGCAAAAATTTCCAATTGGGGTTTTGAGTTGATTGTGGCCTTGTCACTGATCAAAATGTTGTTGTTCTGCTGGAAGGCATCTGTTTTCTGGGCAATCTTGTCCACTACGATTTTTCCATTGAAGACCCCAGTGGAACGTTCCCCAAAAATTCCTTTGTAATCTTGATGGCTCTCGCAGTTGGGTTGGGCATGATGTACGAGCGTGTGGTGGTCCACATGCTGTTTTTCACCTAAAATGGTCACACCTTTCAAGGTAGAATCAATGCGTTCCCCATCTTGATAGAAGTTCAAATTGTTTCGGGTCAATTTTCCACCAAAAGAAAAGGTATGTACCCGAACCACACTGCTATCCTTTTGTGAAATATAGGTGTTGTCCACCAAGGAAGCATTGTTATTATCATTCTGAACCTTGTAGTAGTCCACAATGGCGTCTTTGGCTGCAAAAATCTCCGTCACACAATTGGTGAACACCTCATTCTCTGTTAAACTTTGATGGCGTTCTATAATCTGAACCTCGGCATTTTGCTCTGCAACAATCAAGTTTCGCGGCTGTAGCATCAAAGCGGCCTCATTCCCCGTGGCCAAATGCAAAATTTGGATGGGCTTTTTGGGCATTTTGTTCTTTGGGATGTAGATATAAGCGCCCTCTCTGCAAAAAGCGGTGTTCAACGTAGTCAACGACTCATCTTTGGAAGCCGCTTTGTTAAAATATACATCGAGAACGGGACGGAACATGGGTTTGTTGAATGCAGAACTCATCAAACAAACGTCAACCACATCATGGGTGGTTTCCGAAAGATATGAGCTGTATACCCCATCTACAAAAACAATCTTGTAGGTATCGATTTCATGCAAAAAATACTTCTTGATGTCCTTATACTCCAAGGTGTTTTCCTGCTTTGGAAAAATGCTGAAGTCCACTTTTTGCAAGCTGTTCAGTGATGTATATTTCCAAGCTTCCTCTTTTTTGGAGGGAAACCCTTTTTCCTCAAAATTTTTAATGGCCTCAGAACGTACTTCATGAACCGGATGGTTCAAATCCATAGTGTTTTCAAAAGCCAAAAAAGATGAGAGTAATTTATCTTTTAAATCCATTTCTTATTCAGTTTTCAGTTCTCAGTACTACGAAATCTGATATCCGGTATCTGAAATCATATCTCTTTTATACCGCAGCCTCCTGTTTAATCCAGTCGTATCCTTTTTCTTCCAATTCCAAGGCCAATTCCTTGGAACCAGATTTCACGATTTTCCCATCATGCAATACGTGTACGAAATCTGGAACGATGTATTCCAACAAACGCTGATAGTGGGTAATCACGATTATTGCGTTGTCCTTACCTCTTAATTTATTGACCCCGTTGGCCACAATACGCAATGCGTCGATATCCAATCCGGAATCGGTCTCATCCAAAATGGCCAGTTTGGGTTCCATCATAGCCATTTGGAAAATTTCGTTTCGTTTTTTCTCTCCTCCAGAGAATCCTTCGTTCAAGGAACGGGACAAGAACTTACGATCGATATCCAACAATTGGGATTTTTCACGAATCAGTTTCAGCATTTCATTGGCGGGCATATCTTCCATGCCTCGTCCTTTCCTGGATTCGTTAATGGCCGTTCTAATGAAATTGGTCACGGACACCCCAGGAATCTCAACCGGGTATTGAAAAGATAGAAAGATGCCTTTGTGTGCTCTTTCCTCAGGAGCCATCTCTTCCAAATCCTCGCCTTCCAAATAAATGTTTCCTTTTTTTATCTCGAACTCTTCCTTTCCGGCAATGACTTCGGCCAAGGTACTTTTTCCTGAACCGTTGGGCCCCATAATGGCGTGTACCTCTCCTGCATTGACCTCAAGGTTGATGCCCTTCAGGATTTTTTTATCGTCTACGCTTGCGTGTAAATTGTTGATTTTTAGCATTTTCAAAAAGTTGTATTCTTTAATTTGAATTATATGATTTCGGCTACGCTCAATCAACCTTCAAAAGGTAGCTGAGCGAAGTCGAAGCTATCCTACCGAACCTTCTAGACTGATTTCCAATAATTTTTGGGCCTCCACAGCAAACTCCATGGGGAGCTTGTTCAAGACTTCCTTGCTAAAACCATTCACGATCAATGCGATGGCTTTCTCTGTATCGATGCCACGTTGGTTGCAATAAAAAATTTGGTCTTCACCAATTTTACTGGTCGTGGCCTCGTGCTCAATCTGGGCTGTTTTGTTCTTCGCCTCAATGTAAGGGAAGGTATGGGCGCCACATCGGTTGCCCATTAAAAGGGAATCGCATTGTGAAAAGTTCCGCGCATTTTCTGCCCTGCTGTTCACCTGGACCAATCCTCTGTAACTGTTTTGTGATTGTCCAGCAGAAATACCTTTTGAAATGATAGTACTTCGGGTGTTTTTCCCTAAGTGAACCATCTTGGTGCCGGTATCCGCTTGTTGAAAGTTGTTGGTCACGGCAATGGAATAAAATTCTCCGATGGAGTTGTCACCCTTCAAAATGCAAGAAGGGTATTTCCATGTAACGGCCGAACCGGTTTCTACCTGAGTCCAAGAGATTTTGGCGTTCTTTTCGCAAAGACCACGTTTGGTCACAAAATTGAAAACACCACCTTTACCTTCTTTATCGCCAGGGAACCAGTTTTGGACTGTTGAATATTTTATTTCGGCATTGTCCAAGGCGATGAGTTCCACTACGGCGGCGTGCAATTGGTTTTCATCGCGCATAGGGGCGGTACAACCTTCCAAGTAACTTACGTAGCTGCCTTCCTCGGCAATGACCAAGGTTCGCTCAAACTGCCCTGTTCCCGCCTGATTGATTCGGAAATAGGTGGAAAGCTCCATTGGGCAACGCACCCCTTTTGGAATATAGCAGAAAGACCCATCCGAAAAGACTGCGGAGTTCAATGCAGCATAAAAATTATCTTTTTTCGGAACTACGGAGCCGATGTATTTCTTCACCAACTCTGGGTGTTCTTGAATGGCTTCGGAAATGGAGCAGAAAATAATGCCCTTTTCCGCCAAGGTTTTTTTGAAGGTCGTGGCCACCGAAACGGAATCCATTACAATGTCCACGGCCACCCCGGCCAATTTCTTTTGCTCATCCACAGAGATGCCCAACTTTTTGAAAGTGTCCAGCAATTCTGGATCTACTTCATCCAAACTATTGTACTTGGGTTTTTTGTTGGGTGCGGAGTAATAGGAAATATCCTGAAAATCGGGTTTCTTGTATTTTACATTGGCCCATTCCGGCTCTTCCATTTTCTGCCAAGCCCTAAAGGCTTCCAATCGCCACTCCGTCATCCAATCCGGTTCTTCCTTCTTTTTGGAAATGGCAATAACAATGTCCTCGTTCAGACCCTTGGGCAAGGTGTCCGATTCTATATCTGTGTAGAAACCATATTCGTACTCTTTGGTTTCCAGTTCTTTTTTTAATTCTTCCTCAGTATACGCCATATCTTATAAGTTAGCCAATCAAAGGCTCAAAGTCAAAAATTATAGTGAAAAACTCTCCCCACAGCCGCAGGTGCGCTGTGCATTGGGATTGTTAAAGACAAAGCCTTTCCCGTTCAACCCCCCTGAATATTCCAATGTAGTGCCCACTAGGTATAAAAAACTCTTTTTATCTACGATGATGCGCACGGCATTATCTTCAAAAACCTTATCTGAATCAGCAGCTGTTTTATCAAATTTCAATTCATAGGACAAACCGCTGCACCCTCCACTTTTTACACCTACACGCACAAAATCGGTACTCGCATCATAACCTTCCTCGGTCATGAGTGACACCACTTTCTGCTTAGCTGTTTCTGAAACTTTAATCATCTTAACTGGATTTGTTCTAAATAGCCCACAAATATACTGTATAAGTAGGGTTTTACCATGAATCCTAACATTATAATAACGAATATGTTCATAGGGGTTTTCTATGGAACAGAACGGCTATTTTATTTTGATGACGACAAGGTCCGTCATTCCTTTAGAATCAAGGCCCAAAAAGTCGCTGCTGGCCGCTTCTCCAACCAGAACAATCCTGCCGTCTGCGCTAAACGCAACGTCAAAACCAAAGTCCAAACCGGAGCCGCCGAAGGATTTTTGATGGGTTAAATTTCCTTCGCTATCTGTTTTGATGAGCCACAGATCGTTTTCACCTTTATTTTCAGTGGCATCACCGTCCGTACTTTTGGAATTCCCGGCGATTACAAAACCGCCTTCAGGTGTGATATCGAGTCCTTTGGCATCATCAAACTCTGACCCGCCAAAAGTTTTTTCCCAAAGCAGGTTTCCGTCATCATCTATTTTGATGAGCCATACATCAGACTCACCATTATTTTTGGAAACATCGGTGTCAGTGCTAAAGGTATGTCCCAAAACTGCATAGTTTCCATCATGTGTTTTTTTGATATCGTAGGAAACCTCAATACCCGTTCCGCCAAAGGATTTTTCCCATAACAAAGTGCCGTTTTCATCGATTTTAACCACCCAAAAATCGTAACTGCCCTTAGTGTTTGAAATATCAAAATCATCGCTTTCTGAAAAGCCGGACATCACAAATCCGCCATCATCTGCCTGTACCACAGCATGGGCGCGATCGTTGTTGGTGCCTCCAAAATAACGGCGCCATTGCAAGTTACCTTCCGAGTCGATTTTAGTCCCCCAAAATTCTCCAACCCCGTGTCGGGTATGTGATGTTGATCCTTTTCCAAAATTACCCTCGCCATTGGATAAGGTCACATCCAAAAAGCCAGCAAAAAAGAAACCGCCATCCGAGGTCTGAACCAAATCATAGCAATGATCATGTCCTGCAAATCCAAAACTTCGCTCCCATAAAATAGTACCAGATGCATCCAAACGAAGAATCCAATTATCATGGAAACCTTCATTATTGCTTCCATCTCCATCATCACTCATGGCATATCCCACAATAGCATAGCCGCCATCAGTGGTCTGGATTATGGATTGCCCACGATCGTCCTTGGTGCCCCCATAGGTTTTGCTCCATTGTAGATTGCCTTCGGCATCCAACTTTAACAGCCAATAATCGTTTACAGCCAAGATTTTTTCAGCCAAATCGCCATCTGTACTGTTACTATACCCCAAGATGGCATAGCCCCCGTCCATTGTTTGGATAATGGACTGGCCTGTTTCCTCTCCAGAACCACCAAAACTTTTTATCCATTCTACTCCTCCTAAAAAAGGGATTTCCATTTCTGGAACTGGGGAGGTATCGTCATCCGAGCATGACCAAAGACCCATAAAAATCAAATAGACCAGTATCTTTTTCATGATCTAGTTTGATTTTTGAATCACAAAGAATCCCGCTTCCGTGTCGTTGACAATAATCTTCCCACTTTCAAAATAGGGGTAGACACTCCAAACCCCATCAAATCCGGGAGTATTGTTTGAGGGGTGAGTATCAAAAAAACCAATTTCAGAAATAGTCCCTGAGTCAATTCCTGTTATGTCCAAAACCCGCAAGCCCGCTGAATAGTTGGCCAAGAAAAATTCATTCCCTTTTACATAGCCATTATGGTCTGTGGCTGAGGTTGGCCCTGTATATGTTGTATGCAAAACTGGATTATCTAAATCGGTCATATCAAAAACCAAGGTTCTGGAATCAAAACCAAAACTGATTTCATCAGTTTCATCCCCCAAAATGTAATAACGGTGGTCTTCGGTAAACCACCCTTGATGTGTATAGCCCCTATTGGAGTAGCTCAGTGTTCCTATTTCTGTGGGGTTGGATTTATCTGTGATGTTTGCAATGGCTATTTGGGTCTCATTGGCCCCGATAAAAATTTCATGCCCTGTGTAGTCGGTGTCCGGACCATTGTACGTAATTACTTGGGCATCATGGGTGTATCCGTTTGCCCCATATCCTCCAACACCGGTAGGGCTTGTTGGATTTTGGATATCCACAAAATGCACTCCTCCGTTGAATGTATCGTTTCGAGCCGTGCCAACAGGGTAGGCAAAGCCCATTTCTTCATTGATCACAATATTGTGAGCATTTCCAATTCCAGTGTAACGGGCATCAGCAACAAACAGTTGTGGTGGGTTGGTCACATCCCGAAGTCTTTTTAGGTCGAACACCTGCATACCGTGATTTGTGGCTTCGGAGACAATGAAAGCGTGGTCATTATAGACTTTGATATCCCGCCAAATACTGGATTCGGTGGCTGTTGGTAGCTTTCCCAAATAGACTGGGTTTTCAGCATCGGTAATATCAACAAAGGCTGTTCCATTGTCCAAACCGATGAGTGCATACTCGCCCCCAGTTGAAGGGTCTGTCCAACCCCAAATGTCATTTCCAGCATTTGCGTTGAAAGCATTGAGACGCATCTGAAAAAGTAGGTCATACTCTTGACATGGGTAAATACTGGCCACGCCACCCTCGCAAGGGGTAGACCACAAAAATATGTTCCCATCACCAATGTCCGGACCTTCATTCTCCATTCCGGCCCCATCTCCGCCTTGGTCGCTAGGACCATCAGAATCACCACTACTTGAGCATCCCGCTAGAACCAAAATGGCAAAAAGTGGCGATAAGGCTTTTATTCCCATAGCATGGCAATGTTACGTTTGTTTTCTTTTAAAGATACAATTTAAAATTATCCTCTTTACTTTTGCCTCATGATTGAAGACAAAAATCCACAGCGCACATCACTGGAAGAATTGGGAGAGTTTGGCCTGATTGAACACCTTACCCAGAACTTTGAATTGCAACAAGCCTCATCGATTATGGGAATTGGTGATGATGCAGCAGTTTTGGATTTTAAGGATAAAAAAACCATAGTTTCCACCGATATGTTGGTTGAGGGCGTCCATTTTGACCTCAGCTACATGCCGCTAAAACACTTGGGGTACAAATCGGTAATTGTAAATCTATCGGACATTTACGCCATGAATGCGATGGCTACGCAGGTCACCGTGTCCATCGCCGTTTCAAACAGATTTCCTCTGGAAGCCTTGGAAGAATTTTATGCTGGAGTTGCCTTGGCTTGCAAACTTTACCACGTGGATTTGGTTGGGGGTGACACCACCTCTTCCACCAAGGGGATGCTCATTAGCGTTACTGCTTTGGGGATCGCCGAAGAAAATGATATTGTTTACCGCAAAGGCGCAAAGGCCAACGATCTTTTGGTGGTCACCGGGGATTTGGGCGGTGCATACTTGGGCCTTCATGTGTTGGAGCGAGAAAAAGAAGTCTTTAAGGTAAATCCAGAAAATCAACCTGATTTGGAGCCCTACTCCTACATTGTGGAGCGTCAGTTAAAACCTGAGGCCCGCAAAGACATTGTGGAACTCTTGAAAAAGTTGGAAGTAAAACCCACTTCCATGATCGATATCAGTGATGGATTGTCTTCAGAAATTTTACATCTCTGCAAGCAAAGTGATGTAGGCTGTAATCTTTTTGAGGATAAAATTCCATTGGACCCCACGGTCATTTCAACTTCCGAGGAGTTTCAGATGGACAGCACCATGATTGCTTTGGGCGGTGGTGAGGACTATGAATTGTTGTTCACCATAGACCAATCGGATTTCCCAAAAATAAAAGCCAATCCCAATTTGACCGTCATTGGTCACATGACCGGTAAAAATGAAGGTGCACATTTGGTAACCCGCGCTGAAACCAAGATACCCCTAACAGCACAAGGCTGGAATTCCTTTAATGGATAGGCACAAAAAATCCCGAAACTCAAGGGTATCCACTTCATGGTCTTGGGGCACGCGACCTGTATAGCAGTAGGTACTTACTTAAGTTCGGGATAAACCGTAAAAACTTCTTGAAGGATATTGGGTTACGCTACGCGCTGTACCAGTTTGGTCCTTCGTTTTCTATACATGTCCTCTAAGGTGTTGTTGATTTCCTGCATTTGAGGAGTCAAAACTGAAAGTTTGCCACTAACATCTGTGGTAACCTCCTTCTGACAATGGATACATTTGTATTCCTTAATGTGTTGTGTCACTTTTTTGGAAACCACATAATGGTGGCCAAAAACGTTGCAGAATAATGAAGAAATTTTGTTGCCATGGTGATGAGTAGAAGTTTTCATAAGCCGGTTGTGTTTTGGAGGAGCATCCATGCGATTTGGGGATCGATAAAAATGCTGTGTTGATTAATTAGTAATTTTCAGTTATACGTTTGGTTTTAAGTGAATGGTTTTCTATGTCAACGAATGTTGATAACTTTTTATTTTGCTCAAATTTTCACAATTACTTTTTTTCGATGAAATACACTATAATCGTCAAAAAGTCAATTATTTTCGTTGAACTACGCTTTCGAAATATACTACATTGAACGATAATTATCAACATCTTATGAACAAAAAAACGTTAACAATTACTGCGTTTGCCCTTTTTTCCCTCTTCTTTGGTGCTGGCAACCTTATCCTTCCCCCACTCTTGGGATTCAACTCAGGTAGCTCATGGTGGTTGGTTGTACTGGGGTTTTGTCTCTCCGGTGTGTTGATTCCGCTCTTGGGCATTTTGGCCCATGCCCGCTTACAGGGTACTTTGTTCGATTTTGCCAAAAAGGTATCCCCAACTTTCAGTTTGTTGTATTGTTATTTAATCTATGCTATTTCCATTGCCCTGCCTTCGCCCAGAACGGCTTCGGTAACCCACGAGATGGCTATCCAACCAATATGGGAATCACCCTCTTTAGTAACAAGCGTGATTTATTTTACCCTGGTCTATTTGTTTGTCATCAACCGCTCCAAAGTTTTGGATGTGGTGGGAAAGTTGCTAACACCAGGTATCCTTATCATTCTATTTCTTATTGTGGTCACGGCCATGGTTAGTATGGATTTCGATTTTTCCATTTCTGAAATGAAGCACCCCCTGAGTGATGGTATTTTGGAAGGGTACCAAACCTTCGATGCCATCGGTGCCGTTGTTGTAGGGGCGGTCATCATCGTTTCTATCAATATAAAAGATAAAGCGGCGAGTTACGAAGCTAAAAAAGACCTCATCCGAAAAGCGGGCTTTTGGGCCGGCTTGGGATTGTTCCTAGTTTATTCCGGACTTATTTTGACTGGGGCCTTGTTCAGTGATGTCTTTCCGGCGGACGTTACCCGAACCGCTCTTTTGAGTGGCATCAGCACCGAAACTTTGGGAGGTACGGCCACTCTGTTTTTGAGCGTTTTGGTAAGCTTGGCCTGCTTTACCACTGCAGTGGGAATTGTAACGGGTACCTCAGATTTTATAAAAGGGCAATTCAATGATTCCAATTGGGCCTATCGGATTACGGCCTTCATTGGATGTGTGTTGGGTGTGCTCATTGGGCAGTTCAATGTAGGGTACATTATTGCGGTGGCCGTGCCTGCTCTCATGTTCATCTATCCCATTACCATTGCGTTGATTTTATTGAACGTACTTCCCGAAAAGTGGGCTTCACCAAGGGTCTTTAAGTGGGTAGTGATCACCACCATTGTATTTAGTGCCCCAGATTTTGTGGGCAGCCTAGGTGTTGGATTACCTTCTTACCTCTATCTGGAATGGTTGCCGTTGGCCGAATATCAAATGGGGTGGGTGTTGCCCGCTTTGATGGCCTTTGTAGTGGGGAATACTTTAAAAAAATTAAGTTAGAATTTTCAGGACCAACATTAACATCAGCATTGAGGTTGTTTCATTAATTCTTCTGATGCATTTCCGATTTCAATTTTACCAACTCCCCTAACAATCGTGTCTCCTTTACTTTGTTTGATAGGTTCATGGCCTGAGCCATCCGATAAATCTCAAAGTTGAGCGTGTCAATCTCGGTTTCTCTTTTGTTGTTGATGTCCTGAAGCGTAGAAATGAACTGCCCGTCAGACATTCTACTGATCATCAAAACTTGATCTTCCAATTCGGAAGTGCCTAAATCTATTCCCTTTTTATTGGCTATCAGAGCACATTCGGCAATGACCCGCTGCGCAATGGCCAACACATTTTTATCTCTGTGAAATATCCCATTATCCACTTCCAGCAAAGGGCAAATGGAATTGAATACGCAATTGGCAATGGCCTTTTTCCAGATAATGCGCTGGATGTCCTTTTCCGCGCTAAACCTAAAATTAAGGCTGTCCAAGATTTCAACAATACTTTTTAAGGTGGTGTTTCTTTGCTGAATCATCCCAATTGGCGATGGGGCCACTGGTTTGTAGGTTATGGTGTCTGGTCCATTATTCTGACTGGTCATAAAAAGGACACAGCGGTAGACCTCTGGAAAATCCTTTTCCAAAAAAGGCTGTTCCACACCCAGTCCATTCTGGAGAAGCACTAGAGGTGAGTCTCCAATTTTTGATGCCAGTTTTTCGGATAGTACTTTGTTCCCAAATGATTTGTTGGTCAAAACCACTATACCCTTCAATTGAGAATGGGTGCTCAATGTGCTCACCGCGATTTCAGCGTGCAAGGTGGGGCCATCTTTGAGCTCCACCGTTATTTTTTCTTTGTGCGAAGAGCCATCATCCAAATGGCCACGGATCAACTCCACTTCCTTGCCTTCTTGGTGTAGGGATACAGCGAGTGCTTTCCCTACCGCTCCAGCCCCAATAATAAAAATTTTCATAGTACTAAAGGTACTTAGAATCCCCATATATGGTTTTCTGTTTTGGTTGCTAAAGAAAGTGACAGCCTATAAAATCATTGCTCTTGAACAAGCATTCTTCTATTCAGCTCAAACCTTCATGCTAAAATATCATTCAATGCCCGGAACAGATACAGCGGATATTCGGCAATTCTGTTGCAGAGGTAGAGGTACCATTCTTTACCATATACGAAGTATAATTTGGTTGGATAACCCTGCTCTTTTAAGTCCATCAATAGCTCTGTTTGTATACCATATAGACTTTCAAACTCATAGAGATTGTTGTCTGGTTTGTATTGCTGAATCAATTGGATGGCTTCTTGTTGAATTTTGGAATGATGTGTTGCAATAGAGAGCTTGTGATTTTGGGACAATAACTGATCCACATAATACAAATACCTTTCATCCAACGCATCCCCTCTTGGAATGGAGAAGTGTTTTGGGGTTTCAAAAGCTCCTTTTACCATTCGTATTCTTCCATTTTCCTGGGTCAACTCTTTAAAATCATCCTGTGTTCTGTGCAAATAAGCCTGCAGGGTAATTGAAGCATTTGAATAGGTTTGTGCTGTTGTCTTGTAGATATCGATAATGGCATCGGTTATTTCAACTCCTTCAGCACTTATGGTAACTTCAATATTATACTTTTCAGCCTCTTCCACTATGGATTTTATGTTATTCAAACATAACTCGTGTGAAACGGCCAAGCCGATATGGGAAAGGTCCAGGGAAACTGTAGAATTGAGCTTTTGATTTTTGATTTCATCCACTATCCTAAGGAATTCATGGGTAGCCTCATTGGCTTCTTCCACGGTGAGTGTGTTTTCGCCCATATACTCAATGGAACATTTAAACCCATTTCCGTTTTCAAGTTTCACTTTTTGAATGGTTTCATCAAGTGTTTCTCCTCCTATATAGCGGTTCGCAGCTTTTTTAAGAGTTTTATATAAGATTTCATTGGAGAGTATATATTCCTTTGCTTCATGGTTCAAGGCAGCCTTTCGTAATGCAGCAGCTCCCATGCGTAATAATTCTTGTTCCATCTCTAGATTGTTCTGTGTTTGTTTTTAAGGATTGTGGTTATGTGGATAAGCCCAATTAAAAGCCAAACAATATTGACCGAATTGGAAGGCTAAGCCCCGTAATAAATGGTGTTTGTCATTAATAATAGACTTCCCAAAATATTTAGGAGTTGGTATAGTAAGGTTTGGGCACTGATTCGGTTCTTGCTATTTAACCAATAGGCCGTTACGAGCATAATAGAGCCCGTCCAACCTAATAGGTCAACAATAAAATCTGTCATATTTAAATATATCGATTTGTAGTTTCAAATGAATAAAAAAAGTCAGAGGTCGTTCTTTAATGTGTTTATATAGTTTCGTATCTCATCCTCGTTTCTTCTATAATAGGTCCATTTGCCATGTCTGGTGGCAATCAACAAATCCACCCTGTGCATCATGGTTAAATAATGCGAAATGGTGGATTGCGACAAGCCTGTTTTATCTTGGATATGACATACACAGACCCCATCGCTAAAATCCGGGACATTCACCTGCGGCGGAAAGTTCTCTTCCGGTTTTTTAAGCCAGTTAAGAATATCTATTCGCACTTGGTTTGATAATACTTTGTTTATTTCTAATACATCCATGGTGCAAATGTAATACAACAAATCGAGATATTTCGATATAACAAATAAAATTTGAAGCGACTTCGAGTCGTTCTCCAAGTCGCTCCAATAACTAACATCACATTCAAAGTCAGTATCTAATCAACATGGGTGAAAATCTTATTTACAATTTTCCATTTCCCATCCATATTGGCCAAAGACAGATAATCGTAATAATTATATCCCGAAAAAGGCACATGCAACTTGGCCATGGCCACCTTGCCTAAAATATCGATTCCAATAATAGCCATCCTGAACTCCTCTCCCAAGGACTTTGGGCTTTGTCGGTTCTTAACCCCTTCAATATAGGCTGATTTACTTTTTAAGTAATCCTCTCCTTTGATGTCTCCATACAAATAGGTGTAGTCGTGAAAACACTTTTCCAGTTTTTCCACATCCCCATTGAAAATGCCCTCAAAGTAAGATGCTATCAACCCTTCTATTTCTTTTCTGTTTTCTGTGTACATTATTTTCAATTTTAAATGGCATGACCCACAGTGTGGCCTCCCGCCACATTAATGGTCTCACCGGTTATAAATTCTGCGGATGCCAAATAGTAAGCTGCTTCCGCTATTTCTCGGGCCTCCCCAATTCGGTTTAAAAGGTGCAATCCAGCTAGGCTATCGGCATCCTCAACCCCAATTTTTCCCTGTAATGGACTTCTAATGATTCCAGGTGCAATGGTATTTACCCGAATGTTCTGCTTGCCAAATTCCGCAGCGAGTTGCCTAGTTAGGGCATGGATCGCTCCCTTGCTTGTGAGCGGAGCGGTGGCTGGAAATCCATCAATGGCGTGATCCACCAATACGGTTCCAATATTGATAATGGTTCCACCGCCCTGTTCCAGCATGTGGGGAATGACTTCTTGCGAAGTAACATAGGTTCCCAATAGGTTCACCTTCCAAAATCTTTCCAAATCTGTTTCATTGACATCCAAAAAGGGTTTGGGGGCAAAAATCCCTGCGTTGTTGATCAAAACATCAATAGAACCGAATTTTTCCAAGGCGGTTTCGACCAATTTTTTTCCAGTTTCCCGCTTGCTGATATCTCCTGCAACGTAGGCAGCATTTGCCGGTGATCCCGGTGATTGAAATGTCATTTCCAAATTTGATGCATTGGAAGAATTCATGATCACATTACTGCCTCTTTCCAAAAAGTACTGGGCCGTTTCCTTTCCCAAACCTGTAGAGGCACCTGTTATGATAACTGTCTTGTTTTTCATGTGCTTTGTTTTTTAGTTTCTGAATATTGCTTTCCATCATAACCCCAATTGTCAATGGGCACCTCATCAATTACAATATGGGTGGTCTTGGGGTTTTTGTTGAGCACGTCCACCAATAGTTGGGTGACACCCTCGATCAATTTGCGTTTCTGGATGGAGGTTACCTGTTCATCGGTAACCTTAATGTTTACGTAAGGCATTTTTGTCTGTTTAAAATTACCCTACAAAGGTGCGATTGGGTCAATACCAAAAGGAAGGACATTCATCACAGATTTAGTGTGATGTTTATCACAAAAATAAAGTCAATCTAGGATTGCAAACGGCTCAAGGTCTCTCGCGACACGCCTAAATAGGCAGCGATAAGTTTTTTGGGAACCCGTTGAAAGAGTTGTGGATATTGTTCCAACAAAACATCGTATCGTTCTTTGGCTGAATTTTTTAGGAGGGAAAGAATCCTGTTTTGGAGTGCAATTCTTCCAAATTTGCTTTTTTTGGCCCAAAAGCGTTCCATCTTGTGCATTTGGGCCGTTAGTTTTTCCCTATTTTCAAAGGTGATGTATAGCAATTCGCTGTCCTCAATACAGTCTATGGATATTTTAGAAGGAGTGTGCTTAATGAAGGATTCGTAATCCGTGATCCACCAATTTTCCATCCCAAATTGAAGAATGTGTTCCTTCCCTTCCTCATCCACAAAATAGCTTTTAAGGCACCCATCCAAAATCCAATATTCCTTATCCACCAAATCACCTTCTTGGACAATGTACTGGTGTTTCCGTTTTTGGATGGGTTCAAAATAACTCAAAACCACATCAAATTCTTCATCAGTCAAAATGATCAGTTCTTCGATATGTCTTCTGAGCGGGTGCATTAGGCATTCATCAACTCTTCGATCTCCTCAATCTCTATTGGGATGTTACGCATCAAGTTAAAGGGTTCGCCACTTTCTTGGATGACGACATCGTCCTCCAAACGAACGCCCATACCTTCATCAGGAATGTAAATTCCCGGTTCCACGGTAAAGACCATATTCGGTTTCATCGGTGTTTTCAATTCGCCATAGTCATGGGTATTCAACCCAATATGGTGACTGGTGCCGTGCATAAAATACTTTTTATAGGCAGGCCAATCCGGGTTTTCATTTTGTACATCAGCTTTATCTAAAAGTCCTAATCCGATCAGTTCTGAGGTCATGATTTTGCCTACTTCCTTATGGAATTCAGCCCAAATAACCCCTGGCACCAGCATTTTTGTCGCTTCGTTTTTTACGCGAAGTACAGCACTGTACACTTGTTTTTGTCGGTCTGTAAATCTACCATTGGCCGGGATGGTACGGGTCATATCGCTGGAATAGTTGGCGTATTCGGCCGCCAAGTCCAACAAGATCATATCACCATCTTTTACCTGTTGATTGTTTTCCAAATAGTGTAGTACATTGGCGTTGTTTCCAGCAGCAATGATGGGTGCATAGGCATATCCTTTGGAACGGTTTCGAACAAATTCGTGTAGGAATTCTGCTTCTATTTCATATTCCCAAACCCCTGGTTTTACAAATTTCAAAATCCTACGGAAACCTTTTTCGGTAATATCGCATGCGGTCTGCATGATGGCAATTTCTTCGGGTTCCTTTATTCCTCGAATTTTTTGCAAAATGGGATTGCTCTTTGCCCACTGGTGTGCTGGATATTCTTTTTTACATTTTTCAATAAACCGATCCTCGCGGGTCTGAGTCTCGACAGCTTGACGGTAATGCTCATTGGTGTTGAAGTAAATCGTATCCGCCTCGGTCATCAAATCAAAAAAGATCTTGTCAAAATCGGTGAGCCAATACACGGTTTCAATGCCCGATACTTCCGTGGCTTTTTCTTTAGTAAGTTTAGCGCCTTCCCAAACGGCTATATGGTCGTTGGTCTCTCTAACAAACAGTATTTCGCGGTGTTTTGCATCCATTGCATCTGGGAACAGCAATAAAATTGTTTCTTCTTGATCTGCACCGCAGAGATAGAACAAATCTCGGCTTTGCTCAAAGGGAAGAGTGCTATCGGCTCCTATGGGATAAATATCATTGGAATTGAACACGGCGATACTTTTTGGCTTCATTTGCGCCGTGAATTTTTTACGGTTTTTTACAAATAGATTACTGTCTATGGGAGAATATTTCATATGAAAATTTTGATTTGCCCAAAAGTAGGTAATTGTGTTCCCCAAGACAAATTCATACCTTCCCTCTTCAAAGAAAAATTCATGCAGCTCAACCTTAGTATTCCCGCACTTTTGTTCCCCGCCATTTCACTTACCATGTTGGCGTATAATGCCCGGTATTTGGCCATCGCCGCCCTTATCCGTCAGTTGCACAAACAGTTCGAAGAGACTTCGGCCCAACCGCTGAAGCAACAAATCCACCAGCTTCGGAAACGGTTAGGCATTATCAAGAACATGCAGGCCACTGCGATTATTAGTTTTTTGTTGGCCGCCATTACCATGTTCCTTATTTATGTTGAACTGGATATTTGGGCCAATGTCATTTTTGGAATCAGTTTGGTCTTTTTGGTCATTTCTTTGGTACTTTCTTTGTTGGAAGTGCAACTTTCCACCAAGGCTTTGGGTATTCAACTTAAAAGCATGGAAAAATAATTCCTGTACTTAGATAATTTCCGCCCTCTTGAAATAAAGCAATTTTCGGGTCTTTTTCTTCAAGGGAATTTGTGTAATTTGGCTAGTATAAAAGCTACGCTTTCAGGTAGTTGCCCATTAAGGCCAAATAACAAACCATCAACACACCACATCATGCAAACCAATCGAAAAAACCGAATCAAATCCATAGACCTCCTACGAGGAGTGGTTATGGTGATCATGGCATTGGACCATGTACGCGACTATTTTCATGCTGATGCTTATTTCTTTGATCCTTCGGATATCGCCCAAACCAATGTGCCACTTTTTTGGACTCGATTCGTGACCCATTTTTGTGCTCCTGTTTTTGTTTTTCTGGCAGGAACCTCGGCCTTTTTTGTTGGGCAACGGAGAGATAAAAAATCATTGTCCATTTGGTTGTTGAAACGAGGCCTTTGGTTGGTCATCGCCGAACTAACGGTGATAAAATTGGCCTGGATGTTCAAGTTGGATTATTCCACTATCCTGCTGCAGGTAATTTGGGTTTTGGGCATAAGCATGGTCTTCTTGGCCGGATTTATCCACCTCCCCAAAAAGTTGATGATAGGGCTTGCGTTGGTAGTGATTTTTGGTCATAACCTATTGGATCCAATTGCGCCTACAGATTCGGTTGCTTCAGGTTTTTGGACTTTTTTGCATGTATTTAATATTGTTGATATGGCCAGTTTTCAAATTTTTGTGGGCTATCCGCTGATTCCATGGATTTTTGTAATGCCCTTGGGCTATCATTTTGGGGAGTTATACAAACCCTCTTATAATTCAAAACTCAGAATAAAGCGTTTGTTCCAAATAGGACTGGGGTTGACCTTGTTGTTTTTTGTCATTAGGACAATAAATGTGTATGGTGACCCTTACACTTGGGCCAAGCAAGACTCCCTTGGCATGACTATCGCTTCATATTTTAACATTACCAAATATCCCCCGTCCTTGCTTTACCTACTGATTACTTTGGGGCCTTCTATCCTCTTTTTGGCTTTCATGGAGAATGTGCAAAATCGATGGACAGAGAAATTAGTTGTCATTGGCAGGGTTCCCATGTTCTTTTATATTGTGCATATTTATGTCATTCATGCATTGGCCGTTTTCGCTGCCATCGCTACAGGGTTTAGCTTCTCGGATATGGTCATCGACTTATGGGTTACCTTGCAACCGCAATTACAGGGATATGGTTTTAGTCTTTGGGTGGTGTATCTTGTTTGGATCGTTTTGACGGTTGTCTTATATCCCATTTGCAGTTGGTACAATGACTACAAGACGGCAAATCGACAAAAGTGGTGGTTGAGTTATCTATAGCGCAAGTTTTGACCATCATTTTCGGCTCTCAGTTGGATATGTCAATTGAAATGACAAATTCACTAAAGCATAGTTGGGGTTCATTAAAGTTTTTCATACAGCATCAATGAATTTCTTACATTTATCTTGTTCTATTGAACGGTTTATTGCTATGAAAAAGACGGTAAAGGAGGTAAGTTATTTTAAGAACATTCGGGAAATTAGGGAATCTGATTTTGGGGTCTTTTATTTTTTTGATGGATTGGTCATTTCTGAAATCAAAGAAGGAGTCGTTTTCAATTGGTCCATGGCAAAAAAAATCATCAATATTGCTTATGAGGTCATTGGAAAGGACAAGCCCATTGCCTATATCTCCAACCGAATCCATGACTACTCTGTAATTCCCACAGATTGGCTAAAATTTTACAAAAACAGGCACCAGCTCGAATTTTACTCCGTGGTCGCCTACGACAAAGGTGGACTGTCCAGTATTGTGCTGGAAAAAATGTTCTTCAAGGATAACATTCGCCAATTCTCCGATCTTGAATCCGCCATCAAATGGAGCATTTCTAAAGTTGAAGAGAAAAGAGCAGGGTTAACGCCCTATGTGGAATAAGGCATCACCTTGGTTCACCACCGCTTGGTGATTAATGCAGATTACATGGCCATCAAAAGGTGCTTTTACCTTTTTGTTCTTTTTGGCAAACGTGTCCGTAACCAATCCTAGAGTCTCCCCTTTCTCCACAGCCTGTCCGTTCGCAATCTGGGGAATGAACATCCCGGCCCTTGCGGCCCTGATCCAACGCGTGGATTCCAGATGAATGGATAATTCTTGCTTCACCTTTTTCCCTTTTGATACCAGGCCCAAAAATTGAAGTACATTTTCCACACCCTTAATACCCATAGCAATGGCATTTTCATCAAAGCGCATACTTTCTCCTGATTCGTAGACCATAGTCGGAATTCCCATCTTATAGGTGGTTTTTCGGAAAGACCCCGCAATTAGCTTGGACGAAAAATAAAACGGTGCATTAAATGCTTTGGCCATGGCCTCGCTTTTGGCGTCACCAGAGGTGTATCTTGCCTGTGGATGATTATGACGTTGGCTTCCACCTGTATGAAGGTCAATTCCAAAATCCACTTGAGGCAAAATTTGTTCTGTATAGGTATGGGCAATCCGGCTGGCCAACGAACCCGTTTTTCTCCCAGGAAAACTCCGGTTTACATCCTTGCCATCCGGCACATCCCTAGAAAAATGAATAAAGCCAAAAATGTTTACAATGGGGACCACAATCACAGCCCCTTTTTCTATGGAAAAGCAATTATCCTGAAGCATTCTTCGAAGTGTTTCCACACCATTAATCTCATCGCCGTGCAAGCCTGCTTGGATTAAAACTGTTGGCCCTACCTCTTTTCCATTGAACACATGAACAGGTATATCAATCAAGGTCCCGGTAGGAAGCCGGGCAATGTTCAATTGCACACTCCTGTTTTGTCCAGGGGCTATGTCTACGCTATTTATGGTAATGGTCTTATTTTCTTTTTCTTCGTCCATTCTTTTCCACAAATTGAATGATATGCTTAGCCACATTAACGTTGGTTGCTGCCTCTATGCCTTTTAAACCCGGTGATGCATTTACCTCTATCAACAACGGTCCCTTTTTGGAACGGATAAGGTCTACCCCGGCCACGCCAAGTCCCAAATGTTTGGTGGCGTTTATGGCTATGAATTTCTCTTTTGGTGTCAATTGCACCACTTCTGTTTCTGCTCCTCTATGCACATTAGATCTAAAGTCATCAATGTCACTGGTCCGTTTCATGCTGGCCACCACTTTGTTCCCTACCACAATAATCCGAAGATCTTCGCCATTGGCCTCTTCAATATATTCTTGTAATAGTATACTGGTATTCATATTGTAAAGCGTATCGATGATGGATTTAGCGGATTTTTTACTCTCGGCCAACATTACCCCCTTGCCTTGGGTGCCCTCCTGTAATTTTATGATGACGGGGCCACCTCCCAAAAGTTTTATCTGATCTTCAACATTATGTGGGTTGATGGAAAACACCGTTTCGGGAATGGGGATACCTTTTCTGGCCATAATTTGCAATGTCCGCACTTTGTTCCGCGCTCTTGTTATGCCCAATGAACGTGCCGTGCTAAAGATGTTGTTCATCTCAAATTGTTTTACTATGGCCGCACCATGTCTGGTGACGGTTGTGCCGATTCGTGGTATGATGGCATCAAACTCATCGGTAATATCTTCATCATTCAAATAAATTTGGGGCTTGTCTGTACCAAGTTTGACCGAGCATTTGGTGTGATCGATCATTTCCACATAATGACCTGCATCCTGGGCTTCCTTTGCTATTCTTTTGGTAGAGTGCACATTAAGGCTAACGGATAATATGGCAATGTCCATGGCATTGGGTTGGTTAAAATCAAACGTAATATCGGTTAAAAATCCCAAAACGGAATCCTCTTACCTTAATTTAAAGGCTGCTGCTCAACTTATATAGTTCAAACAAAACCTTTTCATGGATTTAATTTCACAGAAGCTTAAAATCAGTCTAAATAACTGGTTTTACGATGTTGAAAGCTTGTTAAAAACTTAACCGTGCCGTAAATTTGTATTAAAACCAGCACTAATGAGTGGATTGATAAAATCTTCAATTGCCCGCAAAGTGGTAATGGCACTTTCGGGTCTTTTTTTGGTTGTTTTTCTTACACAACATTTTACCATTAACATTACTTCGGTCATTGATCCGGAAACCTTTAACTCCTGGTCCCATTTTATGGGATACAACCCATTGGTACAGTTTGTACTCCAACCCATTTTGATTGCAGGTGTAATCATCCATTTTGTAATGGGGTTTGTCTTGGAGATCCAGAACAAAAAAGCTAGGGGCGGCAGTTACGTGAAGTACAAGGGCAGCGCAAATGCACCTTGGGTTTCCCGAAACATGATCTATTCTGGATTGGTGGTGCTTGCCTTCTTGGTGTTGCACTTCTACGATTTCTGGATACACGAAATGGCCTACAAATACATTGAGGTTTCTCCGGAAGACCCCACACGGTACTATCATGAAACCGTTGAAAAATTTGAACCTTTCTGGAGAACCATTCTTTACGTAGTGGCCTTTGTATTGTTGAGCCTTCACCTATGGCACGGCTTTGCCTCTTCCTTCCAGAGTATGGGATGGAACAACAAGTACACACCTGCCGTAAAAACGTTCACAAAACTATTTTCGGTGGTCATTCCTTTGGGCTTTGCTTTTATCGCCCTGTATCACCACCTTAACCCAATAACACAGTAAGTATGGGCATATTGGATTCAAAAGTTCCATCTGGGCCGTTGGCCGATAAATGGACCAAACATAAAAACGAAATCAATCTTGTTAACCCTGCCAACAAAAGGAATATCGATGTTATTGTTGTGGGCACGGGGCTGGCCGGGGGTGCCGCAGCAGCCACGTTGGCCGAGTTGGGCTACAATGTAAAGACTTTCTGTTATCAGGATTCTCCGCGTAGAGCACACTCCATTGCTGCCCAAGGAGGTATCAACGCCGCCAAGAACTATCAAGGGGATGGGGATAGTAACTATCGTCTTTTCTATGATACCATAAAAGGGGGCGACTACCGTTCCCGTGAAGCCAACGTATATCGATTGGCTGAAGTTTCAGGAAACATCATTGACCAATGTGTGGCACAAGGGGTTCCCTTTGCCCGTGAATATGGCGGTATGTTGGACAACCGTTCCTTTGGAGGGGTTTTAGTTTCTAGAACCTTTTATGCCAAAGGACAAACTGGACAGCAATTGTTGTTGGGTGCATATTCAGCGATGAATCGACAAATCAACCGGGGGAAAATCCAAGCCTTTAACCGTCATGAAATGATGGATTTGGTTTTGGTGGATGGTAAAGCCCGTGGCATCATCGCAAGAAACTTGGTGACTGGAGAGCTGGAAAGACACAGCGGCCACGCAGTGGTTTTGGCAACTGGGGGTTATGGAAATGTGTTCTTCCTATCTACCAATGCCATGGGAAGTAACGTCATGGCAGCTTGGCGAGCCCACCGAAAAGGAGCGTTCTTTGCCAATCCATGTTTTACACAAATTCACCCTACTTGTATTCCGGTTTCTGGGGACCATCAGTCTAAGTTGACATTGATGTCAGAATCCCTACGTAACGATGGTCGTATTTGGGTACCTAAGAAAAAGGAAGATGCCGTTGCCATTCGGGAAGGCAAATTAAAACCAACAGAAATTGCCGAGGAAGACCGTGACTATTATCTGGAGCGAAGATATCCTGCTTTCGGTAACCTAGTGCCTCGTGACGTAGCATCAAGAGCAGCCAAAGAACGGTGCGATGCCGGCTTTGGTGTAAACAAAACCGGTGAAGCGGTGTACTTGGATTTTGCATCGGCCATTAAACGTTATGGAAAAGAAAAAGCCTTGACCTCTGGGATTAAAGACCCGGACGAGGCCACAATTATAAAACTGGGTGAAGAAGTTATCGAAGCCAAATACGGTAACCTCTTCCAGATGTACGAAAAAATTGTAGATCAAAACCCGTATAAAACCCCCATGATGATCTATCCCGCAGTGCATTATACCATGGGTGGACTTTGGGTGGATTACAACTTGCAGACCACTATTCCCGGTTGCTATGCTGCCGGTGAGGCCAACTTTAGTGATCACGGAGCCAACCGTTTGGGTGCTTCGGCCTTGATGCAGGGTCTGGCTGATGGCTATTTTGTATTGCCGTACACTATCGGGGATTATTTGTCCGATGACATTCGTACGGGAAAAATCCCAACCGACACCGCTGCGTTTGATGAAGCCGAAAAACAAGTTCGCGAACGCATGGAAAAATTGATGTCCGGTACCGGAATCCACTCCGTGGATTACTACCACAAAAAACTGGGCAAGATCATGTGGAATAAGTGTGGTATGGCCCGTAATGAGAAAGAGCTCAAAGAAGCCATCAAGGAGATTTCTGAACTGCGAAAGGATTTCTGGGAAAATGTAAAAATACCAGGAACCATCGATTCCAAAAACCAAGAATTGGAAAAAGCGGGTCGTGTGGCCGATTTCTTGGAATTAGGTGAGCTTTTTGCAAAAGATGCCCTGCATCGAAACGAATCCTGTGGAGGTCACTTCCGCGAAGAGTACCAGACCGAAGAAGGGGAAGCGCTCCGCGATGACAAGAACTTTAAATATGTGGCCGCCTGGGAATATAAGGGTGAGCCAAAAGATGCTGAATTACACAAAGAGGATTTGGTATACGAAAACATTGAATTAAAGACACGATCCTACAAATAAGAAGCTATGAAATTATATCTAAAAATATGGCGTCAGAAAGACGCATCCTCATCAGGTAAAATAGTTGATTATACCCTTGACGGTGTTGAAGGTGATATGTCTTTCTTGGAGATGCTGGACATCCTTAATGAAGAATTGGTTTCCAAAGGAGAGGAGCCTGTGGAGTTTGATCACGACTGTAGAGAGGGTATCTGCGGAACTTGTTCCCTTCAAATTAATGGGGAACCGCATGGGCCAGATAGATTGGTAACTACGTGCCAATTGCACATGCGTAAATTCAACGATGGTGACACCATCGTCATTGAACCGTTTAAAGCAAAAGCGTTCCCAGTCATCAAGGATTTAATTGTGGACCGAAGTGCTTTTGACCGTATCCAGCAAGCAGGAGGTTATATTTCTGTGAACACATCAGGAAACACTGTTGATGCCAACGCCATTCCCATCAACAAGCACGATGCGGATGAGGCCATGGACGCCGCTACCTGTATTGGTTGTGGGGCATGTGTAGCTGCATGTAAGAATGCTAGTGCCATGCTGTTCACCTCTGCAAAAGTATCGCAGTTTGCTCTATTGCCACAAGGACAGGTGGAAGCGGCGGAGCGTGTTCAGAACATGGTTCGCCAAATGGATTTGGAAGGTTTTGGAAACTGTACCAACACCGGTGCTTGTGAAGTTGAGTGCCCTAAAGGTATTTCATTGACCAATATTGCCCGAATGAATCGGGAGTATCTTTCTGCTTCGGTAAAGGGATAGCCATCAAAATATTTCAATAGACAAAACCCAAATTCCAATAGGAGTTTGGGTTTTTTTGGCTAGTTTCCTTACGTCATTTCAAAATGAGGAAGGAAGACGATTGAGAAATCTTTAATCGTTTTGAGATTTCTCACTTAGATTTCGACTACGCTCAATCTGACAGTTCGAAATGACGGGCCCACGTCATGCTGAACTCGCCTGCCTGCCGGCATAGGCAGGTTTCAGCATCCCATAGGTTTGATTCGATCGCATTGTGTCTCGACTGCCTACCTGTCGTAGGTGGGCGCTCGGCGCCTAATGAAGATTGGTGTAAATTAGTGATGTTCGTGTCAAATTGTCTTTTTGTTCAACAATAGATTCTTCGCTTTGCTCAGAATGACATTCCAACAGTTTATTTTTGATTCAAACCTTTGTATCTTCCCATATGCCCAAAAAGTATCCGAAAGAACGCATCAAAGTCCCTCGGTTTAATGAGGAAAGTGGGTTTTACACCACCCCGGAACGTTCCAAGATCATGGGGAAGATTCGAGGGAAGAACACCAAGCCTGAATTAGCTTTTCGGAAAGCGTTGTGGCAAGCCGGATATCGGTATCGTATCGATTATAAAAAACTTATCGGTAAGCCAGACATCGCCCTAAAAAAATACAAAACCGTCATTTTTATTGATGGGGAGTTCTGGCACGGCCACAATTGGGAAGAACGCAAACACAAAATAAAAAGTAACCGGGAATTCTGGATTCCAAAGATCGAACGAAACATTCAACGGGATGAAGAGGTGAACGAGGCACTGGAACAAATGGGTTATAGCGTGTTTCGGTTTTGGGAGTCCGAAGTGAAAAAAGATTTGGAAGGTTGCCTACAAAAAGTACTGAAAGCACTAAACGAACATAGCGCCAATGATTGATATCACGTCTAAATTACCCCATGTGGGCACTACCATCTTTACGACTATTGGCCAACTGGCCCGTGAACATAATGCCATTAATCTATCTCAAGGGTTTCCCAATTTTGACCCAGACCCAGAGTTGTTGGCACTAGTGAGCAAGGCTTATAAAAAAGAGCACAATCAATATGCCCCTATGCAAGGGGCTCTTTCCCTTCGGGAAGCCATTTCCGAGAAAATTGAGCGTTTGTATAGCAAGCATTATAACCCTGAATCTGAAATAACCGTAACCGCTGGGGCAACACAGGCCATTTTTACCACGATTGCCACCTTTATCCAGCCAAAGGATGAAGTCATTGTCATAGAGCCGGCTTTTGATTGCTACGAGCCGGCCATAGCTCTTTTTGGAGGTAAAAGTGTTCCAGTGCCATTGGAGGGCAACGATTTTAAGATGAATTGGAGCACTTTTAAATCAGCAATTACTCCAAAGACCAAAATGGTCATCATCAACACGCCGCACAATCCCACAGGAACCATTTGGTCTGAAAGGGATATGCTTCGGCTTCAGGAAATTTTAAGAGGTACCAATATCATTCTATTGAGTGATGAAGTCTATGAACATATTGTTTTTGATGGGAAACTGCATGAGAGTGCGGCTAAATATCCAGATTTGGCAGCGCGAAGCTTGATCTGCGCTTCGTTTGGTAAAACCTTTCACGCCACAGGCTGGAAAGTAGGGTATTGTGCGGCGCCAAAATTGTTGATGCAGGAGTTTCAAAAAGTGCACCAGTTCAATGTGTTTTCTGTACATCATCCACTGCAAATAGCATTGGCTGAATACTTAAAGTACCCACAACATTATGTAAACCTGGGTGGTTTTTATCAGGAAAAGCGAGATGCTTTCTTAGATGCCATAAAGGATTCCCGATTTAAAATGGTTCCTTCGGAGGGTACCTATTTTCAATTGTTGGAGTATTCGGATATCACGAATGAAAAAGATACCGTCTTTGCCGAACACTTGATCAAAGAGTATAAACTGGCGAGCATTCCGGTCTCTGTATTTTGCAAAGGTGATTATGAGAAGAAATTCTTGCGGTTTTGCTTTGCCAAGACAAACAATGTTTTGGACAAAGCTGCCGAGATCTTGAATTCAATATAAACCTGGAATGCTATAGTTGTTTCTTCACAATTTTGAAAACCTGAAGCACATCATCCAACGGCAATTCAAAATCTTGAAACTCTGGAGAGGTGTTCAAATTATGGCAACGAAGCGAAGTTCTCTCTTTGGAATACCCTGTAAGCTGTTTACAAATAATGCGGTCCTTACAAACCAAAATATAGGATTTGTTCCAAAGGGTTTCGTCATCTTTGGTAAACATTTCTTTTTTTAAACCCAACGCCAAGACAAAAGCTTTATTTGGAATGGCATTTAAGCTGTCATCGTTCATGGAGTCTCCAGAAACCTCAAAAATGCGGTGCGGTTCCTTCGCCAAAAAATCAATCACAAATGCGGATTGAAACGGGACCTTGCTCTGGTGTTTTTCTAAAGATTCAATATACTTTTTGTGCCATTCCACCATCACCAAAGGTGCCATGACCAGATATTTTCCATGATCCAACGGGTAAAAAACACTACCATGTTTGGTAAAGGGCTGTTCTTTGGTGTACGATTCTCCCATATCGTTCACCTCTTGCAGATACATTTCTGCGATGGTCATATCAAAATAATGGGCAATCTTGGTAAGATTCTTAATGGGAATGTTGGCGTTCTTACGCTCGTAAAGCTGTATGGTACGGAGGCTGACCCCTATTTCTTTACCCAATTTGGATTGGCTGATATTTTTTTTACGCCTTAACTGCTTAATTATATACATATATTCAGTATATTGTGTAATATTGTTACGCAATATGCACTAGCCGCAGCGATTCCGCCACTTTTCTGTAATTGGGTTACAAGCCAAATATAGAAAATACGATCAGACCCCAGTAAAATAATTAGTAATCCACTAAAACTATTGAGATGGGATCTATTAAAAATCTAACCTTGGTCATTAACAGCGAAGACATGTTTTCAAAAGAGGACTACGGCAAACCAATCAGTGAGCGACTTTCTGAAACGTTGCGAAGAAATGTCTCTAAAGATGATTATGCCAACATTGCCATCCGGTGCAACGTGAGTTTTTCAACAATTCGGGATGTGGTATACCGCACCAACAGTCTTACCAAGGCCAACGCCCAAGCTATTTCCTTACTGATTCACGCCGCATTTGAAAATTCCATTGGCTACAAGCTGCGTTCAGAGGGAGACATTTTGTTCTTGGAGAGTTTCCTAAAGGTTTAAGCGCAGTAACCAATCGGTCTGTTTGTCATTGCCGATGTAATAAGGATGTTCACCAAATTTTTGAAAACCATGTCGTTGGTAAAAACGAATAGCCTTGGGATTGTGCTCCCATACGCCCAACCATAGATAGGCCTTTCCCAATTCTTTGACCAAATGCAAAATGTGGGAGAGCATTCTCGCTCCTATTTTATGGCCCTGATACGCTTGTATGACATAGATACGCTCCAGTTCAATAGAGTCTTCATCATGTACATCTGTCTGGGCCTTTCCCGTATTTAGTTTATAATAGCCCACCAACGTTTCTTCATCAAATACAAAATAAAAAGTGGAATCGGGGTTTTTCAACTCTGATTCCAATCTGTCTGGGCTAAATGCTTTTTGAATATAGTTTTGAAAATCAACCGGGTCATTATCCTTTTCAAATGCATCTACAAAAGTGTCTTTGGAAATTTTTACCAAAGCATCCAAATCTGAGATTTCACATTGTCTAAAGTCAAGTTTCATGATGGTCTTTTCCCAAATGTATCGCAAAAAAAAGAGCCTAACAAAATTGTTGGCTCCAAGACTTTCAGGGGGAAAAATACTGGTCTAAAGCATAAAAAGCTTCTTGATCAATAACATAAATCCTGTAAAGAAATCGTTTCGGTACACTTGGACGCTTTCGTCCATTGTGGTGTGGTTTAATTTGGCTGCCATGGTATAATTTTATTGGTTCTTAATTTGGGATAAAAATTCGATATAACCAAATATAAACTCGATGAATGGTAAATTAAAACTAATGTTGTGTATTGGTTTTATTTTGTTGTAAAAAAACGAAAGATATTTGCTAAATCTTCATTTCGGGTACTTCGCCCTCTACAATGAGCCTTCCTTCTGTGGCTTCCTCAATATCCTCCACGCTTACCCCAGGAGCTCTTTCCAGAAGTTTGAATCCTTTAGAAGTCACCTCCAAAACAGCCAAGTTGGTCACAATTTTTTTTACACAGCCAACTCCCGTCAATGGCAACGTGCATCGTTTTAGCAATTTGGACTCGCCTGCCCTATTGGTATGCATCATGGCCACTATAATGTTCTCTGCAGAGGCCACCAAGTCCATGGCGCCACCCATCCCTTTGACCATTTTACCCGGTATCTTCCAGTTGGCGATGTCCCCATTTTCAGCCACTTCCATGGCACCCAAAATGGTGAGGTGCACGTGCTGACCTCGAATCATCCCAAAACTTAGGGCCGAGTCAAAAAAAGAAGCTCCCGGCAAGGTGGTGATGGTCTGTTTTCCAGCATTAATGATATCGGCATCTTCTTCTCCATCAAACGGAAAAGGGCCCATGCCCAGTACTCCATTTTCGCTTTGAAACTCCACACTGATATCATCCCGCACAAAATTCGCCACCAAAGTAGGGATACCTATCCCTAAATTGACATAATAGCCGTCTTTGACTTCTTTTGCGATGCGTTTTGCGATTCCGTTTTTGTCTAACATAAAAATAATGTTCTAATGTAACAATGAATCAATTTTTAAGATTCCTCTTGCTTGTACTAATAATCTTATACATAATTAATCCTAGTTCGTTGACACTATCCTTTAGACTAGCTTCGAAAGGGTAACTTTCTGCTCTTTCGCAAAGGGTCAACCAATATTTTACTTCTTCAAGTTCCTTTAAGGCTATTTTTACTTTATGAATGAAATCTGCCCTGCTCTCTGCATTTTGTGCTTCATGGATATTAGCACCAATACTTGTTCCTGATTTTAGTAATTGATTGGCGACAACAAATTTTCGTTCTTTTTCTAGGGTTTCACAAAAATCAATAATCCTTAGGGCAAAATCAACGGATTTGGTTACGATTACATTTTCCCTTTTACCCATTGATTTATTATTACATTGATTCCATTTTACGAACAGTTCGTTGTTCAATTCGTTTCTCATACTTTTCTCCTTGGAAAATGCGCTGTACAAATATACCTGGGATATGAATCTGGTTCGGATCCAAACTTCCGGCGGGAAGGAGTTCCTCCACCTCGGCCACGGTTATTTTTGCGGCACCGCACATGCAAGGGTTAAAATTACGTGCGGTTCCTTTGAAAATCAAGTTTCCAGCTTCGTCTCCTTTCCATGCTTTTACAAAAGAAAAGTCCGCTTTATAGGCAGGTTCCAGCACATACATTTTACCATCGAACTCTCGGGTTTCTTTTCCTTCGGCCACTTCGGTTCCATAACCTGCAGGCGTATAAAAAGCGGGGAAACCTGCTTGGGCTGCCCTACATTTTTCCGCTAAGGTGCCTTGAGGGGTCAACTCAACCTCCAACTCACCACTCAACATTTGGCGTTCAAATTCATCATTCTCCCCCACATAAGAGGAAATCATTTTTCTTATCTGATGTTTTTGTAACAGTAGGCCCAGTCCAAAATCGTCAACTCCAGCATTGTTTGAAATACAGGTAATATCTTTGACTCCCAATTTGACCAACTCTGAGATGGCGTTCTCTGGGATGCCGCAAAGGCCAAATCCACCCAGCATAAAAGTCATTCCATCCGCAACACCGTCCAGAGCTTCTGAAACATTTGCAACTGTTTTATTAATCATTTTGTGCTATTTTCCAATTGTTTGAAATTACGATTTAAATAAAAAAGCCCCAAGACATTTTATGCTTGGGGCCACATTTTTTTGGTAGGCTTGGACTAAAAATCAATGTCCTCCAAATCATCCTCAGTATCCAAATTTTGCTCTTCCTCCTGAGTTTCTTTGGAACAATCTATATTGATGGACATCTCCTCTGGTGCCTCAAAAGCGTCTTTGGAAACTCCAATTTCCTCGTTGGCATAGTTCTTTTTCATATAAAGGGCCCATATGGGCAATGCCATGGACGCCCCCTGACCATAAGTAAGGCTCGCAAAGTGAATGGACCTTTCCTCACCGCCGACCCAAACTCCGGTGACCAAATTGGGCACCATACCCATAAACCAACCATCACTTTGGTTTTGTGTGGTACCTGTTTTACCTGCAATGGGGTTGTTGAGTTCGTATGGATATCCTGTGATAATATCTTTATAAACCGATTGCTCTTTGGCAAAAGTATGCCGTAGCCGTCCTCCAGAACCATATTGGGTAACCCCTTCCATAAGGTTGACCATGGCATAGGCCACATCCTTGCTCAAAACATCCTTGGTTTCTGGTGTATACTCGTAGAGTACGGTTCCATTTTTGTCCTCGATACGGGTTACCATTACAGGTTTTACATACACACCTTGGTTGGCAAACGTACCGTATGCCCCCACCATTTCATATACATTAAAGTCATGGGTTCCCAGTGCAATGGAAGGAACCTCTGGAATGCCATTGTTCAGGCCCATGCTCTTTGCGATAGAAACTACAGCCCCCGGGCCTACTCTATCAATAAGTTGTGCTGTTATGGTATTTACGGAGTTAGCCAATGCGTTCTTCAATGTCATATACTCCCCTGAATATTTTCCATCTGAATTCTTTGGAGTCCAAGCCTCCATGTTTCCGTGTTTTCCCGGTTCAATACTATATTGGTTGTCTGGCAAAGTGTAACATGGTGAATATCGTAGTTGGTCTATGGCCGCGGCATACACAAAAGGCTTAAAAGTTGAGCCTGCCTGTCTTGCCCCTTGATAAACCTGATCATATTGAAAATGCTTGTAGTCAATTCCACCGACCCAAGCCTTTACGTGGCCTGTTTGGGGTTCCATGGACATCATGGCTGTTCTCAAGAACGTCTTGTAATAGCGAATGGAGTCCATGGGTGTCATTACCGTGTCCTTTTCATAGGAATCGCTGTTCCAGTCAAAGACCGTCATTTCAGCCTTTTTATGGAAGGTTGCCTCAATATCCTTTTCGGACATACCCTCATTTTTTAATTGACGCCACCTTGGGGAGGCTTTCATGGCTCGTTCCATGATGGTATCTATGGCTCCTTTGCTCAAATCCAGAAATGGTGCGGTTGGGTTCCGCTGTGGGGTGTTTTGATGAAAAAACTCGGCTTGTAGATTTTTCATGTGCTCTTGCACGGCTTCCTCGGCATTGCGCTGCATTCTGGAGTCGACCGTGGTGTAGACCTTTAACCCATCCAGATAGATGTTCCATTTTTCTCCATCAGGTTTTGGGTTGTCCTTTACCCAACCGTTCAACCAGCGCTGAAGATACATTCTAAAGTAGGTGGCCAATCCTTCGCGGTGCGATTCTGGGTTGAAGTTGATGTTCATCTTCAAAGCTTGCAAAGAATCCTTTTCTTCTTCTGTGATATAATCGTACTTGGCCATTTGTCCCAAAACGGTATTCCTTCGGTTCAGCACAAGCTCTTCACGCCGAATGGGATTATACAGGGATGAATTCTTCAACATGCCTACCAAGACAGCAGATTCCTCGGTCCTAAGCTCGTAAGGCTCTTTTCCGAAATAAATCCGGGAAGCGGAACGGATACCATCAGCAGCATAACCGAAATCATAAATGTTAAGGTACATGGCTATAATTTCCTCCTTTGTATAATTGCGCTCCAAACGGGTGGCAATGACCCATTCCTTTATCTTCTGAGTCACCGCTTCCATTAGGTTTCTGGAACGCACTCCAACAAAGAGTTGTCTGGAAAGTTGCTGTGATATGGTACTGGCTCCTCCCTTTGTTCCCAAATAAGCCAAAGCCCTTGCAAAGCCTCTGGCATCAATCCCAGAGTGATTGTAGTATCTGGCATCTTCTGTGGCCACCAGTGCGTCAATTAGGTTTTGTGGCAAAGTATCATAATCCACCCAGGTTCTATTGTCATCCAAATAAAGCTTGCCTAAGGTTTCACCATCAGAGGAAAGAAATTCGGTGGCCAAGTTGGTCTCTGGGTTTTCCAAACGTTCAAAGGTGGGCATTTCTCCAAAAGCACCCCATGATGCCAAGAGAAAAATAAAAATCACGACTAGAACACCGGACCCAAAAAGTATCCAGAACCATTTAATAAACTTGAAATACCCTTGCTGTTGTTTCTTTTGAACCTTTTTTGCCATTGCTTTATGGGATACTTTTTTCTATTTCCAAACCAACATCTGTAATGCCATCCAAAACATGAATGCCTTCCACATCACCATTCTTGCGCATGGCATGGGATATATTCACCTTATATACGCCTGAATCTGGAAAAACGACGTTTTCTTGAAACCAAAGTTTATTTTCTTTCACGCTTCCAAAGCCTTTTCCCAACCACTCACCCGTAGGTTCTGCCATTTTGTATTCCAACGTGTCCTTTAGCGTGTTTCCGCTTGGGGCTTCAAATTCTGTAATTAAAAAAAGGTTGCTGAACGGAAACTTGTCATCGTTTCTAATGTTGATGAACATGTTGTAAGCGGATATGGTATCCATCCCGGAAAACTCAAATTGTACCGTGTCCCCCATTTCCCATTTCCCATCCTTCAAAGGTTCATATTCAGAAAAGACCATTTGATCATTGCACGACCACAAGAGTGTCACAATTAGGAAGGATACTAGGCTATTTCGCATTCTGGGAAGCTTTGGATTTGGGCTTTCTACGTTTTTTGTTTCTTCTTTTCTTTTTCTTGGGTCTATCAAATCGAGTGAGGCTATCCTGACCCACCACATTTTCAAAGGCCATCTTTTCATCACTTACATTATCCTCGGCATACTCCTCTAAGCTGGCCACTTTTTCGTTCTTCTGATTAAGCTCAAGAATTTCCAAGACTTGATCTTTGCTCAAAGCGTGCCATGTAGCAGGTTCATCTTTGTATGAAAACCATAAGGTCTCTTTAAAAATATCCGCTTTTTGACAAAATGCCACTCCTTTTTTTGTTAATAGTTTGCTGTCTTGTGGCGGAAAATCCTTCAATGCCTCCAAATACATATCCAGTTCGTAATTAAGACAACACTTGAGTTTGCCACATTGCCCCGCCAACTTCTGCGGATTCAATGCCAATTGCTGGTATCTGGCAGATGCCGTGCTCACCGACCTAAAATCAGTCAGCCACGTAGAGCAACATAACTCCCTTCCGCAGGAACCGATGCCCCCCAAGCGTTGGGCTTCTTGTCGATACCCAATTTGACGCATTTCTATTCGGATACCAAAGGCTTTTGCCATATCCTTAATCAATTGTCTAAAGTCCACCCTATCTTCAGCAGTATAATAGAAGGTGGCTTTGGAACCATCCCCCTGAAATTCAACATCACTCAGTTTCATTTCGAGTTTGAGTGAAATGGCAATTTCCCGGGAACGTTTTTTTATCTCTTCTTCCTTATCGCGACATTTTTGCCAAATGTCAATATCCCGTTGTGAGGCTTTTCTATAAATCTTTGGAATGGTGTTGTCATCGGGAGACTCTTTTTTTCGTTTCATCTGCACCCGTACCAACTCCCCGGTGAGGGTTACCATGCCGACATCGTGACCGGATTTGGCTTGGGTAGCCACTATATCACCGATGGACAACGGAAGATTGTCCACATTCCTATAAAATTCTTTTCTACTATTCTTGAAACGTACCTCAACGCAATCAAAAGGTTTTTGACCGTTGGGCAACGACATATTGGAAAGCCAATCAAAGACCGTTAGCTTGTTACAACCATCAGTGCCGCAAGTCCCATTGTTCTTGCAACCACGCGGTTGTCCATCCTTGCCGGTTGAACAACTGCTACACGCCATATTTAATATCTTGATTGAGGCTTCCAAAAAGACAAGCTGTCAGTTCGAGCGGAGTCGAGAACTCTTAAAAAAGCTGATTTTCAATGTACATCTCATCAAATCCTTCGACTGCGCTCAGGATGACAGTTCAATGTGACCATTAAATCTCTCATCTTTTTAGAGTAACCTCAATAGGGTTCATAAAAATTACTAATTGTAAAGATAGTATAATTTATGAGGGTATTGAAATGCTACTTCTTGTATTTCAATACGGGGGAGCGGCCTTTTTTAAAAATCTTGTTGCTGGCCCCTTTTCCTTTTCGCAATGCTTTTTGCTCTTCATAGGGCAGCGCATGGATTTCCTGACACTCCGTGGAACAGCAATTGTCCATAGCGGCGGCACATTCCTCGCACTGGATGAACAACAAATGACAGGCTTCATTGGCACAGTTTACATGGGTATCGCAGGGTTTCCCACATTGGTGACAATGGGAAATGACATCTTCTGAAATACGCTCACCCCTTCTATGGTCAAAAACAAAGTTTTTGCCCAAAAATTTATTCTCCAGATTTTGGGCACGTACCTGTCGAGTATATTCAATGATACCACCTTCAAGCTGGTATACATTTTTAAATCCTTTGTGCTTGTAATAGGCACTGGCTTTTTCACAACGGATGCCCCCGGTGCAATACATCACCAATTTTTTATCTTCTTTGTGCTCGGCCAAATCTTTTTCAATGATATCTAAAGAATCCCGAAAGGTATCCACATCTGGAGTAATGGCATTTTTAAAATGTCCTATTTCACTTTCGTAATGGTTTCGCATGTCTACCAAAACGGTGTCTGGGTCTTCAATAAGCTCGTTGAATTGTTCCGCGCCCACATGAACCCCCTTATTGGTAACATCAAAAGTGTCGTCATTAAGGCCATCGGCCACAATTTTATCACGGACCTTCACCTTTAATTTCAAAAAGGATTTATTGTCCTGTTCAATGGCAATGTTCAAACGTACATTTTCCAAAAAGGAAATGCTGTCCAGATGATCCTTGAATGTGGTGAAATTTACTGCCGGAACGGAAAGCTGTGCATTTATACCCTCATTGGCCACATAGATTCTGCCAAGAACGTCCATTTGGTCCCAAGCCAAAAAAAGATGGTTTCGTAAAATTTGGGGATTCCCAATGTGTGCATATTTGTAGAAAGAGATGGTAAGCCGATCTTGCCCGGCCTCCTCAATGAGTTTTTCCCTTTCCTTGGCACTTAATGTATTGTACAGTTGCATGCTATACTAATAGTTAAGATTAAAGAATGGTTTATTGTAAAATCTGGGCAAAGATAAAAATTCCTGATAGGTAAAAGAAAAGGGCCTCTTTTAAAAAGAAGCCCTTAAAACCACCTTAAACTTTTTCACAGCTATGTTTCCTCCCATACCTTGAACGAGCTGAGACCAGCTCTATAGATATTGAGTTAGTACCCTATAGATTCGATTGTTATAAAAAGGTTGCGTGGCTTTTGCCGTATGTTGAAAGAAATGGTAATTTAGCCTTCCTAATATCGAGAACCATGAGCAACGAAAAAGACGCAAAATTAAAAGCCCTCAAACTAACGCTAGACAAATTGGATAAGACCTACGGCAAAGGTGCCGTAATGAAAATGGGAGATAGTGTGGTGGAAGATGTTGAGGCGATACCTTCTGGATCGTTGGGATTGGACATTGCACTCGGCGTGGGCGGATACCCTCGCGGCCGGGTCATTGAAATTTATGGTCCCGAATCTTCGGGTAAGACCACATTGACCCTTCATGCCATTGCCGAAGCCCAAAAAGCAGGCGGTATTGCGGCCTTTATTGATGCAGAACACGCGTTTGACCGTTTCTACGCTCAAAAATTGGGTGTTGATATCGACAATCTTATCATATCCCAACCCGATCACGGGGAACAGGCTTTGGAAATTACTGATAACCTTATTCGGTCTGGGGCCATTGATATTGTTATTGTGGATTCTGTTGCTGCACTTACGCCTAAAAGTGAAATTGAAGGGGAAATGGGAGACTCCAAAATGGGACTTCATGCCCGATTGATGTCACAAGCGCTTCGAAAATTGACCTCAACCATCAGCAAAACCAAGTGTACCGTAATTTTCATTAACCAATTGCGTGAAAAAATTGGGGTGATGTTTGGAAATCCCGAAACCACCACCGGTGGAAACGCCCTTAAATTTTATGCGTCTGTTCGATTGGATATCAGAAGATCAACTCAAATTAAAGACACTGAAGGTGATGTACAAGGTAACAAGACCCGTGTAAAGGTGGTGAAAAACAAAGTGGCCCCTCCATTTAGAACCGCAGAATTTGATATCATGTATGGAGAGGGAATTTCTAAAATTGGAGAAATCTTGGACTTGGGCGTGGCCTATGAAATTGTAAAGAAAAGCGGTTCTTGGTTCAGTTATGGTGATACCAAACTGGGACAAGGAAGAGATGCGGTAAAAGCACTTCTACTTGACAATCCAGAGCTTTCCGAAGAGCTGGAAGGTAAGATCAAGGAAGCCATTTCAACGATTAAAGCGTAAAGTTGACCTATTTTTAGGACCTTTAACTTTTGCTTGTGAAAATCCTACGCAACCCTTGCCCATACTACACATCTAGGGTTTAAAAAAGGATTTTTATGATAAGAAAATTGTTGATGCCCTTAATTTTTCTTGTGGCAGTTTTCTCGTTCAGTTCATGTGATCTGGATGATGACACCCCAAATTTTTATTTCGTTTCATTGGCGGTCACGGAGGTAGATATGCCCGAGTCCTTTGAGCTGAATGAAACCTATGACATTGATGTAACCTACGTGAGAAATGATGGCTGCACTTTTTTTGAAGGTTTTGACGTGGTGAAAACAGGACAGACCGATCGCGAAGTACTTGTGGTAGGCTCCAGATTGACCGATGAAGACCTAGCTTGTACCCAAGCTGTTGAAGAAGTTGTTGCCACTATGCAGTTCAAGGTGATCTTCACCGGGGAATATCATTTTAAATTTTATGCTGGTAAGGATGAAAATGACGAAGCCATCTATCTGGAGTATGATGTTCCTGTAGAAGGCGAAGCAACAACAAACTAGACATCAATAATCCAAAATTGACCAACATTTGGATCTTGAAGAGCTGATACATAACTGTAAAAAGGGAGAACGTCAGGCACAGGCCGAATTATACCGGAGATATTCCGGTATTCTTTTCGGTATGTGCCTCAAGTATTCCAAAAATAAAACTGAGGCAGAGGACAATCTGCACGACAGTTTTATGACCATTTTCAGCAAAATAGACCAATATAGTTTTCAAGGTTCCTTTGAAGGTTGGATCAAGCGGATAACGGTAAATACCGTATTGCAGAAATACAGAAAAGAACAGCACCTCAATGTGGTTTCGGAAAATATTGGTGATGAGGCCGAGGTGGACACGGAAGGGACAGACATTAGTTTGTCCACCCTCTTGGGATATATTCAAGAGTTGCCGAACAAATACCGGCTCACCTTCAACCTATATGTGTTGGATGGGTACAGCCATAAAGAGATCAGTGAGATGTTGGGGACATCCACGGGAACCTCTAAATCCAATCTGGCACGAGCCAAAATGATTCTGAGGGAAAAAATAGAGAAAGAGAAAATAAACATTGCTTAAAGAACTTAACGATGGGGAAAAAGAATTTAGAGCAATTGTTCAAGGAGACCTTTGAAGGGTTTCAGGAAGTTCCGGATGAAAAGGTCTGGAGTTCCATTGAGGCTTCCTTGGACAAGAAGAAACAGAAAAAACGTGTGGTTCCACTTTGGTGGAAACTAGGTGGCGTAGCGGCTTTATTGGCAGTGCTGTTCTATGTCTTCAATCCGTTTGAAGGCAGCCAACAACAGGATGAGATTATTATTACGGATACAGAAACCAATGTTGAGCCAGCCATTCAAGAGGGTCAGAAAAATGGTGCCGTTGAAGTTGACCCTTCTTCAACTAACGAAAACACTGAAGGATTGGTAGAATCTTCTTCTGAAAAAGAATCGGAAGGAAATCGAGATGCACAAGATTTTAAAAATTCCAATCAAAGCTTCACCTCTGCTAAGCAACAAGTAGCTGAAAATGATGTGGTGCAAAAAAGCCGTATCACTAACAATTCCAAGGATGAAATTTCTCAACCTCAGAATAGAAATGAGGCCATAGCTTTGGCTCAGTCCGATAAAAGTCCTGAGAAGGACGCCGCATTCAACGAAAGCCAAAAAAATCTTGAAAATGCCATTTCCAAAAACAGCAAAACCGTTGCACAAGAGGATTCCAGGGAAAAAGTAAAGGAGCCAAAATCCATTGGAAATATTCTGGAAAATCAAAAAGAAGAGGCTGTGGCCACAAATGAAGAAAAAGTAGAAGATGCTGGAAAGTCCATTTTTGAGGCCATAAAAGAGCAGGAAGAGGAAGAGCTTGCCGTAAACAATACCGCTTCGGGCAAATGGTCCGTTGGCCCATCCGTGGCTCCAGTGTATTTTAGTGCATCAGGAGAAGGCTCTCCCATCCATTCCGACTTTGCCTCAAACTCCAAATCAGGTAATCTTAATTTAAGTTACGGCCTTTCTGTGGCCTATGAAGTGGGTAAAAAATTGAAAATCCGCTCTGGGGTGCATCGGGTAAATTTTGGATATGATACCAATGATGTTTTGTTTTCCTCTTCGGCCCGAAGCTCATCCAGTGATAAGTTTGCAAATATCAACTATGACCAAAAAGCTGAAACGCTTGTGGTTCAAAGTAAAAACAGTCTCCCAAACAACATTCCAACAGATGCCTTTTTGGAATTCTCTTCGAATGAAATTCCAGTTTTGGACGGAAAAATGGTACAGCAACTTGGATATATAGAGGTTCCGGTTGAGCTTAATTATGCGTTGATAGACAAACAGTTTGGGGTAGACCTTATTGGAGGCGTGAGCTCCCTGTTCCTTGTGGAAAACTCTGTATTGGTGGAGTCTGAAGGTCTGGTCACCGAAGTTGGAGAGGCAACCAACGCGAACGATGTAAACTTTAGTGCCAATTTTGGGATGGGTCTCAACTATGATTTCTCTCCAAAAGTTGAGCTTAGTGTAGAGCCCGTTTTTAAATATCAAATGAATACTTTTTCTAAAACTGCCGGCGATTTTCAACCTTTTTCCATTGGTATTTACAGTGGTATAAGCTTTAAGTTTTAGAAATACAATGTTGGTTAGGAAGATTGCCCCTTTAGGCAATCACTTTAAACGCCCTGTTCTGGTAATGGGGCGTTTCTTTTTTGGTAACTTTCTTACAACACAATGAAAATCAACCTATAACAAGTGTGCGCGTATTGCAAAAATTGATTACTTTACCCTTTCAAATTAAATCACCTCAGTTTGAAAAACGGCCAATTTGAAGATATTCTTATCTATTTCTCAAAATCACTTTTGGGAAAGGACGATGAAACCGAAATTTTATGGGATCTCGCCAAAAACTGTATTTCAAAATTAGATTTTGTGGATTGTGTGGTCTACCTCATTGACCATGAAAACAAGCTACTGATTCAAAAAGCGGCTTATGGCCCTAAAAATCCAAAGGACAAGACCTTGTACAAGCCTGTGGAAATTTCAATTGGTGAGGGGATAACAGGCCATGTAGCCCTTACAGGAATGGCGGAAATCGTTGAAAACACTTCTAATGACCCACGCTATATAAAGGACGATGAGCTCCGGCTCTCCGAAATCTGTGTGCCCATTAGCTATGAAAACACCATGTATGGTGTAATAGATTGTGAACACCCCGATGAGGGGTTTTTTAATGCACAACATCTTAAAATGCTAACGGCCATAGCATCTATCTGTGCCATAAAAATTAAAAATGTACGGGCCACAAAAACGCTTTTAGACGAACAGGAAAGACTCTATAAAATCAAGGAAGAGATGCTTGGGCTTAAGCTCAAAGCACTCAATGCCCAGCTTAATCCACATTTTGTGTTCAACACATTAAATGCCATTCAGAGTCTGGTTATTTCCGGAGAACGAAAAGTGGTAATGAAATACTTATCCATTTTCAGTAAACTTCTTCGGTTTTATCTTAAAAATCTGGAAAGGGATGTGGTTACCTTAATGGATGAGGTAGACATGCTTCACTGGTACCTAAAACTTCAATCTTTGCGATATGACCATCGGTTTGAATATTCCATATCCATAGACCAAGATCTAGAAAATGGAGAGGCAATCATTCCATGCTTTCCTATTTTGACGCTTTTGGAAACTATAATTGAACATGCCATTTATGATGAAAATGAGAAACAAGAGTTGGAAATCGTTTTTAAAGTCATTGACACCAAGATTATGCTGGAAATTGACCATAAAAAGGCTAATAACAAGCCCATACACTATAGAGATGGCTATAAAGAGCGTATGGCAAATTGGGAAGGCCAAATACCCACCAATTCTCTTCCCATTCAGATTTCAACAAAACCTCCCATTGATGGCCCCATAACCGGCTCAAATAAAATCTGCCTACAATTACCCAACATGCAATAAAACTAAGACTGTATTTTTCTCTTCGCTTGCCTCTACTATCAATTTACACATGGGTAAGCTCCTTTAAAATTACACCCCTAACCTCTTCGCGCAGCGTAGATTTATCTTCCTCACCTAAAATACCCGTTTCAAAGAATTGATGCACCTTTGCCCGGACGCGTCCAGGCCCACCGCTAAAAAAAGAAAATGAAAATCGTTTTTTGTTATCATAAAACGTAATGGGCACCACGGGAATCTTGTGGGCAATTGCCATTTTAAAAGCACCGTCCTTGAACGCATCCAAGACAACGTGTTCGTCGGGAACGCCGCCCTCTGGAAATATACAAATGCTCAAGCCTTGGTCTAGTCTTCGCTGCGCGCGTCGGTACACCCCGGTCCTGCTTTTTACATCTTCCCTATCGACCATAATACAGACCCGCTTGTAAAAAAACCCGAAAATGGGGATTTTTACCAATTCCTTTTTCCCTACAAACACAAAGGGGTTATTGCTCACCAAAAGCATCAACATAATGTCCAACATACTGGTATGGTTGGCCACCAACATATAGCTTTTTCCTTTTTCCATACGTTGTTCACGCTTTATTTGAGGAAAACAACCCATGCCATACAGTATGGGCCTGGCCCAAAAATTTCGAGCCATCCAAAAAAATTGGGGGTATGTATGTTCCGAAAAGGTCAAGAGCAACAAAATGGGAAAAAACACCAGAATAGGAATGGCCACAAGCAAATAAAACCAAACCCGGTACAAAACCTGACCTATGCTTTTTAGGATATGCAGCATGGGCTAAAAGTAACTTTTTTAGATGGTATTGAAAATAAAGTGTACCCATCCTTCGACCAAAGACTTAAAACTAGCTATTTCAACTTCTTTTTTTATAGGCTTCGGATGCTTACTTTTACGGGCAAAAATTAAGCATGGCCCGAATTCTGACCGGAATCCAAAGTACAGGAACGCCCCACTTGGGAAATATCTTGGGAGCAATTATACCTGCCATTGCAATGGCACAAGATCCCAAAAACGATTCATTTCTTTTTATTGCGGATATGCATTCCCTAACCCAAATAAAAGACGGGGAACTTTTGCGAAACAATACCTACGCCATTGCTTCGGCTTGGTTGGCTTTTGGGTTAGATATTGACAAAACGGTTTTTTATCGCCAGAGCGATGTACCACAGACCGCTGAACTGGCTTGGTATCTCAGTTGTTTTTTCCCATACCAACGATTGACGTTGGCCCACTCATTTAAGGATAAGGCAGACCGGTTGGAAGATGTCAATGCCGGACTATTCACCTACCCCATGCTTATGGCCGCGGATATTTTGTTGTACGATGCGGATATTGTTCCCGTAGGGAAAGACCAACTCCAACATTTAGAAATGACCCGCGATGTCGCCGCGCGTTTCCACAACCAAATGGGAGAAACCTTTGTGATGCCAGAGGCCAAAGTACATGAAGAGACCATGTATGTTCCTGGAACTGATGGCGAAAAAATGAGCAAGAGTCGGAGTAATCTCATCAATATTTTTCAGCCGGATAAACCCTTGCGCAAACAAATCATGGGCATTGTTACCGACAGTACGCCCATGGAAGAGCCCAAAGACCCTAGCAATGACAATGTATTTGCCTTATACAAATTATTGGCGTCGCAAGAACAGATTGAAGAGATGAGTGCCAATTATTTAGCGGGGAACTACGGTTACGGACATGCAAAGCAAGCTTTGTACGAAGTGATTTTGGAGAAGTTTGAAGAGCCCCGCGAAAAATTTGATTACTACATGAACCACCTCAATGAAGTGGATGAAGCCCTAGCCGTTGGCGCCGAAAAAGCCAAAAAAGTGGCCAATGATGTATTGGAACGTGTTCGGGAGAAATTGGGATACTAGTTTTTGCTCATTCAATTAATTGCTTGTGCCTCCTTGATTAGAATACTTGGAAGTGTATTTATGGATATTTGCTTAATTTTACAATATCTATGAAAGGACCTGCTCTACTTCTCTCATTATTATTGTTACTATTGTCAATACAGGGTTGTTCCGATGGTAACAATACTGAAGACATGGGGTATGAGAGCGTGGAAACCGAGCACAACCATCAAAATGACAGTGATGATGCCTGCCCCTTGGCCTGTACTTGCAACTGTTGTGGCACTTCCATAACTCATGAGCCCATTGAAGTTTTTACACTTCAAGTCCATTATCAAATACCTATCTTGGTTTCCACCGAGTTTCGTTCCAATTATAGATTCGATTTTCTTTCCAACATTTGGCAACCACCCCAGTTGATTAGCTAACATATCGCGGCTTTTGGCCACAAAAATTTTAGTTAATCTATTTCAAATTCAAAATGAAAAATTTCATACTGAGCTTTATGCTCACAATAGGTCTGTTTACCTATACAAAGGCACAGACTGATACTATACAAATTAAAATCTTTACCGAAACTGAACAAGAACCCTTGGTAGGTGCTACTGTATATTTTGAAACGCTTGGAAAGGGAGCGGTCACCGATTTGGATGGTGTAGCAACTTTTGTTGAAATCCCGGCTGGGGAACATCCATTGCGTATTTCCTATCTGGGCTTTGAGACCCTGAACACTTCTATCAGTTTACCCGCCCGAACCGAATTAGTTTTCAGCTTAAGTTATGGTGGCACCGAATTGGAAGAAGTTGTCTTACAATCATCCCGAAGTACAAGGACCATACAAAAGATCCCTACCCGGATTGAGCTTATTGGAGCAGAAGAACTTGGAGAAAAAGCGATGATGAACCCTACCAATATATCCATGGTCCTCAGGGAAAGTACGGGAATCCAAATGCAACAAACATCCCTGAGCAGTGGAAACTCAAATATTAGGATCCAAGGTCTGGATGGTAGATACACCCAGCTTTTGCGGGACGGTTTTCCGCTTTATGGAGGCTTTTCCAGTGGATTGAGCATCATGCAAATTCCCCCATTGGACCTACAACAGTTCGAAATTGTTAAAGGAAGCTCATCCACGCTTTATGGCGGAGGGGCCATTGCCGGACTTGTGAACATGGTCTCCAAAACACCGGGGGAAGAACCTTCATTGGACATTATGCTGACCCAAACACATGCAAAAGGTAGTACGGCCAATGTTTTCTACAGCAAGCGGAATGACAAATTTGGCCTTACACTTTATGCTTCTGGGCATTTGCAAAAACCATACGATCCAGAAGATGATGGGTTCAGCAATTTGCCCAAGACAAAATCCATTTCCTTTAATCCGAAGTTTTATTATTACCCTTCCAAAAAGACCACTTTTTGGTTTGGTGTAAATGGCACATTGGATAGTAGAATTGGCGGTGACATCAACAAAATTGAGAACAGCGCAAATGATGAACACCAATATACCGAGGAAAATGTTTCTAAGCGGATGAGCACACAGGCATTCTTTGAAACCCAGATAGACACGATACAATCGGTCAGCATGAAGAACAGTCTTTCCTTTTTTGATCGGGAATTGACCATCCCAGATCTTATTTTTTCAGGTAGTCAGTTCAACAGCTTTTCCGAAGCAACTTACCGAAGACAAATGCCAAAGACAGACCTTGTGGTAGGCGCAAACCTTTATACCGTATCATTTAACGAAGATGAAACAGGGCCGTTGGACAGGAGCCAAAAGGACATTACGGCTGGTCTGTTTGCCAAATACATTCTTGACCTGTCACGAAATTGGATCTTGGAAACGGGATTGCGGACAGATTATACAGACCAATGGGGGGTTTTTCCATTACCGCGACTTTCAATATTGTATAAAAACAATTCTGGTTTCTCTAGTAGAATTGGTGGAGGTCTGGGCTACAAACTTCCGGACATTTTTACCGAGGAAGCTGAGTTTATCAATTTCAGGAACATCCTTCCCATCAACAAAGATGTACTGAACGCAGAGCGGTCTTATGGTTTCAATCTGGACTTTAATTTCCAAACTCGTATATGGGAAAACATTAGCTTTTCCATTAATCAACTGTTCTATGTATCGGCTATTACCGATGGGCTTTTGCTGAACAGCACTTCAGAAGATTTTTTCCAATTTGAAAATGCTCCCGGTAAGATTCTAAGTAAAGGTGCTGAAAGCAATATTAAATTCACCTACAAAGATTTTAGGTGGTTTTTAAATTACGCATTGATCGATACACGGTTGCACTATTTGCCCGGCAATCCTAGAAAACCATTGACCGCCAAGCATAATGCTGGAAGCGTGTTGATGTATGAGAATGAAACTTGGCGATTTGGGTTTGAAACCTATTATACCGGTAAGCAGTTTTTGTCCGATGGAACCAAAACAACGGATTTTTTCACTTTAGGATTTCTGGTTGTGCGTAATTTTAATTGGGGCAGTCTGTTTGTCAATTTTGAAAATTTCACGGACAGAAGGCAGAGTAGGTTTTCTCCCTTGGTGCTCCCTCCCCATGAAGACCCGGTTTTCCCAGAAATATATGCTCCTACGGATGGTTTCATTTTTAGTATTGGTGCCATTCTTAAGCCTTTTGGAAACCATGAACATTGACAAATAACACTACAAAAACCGCGGGCCGTCCGTAATTTGGATGCTGCGCGGTTTTTTCATCCATTTTAAATCGCTTCAAAAAGTTTACCGGGCAATGGCCGGATCACGCCTTTCATTTCCATACCCAAAAGTGTGGAGGAGGTTTTAAAAATGGGCAAATTACACTCCAAAGCCACGGTGTCCAGTAGTTGTTTTCCGTTCAATTGCAGGTAGGAGTAGATTGACTGTTCTGTTTCATCCAACTCGATGAACAACTGCTTTTGCACCGGAGATTCCTCCTTTTTCTCCTCCAGATCCCATCCCAAAAGATAGATTAACTCTGCCGCTGAGGTCAGTAAATGGGCTTTTTGTCGCTTTATGAGGTCATTACACCCCTTGCTGAACTTGTCGGAACACCTGCCTGGAACCGCGAATACCTCCCGGTTATATCCATTAGCGATATCTGCCGTGACCAAACTGCCTCCTTTTTCTGCGGATTCCACTACAAGCGTAGCCTCACTCATTCCGGCAATGATTCGGTTTCGTTTTAGGAAGTTCTCCCGATCAGGATTGCTGGTACTCCAAAATTCAGTAAGAAACCCGCCGTTTTGTTCCATTTCCGAGGCAAATTTTTTGTGTGCCTTCGGATAAATTTGGTTCAGGCCATGCGCCATGCAAGCAATGGTTTGTAGACCATGGTTCATAGCGGCTTTTTGAATAGTAATGTCCACCCCATAGGCAAGGCCGCTCACAATAATGGGGTCAAGTGGCGCTATTTCCTCAATAAAGGCTTCACAAAATGTGCTACCATAATTGGTAATGCTTCGGGTGCCTACCACACTGATAATTCTTTTTTGATTGAGATTCATGTTTCCCCGTTGAAACAACAAAATGGGTGCATCCGGACAATGCTTCAAAAAATAGGGATATCCATCATCCATAAAATAGGACAAGGCAATATTTTCCTTACATATAAATTGATATTCGGCTTCAGCTTCATCCAAATAAACAGCATCTTTGAGTCCGTTCAAGGTGAATCGGCCTATGCCATCAATTTTTAAAAGGTGTTGAATTTTATCCTCAAAAACAGCCGTTGGACTTCCGCAATGTGCAATCAATTTTCTTGCTGTAACATCGCCAATATTTGGGATGGCCTGCAAGCGCAGCGCTGCAATAATTTCAGGTTCAGTCATTTGATTTGGGCGTCAAAGTTGTCCACAAAGTACAGCTTTTCAAATGTTAATAAAAAGTTATCCCGCTTATTTTGTGCTCTGGCTTTTTTTACAATATTTGTGGCTATGCGGATTGATTCTTACATCGAAAAATTGCTGTTTGATTATAACTGTGTCGTGGTTCCGGGTTTTGGGGCTTTCTTGGCGCATGGGAAATCTGCAGAAATTGATACAGTTACCAATACCCTGATTCCTCCTTCAAAATCCATTTCCTTCAATGCCCAATTATTCAAAAATGATGGGTTATTGGTGTCACATATTGCCAAGGAAAAAAAACTGGGCTATGAGGAACTGCTCCAAGAAGTGGAAAATGTTGCCGAGGATTGGAACAAAAGATTGGAGCTTGGTGAAAGTCTGGAACTTTTTGGAATTGGAAAGCTTTGGCTGAACCGTGAACAGCGTATTCAGTTTCAACCAGAGAACCGGGTCAATTATTTAACTTCTTCATTTGGATTGTCCTCTTTTGCCGCTACGCCCATCCAGCGTGAGGTATTGAAAGAAGAGGTTGAAGAGTTGGAGGAGAAGATTCCGTTCATCATCACACCAGAAAAACGCGAAGAAACATCTTTCCGGCCATGGTTGAAGTACGCGGCCATCTTCCTTTTGGCCATTTCTTTGGGAGTAACCTCATACCGAACCTATGGCGATTTGAAACAGAAAGAAGTCGCCGCACAGCAAGATGCCCAACAAGAGGTTTCCCGATTGATTCAGGAAGCGACTTTCTTTGAAAGTGATCCTTTGGAACTTCCGGCCATCAGCATCAATGTCAGCAAAAAACAATTGGGCAAACACCATGTTATTGCTGGTGCTTTCCGCATGGAAGAAAATGCTGAAAAACGGGTTGCCCAACTCAAGGAAAAAGGGTACAGCGCATTTTATTTGGGGGTCAACAAATATGGGCTACACCAGGTGGCTTATGACAGTTTTGAGGATCCTAAAGATGCCTTGGTCTTTTTGAGAAAGGTAAAAGCTACTGAATCACGTGATGCGTGGTTGCTTTCTGAGAAATAAGCCCACTTTTCTTTAAAACGATACTACACTTCAATATCTTTGCGCAAAATTTCTAAGGTATGCGCGCTAAAACTCCCAGTGAATCACGCACGGTAATGACCGATTTGGTACTGCCCAGCGAAACCAATCCATTGAACAATCTTTTTGGTGGTGAACTCTTGGCCCGAATGGACCGTGCTGCGAGTATTTCGGCCCGTAGACACAGCCGTAGGATTACGGTGACCGCTTCGGTGAACCATGTGGCTTTTAATCGCGCTGTGCCCTTGGGAAGTGTGGTAACTGTTGAAGCTGCTGTTTCGCGAGCGTTCAATACATCAATGGAAATCTTTATTGATGTTTGGATTGAGGACCGTTTTACTGGAGAGCGTACCAAGGCCAATGAGGCCATTTATACCTTTGTAGCTGTAGATGATACCGGAAAGCCCACAGAAGTGCCTCCTTTGGAGCCTGAGACCGATTTAGAGAAGGAGCGTTATGCTGCTGCATTACGGCGCAAACAACTGAGCTTGGTACTAGCTGGAAAATTGAAGCCTTCCGATGCAACCGAGCTGAAGGCGTTATTTACTTCCTAAATTTTAAAAATCGAAGTTGTCGGGGTCGGGGCCAAATCGTTTGCCACGGTCCAAGCCATCCAATAATTGTACATCTTCCTTACTAAGTTCAAAATCAAAAAGGTCTGCATTGGCTATAATGCGATTCTTTTTGGAAGATTTTGGGATGGTAACCACTCCTTTTTGAAGATCCCACCTCAAGACAATCTGGGCAATGGTTTTATTGTACTTTGCCGCCAAGTCCTTCATTATATCCAAATCAAAAATATTGCCTTGCATTAATGGAGACCAAGCTTCATATTGAATCCCTTTTTCAGCACAGAAATCAAGTAGCCCCTGCTGAACCAAATACGGATGGAATTCCATTTGATTTACCATCGGAACTATTTCTGCGGAAGTCAACAAGTCTTCTAAATGATGCCGTAAAAAGTTGCTCACACCAATGGCCCGTATCCGCTTTTCCTTGTACAGTTTCTCCAAGGCCCTCCAAGTGTCTTTATAAAGTCCTTCCTTGGGCCAATGTACAAGATACAGGTCGAGATAATCTGTTCCCAATCGATTTAGGCTGGCGTCAAAAGCTTTTAAGGTGGAATCATATCCTTGATCTGTATTCCAGACCTTGCTTACCAAAAAAACGTCCTTACGGTCTACATTGCTTTCCCTGATACCTGTTCCTACACCTTCCTCATTATTGTAAATAGCTGCTGTATCAATGTGTCGATATCCATGGTTAAGAGCATCCTTTACCGCATGAATGACTTCATTACCGTCTTTGGAGAGATAGACCCCTAGCCCAAAATAGGGCATTTGGACTCCGTTGTGCAATTCAAATGTTCCTTGTAGGTCAGTAATTTTTTTCATGTGTTACAATTGATATATCCAATCCTCAGGATTCAGTCGATTGGAATCTTGATACAAATAGAATTTCATTTTCGTAGTGCCATCAGACCGATTGGTATTTATCTCGCCCAAAGCCTCCTTAGCGGCCACTTTAGCCCCTTTTTCAACATATAATGTAGACAAATTATAATAGGTGCTGATATAATTTCCATGTTTTAAGGCCACGGCCCTTCCGCCCCCCGGCACAGAGAATATGGCAATTACTTCTCCCTCGAAAATGGCCCTTGCCTTACCCCCTTTGTCAGTTGTGATGGTTACGCCATTGTTACGGTGTTTGATTCCAGGATATAATTTATCCGCGTACTCCCCATATCCTTGGCTCTTAATTCCCTTTTCTACCGGCCAAATGAGTCGACCTTTGTTGGCAGAAAAGTTATCTGCCACCAATTTTGCTTCTGGAGTAAGCGCAAATTTGGCGCTACTCGTGCTGGTCTTCCCTGAACTCTTATTGGAGCTGGCTATGGCCGTTCTAATTAATCGTTCAATTTCCCTTTCAATTCTTCGGGCTTCTTTTTGCTTATCAGCTATAGCGGCAGTATACCGTGCTTCATTTTGCCGGACACTTCTTAAAAGGTCTCTTTGGGATTCCACTTCTTTGGACAGCTCGTTCTTTGCTTTGGTATTTTCTGCTACAAGCTGATCCTTTTGCTTTCGTTGCTCCACCAAATCCTTATTTAGTTGTGCCAACTCCTCTGTTTTCTTTATAATCCCTTCACCTTGCTTTTTTCTATGTTTGGCATATTGTTGCATATACTGTAATCGTTTGAACGCCTGAAAGAAGTTCTCTGCGGATAGCAAAAACATCAATCTATTGTTTTGGGACTTATTTTGATACGTCTTTTGAATAAGATTGGCATAATCTTCCTTTAAGATTTTCAAGTCTTCCCGAAGCTTACTAATGTTTCTGATATTGACATTGATTTGCCTGTTGAGCAAATTGGATTGTTGGTTGGTCACCCGAATCAACTCTTGACGGACATTTATTCTGTTGTCCAACGCCTCCATTTGATCCAAAATAGTGCCCTTTTCTTTGCGTTCGGCAAAGAGCAATCTATTGATTTCCTTGATTTCTTCCTGTAATCGCTCTCGCTTGGCTTCCAACGCCTTCTGCTCACTGGTTTGCGCGTTGCCAGAAAACGAAACAAGAAATATAATAATCAGATAATAAAGACAATATGAATTCTTATTTATCATATTACTTTAATGTAATTTTATCAAATCCTTTAGGTACTTTATAGGGAAAACTCATGGGTTTGTTCAATTCCAAGTTACGAAAACTGAGGTTTATATTGGTCAACTCCCCCTTATCCTCGGCCAAAATCTTAATTCCCTCCGGCAGTACATTTCCAGAAACATTCTGATAAGTATATTTTGCTTCAAACTGTCGCAAGCTATCAGGTTGGGAAACTTGCTGCGTGGCAATTTTAAAATTCCTGGGTTCAACTTGAAATAGAATCTTAAACAAATCTCTGGCCTTTTTTGGTTTCAGTTGGTAATTCCCCTCAGCAACGGATGAAACAAATTTTTCCTTTCTTAAATCAAACACCGCATTCCCTAATAGTAGGTTCTGGACTTTCTCAAAATCCAATTCCGTTCCTAAAACATGACTCAAATAACTAAAGTCACCATCAAAATATTCATTCTGTAACTTGTTATAAAAGGACACTTTATTTGGTGTTATGTGTGCCTTCACCATTCCGAGGGGTGCACTCATCCAAATCACTTTATCCTTTTCCATCCTTAAGCTGACATTAACGCCCTGACTTTCATCTCCATTTACATAATCAATTTTAATTCGCCCACTCAGGGTTTTGAATTTAGTCTGATTGGTATAGTGATTATCGATGATACTTTTAGCAGACATACGTGAATCCACGTCTCCACCAGTGACCGTCTTGGTGCTTTTACATGCACCCAGACAGAAAATCAGTGCCGTCATTGTCAACAACCGAATCTGCTTTCCCATATTTCTTGACCCCATCCTCATAGTCCCGGTTTAATTTTATTTAAATATTCATTCGCTTTTGATATGTTGCCGATGCTTGTATAGGCTTTAGACAGCTCACCAAACATTTTATTCGCCAATTGATCATCATCCAAAAGATAATCCAATCCACTTTCCAAAACCTCAATGGCCTTGTTCGGATTGGAGGTATTGTTCAAAGCCGTTCCGTAGCCATAATAAAAATACGGTTGCAGCGGATACGAGTCTAAGGCTTCTTTGGAAACGGTTAAAGCCTGCGCAAAGTCCGATTTTGTCAAAAGTTTTTCTATCTGAGTGCGATATTGTGCAGTAGGATCATTGGATTCCTTCTTTTCATTCACTGCAACTGAAATTATTTTTTTCTCTTCTTTTTGTTGCAGGGAATCATTGATTTTTGAGGTGAGCTCCTCTGTAAACTTTGAAGTGCCCAATCCGTCCAAAACCTTGAGCGCATCGTTGTATTTTTTCATCTTGAAATACCCAAGTGCTAAATTTTGTTGCAACTTTTGATTGGCGAAAGGGATATCCTGTTTAACAGCCTCAAACGGACTGCCTCCTTGATCCAGAACATGGAGAAGGTTGTCTAAATACCAAAAATCAGTGGGTTTGGAATTTAAGGCTTTTACGGCATATTCTTGAGCGAGTACATATTGCTTATCCAGTGCATAGGCCTTTGCCAATTCATAATCCACCACACTGTTGGAGGGGTCCAATTGTTTACATTTCAACAACAAATCAATGGCGCGATCATAGTTTTGGATGCCTTTTTGTTTCAAAGCCTCAAAGAAGTTCTCTTGAAACTTATCGGTATATTCATCAAGATACACTTCGGCGCTTTCCTGTTCTTCTTGGGCATAGCTATGGCAGTATGTCAACGCCGACACAACCACGCATACCCCAAAAAGAAACTTTCCATTCATACCATCCCAATCCTCATTACATCAAAAAACCTTATTCTAAAACGGAGTAATCTCCAATACTTATCGTTTCAAAATTACCATTAAAAACAACATGATTGCCAATCATGGCATTATCCAGATTGGCATTGTATATTTTACTGTTGCTTTGGATAAGACTGTTCTTAATAGTGGAATTCTCCAGCACCGTATTAGACCCCACCGATACGTAAGGCCCAACCGTAGAATTTTTGATGACCACATTAGCTCCAATAAAACAAGGCTCTATTATGTTTGCATTTTCTTGTTTCACAGAACTGGAAATGAGAGTTTCCCCATCTTTTTCCAAAAAATCCAACATTCGTTGATTGGTCTCCACAGTTACATTTTTGTTCCCACAATCCATCCATTCATCCACTTTTCCAGGAACAAATTTCATGCCCTTTTCCATCATGCGCTTGATACCATCATTGATTTGGTACTCCCCTCCATGGGTAATGTCGTTATCCAACACATGCTGCAGTTCAGTTTTTAGGACACCTACGTCTTTAAAATAGTAGATGCCAATCACTGCCAAATCTGAAACAAATTCCTTTGGTTTTTCAACCAATTCCACAATCTGATTCTGTTCGCTTAACTTAACCACACCGTAAGCTTCTGGTTGCTCCACTTGCTTTACCCAGATAACACTGTCCGCAGATTTGTCCAGATCAAAATCAGCCCGAATCAAGGTATCCGCATAGGCAATTACCGCTGGGCCGCTGAGTGATTCCTTGGCACTCATAATGGCATGCCCTGTTCCCAGTGGTTGGTCCTGTCTGTAGATAGTGCCTTTGGCTCCCAATTCTTCTGCCAATTCCATTAAACTTTCAACAACATCATCGCCAAAGAAGGCAGGGTCTCCCAAAATAAAGGCAACTTCTTCTATGGGTTCACCCAACACTTTGGCAATATCGCTTACCAATCGGTGTACAATGGGTTTTCCCGCAACGGGAATCAATGGTTTTGGAACGGTTAAGGTGTGTGGTCGTAATCGGGAACCTCTTCCCGCCATGGGTACGATTATTTTCATAGAAATGCCCGCGGAGGCGGGTATCTTTTAAAGTTATACTCTATTTAAAATGGTCTCGACTGCGCCTGTCTGCCGACAAAGGCAGGCTCCACCTGTCATTGCTTAATTCTACTTGGTCCCTGTACTCCCAAATCCACCAGCTCCCCTATCGGTTTCTGAAAGGGATTCCACTTCTTCCCAATCAGCTCGCTCGTGCTTGGCAATGACCATTTGGGCTATGCGTTCACCATTCTCCACTGTGAATTCTTCGGCGGAAAGGTTCACCAAAATCACACCCACCTCTCCGCGGTAATCCGCATCAATGGTTCCAGGGGCATTGAGAACCGATATTCCCTTTTTTGCTGCTAGACCGCTTCGTGGGCGTACTTGAGCTTCAAAACCAATGGGCAGTTCCATAAAAATTCCTGTGGGGACAATAGCTCGCTCCAGAGGTTTCAACACAATCGGGGAATCAATATTGGCCCTTAAATCCATTCCTGCCGAAGCCAAGGTTTCGTAATGAGGCAGTGTATGGTTCGACTTGTTAATGATCTTAATCTTCACGCTTTAAAAATATGCTTCTTAAATTTTCACCTTCCATTCTGTAAATCAATCCCAAAAATAACAAAAGAAGTAGGCTGCCCGCTATTAAATTTCTATTAAAAACATAGAATGAAAGTGCGGAAAAGAGAATTGAAACGGAAAGGTAGAACACAATTTTACGCATATTATAGGGTATTGGGTAGTATTTTCTTCCGAAGAAATAGGACAATAGCATCATACTTCCATATGCGGCCAACGTGGCCAGGGCGGAAGCCATATATCCAATCTTTGGAATGAGCCCTATGTTGATGATCAACGTAATCAGTGCGCCGATGGATGAAATATAGGCGCCAAACTTGGTCTGGTCCGTTACTTTGTACCAAACGGATAGATTGTGATAAATGCCCAAGCAAAAACTCCCCAACAAAATAATCGGCACAACGTCAAGGGCTTCCCAGTAAATTGGGTTTCTAATCAAAAGTTTACCCAAAACATCTATATAGGCCACAACCCCCAGGAGGATGATACTTCCAAGAATTACAAAGTAATTGGTGATCTGCGCATAGGTCCTTTCTGGTTTTTCGGTTTTGGCATGACTGAAGAAAAAGGGCTCCACCCCCATGCGAAAGGCCGTTCCGAACAACGTCATGAACAACGCCAATTTGTAGCATGCCCCATATTTTCCAACTTCGGACTCCGCAATATCCGCAGGCAATATTTCGGTCAGTAAAATCTTGTCCAGCACTTCATTGACCGTAAATGCTACTCCTGCCACCATTACCGGACCGGCATATTTAAGCATTTGCTTCCAAACAATAGAGTCGAATAGATACGGAACCTTAAAATAGCTGGGGAGTAAAATCAACAGGGTAATGCCGCTGGCGATGACATTTGAAATCAGCACATAATGAATTTCCCAGTTCTCCTTATATATGGCATCGAAGAATCCGGACTGGTTTTCCAAGGCCATTTTGGGCAAAACAAGCAGGAAAAAGATATTGAAGGCCAAGTTTATAGCCACATTGATGGTTTTTAACACCGCATATTTCATCGGTTTTTCCTGTGCCCTTAACAAGGCAAATGGAACAATGACCAAGGCATCCAACACCAAGATAAAAGTGGTAAACTTTATATAATCCACATTGATGTTGGTAACTTCGGACAACCATTGATTTACGGACAGCGCAACAATCAAAAACAAAAGGGATGAGGCCAAAAGTGAAATCAACGAGGTGGATATTATGCTTTTCTTGTCCTCAGATTTATGGTAGAACCTGAAAAAGGCGGTCTCCATACCATAAGCCAAAAAGACGTTGAATATGGCAATCCAAGCATAGATGTTGGTGTACTGCCCATAGCCCGCAGCGTTTTCAAAAACAGCTGTGTACAGTGGCAACAGGAAAAAGGAAATGACCCGCGGCATCACCGTGGCCAGTCCATAAATAAAAGTCTGTTTAAAAAGCCTTTTTAACGGGTTCAATAGGTGTATTCTCTTTTATAACCTTTAATGATGCCCACAAGTTACATAAAACGCTTTAGTCCAAATACGGTAAAAAAGGTGTATGGACAAAAAAAGCCGCTTTAATAGCGGCTCTTTATATTTTTAAAGTGTAATCCTATTAGTTATTCAACGCTTCTGCATTGGAATATTTAGCCTCACATATGTTCGGCTTAATTGTTCAATGCTCCATGTTGGAAAATTTGACCTCATACGTATTCGGTCTAATTGTTCAATGCCTCAGCGCCACCAACAATTTCCAAGATTTCGTTGGTAATGGCAGCTTGGCGTGCTTTGTTGTACGTCAATTTAAGTTCATCTCTAAGTTCAGAAGCGTTGTCCGTTGCTTTGTGCATGGCGGTCATCCGAGCACCGTGCTCACTGGCAAACGAGTCGCGGATAGCTTTGTACAATTGGGTCTTCAATGATTTAGGAATCAATTGCTCTACAATCTCGGCTTTTGAAGGCTCAAAAATGTAATCGGAAACGCTAGAAGCGTTCTCTTCAGAAATAGCGATAGGCAAAAACTGCTCGGTCATTACAATCTGTGTGGCCGCGTTTTTGAACTTGTTGTACACCAAATCGATTCGATCATATTTGCCTTCTGTAAATTGATTCATCAAAAATTGGGCAATCTCAGCAACATTATCAAAAGTCAAATCATCAAAAACACCGCTGTGATTGGCCACAACAGTATTCTTTTTCCGAAGAATATCGTTGGCTTTCTTCCCGATTGTAACAAAATCCACCTGCTTTCCAGCATACGTTTGTCCTACCAAGGTACGGCTTTGCTTAATGATGTTGGAATTGAACGCTCCGCACAAACCCCGGTTGGAAGTGATAGCTACCACCAAAACCTTGTTTACGGGTCTGCTGTCCGCAAATGCACTACCGGCATCGCCATCCAAACTGGCACTAAGCCCTTGCAACAACTCCGTAAGTTTGTCTGCATAAGGACGCATGGCCGTAATCGCATCCTGGGCCTTCTTCAACTTGGCAGCAGAAACCATTTTCATGGCACTGGTAATCTGCATCGTTGAAGAGATGGTTGTGATCCTATTCCGTATTTCCTTTAGATTTGCCATTTCTTATAGTTATGGGTTAGGAGTTACGAGTTAAGAGTTTTTTAGTATTGCAACTAAAATCCGAATCAACTCTTCACACTTTTCCATTAAATCATTAGGGACTTCTCTACCTGTTGCTTCCAAAATTTCCAACCAATATTTGGTTTCATCAGCTTCTTTTAAAGCAATCCCAAACTTGTTTTTAAAATCTTTTGTGCTAACCCCTCTTTGTGCTTCCCTAGTATTTGCTCCTATACTGGTTCCGCTTTTCAATAGTTGAGAAGCTATCTCAAAATCATTTTTTCTTTTTAAATCATCACAGTAATGGACAATCTCACATGCAAATTGAAAGCTTTTAATCCGTATGGGACTACTTTCCAATTTACTCATAACCCATCACTCTGAACTCTGAACTATTTATACTTGCTTGAAAGGTCTTTCGCAACCGCTGTTAACGTATCGGTAACCTCATCAGTCAATTTACCGGCCTTTAGGCTATCCAATACGTCTCTGTGCTTCGCGTTCAAGAACTCCAAGAAGTCTCTTTCAAATTCTTTTACTTTATCCACAGGAACATCACGCAACAAGTTCTTGGAACCTGCAAAGATGATGGCCACCTGATCTTCAACGGTGAACGGATCGTTCTGACCTTGTTTCAAAATTTCCACGTTTCTACGTCCTTTTTCAATGACGTTTAAAGTAGCGGCATCCAAATCGGAACCGAATTTGGCAAACGCTTCCAATTCACGGAACTGGGCTTGGTCCAATTTCAAAGTACCAGCCACTTTCTTCATGGACTTGATCTGCGCGGAACCACCCACACGAGATACGGAGATACCCACGTTGATCGCAGGACGAACCCCTTGGTTGAACAAATCCTGCTCCAAGAATATCTGACCATCGGTAATGGAAATTACGTTGGTTGGGATATAGGCAGAAACGTCACCTGCTTGGGTTTCGATAATAGGCAGTGCAGTTAGTGAACCGCCACCTTTTACCATAGGCTTCAACACCTCTGGAAGATCGTTCATGTCCTTGGCAATATCATCATCTGCAATCACTTTTGCAGCACGCTCCAACAGTCTTGAGTGCAAGTAGAAAACGTCACCAGGATACGCTTCACGTCCTGGAGGTCTACGCAACAACAAGGATACTTCACGATAGGCAACGGCTTGTTTTGACAAATCATCATAGATGATCAAAGCAGGACGACCTGTATCCCTAAAATATTCTCCGATTGCTGCACCAGCAAAAGGCGCATATACCTGCATAGGCGCAGGGTCTGATGCGTTGGCCGCTACGATAGTGGTGTAGGCCAAAGCTCCCCTGTCTTCCAACGTCTTTGCAATGGCAGCAACGGTAGATGCTTTTTGACCAACCGCTACGTAAATACAATAAACCGGCTCACCAGCATCGTAAAATTCTTTTTGGTTCAAGATGGTATCAATACAAACGGTGGTTTTACCAGTTTGTTTATCACCAATCACCAACTCCCTTTGTCCACGACCTACAGGAATCATAGCATCAATCGCCTTGATACCCGTCTGCAATGGCTCGTTTACGGGTTGTCTATAAATAACACCTGGCGCTTTACGCTCCAAAGGCATCTCATAGGTTTCGCCAGCGATAGGACCTTTACCATCGATAGGGTTACCCAAGGTATCCACCACACGGCCAACAATTCCCTCACCCACTTTAATGGATGCGATACGTTGTGTTCTCTTTACGGTAGCTCCTTCAACAATCTCTTTGGATGGACCCAACAAAACCACACCAACGTTATCTTCCTCAAGGTTAAGAACGATACCTTCCATACCGCCATCAAACTCCACAAGCTCCCCGTACTGGGCATTGGAAAGTCCATACACACGGGCAATACCATCCCCTACTTGCAATACGGTACCTACTTCATCCAAAGAAGCGGTAGCCTCAAAACCTGATAACTGTTTTTTCAAAATTGCTGATACCTCAGCGGCTTTTACTCCTGCCATTTTTATAGACTATTTGTAAATTCTCTTTTTAAACTGTTTAATTTGTTTGCGATGCTGGCATCATACTGTAAATCGCCAACGCGCAATACAAATCCACCAATAATGCTTTCGTCAATCTTGTTCTCTATAGTGACCTTGTTTCCTGTAATCTTGCTCACCTCGGCCAATACTTTCTTTTCTAAATCAGCGGTCAAGGGAACGGCGGTGGTCACAAAAGCAACATCTTCTCCTTTCAACTTTTCATGAAGGATGATATACTTAACGGCCACTTCCTGCAACATGGCCACTCGTTTGTTGCCAATCAATGTTCCGATAAGGCCTTTGGTGATTTCCGAAGCATCCTTGAAAATTTCCAACAACGCATTTTTCTTCACCTCGCTTTTTACAACGGGACTGTCCAAAAGTTTCTTTAGATCATTACTTTCAAAAATCGTTGCAGAAATGGTTCGCATATCTTTTTCCACGGCATCTGCCGCTTTCTTTTCGATAGCGAAATCCAAGGTTGCTTTTGCGTAGCGTATGGCTGCCCTATTCTGATTCATATTTTTTAGGTTATTGGGTTAATGGTGAAAGGTTAAGTTTGAACTTATTTCGCAACCGCACCTTAGCACACCAACACCTTACTTTTTAATTCAATTTGATGTCACCCAACATATCATCCACCAACTTCTGTTGTTTCTTGGTATCGGACAATTCTTCTTTGATGACTTTTTCTGCGATTTCCAAGGAAAGGTTGGCGACCTGTGCTTTGATATCAGCAACAGCAGCTTTCTTTTCACTTTCGATGGTGGCCTGCGCCTGCTTGATCATTTTATCGCCTTCAACTTTGGCCTGTTCCTTAGCTTCAGAAACAATGCCTTCCTTAAGCTCTCTGGCTTCTTTCAACAAGGCATCGCGCTCTGCTCTGGCCTCTTTCAACAATTTCTCGCTATCGGCAGTAACGTTCTGCATTTCCTTTTTGGCGGCATCGGCAGCATCCAAAGCATTTTTAATGCCCTCTTCACGCTCATTTACCGCATTAAGGATAGGTTTCCATGCAAATTTGTACAAAAGGAACAGTAGCAATACAAACAAAAGCGTTTGCCAAAAAAACAGTCCCAACGAAAACTCTTCCAATAACTTTTCCATATCTGTGCTTTATTCTTGTGCTTTTAAACTAATACTGAAGCAAAAGCTGCAACCAACCGTTACAACTTTTGCTCTGTGTGTTTTGATTATACCGCAAAAAGAGCAGCAAAACCAATACCTTCAATCAACGCTGCTGCAATCAACATCGCTGTTTGGATTTTTCCGTAAGCTTCAGGCTGACGGGCAATGGCCTCCATAGCAGAACCACCGATTCTACCAATACCAAGACCAACACCGATAACTACCAAACCTGCACCTACCATTACTGGAATTTCCATATCTATCTAGTTTAAAAATTAAAAATTCAATTTTAGATTCTTCGCTTTCCCTTCGAAAAGCTCAGAATGACAATTAAATACTAGTGCGCCACTTCAGCTTCATGCTCATGGTCATGCTCTTCGGAAGCAAATCCGAAGTACAACGCGCTCAACATGGTGAAAATATAGGCTTGTAGCAATGCTACCAATACTTCAATCAATGAGATGGCAAAGGCCAGTCCAAAGGACAATGGACTTCCAATCCAACTTTTAAAGATGAACATCAATCCGATCAAGCTCATCAATACAATGTGACCTGCCTGCATGTTCGCGTACAAACGAATCAACAGTGAGAATGGCTTAATGAACAATCCCAACAATTCAATGGGCACCAATATAATATACAATGGTATTTTTCCATACCAAGGCAAAGAATCGCCCAGAGGGTTGAACTGGTGCATCCAGTAATCCTTGGTTCCTGTGAAATTGGTGATCAAAAAGGTCAAAATGGCCAATGATGTGGTGATGGCGATGTTACCGGTGACGTTTACACCCAGCGGGGTCATCCCAAACATATTCAAGAACCATATAAAGAAAAAGATGGTCAACAGGAACGGCATGTATTTTTTGTATCGCTTTTCGCCAATGTTTGGTCTTGCGATATCGTCTCTTATATAAAGTACAATCGGCTCGAAGAAGCGACCAGCTCCAGTTGGAATACCTCCGTTCTTAGCATAGGATTTTGCCAAGCTGGTGAACAACCACAACATCAACAAACCAGTGATGATGATCATTACCACATTCTTGGTGATGGAAAAATCCAATGGTTTTACATTGGTAGGATGGTGCTCCTCATCGTAATTGATGGTGCCTTCGGCATCCGTCTTGTATATTTTACCGTGGTAAAGCTTGTAGTAGTTACCGTCCACTTCGGCCAAAGTTTCGCCGTGATGGAATTTTGAAGAAGAGAAAACCTTCAACCCATCATCAATTAAAATAACGGGCAATGGGAAACCAACATATTTGTGCTCTCCATTTTCTGTGGTGTACGAAAACAAGGAAAAGTCGTGAGAATCTTGAAGGTGATGGGAAATGTACTCCTTAATTTCAGTCTTTAGGTCCTTGCCGTGTTCTTCCGTTTCGTGTTCCTGTTCTTTCGCAAAAGTGAACTGGGCCAACAATAGTGTTCCGACAAGAAGTAATCTCGTAAAAAAAGTCTTTCGCATTTCGCTCAAAAATATCGGTCTCTCAAAATCGGTGCAAATGTAAGCCATTCTTCTAAAAAGAAAAAAGCTTTCAAACTTTTATTTTTGAGGATTTTGAGTCGCCTAATCTTCAGGGGATTCCTCCAAAATTTTAAGCATTCGGGAAGCAAAAAAAGTCTCCAAAAAAAGTGCGATGGCGTAGGGTACAAAAAAAGCGGCGAATTCAAGGCCAGACATGTCCCCATCACGGCTATAGGTTGGGTAAAAAAACACAAAGAAAAAGACAAATTTTACCAAGCTTCCAGCCATGAACAAAAAACCGATTTGGTTCTTTAGGCGTTCCCTAAATCGGAACAGCAATCCAAAAATTAGTACGGCCAAAACCCCGTTGATTACATAGGAACGGATAATTAAGTTGCCAAAAAGTGGAAGGTCCTTGCTGGATAAGACAACTAAATGTACCACAAAAGCGAGGAGCAATAATGGCAAAAGCAGAAGAATGAACCGGGCGAACAGGTTGCGTTTTAACATCAGTACTTAATACGTTTTAGCTGCTGCAAAACTAGCCAAATAGAAATTGCCACTCCCAATAAAGTGGCAATTACCGTAAAAATATTCTTTTCGTTTTGGTATTCGGCGTCCAACCATTTTCCGCCTTGTACGGACAAATAAATAATGGCCCCCATTTCAAAGCCAATGCCCGTTAAGATGGCGGCATTTTTTAAGGCACTCTTCTTTTTAGGAGGCTTTTGCTGGCTCATTGCTCTTGGTGGACTCCAATTTTGGGGTGGCTGAGGACGACGAAGTTCCTGTTGACACACCTTTGCCCATGGTACAGGCAGCATTAAAAGTTGCTCCAGGCTCCACGGCCAATTTTGCAACGGATACAGTACCTTCAATTATTGCTGAGGCTTTAAGGGAAAGTAGGTCTTTCACATTAAGCTCACCATTGAACTTTCCTTCAATATCCGCATTTACACACTCCACTTTTCCATTAATGTAGCCATCTTTACCAATGACCACCTTACCGGATGTTTTTACATTGCCCTCCAGTTTTCCATCGATTCTAAAATCGGCTTCGGAAGTAATGTCTCCTTTGATCTTTGTGTTCTTTTCAATCCTGTTGGGTTGTCCGCCAAATTCATTCATAGGTCTGGGTTTTTTGTTGTCAGAAAACATTGTGTTCTAGGGTTTTGGGGTTAAAATATGTTCTTTGTATGATTCTAAATTCTTGTGGACTTGAACAATTTTGTAGTTCTCGGATAAAACTACAAAATTCTCATCTTTAATGCGGTAGTCCTTGTTGTTTTTAATAAGCTCGGCGAAGCCCAGGGCAAAATCCTTGGACCGGAATCCGTGTACCACCACAAATTCATCTTCGAGATTATAGATGTCCTTTGAAACTACATTTCTATAGTTAAGGTCTTTGATAGCGTCTTCCAGTCGTTTCTTTAGTTGTAACGCTTTTTCATCTTCCCTTATTTTAAAGGGAAAGACCACCTTCCAGTTCGATGTTCCGGTTGAGCCCGTTTCGGGTGAAAACTCTTTTTTCTCCAATTTGGGCAATTGCTCTTCCACAATTTGCTCTGCTTTTTTTCCTTCGGGATTGTTGGGATAGGTAAGGGCAACATAGTTCAAAGCCTCCTTAAACGGTTCAAAGCCTTGCAAACGACCAATGGCATTGGCTTTCAACATTTCAAATTTGGGCACAATGGGATCACCTGTAAATTTATTGATGTACTCCTCAGATAATGTAATCACCTGAAGATACTCCTGCTGCTCGTATAGTTTAAACAAAGCGGCATACCGTGCATCTGGGCTATCGGTATTCCCTTCCAACACCGCTTGTGGGTTCAATAGAATTTCTGCGTAGCGGGTATCTGGGTGATTAGTGATGATATCCTGCTTCATGTTCAAAGCCAACGGACTACCGCTTTCCTCATAAATCTTGTACAGGTTGTATTTTGAAGGAAGAATCAATCGCTCCTCCGGATTGGAGCTTAAAACCCTTTCCAGTTTAGCGGCGGCCAAAAGATTGTCCTTGAATTTTTCCTTGTAAATCAACCCCAATTGATAATTGGCAAAGTTTCTTTCGGTCCACAAGCTGTCTATCACGGAAACATCGGTAGGAATTTGATTCAAATAAAAATCCACCGAATATTTTTGGTCTTCCGTAAGGTTTTGGGTTGACTGGTCGTTGCCGGCAACTTGTTCACCGGTAGCCTCGGAAACCAAGGTTCTGTTTTTATTGCTCCAACGCCAATCATCTTCCAGGGTACGATCGCCCCATCGGGTTCTAAAATCATTTTTACCATACCCCAAGCTGGTGATGTTGTAAAAGTAAAATTTACCTTTATTCTCCTTTCCGCCCTTACTGTTGGCAAACATGGCAAACCCGGCCTCAGCTTTTGCCTGTTTTTTGGCTTCTTCCTCTTCAGCAATGCGTTTCAGTTCAGCGATATATTCTTCAAAATAGGCCTTGCGCTCCGCTTCGGGCATTTGGTAAACGGTAATAACACTATCGGTGTACTGAACTATGTCTTCGTACTTGATAACATCTTCCAAGTTGTCCAATTTCTTTTTGATGTCCCGATGCTTTCTGGTGTTTTCCGCAAGGTTGGTCAACGTACTGTCATAATACGCTCCTGCTGTTTTGTATGCATCCTCATCGAAATAATAGTCGGCCAAACTTTGGTAGTTGAGTGCATTCAGTTTGCGTTCGCCTTGGGTAGCTCTGAGGGATTTATTGTAGTAGGTCAAAGCCAGACTATCTTCTTCATTGGCCAGATGAAATTGCGCCACTTCGCGATAGATCTTATCCAAAAAGGGGCGGTTTTCCCGGTTTTCCTCCAAATCGGTCAGGTATTCCAACATTTCCTCGCGATTGGCATCGGTGATTTCTGTATTTCTTATTTTCTGAAGATGGGCATTGATCATGTACACCCGTGGCGATTTCCGATTCAGTTCAATGACTTTGTCAAATGCATAATTGGCACTGTCCTTATGCCCCAATTGGTTGAACAACTGCCCAATGATGAATAGGTATCTTCCTTTTTCAGGGTTCTTTTTGGTATAGGCCTGGGCAATCTTTAGTTTTTGAATGGCGGTATCAGGAGCATTAAGGTTGATGTAACATTGGGCCAAAACCGCATTGGCATCGGCATATTCCTGATCTTTTAGTTTTTCATATTTGAATAGGCGCTTCAAATTCTTTATAGCAACTTCAGGGTTGTCCAACCGCATATTGGTCTTTTCCCGCCATATGGTGGCTTCGTTTAATTTATCGCTCTCCACATATTTTCTTAGGATATAGTTGAAGGATTCCAAAGCAGGAATGTAGCGTTGGTCAAAATAGCGTGCCTTTCCCAAAAGCAAAAAGGCCTCATCAGTTTGGGGATTCCGTTCCTCATCCTTAATGTCCATGCTATGCTTTTGAATGGCTTTTGTGGCCTTTTCCTCGGCAATTATAAAGTTGGGGTTGTTGTCTTCGGAATCGAGTTTGATCTCATCGGTCACTTCCAAGCGCTCCACAGGAAGAATTTCCCAGTAGTCATCCCGATAACTATTGTTGAGTTCCTCACGGCCTTGTTCAAAAGCAATGTTGCCATTGTACAAGGTATTGTACTTGGTGTTGAGCGCGTGCCAATTCCGGTTGATGAACTTGTCTTTTTTGGTAGAGCATGAATTAAAAAGCAGCCCTCCCAGAACCGTGGCAATGATAAGTGTAGTACGAAGCTTCAAAATTATCGATAATCGTGTGTAACCTTAACTTAAAAAAACACAGATTATTATAAGCCTCATCGATAAAATACGAGTTTTTTTATTCGGCGCTATGCTTGTGTTGTTTTTATATAACTACCACGAGTTAGATCCTTGATATTCCAGTTGTGATCGGTTGTATTTGGTTTTGTAGGCCACCGGGGATAATCCCACATATTTTTTGAACACGGTACGGAACGCTTTCTGGTCCGCATACCCTACTTGGTACATGATTTCATTCACATTTTGTTGGGTGGTTTCCAAACTGCGTTTGGCTGCTTCAACTTTTACCCGTTGAATGTATTCCAAGGGTGTGTTCTGGGTGGCCTTTTTAAATCGCCGTACAAAATTTCTACTGCTAATGGCAAATTTTTGGGCCAACTCCTCCACGGATATTTTGTCATTTACATTGTCCTCTATATAGTTTTGGGCTGCTTTTATAGCAGTGTCGTCATGCTCTTTTTGACCCTGAAAAATCACAAACTGATTTTGGTCTTCACGATCTATTTCAATCTCAAAGAACTTGGAGAGGTAAATGGCCGCCTCCCGACCGCAGTATTTTTCAACAAGGTGAATCATCAGGTTCAAAAAGGAATAAGCGCCCCCACTGGTATAAATGCCATCTTCTTCCGTAACAATTTTATTGGAAACCAGATTTACTTGTGGGTACATACGCTTGAACACTTCCATGGCCGCCCAATGGGTGGAACATTGTTTCCCATCCACTAACCCAGTTCTAGCCAGTACAAAAGCACCCAAACACATACTTGCTACTTCGGCATTGTTTCGGTTGCGTTGGTTAATAATCCAATCCACATACGGTTGGTTCAATTGAAGTTCTTCAACCAATTTTTCCGTTCGAAGGGCGGGAATCAATATTAAATCAGTCTTGTTCACTTGATCAATGGTCTTGTCACAATGAATACTGAATAGGCCATTATAAAGTGACTGATCACCGTCCAACCCTACCAGATGAATATCAAAAAAGTCATCATTTCTCACCCCTGTACTCCTTAAAAATCGGTTGGCCGCGGACAAAATCTTGTATGGTCCCACCACACTGCTCAAAATAGCATTTCCTTTTGGCACCAAAATACTTACATGTTTCATACCCATGGATTTACAGTTGATAAATGTAGTAGATATCCGTGGCAGAAACAACCCGTAAAAGTGTCTTATTTGCCCTTATTCGTGCTTTTCCCTCTTTTGTAGCTTTGGTTCATGGAGTTTGAAAAATTCAATGAAATACGGGAATTGTTCTGTATGAAATATGCGGATGTGACCGAGGGCAAAATGATGAGCTCGGAGGCCATTCACTATAAAAATAAGGTGTTCGCCTTTTTCTCCAGAAAGAAAAAAATGGTCTTTAAATTGGGAAAAGGCTATCCCATTGAGACGGCACATGTACCGTTGACAGAATTCAGTCCATTTAAGACCAAAAAACCATTGGCTGGTTGGTACGAAGTTGATTTTGAACACCATGACCAATGGGAAACTCTAACTCAATTGGCCCTGGACCTCATACAAAACAAACAGGCATGATAACACGAGAGCATACTTTCTTTTTTGAAGAATTGACACAGAACAACCATAAGGAATGGTTCCACCAGAATAAAATAAGATTTAAGAATGAAGTAAAAGCCCCTTTTTTAGAATTATTGGCTGTTTTACTGAACTCGTTAACTTCTTGGGATGAACGAATTCCCTCCGACCCCAAAAAAGCGCTGTTCCGCATCAACAAAGATGTTCGTTTCTCCAAGGATAAATCGCCATATCATACCATCCTTAAAGCTGGTTTTTCTCCCAATGGCAAAAAGTCAATGTTCCCGGGCTATTATTTGGGTATTGATGCTACAAACATCCATGTGGGAGGTGGTTTATTTATGGTTCGGCCATCTGAGTTGGCCTTGATTCGGGAACACATCGCCAAGGATCCATCAAAATTGGAAGCCATTGTAAAGGCACCCAACTTTATCCAAAATTTTGGTCGATTGAAAGGGGAAAAAGCCAAACGGCTGGATAAAAGCTTGCTGCCCACGGCTGAAAAAACCGACCTAATCTATCACAAGCAATTTTATGCCATGGCCGAATTTCCGTTGGAGCCTTTTTACAATTCAGAAAAGCTTGTGGATGAAATCTTGCTCCATTTTGAAACCATTAAACCGTTGAACACCTATTTAAACCAAGCATTTGACTAAAGCAGTTTATTCATTAATCATAAAAACAGAAACACAATGACCACACAAGACGTTGCAAACAAATTGGTTGCCCTTTGTAGGGAAGGCAAATACCAAGAAGCGTACGGACTTTATGCCCAAGACGCCGTGAGTTTAGAAATGCCCGGTATGCCCAATGCGGTAACCGAAGGATTGGAAAATATTCTACAAGGATTTCAACAATGGATGGAAAGCATCCAAGAAACGCATGGTGGCACAATTGGCGATCCAGTGGTGGCCGGCAATCATTTTGCGGTGGCCATGACCAGTGACGTTACTTTTACCGATGGCAACCGAATGAACATGGAGGAAGTTGCGCTTTACCAAGTACAGGATGGAAAAATTAAAAAAGCCTCCTTTCATTATGATACTTCGGCTATGGGTTAAGGAATTCAAATTGGTGAGGCTGTCTTAGAATATGAAACTACGTCATTCTGAATTCATTTCAGAATCTCATCATGTATATACACAATGCACTATGAGAACCTGAATCAAGTTCAGGTTGACGACAACCTACATTTTAGGCAGCCTTTTTATCCCCCGAAGAAGGTCTCCAATTCTTTTAAGGTCTCTTTGGAGGTTTTAATGTCTCGCACAATTTCCCCTTTGTTCAAAACCGCGATGCGTTCGCAGACCTCGGTGACATGGATCAAATCATGACTGGAGACCAAAACGGTTACTTCTTCCTTGGCGGCCAAATCTTTTATGATTCCCTTTAATCGGATTTGGGTGGTGGGGTCCAAATTGGCAAAAGGTTCATCCAGAATCACAACCTCGGGATTGCCAATAAAGCTAGCCACGATGCCCACTTTCTTTTGATTTCCTTTGGAAAGATCCCGTAAATATTTCTTCTGACCCAAAATTTCACCATGGAAAAAATCGTCATAGTTGGTCAACAGGGTGTCCACATCCGCTTTGTTCCTGCCCCGCAATTCTCCAATGAAATAGAAGTACTCTTCTGGAGTAAGGTAGCCGATCAAAAATGTCTCATCAATAAATGCCGAGGTAAACGGTTTCCATGCTTCACTTTGATTGACCTGTACACCATTATTTATAATGTGACCGGTAGTGGGTTTGACCAAATCCAACAACAAACTGAACAAAGTGGTTTTTCCCGCACCATTGTTCCCCACCAAGCCAAAGCTTTGTCCTTTGGGAATCTCTAGGTGGTCAATGTTCAACACCGTTTGCGAATAGGTTTTGGTTAAATTTTGCGCTGTGATCATGCTTATTTCTGTTTGTATGCCAATAAGGTTTTATACTTCTCTTTTTTATAAATCCCCTCGATCATAGTGAAGACCTTGTTTTTGAATACGAAGCCCAGCAATCCGACCAAGGCCACACAGAGGTATCCCACCAACGGACTGGTCAACCAATGACCAAGGGCATAAATAGCAACGGGCAATACCACCTTTGGCAAGGTAAGCAGCAATGTTTTTGCATTGAACGCCTGCTTGTCCCCAAATGCTTTTTTGTTGGAAGTAAGGTCAATGGGCGTCTTCACATAAGCTCCTCCCCAAAGCACCAAATAACTGTTGATGCCAATGTTGTAGATCGCTCCCACCAGAACAGCGGCATAATATTCCCATCCAAAATAGAGGTAAAATGAAGCCAAAATGGTAGAAATGATGGTAGCAATAATCACTAAATACCATTTTGAGGTAAGGTACTCTTTGTACTGAATATTCTGGCTCATCATCAGCGGGTAATAGCTGCTGTCCCAACTAGGAACATACTGCCCAAAGCTGAAAAGAAATCCGCCCGTAACAAAAATTCCGGCAAAAATACTCCAAAACGGACCTTCATAGGCTTCAACGGCGCCAGTAAAGAAGAGCAATCCATAAAAAATGAAAAAGAAGCCTGCGATTACCGCAGTTCTAGATCGCTTGTTCCGTTTTATAAGCTTAATATCGTTCTTCAAGAAGGTGCCCAGATTCCCGAAACGGTTCAACCAATCCAAGTTTTCTGTTTTGGCTTCAGATTGTTTTATGGCGAGGCCACCATCCAAATACATATGTTTCTTGAAATAGGAGTAGGCCAAAAAATAGAGCCCAATCAACAAAAGCCATGGAACAATCGCTATCCAGGGCACATCAAAGAACAAGTCAAAAATGGGTTGGGTGTACAACGTAATATCAAACCATTGATAGTATTGCGAAATACCCGCCACCAAAAATAGTCCTACAAATACATAAAAGAGACTGTCTTTATTGTTGACCAATACATTGATAAAGTTATTGACAAAAATTAGAGCCATGAAACCCAGGTGCCATCCAATTACGGAACCAATGGAATAGCCTTGAATAATTAAAACCACACTGAAGGGCACAAAGAAAAATGCATGCATGATGTTGAAAAAGGAAATCACCGTTTTTCCCATGGAATAGTTCACCACCGTGCTCTTTTTAATAGGCAAGTACAATAATGGCTTTATATTGGTCACAGGCATTTTTTGAAGCATATACCGTAGCACGAGGTCAAGAGCCAAATAGTAGATTATATATTGATTTACCACTCGCAATGGGTCACCAATACCAGCTTTCTCAATCATAAAATAGGAACCAAAGCCCATCCCCAGAAAGACAAGAATAAAATAGAGTGCACCAATACCCATTAAGATTTTAATCCAAATCTCGGTCTTGAAGGATGCTGCCCTAAAAAAAGATTTCCATTGAAGGCCAATGAAACGCTTAAACATGGTTGGTAGTTTTTTGGTTAGTATACAAAGTAGTCCATTTGTTACAATACACATCCTTTTTGTAAAAATTGGGGCAAAAAATTTCGGTAATCCTTAGTTTTGCAGCAAAATTGTTTTCATGAGCGATTCCCATGCGTTAAAAATCTCTTCTGTAGATCGATTAACCCCAAACGCGGTGGCCCTTACTTTTGAGGTTCCCCAAGAACTCCAAGACGCCTATAGTTTTAAAGCGGGCCAATACATTACCCTAAAATATTCCCTAAACGGAAAGGAACTTCGAAGGGCCTATTCCATTTCTTCGGCGCCCTCTTCTGGACAAATGACGGTTGGCATCAAAAAAATGCCGAATGGTACATTTTCGGTTTTTGCCAATGAGAATATAAAGGCCGGTGATGTTTTTGAAGTGATGCTCCCTGAGGGTCGTTTTGTGTTTGATCAAACTTCAGACAAAAAAAACGTGGCCGCTTTTGCGGCAGGAAGTGGCATTACGCCCATAATGAGCATTGCCCAAACGGTTTTGGAAAGCAATCCAGAGAACACTTTTGTGCTGGTGTTTGGAAACCAAAGCCCGGAAGAGACCATGTATTTCCATAAAATACAGCAACTTAAAGAGAAATATTCCGAACGATTTTTTGTGCAGTACGTGTACAGTAAGTCCAATGTGGATGAAGCTCTTTTTGGACGAATTGAGCGTTCAACCGTGAACTTTGTGATCAAAAACAAGTTCAAGGAAACCCCGTTTGATGCGTTTTATCTCTGCGGGCCAGAGGAAATGATCCATGCTGTTTCGGATACCTTGAAAGACAATGGTGTTTCTCCAGATAAAATCCATTTTGAACTTTTCACCAGTTCTGATGAGGAAGACGAAATGGCCGAGAACCTAGAAGGTAAAACCAAGGTAGAGATAACCTTGGATGATGAAGTCTTCACTTTGGTCATGGACCGAAAACAGTTAGTGCTCGATGCCGTACTCAATGAGGATATAGACGCACCGTATTCGTGTCAAGGCGGGGTATGCAGCACCTGTATTGCTCGAATCAAGGAAGGAAAGGCCGAGATGGCCAAAAATCAGATTTTAACTGATGGTGAAGTGGCCGAAGGGTTGATATTAACCTGTCAGGCACACCCTTTGACCCCGACGTTAAAGGTGGACTACGACGACGTTTAGGTTTTAGAGGCCAACAGCTTTTCAATGACCCTGCTGCCATGTTCATAGCCAATGGAAAAGGCGTTCTCAATTCCTTTTTTGTCCAATACACCGATTTTATCGAGCTCTTTGGGCTCTATACATAAATGACATTCTTCTACTTTGGCTTTATTGGAGGCATAAATCATTAAACTTGTGACTCTTCCGGCCAATTGAATGGAATTTCGTAAATCTTTTTTTTGGATTTCGGCAGCGATGGAAACATTGCTCCCGATCAAAAAGTCCACTTTATCCTGAAGATATTCCTTTGGAAAGTTATTCATGATTCCTCCATCCGCATAAAGTACCCCATCAATTTCCACTGGACTAAAAACGGGCGTCAATGCAGCAGAGGCCAAAAGTGGCAATATCAATTCGCCTTGGTTGAAAACCTTTTCTTCTCCACTCAACAAATCGGTGGCCACCACATAAAGCGGTTTTCCCAGACTTTCAAAAGAGTCATTGGGAAAATAGCCCTTAAAAATGCTGAAATAGCGCTCAGTATCTATAAATCCGGGTTTGTTGATGGCAAAAAAACTATACTGGAACAGAGGGGTCTTTCGGAAGAAATCGAGCATGCTCTCCACTGAATTTCCATTGGCATACAACGCGCCGACCAAAGCACCCACACTGGAACCGGAAACCATTTGAGCCTCTAAACCGTGTTCCCGAAGGGCCTTGATCAACCCAATATGGGCCATTCCACGGACGCCTCCGCCCGAAAGCACCAAACCAATGGATTTATCTTCAAACATTTTTAATTACAAAGCAATGATGCACAAAGGTATGGCTTTGCCGCTTTGATAATACGTTACCTTCCATGGTCTTGGATTAAATTTTCATCAATCTTTTCCAATACCAAACCCCAACTCCAATAACTCCGTAAGTGTATATATAATCTAAAAATTAAATCACATGAAATCTTTAAGAACAGTAACACTAATTGCATCAACCTTGGCCCTTTTGGTGGGCTTCGCAGGATTTTCCCAAACTAAAATGGTGGGTGGTGCGCCCATGTACCCCAGCAAGGATATTGTTTCCAATGCAGTAAACTCAAAAGACCACACAACGCTAGTGGCTGCCGTAAAAGCTGCCGGTTTGGTTGAAACCTTGCAAGGCGATGGCCCCTTTACCGTATTTGCCCCTACCAACAGCGCCTTTGACAAACTGCCCGAGGGAACCGTGTCCACCTTGTTAAAACCCGAAAACAAATCCAAATTGCAAGGTGTGTTGACCTATCACGTAGTGGCCGGAAAATATGGTGCTAAGGATTTGATGAAAATGATCAAAAAAGGAAAGGGAATGGCCAAGCTTACCACTGTAAACGGAGACACCCTTACTGCCATGATGGATGGTGACGCCATTAAAGTAAAAGACGGCGCAGGGAATGTAGCCATGGTGACCATAGCCGATGTTAACCAATCCAATGGGGTGATCCATGTGGTTGACACCGTAGTACTCCCAAGTGCATAAAATTGAAGTATTTATGTTTGAAAGGGCGACAAAAGTCGCCCTTTTTCATCTTCCAAACCCATTTGTTAACCGACCAGGCAGTCGGTGCGGTTTAAAAATGGACTGTTTTCTTGTTCTTTGTCGAATTCAACCCAACCTTAATCGGGAAACTGTAATTTCCTCATTTTCAAAACCGACTGGTGGGTCGGAATGTTAAAGTTGAAACTATTTGTCCAAAATTGTAATCCAAATTGATGGGCTTCGACCAAAATCAATACCAATAATTGTTGTAAGTTTAGGATAAACATCGAATAATTGCACCCAAAACCACTCTTTGATACCGCTATTCTAGTGTTCGCAAATTCTGCGGATACAGACAGTCATATCAAAAAAATTGGAGGCAACACTTCGCTTTTTGATGCGCTCAACGAGCACTCTTTAAAAATTGTAAAGGCTTCCGGACTGCCTTATTTTCATTTCACGGAAAAAGAACAAGTGGGTGAAACTTTTGGAGAAAGGTTTACTCATGCCCTTCAATCTCTTTTTGATAAAGGCTTTGCCAACATCATCGCCATTGGGAATGATAGTCCGCAGTTGAAAACCCAACACCTGCTGGAAGCCCATCAACATCTCCAACTGGGCAAAACGGTTTTGGGCCCGGCAGTGGATGGCGGATTTTATTTGTTGGGATTGCATGCTTCCAACTTTAATCCAGAATCTTTTGCAGGACTTCCGTGGCAAATGACCACTTTGTTCAATGCTACCCGTCATCATTTTGAATCAGGCGGTTGTACGGTTTTTTCATTAAACCGATTATTGGATATTGATTCCGCGAGCGACATCAAACGGTTATCCAACCATATCTCAACTTTAGCTGACAGGTGGCTATCTCTTTTTTCAAAAATTTTAGGTGAGACCATAGCGTTTCTTGAAGCTGGTCATACTACCCGCAAGAATATATTCCTGTTTATTCCTTTCAATAAAGGTTCGCCTGTTGTGTTTTCCTGATTGCATGGCCTAGTCATGGAACTTGGCCCTTCTACGTATTTATTAATCCCAACATGGAATTGCCTTCATGGCACATGTCCATAATCCATAAAAAAACAAAACATGGCAAACTCATATTACGACCCAGCGGATTTACGAAAATTTGGTTCCATCACCGAATGGAGCGAAGAACTGGGCAACAAATTTTTTGATTATTACGGTAAGGTTTTCGAAGAAGGTGCACTAAGTGCAAGAGAGAAATCGTTGATCGCCCTAGCAGTGGCACACGTAGTGAAATGCCCCTATTGCATTGATGCCTATACCAAAGATGGGCTCCAACGCGGTATTACCAAAGAGGAAATGATGGAAGCTGTACACGCCGGTGCCGCGATTGAAAGTGGTGCTACGCTGGTGCATGGGGTACAGATGATGAACAAATACAATAAACTTTCCATGTAAGTCGAGAGCGCTACGCTTCTAGACGTTAGACCGCTCTGCTATTAGATTATAGATGGCTTGCACAACAACTTCAAAAACTAAAAATGGGACAAAGCATATTATCAGATATTAAAAACGCGGCCAAAAAATCGTTGAAGGCCCGGGAAAATGAACTGGCCCAAACCAACAGGCAGTTGGACATCTTGAGTGGTGGGTTGTTTTCCGATGGTGAGTTGCCCTACTTCAAGGATAAGATTTCGAAAACGGGACAATTTCCGCTAAAACCCAAAACGCTGGAAATTCTTCAAATCAATGTGGGGTATATGTGCAACCAAGTCTGCGAGCACTGTCACGTAGATGCGGGGCCAGATCGAAAGGAAATCATGACCCGCGAAACCATGGAGCAGTGTTTGGAGGTCATTCGAAATACCGGAGCCCACACCTTGGACCTAACGGGCGGCGCCCCAGAAATGAATCCCAATTTTCGATGGTTCGTGGAAGAGGCGGCCAAGGCTGGGATTCAGGATTTTATTGTGCGTTCCAATTTAACTATCATACGTGCCAACAAAAAATACCACGACTTACCCGAATTCTTTAAAAAGCATAATGTACACGTGGTTTCTTCCATGCCGCACTACACCCGTGGCAAAACGGACAAGCAGCGTGGCGATGGGGTTTTTGACAAATCCATACGTGCGCTGCAGGATTTAAATGCGTTGGGGTACGGTATGCCTGATAGCAGCTTACGGTTGGATTTGGTCTATAATCCCTCCGGGGCCTTTTTGCCGGGCGACCAAGCGGCGATGGAGCGTGACTTTAAAAAAGCGTTGAAGGAGGACTTCAATATTGACTTCCATAATCTGTTTGCGATCACCAACTTGCCCATTTCCCGCTTTTTGGACTATTTGATCGCCTCGGACAATTATGAGGATTATATGTATGCCTTGGTGGAAGCCTATAACCCTGCTGCGGTGGAAAATGTGATGTGCACCAATACCATTTCAGTAAGTTGGGATGGGTGGCTGTACGACTGTGACTTTAACCAGATGCTCGACCTAAAGGTCGCCAGCAAGGTAAAACACATTAAGGACTACAACGAAGACTTGTTGAATGACCGTGAGATTGTGATTTCACAGCACTGTTATGGGTGTACGGCAGGGGCTGGAAGTAGTTGTCAGGGGACGGTGGCTTGATTTTTATAACAACTTTTTGGAGATTTCACTTATCGGACTTGTATAACCGTCAGTTACGGGTTTTCTTAAGTACTGACGCTCTCAATTCCGAGTGGATTCAGCACGCCATGAGCGCAGTCGAAGGGTAGTCGAATCCGCCGTAATTGCGGTTACACATTGTTGGTAAACGTATTTATAAATCTAATATTCTTTTTTTTCAAATTATAAATGTAAGATTTATTAGTATCAGCACATACTACTTCCCATTCTTGGAAATAATCCTTAAAAGAGTTCTTTTTATTTCTATTATAATGGTATGTAATTTCATAAAATTTTCCATTTTCATTTCTTTTTCCTGTCCATAACAACGGTATTCGAATTTCAGATATGGAATTTAAGCCTAAAGATTTAATTTTAAGAATATGAGCTTGGAGCTGTTGAAAAATAGAAGATAGGATTGAAGTAAAATTCTTTCTTAGTCCATAAATTTTTATTGTTACATCGTCAAACTTAATTTTGATTGCAACAATTTCCATTTTTTTATAACCTAAAGGAGTCTTGTTCAATTTTTGTAGAGAAGAAAAGAAAGGTTTTAAAAAAGTATTCTTAGAGAACTTTTTAAAAAAGTCCCAAAACAATCCACTTGATATAGCACCGGCAATAAATTGAAAAATTGGACTTGTAACTACTATTTCTATCCAAACTTCAAAACCATGTATCCCAGTATGAACATATTGCCTTTCTTCAAATTCAAAATTGTAATTTTTAGGCAACTGTTCATTAATCCGTTCAAAGTCAGAAGATTTCCAAGTGGTATTATAGTGTAATCTGATATTTACGTCCTTCTCTTGGCTCATATGTTCACCAACTCCTAGGAAAATGAATCCATTTTTAATGATTTATATCCAACGATATCTGCCTACCGGCAGATAGGAGTGAAGTTAGCGTTTTTCGGCTTAAAAACCATTTGCAATTTACGCGCTACCCACTCCACTTAACGAGTTAAGATTGTCATTCAACCGACCCATAAGTCGGTTTGCTTTTTTGGATTTGAACAATTCATCATCTTTTGAACACTTCACCGATTTTTCCTACAGATACGTCTTGAATTCTTTGGGTTGGGCCATTTCCGTGGAATCTTTGTTACCGACTTAACAGTCTAAACCCAAATCTTATGGAAATGACCCTTAAACGAAGGGAGACCATGCACCGCTTATGTGGCAAAGGTCTCGAGATCTTCAACGAAAAAGGCTATTACAACACCAGTTTGGATGATATCCTCAACGAGTTGTCCCTATCTAAAGGTGCCTTTTACCATCACTTTAAATCCAAGGAAGATTACTTTATCAATATTGTGCAGAACCTTATTGTGCAAAAAGTCTACGCCCTTTTAATTGAACCCCTGGATACGGATGAGAATCCGCTGCCGGTAATTGTGGAAAGCTTGGAAAATGCGTTGGAGCCGGGCAAAAAAAATGAGATGGCCTATGGCTTTATGCTCAATGATTTCTTAACCGAGTTCAATAAGCGCAACGAAGAAATCTCGGGCTATTTGAAAAACATTGTCAGTGTTTGGGAGGTGAACCTCGTTGCTGTGCTAAAGCGGGGCAAAGTGGATGGCCATATTGCCCGCCATGTGGATTGTGAGGGTGCGGCTACCTATATCATCGCCTCGTATTTGGGTATGCGCTCCTTGATGACAGAAAGCTCTAACCGCCAATTAAAATACCAATACATTCAACAGTTAAAGCAATACTTTAGGTCCATTTCGGCCCACCAAGTACTGGCCTAGCCTTCCAAAATTTTTATAAGCTTTTTCACAATTTCTTGGGGTTGAATGGTCTCCATGACGGAGTCATACCCCGGAGGGACTTTATTCCCGTAAATTGAGGTAGGAATCTGCGGATATTTCCCGCGATCAGCCAACAAGGCATTTTCCATGGGTTGATGGAAGGGGTAAAACCCGGCAAAAGGATGCGTAACGCCCCAAAGTGTAACCACCGGAATCCCAAAATTGGCCGCTAAGTGGGCATTGCCACTGTCCATGGACAGCATTACATCCAAATTGGAAATCAGTTGCAGTTCTTCGGACAGGTTTAGTTTTCCCGCCATGCACATTGTATTTTTATACATCTTGGCAAGATGCTCCAAGGCTTCTACCTCCTTGGCCCCACCCCCAAACAGCAATATTTTATACTTTTCGGTATTATTGAGTTGTTCCACCACGGTTTTCATCAAGGAAAATGGATACATTTTGCCTTGGTGAGCGGCAAACGGGGCAATGCCCACCCATTTTTTGGTGTCTTGGTGCACCAACTTCAATAGTTTTTCGGAAAGCTGCTGTCGCTCCAGTAGCTGAGGTTGATTTAAATCTAGGGGAAAACCCAATTGGGCAAAAACATCAGCATATCGCTGGTGGGTGGTCTTCAACTGTTGAAAAATCTTGTTCTTGGAACGCGTGAGGGCTTTCTTTTCTTTACGCCCTTTATCAATTTGGATAAACGGGATTCTATCCAATGCAAAATATTTTTTCAGCACTCTGCTGCGCAGCACATTATGCAAATCGGCCACGGCATCAAATTTTATCGGTTTTAGCTCATGGTACAAACGCCATAATCCCATAAGGCCCTTATGTCTTTTCTTGACATCGGCCTCCATCACTTCCACCCTTTCCATTCCGTGGAAAATGGGCATAAAGTTTTTCTTGGTGAGAACCGTAAGCTGAACATTTGGATAGTTCTTTAGCAACGTGCCAATTACGGGAACGGTCATGGCCACATCGCCCATTGCGGATAGGCGAATGACAAGAAGGTGGGTGATTTTACCCTTTTTGTCCACGGAGCACGGGATTGAGTTCATCGTCGTTGTACATTTTCATCTGCTTGTAGACTTTCATGTACTTGTTCCCGGCCTCAATATCGGCCAGCAATTGGTCTATGGCAGTAGAAAGGTCCTTCTTTTGCTCCAAAAGAACCGCCAGCTTATCACTACATTTTTTAATATGCTCCGGTGAAGCATCTGTGCGGTTCACTTCTTCTTGCATATGATATATTTTCAGGGCCAAAATGGAGAGTCGGTCTATGGCCCATGCCGGACTTTCCGTGTTGATGGTGGCATCCCCCTTTACCTCTACTGATTTGTACTTATCCAAAAAATAGCTGTCAATATACTCCACCAAATCTGTCCGGTCCTGATTGCTGGCATCGATTTTTCGTTTTAGGTCCAATGCGGCTTCCGGGTTAATTTCTGGGTCCCGAATAATATCCTCATAGTGCCATTGAACCGTATCAATCCAATTCTTTCGGTAAAGCAGGTGTTCCACCTTATCCTTTGGATAGGGATTCACAAAATCTTGGTACACATCATCTTTAATATGATAGGTCTCGATACTTTTTTGAAATATGTTGAAGGCAAATTCGCTGAACATTGCAATACATTTTGGGCAAAGATATTGCTTTATGGCTTATCGACTTACCTGTACGATAAAAAGCAATAAGGGCAAGGCTATGCAAATATCCAAAACCAATTCTCTAAGTTTGGTTTTTTTAATGCCTTCGGCATAGTTGGCCAAAAAAACCGCAGCCGGGAAAAACGTGATCAAAAGCGGAGAAGAACCCGCGGGGGTCAACAGACCAATGACAACGCCCAAATTGAAAATGGCAAAAACGATTCTAAGCACAATCAACTTTCCGCCGCCTATTTTTCGAACCCTTACAAAAACAACGGTCATCAACAGCAACATCAGCAAAATATAGATTATGGCCTTTATGTTGATGACCTCACCCAAGGATTTTGTACCAAGCAATCCGATTGAAAATTGATAGTGTTCTTTAAAAAAATCGGCATACCCATTTACGCGGATTACAGCAAATGTGATGATGAAGACGGTTGCGACACCCAAAAAGGGCACTAACCAATTCTTAAATGTCTTTCTATCGTACACATTGATCACCGCAAAGACCAGTACTAAAAAAACAAGGGACCAATCGTAAAAAAGACTGGCAATGGCAATTAAAAAAGAGGCATCAAAAATCTTATGTTTAACAAAACGGTTAGACCTAACGGCCAACAAGCGCCAAAAGGCCAAAAGCAGGAAAAAATTAGTGAAGATGACATTTTTGTTGAACAGGGTTTCGGAAAAGGTCACCAATAACAGTACAAAAAACAACATGGCGTACGAGTTGAAGTCGGTTACCTTCTCTGTTCGCACCATTTGGTTGATAATGAACAACGCCAACACCAAGACGGCAAAAGCTAATATTTCAAGTGGTAGTATTGGGTCAACCATTTCTGCTCCAAAGCCAAAGAAAGCGTTGAGCGAATAAAAAAGAAATAGAAAAATCGCAAGGACAATATAATTTATGGGTTTTGTTTTTCCGAAAAAGCTTGAAATCATCCTATCTTTTGCTACTTTTGCAAAGTAAATATAGCCAAGATGAGCAAGTTTTTTTACGGTATAGAAGACTTATTTGTAAACTACCTTTTTGCCCCCTACGATTTTTTCCGTTTTATGGAAAGTTGGTGGGCTGCCAACACCCTTAATTGGATATTCTTTGTCATTGGTATGATTGCCATGGTCTACTGGATGAAGCAATTAAAGATTTTCAATGACAATGGAGAAGAGGACAAGAGTATCAGCTCCCACTCTTATCTATAGATCGAAGCCTAAATCTTTTCTGTAGTACATGCCATCAAAATGGAGCTTTTCCATATTTTGATAGGATTTCTGTAAGGCTTCCCTAAAGTCTTTTCCGAAGGAAGTAACTGCGATTACCCGACCTCCGTTGGTCACCACTTTTCCGTCTGAAAGTTTTGTTCCTGCGTGGAATACTAGGGAGTCCTTTATATTTTCAGTTCCCGTGATTTCTTTTCCTTTTTCGTAAGCTTCAGGATATCCGCCAGAAACGGCCATTACGGTTGTGGCTGCACGTTCATCTATCTCTAGATTGATTTTGTCCAGTGTACCATTAGCCATCGCCATGAGTACTTCGACCAAATCGCTTTTGAGCCTGGGCATTACCACTTCGGTTTCGGGATCTCCCATACGCACATTGTATTCGATGACCTTGGGCTCTTCACCAACTTTTATCAACCCGATGAAGATAAAACCAACATACGGCAGATCATCCTTTTTAAGGCCGTCTACGGTAGGTTTTACAATCTGACGCTCTATCTTGTCCAAGAAGGTTGAATCGGCAAATGGAACAGGTGAAATGGCTCCCATTCCCCCCGTATTGAGTCCGGTGTCTCCTTCCCCAATGCGTTTATAATCTTTAGCGGTGGGCAGCACTTTATAGTTGGTACCATCCGTAAGCACAAAACAGCTTAATTCAATCCCATCCAAAAATTCTTCAATGACCACGGTGGCACTGGCATTCCCAAATTTGGAGTCAACGAGCATGGCTTTCAATTCTTTCTTGGCCTCTTCCAAATCCTGAAGAATCAGCACCCCTTTTCCAGCAGCAAGTCCATCTGCTTTGAGCACATAGGGTGGATTTAAGGATTCCAAAAAAGCATATCCTTCATTCAAAGTTTCAGCTGTGAAACTTTCATAGGCCGCAGTGGGAATGTTATGCCGCATCATAAACTCCTTGGCAAACTCCTTACTACCCTCCAAGGCGGCGGCAGCTTTTTGTGGACCAATGACGGGGATGTTCTTAAGTTCGGCATCCCTCAGGAAAAAATCGTGCACCCCGTTTACCAAGGGGTCTTCAGGTCCAATAACCACTAAATCGATGGCTTCTTTTAGCGCCAGTTGCTTAATGGCCGAAAAGTCGTTTACCCCCACCTCAACATTGGTGGCTATTTTTGAAGTTCCTGCGTTGCCTGGGGCTACAAAAAGGTTGTTCGTTTTAGGGCTTTCTGAAATTTTAAGGGCGATGGCATGTTCGCGTCCGCCAGAACCCAGGACCAAAATGTTCATGAATCAAAATTTTGGCAAAAATAGCCTAATTCAAATTTAATTCTATTGTAATATGTTTTTTTCAGGGTAATTTGGAATTCTCGGCTAGGCCATTCTGTAAAAATTCACAAGAACAATGGGTTTCTCAATACTACGTTTTTTTGGAAATGGCACCTAAAACTCTTGACGGAATTACACAAATTTTCACTAATCCAAGAATGAGGTTGCTGTCATTTCGAGCCAAGCAAAGCGATTGAGAAATCTAAGATTAAAATTTCCCACTTTGATTTCGACTGCGCTCAATCTGACAGTTCGAAATAACTTTTGACGAATGATTTATGGCAAAAAGTCTCTGTGTGCTTCCCATAATTGATCGTGTGGAAGAGATTTGAAGTAGTCAAAGGCTTTTTTAAGCCCTTCGGAACGATGTACTTTGGGTTCCCAGCCCAGAACTTCTTTGGCCCTTGTAATGTCAGGCTGCCGCTGAAGTGGGTCATCTTGGGGCAATGGCTTGAACACTATTTTCTGGTCTGTTCCGGTCAGCTTGATGATTTCTTCGGCAAACTCCAAAATGGTGGTTTCATCTGGGTTACCTATGTTGATGGGTTCCACATAATCGCTCATCAACAACCGATAAATACCTTCGATTTGATCATCAATATAGGTAAAGGAACGGGTTTGGGAACCATCGCCAAAAACGGTAAGGTCCTCACCTCGCAGGGCTTGACCCATAAAGGCGGGAACAACACGACCGTCGTTCAATCGCATTCTAGATCCATAGGTGTTGAAAATCCGAACGATTCGCGTATCCAATCCATGGTGCCGGTGATAGGCCATGGTAATGGATTCCATAAATCGTTTGGCTTCATCATAAACACCACGTGGGCCGATAGGGCTTACATTGCCGTAATAATCCTCATTTTGGGGGTGTACCAATGGATCTCCGTAAACCTCAGAAGTGGAAGCCACCAAAATCCGTGCTTTGTGGTCCTTGGCCAGCCCTAACAGGTTCAATGTGCCCAATGAACCCACTTTTAGGGTTTCAATTGGGATTTTTAGGTAGTCAATTGGACTTGCGGGCGAAGCAAAATGGAGAATGTAGTCCATCGTGCCTGGCACGTGTACAAACTTGGAAACATCATGATGGAAAAAATCAAAGCGCTCCAAGTGGAACAAATGCTCAATGTTCTTTAGGTCTCCCGTAATGAGGTTATCCATTCCAATGACATGGTGGCCTTCAGCGATGAATCTATCGCAAAGATGAGAGCCAAGGAAGCCTGCTGCTCCGGTTATAAGGGTTTTTTTCATCTTCATTTAATATGCTTTTGCCTCTCCTTTTACGGCATTTAGCACTGTTTGCACCATGATTTTTAGATCTAAAAACATGGACCAGTTCTCTATGTAGAAAATATCGAATTTAATTCGGTTTTGGATGTCTGCTTCACTTTCAATCTCCCCTCGATATCCCCTTACTTGTGCCAACCCAGTAATTCCAGGTTTTACAAAATGCCGAACCATATATTTATCCACACTTATGGCGTATTCATTGGTATGCTTTACCATGTGAGGGCGTGGACCAACCACCGACATAGTCCCAAAAAGGACATTATAAAATTGAGGAAGTTCGTCAATACTGGTTCTTCTGATGAATTTTCCAATTCTTGTGATTCGCATGTCGTTCTTGGTGGCTTGTATATGGTCTGCGTTTTTATTTGGTGCCATGGAACGGAACTTATAACAGTAGAATTCCCTATTGTCTATCCCATTTCGAGTTTGTCTAAAAAAAACAGGGCCTTTAGATTCAAGGGTAATCAAAATAGCCAACAAAGGGGTCAGCCAAGAAAGAAGGCCAATAATGATAATTAAAGAAAAAACTATGTCGAAACTTCTTTTGATAAATGCGTTTATGGGGTCATCCAAAGGGATATCTCTCAACGAAAGAACCGGAATATAATCGTAGTACTCAAATTTGAGTTTTTTGGCAAAGATGTTCTTATTGTCTGGTATAAATTTGAGGGTTTTAAGATTGTTGTCCGCAAAATTTATGAATTGGGTCAACTCCTCATTTTTTAGTTCTGAGACAGAGCAATAGATTTCATCGATATCGTTGTCTAGAATATAGTCGAAGCAATACTGTATTTCAAACCCAACCGATTTCGGGGAAAACTGTTTGAAAAAGTTATAACCATATTCTCTTCTTTCGTTAAAAACCTTTCTCAACTGGTCTGTTTTTTTGTTTTTTCCAACTATGACTACGTTTCTTAAGTTTCCCTGTACTTTTTCGCGATATTCCATGAGCAGGAAATAACTCAACAGTTTTACCAAAGAAATGACAAGAAACACAATCAAAAAGTATTCACCAAGCGCAAGCCTACTGATAACGGGCTGTTTAAAAAAGCCTATAAAGGCGTATAGTATAAGAAAGAAAAAAACAAATTGTACAGATATTAATCGAAAGATGTAGGTGACTTTTGAAAACCTGTATATGGTATAAAACTCATTTTTCGTGGAAATAACGATCCATGAAATGGTAATATATACATGAATTAGCAAAGGGGTTTGGAAATTTATGGGCAGTATATACAAAAACACATTCAATACCGCTAAGTCAATAGCATACGAAATAGGAGTTATTAGATTTGAATATCTATGTTGTTTAAAAAACATTTGAAAATAGTTGCCGCCCTAACGAAGCCTCAAAGGTATCAAAATTTGAATCGCTCTTTTAAAACCAACAAAATAAACTTACTGTTGCCAATGACGTACCTTTTCCACATTCTCTTGGGTTCTTGCATAAGTCTGTAGCACCATTCAAGGCCTGCTTTTTGCATCCATTTAGGTGCTCTTCTTACCTTTCCTGCAATAACATCGAAACTTCCCCCAACCCCCATGATGAAGTTCACATTGGATAAGACATGTTTGTTTTCAAATAAAAAATTCTCTTTTGTTGGAGAACTTATTGCCACAAAAAGCATGTGCGCGCCACTTTCACGAATTTGAGATGCTATTGATTTTTCCTCCTCTTTTTTGAAATATCCGTTTCTATATCCTGCTATTATATCTTCAGAATATTTCTTGGAATATTTTTTCACAACGGCCTCGACAATTTCTTCCTTAGCTCCAAAAAAATATATTTTATAATCATTCTGAAAGGCCATTTCCACAAGGTTCTGCATTAAATCAATGCCGGCCACACGTTCCTTTAACGGTTTTCCCAATATTTTGGAGGCCCATACAACGGCCTGACCATCAGCATTGATTAAATCACTGCTGTTGACACTTTGGCGCAACCTAAGGTCGGTTTGCATAGAAACAATTTTACTTGCATTGACCACTACATGGTGAATATGCTTTCGCTCTTTAATGGCTTCATCTATCAACTCAAGTGTTTCGCTATTGGAAAGGTTGTCCACATAAGTGTTTAAAACCTTTATTCTATCATTTTTCTCAATGAAATTATTGTTGTCAACTAATATTGAAAAAAGAATAATCATAAAGTACGAATACAGTATTTCACCACTATGACGTTCCAGTATGGATTCTGACATCATAAAAAGCATAAAACAAATTAAGAGATAATATCCGAGGCTGTATTTCTTTTGAATTGGGAGTATGAAAAATATTATTAGTTGAAGCAAAAAAATGATAAGCCCAAAAAAACCATAAAAAAGAAGCTCTTCCAAATATTGGTTATGTGCATTATAATGCTCCTTTGCTGCAATTTCATAACCAACTTCTTGATATTCTTTTACAAGACCCTTTCGCCCATCACCTGTCCCGGCTCCAAAAATAATGCTCCCTTGTTGATACTTGTTAAATACCGCTTCCCATAATTCCAATCTTTCCTCAAAATTTGAGGCTTTCTCAGACGTTAATCTTTTTTGGAAATTTGGGGTTAAGAAGATTAAGCAAAGTAGTAATATTCCAGCCAATTTTGTTCTAGACCACAAATTAGTTTTTACATTTTTGTACAAATAAATTTCCAATAAAAAAGAGGAAGCCAGGACCACAATCAATGCAATTATACTCATTTTGGAGCTCAGAAGGTATAGAACCAAACCCAAGAATGCCATTGCAACAAAATACAACCAAAGTAATTTATTCTCGCGATTTGCCTTTACTGCCAGATGAATTGAACAAATGCAAATAAACAAGGCAAAGTAGGTAGGGTGATGTCCTAGCACCTTTCCAAAATCTAAGTAAAAATAATACTTGCCAAGTCCCTGAACATCAAGCCAAACAGCTTTTCCAACAGCTAAAATGGATGCCGTAATTACTGAAATTGTAAATAAGTCCAGTAATTTTGAAAGGTCGGAAAGAGAAAGCTTTTCTGATGACGAGAAAAAAACAATCGAGAAAATTAAAAAAGTTGGTTTTAAGTTGGTAGTGGCGGACGGGTAATCTTCTGTCCATAATAGACCAAAAAGAGCAAGTAATGTTGGTATAGAGGCAATTACTATCCAATGTAAATTTTTCTTGATCAATTTCGTTTTAGCGAGAAATGGTTGTTGCAAGAAAACCGAAAAAATACCTAAAAGAATTATGGCAAAAGAATTAAAACTAAGCTTGGGAAACGGTAAAGTCATTGCTACAAAAGCACACAGCCAAAAATATAGCTTCTTTTTTTCAGTCTTTGTAATTCCCAATAATCTCAATTACTTCGGTTTTAAAAAGAGAATACCCAAAGCTAGTTAAAAAATATCCCTTATTCTCATCATATTGTGCTAGTTCCTCACTACCTCCTTTTAAGTCTATGACAAAAATATTTTGATTTTTTTCATTTAGTTTTCTAACTAAATTGTTGGCTTTTTCCAGCTTCTCAGCTTTCATGGATTCTACCAATGGCCATGTATGGACAAGTAAAAGTTTATCCTTTGTTGCCGACAACAACTTTTGAATACTTTCCAAATCTTCATCTTCTGGAATTTTATCTATCAATATCATAACTATCTCACATTGTTCAGGAACCTCTACATTATTTTCGTAACCTTCAGGGGTAATATCTAATGTAGAATATTCAAAACCAAAGACATCTTTTTGATTTCCTAAGAAATTAATTTTAGGATAAGAAAATTTTATATTTTTCCTTATCGTTTTAAACCCACCCCATTTATCGTTAGTAATTCCAATGAATCCCACGCTTATCTTATGGTCCTTTATAATCAGAGGAATATCAACTTCTTTAAGTCTTACCTCACCTAATTTCTTTTTAGGAATCTGGGTTAGCCAAATACCTCCTTTAAACTCAATTATCGAATCCATAATTTGTTTATACATAAATCTAAAGTAAAAGGGACGGCCTCTTTCATCCAATACTTCAATTGTATTATTCTCATGTATGCTCTCAAGGCTCCTATTATAATAAAGACCCAAGGTGTTATGGCTTAATTTATATGTTCTTGTATTTCCATGATCTTTAATCGTCCTTTTTTGGTCCCAATCATAAATCAATTGTGGGAACTCATGATATCCTTTTTTATTAAAGTCCCATATAGAAACAATCAAAATTGTCAATAATGTTAGTATTATGTTTTTTACCGTCATTATTTTTTAAATCTTCGTGCTTAAATAGCTTTTTATTAATTTGTTAAAGACTATTTCGGAATCGAACTTTTCAAAGCTCATAAATGCATTATTTGAAAGGGTTTCAAAGTTTTCGTGGTTAATTAACCCAATCTTTTCCTTTAAGGAATCTGAATCTCTTGGTTTTGCCAAAAATCCATTGTACCCCTCAAAAACAATTTCACCAATTGACTTCCAATCTGTCGTTATTACGGGCATCCCAACAGACAAAGCTTCAATAATTATCCCTGGGTATCCTTCACCTTCAAAAAAAGTAGGAAGAAGTAGTACATCGTTTTCCTTTAGAACTTCAACTACTTGGTGGTTTTCAATGGCACCCTTATATGTAGAGTTTTCTGTATCCAATCTATCTCTATCATATCCACCAACTACAGGTCCATAAAAAGCAATGCTATAAGAACTGTCCAATTCACTAAAAGCCTGTCTAATAATTTCAACTCCTTTCTCCTCAATAATTCTTGAAATAAACACAAATCTTTTTTTGAAATTCCTTTGTGGCCTGACCGATAGAATTGCTCTTCTGGAATTTGGCAACCATTCTATATTCTTTATTCTATCTGAGAACTCATTGACCAGCGATTGTGTTTCAAAGAATACACAATCTGATTTGAATATACTCTTTTCAATTATCCATTTTAAGAATCCAGAAAAGCCTAAATACTGATTATTAAAATTACCGCCAAAAAAATGATACGTCACCTTCTTCCCAAAAAGTTTGCCCACAAAAGACAAATAGGGCCCTATGGTAAAATTCATGTCAGGGGTTGAGTGTATACTTACAACATCATATTTATTAACTATGAATAAGTACTTTACCGAGAGATACAAATAATCTATTAATTGAAATTTTGGACGCCATAGCTTTCTAATTTGCACGTGTTCAACATTAATTATTCTGTTCTTTTCCTGAAGAAAATCCAACACTTTCTTTGAAAGCACAGTTGCGCCTCCAACCGACCTTAAATCGTCCGTAGGGATATTTGCCAGAAACAAGACATTAACTCTTTCCATTGGACAAGTAAATTAGGGGATAGACGCATACTAAAGACAAAGACAAATAAACCAAATTATTGAGCGAAAAAGTAACTAAGGCATCAATAAAGAGTGCTAGGTAGATTACAATTATTGCCTTCAAATTCAATTTTGACACAGTTCTTAGTCTTAAAAGTGGCACAAAGAAAATAAACAAATATAAAATACCCCCAAGTAGTCCTATTTCCACAAACAAATGAGGATAATATGTATCTGTAGTGGGTAAGTTGGGCAGACCATGCCAATCAAATTCAATTTCTTTATAAAAGGGCGATTCATATTTGGTAGAAGATGGTCCCCCAAATGAACCTATGCCCTCTCCAATAAACAAATGGGTTTCGCTCAACATTGCTCTATATGATTCCGACCTGGCGGAGTTCCCTTCCAAAACATATGCCTCAATTCTCACTTTTGCGTTTTCCGCAAGAAATGCAATCTGTTTCGGAAAAACGAAAAGCGTTCCAATAAATAGTAGTACCGCACCTATAAAAATGCGCACCCTGTGCCTTGAAAATAATATCAGCAAAAAAAGAAAAGTAGCAATGCCTTTAAACGAAATGCTTAAAAAAAGAAAAATAATGGACAAAAGCACCAAAGTCCTTTTATATTTTCCTTTGTAGAAAAAACTTATCAAAAAGTACATGATAAGATTCAAAAAGCCAAAAGTGCTGAAAAAGCCCATAATACCAGTTGCCCTCAAGACTCCCGCAACCATTGGTATATTTACTCTTCCAGTTTCTGTATATACATAAAACCATTGATTAACTCCATTAAACCATAATATATAGTTAATTATCTGTGCCAAATAATTAACGATTAAAAGCACCACTAAAAACCTGAACAACAAACCAAAACGATCCCTTATTGAATAGCCAAAAAAAAGGACAATTATGGGAAGAATGTACCTAAAAAGTTCCTCGGCAGCTGCCTTGTAATTGAAAGCCAAAAAAAAATGAACAGCAAATACCGGAACTAGGAGTAGAGATAAAAAAACAAGATTATTATCAAACTTGTGTTTTATCAGCGCATATGACAACATTAAAATTGCAGAAAGCAACTTCAAGTTGGCTCCTATTGCAGGGAATACAAATCTAAAATATTCAGACACAAATATCAGAACCAGAGGACTAAGTATCATGATATTTGATATGCTTAACTTCACCCTAATATATTTTTTATATAATCTCCGCTTTTCTTAAAACTTCATTAATCTCTTTTGAATAGTTTTCTCCGTTGTAAAAATCCTCAAACACCTTTACATAGTTATCGTGCATTCTATCATAATCAATTGTAACATTTCGTTCAAAACCTATGATTTGTTTTGCAGCTTTTTTAATATCAACTGTTTCTGGTAGGGGTATTTTATACCTTACATTGCTCAAAGATTTTTTAAAGGACTCAATAACATCAGAATAAATAGGTATAACACCAGAAGCCATGTAGGTGTTAAGCTTGTTGGGTGTTGATACCCTGTTGACCAATATGTTCTTCCTAATAAGAAAACCGTACTTGTAATCGGACAAATAGTTGGTTATCATCTCTAAAGGAATGTAATCTACTTTTACATTTTTGACCTTCGTGGTTTCAATAATTTTTAGTGCCTTCTCTTTTTCCGAACTCAATATTGTAAGGGTGGATTCAGGAAGCTCCTGATTAATCTCCTTAAAAGTAAGAATGGTCTCTTCAATGCACTGCCACGCCGATAATGATCCCATATAAATAAAACTAAGTTTTCTCTGTGAATTAAAGCTTGGTTCAATATCGGCATTGAAACACGGCATTATATAATAGTTACTCCCTTTATACCCATATTTTCGTTTGTAGTGTAATAACATTGATTCGGACACAAAAAAATTGTAGTCCGAGCTCTTTAAGGTAAACCATTCCATAAAACTGTACATATGATACCTTAATTTACTTTTTTGCCACATTAAAGATTCTTCTGGCAAAACGCCCTGAAACCAATTAATGATATTTGTTTTAGGGTGTAGAATTCTTGCAACCAGATAATCCTTAACAAAATAAGTCACGATTAAGTCAGCCCCTTTTAGTTGTTTTATGGAGTCTGTAGATTTAAAATCTTCTTGCCCGGTCAAAGATTTATTGATTATCTTCAAATAAAGAATAACCGCATCACTTATGGTGTTGTATTTGCTTAAGTAAAAAACAATTTTCAAATTTTTTAGAGTTTATTATGCTTTTACCATATTCCCCTATATTGATGGACCAGGGTAATCCTTTTTTAAACAATAGACGCTGAAATTGAGTTGGTATAGGTGACTACTCCCAATTAATCCTTTTTTTAACAGATTTCAGGCCGCTTTCATTTTTAAGTTGATCAACATTTTTATAAAATTCCAACAAATCAATTTTGGAGATTTCATGAATTTTCTCAATTACAGATTTAGTATTATTGAATAGTGCCAAATCCATCACAAAATTGCTATTGCCATATACCAAGTTTGCCATTCCTTGAGATTTTTTGCTATACGAAAGAAATATGGCGGGGACTTTACAGGTAATGGCATTTACAGCACAATGCATTCGTGCAGCAATCACAACATCACACGTTTTTAGCGTTTCTTTAAGTCCAATGAAGCCTGGGTCATTATTGACAATAGTTATTTTCTCAGGGTACTTGTTGTTAACTATTTCGTATATTCCTTTTAAATATCCGTAGTCATCATCTTTTTCGTGATTAGAAAGCACATGAGGTAGGAGAATAACAGAGCATGAAAAGCTCTCTATTAGCGAAATAATGGTGTTGGCCTGATTTGATATTGCCTCATCAATGTTTCTAGTGAAATATAGACTGGAAAGAGGGCTTAGGTTTATTCCAATAACCTTTATGTCTCCCAAAACAGGTTCTTCCATTACTTTTTCATTTTCAACGGCTACTTTATATGCAGGGTCTGGAGCATAAATTACGTTCTCTGTAATGCCAAGTGCCTTGAGATATTCAATGGTTGAAACCTCTCGGCCAACAATTAACGAAACATTCGTCAAATGTTTTTTCATCAGGAGCAAAACTTTTGGTTTTGCTTCAAATGGTCCAATTGAACAGCCCCAAAGAATATACTTTTTGCCTCTTGCCAATACTTCATCACCAAACTTCATTAACGAGTATGGATATTCTCCTGAGGAGCTAATGGTATACATATCACCTCCAATAGAAACAACCATGTCATAGTTGTCAATTAAATCAAAAGAATCAACATAAATATGATACTCGACACCCATATAGGATAATAGCTTTCTAATTGCTCTTTTATAAAGGGGGTTTTTAAAGGGTCTTTGAACAAGTGAAACATTGCACCCACTTAGTCTTCTTGCATCGTCTTCAATATTGAATGAGGCGTAGTAAATTGTAGCACCAGGGTACATTTTGGAGAAACTGTTAACCGTTCCTCTTACAATTGCTTCGCAACCATAATTGTAAACTCCCCATATCCCATATAACAAAATCTTCATTTTCCTTTTATTTTTCTTATCCAATACTTTTTCCTGAACAAATGTTCCAATTTGGTAAACAGAAATAACTTTTTCTTTGTTTTCGATATTTTTGTTTCGAACAATTTTCCCAAATTGTCCCTTTCTTCCATCCAGATCAAAGTGCTTTCCTGCTGGATTTGCTGCCTCAATTTAAATATTTTTGCTTTCAGTGGGTTTTCAAAAACAATTTCCTTTATTCTTTTGGGCGGAACTATTTTGTTTTCAGATTTTGCCCATTTCAATCTATACGATAACCCAATCCTTCGATGATTGTAATTTCCTTCTTGGGACAAAGCGGCCTGTTTTTCGGAAATTTTCTCTAAATAGAGTTGCTCCATTTCTTGGCCTTCCTGAAAGATTTTCTTGGTTTCTGATGTCCTGGTAATTATTAAGCTGTGCCCCCTCCCGTCATTGCTATACGGAGGTATCCAGGCATCTCCCAAAGAAATGTCCGCCAATTCTCCTGAATAATCTTCACAAAAATCACATGCGTTGGGTTTAAAATATCCAGTTCCCCACATATCACCAACTTGCTTCATGGGCAAGATTCTAGGTGATGTTTCTCCATTTTTAATACACGAAAATGAATAGTCTCCAGCCGTTGAATCCACATTTTTCAATCGGTACTTTGGAGAAAGTATCTCATTATGGGGTACATCCAGTTTGGAAGATAAATACTCTGTAAAAAAAGTGCTTTTAAGCCCCCCACAAAAAATACTAATAGTAAATTTAATGTGTGCCCATGTTTTGGGGTTTTCAATTTGGGCCAACCTAATCGCTTTAATGGTGCAAGGCAATCCTATAAAAGCATATTTTCCCTTTTTTTCCAAACTTAGTTTCAAAACATCCCCCGCTTCTATTGGATAATACTTTGTCTTAGATGACAAATCAATATCTTCTTCTTTTGAGAGAATGGCATATTTAAAATGTTTCCCTTTATTTGGGTTTTCCTCAATGGTGGCAATGACGTGGTCCACTTTATTTTCGCGCATCAACTTTTTCAACAACCAGCTAGCTATTCCCCCAGAAGAACCATTTTCTCTGTGCTTTTGAGCATATCCAACATTTAGTGAGCTATAGTGGCCAAAAAACTTTGTTTTCTTTATTTGGTCCCTTTTCTCAAATGAAATTTGTGATATTATTTCATCCTCAGTCTTTATCTGATCTTCCGGAAAGGGATTAAAAGGGCATACTTTTAAGCAAATTCCATTATCATCACAATCATCAGGATTTAAATGTGGTTCAAAGGTTCCTTTGGAGTTTAGCTTTATGGTCAAACTGTCTGTTGGGCAAACCGCAGTGCAAACGCCACAACCTATACATAAATTGTTATTTACAACATTGTTAATGACGTTGCTCGAATCTCTCATTTTTTAGTGATTAACTTGTAAAAAAGAAAAGCGAACATACCTAAAAAAAACACCATCAGCAAAGCACGAACAATCAAATTGACCTCATAATAATATAAAATCCATATTATCAAAAAAAAGAAAATCCAAATCGCTAAAGAGGTCCTTGATATAATTAATGTCGGAGATATTATTTTCATTTTTAAGTAAATGGGCAATATGATAACTGTGTTCAGTAAATATGCCATAAAGTATGAGAAAGACAGGGTTGTTGAATTTTTATCCCAAACAACGTAAAAAGTGGCAAGTAATAAAAGCCCCCAAACTAAATTGCTAAAAAAACTAAACCACATGAGCCCATTTACAATCATTACTCTTGCTATTCCTTGCTTATACAGCATTATGGTTGTAGTCACTAAAATAAGAAACAGTGTTCCTTTAAAATTAATGTCTCCCGCATATTCCTCACCTAAAACGTAACCAAATAAACTAGGAAAAAACAATACTGGCAAAACCAAAAAGACTCCTATTGCCCATGGCATTATTAGACTAAGCCTTTCTATTTTTTTGCTGATGTTCTCTTTAACCATTAAAGTAATCAAAGGCGCATCTATTGTTGTGGTCAACATAACCATAAAAGTTTGAAATAGGATTACAACATTATAAAGGCCCAATTGTTGAAATCCATTTGGTTGATTAACCAAGATAGTATCTGCAGTCCATTTAAATGGGACAACCATTATTCCTGTCAAAATTGCTGGCAGTGTAAACTTTCTTAAAACGTCATATTCTTTCTTAAAGGATAAAGTGAAAAAAAGCCCATGATTACCCATAAGTTTCCATAGATGATATGAACCAGATACTGCCAATAACAGACTGCTTAGGGTAAAGCCAATAAAGGTTCCATTTATTTGGTAATATTTTGTTCCAAAATAGAGAAATACAAACAACCCCAAGCCATAATACGTATTAATATAGCTGAGCTCTCGGAATGCCCCAAACCCTTTTAAACATCCCGAAATTAAGCTGGTGATAGCGCTTAGAAATAATATAAAAGCGCTTATCCTAAACGTGTCGGTGAGATTTGGTGCATTTAAAACCTTCTCAGCTATATACTGCGCTCCAACATACATACCAAAGCTTAAAAACAAACCTGTAATTACAGTTACCAATATTGTAAGGGATAAAATACGACTTACTTTTTCCTTATCAATATCTATGTATTCCGGTATATACTTTGTTGTGGTCATTGCGATACCTGACCCTGCAAAAATTGCAAATAAATTTATTGTAGATCGAATAATTCCAACTTCACCATTCCCCTCCTTACCGAGCATTTTAGCCACCATCAGCCATGCCCCAAAAAGAAATGCCTTTGAAACAATAGAACCTGCTAAAGACCAAAGAGAATTTACCGTTAACTCCTTAAAATCTTTTGATTCCAAGGCTTTTTTTATCTTTTTTGGAAACTGATAGGGGTTCAAAGAATCTTTTTTTGTTTTCTAGATATTCCTTTGGAGGGTATTAGTCCAACCATTTCAACAACCCATCTCTTCAAAAATCTTGTTTTATTCTTCATATTCATTCGTCAATTTGGCCATTTCAATGGCTTCGGACCTGGTTCGAAAAATTATCGAATTTTTTTCTTGCTAATCCGAGAACTTTACTGGTTAAGTCTAAAGGGGGTTATTTCAATGAGCTATGCCCTGTCATCTAAATTAGTCTCGAATTAACCCAGTGACCTACCACCTTTTATCCCGTTCAGAAAGCAACATGTCATTAGAATCTATTTGCCAATCAATCATCAAATGTTCGTTGTCATGTTTAATTCCCCCTTCAGATTCCCTTTTATAATAATTATCACATTTATAAATTACTTTAGCTGATTCGCTCAAGGTCAAAAAACCATGCGCAAAACCTCTCGGTATAAACACCTGTTTTTTGTTCTCATCGCTCAGCTGAATGGATAAGTGCTGACCAAATGTGGGGGAATCTTGTCGCAAATCTACCACAACATCTTGGATTTTACCTTGTAAAACCGAGACCAATTTGGCTTGGGCATGCTCCCCTTTCTGAAAATGAAGCCCTCTGAGCACCCCTTTCTTTGAAAGGGATATATTGTCCTGTACAAAACTTATTTCCTGGCCTATTGCCTTACAAAAATCTCTGTGATTATAGCTTTCAAAGAAGTACCCCCTGTTATCTTCAAATATTTGGGGCTCCAATATAAAACACCCTTTTAATTTAGTCTCTATAGCCTTGATCATGCCTCCTTGTTCAAAATGCCCAAAAGTCTTTTCCCATATCCACTTTTCATCAAGGGTTGGGCCAATTCCATAAATTGATTTGTATTGACATATCCCATTTCATAGGCCGCAAGCTCTATGGAACCAATAATCATCCCTTGGCGTTCTTCCAGTACTTCAACAAATTGTGACGCCTGCATCAAGGCTTGAAAGGTTCCTGTATCCAACCATGCCGTTCCCCTGTCCATAATACCAACGTTCAATTTACCTCTTTTTAAAAATTCTTTGTTCACATCGGTGATTTCCAATTCGCCGCGCGCACTTGGCTTTATGGCCTTTGCAATGGAGACCACATTGTTATCATAAAAATAAATGCCGGGAACTACATAATTACTCTTTGGTTCTTTTGGCTTTTCTTCTATACTGATGGCCTTCCCTTCATCATCAAACTCGACAACACCGTAGCGTTGAGGGTCATTTACCCTATAGGCATAGATAATACCTCCGTCTGGATCATTGTTGGACTGTAATAATTTTGAAAGTCCCGTTCCGTAAAAAATGTTGTCTCCAAGAATCAAGGCAACTTTATCATTTCCAATAAAATCCTCACCAATGATGAATGCTTCCGCCAAACCGTTCGGTGCGTCCTGCTCCGTATAGGAAAAAGAGCAGCCATACTTTTTTCCGTCGCCCAATAGTTCTTTGAACAATGGAAGGTCTTTTGGAGTAGAAATAATCAATATTTCTTTTATGCCCGCATACATTAATGTGGAAAGCGGATAATAAATCATTGGCTTGTCGTAAATGGGCATCAACTGCTTGCTCACTGAAAGAGTCAGTGGGTGCAATCTGCTTCCCGTTCCTCCTGCCAAAACAATTCCCTTCATTGTATTCTATTGTTGATATTGTTTTTTATAATACTCCAAATAGTCACCAGAGGTAACATGATCCAACCATTGTCGGTTTTCAAAATACCAATCTATCGTCTTTTCAAGTCCTTCCTCGAATGTCACTGAAGGCTCCCAGCCCAACTGTTGTTTAATCTTGGTGGCATCAATGGCATATCTTAAATCGTGCCCTGGGCGATCTTTTACAAAAGTTATAAGCTTTTCTGATGTTCCTGCTTGCCTGTTCAATTTTTTATCCATTAATCGACATAACAATTGTGTTAACTTTATGTTCTTCCATTCATTAAAACCTCCAATATTGTAGGTTTCTCCTTTTTTGCCTTGATGGAAAACCAAATCAATGGCCGCTGCATGGTCAATAACATAAAGCCAATCCCGGGTATAATTCCCGTCACCATATACGGGCAACGGCTTATTTTTAATGATATTGTTGATAAACAACGGAATCAATTTCTCTGGAAATTGATTGGGGCCATAGTTGTTGGAACAATTGGATATTATAAATGGTAACTTATAGGTTTCCCCATAAGCCCTTACAAAATGATCTGAGCTAGCTTTAGACGCAGAATAAGGGGAATTTGGGTTGTACGCCGTGGTCTCCGTGAAAAATCCGGTTTCACCCAAACTTCCATAAACTTCGTCCGTACTTATATGGTAAAACAGGAAATCTGGGTTGGACTTGGTCAATTCCAATGAGGCATTTAACAGGTTAACCGTACCTAAAATGTTGGTTTGGACAAAGGATAGTGGATGGGATATAGAGCGATCTACGTGCGACTCGGCCGCCAAATGAATCACTCCAATAAATTTGTGTTTCGCAAAAAGGTCATTTACGAAGTTTGCATTTGTAATGTCCCCCTTAATAAAAGCGTAATTGGGTGCTTCTTCAATGTCTTTCAGGTTTTCCAAATTTCCTGCATAGGTCAATGCATCTAGGTTGAAAATCTTGTAATCAGGGTATCTTGAAACAAATCGCCGAACCACATGAGAACCTATAAACCCGGCTCCACCCGTAATTAAAATATTTTTTGGGATGTTTTTTTCCATTAAAGCGCCCTTAAAGTCGTTAGCGTATTTCAATGATTACGAAAGAACACTGTTTTTTGGCCTTTTTGCGAAAGTACGATAATTCCTATCCAACACAAGGTTTGCATTGCCCATCAAACTGTTTTCCTCTAAAATTTGTTGAGCAAATTTGTACCATGTCATCGGTTTTCTATCCGTAAAATGATATGTCCCGTAAGCATGGTTGCCCTGCAATACTTCTCCCAAAATAAATTTCGCCAAGCTTTCTGTGTTCGTAGGGCACCCTATTTGGGCATCGGTCACCCTTAATTCCAATCCTTCTTTTGCCTTCTGTACAATTGTTCTGTAAAAATTTTGGCCATACTTTTTGCTGTAGAGCCATGAGGTCCGAATAATGAAATGGTTATCCCATATTTGACGAATGTACTGTTCTCCTTTCAGCTTGGATTTTCCATATTCATTGATGGGGTTTGTGGGGTCATAAATGGTGTATGGTCCACTTTTGGTTCCGTCAAAAACGTAATCAGAGGAAATGTGAATTAGAGCAGTGTCATTCTCTTTACAGCACAAAGCTAAATTTTTGGCACCTTCTGCATTTACTTTAAAGGCTATATCAGGAGTTTTCTCCGACTGTTCTACATTGGTATATGCAGCACAGTTTATACAGAAATCATAGTTTCCGTTTTTCAAGGCTTTTTGGATGCTCTCCAAACTGGTAATATTGAGTTCATCAGCTGTTTTGGACTCAACATAAAGATTGTCATGGGTAGATGCACTTTCCATTAACGTTAGGCCCAATTGACCTCCTGCGCCCGTAACAATGACTTTTTTCATGAAACAATATTGGACTCGGCAATAGTGTCAGTCTTGTAAGCACAATTTATGCCTTTTTATCTGCCAACCTATTCCTTATTATAGGTTTTCAAAAACCTGTTGACCTCAAGAAGAGCTAAAACACCAAGTACTAAAGCCAATAAAAATATAGGGAGCTTGAATTTATAGCTGTTCCAAATCCCTTTTTGTTCAACTCCTCTCGTTGGAAAGTCGCTGATTACATTTATAATCGTTGATTTATTGGCCCGTTCCTCATTCAAGTCGACCAACTTTTCTTTGAGGACATCCTTTTCTTGAACCAATGCGAGTTCTCTATTAGATGTTTTGCCACCTTCTGCCATATTTATACTGGTACCCTGCATAGGTTTATCCGCCTCTTTTACCAAAACCGTCCTATACAAACTTTGTAAAGAATCAATCTCGATCAACTGTTGTTTGTAAATCTCTTCCTGAAGATTAAGGTTCTCATCATTGATTTTTTTCTGCAATTTGAAGTAATCATTCACTGAAATGGAGTTGATGATGGCGGGCTGCATCTTTTTGGCCACTCTGTTGTCCGTGCTTATAACGGATATTTGATGAAATCTGGCATCCAAAGAGTTGAAGTTTTGCAGATAGTTTTCAAAATCTATGGTCTTTACAGTGGTCGTGTCCAGCTCACGTATGAATTCATCAAACAACTTAATCTTTTGGTTCTCGTCAGAGTAGGAATCAGAAAATATTTCCTTTATCGTGGCAGCTTCGTGTTCCGTTATATTCAATGCAGTTGCCAAAGCCACTGAGTCTTGGGCCTTGGCCAAATCGTTATAAAAAGCAATGTTGTTGTACAATTGTTGAACACTGTTGAAGTTGGGTTCAACCACCATCTTGGAAACATATTTTTTGGGGAAAATACTGTCCAAAACGTATCCCCCAATTCCTCCGATAATCAAGGCGGCAGTAATGATTATGATATTCTTCTGTATAAAGATCAGTGTGAGAATCAATAGGTGAAAAATCCCCTTGAAAATGCTTCCGATAAAATTGAAGAATTTTTGAAAACCCCTTCCTATCATTTGGAACAACTGTCCCAAATCTATTTCGTCCGAAGAGTTCTGATGTACAGGTTGGTCTGCCATATGTTTATGAATTGAATATCTGTTTTAATATTTGGTCCGTAATCAAATAGGTCGGTTTTACCCCCGTTGTTCCCAATCCACCAGATGCTAATGTGCTTCCGGTTTCCAATGGGTTGTCAGAAGCATAATAGGCGTATCGTACCTTTACATCCTTTTTGATGCTCTTCCGTATTTTGGAAGCGGACTGTATCGCTTTTTGGTAATGTACACCCTCCATTTCCAAACCTATCACATTCCAAGTGGACTCGTAAAAAAATTTGAGGATGTCCTTATTCTGCAACGAAGTTCCCAAAACTGTTACCATGGTGCCTTCCAATACTTTTAGCCCATGACCTTCAAAATCCGAAGCGCTTAATTCATTATGGAAAGGGTAGTTATCCGCCGTGCCTTCAAAAATATGGGCCGAAGGAATCATTAAATCCCCTTTACCTCCTTCCAAAATACCGGCTTTACCCATAATTGATACGGAATCTACGTTTAAAAATTGCTTTTGTTCACCCTCTTCCAAAGGTTTTAAGAGTTCGTCAATGGTCTCATAGGCCTGTTCCCCAAACGCATAGTCCATAACAAATATAACGGGTTTTTCCTCGTCTTGGGTTCCTTTGGGCAAATCATAGCAGCAGGCATCCTTTCCCAATTTGGCCGTATCAAAAATCTGAACATCTATATTGGCTCCGGATGTATCGTCCAAAAATAGCATTCCGTTCTTTTCCGCCATTTTACGAACCTTTTCATGAAGGTTATTGTTGAGCGTGGCGCTCAGCGTTTCAAATATTTCCAAAGGTTTGGCATTGGGAAATTCTTTTGCCAAAGCTTTACGGGCAAACAAGGAATTCATCACGCTGTGCATATTGGCGCTTATAATATGTATAGGCCGATGCAGTAATCCGTTCTCAATTAGAGTTTTCTTGATCATATCCGCCCACCGTTCCCCATGAATGTGGTGACCCAGACGTTCCCGCAACAAAGGACTAAAGGTAATGGTCCGTTTATTTCCGGTGGTCTCTTCCTCAATGGCCAATTTACCCAACCAATAAATTACGTTTAAAAAACGGTCTGGATCACTAGGTTTCTTGAGCTTATTGTAAATTATTGTAACCTCATCAAAAGTGCGTGCTAGAATGTTGGCTGCATGAATCAAGGCAACTTCCCTTTCACTTTCTTTCTTGTCCTTAGTGTGGACAAAACGCTCCAGTTTGTCCCAATCATGAATGGTTGCATTTCCATTTTCAACCAAAACCCTTTTACAGATTTTGCCAGATTCAATGAACAAAAAGGTTAAGTGGGTCAAAATATCATAAATATCACTTCTTCCCCGGGTAATCTCAATATTCATCTGCACCTCATCAATGCGATAACAATTACGTCTACGTTTTGGAGGGATAATAGGCTTTAAATGCGATTTGGAAAAACCTTCGTCTGAGGTTAGATTAATAAAGCGGCATTCCTCAATACCTTCGGGCAGCCGTTCCAACACATAGATCAAACCGTTCAATTCTGATTTATCCTCGGCGATTGTACCATAAATTTCTGGTCGCAACAACAAAAGTGCACTACGCAAAGCATTGCCCGATACCCCGGAAGGCTTGTAAAAACCACGATTGAGCAAGTGGCGCATGGTTATGTACAAGCGCTCAATGGCGTTGGTGGACTCCTGGGCCCTGGTCGGTTGTTTTACTTCAGTTGCCATCATATTGAGGCAAAAATACATGAATTCCTATGAAAGTTGAGCTGTTTTTGGCAATCTAAATTTTGAACGGTTGGAGTCCGTCCGCCACCTTGCGATCGTTGGACAGTCGTTGTACCTTGTTCTGCCCCCCCAATTTGCCAATGGTCTTCATATATTCTTGAAAGCCACCACGTTTGATGGTGTTGACTTTTAAAGGTTGAAGAATATTCCCTGAAATGAGGTCGTAATAATAGCTGTTCTGTTTCTGCATACTCTCCTCAATCGTTTGGGAGAATTTTGCCGGCTCCGAAGGTTCCTTTTCAAACTCAATGAACCATTCATGATAGGGTAGTTCGCCATCATTGGGGCTGGTCTGGGGAGCCACGGTAAATTCATTTACCACGGCATCAGATTGTTCCACGGCCAATTTTAGTGCCTCTTCCACTTCCTTGGCGATCACATGCTCTCCAAAAGCGGAGATGAAGTGCTTAATCCGCCCAGAAACAACAATTTTATAGGGGTCTTTTGAAATAAACCGAACGGTATCACCGATGTTGTACGCCCATAGCCCGGCATTTGAGGAAATAATCATGGCATAATCCACATCCAACGCCACATCAGCAATGGTCAATCGTTTTGGATTATCGGAAAAAAATTCATCTGCTTTTATAAACTCATAGAAAATACCGGAATTCAACAGCAACAACATGCCCTTTTCCTTCTGTGAATCTTGATAGGCAAAAAATCCTTCACTTGCAGGAAACAGTTCAATACTGTCTACTTTCCTGCCAATCAAGTTTTCAAATTTAGCCCGATAAGGTTCATAATTTACCCCTCCGTAGATAAACAATTGAAACTCTTTGAAGAGTTCTCCCACCTTTTTCCCAGATTTGGCATTGAGTTTTTCAAAATACATCTGTACCCAAGACGGTATGCCCGCTATAACCGTCATATTCTCATTTTTGGTCTCCTCTACAATTTTGTCCACTTTGGTTTCCCAATCCTCAATACAATTGGTTTCCCAGCTGGGCAGTCTGTTTTTTTGTAGATAGTTGGGAACGTAGTGGGCAGATATCCCAGAAAGTCTTCCCAGTTTTATTCCATTTTTCTCTTCCAAAATTGGGCTTCCTTGAAGAAAAATCATTTTTCCATCCACAAAATCGGCATTGCCCGTTTCATGGATATAGTTTAAAATGGCATTTCGGGATGCCTCTACCTGATGCTTAATGGATGCCTTGGTAATGGGAATGTACTTTGCCCCAGATGTGGTGCCCGAGGTTTTTGCAAAATAAATGGGTTTCCCAGGCCATAGAACATCTTGGTCGCCTTTAATGATTTCCAGAACGTAGTCTTTCAGCTCCTCATAATCCCTAACAGGTACTTTGTTCACAAAATCTTCATGCGATTTAATACTCGAAAAATCATGGTCTCTCCCAAATTTGGTTTGCATACCCGAAGCCACCAAATCTTTGAAAACCTTTTCTTGGGTTGCCACAGGGTTATTGACCCACTTCTGATTTTTTTGGGCAATCCTTTTGGCAAATATCTTTGCTGCAAATGATTTTAATGACATTTAATTGAAGTCGATATAATTCTGAGGGTCCACAGGTTTTCCTTTTCTCCAAAGTTCAAAATGCAAATGGGGGCCCGTTGTAAGTTCACCAGTGTTGCCGATTGAGGCAATTACCTCTCCTGCCTTGACAAGGTCGCCCTGAGATTTGCTCAATGACCCGTTGTGTTTGTAGACTGAAGTTAGGCCTTCTTGGTGTTCAATGATAATGACATAACCCGTTTCAGACGTCCACTCCGCGAATAGTACGGTTCCATCCGCAATGGATTTCACCGGAGTGTCTTTCGGCGCTACCAAATCCACCGCGTAATGTTTGGTTTTGGCATCAAACGCTTGAACCAAAGTACCATTGATGGGGGAGAAAAGCAGGGTACCCATGTTTTCTATGTTCCTTTCAAAGAGATTGTACTTATCCTCAAGTTCCACTTCTTCGCGTAGGAGCAAATCTTCACGTATTGGGGTCAAATCAACGGTTGATGGGTCCAATTTGTATTGTTCAAATAGCGAATCCCGATTTACTTGGTTATTTTCAATATCCCCACGGAGTACGAGTCGTACGTTGTCTAAATACCGGTTGGTATAGTTCAAAACAGTCACCAAAGAGTCCGTTTTATAGGTTAGTTCTGTGGCTTGTCGCTTCAACCTTGTGGAAGAATACCCTGGAATATATTCCCTGAGCGGGGTAAAAGCAATGATCAATGTGGTCACTCCAATAAGGACGATAATAAAAAGGGTCCCTGTAACAAAAACGTTCAGCCTATTGAGCTTAAAGGAAATTTTTTCCTCAAAGGTACTCTCGTTTAGAATGACCAAGCGATACTTGTGCAATAGCTTGCGCCTTATTTCTTTTCTTTTCTTTCGGTCCTTCGCCATAATGAACAAAGATAATCTTAGATTTTGATATTGGTGTTAAGCTTTTTAAAATACCAATCTATTGTTTCCGTACATAAAACAATACTATATGCTAATTTTCGTTAATACCATGGTCACTTACAGTTCTTTTTAGTACTTTTACTTTTCATTAAAAGTTTAGACATTATGATTGCCCAAAATATGTTTCTTGGTATGATTGGACCGTGGCAAATCGTTCTCATCGTAGTTATTGTTCTTTTGCTCTTTGGAGGCAAAAAGATTCCTGAATTAATGAGAGGCCTCGGCAGTGGTATCAAAGAGTTTAAAGACGCCTCTAAAGAAGAGGAGAAATTGGAAGGTGGCAGCGAGTCCAAGTCTTAATTTTCTGTGTTCTTATCCATTTTTAAGCTCCTTTATGAAACCCTATGTTTAAAGGGATTTTCGATAAAGAACCACATTTTTTTGACCTACACGCCATAAATCAACCCTTTCACAACAAAAAGTTATCATCCGCTTTATCTTATTCTATTTTAGCGGTTGAAACTGATGTTAAGCTCTCTTTGCTTAGCCCTCAAATAATCAATAACTGGTTATTTGTGCAGAAGGAGTGGTAATGAATAAACCGATCTTGCTTTTTTTTATGTTGTTTGCCCTTGGGATACACTCCCAAGAGGTATCGCTTTTGCAATTTGATGACGAAAACAGCACGGCTATTGCCCAAAATAGTGCCGGCACCACATCCCCAATAGATTTTATAAAGCATCTTGATGGTCTTAGTGACCGAAAGCTTTTGCAATTTGTTCGAAAAAAAGGTGTTGCGGCCAAACTTATTCAAAAAGCAGATGAATACTTTGATAAGATGTGGTATGCCGAAGCTGCACGGATTTATGACATCGTTTTGGAGAAAAGTGACGAGAAACATACCGCCGAACTACTGGGAAAGGCCGGTGACTCCCATTATTACAATGGAAATCTTGAAAAGTCCTATAAATGGTACAATGAGCTGTACCAAACCTATCCGAACCATTTTTCCGACGATCGCTTTTTTAAATATACCCATACCCTAAAAGGTACTGGAAAATATCAACGTGCTGCCCAACTCACCAAATTGTTTCGGCAAAGAAGGGACGAACCGTTGGAAGAGCTAGAAAATGTGGCCACTCCCACATGGAAAAGCACAGCTCTGGTTGAAATCAAGAATTTAGCAATCAATTCAAAATATTCAGATTTTGCGCCAATGTACCACAAAGGTTCCGAAGTGGTTTTTGCTTCGGCACGAGATTCCTCCTTTTTAACCACAAGGCGCTATCGCTGGACCAACCAGCCTTTTTTAGATCTATATGTTGCCAAGACCAAGGATGATGACAGCGGGAGTCTATTTGGCACAAAAAAATTCTCAAGGAAAATCAATACCAAGTACCATGAGGCTTCTGTGGCTTTTTCCCCCGATCAAAAAACCTTATACTTTACCCGGAACAACTATGGCAAAAGGTTAAAGCGTGGAAAGAATGGAATCAACCACTTAAAAATATATCAGTCACAATTGATTAATGGCGATTGGGCCGATGCTGTGGAAGTTCCTTTCAATAGTGAAAATTACTCCACTGGCCATCCCAGTGTAAGTCCAGATGGCACAAAAATGTACTTTGTTTCCGATATGCCGGGAGGTTACGGTCAAACCGATATCTATGTGGTGGACATTCTTGAAAATGGCAGCTTCTCCGAGCCTATAAACCTGGGAGGGGAAATCAACTCCAGCGGAAAGGAAATGTTCCCTTACATCACGGAAAACATGCTTTATTTCTCTTCCAACCGAGCCATGGGCTTAGGTGGTTTGGATGTTTATAAGGTGGAATACGACAACAATGTCTTTGGTGCCGTACATAATCTGGGCGAGCCCATTAATAGCAGAAGGGATGACTTCTCCTATATCGTGGATGATTCCGGGGAAAAAGGCTATTTTGCTTCCAACAGAAAAGGCGGTAAGGGTGATGATGACATTTATTCTTTTACATCCATTGAAAACCGTAATGCCATTTCTGGAACCATTAAAGATGCCAAAACAGGGGAAGTTATTGAAGGTGCCCAAGTCATGCTCTACAACAAAGAGAAGCTTCTTTTAGCTCAAGTCGATTCCGATACTGACGGAAACTATCGTTTTGAAGGCCTTGAATCAACGTCGGATTATGTCCTAAAAATCACCAAGAAAGGCTATTTTGAAAAAGATTCAGATATCCGAACTAAGGACAACATTACTATTGAAGCCAATCAGTCCTTGGAACCCATCAAAGAAATCATAGATAACGAAAAAAGAATGGTTAACCTTGAACCGGAGGCCATTTATTTTGATTTTGACCGGTTCGACATCAAACCAAAAGCAGCTAAAGAGCTGGATAAACTTGTGGCCGTTCTAAAGGAATATGAAGACATGGTCATTAAGATAGAGTCCCATACCGATGCTATTGGAAGTAGCGCCTATAACAAATATCTCTCGGACAAACGCGCCAAATCAACACGAGATTATATTATTTCACAAGGTGTTGATCCTTCACGCATTGCTAGCGCCATTGGCTACGGGGAAGAGCGACTCCTCAACGATTGTGCTGATGGACAACGGTGTCCCCCAGACCAACACCGTCAAAATCGCAGGTCGGAGTTTCACATCGTTTCACAATAAAACTAACCCCTAAAGGGGTTTTTTTGTATTCAAAGCCTTCTGTTTTTGCAGTACATCGGGTTTTTCATCCGCTGAACGGTAACGAACAATTTACCGTTTGTCGATAAAAAGGATTCTCTTATGGAAAGGCTGGATTCCAACAAAGCTTTTATCCCACTTTCTGTGCTTTTTGTCCCATTGTTTTTAACTCCCTTTAGCAAAATCCAATCTTTGCTATGTCTTTAAATCTTAAAAATCTGACTTATGAAGAAACTTGTACTCATTAAAGAAATCTATATTGAAGGGTTCCGAAACTTAGGACACTACCTCATTGAAAAATACTTTAAAATATTTGCTTGGTTTAGCTTTGTCATGTTCTTCATTGTGCTTTACGCCTTTGTGTACAGAATAGCTACCGGCTTCGCATTTGACTAAACCCCCGTAAGCATTTAAAGAACAAAGAAGCCCGGAGAAATCCGGGCCTTTTTGCTTTTATTTCTATTCTTGGATTACTTTTCCGAGACTGTAGGGTTAAAGTCTACTGTTCTTAAAATGGCTTCCAGTTCAAACATATAGTCCCTTTTTTCTGCGGATGGGGCAAAAGTAAACCCCTCCAAAATCATCTTTCTGTTGTGCTCCTCATCATTGATAATGTAGGTTAAAAACGGACCAGCCATGGGGTATCCTTGTATATCCCATATACCTCTTACCTCAGCAGCTTTCTTTCCTCCAATCTCTGCTGGAAAAACATATGGCGCAAATGCCATCTCTGTTTTCATATAGGTGTCTTCATACGGTCCTGGAACATACTTTTTCCCGATAGAGTCCCTCATTTTCACAATATCCTGAACAAAGGTTGAATCATTTGAAAAACTATCCTCCGGCATTTCATAGGCAATGATGTTCATGGTTCCTTTGGGGATTTGTATGTCCATCCATACAAATTTGTTGTCCCGCTTACCCACTTTGTACAACGATGGAACCTTCATGCTAATTCCGAATTCTTCTTGCAGGGCCTTATCCTTATTCAAAGAGCGTTCAAATCTCCTTTGGGCTTCTGAAAGCTCCAATTGTTTGAATGACTCTATCGCCCTTGGTGCCAAAGAATCCAGATTACGGTTCAGCACTTCATGCGTTGGCCCAGTTACCACGGCAACCCTTTGCGGTTTGGAATAGGCATCATTTTTAACATGTGCCAATGAAGAAGAATCCTGTTCCACGTACAAAATTGACCTGGAGTAGGTAGTGGTTCCCTTAAAAACTTTTGGGGGAACCTGTACAATGGTAAAAATAGGTTCAGCTTGGGGAAGACCCAATACTTGAGCTGCAAAATGTTCACGAATATTATCACCCACATCGCTTCTCCAAAGCTCCGTGTCCATCACCACCATTAGCGAATTTACGCCACCCGTGGATGGTGGAAGAAATCGTTCTTTTGGCCCTGAATCTTTACAAGACCATAGCACCATTACCAAAATGGCACTGCATAGTGTTCCAATTTTTTTCATATCGAGTTAAATTTACGAAGAACAATCGCACAATTTGAGTTTTGTGCCCGGTTTTAGGTTATTACCGCTAAGACCGTTCCATTCTCGTAAATTTTCTATGGAAACTCCCGGATACTTTCTGGAAATGGTCCAGAGTGAGTCACCAGGTTGGACTGTATGTGTTTTGGAATTGCCCGCCACAGTACCAGTAGCCGATTTTGAGGTGTTGGACTTGGCAACTGTTTTTTCTGGGATATAGGGTTTTCTAGGGAAAATGGTCAGTCTTTGCCCTATTCGCAGGTTATTGCTTCGCAAACCGTTCCAACTTTTAATTTGGCTCACACCTACACCGTAACGTTCTGCAATCTTGCCCAAGTAATCACCACTTTTCACTTTATAGCGAATTTGACTTTCGGCGGCGATCATTTGCGGCAACGGCTTTTCAAGGGAATCCATTTCCTTTTTTACATAGGCATAAATCTGCTCTTCGTTGGCCACGAACTTTCCAATTTTGGATTTGGGCAATCGAAGCGCATAATCCTTTCCTTGTACTTTTGGAATGACATTGAGTTTGTAGGCTGGGTTCAACATCTCCAATTCTTCGGTGCTGATGTCCACCAACTTGGATATTTGATCAAACGTGATGAGGTTTTTTACATGAACCGTGTCCGTTTCAAAATAAGGGCGGTCTGCTTTTTTATATTGAAGTCCGTGCTCTTCGGCGTATTCAAAAATATACATGGTGGCCAAAAATGCTGGAAGATACCCTGCTGTTTCACGTGGAAGAAATGGGCGAATGTTCCAATAGTTCTCATATCCTCCAGACCTGCGGATGGCTTTGTTCACGTTCCCCGGGCCAGAGTTGTAGGCGGCCAGGGCCAAATCCCAATCATTGAAGATTTCATAGAGCTTGGCCAGATACTTGCTAGCTGCTTTTGTGGCCAAAATGGGATCATGGCGCTCATCCACATAACTGCTGACATCCAATCCGTACATTTTACCTGTACTGTACATGAACTGCCAGAGCCCCTTGGCGCCCACTCTTGACCGTGCTCTTGGGTTCAATGCGGATTCAATAATGGCCAAGTATTTAATTTCAAGAGGAATGTCTTGGTTGTCCAATTCTTGCTCAAACAATGGAAAATAAAATTGACTTGCCGTCATCATACGCTGCATCAAGTCTCTTCTACGGGTCAAAAAGGATTTAATCACACTCTCCAAAGAAGGATTGTAAGTAATGTTGAAGGGAGTCTTTTCATCCATCAAGGCCAAACGGGCTTTTAAGGTGTCCGTGGGCAGGTCCACAACAACAATGGAATCGTTCCCGGGTCCATTCTGGATTTCCAACAGCATATCACTGAACAACTGGGCACTGCTATGAAGCTCTTTTAACCAAAGACTATCATATCTTCGGGCCTCTTGCAAATCCACTAATTGGAACTCCCCTTTTTTATCCACTTCCAACTCCATGGGCTTACCATCAATATTCACATTGGTAATATTGATTTTCTGGGTTTCATCAGCCTGTAATAATGAGGAATCTTGCACCGCCAATTGAATGGAATCAATGTCTTGGGCAGTGACCATTGCGGCAACAAAAAGAAGCGCTGCGCAAACAGCTGTATTCAATTTTTGGTTCATTTGGACAAGGTTTGGTTTTTGGGGCGAACTAAAATGGCGTTTTTTTCTGAAATAATAAAATTTCGGGTATAAAACGTGCTGAATTTTAACTCCTTCCCCAATAATCCATAACGTGTAAACTAGTCCAATATTGCAGCAATACCTGGTAAGGTTCTACCTTCAAGGCTTTCCAGCATGGCTCCTCCTCCGGTAGACACATAGCTTACTTTTTCATCGAAGCCAAATTGCTTTACTGCAGCTACAGAATCTCCACCTCCTACAAGGGAAAATGCGCCTTTTTGGGTGGCTTCATCAATATAGTTTCCAACGGCAATGGTTCCCTTGGCAAAGCTTTCCATTTCAAAAACGCCTACGGGTCCGTTCCACAAGATGGTTTTAGAACCCAAAATTACCTGATGAAAGATTTCTAAGGTTTTGGGTCCGGCATCCAATCCTTGCCATCCGTCGGGGATTTTATCAACATCCACAAACTGTGTATTGGCATTGTTGTTGAAATCGTCCGCGGCCAACACATCAACGGGCAGATAAACGTTCACATTTTTGGCCTTGGCTTGTTTAAGGATATCAAGGGCCAGCTCCATTTTGTCATCCTCACAAATAGAATCCCCAACGTTGCCTCCCTGTGCTTTGATAAAAGTATAGGTCATACCTCCACCAATAATCAGGTTATCAACCTTATCCAAAATGTTCTCAATAATGGTGATTTTTGAAGACACCTTTGCACCTCCCAAAATTGCGGTCACGGGTTTCTCCCCGGTTTGCATCACCTTGGCAATGGCATCAATTTCTTTGGCAAGAAGATATCCGAAGCATTTGTTGTTTGGGAAAAATTTAGCAACAATGGTGGTTGAGGCATGGGCTCGGTGAGCGGTTCCAAAGGCATCGTTTACATAAATATCACCATGTTTTGCCAAGGCCTCTGAAAAGGCTTCATCCCCTGCTTCCTCTTCTTCATGAAAACGAAGGTTTTCCAGTAAAAGCACCTCGCCGTCCTCAAGTTTGACAACAGCATCTTCTGCCACTTTTCCGACACAATCCTCCGCAAACTTCACTTCAACCCCAATGATTTCGGAAACGGTCTCAACAATATGGGAAAGGGACATATCCGGATTCGCTTTGCCTTTCGGCCTCCCCAAATGGCTCATAAGAACGGCAGAACCACCATCTTCCAACACTTTTAGAATGGTAGGTTTTGCTGCTTCAATCCTGCTGGTATCGGTTACATTGAAATCACCATCCAGGGGAACGTTGAAATCAACACGAATCAATGCTTTTTTTCCTTCAAAGTTGTAATCGTCTATCGTCTTCATGTAGTGTGTCTTTAAGAGAAGCCCAAAAGTAAAGATTTCCTGTGTTTTGCCCAGAGTGCTTTTGTTATATTTTGGTTTTATCTTGACTCTTCTTGTTTTTTTTGATGGGACCCTGAGACAAGCTCATGGTGATGGTAAACCTAAAGGTCTACATTGAAAATCCATTCAAAGACAGGGACGCTAAAAAATGTATCTTTGGCTTATGCTGTTCAAAGACATTTTAGGGCTGGAACATATCAAAAACCATTTGGTGACCACGGCCAATACGGGAAGAGTGGCCCACGCCCAATTGTTCGTTGGGCCCGAAGGTTCCGGGGTGCTTCCAATGGCCTTGGCGTATGCCCAATATTTGTTGTGCGGCAATTCGGGAGGAGAAAATGAGGGTGGAAACACGGTGTGCAATACCAAATGCAATTCGTTGACACATCCTGATATGCATTTTGCATTTCCAGTTGCCAATTCGGATAAGGTGAAATCACACGCTGTGAGCGACCACTACTTGGAAGAGTGGCGACAATTTGTGAAGGAGCAACCCTATGGCAATCTTTTTGATTGGTACCGACACATCGGCATTGAAAAAAAGCAAGGCCAAATTGGGGTGGATGAGGCGCAAGACATGGTAAAAAAATTGTCCTTAAAATCGTATGAAGGTGGGTATAAGGTGCTTATCCTTTGGATGGCCGAAAAAATGAACATTTCCGCGGCCAATAAACTCCTTAAGTTGATAGAGGAGCCTCCTCAGAAAACGGTCCTTCTGCTCTTGGCGGAAGAGGAAGAGCATATCATCAATACCATTCGCTCACGATGCCAGGTTTTACACTTTCCGCCACTGACGGAACAGGTCATTACTGATGCCCTTGTCAACAGGGGTTTAAGCACAAGTGTGGCCCACAACATTGCACAAGAGGCCAATGGCAACTTTAACAAGGCCTTGGACTTGATGAACAAAGATTCCGAGGATTTGGTGTTTGAACGCTGGTTTGTGCAATGGGTACGCAGTGCTTTTAAAGCAAAAGGCAATAAAGGTGCCATCCAAGAATTGATTTTATGGAGTGATGAAGTGGCCAAAACGGGCCGAGAGGTCCAAAAACAATTTTTGAATTACTGCCTCGCCTTGATGCGACAAGCCCTTTTGTTGAACTATAGGGCCACGGATTTAGTCTATACCAAAATACACGTAGAGGGGTTTGATTTGAACAAGTTTGCCCCTTTTGTGCACGAAAACAATATTTTGGATATTGTAGAAGAGCTGGAAAAAGCCATTTTTCACGTGGAACGAAATGGTAATTCCAAAATCATCTTTACGGATTTATCTATTAAACTCACTAGGCTTTTACATACCAAAGCCGCATAAAAACATAAAATACCATGGAAAACTTGCTTGCCAATGCCACGGAGATTCTCCTACTCCTCTTTTTAACCATCACCTTTTTGCAGAGTGGTATTGATAAGGTGCTGGATTGGAAGGGCAATTTAGGTTGGCTCACTGGTCACTTTTCCAAAAGTCCATTTAAGAACAGTGTTTCGCTCTTGTTGGGAATAGTAATGGTAATGGAAATTATTTCTGGGGTTCTTTCTGCGGTTGGAATTGTACAATTTTTAGTGGAAGGCCAAAGTTACATAGGGTTTTACGGCGCTGTTTTTGCATCACTTACCCTTTTAATGCTTCTTTTAGGGCAGCGCGTTGCCAAAGATTATGTTGGGGCACAAACCATTGTGATCTACTTGATTCCTACTGTGTTTTTGGTCTATTTGATGCAGTAGCTTGTTGCTTTGGTTATACATTATCCTGATACAGCTTCGCTCACCGCTTAAATGAAAAGTATTCACTCTTGGAACAAATTAAAGCTTATTTTGAATCCAATTTTCAAATGTCCGAGGCGGATTGGACCATCTTTTCATCAAAATTGAATAGGTGCAACTGTTCAAAAAAGGAAATCTTGCTTGAGGTCGGGAAAACGGAAAAGTACCTTTCCTTTATCGAAAATGGTATTGTTCGCCTGTATGTTCCCAAAGAGGATGGCGAGCTCACTTTTGCTTTTGTTTTTCAGGGTGGGTTTGTAAGTGCTTACGATTCATTCCTTACCCAATCACCATCAACCTATGTTGTGGAAACCGTTACAGACACTGTTCTTTGGCGATTGACCTACCAAGACCTTCAAACTGTATACAAAGAGACTGATATTGGTAACTTTATTGGTAGGAAGGCCAGCGAGGAATTATTTCTAAAAAAATCGCAACGGGAACTATCACTACTGCAAGATTCTGCTGAGGAGCGCTACCTGAAACTTTTTACCGAGAGGCCAGAAATCATTCAACAAATCCCATTGAAATATGTCGCCTCCTATATTGGAATAACACCACAGGCCCTAAGTAGAATTCGAAGTCGAATTTCTTAACCTAGGTTCATTGTTTCGTTCCTAAGTAGAATCCATCTTTGCAAAAAAGATATTATGAAGGCATTTTATGTGCTCTTAGGAGCTTTTATTGTTTCGGGCCTAGTCCTAAAATTGGCTACAAAAGAGATTGATTACCAACTGGCTGGTAAAATTGCCATGTCCTCTATGCTGGTTTTTACGGCAATTGGACATTTTGCATTTACAAAAGGGATGGCCGCTATGGTGCCCAGTATTGTTCCTTTTAAGGCACAAGTAGTCATTATTACAGGAATTCTAGAGGTATTGTTTGCCATCCTGCTGTTGGTGCCCAAATATTCCTCTGCTATTGGTTGGGTTTTGGTTGCCTTTTTTCTATTAATACTACCTGCCAACATAAAGGCCTCCTTGGAAAACATTAATTACCAGACTGGAAACCCGGATGGCCCTGGAACTTTATATCTATGGAAAAGAATTCCACTACAGGTCTTTTTTATAGTGTGGGTTTACCTTTCGGCCATACGAAACATCTAAAAAGGCCCAATCTTAANNTTAAGATTGGGCCTTTTTAGTCTATTCCTACTGGGCGATTACTTTCCGTACTTGTCGTTCAATATCTTTAGAATGACATCCGTAAGGTTATTGGCTTCCTCCCCATACAAAACGGCACCACCATCACCTCCTCCTAAAATATAGGTGTATCCGTTGGCCTTACCATATTCCTTGATTTCCTTTTTAACCTTTTTAACCAAAGAATCCATTTCGCTCTGGCTCGTCTGTTGCAATTGTTGTTCTTCTTGTTGCAATTGCTGTCCAATAAATTGTCCACGTTGCTGCAATTGTCCGTATTCTTCTTGCGCATTCTTTTGCGACATTCTTTCGGCCTTGGTCTGAAAGGCTTGCAATTCCATCTGGAACGCTTGCGAGATACTGTCCCTTTTTTTGTTCATAGCATCTGCCTTGGTCTTAAAGCGCGCTTCCACATCAATTTTCTCTTGATAACCGTCCAGCAACTTTGCACTGTCCACATATCCAATCTTATTCTGCTGACATGCCATTGCAACAAAAGCAATGGCGAGTACCATTAATTTTTTCATGTTTGTCTTTTTACTGATGCGCAAAAATAGGAAAGCTTTTGGAATGCGGACCATTATCTTTTTGTGAACTGAAAAAAGTCAAAACCCATACTATAGTTAAAATTTATGGTTTCTTTCTTTTTTTATTGATTCTATATATTTTGAAGATGGACAGAAACCCGCCTCTGAGCACGTTTCTTTTTCCTTGAAGGGATTTATGTGTGATTATACTATAAAGCCCAATTACGGCGATATATGGCCCTATTTTTTACGTTTCAGGATATAAATAAGGGAAGAGTGTTCTTTGGTAAAGATTGCTTTAAGATTTGACCACAATCCCACAAAAAAGGCACTGATCAAATAGAGTTTGTTGCCTTTGTATTTTTCTGAGAGCATGGAAACGTAAAAAGCATCGAACCACATGGGGCGAATTGAAATCACTTCCATATCATGTTGTTGAAAAAGTTTGGTGATGGCCGTTTTGGAAAAATGCCAAAGATGTCGGGGCACATCGTATCCCGCCCAATGCGTTCCGTAATAGTTGGCGTCGAACGATTTGAAATTGGGAACTGCAATGATTAAGCTTCCCTCGTTGGTCAGTTTAGATATAATTGTTCTTATTTGATGTTCCAAATCCGGAAGGTGTTCCAAAACATGCCAAAGGGTAATGACTTCAAATTGCTTTTCGTTCAGCTCGCCTAAATCAGAAAGTAGCTCCACTCCTTTTTGTTTTCCCAACGCTCTCGCCTTTGCGTTAGGTTCAACTCCTGTCACTGTATATCCTGCTTTTTGGGCTGTTGCTAAAAAATCACCTGTTCCAGCACCTATATCCAAGATTGATTTAGCATTAACCTTCTGATTATCAATTAATTGAAGCTTGTTTTTAAGATTTTTCTGCTTAACTGCCTGGTATAATTTATCTGTAAAGCTATTTTGTGCATCAGTGTGTGATATGTAATCCTCACTTTCATAATATGCAGCAAGTTCTGTGGGCTGTGGTTGTGTAACCAACATGTCTAAAGAGGGATCCCAATGCAGTTCAAAAGATTCACCTGAAACAGAAAAATCTTTCGTTTTTAAATACAACTTCATGATATTTTTGATGACCAAATACTACGTTTTAATTGCCGAAGATAAGACACTATTTTACAGAGGAACGTATTATTTTGAGTATCCTGTTTTTACTGGATTAAAAAGATCAGTTGAAATTTCTTGTTCCACGTGGAACAAACAAGACTCTTATCTTCCTAAATAAACCAAAAGCACACTGATATCGGCTGGAGAGACACCACTAATTCTTGACGCTTGAGATATGGTTACAGGGCGAATGGATTCCAATTTTTCTCGGGCTTCATATGAAAGAGATTTAAGTTTGGAATAATCAAAATTATCCGGAATTCGCACACCTTCCAATCGTTGAAGTTTATCTGCGTTGTTCTTTTCCTTTTCGATATAACCAGAATACTTTACTTCAATTTCCGCTTGCTCCATTACTTCAGAATTAAGCTCATTCTCCGATACAAATTCAGAAACAGAATTCAATTGAAGCATGTGGTCCATAGTAACCTTTGGTCTAGAAAATACTTTAAAAAGTTTATCAGATTGACGCACGGTTGCCGAATCCAAAGATTCTAAAATTGGGTTTATTTCATCAGGATCAAAGCTGGTTTTTCTAAAAAATGAAATAAAGCTTTCGGCTTTCTCCTGCTTCCTTTCCATTCTTCGCATCCGTTCTTCTTTGGCCAAACCAATGGCGTATCCTTTCGGCGTGAGTCGAAAATCGGCATTGTCTTGTCGCAACAATGTTCTATACTCCGCACGAGACGTAAACATACGGTACGGCTCTTCAGTGCCCTTTGTAATCAAATCATCAATCAACACTCCAATGTAAGCTTCGTCTCGACGCAACACAAATGGTTCCTGTTCATTGATTCTTAGATGTGCATTTATCCCCGCCATCAACCCTTGTGAAGCTGCTTCTTCATATCCTGTTGTCCCATTAATTTGACCAGCAAAATATAAATTATTGACCAACTTGGTTTCCAAGGTATGCTTCAATTGGGTAGGTGGAAAATAATCGTATTCGATAGCATAGCCCGGTCTAAAAAACTTCACATGTTCAAAACCCTTTACCGATTTTAGGGCCTTATATTGAACATCCTCTGGCAAGGAAGTAGAGAACCCATTCACATAAACTTCTACGGTATGCCACCCTTCGGGTTCAACGAAAATTTGATGAGAATCTTTATCAGCAAATCGGTTAATCTTATCCTCAATGGACGGGCAATATCGTGGTCCTATACTTTGAATTCTTCCATTGAACATCGGTGAGCGGTCAAAACCTTCACGCAATAAATCATGAACCAAAGCACTGGTATGCGTCATGTGACAATCCCTTTGAGTGGTCAAAATGGGTGTGTCCAAATACGAAAACTTCTCCGGTTTATCATCCCCAGGTTGAGGTATCATGGCGGAATAATCCAAGGACCTACCATCAACTCGCGGAGGTGTTCCTGTCTTCATCCGGCCACTGTCAAAACCAAAATCAACCAACTGCTCCGTGATACCGGTAGCTGCCTTTTCCCCTGCTCGTCCACCACCAAATTGTTTTTCACCAATATGGATAAGTCCATTTAGGAATGTGCCATTGGTCAACACAACGGCCTTTGCTTTAATGTCTATACCCAATGAAGTGCGAACACCAACTACTTTATCTTCCTCCACCAGCAAACCAGAAACCATCTCCTGATAAAAATCCGCATTAGGGGTGTTTTCCAAAGCCAGCCGCCATTCCTCTGCAAAACGCATACGATCATTCTGTGCCCTTGGGCTCCACATGGCAGGTCCCTTGGATTTGTTCAGCATCTTAAACTGTATTGCAGACTTATCGGTAATAATGCCACTATACCCGCCAAGCGCATCTATCTCCCGAACGATTTGCCCCTTGGCTATTCCGCCCATGGCAGGGTTGCAAGACATTTGTCCAATCGTTTGAAGATTCATGGTAACCAACAAAGTCTTAGAGCCCAAATTGGCAGCAGCGGCTGTTGCCTCCGCGCCAGCGTGACCTCCTCCAACAACTATAACATCATATTCCTTCTCAAACATATCTATGGTTCCACGTGGAACATTTTAATCTTTTCTTCTTCTTTTTCACGCATCAACTTGACCTCTGAATCAGTTTTATCACCATACCCCATCAAGTGCAAAACACCATGACTCATCACACGAAGAAGCTCATTATCAAAATCGACTCCGTAGTTATTTGCATTCTCAGACACCCTCTCTGTAGAGATAAAAACATCCCCAGAAATGGTAGAGCCATCTGAATAATCAAAGGTGATAATGTCCGTTAAAGTATCATGATTTAAATACTGCCTGTTTAACTCCAACAAGTAATCATCAGTGCAAAAAATATAATCCAATTGCCCCAATGTGTAGTCCTCCGATTCCAAAATTCTAGTAATCCAATCGGAATAGTTGGTTATGTAGTTTAATATCAAATCAGACTTAAAATGGAACTCAATCATTCTTAAAATACACCTTGACCTTTTGCTCATAATTTTGCCGCAAAGGTAGTGCTTGTCTATTTAATATTTCAATGTCGTTTTGGTAATCTTTAAGGAGCTCCGGGCGAGTTGTTATAGGGTTGGCAAAAACTCTGTCATTCGATGTGCTTTCACGTTCTTTATTCTTGCCTTGTTCCAAGGTTGCATTTTCCAACTTCATCAATTCATGTTGAATGGTATTTGCCTTGCTCCTTGTTCTTTCTGTGATTCCGTTTTCCAGTAAATCATTCTCAAAGTCCTCCATTTGCCTCAATAATTTCTTGGCCAAATCACCATCCTGTTTATTGATCATGTCTTGCAATTGCTGTTCCAATTGCTGTCTTAAGAACTGCTGTTGTTTGTAGATCTCATATACCTCGTTCAATCCCATTTCACCCTGACCATTTCCATTCCCATTAGAACCTTCTTGTTCCCCATTCTCTCCTTGTCCTTGCTGCCCCTTCTGTTGTCCTTCCTGGCCCTGGCCATCCCCTTCTTGATTTCCTTGACCTTCCCCTTCTTGTTCACCTTGGTTTTGGGACGGTTTTCCTTTCTGACCCGAACCCTGCATTTTTTCCTGAATGCTCTGCTGCCCCTTAATAATGTCTGGCAGTTGGAAATCTGAACCTTCACCCTGCCCCTGGCCGGCTTTCATATTTTGCTGCATATTATCCAAAATATTTGCAAGGAAATCGGCCAAAGCATTTGTTGCATTGATTACATATTGTTGATAGGATGCGCCTTGATAGATTTGATTTTCGGCAATGCTTTCTAGCGATTTATCAATATTATAATAGACCTCCGTAATCTGTTCATTGACAAATTCCGAAAGTTCAACCCTACGCAATGAAAGTGCAAACAGACTATCATCCACATGCTCAAATAACCTTCGCAATTCATTCTGGTCTTTTACGGTTTTAGAGAATTGGGCAATATCCACATCCGCACTTTCAATTTTATCAAACAAATTCTCCTGTTTGAAAGAAAAAGTGACCAGATTGTCCAAAATCTGCCGTAGCATTTCAGCATCCTCAGTGTCCTGTGAGCCCCCCCCTCCCATAGCTCCTTGTTGAAGGGCCTCACTCATCTCTTTCATTTTTTGGGCAGCCGACCTTTGTTTTTGGGTAATCTTATTTACAGACTGCATTCGTTCTTGACTATCTGAAGACTGATCGTTACCTTGATGCTTATTAATTTCTTCCAATGCCTCCTTCTGATCACTCTTCACATCTTCCGATTGTTTTTCGGAGACATCCATGGACATCGGCTTCTGAAGATCTTTATTGTCCTCCAGTAACTCTTCCAATTCTTTGGATAACCGCTCAAAGTTCTCGTTAAGCTTTTCCTGCTCTTTATTAGAGAACTTTTCGCCAATATCCAACTTTGATAAAATGTCTTGTCGTTCCGATAGCTTTCCAAGTTCTTTTGATAATTGTGATGCTTTTTCGGTTACGTAGTAACGCTTGGTGAGTTCCAACAGCTGTTCTAGATTTCGAGTATTCTTTCCTTGATTCTTACCCAACTCCTCCAGTTTTTGCTGTAGCTCTTCCTTCTTAATCTTATCCGAGATTTCATTCAATTCCTTAAGTAATCTCTCATTCTTTTTCGCTTCCAATTCCTGACGCTCCAAACGTTCCTGCAACAGCATCTTGAACTCATTGTCCCCTTTATCCTTGTTAAGACTTTCCTTTAAATCATTGCTAAACTTTTGCATTAACTGTTCTTGGCGTTCTTGCTTTTGGAGAAAATCCTTAATCTGATTTTTATCCTCAAAAGTAAGTGCCCTTTCCTCTTTTTGAAGATTAGTGAGCTTTGAGAGTTCCTCTTTCTGATCCTTATACTGTTCCAGGGATTGATTCATCTTGGACAAAGTAGTGTTTTGAAATTCTAACTCTTTGTCTTTCAATTGGTTATCATCATACAAGTTGGTGTCAAAAGTCTTGCTTTTGGAAACCTTTCCACCTCTAATACCATCATTATCAACCACTTCAAAAAACAATTTGTAATTTTTGCCCTCCTCAAGTTGAAAACCGGACGGAAATGTGTAGTAAAACTGATATACATTAGTGTTCGGTCTTTCCAGATCAATTCTTTGGATACTCTGATTATCATCCGCGGGATAGCAAACTACCCGTATTTGACTAATTCCGTAGTCATCCGCAGCGTGTCCTGTAAAAAAAGACTGGTTTGGGTTCAAAGAATCCAAAACTTGAGCAACTTGAACAACTGCCTTAGCGTCCCTTATTACATCAATTCCATAGGCCAAACGTTCAAAATCGCTTACGTGGGTATTGGATGTACTCAGCTCATAATCCAAATCTTTGAATACCCTTTTTGTGTGTGCAAACTGATTGCCACTGCGATCGAATACAAAACTTGTATCGGCCATGTTCATGTTGATTCTGTCCACACTGGTTCCTTCAATATTCCAACTAATTTGGGTTCCTTCGGGCACAACGGCATTGCCTGTTCCCGTTACAATTTCAGATGCTCGATTAAGGTATTTTGGGAAATTCAACTTCATTTGAAAATCTACCAAGGCGGGTGTGCTATAACTTCTGATGAAATAGGATTTGGAATTCCATCCATTTGCAGTTAAATAGAAAGTGCTCTCGGCCACTGGGGCCTCAAAGGTATAGGTGTAGACATCCCCCTGCCTCTTCAATAAAAGCTCTTCTCCATTGATGACCATAGAAACACTTTCCGGTTGTATAGTACCCTCTGTTGCCACCCTGATTGTCAGTGGTTCATTATCCAAAACCTCCAGTTTATCATTCAAAACCTTAAAGGAAAACGGAGCGGGTCTTTCATAGGCCAAATCATAATTGACCACCCTTTCATACGAATTGAAGAATGAAACGATATTACCCGAAATCCAAATAAAAGCCAATAATCCAAGAGGGATAAAAACGTATTTTGCATACTTATAGCTATCCTTAAAATCAATGGCCTCAGCAAAAGGAACGGGACCCAAACTTTGGGCACGTTGCTCAATACTCGCTAGTAACAAATCAGATTTTTGGGTATTCTCAGACAATTGCAGCAAATTCAAAAGCTTGTCATCCACTTCAGGAAAGTGTTTTCCTATAAGCTTAGAGGCCTCCCTGTTATCAATACCACTTCGTATTTTGAATAAATAGGAAGCAGGGACAGCAATGAAAGTGTAGAGCAGATAAACTTCAACAATTACAAACACAACGAACAAAGCCAGCCGTCCATTATTGCCTAACCACAGCCAATACTCCAATGACATGATAGCCAACCAAAACAACAATCCTAGGGTAAGGAAAAGCAATACCCCCTTGATTAATTGCTTGGTATAATACTTCTTGGTGAAGCCTTCCAATTTGTTTAAAATGTCTTGGTAACCACTCAAAATCAATGATATTTATTACCAAGATACCCGTTACTGGGGAAATCATTCGAAAAATTTTTGTTAAACCTTGGGGTATCAGGTTATTCTCTACAACAAAAACCGCCACCGAATCCCTTTTCAAATCATACAAGGCAATGTATCTTTGCCATTCAAGCGCATAAACCATGAGTGAAAACGTACGGGTACGATTTGCCCCCAGCCCAACTGGGCCTTTGCATATTGGTGGTCTACGAACCGCCTTGTTCAATTATCTGTTTGCTAAAAAACATAACGGCTCGTTTATACTTCGTATAGAGGATACAGATCAAAATAGATATGTTGAAGGTGCTGAAGCTTATATCATTGAAGCGTTGAACTGGTGTGGAATTCCTTTTGATGAAGGACCAGGGAAAGAGGACGGTTTTGGCCCCTATCGACAAAGTGAGCGCAAGGGTATGTACAAAAACTATGCGATGCAACTTGTTGAAAAAGGGAAAGCCTATTACGCTTTTGATTCTGCCGAACAATTGGATTTTCATAGAAAGGACCATGAAGAAAAGGGCAAAACCTTTATCTACAATTGGCATAACCGTTTAAAACTTTCCAATTCGCTATCGCTATCTTCAGATGAAGTACAAGCCAAATTAAATGCTGGGGAGGATTATGTTATTCGTTTTAAATCCCCACAAGATGAAGAATTGGTTTTAAACGATATCATCCGTGGTGAAATAAAAATAGACACCAACATTTTGGACGATAAAGTCCTCTTTAAGAACGATGGCATGCCCACCTACCATTTGGCCAATATTGTTGATGATCACCTCATGCAGATTTCCCATGTAATTCGGGGTGAGGAATGGTTACCGTCTTTGGCACTGCACCAACTGTTGTATGATGCCTTTGGATGGAATGCTCCTCAATTTGCACATTTACCCTTAATCATGAAACCGGTCGGAAAAGGAAAACTCAGTAAGCGAGATGGAGAAAAAGGAGGTTTTCCGGTTTTCCCTTTGTCGTGGAACCAATCGGAAGGATATCGAGAAGCAGGTTTTTTTCCAGAAGCGGTCGTTAATTTTTTGGCACTTTTAGGATGGAATCCGGGAACGGAACAGGAAATCTTTTCCTTGCAAGAATTGGTCAACAGCTTCAGTTTAGAACGGGTGAACAAATCTGGAGCGCGTTTTGACCCAGAAAAGAACAATTGGTATAATCAGCAGTGGTTGCAGCTTAAGAGTGATGAGGAGCTTGCAGAACTCTTCATTCAAAACCATGATGCTAGGTTGAGCGGAGTCGAAACTTTGAACGATAAGGGCTACGTCACCAAGGTCGTTTCCTTGATTAAAGAACGAGCAACATTTGCATCCGATTTTTGGGAATTGTCCGATTACTTCTTCAAAACACCAACTGAATACAATGAAAAGGCTGTAAGAAAACAGTGGAAGGAAGATACTCCTGAAATCATGAAACAAGTGGTCTCGGTTTTGGAAGGCATCACTGATTTTACCTCTGCCACTATAGAAACCATCATCAAAGACTGGATTGGCAAAAAAGAACTTTCCTTTGGAAAAGTAATGCCTCCCTTTCGATTGGTCATTGTAGGTGATATGAAAGGACCTCATTTGTTCGATATCTTGGAGCTGATAGGCAAAGAGGAAAGTATACATCGCATAAAAAACGCAATTTCGGCACTTTCTAATTGATGAATGTGTAACAAAACTTGACGGTTGCGCACTTATATGTTAGAGAGTTTCGTAATTTCCATTTCTAACATAAAATCTTAAGACCATGGGCAACTTTTTATTTATCCCGATTGTATTCATTGGATTAATCATTCTGTTCAAATTTTTCTTTATAGTAAAACAGCAAACCGCCGTTGTTGTGGAACGGTTCGGTAAATTTCAAAGCATCCGCAACTCGGGTTTACAAATGAAAATACCCATTGTGGACCGCATTTCTGGCAGGTTGAGCCTAAAAATCCAACAATTGGATGTAATAGTGGAGACCAAAACCTTGGACGATGTATTTGTAAAACTCAAAGTATCCGTACAATACGTGGTCATCCAATCGAAAGTTTACGAAGCATTTTATAAATTGGAATATCCCCATGACCAAATTACCTCCTATGTTTTTGATGTGGTGCGTGCCGAAGTTCCCAAAATGAAATTGGATGATGTCTTTGTTAAAAAAGACGATATCGCTATTGCCGTAAAATCAGAATTGCAAGATGCCATGTTGGAATATGGCTATGACATCATAAAAACCCTGGTTACTGACATTGATCCTGATCCACAGGTAAAAGCGGCCATGAATCGCATCAATGCATCGGAGCGTGAAAAGATTGCCGCCCAATTTGAAGGGGATGCCGCCCGAATCCTGATTGTGGAAAAAGCCAAGGCCGAAGCGGAGAGCAAAAGACTCCAAGGTCAAGGTATTGCCGATCAGCGTAGAGAAATTGCCCGAGGTCTGGAAGAATCCGTCGAGGTGCTGAACAAGGTTGGCATAAATTCTCAGGAAGCATCTGCTTTGATTGTTGTGACCCAACATTACGATACACTTCAGGCCATTGGTGAAGAAACCAATACCAATTTAATATTGTTGCCCAATTCACCCCAAGCCGGAAGCGATATGTTGAACAATATGGTGGCCTCGTTTACCGCAAGCAATCAAATTGGTGAGGCCATGAAACAACACAACAAAAAGAAAGAGGAATAAACAATGTCAGTTCGAGTCTGCCGACAAAGGTAGGCTCAATATGACACCACACTAAAAAATGGGAGCCAATAGGCTCCCATTGTAGTTTAATACAGATATTTCTTACTTAAAAAACTATAGATGTTCCTAATGATTTCTTTGAAGCAAATTTCTTCAATACATGCGCTATATTGAAAGATCGCTAAAACATGCTTGGGAACGGATTGCCATTTCCCGAAAGCTCATTAAAACGCTTTAAAATGAGGCTTTTTTAATAAGAAAACCAAATGGCACGCCTTATTATTAATAAGAAAAACTTATGCTAGTTTTTTTGCTCCAATTTGGCCCAGGTGTCCCTCAACGTAACCGTTCTATTAAAAATGAGATGGTCAGGAGTAGAACTTTTGTCCACATTAAAATAACCCAATCGTTGAAATTGAACTTGGTCTCCAATTTCTGCATCTTTTAAACTTGGTTCCAAATATCCTGTAACTTTTTCCAAGGAATCTGGATTGATGAAATCCATGAAATCTTTATCCTTATGTCCATCTGGGGTTGGGTCATTAAAAAGGCGATCATACAATCGTACTTCGGCCGTAATGGCATGAGGAATGGAAACCCAGTGCAAAGTACCTTTTACCTTTCGCAAACTTTCTTCTGTTCCAGAACCACTCCTACTTTTTGGGTCATAGGTACATTGTACTTCAACCACATTTCCATCCGAATCCTTAGTACAACTCTCAGCCTTTATAATGTAGCCATTCTTCAAGCGCACTTCCCCCCCCAGTTTCAATCGGAAGAACTTGCGATTAGCCTCCTCTCTAAAGTCCTCTTGTTCAATATATAGCTCGCGTGAAAAAGGAACTTTTCTACTACCGGCAGACTCATCCTCGGGGTTATTCTCTGCTTCCAACCATTCCTCTTTTCCTTCTTCGTAATTGGTAATCACCAACTTTAAGGGGTTAAGAACCGCCATAACACGTGGTGCAATCTTATTTAAGTGCTCCCGCACATGAAATTCCAACAAGGAAACATCTACCACATTTTCACGTTTGGCGATACCGATGGTGTCCGCAAAATTCTTGATGGACTCCGGAGTATAACCTCTTCTGCGCAAACCAGAAATGGTGGGCATTCTGGGGTCATCCCATCCTTCAACAACACCTTTTTCCACCAATTGTAACAGCTTCCGTTTGCTCACCACAGTGTGACTCAGGTTTCTTCGGGCAAATTCGCGTTGCTTTGGTCTAAGTTTATCCTTTGATACCAATTGGTCTAAAAACCAATCATAAAGTTCACGATGCGGTAAAAACTCCAGTGTACATAAAGAGTGGGAGACCTGTTCAATATAATCACTCTCTCCATGGGTCCAATCATACATTGGATAAATACACCAATCGGTATTGGTTCTGTGGTGTGCCTTGTGAAGGATTCGATACATCACAGGGTCGCGCATCAACATATTGGGTGAGGCCATGTTAATCTTGGCACGAAGGACATGGGCGCCCTCTTTAAATTCCCCGTTCTTCATTCCCTCGAAAAGCTGCAAATTTTCCTCAACAGAACGGCTCCGATATGGGCTTTCTGTGCCCGGCTCAGTAGGCGTTCCCTTTTGATTCGCTATTTCTTCAGAAGTTTGGCTATCTACATACGCCTTTCCGTTTTTAATGAGGTTCACAGCCCAATCGTACAACTGCTGAAAGTAATCCGATGCATAACATTCTGTATCCCACTCATACCCAAGCCAGGACACATCGTTTTTAATGGCATCCACATACTCTTTCTCCTCTTTCGCAGGGTTGGTATCATCAAATCTAAGATTGACCGGGGCATTATACCGCAATCCCAAACCAAAGTTCAAGCAAATGGAGCTGGCGTGGCCAATATGAAGATATCCATTGGGTTCCGGGGGGAACCGAAAACGCAATTCGTTCGTTGCATACCCGTTTCGCAAATCATCTTCAATGATATGCTCTATAAAGTTCAATGATTTAGCTTCTTCCGCCATATCCAAATTTTGAAGCGCAAATGTAGTAAAATCCAGTGTTCATAGCTATTATTCAGCCATTGGTGTATACAAAGTAAGCCATTTCACAACACTTTTGGTGCCACCTACAACAATATCTTTCCTTTCGACGAAATTAAAATCATATTTGTTATTGGAATGCTATATGAATACGTGGCGTCAGAACAACGCCGCAATGAACTAAAGAAATTAAGGGGCACAAACTAACGGGCAATTATTGCCCACAACCTCTTAAAACTAACGCTGATGAAAAAAAGTAGTTCAACGTATGGCATTCTCGTTCTGGCTATGGCCATGATGCTTCTGGGCAACACCTCATTAACGGCCCAAGTGCTCAATAAGCCCATAGCTGCAGACAACCCCAACTTGGCCGGTAATTCGGCTTGGACCGCAGCATGTGCTTCCGCCAGTTTCAACGAATATTTTGTGAACTTCACTTGGAGCCCACCCTTGGTGGATTCCAACAATGAATTCATTTTAGAGCTTTCTGATTCCTATGGAAACTTTGGTTCCCCAAGGGAATTGGCCCGTGTCGCAGATAAAAACACGGTTTTCGACTTTGAGTTTGAATTTGCCCTGCCCGATGATATCCGCGGCGAAGGCTACAAATTCAGGGTTCGAAGTACAAGTCCGGCCAAAACAAGCCCGGCTTCCGATGCATATCCTATGTACTATATTGATTACAATTCTCCTCTGCTTATAAGTGAGAATGGTAGTGGAACTATCCCCGCTGGTGGATTGATACAAATATGTGGTGGCGGTTCGGTGACTCTAAAGCCGCACAACATCCCCAATGCAGGAACTTATCTCTATAATTGGTACAGAAGCGGTACACTCCTTGCCCAAAAAACGGAAAACATAACGGTTTCAACACCAGGAATGTATTACGTGGAATTGGATTATGGTTCCATTTGCTCTGGTTCGGCCAACACGCTCTCAAATACCATTGAAATAAGCAATGGTAGCAGTTTGGGCATTGCCATTAATGGTGATAGTAATGTGGAGCTCTGTCCGGGCGACCCCTACACACTAGAGGCAAGCATTTCCGGCATGGGTCTTACCTATACATGGTTAAAAGATGGCGACGTAATTAGTGGTCCAACTTTAGAGGGTTCCACCTTTGCTGTAAATACCGGCATTTCCGGGTTTGAAGGTGATTACGAGGTTGAAATTAGTGGTCCTTCAGCCTGCACCGAGCGATCATCGAAAGTAGCCTTAAGAAGCGCTGGTTCATTTGAAGTATCCAGACAGAATGAAGAAAATATTGTTCTATTACCTTCTCAAAGCAAAACACTGTCCGTTAGCACAACCGCTGACTCACCGACCTATCAATGGTACAAAGATGGTGCTCCAATTGCCGATGCCACCAACAGCTCATTGGTTGTGAATACAGTAGGTGAATACTACGCCGAAGTTACTGACAATGGCGGCAGTTGCTCAGCTGGGCCAAAAACCTCAGAAATAACAACCATTGTTTCACCTGATTCCTTTGAATTGGAGATTGAGTTTATTGGCGCATACACTGATTGTGAAAACACCGATGCCACGATCAGTCTAGCTGCAGTTAAGGCCGTTAGCGATACTGGTGCCAAAACTGATGTGACTGCTGAGTTAGAATCATCATTTGTCTACCAATGGAAGCTTGATGGTGCCACTATTAGCGGTGAAACCTCTAAAACCATCACAGTCTCCAATCAAGAAGACAATGGAGCATACAAGCTGGATGGTACCTTGGATGGTTTTAATGCAACATCCAACACCATAAACGTAAAGCTTTCAGCAAACCAAAACTTGAACATTTCTGCCAACGGCACAATACTATGTGAAGGTGGTGAAGCCATTGTTCTTACAAGTTCTCAAAGCTTAACGGATCAAACTTTTGAGTGGTTGAAAGATGGTCAAGTTGTTGATACCTCATCAGAAAGTTTCACTGCTAACGAAATTGGTACATACCAATTAATTATACGAACCAACGACTGCCCAATAATCTCCAACGAGGTTGCCATACGGGCTTTCGACGAATCCTTGCTTGTACTGGACAAACCCGAAGACCTTATTATAATAGAAGGTGAAACGGGAACCATTACCGCCAGTGGCGCCGATTCCTATGAGTGGTTCGATGCCAACAACAATTTAATTGCCACCCAAGATTCATATGGCTTCCAAGAGGAAGGTGAATACTTGCTTGTGGCCAGCTTTGGCAGCTGTACGGTTAGTCGCGTTATCACTGTTGTCTACCGTGACATGTTCGCGATTCCAAACGTAATCACTGCCAATGGCGACGGAATAAACGACCTGTGGATTCTGCCAAACACCTATTCCAGAGACCAGAATGTACTAGTAACCATTTTCAATGAAAGAGGTGAACAAGTGTTCAGTCAAACGGCATATGAAAACAACTGGCCACAATCCACAATGGCATTTAACAAGCCCAGCATGATCTTCTATTACAAGATCACACGGGGTGGAAAAGCCCTGAAGCAGGGCACCATAACTGTTATAAAATAGCGATGCAGACCAAAAAACCGATACTATTACTTACATCCTTCTTGCTACTTTTTTTCTCCGCGAACCTAGTTCACGGACAAGAGGAGGATCCCTTTGTACCCTATAACATTCCTTCACAGAACCTGTTGAAGTTCAATAGGTTTTTATTGAACCCAACCTTTTCAACGGTTCGTGAAGACAAGTCCTATATCAACTTGTTTCACAGAAACCAATCGGTTTCTTTTGATGACAATAATCAGGTATATTTCTTGAGTTATAGTGGTAGGGTAAGTGATCGAAGTGGTGTCGGTTTATCATTGTTTACCAATCGCGAAGGTCTTTTCAACAACTTTGGTGTTCACGCCAACTACGCTTATGGCGTGCGGTTGGGTGAAGAGACCTCCTTTACTTTTGGAGCCAACTTTTCCTATTATCAAAGTGCCTTTAATCAAGACAGGGCCAATGCGGTTGAAGATGATCCATTCTTGAATACGCTGGAAAGTAGCTCCTTGGTAAGTTTTCAACCTGGTTTCAACCTTTCCATTGGGAAGTTTGATGTTGGTGGTTTCGCCGAAAACTTATTTGATTACAATCTGAAAAACAGTGAATCCGTAACTGATTTTGCTGAGAAAACCTATTCCGGTCACCTACAATATACCTATCAGTTTGAAAACGGAGCAGGGATTATGGAACAAGCACGGCTAATGCCTTTGGCGCGTGTTCGAAAAGTAGGTGATGAAAATCTCGTGTTGGGCGGAAACCTCATCTTGGATTTGCCAAAACTAGGCTGGATTCAAGCTGGATACGATGATTTCTATGGAGCATCTGCGGGATTGGGGTTCAATCTGAACAAAAACCTATCCCTTGGGTATACCGTTGAAAAGGGTTTGACCAACAACTTTGAAAATTTTGGCGTTAGTCACGAAATTTCCTTGGCCTATTCCTTCACTCCAAACCTTACCGAAGACCGCGTAATGCTTGAAAAAGAAGGGGAGGAGCTTGTTGAAAACGAAAACGTGCCCCAAGACAGCCTCAACATTACGGACAAAGACCTGGAAATTGCCCAGCTCAAAGAAAAATTGGCCGAAAACGATGCCATCTTGGATGAGCTTTTAATGCGCCAAGACTCCATTGAAACCAACAGGCGACAAGACCTTGAAAAAAGGTTTGAAACCGTGATGAAAATGGTGCGTCGTGAAACCCGTGGTGAAAATCCTCAGCTAGAGGAAAAAGCCAAAGAAGTATATTTTGCCAATGCGGACAGTGCCGATCTAGTATCAACAAAGAACCAACCCCTGTCCAATCATGGTCTTTCCAACACAACTGCCGCCAAAAAAGTCATCCGACTAAATGACAATGGTGCCAACTCTAGAATGGCTAGCACCTCAGAAGTTAAAAAAGACAAGACCTACAGAGCCAAAAAAGCAACCAAAACCCATTTTAAATCCCATGCCATTCCAAATGTGGAAAGCGGGCATTATTTGATTGCCAATGTTTTCAAGAACGAGGATAATGCAACGGCCTTTGTAGAAAAATTGCAATCAGAAGGTATTGAAGCGGGGTACTTTACCAATCCAAAAAATGGCCTCAATTACGTGTATTTGGAAGGCTATAAGGAGAAAAAAGAGGCTTTGAACGCCTATCATACCAATTTGAACGGAGCCTATCAAGGAGATGCTTGGGTAATGAATGTTAATGATGGAAACTCTGGTTTTGGTGGATTCAGCTCAATGGCGGACACGCAAGATTCAAAATATGATGATACTGTGCTGCACAAGAATGTGGCCAAAACCAAGCTCGGCAAATCAAAAGCATCCTACAGCAACTACAGGATAGGTGGCGTAGGCTCTGGTTATTACATCATTGCCAATGTTTTTGATAACTCATCAAGCGCCAACCGCTTTGTAAAAGAATTGAACGCAAAGGGGCTCAATGCCAGTTATTTCATAAATCCAGAGGACAATTACAGATATGTATACCTCAAAAAACATGAAACCTGGAGCAATGCCCTAACCTCATACTACTCCAAACTAAATGCCTCGTATGATGACGAAATGTGGATTCTACGAGTAAAACCAAACTACAATAGCTAACCATGGCCAAACATTTACTTAAAATATTGCTGTTCTTTGGGATGGCACTCACCTCTTGGGTGGGTAGCTCTCAGGTTAAGAACACTTTTGATGTCCGCTATGAAAATGAACTTAGGGGAGATCTTACGTTCATCGCCAATAATATAGTAAACCGGGATTCTTCAGGAAGTGATCCCGAAGACCCCTATAACACAACGGGTTCAAGTTCGTCTTATAACGATAACTTGAACATGCAATACATAGATATTGATAGTGACCCCACCACTTTCAGTTCCAGTAGTGCTACTTTGTCCATACCGGATACTGACTGTTCCTTGATTCGTTATGCCGGACTATATTGGTCTGCTGTGTATAGTGATTCTAACAGAAGTACTGATTTTAACCAAGTCAAGTTTCAAGTACCCGGAGCCTCCTATGTAGATCTTACTGCAGACGAAATTCTATTTGATGGTGACGGTGATTCAGATTTTGGAAACTATGCACCGTACGCCTGTTACAAAGATGTAACCTCCATACTAACCGGATTGGCAAGTCCGGATGGAGAATATTTTGTGGCCAATGTTAGGGCCAGCTCAGGCAGTAGCGTACAAGGTGGTGTTTCTGGGGGGTGGACTCTGGTTGTGGTCTATGAAAACCCAACACTTCCGGGAAAATTCATCACTACATTTGATGGATACGCCGGTGTAAAGTCGGGAGAAACTGTAGATATTCCGTTTAGTGGCTTTACTACTTTGCCAGCGCCTTTCCCAGTACGTGCCAAATTGGGTGTGGCCACCTTGGAAGGGGACAATAGAATTTCTGGGGACAGATTGGCCATTCGTGCTGATAGCAACGCTTCTTTTACAACCCTTGGAAACACGGTTAACCCTACCAACAACTTTTTCAACAGTAACATTACCATTGAGGACAATATTATTACCACACGGAACCCCAACAGTGTAAATACCTTGGGATGGGACGTAGATTTATTCACCATTCCAAACCCAAGCCAAAGTGTTATCCCAAACAGCGAGACCGGAGCCACATTAAGGGCGTCCTCCACACAGGATAAATATGACATTTTCTTTACTTCTTTGGATGTAGAGATTATAGAGCCCAACATGGCTCTTACCAAAACCGTTGAAGATATTGGTGGAAACGACATTACAGGACAGGGTGTAAACCTAGGCCAATTTTTGGACTATGTGCTTTCCTTTGAAAACATTGGAAACGATGACGCTGTTGATTATACCATTAGAGACGTACTGCCCATAAATGTCACTCTCGATGAAGGAAGTATCTCCATGCCCGCAGGAGTAACCTATTCCTACGATCCAGCCACACGGACCATTTTGTTCAATATACCAGACAGCTTAGTAGAGGAAGGTGACCCAGTGGCCACCATCCGTATGCGGGTACAAGTAGCAGAAAACTGTTTTGATTTTATTGACGCCTGTACCGATATTATCCAAAATTTAGCCTATTCCACCTATAGTGGAGCTATCAATAATGCCCAAATAACAGACGACCCCAGTGTTTCTGAATTTGATGGTTGTGGTTTTGCAACACCGGGAGCGACCAACTTCTTGTTAGACGACCTTAGTGCTTGTAATTTTAGCAGAACCGTTCAACTCTGTGGTACCGATGTGCTCTTGGATGCCGGTGATAATTTTGACAGCTATACCTGGTATAGGGATGAAAACGGCAATAACCAAATAGATTTGGGAACGGATACCGTTATTACCGATGCTGATGCCGATAATGATCCTAGTACCATATTGGTTACCGAAGTGGGAACTTATTTGGTGGACAAGCAAGTGGCCGACCCTTGTAAGGATTTTATGGAAATCATTACCGTAGAACTGTTTGGAAGCGTGCAATCCAACCCTATTACGGCTTTGATCAATGATACTTCAAACACTATTGATGGAGAAATTGTGGTTTGCCCCAATGATGGTAGCGAGCTGCCCGAAATCTTTTTGTGCGGCCTCAACGATACAGAATTGATCCAAGTGAACATTCCTGATGCCCAAAGCATTGTTTGGGAGCAACTAGATGAGGCCAGTTGTGCCGCAGCAACACAAGACTGTGCCAATACCAATAGCGGTTGTACCTGGAATACAGTGGATACCGGGAACGACTTTTTAGCATCAGATTCTGGTCAATATCGATTAGTTATCAACTATCAAAATGGATGTTTCAGTAGATTTTATTTCAACATCTACAAAAACCCATTGAATCCTCAATATACTTCGGAAGATATTATTTGTGACACGGACGGAAACATCACCGTGACCAATATGCCTGCCAATTACGAGTACAGACTTATAGATCAATCTACGGGTAATGTTATAGAGGCGTATAACCCCAACCCCAGTTTTACCATTGATACTAACGGAGCCTATACCGTTGAAATGAGACAAATTGGTGTTACTGATGGTTGTGTCTTTGTCTTGGACAACATTGGTATCTTGGATAGGAACTTTCAGGTGGATGTAGACACCAAGGATACCGATTGCAACGGTCTTGGCGAAATTTCCATTTCCGTACTCAATGTAGAGGCACAATACTATTATGAAATTTCCCAAGGCGGAACCGTGGTGGATACCTATGGTCCTTCATCTGACAACAACTATACCTTTGAAAACTTGAGCGATGGCGTATACGACGTTTCTGTAACAACTGATGATGGTTGTGATTATACAGAACAGGTAACCATCAACGACATAACGGATTTAGCGGCCACGGCCATCACTACAAAAAACATTGACTGTACCGACGGAACCATAATGGTGACCGCAACAGGTGGGTTCCCAAACCCAAACTATTTCTATGCCATCTGGAGCTATAACGGCACTGATCTTTATACCGATATTAGCGATATCCCAGGAGGTGCTTTCCAAACCAATGGAGGGTTCACTTTTACCAATGGGGAAGAAGGAGATTATGAGTTTGTTGTTTTGGATGGCAATAACTGTCCCGCATTCACCAATAGTGTTTCCATTGTTGTGGCCCCTGCCATTGACTACACTACCTCCTTATCAGATGAAACATGTTTCGGACTTGGCAATGGCTCCTTTGCTGTAAATGTTACCAATTCATATGGTTACAGCCTTTCCTATACACTGACCTATCCGGATACTTCTACGGCAACAAACGCGTCGGGTACTTTTACCGGGCTGCCCCAAGGAAACTATTCATTGACCATAACCCAAACCCAAGGTGCTGTTTCTTGCGATACTTTTGAAACTTTTACCATCAGTGGGCCAACGGCATTGACCGTTGACCCAGACCCTGTTGTGGTGCAAGAGTATACGTGTTTGCAAGATGCCATTATTGAAGCACAAAATGCTGCTGGAGGTGTTGCTCCGTATGAATACAGTATTGATGGGGTTAACTTTGTACCCAGCCCTACTTTCTCAAATTTAACTGACGGTACGTATGCCATAACGGTTAGGGATGCCAACGGGTGTACTGTTGTGACCAATACTATTACCATAGACCCTTTGAACCCACCAACGGATTTAACCTTTACGGCCACAAATCCAAGCTGTCCATCATTTACATCGGATGTTACTGTATCTGTTGTGGACGGAGACACTCCTTTTGTTTTTGAAATCATTGCGCCATCTGCTATTGCTGCCACCTCAACTTCTGGTGGTTCAGCAGATTTTGATGGATTGGCCCCCGACACATACATTTTTAGGGTAACCGACGATAAAGGGTGTACCTATGATGAATCTTTCACCATAGATCCTGTTACGGAAATTGCCGTAGTGGGGCAACTGGTAAGCAACATTACCTGCCTTGGTGATTCCGACGGTGAATTGCTATACACTGTAAGCAACTTCAACACCGATTATGATTACTCCGTAACGGGTCCTGCCACTTTTTCAGGAACTGCTGAGACCAATAATACAATCTCATTGAACGGATTGGCTGCAGGAACCTACACCATAACAGTTACCGACAACTTTACCAACTGTACCGATTCAGCGAATGTAACCATCAACGCACCTCCTTCGGCTTTAACAGCCAGTGAATCGGTTACACAGCCAACCTGTCCTTCACCAGGGTCGGTGACCATTACTGCTTCCGGTGGATGGGGTAGTAACACATATGAAATTACTGCTGGGCCAGCAACTTTTGGCCCGCAAGCCAATGGTCTATTCAACAACTTGACCATAGCTGGAACCTATACCTATACTGTTACTGATGCCAATGGTTGTGTTTTTACAGACACATTTGACATCATAGATGCCGTACCTCCTGTTTTGGCCATTGTACCCAATGACACTTGCTATGATGATGCCGTAGGCCTTACCTTGACTGCCAACGTTACCTCTGGTGGTGATGGTAATTATGAATACAGCCTTAATAGTGGTCCTTTTGGTATAAATAACGTATTCACTGGGTTGGGACCTGGCTCGTACACCATCCAAGTTAGGGATGGAAATACCTGTACGGACACAGCTTCAATCACTATTGACCCAGAGTTGAGTGTTGTTGCTTCCGCTCCAAACATTACCGCATGTACCACTGACACCGATATAAACATTACCGCTGCCGGTGGTGATGGAAGTTATGTCTATGCCGTAGTTGCTGATGGCGTTACCCCAAATGCTGGGGATTTCTCTATCACCAACCCGGTTACGGTAACCGGTGCTGGAGATTATGACGTATATGTCCGTGATAACAATGGTAATGCCGGATATTGTGAAGCCTCTTACGACATTACAATAGCCCAAGACCCTCCTTTAGCCATTTCTGTGTCCGATTCAGGAATCTTGTGTAGTGGTGAGGCTCAGGCCACCATTACCATCACCGCTTCAGGGGGTGAAGCACCTTATCAATACAGTATCAACAATGGGGCGACTTTCCAAGCTTCAAACACCTTTGTAAACCAAGCAGCGGGCAGTTACAACATCAGGGTTAGGGATGCCAATAACTGTATCGTTAATCAAATTTATACCATTACCGAACCCTTGACCCTTTCCGCATCTGCCGCTGTTACGCAATTGGCAGAGTGTAATCCAGGGTTGGGTGCCGAAGTTAGAATCACCAATGCCATTGGTGGAACTGCTCCTTACGAGTACAGTTTTAATGGTGGAACCAGCTATGGTGCAAGCTCTATCGGCTATTTGTTACCGGGAACCCATACCGTGTATATTAGGGATGCCAATCTGTGTACCTACCCTATGACGGTAACCATAGATCCAGAGCCAACGCCACCAAATGTAACCCCTTCCATTGACTACGAATGTGATGGCGAAGGTACTGTGACACTTACTCCAGATAGTGCAGATTTTGATTATACCTACGAGCTGGATGGAACTCCAAACACCCCTGCAGATTCAAACGTATTCAACAACGTTACAGTTGGAAGCCACACCGTAACCGTAAACTATACCAGTAATTCAGCACCAAGCCCAAGTGTGCTGTTATTGGAAACTTTTGGAACAGGGCCAAACACCAGTATTCCGGAAGTTGACCCTGCCTATTGCTACGAACCCCAAGATGGTAGTGCAAGTCTTTGTGGTTTTGGCACGGACACCCATATTCAAGATGGGGAATATTCGGTAACTCAACTTATTGTTAACCCCTACGGAACCTGGTTAAGTCCAAATGACCACTCGGGGATGGCCAACGGTAGATTCTTGGCCATGAATGTTGGTGGTGCTGTAGGACCAAACGGAATCATCTATGCCAAAAGAGATATAGAGGTAATTCCAAACCGTGATATTACCATTTCATTGTGGGCTTTCAACTTATTGCGCAACGGAACTGGAGGTGCTGACCCAGACATCGATATTCAATTGGTAGATGGTGTTGGAACTGTAATTGCCAGTACAACTACGGGCCAAGTCCCTAAAAACAACGGTGCCAACGATTGGCAGAACTACAGTGTAACCCTAAATCCCGGTGCCAACAGCAATTTGGATATTGTAATCCGAACCAATTCTGCGGTTACTGGAGGTAACGATATAGCCATCGATGATATTGAAGCTTTCCAAACTCCCGAAGTGTGTTCTGGAACATTGACTGTTAACGTAAACGTGGAGGACGGGCATGCTTTTGATGCTGGAATAACAGCCTTTTCAAACCTTACTTGTAACAGTGCCGCAGATGGTTCCATTACTTTTGAGGCCGAAAACTTTGAGCCAGGAACTGGATTTACTTACCAAGTAGATGGTGGTGCGGTTTCTGCTGCCCAATTTGCCAGTCCAATAACCATAAACGGTTTGGCTGCGGGAGCTCATACCATCGTCATTACAGACCTTAGAGATCCTGCTTGCAGCACAACCTTAAATCAAACTTTAACGGAACCCAATCCATTGGTAACTTCTGCTTCGGTTACCAGTGTAATGACGTGTACCAATGGTGGAGCAACTATTACTGCTTCTGCAACAGGAGGAACACCATCCTATCAATACCAATTGGAGGACAACGTTGGAGGTGTTTTAGTGGCCTATCAGTCTTCCCCTATTTTCTCTGGATTGGCTGCGGGAGATTATATTGTTAGGGTCAGGGATACCAACCTTTGTGAAGACCCAACCGATGCTTCAATAACCGTAGTGCCTCCTGCGGATATCACTTTTACAACTACTGAAACTGCCTGCTACAGCGGAAATAACGACGGAACCATACAAGTGGATGTTACGGATGGTAATGGAAATTATCAATTTAGCCTGAATGGTGGCCCTTGGATCACTCCAAGTCCTGCAGCGTCCACAACACATACCTTTGCTGGGCTAGCGGCTGGAAACTATACCATTAACGTTAGGGATGGTTTTGGATGTGTGGGCACCCTTCAAAATATAACCATTGAAGACGCTTTGGAAGCTTCTGTGGATGTTGTTGACATCAGTACTTGTGCGGATGGAAGTATCACTGTTAATGCATCAGGAGGTGTTCCCAACTTGGAATATGCCTTTGTTTTGAATGGCGGTGACCCAACCGGACTTTTCTCCACCACCAATGTGTTCCCTGTTACCGCGGGTAATGAAGGTGTTTATGATGTGTATGTTCGCGACAACTCGGCCACAGTTCCTTTCTGTGAGTTTATGGAAACTGTGACTGTGAACCCAGCCACTCCATTGACCATGACAGTTACCCCAACGGATCCTGAGTGTCATGATGGAACAGGTTCCATTTTGGTTAACATTACTTCAGGAATTAGTCCATATATCATACAAATTGTTGATGTGGATAACGGAGGTGCGTCTAACCAGACCAATACCAATGTGCTAGCTTCAAGTAGAACGTATTACAACTTAATGCCAGGGGATTACACCATTAATGTAACCGATGCAACGGGTTGTACCATTACCGATACACAAACCATCAATAACCCAGATGAGCTTACGGGCGTTGTAACAGGGATTACACCGGCAACATGTACTGGCTTGACGAGTGATTTTGGTTTTGGCTTCTCTGGATATCCAACCACTTTGGGAACCATTCAATTTAGTGATGATGGTGGTGCTACATGGATTGGCGACAACGCTGTACCCGGTACATCAGACCAATTTACTGGATATGTTTCTGGTCAAACAGTTTATCCTTCCATGAGAACTGTAGATGGGTCAAACAACACCATCTGTCAAACAGATTTACCTCCATTCATCATACCATACCCATTGGATGATTTGGATATTTCCATCTCTGCTATTGTCGTAAACTGTAATGAGCTTCAGGTGACTGTACAAGGTTCCGAAGGAACTCCTGACTATAATTATACGTATTCGGACGACCCGGCCAACTTTGACCCAATTACACCAACCAACCCTTGGACCATACCTGCCCAGGACGAATTTACACCTTATGTATTCACAGGGCTTGTACCTGGTAGAACCTATGTTTTCTATGTGAGGGATGCTGCGGGATGTGTACGACAAAGTAATGTAAACGTCAATGACCTCATCACAGTTCCTTTGGAAATCACTTCAAGTATAACTCCAAGCTGTGATGGTGCAAACAACGGAAGTATCACCTATACGGTAACCGATAATCAAGCGCCAACAGGTCCGGATTTCAGGTGGGCGTTATATGATATGTCTTCGGGTTCACCCGTGTCAGTTGCCAATAGCGGTGGAAACGTTCCTTTCAGTTCTCCTCAAGACATAACCATCAACAATCTTCCCGCTGGAAACTATTACATTGAAGTAGTTGAAGTAGACGGAGGTGGGGTTGATAGCTGTGTTGGGGCAACAGAAAATGAGCTGCTCATAGAGCTTGACCCATTAACTGGAACACCGAATGTGCTACAAGACATCAGTTGTGATACACCTGGACTTATTGAGGTGCAAAACCCTCTTGGTGGCGGTGGAATCTATACCTACACCGTAACTGGACCTGCTCCTTTCACAACCATTGTGGCCACATCGGATAACCCTATTGAGATTCCCGCCAATTCTCCAGCAGGAACCTATTCTGTTTCCATGCAGGATCAATATGGTTGTGCTACTCCATTGGGCGATGTAATTTTGGATTTGACTCCAAACCCAACCATAGATAATATTACAGTGGATAACTGTACGTCACCTGCTACAGTGACCATTTCTGCAACCAGTGTGGCCCCACAAATCTTCTATTCTTTGGATGGTGGTACCACCTACGAAGACAATAGCGGTATTTTCAACAATATTGCTCCCGGAACGTATAATGTTTCCATTTTGGACAGCAACGGATGTATTGCCACCAGTAATGTTACGGTGTACCCACTGCTTCAAGCCAGTGCATCATTGACCAAGTTGTTAGATTGTTCCGTTAGTCCAGATGCCGAAATTACCATTGATGTACTTCAAGGTTCTGGTGACATTCTAGGATTTGCTGGAAGCTATGATTATGAAATTTCAGATGGTTCAGGTGTAGTGGTGGGTAGAACCGCCTTACCAAGTGATCCTTTTGTGTTCAGCACAACAACAGTTGAGGATTACACCATAACCATTTATGATAATAACACCGATTCTCCAGAATGTTCAAGGGTATTTAATGTGTCAGTTCCCCCTGCCATTTTACCTTCCTTCAACATTACTTCTTTTGATGAAGTTACCTGTAATGGAGATGCAGACGGTACCATTTCGGTGGCTGCCGTAGATAATGGAACTGGCCCATATACGTTTGAGATCATTTCTGGTCCGGGTAGTTCTGCTTTGTTCCCAATTGCCCCAACCACGAGCAACGCCACTACGGCTACATTCACTGGGTTGGAAGGAACCGCTGCTGGAATTACCTATACCATTGAGATAACCGCTGCAAACGGTTGTACTGCAACTGAAACACAAGTAATTACCCAACCCGACCCAATCGCCAACGTAAATACCAGTGTGGTTGAGTTTGGTTGTGCCTCTGGAAACAATAGGAACAATGCCACTATTACGGTGGACACGGGCTCTATTACCGGCGGAAGTGGTACATACGTAATCTATGAATTTATCGAGGAGGACGACCCCAATACGGTAGCTGTTGAAGCTCCGGTGGTTGTGCAAACCGGTAACAACCCTGTTTATATTGAAACAGATATGGCAGGCGGTGTTTACACCATAAATGTGTATGATGAAAATGGCTGTGTCGGCACAACCACAGAAACCATTGCTCCTTTCGATCAATTGTTATCAGCCAGTGTTGCTGTTGATGCTGTAGCTACCTGCGTTACCGGTGAAGATATTACCATTACCGCAACCGGTTCTATCACCACTTCAATTACAGACCCTGCAAACTACGAGTTTAGACTGTTACCTGCCGGTTCCTTCCAAGTTTCTGGCAGCTTCACAGGATTGAGCGTGGGTACACATAACTTTGAAGTAAGAAACACCGTAACAGGGTGTATCATTGGCGTATCACATACCGTTGCCGATCCTGAGGTATTGGATTTGAATGTGGTAAGCACTACTGACATTACCTGCTTTGGTGCAACCGATGGTGAAGTTGAACTGAACTTGGTTGACGCTTCAAGTGTAACCTATGCCAGTGCGACCAGCTACACCTTATATTACGACATCAACAACACCCCAGCCAACTTAGCCGATGATGTAACCACTACTGGCTCTGATGCCGATGGTAGCTTTACCATTACAGGCTTGGCAGCTGGAACATACTATATTGAGGTTACAGACAACAACCCTCCGGGATCTGCTTGTGTATATGCAGAATCATTCACCATTGCTGGACCTGCTGCTGCAATCAGCGGAACTACTCAAGTTACTCCAATAACCTGTGTTGGCAACGATGGTATCATTGAAATTATCAATGTTGCCGGAGGCTGGGGAGGTTACAGTTATTATGTGGGCACTTCGGCTCCTTCTGGGCCTGGTGACTACTTGGCCAGCCCATCTTTTGGTACGCTAGCTCCTGGTACATACGAGGCTTGGGTGATGGATTCCAGTGGATGCGAGCAAATGGTACAAAACAACATTGTATTGGCTGACCCAACCCCAATCACAGCAACCTTACAAATCAATCAGGATAACTGTACCAACCTTCAAGGAGAGATTGAAGTCATTGGAACTGCAGGAGGACAAGGCAGTAACTATACCTATCAGCTTATCCGTAATGGGTCTAATGTTGGTTCACCTCAGACCAGCCCTATTTTCACTGGATTGGGTGCTGGAAGTTACGAGGTGTTGATTGCTGATCAATGGACTTGTACCACTACCATTGGGCCAGTTGAACTCTTGGATGCCATGGTAGCGACCACTACCGTAGTAAAACCTATTGATTGTACCGTAGATCCGGGAGGAAGAATCACCGTAAATGTGAGTGGTGGTTCATCCAACTTAACCTATGACGTTCTTTTCCCAGACGCTGTTACAACACTTACCAATGCAACTGGCGTGTTCACTGGACTTACACAGCCTGGTATATACACCTTTACCATAACGGATAACGATACGGCTACGCCATGTACGGTAACCGTTACACAAGAGTTGGACGATAGGGTTATCCCCATAATTGACGATGTCATAATGGACCCGGTGAACTGCTCTGGTGGTTCTGATGGTAGTTTGACCGTGGTATTGGATCCTGCCACTGTGGTAGATCCCGTCTATACCTATGAGCTTTATGAAATGTCGGATTTGGTTACGCCATATCGTTTTGCACAAAGCAGTGCCATCTTTGATAACCTTCCTGCTGGAGATTACCGAGTTCGTGTAATTTCTTCAAGAGCCTGCGAGGATTTCTATGATGCCTCCGTTACAGAACCTGCGGTGTTGACAGCTACAGCTACAGCTACGGACTTTGTTTGTAATCCAAACAACTCCGTGAGCACCTCAACAATTACGGTTACACCGGTGGGCGGTACAACGAATTACGCATACAGTTTGAACAATACCAACTTCCAGACTTCCAACACATTTACTGTGATTGATACTGGGGTTGACCAGAATATTACGGTCTATGTTAGGGATGCCAATGGTTGTACCACAACGGCTTCTGTAATGATTCCTACAATCAATGCGTTTACTGTAAATGTAACCCAGAATGTGGCCATTAGTTGTGCCAATCCTGAAGAAGTGTTGTTGACGGTTTCAGATAATGGCGATGTGGCCAACACCTATACCTTTGAATTGTTGCCTATTGGAAATCCTTACGGATCAGCTCCAACAATATTAGGCAATACTACAGCTACTTTTGAATTGACAAACCCGGGTACATATACCTTCAGGGTAACGGATAATGCAACAGGTTGTTACGTAAACACAGCTCCGTATACCATAGCTCCATATGACCTAATCGATGTGGTGGCCACGGCTACCGCTCCGGCAGTGTGTTTTGGCGGTGCTGGCACCCTTGAAATCAATGTAACTGGATACACTGGAACCTATGATTATGAGGTGTTCCGTTCTAACGGTACCACAACCGGTATCACCGGAAGTGCAAATACCACAACCAATCCATTGTCCATCACAGACCCTGCCTTGGTGGGTGGTAATTACTTTGTTCGCGTTACCGAAACGGCTAATCCATTGTGCGTGGAGAACTCCAACACAATCACTATTGTTTCACCAAGTGCACCATTGGCCGTAACTCCTCAGCAAGTAGCTAGTGTTACCTGTACCAATGATCAAGGAGAAATAGTGGTGTCTCCTACAGGTGGATATCCGCCTTACGATGTTGTATTGACCAACACAACCACTGCCCAAGTGTATACCGTTAACAATGTGAACAGTTATGTGTTCGGTGGACTATCCGCTGGTGCATTTGATGTACAAGTTACGGACACCAATGGATGTGTTATCAATGCGCCCATACCGTTGGTTCAACCAGCATTTATCACTGCTGATATAGCAGCTTCAACTACTATGTTGACCTGTTACGGAGATACCACTGCATCTATCTGGGCTGAAAACGAAACTGGTGGGGAAGGGGTTTATCAATATCAATTGAATATCTATGATGCCTCTGGAACAACAATTGTATTTACTTCTGGAGAACAATCTTCTGATACCTTCAACAATTTAGGTGCTGGAATCTACAGCATCACCGTAACCGATGGTTGGAATTGCGATGTGGAAACACTCCCTGTTACCATTTCAGAGCCCAATCGAGTGTCCGCATCTCTGGTTCAATTGAGTACATTGACCTGTTTCAATCAAGCCGAAATCAGATTAACAGCGGCTGGTGGTTCAGGTTCATATGAATACAGTATAGATCAAACCACATGGACAGCAATGACAGGCAATACCGCAACCATTTCGGTGGGTGCTGGAATTTACCAATACTATGTCCGTGACATTCCTGGAGGTTGTACTTCGCAAATCTCTAATCAGGTGAGTATCGATATGGTTCCGCCATTGACCATCAACATAGATGATTCGGCGGCATTTATCAACTGTATGGGTGAGTCTACAGCAAGTATTAGGGCCCAAGCTACTGGAGGTCTGGGCAATTACCAATATGAACTCTTTGGTGATGCCGCCTTGACCAATCTATTGAGTGGTCCAGGAAGCAATGGTACCTTCAACAATCTCCCAGCCGGAAGCTACTTTGTACGTGTCACCAGTCAGGATTGTGAAGAAGTGTCGAACGAGATTCTCATTATTGACCCTGATCCATTGCAAGTTGATAATCAAAGCTCAACTAATGTTACCTGTGCGGGTATGGACGATGGTACCATTACCGTTGAGGTTTCTGGAGGAACTGGTGAGATTTTCTATGCCATTTCACCTAACCTTGACCAGTTTGATACAGAAAATACATTCACGGATTTGGCTCCAGGTATTTACGATGTAATCGCTCAAGATAGAAATGGTTGTTTCATGACCTTCCAGTTTGAGATACTTCAACCTGAACCTTTGGAGGCTGAGGCCATCAACATTATGCACGAAGTATGCTTTAACAGTGCTGATGGTGCATTTGAATTGCAGATTACCGGTGGTACGGCTCCGTACGAGACAGCCTTGAACTCCAATGCGGATGCTGATTTTGTGCCGAATCAAACGGTATTCCAAGATTTGGCCGCTGGAACCCATGTGGTGTTTGTTCGTGATGCCTTAGGTTGTGAGACCAATGTTTTTGTGGAAATAGAACCTGGTGTTAATCTGAGCGCAACAGTTACACCGATGTATGAGTGTACTGGAAATATTCCCGATAATTTCTTGGATATTGTCTTTGAAGACCCAACCGTTTCTGCTGATGTGTTGTATGCGTTGGATTCAACCGATCCTGCGGATATGCAATTGTCTTCAGACTTTAGAAACATGGCTCCTGGTAACCATTACATCACTATAGCACACGCAAACGGTTGTATGGCTACATACGATTTCAATATAGAGGGATATGAGCCATTGACCTTGGTTCTTGAAAACAACAACATCAACCAGATCACCGCTGTTGCATCTGGTGGGGTGGAAGAGTATACCTTCTATTTTGATGATCGTAACAATGGTACGGACAATACTTTCTACATCAATAGAACAGACACATATACCGTAACTGTAATAGATCAGAATGGCTGTGAAGTTTCTGCAGAGATATTCATGGAGTTCATTGACATTGAAATGCCAAACTTCTTTACTCCAGATGGAGATGGCCTAAATGATATGTGGATTCCAGACAACATGGAAGGCTTCCCAGATGTACTAATTACCGTTTATGATCGTTATGGTAGAGTAGTGGAAAAGATGACTCGGGATACCCAAGGTTGGGATGGAGAATACGATGGAAAACCGTTACCAACAGGAGATTACTGGTACGTGATACGTCTTAATGGCGAAAATGACGATCGCGAGTTCATAGGCCACTTTACCTTATATCGACAATAACGCTTAACCTGCTGAACCACAATGTTTAAAAGAGCATATTACTCCGTCTTATTTTTTCTCTTGGCCTTTATGGCCAAAGGGCAGGAGTTGACCATACCCCAGCTTTCACAATATATTGCTGATAACCCCTTTATCATGTCACCAACCTATGCCGGAATTGGGGACCACATAAAGGTTCGTTTAAATGGGTTAACGCAGTGGGTTGGGATAGAAGATGCCCCAGATACCCAGACTTTGGCCGCAGATGCCCGAATTGGGAATCGTTCTGGGTTGGGAATGCTACTGTATAATGATAGTAACGGTGAAACCAAACAAAGGGGGGCGCGGGTTTCCTTTGCCCACCATTTGACCATAGACCGGTATGATGATATCTTTTTATCTTTCGGTATATCCTATAACTTCAACCAGTTTAGAATTGATGTAGAAAACTTTAGGGAAAATAACGGACAGCTTCCTACTGATGACAAGGCTACTACCAACCATAATTTTGATCTGGGAGTTCTGTATCGCTATAACAAATTCTATTTCAGTTTGAACGCATCCAACATTTTGAACAAGAATTTGGAGCAGTTCAATCCCGTTTTTGAGCCAAATACCCTAAGAAATTATTATGTCTATACCGGATATAGCATTTCCAAGAACAAAAACAGCAAATTGGAGTTGGAGCCTTCTGTTTTCTTTCAATGGTTTGAAAGTGATGGGCGCTCCGTTACCGATTTGAACGCTAAATTCCGTTTTCACGATTTTGAAGATTACTATTACATCGGGGCCACCTATCGTTTCTTGAACGACCAATTGGGTAAACCGTTATACATTGCCCCCATCGCTGGATTGAAGAAAAACAACTTCTATTTTGGGTACTCCTACCAAGTCATCACCAATGAAATTTTGGGATACAGTACAGGAACCCATGTGGTTACTGTTGGTATGGATTTGTTCCAAGGCATAAGCAACTGTAGATGTATGTATTGATTTTGTTGGTTTTACCCTATTTTTGCGCTGCTTAATACAATGGTGTGGGAAAAATTAGGGTAAACAACATCAGGATACATTCCAATCACGGATGTTTAAAAGAGGAAATGCTCATTGGGAGTGATTATAGGGTAGATTTGGAAATTTCTACTGATCTTTCCCTTCCTGCGGCATCGGATAAACTCAGTGAAACTGTAGATTATGTTCATTTAAACAATATTGTAAAAGAGGAAATGGCCATACGTTCCAACCTTTTGGAACACGTTGCAAAACGAATCATAGACCGTATTTTCAGGGAAATAATTGAGGTTACCAAAGTAGCTGTTCAAGTTTCAAAAATCAATCCACCCATAGGGGGTGATGTGGAAAGTGTTACCGTTTTTTTAGAGTTTAAAAGGCCCAAATAATCGTTTGGGTAACCTAAAAAAAGTAGTACCTTTGCACTCCAAAATGGCATCGTGGCCGAGTGGCTAGGCACAGCTCTGCAAAAGCTTGTACAGCGGTTCGAATCCGCTCGATGCCTCTGCAACCCAACAAATCTGTTGGGTTTTTTTATGGGTTCATGTGTTCTATTCGTTGTATTCCCCTTTTTATGTTGAACTCATCCTTTGGAAGAAATCCTTTGGTAATCAATACAATACCACACATTATAAGTACAATTCCAAGTCCTTTTTTAATAAGAACAATTCGCTCCTTGGTCAAATACTTTTTTAGTTGTTTGGCCAATAGAATCTTTATCAAATCTGTACTGAAATAAACAATCAATACCGTGCTAAAAAAAACCATCATGCGGTTAGGGTGGTTGTCCAAACTCGGTCCTACCACAATGAGAAGGCCTAACCAAAAAGCCAACACCCCTATATTGATGAAGTTCAATAAAAAACCTTTTACCATTAAAGTCAGGTATGTGCCCTTTTTTGCCCGTAATCTTGCCTTTTTACCATCCTTTTTCACGAAGAGCACAATGCCATAGACCAAGAGTATCATTCCCCCAAAAACAAAGAGTCCTGGTTGGTTGCTCAGGTTTTCCAATAATTGAAAACTACTGAAATAGGCAATGAGCAAAAAAACAATATCCGCTAAAATCACTCCAATATTCAGGCTTACCCCTGCCCTGAATCCTTTTGTGGCACTTGTTTCCAATAGCACAAAGAAAACAGGCCCAATCATAAAGCTCAGTAAAAATCCTAACGGTATGGCTGCCTGTATATCATCGATCATCTCACTTATTGCACTCTTTTAATTTTTCCACCAAATACAGCACTCTCATCCATTTTTTTTGGATCTCCGTAGACCAATACTTCACCACCAGCCTTTACATTAGCCTTTACATAATCAGTGGCGTATATTTCAGCGTTTCCACCGGCATTCACGCTAATGGTGGTAAATTTGGTCTTAAATGTTCGTCCGTTATAGGTACCACCCGTATTGATGATAACATCTTGATTATTGGAAAATCCTGCCGCCAAAATCTCTCCCCCTGAAACCGATTTGATCAACAACTGATCTACTTGGCAATTGATTTCCAATAGGGCACCTTCTTGCGCTTTCAATTCCAAAATATCCTGAACATAGGTTTCATCTGACGAAATACGGGCATCTTCATTCACATCAATAACCTTAAGGATTTCCGTGTGATATAAATCCACATACGTTCGGTATCCACTGAACATTTTGGTCACTTCCATTCTAATTTTTAAGACACCATCATTATTTACAACCGCTACTTTATGGGTGTTAGCTCCGCTGATGACCGCTTTGTTTTCCTTGGATTTAATCAAACGTACCGAAATACCATCAAAAGCCTTTACTTCTGTAAACTTTTGAAGCTCCACGGTAAACTCCTCTTGAGCCATCAATACCTGAAACGACAGACTCAACAAAAGGATTATGTAGGTTTTCATACTATAAAAATTTGGTTCTCAATAGAATAACAAATTTTATTCCAAAATAGTATCATTCTTTCTTACCGATCAACGAAAAGTCCAAATGACGTTTTACCAAATCGGTATCCTTGACCATTACGTAAACTTCATCGCCCAACTGGTATACCTTCTTTCTTCGCTCCCCAATTATGGCATACTGGCGTTCATCAAAAACATAGTAATCGTCCTTTATATCACGAATCCTAACCATTCCCTCACATTTATTCTGAATTATTTCCACATAAATGCCCCATTCGGTAACTCCTGAAATTACACCCAAAAACTCTTGATCCTTATGGTCTTCCATAAACTTGATCTGCATGTATTTAACGGAATCCCTTTCTGCATTGGCCGCCAATAGTTCCATATCTGAAGAATGTTTGCATTTTTCTTCATAAAGGGCCTCTTTGGGTGGTTTTCCACCATCCAAATAATGCTGCAGTAAACGATGTACCATTACATCCGGATATCTTCTAATTGGAGAGGTAAAATGCGTATAATATTCAAATCCCAACCCGTAGTGCCCAATATTTTCCGTGGTATAAATGGCCTTGCTCATACTGCGTATGGCCAAGGTATCCACGAGGTTCTGTTCCTTCTTTCCTTTTACATCTTCTAAAAGTTGGTTCAGCGAACTGTTGATGCTCTTTCTATCCCTAAGATTTATACTATGCCCAAAACGTGAAATAACACCGTTCAAAGCCAATAGTTTCTCTTCATCAGGTTCATCATGTACCCTGTAAACAAAGGTTTTCTTTTGTTTGCCGATAAATTCGGCGACTTTACGATTGGCCAATAGCATGAACTCCTCTATAAGTTTATTGGCATCTTTTGATTCTTTGAAGTAAACACCTTCAGGTTCATTATTCTCATCCAAATTAAAGCGCACTTCAATCTTATCAAAAGAAATGGCCCCTGCATCCATCCGTGCCCTTCGCATTATTTTTGCCAATTCATCAAACTTGAGGATGGCATCCTTTATTTCATTAGAAACCGTATAGGCATCACCTCGAATGGAAATGTCTTTTGGAATGTTGGCCTGTTTCGTTTCAATAATATGCTGTGCTTCTTCATATGCAAAGCGTTCGTTGGAATTGATCGCAGTTCTACCAAACCACTGGTTGATTAATTTGGCCTTCCCATCCATTTCAAAAATGGCAGAAAACGTATATTTTTCCTCATTGGGTCGTAGCGAGCAGGCATTGTTGGACAACACTTCTGGAAGCATGGGAACCACACGATCCACCAAATAAACAGATGTGGCCCTGTTGAATGCCTCATCTTCCAAAATGGTATCGGGAACTACATAATGCGATACGTCAGCTATGTGAATTCCTATCTCATAATTGCCATTTTCCAATTGCTGAAAGGAAAGGGCATCATCAAAATCCTTGGCATCTTTTGGATCTATGGTGAAGGTGAGCACATCTCGCATATCCCTTCGTTTTGCAATCTCCGATTCTTTAATGGAGGTATCCAAGGTTTTTGCAAATTGTTCTACCTCGTACGGAAACTCGTAGGGCAATCCATACTCCGCCAAAATGGAATGTATCTCCGTATTGTGTTCACCAGGTTTGCCCAGTACCTCTAGTACTTCACCATAAGGTGAATCAGCATCATCGGGCCAATCGCCAAGTTGTACCAAGACTTTATCCCCGTCATTTGCCTTTTTAAGCTTTTCCAATGGAATAAAAATATCGGTGTACATTTTTGGGTCGGTAGGCCGAACAAAAGCAAAGGTTTTTTGTTTGTCAACTATCCCCACGTAAGAGGATTTTCTTCGTTCCAAAACCTTTGAAACTTCACCTTCAGGTCGTTTTCCATTTCGTTTGGGTTTCAAGAAAATCTCAACCATATCCCCATGAAATGCTTTATTGATCCTATTGAAGGGGACAAAGATATCGTCATCTACATCCTCAACAATAACATAAGCGTTACCGCTTGTGGTCATATCTACCTTACCTGTAAAGTAGGTATGGAGGCTTGGTTTTTTCTGGTATTTGCCCCGTTCCACCTCTACAATTCTGTCCGTAGCTTTAAGTTGCCCTAAACGTTTGATGAGCGAATTTCTATCCTGGGTATCCGTTATTCCTAACTTTGAGGCTATCTGTTTGTAGTTAAAGCTTTGGTTGGGCTCTTTTTCCAGAACTGTGAAAATGCCTTTGGTTATTTCATTCTTCCGCTGACTCCTGTTCCTCTTCTTTTTCTTTGACATTAACGTCCTTATTTTTTTGAAAAATACAAATTATAATTCTTGACTAACCAACAAAGGTAAAGTAATCCGTATCACGAGGTGTTTTATCAACAAATAGTATAATAACATCTTTTCTTTCTTTTAAAAATTTAAAAAAATGATGATGATGATACACTGTTGAAATGTGGAATAATTTTTTTTGCTATTTCTTGCTTTGAACAGATGAAGTTTTTTGTTCACACTTTTTCAGATTCAAATATTGAAGATAATCAACCCTTTAGATTTTATATGAACGATTTTTAATAACTGTTTTCAACATGAATTTATTGAAAACTTAATATTGATTTAATGTTAACTATCGCTATTTTTTGTTCCCAATAGGTTGATTAATTTTTAAAGGAATATCATCTCTACTTTAAGAAAATTGTGTACTGGATTTATTTTTAGAAATAACAAAATTTAATTGCTCTTAGTTTTCTTAAAAAGATCAACAAAATGAGCAAAATGTTAATATATTGTTTTACAACACTATGCAAGGATTCGTTGTTTTTTATCAACACGGTCACTAAAAAAGAATTGTACCTTTGTAATCCATTGGATTAATACAACAATCATGAAAATAGCCATAGGAAACGATCACGCTGGAACCGATTACAAGTTAGCCATTATGGGGCTTTTAAAATCAAAAGGAATTGAAGTCATAAATTATGGTACCGACGGTACCGATAGTGTGGATTATCCAGACTTTGTACATCCCGTGGCCACCGATGTAGAGGAAGGCAATGTAGATTTGGGCATTGTTATCTGCGGAAGTGGAAATGGTGCCACCATGACCATCAACAAACACGAAAAAGTACGTGGTGCATTGTGTTGGACCAAAGAGATTACCCAACTGGCCCGGGAACATAATGATGCCAACATTTTAAGTCTTCCAGCCCGTTTTATTGCGCTGCCCCAAGCATTGGAAATGGTAGAAACTTTTTTAAATACTGAATTTCAAGGCGGTCGGCACGAAAGAAGAATAGAGAAAATTCCATGCAGTTAATTCGATTACATGGGCCATCACCATCACCACCATCATGGTCACGCACATGCGAACAATGATTTAAAAGGAAGGAATCTACTTATATCCATCTTTTTAAACATTGCCATTACAGTGTCGCAGGTGATAGGTGGACTTATTTCTGGAAGTTTGGCCCTTTTATCCGATGCCCTTCACAATTTTAGTGATGTACTTTCACTGATTATAAGCTATATAGCAACTGTTTTTGGAAAAAAGAAAGCGTCGAGCTTAAAAACCTTCGGATATAAGCGCGCTGAAATTATGGCCGCTTTTGTAAATGCCGCAACCCTTGTGGTGGTCGCTATTTTTTTGATGAAGGAAGCCGTGGAACGCCTATTTGATCCACAAACGATTGAATCTGGTTTGGTGATTTGGCTGTCTATTTTGGGTATTGCGGCCAACGGTTTTAGTGTGCTTTTGTTGAAAAAAGATTCAAAGAGCAACATGAACATGAAATCCGCCTATCTGCATTTATTGACGGATATGATGGCGTCAGTCGCGGTTTTGATTGGAGGTATTTTGATGAAATTCTTTCAAATTTATTGGGTGGATGCGGTTTTGACCATGCTAATAGGCTTTTATCTAATCTACATGGGGTACGATCTGTTGAAGGAATCCACCAAGGTGCTTATGCTCTTTACCCCAAAATCAATCGTAATACAAGATATTGTGGAATCAATTTGCACCATTGACCGGGTCAAGAACGTACACCATGTACATATTTGGCAGCTCAATGAAGATGAAGTGCACATGGAGGCCCATATTGACTTTACGGAGGACATCAGATTGTCAGAATTTGATGCCATTTTGGAAGAAATAGAGGAGCACGTCTATCACAAGCACGGAATCAATCATGTTAACATTCAACCTGAATTTGACAAATGTGATTCCAAACATGTAATTGTTCAGGATTGATGGAAGCTGTTGTAAAAACATTTGAGGAACTTTCCACCCAAGAATTGTATCAAATTCTCCGATTACGCAGTGAAATTTTTGTTGTGGAGCAGGATTGTGTTTACCAAGATATCGACAACAAGGACCAAAAAGCGCTTCATGTTTTGGGCTTAAAGGATGGTGAGCTTGTCGCGTACACCCGAATGTTCAAACCAGGCGATTATTTTGAAAACGCAAGTATTGGAAGAGTAGTAGTAGCTCAAAAACAGCGAAAATATGGGTATGGAAAACAAATCATGCAAGTTTCCTTGGCAGCAATCGCCCAACGATTTCCAAAAACCACTATTGAAATTTCCGCGCAGAAATACCTCTTAAAATTCTACACCGAGTTGGGCTTTACAACTCAAGGCGAAGAATATTTGGAGGATGGTATTCCGCATGTTCGGATGATACAAAAATGATTTTAAAAAAGGAATTTCATATCGTTCCCTGAACGAAGTCGAAGGGAAACAGAATTGAATCAAACTAACCTTTTAGCCACCCCAATCGCAATCAAATAATCCAGTTTTAAGATGAGATTTATAGGCTGTTCCGCCTTGTTTTGGGTGGAAAAGAACAGATAGCCCTCATGCCACGGATGTAGTTTTTCGAGCCCCAGTTTCCCATGATGCCCCTTGTGTTTAATAGCGATTTCTTGAAAACGTTCTTGGTGGAGCCCCAAACCAGTTAAATGTTGAATCAGTTTTTCCCGATTAACAAAAGTGATGTTACAAAAAGTAAATAGGTTTTTTTCATCCGAAAAAATGCTGGTCACCAACGCATAAAAATGGGTCTTTTTGGTAGTATCCAACAACCAACCTTGCCTCCGTTTGTTGTTTTTTCCATAAAACAGCTCAAAAGCAAAGGTGGGCAGTCTTTCGTTGATATAATCTAGCTGGGCCTTTTCATCAACAAAATAGGTTGCGCCATCTTTTTTATTCGTGAGAATTAGATCTATGCCTAAAAGTTGCTGTTCCAAATCAACAATACGCTGAAAGGAGTACCGTTTTAAATGCTTTTGGTAATAAAGATTCAATAAAGGAGCTAAATGTTGTTCTTTGGACAGGTCAGCCTTGAATTTGCTTTTCAACTTTGGATATTTTCTGGAACAGGGCCGAACCTATCTGTTCCACAATACCCACCACCAAGGCGTTTCCCATAAAAAATGCCCGTTTGGCATCGGGAATACCTTCTAACAGCGTGTGATTGTCCGGAAACATGTTCAACCGTTCCAATTCAACAGGAGAAAGTCTTCGCAGTCCCTTTTTGGTCTGGACCACGTGCTTAAACCGGGAAGGGGATTTACCGCCCTCTCCAGTAATAATAGTTCTGGAAGGTTGATCGAGCGCATCGGGGAAAACCATACTGCCCTCGCTATAGTTGTATTCAAAACCCGCTTTGGTCCTACGGATTTCTTTTTTGGCGCCTTTGAGATATTCCCATTTTGGTACATCCGACTCATCAATAAAAAGATTTTTCGGGGCCGAACCGTTTTCCAAAATGTCAGAAAGAACAGTACGCTTTCCATCGTAAGTCGGCACTACTTTTAAGGTGGAAACCTTTCCGTTGACACATATTCCGGAATTCAAAAAGGGTGAAAGTCCCTTTTCAGCATTAAAATGATTGGAAAGTGCCACCAAATCTTTAGCTAAATCAAAAGTCACGATATTTTGACTGTTTTTCTCAACAGCAAAAGCTGTTGAAATTACCCCATCTTCTAAAACCCAATCCTTTGGACTGGATTTTTTAAGGGATTTGAACAATTTGGTGGACTTGTGAAACGCCATAAAAAAAACGCGCCTTCGGCGCTGAGGCATTCCATACTCGGCCGCATTGATTACACGCCATTCTACGGCATACCCCAAATCGTTCAAACTGCGGAGCATAATTGCAAAATCTCGCCCTCGCTGGGTAGAGGGTGATTTTAAAAGTCGGTCCACGTTTTCCAAAAACAGGTATTTGGGTTTATTTTTCTTCTCGGAAAGAATGCGGTGGATGGACCACCAAAGCACCCCTTTTTTGCCTAAAAGGCCCTTGGAATTTTTTAAAGAAGTGGCCACCGAATAATCCTGACAGGGAAAACCACCAACCAATATGTCATGGTCTGGAATTTCAGAAGTTGGAACTTCCTCTATATTGGAATTGGAGTGGTTATTGGCCCCAAACCGGGCTTCATAGACCAGAGAAGCATGTTGCATTTTGGTTGAGGGTTCCCATTGGTTGCTCCACACTACTTTGTAGCGACCCGTTTTCTCCAAACCCAAACGAAAACCACCAACACCGGCAAAAAGTTCACAGACCTTAAGTTTTTGCATGCTCAAAAATAGGATTTATTCTATCTTTTTTCGATTGGAATCGTAGAGGCCTATCAAAACACTGTTGCCATTTTCATCCACTTTGATGCCACCGTATTTGGCCTCTGCGTATTTTTCCCCTTCGCCTTCTTGGAAAAAAAAGGATTCCGCGCCAATTTTTATCCTATTCCACTCTCCCATAGTGTACTCAATAAGGTATTCGTTTTCATTTTTTGGAGAAATCTCTTTTTGGTAACGTCCTGGCTGCGCAACACCATCCAAATCCAAGGAGACCACACAATAGCCCCTCTTTGGAATTTCGTTGGGAATCACCTCATCTGAAATGGCATAATTTAATCGCATATAATCCCCTTGCATCAAAGATCGGGGGTCAACGGGGGCAAGTTCCATCAGAATCAGCTGTCCGTCTTCAACAATGTCCTCCTTTTGTACAATACTATAATGAAAAAGCCCTAGAAAGAGAATGAGATTGGCCAAAATGATGTATCTGCTATACTTTTTCATTGGATTTTAGGTTTTTGGTAAGGAAAACATAGAACAAAAGGAACACCAATCCGGATGAAAATAGAATAATTGACTTGGTCAAAAGCGTATAATTAAGGTCATAGTAATATTGAATTACAAAGTAAACCAAGGACAAAATACCAATGGACAGACCTGTTTTGTAGTTGACTTTAAAGCTTAACAAAACCATAAGCAAAGCACCGGGAATTGCCGGAGCAAATAAGGTCGGCATCAGGGTAAGTACGCTAAAGAGGTATACCCAAAGCTTGGTTTTTTTGGCCTCAACATTGAGAGTTTTTAGCAATAGGGTCACTACATAAATAAAAATTAGGATGAGCACAAAGGATGATATCCAGAAATGACTTTTGGATAGAAAAAGAAGGTCGTTTTTTACGGTGGCGCTAAGACCTAACGATAGGGAAAATACCAGTGCTGTTCTCAGCGGGTCGAATAGGTTCACTAATTTTAAATCGGAGGTGAGCAGGCTCGCTTCGTTTAAAAATACATAAGTCAGTGCAAAGGCGTGCAGTATGATGTATGGGTGGATTAAACTGTACATGTCGTTGGAAATAATCAAGGTCAATAGCCCACCACTTATAATCAAGAATGCAAAGAAGGACAAAATGGGATTGTGAACCACAAACAGACTGCCAAAGCCTATGGTCATCACCAGAATGGTTATGATGTTCTCATTGACCTCAAAAATGAACAATCCGGCAATGAAAAGCACCATCCCCAATATAAAAAGGGAAATGCCGATGGTGTCCATAATGAGCGCATCAAACTTTTTGGTGAGGAAAAAGGATACGACAATGAGCCCGATTCCAACCATAAGCATTGCGACTTCGGATTCATACAGTCCCAAAATAAAAAGAAAGCCCAAAAAGGCAATGGAAGCTAAGATGCCGCCAAAAACAGACAGGATTTTTATGATAAAATTCGATTTTCCCCCATTCCTTTTTTCACATTCTTTTAGAATGGCCTGTTCATCATACGTAAAGGAATCTCCTTCGAGGGATTTGATGTTTTCCAAGTGTGGCTGAATGTCCCCTAGCTTTCCCATTTCTTCTGATAATTCAATAACATCTTAATCAATAGGGTGATACTCGTCACAATAAAAATTCCTATGGCGAATAGCATGCCCGCTTCATCTGATAAGTCCAATAGTGCAGCACTAAGTATAATGATTACGCTAAAAGGAATGATGGATAGATAGAACAGGCTTTTTGTTTTTAATCCATACCAGATGCCAACACCATAAAACAGGGCCGCCATTAAAAACAATGCCCAAAAAGAGGGCTGGGGTTTCTCAAAAATACCTGATGAAATACCAATGGTGGAAAATACAATTGCGGTCAATGCAACGAGTTGTATAAACCACAATGGAAAAGGGGGCATTTTAAACACTTTCGGAATTATAATGAAGCCTAGTATCAAAAGACTGTTCATACCAAAGAGCAGGCAAGTCAAAAACAACTCGGACCATTCATAGGCAAGCTGCTCGGCATATAAAATGAACGTGACATTCAGTAAGGCAACAAAAAGTGCCCAAAGGGCCGCAAAATTGGAGAATAGTACCCAAATTGAGATAAAAAGGGTCCATCCGAGGAAAAAATCATAAGCATCTGCTCCAGTTTGATACACTTGTCCGAAAACCGCATATAGCACTCCGACCAAGATAGATGCTGCCAAAACCAATACTTTTTTTATCAATGGTTTTGTCTTGGCGAAAACCGCGATTAAAATTAAGAGGACAATAAGAGTCTCTATTATCCCGAGCTTTGCAAACTTGTGAAGTTCTGCCCAATTGTAGGCAAAGAAAAATAGGATTCCAGCCACTGTGAAAGAGACGCCCAAGGCCAACAGCAAAAACTTCAGAAAGCGTTGCCAAGATGCAACTCCGCTATAAATTTGACCTTCCAATGTTTTGCGCACCCCAATTTCGGACCAATTGCTATGGCTGCAAAGGATTTTTATGTATTCTCTATCTATTTTGGCCATGGTTGTGGTTGAACTTAAGGAAAGATACCAAAAATAGCCTCAGTATTATGGTTTAAATTGATGTAGGTTGCTTTTGAGTTCATCAAAAACAGTATTTATAAATCCAAACAGGTGATAGATCAATTTATATTCCATTTATTCTTGTGTTGATGTTAAGTTGGCTGAAACAAAAATCCTTTTCTATCATGCTGAGATATACCCTTATTTTAACCATGCTTGTTTTAAGTTGTAACCCTAAGAAGAGCTCTAAGAGTCAAGAAGAAACTAACAAAGCTGATTCTAGTTTAATTGTTGGAGAAGAAATCAAAGAAAATTCCAACGCGATTAATTCGGGAACAGAAGAACAAGACATAGCGGAATATAGTGTTGATGATGAAAAGGGGCTCCTTTACAACCCCTATGATTTCTCATTGGAATTGGAACCCATTAAAACTCTTTTGGGTGTTGGCGTTGAAGTGAATGAAGAGTATGTTGATGATGAACAGGGACCATATTTATATACTACAATTACCTACAAGGACACAGAAATAAGCTTTTACGACTTTGGTGGCCATGAGGTTAAAATTACGACACCAAAACTTACGGTCTGTGAAGGAATTAAAATCGGAATGAAAAAGGCAGATTTTGTCAAGTCCATGAAAATTGACCCTAAAAAAATGGAAGCGGCAAGCATTTTCAGCCTGGTTGACACGTATGGATATATGGGGTTCCATTTCCGATCAGATACGCTTTATCTTATTTCTGGTTACTATAAAGAAGGTGATTAGAAAATATCGTTATAAAATGACACGACCAAGATTACCGAAAAGATAAAAAAGCAGAACATGAACATTGCGTTCACAAAATTTTGAAAGCTTTGTTTTTGCAAATTTACCATCAACTTGGACACTTGAGGATTGTTTGGCAAATACATTATTTCAATTTCATGTATGTCCGGTAGCCCAATAACCTCCAGTTTCCCCACTATTTTTTTATCGCTTCCAACCAGGGTATTTCCCGCTTCATCTTCATAGGTATAATTGAATTTTACCACAGGATTTTCATTGATAAGTGTACCGGTATCTTCGTAGGAGGTAACCGTGGCCATTGTTCCCAGCCCATAATACATCAAATCCCAATTTTGCGATTTGGTCCTCTTGCTTGTCAACAGCCCTGTTTTTTTTAAAATGTAATTGAGAACGATCAAAATTATACTGACAAACAGCAAAGTTTCGGTAGTTTCAGATGAATTGGAAAATAGATTCTCATGATATCTAGGAGCGGATACTATGCGAGAAATAGCCTCTCCCATCAGAAAATAGCATCCAGCAACATAGGTTATGGTAAACAGACTGCAGAGTAAAATATAAATCAATGAAACCTTATATTTTCCAGAATGTAAAAAGTAGGGAGGGTTGGGCTTTTTATTCGGATCAAGCGTAATCCGAACCTTGCCATCTTTTTTGAATCGGTTTAGATGGGGTTTACTGTCCCTGAACCGTAAACCTCGCTGGATTGGATATCCAGAAAAATTCTCAAAAACAACCTCAATTTCCAATAGGGGAAACTTGCCATCCTTTAATTTTTTGATGGAAAGCATGGTGGCCTCTTTCGAAGGAACAGAGCTGTTCTCCTGATTTTTCCAAAGATGAAAAGGCTTAAAAAAGCAATGGCAAATCAATTTATATAGCCAAAACAGTAAAACAAGACTTATAAGGCTTAGGGTGAAAATGGTGTAAAGCATGCTCGAAATTTTAGAAAAAATAACGAACAGGGAAAAACGTAGCCCCGGCTATTTGACGATTGCTTGTTTCGGATTGATGAACAATCTGTTTGGGATTAAACCCAAACGGCTATTCCAAAATTTCACTGTACTTGGCGCTATCGCCCAAAAGCGTTTTGGCGGCCAAAATAGCATCATCATGGTTTAAGTAATGTTTGTAAAGCCCTTCACGGTAGAAATAGCGCGTAATGATCTCGTCTTCCAATCCCTTTTTTATTTCCTCCTTAAAGGTGTCCAAAGCGGTGATTTTCCCACGATTTACAGCTAATAAAAGGTCTTTGTACTTCTCTTGCACTTCTGAGCCCAATAGCGCATCATCGGTATTGATGGATTGCTCCAACAACTCTTCGGTTTTGGTTTGAAAGGTGAAGTTTTGCTCTTTGGCATATTTTTTAAAGGCATCGTAGTCGGCATCAGAAAAAGTAAAATCATCAATAGAACCAAAATCATGGTCGTAATAGAAATCCGTGGCAAAATCAAAAAGAATATTGTTTTCTTGAAGCGAATTGATGAGGGAATTTGTCTTTAAAGAATTAATGACCACATCGGGCATTACACCGCCACCGTCCCAGACCTTGCGACCATTTTTGGTGGTGAATTCGTGAAAATTGGTATTGCGCACTGCATTGCCCTCTTCATCACGGTTCCAATAATCCAACGATTGTATACATCGACCTGAAGGCGTATAATATCTTGATATTGTGACCTTTAACTGCGTTCCATACGTCAGTTTTAAAGGGCGTTGAACCAATCCTTTTCCAAAGCTTCTAGCTCCCATGACCACGGCGCGGTCCAAATCCTGCAACCCGCCAGAGACGATTTCACTGGCCGATGCACTTTTTCCATCTACCAAAACAACAAGAGGAATGTCCAAATCTTCGGGCTGGTTTTTGGTTCTGTATTCCTGGTTGAACTTTTTGACCTTGGATTTTGTGGTAACGATAAGCTCACCTTTGGAAACAAATAGATTGGTCACATTAATGGCTTCTGAAAGAAGTCCACCGGGGTTTCCGCGCAGGTCTAAAATCAGTTTCTCAGCACCTTTTCCTTTCAAGTCCCGTAACGCTGATTTTGTTTGGTCAGAGGCTTTTCGATTAAACCGGGAAAGCACAATGTAACCGGTTTTTTCATCGAGCATATCATAAAAAGGAACCGCATCTACCTCAACACCTTCACGGGTAATGTTTGCCGTTTTGGTTTCTCCTTGTCGCACATAGGTAACATTTACCGAGGTATTGTTGGCACCCTTGAGCAGTTCACCGGCATCATCATCAAAATCGGACACCTTGGTATCACCTATTTTAATGATTTCATCCCCAGCTTTCAGCCCTGCTTTATCTGCGGCATAGCCTTTATACGGCTCCACGATGAGCAATTTGCTTTCATAGGATCGAACCAATGCACCTATCCCGGAATATTCCCCGGCGTTGTTGATTTTATAGGATTCTACATCTTGTTCGTTTAAAAAACGGGTGTAGGGGTCGAGCTCGTCCAACATGCTTTTAATGGCAGAATCCATGAGTTCTGCGGGATTCGTCTCATCTACATAATTCATGTTCAGCTCTTTAAAAAGAGTGGTGAAAATTTCAATTTGCTTGGCGATTTCAAAGAAGTCGCTTTTCAAACTAAAACTGCTTGCTCCAACCAAAATGGCAACGGCCAAGAGGGGAATTATAACCTGTTTTTTAATCAATCTTTTCATGGGATTCTCTTTTAAGAAAGTCGTCCATTAGCTTTTGCATGGCGCTTTCAATGTCAGCATAACTGGGCATCTTATTACCAAGGTATAAAAATAAGAACGCAAAGTTACCTTCTATGTTGTTAAATATAAGGGACTTGTTGAGTCGATAGGCTTCCCGTAATAGACGCTTTATGCGATTGCGGTCAACAGCGCTTTTAAACTTTTTCTTGGGAGCCACCACACCCACCTTTATTTTTGAGTCATCCTCAAAAGAGGTGTTGAGATAAATCAATTTCAAGGGAAAATGGGAAACGCTTTTACCCTCCTTGAAAAGTGACTCAAATAGCATTTTGTTCTTGAGCTTTTCTTTTTTTGGGAAGCGGTTTACAAAGGTGTCCACAATGTCAAAAATTATGACCCTGCAGAGGGCCGAAAACTAATACTAAGGATTTTCCTGATAAACATTGTTTTCGCCATCCACGTCAGCCATGAGCTGGGAGGGATCAATAACAATGGCCGTTACATTTTCCAAAGGCATGTCTATGGTAAATTCATAAGTTGGGTACGCCCAAGGCCAATCTTTCAAAACAGTCCTGTCCAAATTTGTGTATGGATTTGCTTTTTCCCCGAACATCATTCGCAGGGGAATGTAATAAGTGCTTTGAGTTCCATCGGCACCTACAACCAAAATATCCAATGGCATGGGCATTTCACCAATCCGATTCAATGTAATCTTGGTTTTGTCACCATCAGCCTCTACATTTTGAATACCATAGTCTATGGTGTTGGTGGTCTTTGTCCAATCGGTCAAGTACCAACCCAATTGCATTCCAGTAACTTTTTCCGCAGTTCTGATAACATCATTGGGCACAGGGTGCTTGAATTTGAATTCATCAAAATACGTTCTGATGGTTTCCATCAACTTATCCTGACCGATGACATAACCCAATTGCGATAGAAAAATGGCACCTTTGCTATAGGCCGAAATACCATAAGCAAAATTGGTGGTGTAGCGATCTGCATGGGTGGCTTGTGGCATCTCCAAACCAGAATTTACCAAGGCGTAGTACCCTTTATAAGAACCTTCAAACGGATTTTGCTTGTTTTGTTCCATAATTTCATTCATGCAAAGACTGCTTATAAAGGTGGTAAAACCTTCATCCATCCATTCATGTTCGGACTCATTGGTGGCCAGTACATGTTGAAACCAAGAGTGCGCCATTTCGTGTACCATAACCCCAACCAAACTACTAAATTCACGATTTCCAGTAATTAAAGTACTCATTGCATATTCCATACCGCCATCGCCACCTTGGACAACGGAGTATTGATCATATGGATATTTGCCAATGTTCTTGCTGAAAAACTGCATGGCAGCCTCTGTTTTGGGCTGTAATTTTTTCCAATTTTCGATGATTTCTGGATTGTTCTTGTAGTAAAAATGAAGGGTTGGCCCATCTGCCATTTTAACCGTATCATGTATGTATTCTGGGTCCGCAGCCCACATAAAATCATGGACATTGGGGGCCACAAAATGCCAAGTAAGGGTTTTGCCCTTTGTCTTTACTTTTGTTCCTGGAGTTTCGTACCCATGCCCAATTTCATCTGGGTTTTGCAAATAGCCCGTTCCACCAACGGTGTACTCTTTGTCCAAGGTAAGTTTCACATCAAAATTGCCCCATACGCCGTGGAATTCCCGAGCGATATAAGGGGTAGGATGCCAACCCTCAAAATCATATTCAGAAAGTTTGGGATACCATTGGCTCATGGATAGTGCCACACCCTCGCTACTGTTTCGCCCAGAACGACGAATCTGCAAAGGGACCTGACCCTTGAAGGTCATCTCCAAAGTCGTTTTTCCTCCAGAGGGAATGGGCTTGGCCAAATCCACCACAAGGATGGTACCTTCTTCTGTGAATGTTACGGCATGTCCATCTTGGGTGAGAGTTTCCACGTGAAGGTAACCCATCTCACTTTCGGAAAGGGTTGAAATTCTGCTCACGCCGTTTTCCATCATTCTATTATCAGGATCTTTGATGTTCTGCAAACGAATATCCATCTCGCTTCCAGGTTGAAAGGCGTTGTAATACAAATGATAAAAAACCCGGTCCAAAACATCAGGTGAGTTATTGGTATAGACCAACTTTTGGGTTCCGGTATATTGATAGGTCTTTACATCCATTTCAACATCCATGGTATAATCCACATGCTGTTGCCAATACGAATTGTTTTGCGCGAAGAGAAGGGAAATTCCCGATACTGCCGTGAAAAAGAATGATAGTAAACGCTTCATATTTTATTTAGAATTGCTGTTCAAGGTCATTTTACCTTTTGAAATATTATCTGCCAAAATTAATGCATTATAGGCATTGACCATTTTTCCTGATTTTGAGATTTTATCGAAGGTAGTGGGTTGTGCTTCATCGCCCGCTACAATAACGGAGGCCTTGGAATACAGTCCAGATTGCATGATGATGCTTTTTACCTGGGCGGCGGTCAAATCTGGATAATAAGACCTTACCAAAGCCGAAACCCCAGCAACCGCCGGCGCTGCCATTGATGTACCTCCTTGAAAATCGTAGGTGTTGTTGGGAAGGGTGGAGTAAATATCATCGCCGGGCGCAAAAACGTCCACATTTTGTTTACCGTAATTTGAAAAAGTGGCCACCATATCTGAGCCATAGCTACTGGTAAGCGCACCCACCGTTATAAGGTTGTCCACAAACTCGGTGGTCTGCCCTAGTTTGGCATCGTTGGGGAAGTTTGGGTTCTCTGGGTCGTCTAGATCATGTCCGTCGTTTCCAGCGGCATGCACAATCAGCACATCCCGTGAAGCCGCATATTGAATGGCCTCGTAAACCCATTCAGCTTCGGGAGAAAATGCCTTTCCAAAACTACAATTGATGATTTTAGCCCCGTTATCCACCGCATATCGTATGCCCAAAGCAATGTCTTTGTCGTATTCATCGCCATTGGGTACGGCGCGGATGCTCATGATTTCCACATTTTGGGCCACACCGTTCATTCCAAAACCATTGTTTCGCTCCGCGGCGATAATTCCAGCCACGTGGGTACCATGGCTTTCAGATTCAACTTGGTTTTTTGGGTTGCCGTTCCCGTAGGGAACATCGGTAATGTCATAAGGGTCATCACCAACAGGGGTTCGCCCATTAAAGTCTTTGTTGAGGTTGTAATTGACTTGGTCGGCGAAATAGGTTATACCTTCATTGAGCTCATCCAAAACGCTGGGAATATCATCACCATACGTGAACATTTGGGTCAGCACCGCAATGCTTTGTTCCATTTGCGGAGTTTTGGCCTCAATGGATTTTAAATCTTCCTTGGTATAGGTTTCCTTCCCCAACTTTTCTTTAACTGCGGCATCGGCTCCCTTGACCACTTGATAAATTTGTTCGTATTGTTGTTTGTTTTGAAGTGCCTCTGGGTACTCCTTGTCCAATAAAAGTCTTGCTTGGGCTCTTTCCGAGGCGTCTCCAATGTTTAGACGAAGCATTCGCACATATTCCAACTGTTCATTATACGAATCACCCAAGAAATTGTAGCCGTGAATATCATCAACATAACCATTGCCATCATCATCTTTTCCATTGTTCGGAATTTCATCGGTATTGGTCCATAATACGTCATTTAAATCCTCATGCTCCAAATCAATTCCAGAATCGACTACGGCCACAATGACGGTCTTTCCTTTTTTATTTTTGATGATTTCCTTGTACGCCCTATCCACACTCATTCCGGGTATGGTGTCCATAATCAGGTCGGCATGCCCCCAGTTTTTTCTCTCAGTTTCGGTGAGGTCGGTAATCTTGAGCGGTACCGTATCAATATTTTCAACTGGGGTTGAAACCAAAGAAGTGGCTCCACATCCCATCAGGAAAAGTGAAGCGGAAAGAGACAGGAAAGATAGTTTGCTATATGTGCGATTCATAAATAATAAGATATAGAATGTAAAACTTTATTGCGAATTGAATATTTCATTAAAAGAGAACGTTTTGTTAAGTCGTACCCCCTTTTCTGTATGCTTTAAGGTGCAGAGTTCATTGTGGGCATCATGTTCAAAGAACAGAAGCCAATCATTATCAGCAGCTTTATTGAGAAATGTTGCTTTTTCTTTCATGGTAAGCAAAGGTCGGGTGTCGTATCCCATCACATAAGGCAACGGTATGTGCCCCACAGTGGGAATTAAGTCAGCCACAAAAACCATAGTCTTGCCTTTGTAGGTCAAATGCGGGAGCATTTGCTTGTCTGTATGCCCGTTAACAAAATGAACTCCGAAGCCCAATTCAGAATTTTCAACAAAGGCATCTTTGTGTTGCTCCACAAAGTGAAGCTGTCCGCTCTCCTGCATGGGCAACAGATTTTCCTTTAAAAAAGAGGCTTTCTCACGTGGATTGGGTTTGGTGGCCCACTCCCAATGGTCTTTATTGGTCCAAAATTTGGCATTTTTAAAAGCAGGTTCGTAGCCCGTTCGGTCCTTGTTCCATTGAATGCTACCACCACAATGGTCAAAATGCAAGTGGGTCAAAAAAACATCGGTAATATCATCCCTATGAAACCCCAACGTTTCCAAAGATTCGTCCAATGAATGATTTCCCCAGAGATAGTAGTAACTGAAAAATTTTTCGGATTGTTTGTTGCCCAAACCGTTATCAACCAAAATAAGTCGGTTTCCGTCCTCGATCAAAAGACATCGGGCGCCCAAATCAATCATATTATTGGTATCAGCAGGATTGGTACGATTCCATATCGATTTTGGAACTACACCAAACATGGCACCACCATCCAACTTAAAATTACCAGTCTCTACAGGATAAATCGTCATTTAGAAAGCAAATGGCATGCAAAATAAGAAAAGCACAATGCAAATGGCTAAAAAATAGGAATTTATTGGCCCTATTTTAACAAAATTGATGAGTGGAAACTTACTTGGGGAAACCTAGTACACCGATCCTTGAAAACTCTAAGTTTTTGGATTGGGGACAATCTAAAAGAAAAACTGTAAATTTCAACAAAACTTGACGGATGCTCGAACTTGCAGGAATAATCATTCTTGGCATTATTGCACAATGGGTGGCTTGGCGCTTTAAATTGCCAGCCATTTTACCTTTAATATTGATAGGTCTTTTGGTTGGGCCCATATCCACTTTGTACACAGAGGACGGTTCAAAACTGATAGAACCCATTTGGACAGGGGAAAAAGGATTATTTCCGGGAGAGGGGCTCTATTATTTTGTGTCTTTGGCCATTAGTGTAATCCTTTTTGAGGGAGGCCTTACCTTAAAACGAGCCGAAATATCAAACGTAGGTCCCGTAATCACAAAACTGATTACAATTGGCACTGTTGTGACATTTTTTGGAGCAGGCGTAGCCGCACACTATATATTTGGACTCTCATGGCAAATATCTTTTCTTTTTTCTGGATTGATTATCGTCACCGGGCCAACGGTAATAACCCCTATTTTACGAAATATACCCCTCAAAAAAGATGTTTCCACAGTTTTAAAATGGGAAGGAATCCTTATTGACCCCATTGGTGCATTAGTAGCGGTTTTGGTGTTTGAGTTCATCAGTGTTGGTGAAGGGCAGGCCTTTACGCAAACGGCCCTGGTGGAATTTGGAAAGATCATACTTTTTGGCACTACCTTCGGGTTTACATTCGCCCATGCGCTGGCCTTTGCCATAAAACGCGATTTTATTCCGCATTATCTATTGAATGTGGTTTCTCTTTCAACCGTACTTCTGGTTTATGTGGAGTCAGATTTGTTCGCCCATGAGTCAGGACTTTTGGCTGTTGTGGTCATGGGAATGGTTTTGGGCAATATGAACCTCCCTAATTTAAAGGAACTGTTGTACTTCAAGGAATCGTTGAGCGTGCTTCTCATATCCATCCTTTTCATTCTTTTGGCGGCCAATATCAATATCAGCGATATGGAGCTAATCTACAACTGGGACACTGTGGCCCTATTTGCCGTTATCGTTTTTATAATTAGACCACTGGGCGTGTTTTTAAGTGCGCATGGCTCTAACTTAAAGTTCAATGAAAAACTTTTTATCGGCTGGGTCGGGCCCCGTGGTATTGTTGCTGCGGGTATTGCTTCGCTTTTTGGCTCCAAGCTGATTTTAAGAGGTGAGCCCGGAGCGGAATATATTACCCCTTTGGTCTTTATGATTGTTTTGGGAACGGTGTTGTTGAATGCCACAACGGCTAGAATCTTCGCAAAATTGGTGGGTGTTTTCTTGAAGAAGTCCGAAGGTATTTTGATTATTGGAGCGTCTAAACTATCCCGCTTGATCGCCAATTATCTGCGAAAGAACAACAGGCACGTGGTCTTGATTGACAATAACCAAACCAATGTGGATAAAGCCAAAAAGTTAGGGCTGGAAGCCATTACGGCCAATATATTTTCTGATACTTTGGCTGATAATATTGAACTGAACGACATGGGTTATCTTATGGCACTCACCGGAAACTCGGACATCAATAAATTTGCCATTGATAAATTTCAAAAACAGTTTGGGGAAAACGGGGCTTTCCGATTGGTGAATACCGAGGAGGTCAATGACCCACAGAACAATCCAAAGGAAGGACTCTTTTCACATACGGATGATTTCATAAAACTCATGGATACGGTTAGAAAATATCCTGCCATCCATGAGATTGACCTAAAGGACAAGGAACACTACGATAAACTTATAGATACTAGTCAAGAAGAGGGCGATATCATTCCTGTTTTCACCAAACACCCCAATGGAAGCATAGAAATCATTCCCGCCAACAGCAAGGATTTTCAGCCTAAGGGCGAAGGCTTTAAACTTGTTTATTTGGGCAAACGATTTGCCGAGGAGAAAGAACCAGCTTAAAACCTATCCGAACCCGGACACGCTTTTCATCGATGTATCAATTGAATCGACGCATTCGTCAATTTCCAGCACAGCAGGGATTGCTGCACAATACTTTTAGGGAATAATAAACCCTAATTGTTACAAGAGAATGTTTATTCGGTTTGGAGTATTGACGTGGAATTTCCTAGTCATTCAATTTAAGAACAGCCATAAATGCTTGCTGCGGAATTTCCACATTGCCCACTTGGCGCATCCTTTTTTTCCCCTTTTTCTGCTTTTCGAGCAGTTTTCGTTTACGCGAAATATCTCCACCATAACATTTGGCGGTAACATCTTTTCGCAAGGCCTTAATGGTTTCTCTGGAAATGATTTTGGAACCAATGGCAGCTTGGATGGGAATATCAAACTGTTGTCTGGGGATGAGCTCCTTCAATTTTTCGCACATCCGTTTCCCAATGTTGTGTGCATTATCAAAATGGACCAATGCAGATAAAGCGTCGACGGGCTGGGCATTTAAAAGTATATCCACTCGGACCAGTTTGGATACTCGCATACCTATTGGCGAATAGTCAAAAGAGGCGTATCCTTTTGAAATGGTTTTCAATCGGTCGTAAAAATCAAAAACGATTTCAGCCAAGGGCATATCGAAAATGAGCTCCACCCGCTCTGTGGTCAAATACGTCTGGTTCACGATTTGTCCACGTTTGTCAATACAAAGCGACATTACGTTCCCCACAAAATCGGATTTGGTGATAATTGTTGCCTTAATATAAGGTTCTTCAACCCTATCCAAAGTGGAAGGGTCGGGTAAATCCGAAGGATTGTTAACAATGACCGGGGTTTCGGTGTCCTTGGTGGTAAAAGCGTGGTAGCTAACGTTGGGCACCGTAGTAATCACCGTCATATCAAACTCACGCTCCAACCGTTCTTGGATGATTTCCATGTGAAGCATTCCCAAAAACCCACAACGGAAACCAAAGCCCAAAGCGGCACTGCTCTCTGGCGTAAAGACTAATGAAGCATCATTGAGTTGCAGTTTTTCCATGGAGGAACGCAGTTCTTCAAAATCTTCGGTATCCACTGGATAGATTCCGGCAAAAACCATGGGTTTTACATATTCAAATCCCTCAATAGGATTTTTAGTGGGATTGGCAGCATCAGTAATGGTATCCCCCACCTTTACCTCGCGGGCATCTTTGATTCCAGTGATCAAATACCCCACATCCCCGGCAGATATTTTGTTTTTTGGAACCTGCTTTAGCTTCAATGTTCCAATTTCATCGGCATCATAGGACTTTTTGGTGGCAACGAATTTTATCTTTTGTCCTTTTTTGATTTCTCCATTAATGACCCTAAAATAAGTTTCAACCCCTCGGAATGGATTGTAGACCGAGTCAAAAACCAAAGCTTGTAAGGGCTCATCCACGTTTCCTTTTGGAGCAGGGATACGCTCAATAATAGCGGTTAGGATGTCTTGAATACCAATTCCTGTTTTGGCACTGGCTGGAATCACTTCTTCGGGTTTGCATCCCAAAAGATCTACGATATCATCGGTTACCTCTTCTGGATTGGCGCTGGGCAAGTCCACTTTATTGAGTACGGGAATGATTTCCAAATCATTCTCCAGAGCTAAATACAGGTTGGAAATAGTCTGTGCTTGAATACTTTGTGCGGCGTCCACTACCAAAAGGGCACCCTCGCAGGCGGCAATAGACCGAGATACCTCATAGGAAAAGTCCACGTGGCCGGGAGTGTCAATCAAGTTGAGAATATAGGTTTCCCCTTCGTGCACATATTCCATTTGAATGGCATGGCTCTTAATGGTAATCCCGCGTTCGCGTTCCAAGTCCATGTTGTCCAACAACTGATCTTGTTTTTCACGCTCGGTCACAGAGCCGGTAAAATCCAACAATCGGTCTGCCAACGTACTTTTTCCGTGGTCAATGTGCGCAATGATGCAAAAATTCCTAATCTTCTCCATATCAACAGTTGGTCAACAATAGTGGACTACTTAGCAACTGCAAATATAATTGTTTTATATACCTTCGAATGCTTTTTTGCAAATAAGAGAATGGGTTTACATCGCTCTAAAATATTTTATTAGATTTGATGTTCAACCTTGCCTCAAATGAAAAACCTCACCTGCACTGTTTTATTGGTGTTTTTTATGGTCAACCACCTGAGTGGGCAGACCTTTCAGATTACGGGAAAGGTTGTGGATGAACAAAACCAGGTAATCCCTTTTGCCAACATTTTGTTGTTACAAGCATCTGATACCACTTTTGTAAAAGGCACCTCTGCAGACGACAATGGTTTTTTTAGACTTACGGAAGTTGATGCCGATTTATATCTTTTGCAAGCAAGTTATGTAGGCCGGGGTTCCGAACCTAGAGCATTGGATATTGCACAAGACGTTTCCCTTGGGGCATTGATAATTCCACTTGAAACCAATGAGCTGGACGAGGTAGTGGTTACTGCTCAGCGTCCGAAACTCCAAAGATTACCAGACAGACTGGTCTTTTCAGTTGAAAATACGATTGTCTCCCAAGGCACCTCTTGGGATATCTTAAGAAGCACACCAGGGGTCATTGTAAATGATGACCGATTGTTGGTCCGGGGAGAAAGTGCACGGGTCTATCTGAATGGAAGAGCGGTGCAACTCTCCGGTCAGGAGGTGCAAGATTTGTTGCAGGGGCTTTCTGGGGTGAACATTAAATCGGTGGAGGTTATGATCAATCCACCTGCCCAGTTCGATGCCGAAGGTGGCCCCATTCTCAATATCATCACGAGCAAAAATATCATTCCCGGGTATAAGGGCAGTATCAACGGAACCTATACCCAAGCTGTTTTTCCAAAGTTCAATTTTGGGACCAGCCATTATTACAAAACGGATAAGCTTAATCTCTTTGCCAACTACACCATCAATCCCCAAAAGGAGCTACGAAAAACGGATAAGGGCATCAATTTTATAGATAATACCAATGCCATATTTTCACGCTGGGACACACAATACAATCAGGTCACAAAAACGCAATCGCATTCCGCCAACCTGATCATGGACTATGATTTTGATGATAACAACAGCATAAATGTAACCTCCAACCTATTGTTTAATCCCAATCAGGAGCAGCAGACCCAATTGAGCAACGATATGCGCAATGCCCAATTTCAGTTGGATTCTACCTTTACCACTGTGAACAATGCCACCATGGACAATACCAATTTGGCGTTTGACCTGAGCTACGTTCATAAGTTGAAAAAACCCGGAGCTCGATTGAGCTTCAATGGGCACTACACCTATTACGATGGGCAATCTTTTCAAAATTTGGCATCTGATTATTTTGATGCCAATGGCAGTTTTCTGCGGGATTTTGGTTTTGATTCTGATTCGCATCAAGATATTGAGATTTACACGGGGCAGGTGGATTTTTCAACGCCCATGGGTAATGCCTCCATAGAAACTGGCGCTAAGGTTTCTTCTATTGCTTCGGAAAGCAATGTGGATTTCTTCAACTTTAATGGCTCTAGCAATACGGTTGACGCATCCCTTTCTGATGACTACACGTATGATGAAAATGTGTATGCCGCCTATTTCAGCTTTGTGAAAAACTGGGATAAGTGGTCCATGAAACTGGGCTTGCGGGGCGAACTTACCCAAGCGGAAGGGGTTTCATTGACCCTGAACGAGATCAACACCCAAGATTTTTTTGAGCCTTTTCCCTCTTTGTATCTGCTCTATTCACCATCGGACAAGCATAGCTTTTCCTTTGATTATGGACGAAATGTGGACCGACCCAAATACAATGACCTCAACCCATTTCGGTTTTTCTTCAATGAGAATGATTATGAAGAGGGGAATCCACGGTTAAGGCCTAGTTTTAGCAACAACTTTAACCTGAACTATACCCTTAACAGTGAGTATTTCTTTGATGTATATTATCGGGACAACGGAGCCAATATTGCTTATCTGGTGTTTCAGGACAACGATAATCAAACCTTGGTGGAGCTCAAGCAAAATGTGTTGGAAAGCAAATCCTACGGATTGGACTTTACCTTGAGCAAGACCATTTTACCCTCTTGGTTTGTGTACGCATACACCTCACTATTTCATGAAGAAGAAACCTTTTTGGCCGTTGAAAGTGGCGATGTGGAGTACACCAATGAGGTGGATGGGGTCTATGGCTATTTGGCCAATTATGTAACGCTTTCCAAGGATGGAAGCTTCACCGGAGAGGTTACCATGACCTACATCTCCAATTTTTTATATGGATCTTATATTTCGGATGAACAATTGAACCTCACCCTTGGCCTGCGAAAGTCGTTGTTCAACAATAGGGCGGTTATTTCAATCGCTGCGGAAGACCTTTTGGAAAGATGGGTCGCCACCTACCGCTCTGACTATCTGAATCAGGACAACTTCTATCGAAGACGGGCGGAGTACCAATTTATTCGGGTGGGCTTTACCTATAATTTTGGAAACTTCAAACTGCAGGACAATCAACGGGCCATCGAGAAAAAAGAACGAGATCGACTTGCACGCGAAGAGTAATGTGTTGATTTTGGGGTATTTTGTACTTTTGCAGTCCAAAAAACAAAAGAATTGCCAAAAATTGGAAACATAGAGCTTCCTGATTTTCCATTGTTGCTAGCGCCGATGGAAGATGTGAGTGACCCTCCTTTTCGTGCTTTGTGCAAGGAACAAGGGGCAGATGTGGTGTACACGGAGTTCATTTCTTCTGAAGGATTAATCAGGGACGCCGCCAAAAGTGTCATCAAACTGGATATCTATGAGAAGGAGCGCCCCGTGGGCATCCAAATTTTTGGTGCGGAGCTGGACTCCATGCTGCAGGCCGTGGACATTGTTGAAAAATCCAACCCAGATATCATTGACATCAATTTTGGCTGTCCTGTAAAAAAAGTAGTGTGCAAAAATGCCGGAGCCGGAATTTTACGGGATATTCCCCTGATGGTAAAATTAACCGAAGAAATCGTAAAGCGGACCAAACTTCCTGTTACCGTCAAGACCCGATTGGGCTGGGATTCTGATTCAATTAAAATTGTTGAGGTCGCGGAACGACTGCAAGATGTAGGGATTGAGGCTATTTCCATCCATGGCCGAACCCGGGTACAGATGTACAAAGGTGAAGCTGATTGGAGACCCATTGCCGAAGTGAAGAACAACCAAAGAATGCGCATCCCTGTTTTTGGGAATGGTGATGTGGACACCCCCGAAGCCGCCGTAAAAATGCGGGATGAGTATGGTCTGGATGGCGCCATGATTGGCCGTGCCAGTATCGGATATCCTTGGTTTTTCAAGGAGGTAAAACACTATATTAAAACAGGCGAACATTTGGCTCCACCTACCATGGAAGAACGTGTGGAAGCTGCCCGTAGACACCTGCAAATGTCCATCGATTGGAAGGGTGAAAAACTAGGGGTTTTTGAAACCAGAAGGCATTACACCAACTATTTTAAGGGGATTCCCCACTTTAAGGAATATCGGATGAAAATGGTGACCAGTGATGATTCTGCTGATGTTTTTGCCGCTTTTGATGAGGTGTTGGAAAAGTTTGGCGATTTCCAATTTGCCTAATCCATAATCAACTTTTTGGTAATTCGGCTGCTCGCAATTTTGGATGAGATAAAGCCCAAAACCACAATGGTGGCCAATACCAATAGCACATTCATAATATTAAATTCCACTGGATATGCTAAAGAAGGCGTAATTTTCAACCAACTGAACGCCAATTGGGAAGCAATCAGTAAAGACCCAATCAAAACACCAATAAGTCCACCCAACGAAGTGACCAAAAGTCCTTGGATAAAATAAATCCTTCTCAATTCTTTTAGGGTAGTTCCTAAGCTGAACAACGTTTTTGAATTCTGTTGCTTGTCCAAAATCATCATGATGATGGCCCCCACCACGTTAAAAAGCGCAATGATCAAAACCAGCGTAAAAATGAGGTAGGTGGCTAGATTCTCGGTTTTCAGCATGCGGTGCAACGTACTGTTCTGCTCTTGTCGGGTAAGGACGAAAACTTTATCCCCTAAAATAGTGTTGATGGAATTTTTCACCTCATCAACAGACGCTTCGCTATCCAATTTAAAATTGATACCTGAAATTTCAGTACTGTCCCGTTCCAATAATTCTTGAACCAGTGGGAGTTGCGCAAACAGATATTTTTTATCCAGATTTTCCTCCACGGCATACACTCCGCTTAGCACCAAAGAAAGCTGGTTGTAAGGCTTGGAGGCGTTAAGCCCTTGCGGGGCCAGTGAACCCTTACCCGGTTTTGGCACTAAAACGGTCATGGGACTTCGGTAATTGTCAATGGGAACACCAAGTTGGTTGTAGATTCCAATCCCCATAACACCATTGTATTCCATTTCACCCCAAGTACCAAAGTAGAGGGTGCTGTCCACTCCGGTTACCGCCCTATAATTTTCATCAATTCCTTTGATGTAGGCGATGCAACTTTTTTCCTTGAAGGTGAGATAGGCCCGCTCCTCCAGTTCTTTGGAATAATTGGCTAAGCCGGGCACCTTTTTCAGTGCACTTTCTTCATCCCTTGTGATGGAAAAATACTTTCCTGTCGTGGGTTGCGCCTTTAAATCTGGGTCGAAGGTGTTGGAAAAAGAGAGGCTGAAGGTTTTTAATCCGGCAAAGGCCGAAAGCACAATAAATAAGGCAGCAGACCCGATGACAATCACCAGAAAAGTGATAAAATTAATGATGTTTACCGCATTTTGGGTGCTCTTTGAGCGCAGATAACGTTTAGCGATATACAGCGGAAAATTCAAAATCAGGATTTCTTTCGTTTATCAAGCAAATCTCGATTCTCAATGGGATTCTCTTCGCCTTTTAGCGATTTTTCAATCTTGTCAATGTATTCCAAGGAATCGTCCAAATAAAAATTGAGTTCTGGCACACGGCGCAATTGGTGCTTGGTGCGTTGGGCCAAATCATAACGAATAGCAACCTGATTTTCCTTGATGCCGTCCAGCAATTCCTTGGCATTTTTATTGGGAAAAATGCTCACATACACTTTGGCGATGGACAAATCCGTGGTCACGGACACTTTGGTAACTGAAATCAAAGTTCCTTTTAATCCACCGTCCGTGGCGGCCCGTTGCAAGATATCTGCCAAGTCTTTCTGAATGATTCCCGCTATTTTCTTTTGCCGTTGTGTTTCCTCCATGACGCAAAATTACCGAATTCAGCCCCAATCCCATAGCTTTGTTAACTCAAGATACCTATTTTCATGGTTTTTTAAGGGTTGCCCGTCGAAAGTAATTGAAACTTTCCAAAACCTTTGCCATCTTGCCTACAATACTATTTTTGCTCTAGCAGGTCTTTTTTGAAGTGAAAATACCTTGGTGCACAAAACAAACAAGATGATCAAGACTTTCCTCACGATGTTAACGGTCCTCGTGACAGTAACAACAAATGCACAGACCAATGATTCAATTTTGGTCCAAGAACAAAAAATGCAATGGTTCAAGGATGCTAAGTTGGGTATTTTTATTCATTGGGGGTTGTATGCTGTGGATGGGATAGATGAATCATGGTCTTTTTACAACGGATACATTTCGCATGAGGATTACCTAAAGCAAACCCAAGGCTTTACTGCTAAAAAGTATGATCCAAACCAATGGGTGGACTTGATTAAAGGGAGTGGCGCCAAATATGCAGTGATTACGGCCAAGCACCATGATGGTTTTGCGCTGTGGAACACTAAATATGGAAACCTAAATGCCGTAAAAAGCGCAACATCCAAAAAAGATGTACTCACACCTTTTGTTGAAAAGCTTCGGGACAATGAACTAAAAGTGGGGATTTACTATTCGCTGCCAGATTGGTCGTATTCGGACTATACCCATTTTACCCGCGATTCAATTCGATATAAAATCTCCGACGAACCCAAACGGTGGGACACCTTTTTAAAGTACTATCATGGTCAGCTTAAGGAACTTTCGGAGCAATACAATCCCGATTTATATTGGTTCGATGGAGATTGGGAACATAGTGCAGAGGAGTGGCAAGCCCAAAAAGTTAGGGAGATGCTCTTGGACAAAAATTCAAACACCATCCTTAATTCCAGGCTAAAAGGACATGGTGATTACGCGACTCCCGAACAAGGAATGCCCATAACACGGCCTAAAAACAAGTATTGGGAGCTTTGTATGACCATGAACGATTCCTGGGGATATCAGAAAACAGACCAGAACTACAAAACAGTGGACCAAATCATTGGTGTTTTTTCCGACGTCATATCAAATGGAGGCAATTTGTTGCTGGATATTGGCCCAAAGGCCGATGGAAGCATTCCCGAAGAACAAGCAAGCTTAATGAAGGGGTTGGGCCGATGGGTGAACAAACATCATGAAGCTATTTATGGAACTGAGTCCGGCATTCCCAAAGAACATTTTTATGGTCCATCAACTTTGTCCAAGGACAAACAGATTTTGTATCTTTTTGTAAAAGGAAACCCTAATGGTGAAGTGGTGCTTCGTGGACTTAAAAACAACATTAACCGGATTTGGGTAGTGGGTCAGGGCGCCAAATTGGAACATCAGGTGGTGGGAAAGGTTTATTGGAGTCAATATCCAGGAATCAAGTACATTAAAGTACCTGATCATGTTTTGGATGAAAACATGACGGTGCTTGCCCTTCTTTTGGACGGGGAGGCGGATTTGTATCGTGAAGATGGTGCCGTGATTGAAAGCAACTAGAAACAACAAAACATAAAGGCCATGGACAAAATTGAACACATCGGTATTGCCGTGAAGGATTTGGAAGCATCGAATAGTTTGTTCGCCAAACTTTTGGGTGTTCCACATTATAAAATGGAAGAAGTGGCTTCGGAAGGGGTAAAGACCTCATTTTTTAAATCGGGACCCAATAAAGTGGAACTGCTGGAGGCCACAAACCCAGAAAGCCCCATTGCCAAGTTCCTGGAAAAGAAAGGCGAGGGCATTCACCATATTGCTTTTGCGGTGGATGACATTGTTGCTGAAATCACTCGATTGAAAGAAGAAGGGTTTGTGGTTTTGAACGAAACACCCAAAAAAGGGGCGGATAACAAACTGGTGGCCTTCCTGCATCCCAAGGGTACAAACGGGGTGTTGGTGGAGCTTTGTCAGGAAATAAAAGCGGGGTAGCTGCGTTAAAACCTTGCGGTAAAGCAAAATAAACACTAATATTGCATCCGCAAAAATTTGGTCCTATAGCTCAGTTGGTTAGAGCACCTGACTCATAATCAGGTGGTCCCTGGTTCGAGCCCAGGTGGGACCACTTAAACCCTTTCAAGTCATTGATTTGGAAGGGTTTTTTATTTCATTTTAAGGAAAACCCGTAGTATTTTTAAGGTTTTCACCCAACCATAATAAACCACTTTTGATTGATTTGGCAACAATCTCGTCAACCTCCCCCGTATTTTATTGTTAATCATTTAAAAATGTGACCATGAAAAAAATTTCAATTGGCAAATTTGTGCTTTCAATTTTCCTGTTTCTTATGGTTTTTTCTTGTGAAAAAGAGGAGGCCTTGCTTTTAGACACCAACCAAGACGAAAATAACCCAACGACCCTGGTTGAAGAAGTTGATTTTAACTCAATACCGGAAATATCCGAAGCATTAGAAGGTTTCTCTGGCAAGATTCGCATTGCTAGTTCGTACTCGGAAAAGGAGGATACTGATTTCTGGATTGATGAAGAAGATGTACTAAAACTCAAGGACTCTATTGGCAATGATAGCTATTCAATTGTAATAAAGTCAAATAACCCATCTACAACAAAATTCTATAACTTTGTAGTTACCAAAAGAGTGGATGGGAACCCAATCGCTCCATTTGTTGTTGAGTATATGTTTGCCGATGGCAGCGATATTTTAACATATGCAGAAGACGAAGACAAAAGGTTCAATGGAAGTGTGAACATATACTCACTTGATGCATTTGCTAACATATCTGGATTGCTTTCAAAGGAAACCTCTGGCGTAGCCTGTTTTCAGGATGTTGGTGTTAAGGATAATACGGTTGCAGGTACTAATGGCTCTGGATCTTCAGGGGGAACTAGCGGAGGTTCTTCAACAACAGGCTCAACAAATACATCAGGAGCAACAGTTAGTGTGACAAGAACACACATTTCGGTTAATAATAATTTTGGCACTTCAAACAACTCTACGACGGGTATTGTCTATGGAGGCATAGGCACCATGTATATGCCGAGAGAAAAAGATAAGGACCAAAATCAAGATCAGAAATCGGGTACTTTATCCAAAGAAGAGGAAAATGACTGCCCTGAAGGTTGGGTGAGTGTCCCCATCAATGAGGTTAAGGAAGAGATTGAACCTAGCTGTGAAAGTTTTAATTTTAGAAATACAACCTCTCTTTGGCAGGAAGCCGCGGTAAAGGGAATACGTTTTAAAATTGTATTAATTAGTCCAAAGGGAGCAAAACTTGCAAATGCAGTAACTATTACCCAACCTGTTTTGTTCGGTCTTCCATCAAATTATTCTATTGGGGGTAATTTAAGTGCTGGCTCTGCTGCTGAACTATCAGCAAAAATACTTAGTATTACAATGGATCAAATTGTGGACAGGTATTCTAATACCACTGTAACCGATTCTTTTATTGCAATTCAGTTTAGAGAACTGCTTGTTAAAAATTATCGAGATTATACTGGAGGAGGAGGTAGAGTACAATTTAACTATTCAGGAAACCTTTCAGCTACCAATTATAAGACCAACTTATTTGGTACTGGAGACTGTGATTAATTATGATATTGGACGACTACATATATAACTATTATCCTAAAGGCATCGAGGATGTATTTTCTGATGAATATACAAACTCAATTGAGTATAAATCTTTAAAAAAAGCAATTCAAAATGCAGAAAAATCTGAAACAATAAATGAGATAAAAGAAATTTTGAAAAGTTATGCATCGTTAGATTCTTTAAAGATGAAATTCTTAGATAGCACTAATTTTAGTTTTAATGATAGGGCCTTTAATTTTCAGTACAGACAAGAACTCCCTAATAAAATAATAAAAACTGTTTGCTGCAATATCAGCGTCTTATTACCTATCTATTGTATTTATTATATAGAAAGAGATTTTTCGAAGGTAGTATTAGGCGACAAGGTTGATACTGCATTCTACAAATATGATTTCAATACTTTCCCTAGTAGTTTTAAAGGATTGAAAATAAAAATTTCAGAAACTTTAAATAATATTGGGCTTAAAAGGATTGAAAATAAAATTTTAGAAAAGAGAGTCCCAGGAATAGGATTTAACAATATTGGATATAATAATATGACAAGATTTAATTGTTTGTTTCTGGATGAACCATACGTTAGCCCTTAATAAGCAAAAATTTAGAAGATGATTTTTAAAAATAAGTTTTTCAGAGTTGGTATAGTCATTTTAGTCGCTTTGCTACTATTATGGATGTTCGTTCCAAACCATTTATTCAGCGTCAATATTTATGACACTTACTATTTGTTTGGCTTTTATACAGTCACAGTCGTTTATTTGGGATTATTTATTTGTCTGCTTCTGGGGTTGTTTCTGATGAAAAAACTGAAGAGGTAAATCGAATAGATAGAGAACCAAACCCTTCTAAGTCACCGATTTGGAAGGGTTTTTATTTTTCTAAATAACAGCGAGGCTGGTTGGAGCGCATAGTTCAAAGATTAATCTTAACTTGATGGTCAAAACTCAACCATGAACAACAACCAGCCTAAACCATTTTACATCAACCGAAGAAACTTTTTAAAAGGGTCCACAGCAGCCTTGGCACTATCATCATTTGGGGCTTACGGGCTGGACTTAATGTATTCCACAAAAAAATGGAGAGTGGGGCTTATTGGTTGTGGCTGGTATGGTAAAAGTGATTTGTTCAAACTGATTCAGGTAGTCAATGTGGAAGTGGTTTCACTCTGCGATGTGGACCAAAACTATTTGGAAGAAGCTGCAAAACTGGTTTCAGAACGGCAGAAATCGGGTAAAAAGCCACGTCTATACAAAGATTATCGTAAAATGCTGGCCGAAAAGGATTTGGACATCGTACTGATTGGTTCTCCAGACCATTGGCATGCGCTTCAAGCCATTGAGGCCATGGAATCAGGGGCGCATTTATACCTTCAGAAACCCATAAGCCTCGATGTTTTGGAAGGCGAATCCATTCTGGCCACGGCACGAAAATTGGGAAAGAAGGTCCAAATAGGCACGCAGCGCAGGAGCACCCCGCATCTAGTTGAGGGCAAGAAAAACATTATTGAAGCCGGATTGTTGGGTAAAATATCCCATGTGGACATCTGCTGCTACTACCACATGCGATGGAATGCCAACCCTCCCATTCAGGAGGTTCCTGATTATTTCGATTATGACCTTTGGTCTGGTCCCGCACCCATGAGACCCTTTGTGGGTGTTCCGCATAGAACTTGGCGTGCCTTTATGGAATATGGAAACGGTATTGTGGGCGATATGTGCGTCCACATGTTGGATACGGTTCGGTGGATGCTGGGGCTGGGATGGCCCAAAAAAGTGAGCTCAACCGGGGGAATTTATGTGCAAAAAGATTCCATCGCCAATATTTCGGATACCCAAACCGCCGTATTTGAGTTTGGTGAGCTCAACTGCATTTGGCAACATCGAAGTTGGGGCACCCCTCCAGACCCCGAATATCCTTGGGCTTTTTTTATTTATGGCGATAAAGGAACCTTAAAAGGAAGTGTACACAAATATGAGTTCATTCCCAACGGTGGGGGTGAAACCATTAAAAAGGAAGCGGTGTATGAACGTGAGGAATATCCAGAGGATTTAAAGGAAAAAGACATCGAACTGCATACGGCCCCAGCAACTCGGGCACACATGTTGGACTTACTGGCTGCCATTGAAAACGATACGCTTCCTGTTGCCGATGTGGAAGAAGGCCATATTTCCACGGCAAGCTGTATCATGGCCAATCTTGCCATGGACTTGCAACGCCCCCTCATTTACAATCCGGAAAAAAGAATCATTGTGGATGATTTGGAAGCCACTTCTCTATTAAAACGTCAGTATCGAGGACCGTGGCAACACCCTTGGGAAGACATTTTATGATTTCAACCAACGCGTAAATAAACTTCATAAACTTTTGGTTGGTTTGACGCCCACCTTTGTTATCAAGCTACATTTGTGTATCTTGTTTTGGCCTCATTTTTTGTACATTTTGCATATCATTTTCTTCAATGAACAAGAATATACACAGGGAAATTACACCATTGTCGCAAGACGATAGTTTTTTGGTTTTTGACAGGGTTAAAAAGCATTTTGATTTTCCAATACATTTTCATCCTGAATATGAACTGAACTTTATTTGGAATGGCAAAGGTGTACGAAGAGTGGTTGGGGACAGCATGGAGGAAATTGAAAATATAGAGCTTGTCTTGGTTGGGCCCAATTTGGAACACGGTTGGGAAACCTACAATTGCAAGAGCAATAAAATTTATGAGATTACCATTCAGTTCCATAATGATCTGTTTGATGAGAAATTGCTTTCTAGGCGTATTTTTAAATCCATCAAAGAAATGCTGCAGCGTTCCAACAGGGGCATTCTTTTTTCTCAAAAGATTTCCAAAGATTTGAAAACCAGGATTATGGCTCTTTCAAAGATTGACAGTATGGATTATTTCATGGAATTACTGTCCATTTTGCAGGATTTGGCCACATCGCGCAACCAAAGGCAGTTGTCAACCTACAGTTCGTCCATTAATGATGTGTTTGAGAACAGCGACCGCATAAAAATGGTGTATGATTTTATCCATCAAAATTTTGAACGGAAAATTACCCTGGCCGAAATTTCAGAATTGGTGAATATGAGCCCGGGAACGTTCAATAGGTTCATAAAAAAACGCACCGGCAGAACGTTTATAGAATATACCAATGAAACCCGGATCAGTTATGCATCACGCTGGTTGATAGAATCCAACATGAATGTTTCTGAAATAAGCTATAAGTGCGGGTTCAATAATATTGCCAATTTCAACAGGATCTTTAAAAAGATAAAAAAATGCACCCCCAGTGAGTTCAAGGAAAAGTTTGAAGGCATAAAAAAAGTGCTTTAACCAAGGGGGTTCTCTGTGCTCAACAAAATACAGGCCCTTGTGGTATGGTAGGGGGCCTTCCACATGCTTATTTTGTCCTCTTGGGTATAAGGAATTCCATTTTTATCAACCCGAAAATGCCACTCTCCGTTTACATGATCGACCAAGTGTTTTTTGGTAAATTTCCAAATGGCCAAAGCCGATTCAATATATTTGGGGTCGTTGGTCAAACCATAAACATATGATAGCCCAACAATGGCTTCCATTTGGGGCCACCAATGTCGGTCTTGGTCCACTTGCCCAGTTTTGACGTTCTTTTCATTGATGACTCCCATATCATCGTCAATGGCTTCCCGTAAAAATGTATTGGCCACCCGTATAGCGGTCTCTTGTACTTCTTTGAGCAAAGGTTGATTATTTAAGCGCATAGCAGCCTCAATTACCAGCCATGCCGTTTCAATATCATGTCCATACGAAATGACGGAGCTTAATAAGCTCCAATTGGAATCAAAAAAAAGATCATAGTGATTTTCAGCAGTTAAAAACCTATTTTGAAAGAGCAAAACAAGCTCTTTGAGCGAATTCTTTAGTTGGTCGTTTTCATAAATATCCGAAAGACGGGTATAGGCTTCCAAAATATGAAGATGGGTGTTCATGGTCTTTGAGGCATTCAGGTCCTTTGTGCTAAGGCGCATATCCTCAATGGGCAACCAATCTTCGCGAAAGGCTTCCAGATATCCCCCATTTAGGCTATCCTTGGCCACTTTTTCAATGATTTCAAAAAGCTGTATGGCCCATTGTTTTGCATCTTCGTTTTTAGAAAAAATATAATACTCGGAAAGGGCGTAAATAGCAAAAGCCTGGGCATAAATCTGTTTTCGAGTGTTAATGGGGTTTCCTGTATAATCCAGCTCCCAAAACACTCCCGAATGGACAGGGTCTTTAAAATAATCTTTTAAATAATCGTAAGCGCGATCACATATAAATTGGTGCTCATTGGTTTTTAAATGGTTGGAAGCCGCACTGAACGACCATAGAATTCTTGTGTTCAAGATAATGCCTTTGGGCGCATTTGGCACAACATTGTTCCAGTGGTCAATCTGTCCCAAAAAGCCACCATGGTCAAAATCTAGGGTATGGTTGCTCCAATAGTTAAGTATTCGGTCCAACTCTGTCCTTAATTCTGATTTCAGCACTTGAAGGGGCTGTGGCATCAATACAAACCTTTATTTTTTTGAATCAATTTGAGAATGGTTTTCACTGAATTGGCTGAGGTGAATTTATCTTCAGGAGAGTTGACCACATAATCTACCAGCTTGTCAATACTTGAAACCGCCACATGCATTCTAGTGTCTGAAGAAGCATAGTAAATGTATACTGTTCCATCATCATCAGCGATCCAACCGTTGGTGAACAGTACATTGGATACATCCCCGGTACGTTCCCCGTTAATGGGCGCCATAAAGTATCCGGCAGGTTGATAGATGACTTTTGAAATATCCTTTAAATCGGTCATGAACATATAAAGTGTGTACCGAAGCCCGGCTGCCGTTTTACGCACCCCATGTGCCAAATGCAACCACCCTTTTGAGGTTTTGATAGGGGCTGGCCCTTGGCCATTTTTTAATTCGTACACGGTATGGTACACTTTGTTGTTTATGATTTTTTCGTCTTTAACCACGGGATGGGCCATATCATCCACATAGCCCAATCCTATTCCGCCGCCGCTGCCCACATTTATAAAGCCATCTTGGGGCCTGGTGTATATGGCATATTTCCCATTTACAAATTCTGGGTGCAACACCACGTTCCGTTGCTGTCCTGAGTTGGAGACCAAATCGGGCAACCTTTCCCAGTGCTTTAGATCTTGTGTTCTCACAATCCCGGCATTGGCAATGGCAGAGCTTGTATCATCTGGGGAAGCTTTTGGGTCTTTTCGCTCGGTACAGAAAATACCGTAAATCCATCCATCCTCATGTGCCGTCAAACGCATGTCGTATACATTGGTGTCTGGGTTTCCAGGAATTTCAGGAATGGTGAAGGGTTCGTCCCAAAACCTAAAATTATCAATGCCATTGGGACTTTCGGCCATGGCAAAAAATGATTTTCGATCATTTCCCTCCACTCTAAGACAGAGCAGGTAATGACCATTACGCTTGATCGCTCCTGCATTAAAGGTACTGTTGAAGCCAATACGCTCCATCATGTATGGGTTGGTTTCTGGATCAAGGTCATATCTCCAATGCAAAGGAATATGGTCCGGCGTTACAATGGGAAACTCAAATCGTTGGTAAATCCCATTTGATTTTGCCACTAGTTTATTTGTCCTGCCCAACAATTTTGACTGTTCAGCTTTTACGGCTTCAAAGCTATCTTTAAATAGTGTGTTCATCTAATCTAATTGTTCGTTCAATCTGTTCCACCAGAATTTTTTAAGAAGCAAAAGGCTCAATGCCATAATGCCTAGGGTTATCCAAAAGGGCAGGGTTTGTCTAAAAATGAGATACATTGGAAGTACCATAAAAGTGGTTTGGGCTATGATGCCCGTAAGCACATTGAACATATCCCTGCCAAAATCGGCATTCTTTGATGTGCCTGGATTTTCGGCAAGTACCTTATCATGAATAGGCTTCCAAAAACCCCAGGGGCGCACATTTTTGTAAAAGGTTTTTAAAGTTTCCTCATCAGTAGGGGGAGCGGAGTAAGTGCCGATAATACCACCAAGCAAAGAGACTACCAACAATATGGGAAACAAATAGAGTTCCAAAACATTTGGGAACAACTCTGGAACAATGGCGGCGGATACAAGACCGGCGACCATTCCCCAGAAAAACCCTTCCCCATTAAAACGCCACCAATACCATTTTAAAACATTGGATCCTACGTAGCTTCCATATAGGATGGAAACAATCCATTGTAACACAGAATTGACGTCTTTGGCGAAAAACCCCAGCACAATGCTGAAGACCACAACACAAATACCAGAGAGGTAGTTCATGTTTCGCAATTGCTTTATGGAGGCGTTTGGGTTGCGATACTTCAAGTAGATGTCATTGACCAAATAGGCTTGTGCAGCGTTGAGGGTGCCGGCAAATGTGGACATAAATGCCGCGATTAAGCCAGCCAATAACAGCCCCAGCAACCCAATTGGCGCAAACTCTATCATTGCTGTGGGCAAAATCAGCTCAAAATCGATTTCGCCGGCAGCGTTCATCAAATCCAGTTTTTCATAGTAGATCAATGCCAGGGCGGCAAAGCCTGCAATCATAAAATAGCGAATGGGAATGAGTACCACGGATACAAAACCACTCATTTTTGAGGCCTCAGCAGGAGACTTGGTGGAAAGGATTTTCTGCATGTCGTAATTGGGCGCTGGGCCAGCTAAACTGACCAACACTCCTTTGAAGACCATCATCATAAAAAAGATGGTGAACAGCCCAAATCCATCAGACCGTATCTTCTCGTTGACATTTGAAATGATATGGGTCCAATCCAGGTTGAGCTCCCAACCAAAAAGGGGGGACATCCAACCTTCGGGAACGTGCAATGGATTGTTTCCCACAGCCTGAAACCCGAGATAACCAATCACCAATGCGGAAATGGTCATTATGGCAAATTGGACCACATCGGCCAATACAATTCCAGACATTCCACCTATCAAGGAATAAAAAACGGCAAAAAAAGTAAAGACAGTACCATAAAAATGTGGGACATACTCCAAAGGAACATCAAAAGGGACATAGGCATTTATGGCTTCCCAGGGGATAAAAATCTCAACGAACTTGCCCAGGCCTATAAAGCCATACGCCAAATAACCCAAGCACATGATCAACGCAAAAATTACAACGATGATGTGTGATTGCCTTGCTCCTTTTTTAAACCCAAACCGGGTTCCAATCCATTCCGCTCCAGTTGTGGCATTGGAACGCCTTAACCATTTGGAGAGGTAGACCATTAGGAATATTTGGTTGAAGACAGGCCACAGCCACGGAATCCAGGCACTTTTAATACCATAAACAAACATAAGTGTGACCAGCCAAATGGTTCCTGAAATGTCGAACATGCCGGATGCATTTGACAGCCCCAGTAGATACCATGGGATTGATTTTCCACCCAACAGGTAGGCTTCTTTGCTCTTCTGGGCGCTTTTCTTAACCACCAATCCAATGATTACGGTTGATAGTAAATAAACAGCTATGATGGTGATATCAAGTGTAGAGAGCATATTTATTGGGTATCGATGGTTTGAAGGTTGCCCAAAAGGAGTATATCTTTCGATTTGCAGAATTGTATAAAATCCGTCTCACTTTTATGTCCGGGAAAGGGCACATAATGATGGGATTCCCGTGCATTTCTCCAGAATAATATCCATGCAATACCCGAAGCTTGTATGTTGGGATAGAGTATCTCCGTAAACCATTTTTCATTTGGGATTTTCTCAGAACCTGTTTCGGTAAAGGCATATAACTTGTTCTTTCTTTTGGCGATGTTGCTTAGAATCTTCAAATTATCACGTACATTTTTGGCATACGCTTCAGAATCATTATGGTCATAAATATCAATCCCCAGAATATCCACATAAGCATCGCCTGGGTAATACTTTAAAAAAGTGCTCTCAGAATCAACAATGTTGGGGGAATAGGCATACAGGATTTGATGCACCCTATATTTATCTCTTAATAGGTGCACGGTTTGTTTCCAAAGTGCGACATAATCAGAAGGGGAACAATTACCATCTCCCCACCAAAACCAGTTTCCGTTCATCTCGTGAAAAGGCCTAAAAATCACAGGAATCCCCTTTCCTTTATGTTTTAAGGACTTTACGAAATTGGCCAACCGCTCTACCCAATGTTCATATTTTTTTATGTAAGCCCCACCAGGGATTATTTTGTCAACAGCCGATATGGTATCCCAAGAACTACCATCAGAAAAAGGGTTGTTAAGGTGCCAACTTAGGGTAATGACGCCTCCTTTTTCATGGGCATCTAATATGTTTTTCCGCATAGATGCAAAGCCCACAGTGTCCAGATTATGTGTTTTGTCCAATTCTATATGGCCCAAATCAAATCCATATACCCCAGGAAAATCTCCAGTTGCCTTTTGTACATCGCTTTCAAACGCATCAACTGCGGCATCATACTTCCAACCCACACCATATCCTGGAGAGTCCTGATGTCCCAAGATGATGCCTTTCTTTGAGGTTAGGAAAAGTTTTTTGTGCAACCTTTTTGTCGGCAGGGAAAGTTTTTTGTCTACCATAGGTGTTTTTTCATATCCTGCATTGTAAAGTGGCTTGCAAGAGAATGCCCAAGCCAGTACAACCAGTAAACACAGCTTCTTTATTAACCCAATTTTGGATCCTACAGTTTTCATACTAAATGATATGTTAGGGTTCAATGCCTGGCTAAATGAAGATATGGAAGCAAATTTAGGAAGGACTATGGTAATATATATGATATTATTTAATCAAATAGGCAAAGTATATTTTCAAAACAAACTATTTATGTCTTCTCTTAAAAACTTTATGTCATGCCCACACCAGACTGAAATAATATATAATATATTGATAATAAGAAGTTTAAAATTTGACATGGAAATTTTCAAGTAGAACTAAAATAATTTAATGGAATACTATATTTTGATATTTGCCATTCATTCTTCCTGTTGCAATTTTTTAATAATAATATGCACGAATATAATCTTCAACAAAGGCATCTTATTTTTTAAAGAATACTAATATTAAAACCAAAAATTCGATCAATCCACAAAGATGGGTTTAAATCTTTAAATGGGTTTATGGTCAAATAACGTCTAGTTAACAAAATATTATACTACAAAATGCTCAAATAGTATTATGTGTGTGTAAGGCGTTCAAATAAATTTGTTTATCCAAAAACGCTTGTTTTTTTCGATGCTCTATTTTCAGGGGTCAATAATTAAGGACTAAACAAATTTGATTTGAGAATTATGGGAAATATTAAATTAAAAGAAGGGAGTACCATACCGTTTTATGGTATTATGTTCTTCTTTGGCTTGATGGTGCAAATGTCTTTGGCCCAGAACAGGGTCAGTGGAGTGATCACTGACACCAACAATATGGGCATACCGGGAGCCAATATTGTGGAAAAGGGCACGTCAAATGGCGTGGTTTCCGATTTTGATGGCAATTACATCATTGAAGTTGGTGAAAATGCCACATTGATCATAAGCTATATTGGGTTTGTTACCCAAGAAGTTGCGGTTAATGGCCGTGCTTCCATAAATATCGCCCTAGAGGAGAACCTAAGCCAACTGGATGAAGTAGTGGTCATTGGTTATGGTACTCAACTTAAGGAAGAATTGTCGGGATCCGTAGCCAATATTTCGGTGGAGAACATTGAAAAAATTCCACAGATAAGCATTGACCAATTGATTCAGGGTAGGGCTGCTGGGGTCACCGTTACCCAAAACAGTGGTCGACCCGGAGGAGCGGTTTCGGTTAGGATTCGTGGGGTCGGGTCCATTAACGCATCGGCAGAGCCTTTATATATTGTAGATGGCGTCCCAATTTCTGGTGATAGTAGGAATACCGGAGGAAGCGGAAGGTTTTTTGAGAACAGCTCGGGAAATCTGGCAGGCCTTAATCCCAACGACATTGAAACCGTCAATATCCTAAAAGATGCCTCTGCTACCGCAATTTATGGTTCTAGAGGTGCCAACGGAGTAGTGATCATTACCACCAAAAAAGGAAGGAAAGAAAGAGGCACGGTAAACTATAGTGGTTATACCGCAATTCAGCAGCCCACCAATATTATGCCCGTTTTAGATCTTCAGGGATATGCAGGATTACAAAATGAGATGCGGGAAGTGTTTCAGCTTCCGGAACAAATAGAATTTCTAAGACCTGAATTGTTGGGTACTGGAACAAACTGGCAAAAGGAAATTTTTGACGATGCCCTATTGCAAAACCATCAATTGTCGTTTTCCGGAGGCAATGAAAAAACACAATATTACCTCTCCACAGGATATACCGATCAGCAAGGAACAGTAAAAGGCTCTGGGTTTGACAGGACTTCCATCAGGCTCAATTTAGACTCACAAATACTAGATAAAGTCAAAGTGGGCATCAACCTTACCGCCAGTAGAACTAATGAAAACATTGTAGCCAATGGAGATTCTAGGGGTATTGTTGCTCTGGCATTGAGAAACAATCCCGCTGTGGCGGTTTTCAATGCAGATGGTTCCTATGCCGGACCAGTCACGGCAGAAGAGATTGCACTGGCGGTACCAAACCCCATTGCTCAGTTGGAGAATACCGATAACGACTTGAGAAAAGACCAACTGTTGGGCAATGTATATGCCGAAATCGATATTCTAAAAAACTTTAAGTTGAGAAATGAGTTCGGGGGATCGTTTGGATACAACAAAAATACACTCTTTCAAAAAGCATTTGCGTATGGAGCGATTTCGTTCGACAACCCCACATTAACAAAGACCAATGAGGATTTTGATTACTGGATCGTGAAAAATTTATTGACCTACTCCAACAACTTTGGAGGCAAACATGATGTAACTGTCTTGGTCGGTCATGAAGCACAACAATCCTCCTATAATGGAATAGTTACCACAGGATCAGGTTTTGTGGACAACAGCAACCCAACTTTGAACAACGCTGACGCCGACACCTATATTATTGATGAATACAAGGGGAGCAATTCCTTGGAATCATATTTCAGCCGTTTGATTTATTCCTTTGACAGCAAGTATAGTCTTACAGCTTCAATAAGGGCAGACGGCTCTTCACGGTTCGCTGAAGGTAACAAATGGGGGTATTTCCCATCCGTTTCGGCAGCATGGAGATTGTCCAATGAAAAATTCATGGAAGATTTCACGGCCATCCAAAACATTAAGTTCTTTGGAGGCTATGGCGAAGTGGGCAATCAGGAAATCAGCAACAACCCTTTTCTATCTATATTAAACACTAACGCCACACAATTGGGCACCGCCTTTTCGGTGTCCAATATCCCAAACCCAGATGTGAGATGGGAAACTTCAAAGCAGACCAATTTGGGGGTTGACTTTTCTTTGTTCGGTGGACATTTGAACACCACTGTAGAGGTTTACCGAAAGGTGAATAGTGATTTCCTCTTTCAATTGGGTCTTAACGACTTTGTGCTCGGAGGGGACTCCAGCATTGCAGGGTCTATTACCCCACCTTGGGTAAACTTGGGGGAGATGGAGAACAAGGGTATTGATGTAACCCTCAATTTTGATACACTTAGCGCAGGTGCATTCTCATGGAACTCCACCCTTACCTTCTCCCATTACAAAAATGAAGTACTGGAGTTGGTGGATGGATTGACCATTAATGGCCAAACCGATTTGGATGATACCAACCAGATACTTACCGAAACAAGGGTGGGCGAACCCATTGGTGTATTTTATGGATACCAAGTAGAGGGCCTGTTTCGGTCTATGGATGATTTGAACAATGCCCCTGTTCAATTTGGACAACCCGTAGGTGATGCCAGTGCAGTGGGAAGAACATGGCTCGGAGATATCCAATTCAAGGACGTAAACGGTGATGGTGTTGTGGATGGCGAAGACAGAACGGTTATTGGTAGCCCCCATCCCGATTTTACTTTCGGTTGGCAGAACAACTTCAGTTACAAGGGCTTCGATTTGTCTGTTTTTGTGCAAGGTTCCTACGGAAACGAGATTTTCAATGCACTGAACCGTTCATTGACGGGTACCAATTTAACATACAGGAACCAGTTGGAATCCGTACGGGATTTTTGGACTTTCCAAAATCCTGATGCCACACACCCAAGATATACAAGCAATGCCACCCCCAATATATTTATCTCGGATAGATATATAGAGGACGGATCTTATGTGAGGATTCAAAACGTACGATTGGGATATCAGATTCCATCCAAAGTATTGGATAAAATAGGAGGATTGAACAAGGTCAACATTTACGGATCTGTGCAGAACCTTTACACGTTTACCAACTACTCTGGGTATGACCCAGAAGTAGGGGCGTTCAACCAAAACCCCCTGTTGGCCGGTGTGGACAATGGAAGGTATCCACTTCCTAGAACATTCACTTTTGGGATTGATATTGATTTTTAATTAAATAAAAGATAGCTAGAATTATGAAAAAAGGATTAAATGTTGCAAAATTAGTTTTGATTGCACTCCTCTCTTTGCCAATTTTGGTTTCATGTAGTAAGGAATTCTTAGATCGTCCGCCAGAAGACTCTCCAAACTCTGAAGAGTTTTATAAGACCACAGAACAAATTGAAGTGGCCACTAATATCCTATATAGTGTGCCATGGTATAATTTTATTTCCAATGTATCATGGTGTATTGGAGATTTGGCTGGAGGTACTGGTAGAACATGGGACCCTAGAAACCAAGATTTCGACCTTTTTGCCATTACGGGAGAGCATAACACCCTGGGCCAAGCCTGGGGATCATTATATGCGGTTGTTGCACATGCAAATACCATTATAAACACTATCCCTGCAAGCGCCAACCCAGATGTGCCCCAATCAGTGATTAATAATGCTGTGGGCGAGGCAAGGGCCATGAGGGCCACGGCCTATTTCTACTTGGTTAGAATCTTTGGATCGGTCCCTATTGTGGAAAACAACTTGGAACTTGTTGATGAGCGCTATATCCCAAGACATTTAGTTGAGGACGTCTACACCTTTATAGAGAATGACTTAAACTTTGCCATTGATAACATCACAAATACAAAATCATCAGACCCCGGAAGAATTTCAAGTAATGGCGCTAAGGCACTGCTGGCCAAAGTCCACTTGACCCAGGAAGAATATGCCCAAGCCTATCAGTTGGCAACAGAGGTGATTGGTTCAGGGGAGTTTAAACTTTTAGGAGGCACTGGGGCAGATGGCACTACAGGAAGCTACAACGATCTATTCCTTACTCAGAACGACAACAATTCAGAGAGTATTATTGCCACCCAATGGACTGGTAGCGGAAATTACGCCGAAGGAAATGGAGTTCAAAGTCTTTATGCCTTGTCTGGAATTACCGGTTTTGATGATGGTTGGTCAGCAATTGGGCCATCCCTTGATTTGCAAGATACTTACGAAGACAAAGAAATGGACCAACGGTATAAAGCCACAATCATGGATCCAGAATCCTTTTATCCTGACCTTAATGGTGGATATACTGCCCCCGGACCTTCAGGTTGTAATGCCCAGGGAACCAATGTGGCCATTAAAAAATATGTCGTGGGGACACCTGCCAACAATGGTGGGGGAGCGAGAAGCAGTTATGCCAACAATATTTATCTACTTCGATATGCCGATATATTATTGATACAAGCCGAAGCCATTATCTTGGGCAATGTGGGCTCCTTGGCCGAGGCAGAAACAGCAGTGAACAAAATACGGAATAGGGCAGGGTTGCCTTCAATAACCAATCCAACTTTTGAAGATGTCTTCCGGGAAAGGAAGATTGAATTCGCCATGGAAATGGAGCACTGGTACGATGCCATCAGAAGGTCTGACGCATTGGCATATCTCGCAACAATACAAAGAGGATGGTTTAATGATACAGAACGTGGAGCAACAAGCGGAATAACCGATAGGTTCGTCACCGTTACCGCGGATAAATTGTTGTTTCCGTATCCAACCAATGAAACGCTGAACAATCCTGCATTGCTGGATCCACCCGTTCCCTATTTCAATTAAAAAAAAGAGCAATGAAAAAATATAGTCGTAACAGAGTCAATTTTAAATATGCTGCCTTCATCGTAGCATTGACCATAATGTCAGCATGTAGTAATGAGTTCAATCAATCAGATCTGTCCTCAGGGAGTACGGAACCACCGATGATAACAAGCATAGCCGACGCTACCGAAAACAGCACCGTACAGACCGGTGTTTTGGGAAACATGTATTATATAAAAGGCGAGAATCTAAGCACAACCACATCCATTAAATACAATGGTTTTGATGCAGGATTCAATCCAACCTTGGTGACGGACAATACTATTATTTCACAGATTCCCTTAGGTGCTCCGTATATAAACGCATCAAATAAATTAACCGTAGAAACACTATATGGTGTAGCCGAAGCCGATTTTTCTCTTTTGACCATTACTGGTTTTGATGAAGGTTTAGTGGACGGGGCAAATGCAGTAACCTTAAACGGTGGTGATTTCACTGATGCTGACCAAGTCCTTTTCGTTTCGGGATCGGAAGATGATGGAAACTTGGTGGAAAGGGAAGCAAGAATCATAAACAAAACAGCTTCAGCAATTACCGTAGAAGTTCCTGATGGCGTAATTCAGGCCTTTATTCATGTTTTCGTTAATGGAGCCATTGCCCAATCCACTTCGTACGGGTTCAACTACCCAATTTTTACCGATGAGTTGATCAACGGATGGGAACTTGGAGGATGGGATGGTGCCCAAGAACTCTCCACGGAAGTGGCCCTGGGGTCAACCTCAATCCGCAGGGAGAGCCTTAGTTGGGGTGGGCTTACCTTTGTGTCCAATGATATGACCGAAGATTTGGTGATAGCAGATTACAGTGCCATTAACTTCCAGATTTATCCTGCCAACAGTGAAACGATTAGAGTTGCCTGTGCACTCAACGATTTTGACGTTCAGGTGGAACTCGATTTGGTACCAGGGGAATGGAACAGCTTCAGTATCCCTCTTACCGATTTTTATCCTCCAGGTACTGCCCCAGAATTAATTACACGAATCGATTTTCAGGAATTCTCCGCAGGCACCGCACCCTTTCTATTTTATGTGGACCAAGTAGGACTCATAGAATAGGAGAACTTTTAAAAATATAAAACTAGACAAACTATGAGATATTTTGAACATAAAGGAATAAAGGGGCTGCTTTTGGTTGGTTTGGCAATCCTTTCACTTTACTCTTGTGATGAGGACGATGAAGTATTTCCCCAGTCGGATAGTCCAAATCAAAATATTGTTGAAATCTTGGCAAGCTCTTTGGAAACTTCAACCCTGTTGGGCGCCTTGGAACAATCCGATTTGGACGCAACATTGGCCAATAACACCACATTTACGGTATTTGCTCCTGTCAATGCCGCATTCTCTGGGGTCGATTTATCAACCATGACAGAAGCCCAGCAGAGGAACACGCTCTTGAACCATGTTTGGAGCACTACCACCGCCGATCTTTCAGCCAATCTACAAACAGGATATAGGACAACTATGGCAACTGGGGTAGATGGATTGAATCTCAGCTTTTTTACCAATACGGAAGGATCTATCACATTTAATGGCGTGGCATCACCCGTTCAAGGACAGTTCGATTTGGGAGCAACCAACGGCGTGGTTCACATGGTAGATAATCTCCTACTTCCTCCAACAGTAGTTGACCACGTTGCGGCCAATCCGGAATATACATCATTGGCCACTGCAATTACCCAGGCTGAATTGGTGGAAACCTTGGAAGGCGATGGACCATTCACCATTTTTGCACCCAATAATGCAGCTTTTGAAATGCTTCTGGCACAGTTGGAAGCTGCCTTTGGATATGCCACGTTGGCGGATGTGCCCAATGATATTTTGGAAGAAGTCTTGTTGTACCATGTTATTGTTGGAAGCAATGTGGTTTCTGACGATGTGGACGGCACAACCTTTGAAACCGCCCAAGGCGAATCTTTTTCGGCAGCGGGGACTACAATTGACGATGCCTCTTATATTGATGCGGAAATCAATCTTACTGATGTACAATCCATAAATGGCATTATGCATGGTGTGGACAAAGTGCTTCTGCCGGATGCTGTTTTTCAACAAGTGCTGGGTGCAACGCTTGATTTGGTGGCTCGTTCAGAAGATAAGGGATACACCTCATTCTTGGCCGCAGTTGAACTTGCGGGCTTAACAGAGAGCCTTACCGCGGATAACCTAACCGTTTTTGTACCGAACAATGATGCGTTTGCAGCATTGTTCTCTGCCATTGACAATTTTAATGCTTTGGAAGATTTTGATACTCCAGAAGAAATAGAAACCCTTAAAAAACTACTGGAATACCACCTATATGCAGGAAGTCTTGTTGAATCTCAACTTACGGATGGAAGTTCTGTAACTACTGTTTTGGGCGATTCGTTCGATGTGAGCGTTAGTGATGCCATTAGATTAAGACCTTCTTTTTCAGATGCTATTCCTTCCCAAGTAGTCGATGCCAATATTGGCGCGACCAATGGTATTATTCATGAAGTGAACAGGGTATTGATTCCAGAAGAATTATTGGATGCATTGGGCATCGAAGTAGCTCCAAATTGTGACTTACATCCTGTTGGTGACACCAATTTGGTTTTCTTTGATTGGGATGCCAATGGTGAATGGTGGGGCAATGTTGCAGCAGAAAATGACCCTTCCGTTTCTTTAGATGGCTCTAGCTATGGTCGTGCTAATTTCCAGACAGGAGGTACAGGCTGGCAAGATCTTTTCTGGAGAAATGACCCAACAACCTTTCACGGAGCTGCCACCGTGGGGAGCAATTTGGATGATTATGTCCTTAAGTTCGACATAAACACCATTGAACCAATTTCCGATGGTATGTTCAGAATTCGGTTCAATGATGCTGATGGTGTGGATGCCTTCTACGATTGGGCCCCATGGGATGATACTGGAGAACCTTTTGACACAGGGGGATGGCAAACTGTTGAAATTCCATTGAGTGCACTTGGGGTTCCCGACTTTAGTTTGGTGGACAGCGAGTTTGGAATGGCCTTCGAGGGAGCCGATGTCCTGTTGAACTTTGCTATTGATAACGTAAGATTTGATGCCCCAGGATACGAATGCGGCGGCCCTGATGAAGTGGACGACCCAGCTTTGGTTTTCTTTGATTGGGATGCCAATGGTGCATGGTGGGGCAATGTGGCTGCTGAGAATGACCCTTCCATTACGCTGGACGGCTCTAGCTATGGACGCGCCAACTTCCAAACTGGAGGTACCGGCTGGCAGGATCTTTTCTGGAGAAATGACCCCACAACCTTTCATGGAGCCGCAACTGTGGGCAGTAATTTAGACGATTATGTCCTGAAGTTTGACCTGAACACCATTGAACCTCTTTCCGCCGGAATGTTCAGGATTCGTTTTAATGATGCTGATGGAGTGGACGCTTTCTATGATTGGGCTCCTTGGACTGATACAGGGGAACCCTTGGATACCGGGGGCTGGACAACCATTGAAATTCCATTGACCGAATTAGGGGTTCCAGATTTTAGTTTGGTGGACAGCGAGTTTGGAATGGCTTTCGAGGGTGCCGATGTCCTCTTGAACTTCGCCATCGACAATGTCAGATTCGAGGAAAAACAATAATAAGTTGAGTTAGTTTTTAATTCGCAAGATTCCTACAGTATCAAAACCTGTGGGAATCTTCATATTTAAAAGATTTGTAATGAAAATCTGTTTTTCATGCCTGTTCAGCACGTTTCTGCTATTATTCATAACCGTGAATTGTTCTTCTTCACAACAAGATACGGAACAAGAAATCGTGCAGGACATCACAGACGATGATTCAACACAGGAAGACGAGGAAATGGATGATGAAACCGATGAGAGTACTTCTTTTGCCTCTGTGGTTGAGGAATACGGACAGCTATCTGTAGAGGGCAACAAATTGGTGGATCAAAATGGGAATCCGGTTCAACTTAGGGGAATGTCATTCTTTTGGAGCCAATGGATTGGAAAATACTACACCAACGAAACTGTACAGTGGTTAAAGGACGATTGGTATTGCACTGCAGTAAGGGCAGCTTTGGCTATTGATTACGAAGGATATTTGGTGAATCCGGAAGTGGAAAAACAGAAAATAATGACCGTGGTTGATGCGGCCATTGAACATGGATTGTACGTCATTATCGATTGGCATGATCATGAAGCTGAAAACCATCTGGAAGAATCTGTGGCATTTTTTGGTGAGATGGCCGAAAAGTACGGCAGCTATCCCAATATTATTTATGAACCTTATAATGAGCCTTTGGCCGTTTCATGGCGAAATGTACTGAAACCCTATCATGAAGCGGTAATTGCCGAAATCAGAAAGCACGACCCCGATAACCTGATTGTCTGTGGCACGCCCAATTGGTCACAGGATGTGGATGACGTCATCGTAGCAAAAATTGATGACCCCAATGTAATGTACACGCTCCATTACTATGCTGCAACACATAAGCAAGAACTTCGGGATAAAGCCTTGGTTGCAATCAACAATAATATCCCAATTTTTGTGACAGAATACGGAGTTACCCAAGCCTCCGGTGATGAATCCATAGACGCACCCGAAGCGGAAACATGGTGGAATTTTCTGGACGAGCACAAAATATCCCACTTCAATTGGTCCATAGCAGACAAGGAGGAACTTTCCGCTGCATTAAAACCTGGCGCCAGTACTACAGGGGGGTGGACCGCAGAAGACTTGACCACCTCGGGAACCATGGTTCGGGATGAAATCAGAAAAAAGAATAAGACCTACTAAATATACTGTGGATGAATCCATCAATTTTAAACCAAAAAATAAGACGCTTTAAACTGTTTTTCCTGATTGTTTTACTCTATTCCTGCTCCGGTGATTCAGAGGAAGACACTTTTTTGAGCAGTAACAAGTCCCTCTTTTCATTTTCCATAAAAGAATTGCCAGATTTGACCTTTTCTGGATTGAGCCAAGGTCAGTTGGAAGCTGATTTGATCAGCAATGCAAATATCACAAATCTGACCGCTATTTTTGAAGTGTCAAAAGGAGCTACAGTGTATATTGGGGAAATAGTACAAAAATCAGGGTCTACCACAAATGATTTCAGCAGTAGGGTAACCTATACCATAAAAGCTGAGGATGGAAGCACCACTAATTTCAGTGTGGCCATCAACCCCTATGAGAACCAAGCACCCATGGCCAATGCTGGCAATGACTTAATTTTGTATTTGCCAGCAGCCAGTGAGACCATATCGGTAGCTTTGGATGCTTTCGCATCGACTGACCCTGAAGAGGGTGAACTAAGCTACGAGTGGATGCTCGATGATACTGTAATTGCGGACACTGAAATGACGGAAGTGGCCTTGGAACTTGGCATACATGAAATAACCCTTGTGGTCACCGACGCAGAGGGAGCATCAGGAACGGACAACATAACAGTAGAAATTCGTGAGTTGGGCGTTTTTGCTCCTATTGATTCAGGGGCCACTCAACAGACCCAAAATGTGTTGAACAATTTGGCGGCTCTTGCTTATGGCGAAACATTTGCATTTGGGCAGGAGTTTCCACTTTCATTTCAGCTCAATGCATTGAATTACGATTTAAATACTTCTGATTGCAAGGATGTATCGGGCGACCATCCGGCCGTGTTTGGTATCGACCCACACTATATGCTGTACAAAAGTGCTTCAGAGCGACAGCTTCATATTGATGAGACTAAAGCTGCCTATGAAAATGGTTCCATTGTAACCTTCGATTTTCATCAGCAGAGCAGAACCGATGGCCAAATCTATTATGACCAGCTTACCACGGACACCGACAAGAGTTTGATGTATGACATTGTTAACAATCTCAACGGCTCTAGGGACTGGTATTTTGATGAGATTGATATCATCTTGGACATCATCAACAACGATTTGGGGTTCACCATCATTTTTAGACCACTCCACGAGATGAACGGAGGTTGGTTCTGGTGGGGTACGCAAACGGAGAACCATTCACCCGAACTCTACATTGAACTGTATCAAATGACGGTGGATTATATGAAGGACCGTACCGATCATGTACTCTTTGCTTGGTCTCCAAACTACCCTTTTGATGAAAGTTATTATCCAGGTGATGCCTATGTGGATGTGGTGGGAATTGATTATTATACTCCAAGCAAAGCTTCGTTACAGCAAGCCTTGGTCGAGTTGACGGATTTTGTGGAACAACACCACAAGATTGCAGCGCTCACCGAAACCGGTCAACAGAATTATATTTTTGACAACACTGATTTTTGGACGGGCAACATTCTAAACGCCATTGAAGAAGGTGGCAGCGACATCCGGATTGCATGGGTTTTGGGCTGGTTCAATGCTCCGTGGGACAGTAGTCAGAACAACCTATTCATTCCCAATGCGCAAAGTCCGCAAGATGCAAAAGATGATTTCATTGCGTTCAGAAACAGTGCCAAGACCCTATTTCAAGAAGATATCCAAGCCTTGGACATGTACCTAGACCAGAGTATGAATTGATTGGAGCTACATCACTGCTTGATCCAATGAAAAACAGGTTTTATTTATTGTACGGATAACTTTTGAACTTTTCCTTAAAAAATTTACCCTGTCTTGAGGGCGTAAATTTTCTGTCAGTGAACATATTGGGCGCCCATTCCATATCAAACACCCATACCAAATATGAAATCTGCCGGGCATCGCAATAATCGGTGATGGAAATCCCATAGGATTCATCACTGATTACCGGAATATGCGCACCGGGGTCTTCCGGCCCGCAAAAGCCCATTTCTGTCAATATTAAGGGATAATTGTCTTTGACAAAACCCCAATCGTTGGTCCATTTTTCCTCCCAAGGTTTTTCCCGTTTTTGGGGATAGGGGTGACTTACATAGCCAATTCCTTCCATTTCAAGCGGACTCCATTTCACTGGGGTAAGGTCATAGGCCCAATTGAAACCAGCGACCAATGGAATACCCTCACCGCCATTGGCCCTTATGATTGTAATGACCTCTTTGTTAAAACCTTTCCAAGAATCCCAGTCCAAAGCGCCATACCTATTATCGTTGGTTGTTGGCTCGTTGAATATTTCATAAAACGCTACTGTGTTGTTCTTGCCATGTCTCTCGGCCATAACCTTCCAAAAATTGTAGGTTTCTTTTTTGGTGGTATCGTACATGTCCAAAAGGTAGATTCCAGTTTCAATATTACCAATGCTGTGCCAATCCAATACTACGTATACGCCCAATTCCCCAGCCCACTTGATGCCATCATCCAACAGCTTTAGATATTCTTGAAACCCTCTGTTGCGCACCCGGCTCGGATGTATGGGAAATCGGATCAAATTGGCGCCCCAATCCTTTATCTCATTAAAATAATTTTTGTTCCACAGCCCATCCAATTCAAGCTTATCAGGATCGCTTGTACTCATCCCCCGAAACACCAAGGTGTCCCCTTTTTGATTCACAAAGCTGTTCCCCTTAACAGAAATTCGGTCCAATCCACCCTGACCGAAGGAAATATTCAGAAAAAATGCGTTTACACATAAGAATAGGATTAATTTTTTTAAAAATTTCATCTTGCCCATGATATTGATTTAACCTATAAATCTAGTTAATTATCAGGCTGATAATAGATACAATTTTGTCAAATTGACATCAAAATCCAGCGAAATGACATATAAGAACGCAAAACTTCCATAGATTTTGCATGATTCTTTTCTATGGATATCACCCCAAGGCTTTTACATAATTTCTTTGACGGGCCTTTGTTGGTTTAAGGTATTTTTAGGTCGATTTTTTTCTTACTTTGGTATACGTCCCCATCTGTAAACCTTATAACTATTCATTTTAAAATGCGTCACTTTATGAAAAGGAAATTGTTCCGCCCTTTGTTTTTGTCCTGTTTTATTTTGCTGGTCTTTACTGGGAAAAGTCATGCCCAAGACCCCAACCTGCATATTTATCTGTGTTTCGGGCAATCAAATATGGAAGGGCAAGGCGCCATTGAACCTCAGGATAAGGTGGTGGATGACCGCTTTCTGGTGATGCAGGCTTTGGATTGCCCTGATATGAACAGGAACAAAGGCAACTGGTATACGGCCGTACCTCCTTTGTGCCAATGCTATTCCGGTCTTTCTCCTGCGGATTACTTTGGACGAACAATGGTCGCTAATCTTCCTGATAGCATACGGGTTGGGGTTGTAAGTGTAGCCGTGGGTGGGTGTGATATCCGTTTGTTTGATAAGGACCTTTACCAAGATTTTGATTCCACCTACACCGAGGATTGGTTTACGGACAAGGTGAAAGCCTATCAGGGGAATCCCTACAAATATCTCACCGATTTGGCAAAACTTGCCCAAAAGGAGGGCGTGATCAAGGGTATTTTGCTGCACCAAGGCGAAACCAATACAGGAGATGCCAATTGGCCACAGTATGTAAAAAAGATATACAACGATCTCTTGGATGAACTTTCCTTGAGCGCAAAGGATGTTCCTTTATTGGCCGGGGAGGTGGTTGCTGTTGAAAACAGCTGCTGTGCCAGCATGAATACCATTATCAACGAATTGCCCAATACCGTTGAATCGGCCCACATTATCTTATCCAAAAACTGCACGGCTAAGGATAACGCCCACTTTGATTCTGAGGGCTATAGAAAGCTGGGAAAACGGTATGCCTATACTATGCTTTCGCTCTTGGATTGACCCATAAAAAATCTAAGGACTCTAAAATTTTGAAAGTTTTGTAAACCATTGGGTAGTTGGTTTGCCAATTCTGTAATCTGCAGTTAGCATATTGATTCTGGTCGCAAAAGACTTCTTGGAACTTCAATTCAAGCCCGGTAGATTTAGTTTACTCCTCAGGATTCCGTAATTTCCAACGAAATTCAAACTAATTCAGAAAATGATTTCAAAAAGCACAAACCTTAAAGCGTTGTTGTTTCCTGCAATAATGGCTTTGATCTTCGTTTCCTCCACCATTGCACAAAATGTACCCTCACCAAAAGATGTGTATGGTTTTAACGCGGGAGATGATTATCAGTTGGCCGATTACTCCCAAATTGAAGATTATTTGACCAAGCTGGACAACGCTTCCAGCCGCGTTAAACAGATTGAGATTGGTAAAACGGTATTGGGGCGAAAAATGTATTTGCTCTTTATTTCCACAGAGGAAAATTTAGCGCAGTTGGATAAATGGAAAGATATCAGCACCAAATTGGCCAGAGTTCAGGTTGAGGATGACGAAGCAGCAAAACTCGCCCAAGAGGGAAAGGCCATTGTTTGGATTGATGGCGGAATGCATTCCACTGAATTGGCCCATGGTCAAATGACTTCAGAATTGGCCTATACGTTGGCCACTTCGGAAACACCTGAGATACAGAAAGTTAGGGAAAACGTCATCACTTTATTAATGCCTGTGATGAACCCTGATGGATTGGACATTGTGGTGGATTGGTATCGAAAAAATCGCGATACACCATACGAAACATCAAGGCCCCCTATTCTTTACCATTATTATATGGGGCACGACAATAACCGCGACTGGTTTATGAACACCATGCCGGAGACTTACAACGTCACCAAAATACTGTACAACGAATGGTATCCGCAGATTGTGTATAACCATCACCAATCGTCACCTTCATGGACCAAGATTTCCATTCCGCCGTATGCCGACCCCGTGAATCCAAAGATTCACCCTGCTGTAACTGCTGGCGTGAGCGAAGTAGGTTCTGCTATGTCGAAGCGTTTTTCGTTGGAAAATATGCCGGGTGCCATTGCCGATAACTTCTATACCATGTTCTGGAATGGCGGTGGGAGAACGGTGCCTTATTACCACAATATGATAGGCATCCTCACCGAAACAGGGCACACTTCCCCAACACCACGATTCTACGACCCGGAAAAATTGCCAAAAACTGTGGCTGGCGGAACTCCAACCGATGGAACAGATATTATGTACCCAGACCCTTGGAAAGGGGGCGAATCCCATTTTAGGGATGCGGTTGATTACATGCTCACGGCAACTTGGGCCGTATTGGATTTAGCTTCAGACCGAAAGAGCAATTACCTCTACAACATTTACAAAATGGGGGCTTCGGCCATTGAAAAAGCCAAAACCGAAGGCCCCTTTGCCTATGTGATTGGTAAGGACCAGTGGGATTCCTTCGAAGCCGTCAATCTGGTGAATGTGCTGTTGCAAGGCGGTATTGAAATCGAAAGGGCCACCAAGAACTTTACCATTGGTGACACCAATTATCAAAAAGGGTCCTATGTAATTTATGGAGGCCAGGCATTTCGGCCGTATTTATTGGACTTGATGGAAAAGCAGAACTACCCCACCCGTTTCCAATACCCCGGAGGGCCACCGGACACGCCTTATGATTTGGCGGGATGGACATTGCCCATGCAAATGGGAGTCGATGTTGCAAAAATTGAGGAACCCTTCAATGCTTCCACCGAAAAGGTGGCTGGATTGGTGGATTACCATGAAGGCAGCCTCAACCGAAATGGTTCCTATGGGTATGCGCTTAGCGTTAACACGAACGCCTCTGTTGCAGCTACCAACAAAATTTTGAAAGCTGGAGGTGCCGCTTTTAAGGCCATGACCGAGTTTAAGGCTGGGAAAGTTAATTTTCCGGCAGGATCTTTTGTGGTTACTGGCGATAAAACTTTGATGGAATCCCTTGCCGATGAGTATGGATTGGAGTTCACTGGGTTGATGGCCAAACCAGAGGTTCAGTTGGCAAAGCTTCATTTACCCAAAGTGGGGCTCTACAAATCTTGGGTGGCCAATATGGATGAAGGATGGACTCGTTTTGTTATGAATGAATATGCTTTTGATACCGATACCCTTCACGACGCAGACATCAGAACGGTGGATTTGTCGAAGTATGATGCCATCATCCTTCCATCACAAGAAGCAAAATCCATTTTACATGGCCACACCCCTTTAGAAATGCCTAAAAAATTTACAGGAGGTATCGGATTGGAAGGCTCTCTGGCCCTAAGCAATTATGTTAAGCAAGGAGGCACACTACTGGCTTTTGACGCTGCCAGTGACTTTGTCATTGAACAGTTTGGGCTACCCCTAAAAGATGCTGTTAAAGGAGTGGACAGCAAGGATTTCTTTATTCCGGGCTCGTTAATTAAAACCGGAATTGATACCACAAATCCCCTTGCTTTTGGCATGAAAGATACGGTTTCAGTGTCCTTCAATAAGAGTAGGGCTTTCGTGATCGATAAGCAAAGTAAAGAGGGTGAAGGCGGAAAAGAGGACATCAAAGACGCCCCTAAACCAGAAGTTGAGGTCATTGCCACCTATGCCGAAAAGAACTTGTTGATGAGTGGCTGGGCCATGGGCGAAGATAAGTACATTGCCAAAAAGCCTGCCATGGTCAAAGCCAAATACGGTAAAGGGGCGGTAATATTGTATGCTTTCAGGCCGCAATTTCGTGCACAGCCCCGCGGCACCTATAAATTGATTTTTAACGCGATTTATGAGGGAGCTTCGGAATAGCAGACAGTGTTGTATTATTGTATAATAGAAAGCCGCATCAAATTGATGCGGCTTTTTTTAATTCTGGTCCTCGTTTTTAATTCAAAAAGTTATTAAAAATAAAATTATTGATTTTATCAATAAAAAATAGGAGTTCCATCCAATTCGATAATGTATTTGAAAAATTCTTTAGAATACTTTGGAGTTATCAACCAAACATTCGGATTATCAACAATTAAATTGTTGAGTATCTGTTGAAAACGCAAACGCATAATTTCATGATTTAACCATCACAAAACCATAATTTTACTTTATTAAATAAAAGGACTGCCACCACAGTCCTTAAAAGCTCCGTAGCTCAATGGATAGAGCAGTGTGAAAGCGTAGACACAGGTTGTAAGTTCGAATCTTACCGGAGCCACAAGAAAAGGAGGGATATTTTTCCTTCCTTTTTCTTTTGATAAAGATATAGAAAAGCATATTTAATCGAATCCTTCATTTGCCTTAAATATGAACAAATTTGACTTTAAAGGTTATAAACAATAAAGTCTCAATGTTATCTAAACAAAATCGCAATCGCCCCAATAGCGGTCACAATCAAAATAAAACGCTTATAGTTTTTCTCGTTAATTTTCTTCACGATGAGCACCCCAAGAAAAAGCCCTACCAAAATCGCAGGCAATAGTCGCAGGTTAATCAAGAGACTTTCCGCAGTAACGGTTTTCCAAACAAAAATGTGAAACGGAAGCTTAAATGTATTGGTAATAAAAAACAACCATGCCGCCGTGCCAACAAATTCATTTTTTGGTAAGCGCATGCCCAAAAAGAAGATGTTGGTAAAGGCGCCCGCCAAATTTCCTATCATGGTGCATATTCCGGCCATAACGCCCATAGACCCTGCAAATAGCCAGTGGGTTGGAACATGTTCAGATTTTCTGCGGTCCCACCAGTAGAGCATCCCCAAACTGATAAAAATAACGGTGACCATACCCCATTTAAACTCCCGTTCCGGAAGGTCTTTCCCAACCAGTACTCCAATGAGGATGCCCAATATCATCCATGGGAGAAAGCGTAAAATATATTTCCACTGGGTATGTCGATTATAATAGATAACGGCAAAGATGTCTCCAACGATCAGCAACGGCACAAACAAACCCGTTGAAGCCTTGGAGCCAAAAGCCAATGCCATCAAGGTCACATTAAAAATAGACATGCCTTTTAAACCGGCCTTTGATATGCCCAGAAGAAATGTTGCCGTGGCTGCCAAGACCCAAGAGGCAATTGAAATTTGGGATAAGGGAGTAAGATCCATTCGGTTTATTGGTCAGATACAAAAATAACCCAAAATGATATCTTGGGTTTTCATGCGAGGATTAAGGCCGGATAATCAGTTTCGTAATTCCATTAATCGGGCCACATACTTGCCCACCACATCAAACTCAAGATTGACCACAGTACCCACTTTATAGGTATGGAAACGGGTGTGCTCATACGTATACGGTATAATGGCCACACTAAAGCTGTCTTTTTTGGAATCGACCACGGTAAGGCTTACTCCATCCACGGTGATGGAGCCCTTTTCAATGGTAATATTGTTCAGTTTGGAATCATATTGAAAAGTGAAAAACCAGCTTCCATCCTTTTCTTCAATAGAAGTGCAAACTGCAGTTTGGTCCACATGGCCTTGCACAATATGGCCGTCCAAACGGGCACCCAAAAGCATAGCACGTTCCAAATTCACTACATCTCCAACGGCTAAAGCACCTAAACTGGTCTTGTTCAAGGTTTCTTCAATGGCGGTGACGGTATACAAGTCACCTTCAATGGAAACCACGGTTAGGCATACCCCGTTGTGGGACACACTTTGATCAATTTTCAATTCTTGGGTGATGCCGGAAGAAACGGTAATGTGCAAATTTCCACCTTCTTTTTGGAGCTTTTCAACTTTCCCCAAAGTCTCTATAATACCTGTGAACATGAATGTTATTAATTGACTAGCTTTGTAGTGCAAAAGTAGCTATATCAGCATTGATTCTATGAAAGAAACGCAAAAATTAAAGCTTGGGATTTCCATCGGGGATATTAATGGCATAGGGTGTGAAGTGGCACTCAAGACGTTTGAAGATGCCAGAATGTTGGATTTCTGCACTCCCGTCATTTTTGCTTCGAACAAGACCATCTCCCAGCAAAAATCGGATTTGGGAATCGATATTACCTTTAATGGTGTGCGGGATGCCTCCCAAGCCGTAGAGGGAAAAATCAATATTGTAAATGTTTGGAAGGAAGTTCCCAACATTGAATATGGAAAAGCGACTGAAGAAGGTGGAAAATATGCCATTAAATCGTTACGAGCGGCCGTTAAAGCGTTAAAAGAAGAAAAGATTGATGTGTTGGTTACGGCACCCATCAACAAGAACAACATACAGGCCGATGATTTTAAATTTCCGGGCCATACCGACTTTTTGGCCCAAGAGCTCAAAGGTGAAAGCCTCATGTTTATGGTGGCGGATACCCTTCGGGTAGGATTGTTGACGGATCATATCGCGGTAAAAGATGTAGCCCAGGCCATTACCCCAAAATTGATTCGGCATAAAGTAATGACCATGGAAAAGTCCCTCAAAATGGATTTTGGTATTCGCAGGCCCAAGATTGCACTGTTGGGCATAAATCCACACAGTGGAGACAATGGTACTATTGGTGAGGAAGACGATAAAATCATGAAGCCGGCGATTGAGGAAATGTTCAATAAAGGAACTTTAGTGTATGGCCCGTACTCTGCGGATAGTTTCTTTGGCTCCAACACACATGCCCAGTTTGATGCGATTTTAGCAGCGTACCACGATCAAGGTCTAATTCCGTTCAAGACCCTTTCCTTTGGAAAAGGGGTGAATTACACTGCCGGACTGGAACGGATTCGCACCTCCCCGGACCACGGCACCGCCTATGAAATTGCAGGAAAAGGAAAGGCAGATGAAAGTTCCTTTAAAGAAGCCGTCTTTATGGCAATTAAAGTCTTTAGGAACCGTTCTGAGTATATAGAATTGAACAAAAATCCATTGCAAAAACAAAAGACAAAGAGAGCCAGTTAAAAACTTGTGCTTGGATTTGATATTTGTTAGCTTTGGAATTGCAGTTTTGCAAATAAGTAGTATCTTTGCACCCGCCTTTACAGGCTGGTACACAAACCCTAAGTGTAGAAACGATGAAGCTGAAGGAGTTTTATATCCCTTTTTCAGGATTGAAGTTGGGAAAACATGAATTTGTGTACGAGATTGACAATGCGTTCTTTGAATCTTTTGAATACCAAGAATTTAACGGAGCATCCGTTCAAGTGACCGCCGTTTTGGAAAAAATGAGCACCATGATGGAACTTGAAGTGGAAGCAAAGGGCACGGTAAATGTGGACTGTGATCTAACAGGGGAGCCGTATGATCAACCCATCAGTTCAGATTTACAATTGGTAATCAAGTTTGGGGAAGAATACAATGATGAGGATGATGAAATCCTTATTATTCCCCATGGCGAACACCAATTCAACATTGCACAGTATGTCTATGAGATGTTGGTGTTGGCCGTTCCACAAAAACGGGTTCACCCTGGAGTTGAAGATGGAACATTGAAGTCGGATATCTTGGACAAGTTGGAGGAATTACAACCAAAAGAGGAAAAGAAACCATCAGAAAAAACAGATCCCAGATGGGATGATTTAAAAAAGTTACTAACGGACAAATAGGTTTATAATGGCACATCCTAAAAGAAAAACATCAAAGACCAGAAGGGACAAAAGAAGAACCCACTACAAAGCTGTGGCCCCTACCATCGCCAAGGATTCAACTACCGGTGAAATGCACCTGTACCACAGAGCGCATTGGCATGAAGGCAAATTGTACTACAGAGGCCAAGTTTTAATTGACAAGACCGAAGAAGAGACTGCGGCCTAACCGCAACCTTCTCATACTAAACCAACTCCCGTTATTCTGCAACGGGAGTTTTTTTATGGACCCATATTCTGATTTAAAAACGAACCCGTTTTGACGAAAAAGTCATATAAAATGACTAATTTTCACCGCTTTTGGGTCAAATTTCAATGTTTTTGACAAAAAAAGAGACGCTAAAATGAAAAAAACAACAGCGGCAATCACAGCTGTAGGTGGATATGTTCCAGATTTCGTTCTTTCCAACAAAGTACTGGAAACCATGGTAGATACCAATGATGAATGGATCACTACCCGGACCGGAATCAAAGAACGAAGAATCTTAAAGAAAGAAAACGCCGGAACCTCATATATGGCCATAAAGGCCGCAGAGGATTTAATCCAAAAAAGCGGGGTAGACCCTTCTGAAATTGATTTTGTGTTGGTGGCCACGGCCACACCAGACCTTCCAGTTGCATCTACTGCGGCTTATGTGGCTTCACAAATTGGTGCGGTGAACGCATTTGCCTACGATCTTCAAGCAGCGTGCTCCAGCTTTTTGTATGGCATGTCAACGGCAGCCAGTTACATTGAATCTGGAAGATATAAGAAAGTTTTGGTGATTGGTGCGGATAAAATGTCATCCATTTTAGACTATACCGATCGTACCACATGTATCATTTTTGGCGATGGCGCAGGAGCTGCACTTTTTGAACCCAATGAAGAGGGTTTGGGCCTACAGGATGAATACCTGCGATCGGATGGTATTGGACGACAGTTTTTAAAGATTGATGCAGGAGGCTCCATTTTGCCCGCATCAGAAGAAACCGTAAAGAACAAACAACATTATGTGTATCAAGACGGTAAATCTGTTTTCAAATTTGCCGTTTCAAATATGGCTGATGTATCCGCATTGATCATGGAACGAAACAATCTTACGCATGAGGATGTACAGTGGTTGGTACCACATCAAGCCAATAAACGGATTATTGATGCCACCGCTAACAGAATGGGCGTGGCTCCTGAAAAGGTAATGATCAATATAGATCGGTACGGAAATACAACATCCGCTACCTTGCCCTTGTTGTTATTTGATTATGAAAAACAACTCAAGAAAGGGGATAATTTAATTTTTGCCGCCTTTGGCGGAGGGTTTACGTGGGGTTCCATATATTTAAAATGGGCCTATAATTCAAAATAGCACACTACTAACTAAATTATATTCCATGGACATTAAGGAAATTCAAAGTTTGATCAAGTTTGTCGCCAAATCTGGCGCCAGCGAGGTGAAATTGGAGATGGAAGACCTCAAGATCACAATCCGCACGGGAAGCACTAGCAGTGGCTCCCCAGAAACAACAATTGTACAGCAGATTCCTGTACCCCAAGCACAGTCTGCTCCTCCAGCTGCACATGCTCCAGCTGCCCAAGAAGCTGCAGCACCTAAGGCTGAATCAGCACCAAAATCGGAAGAATCTAAATATATTACCATTAAATCGCCAATTATTGGAACTTTCTACAGAAAGCCTTCCCCAGACAAACCAGCGTTTGTTGAGGTTGGAACCAATGTTAGCAAAGGCGATGTTCTTTGTGTGATCGAAGCCATGAAACTCTTCAACGATATTGAATCTGAAGTTTCCGGTAAAATTGTAAAAGTTTTGGTTGAAGACTCCTCTCCGGTTGAATTTGACCAACCTTTGTTTTTGGTAGACCCATCATAGATAATTTTAAATGCTAAATTTTAAGTGACTAGTTATTAGTTATTTAAAACCATTTAAAATTTAGAATCCAAAATTTAAAATTGTATTCTATGTTTAAAAAGATATTAATTGCAAATAGGGGCGAGATTGCACTTCGTATTATACGAACCTGCAAGGAAATGGGCATTAAGACCGTGGCCGTTTATTCTAAAGCCGATGAGGAAAGTCTTCATGTTCGATTTGCGGATGAAGCTGTTTGTATCGGTCCAGCGCCCAGTCATGAATCCTATTTAAAGATACCCAACATCATTGCTGCGGCAGAGATTACCAATGCCGATGGTATACACCCTGGTTATGGTTTTCTTTCTGAAAATGCCAAGTTTTCCAAAATTTGTGCAGAACATGATATCAAATTTATTGGTGCATCGGGCGAACAGATTGAGAAAATGGGTGACAAGGCCACAGCTAAGGAAACGATGAAGAAAGCAGGTGTTCCCACAGTTCCCGGTTCGGATGGGTTGCTGAAAGATGTTGATCATGCCAGAAAAGAAGCCAAGAAAATGGGATATCCCGTTATGATCAAGGCTACCGCTGGAGGTGGAGGAAAAGGAATGCGCGCTATTTGGTCGGAGGATGAAATGGAAAAGAATTTTGAAAGCGCAGTGAAGGAAGCCACTGCTGCTTTTGGAAATGGTGGAATGTACATGGAAAAACTCATTGAAGAGCCAAGACATATTGAAATCCAAGTAGTGGGGGACCAATATGGGAAGGCTTGCCACCTATCTGAAAGAGACTGTTCTGTTCAACGTAGACACCAAAAATTGACGGAAGAAACCCCATCACCTTTTATGACGGACAAGCTCCGTGACGATATGGGTAAAGCAGCGGTAAAAGCCGCTGAATATATCAAATATGAAGGAGCGGGAACCGTGGAGTTTTTGGTTGATAAGCACCGAAACTTCTACTTCATGGAGATGAACACCCGTATTCAGGTGGAGCATCCCATTACCGAACAAGTGGTGGATTACGATTTGATTCGTGAGCAAATTTTGGTGGCCGGTGGTGTGCCGATTTCCGGAAAGAATTACTATCCGAAGTTGCACTCCATCGAATGTCGAATCAATGCGGAGGACCCATATAACGAATTTAGACCTTCTCCGGGTAAGATTACAACACTTCATACGCCTGGTGGACACGGGGTACGTTTGGACACACACGTGTACAGCGGCTACATGATTCCGCCGAACTATGACTCCATGATTGCCAAGTTGATTACCACTGCCCAAACCCGGGAAGAGGCCATCAACAAAATGAGAAGGGCACTGGATGAGTTTGTGATTGAAGGTGTAAAGACCACAATTCCGTTCCACAGACAATTAATGGACCACCCCGATTATTTGGCAGGGAATTACACCACCAAATTTATGGAAGGGTTTAAAATGGATCCTAAATATCAAGATTAAAATAGACCCCGATTCTCATCGGGGTTTTTTATGCTATGGAACTAAGCTATTGGGAATATAAGACTTGGCTGTCCCAAGTGGACTTCACCGTAATCGGAAGCGGTTTGGTAGGGCTCAATTGTGCGCTTCGGTTAAAAGAACAGTATCCCCAAAGCAAAATTTTGGTCTTGGAAAGAGGAAGTCTTCCGCAGGGCGCCAGCACCAAAAATGCAGGATTTGCCTGTTTTGGAAGCATTTCTGAACTCGTTTCCGATCTAAATTCCCATTCTGAAGGAGAGGTTGTTCAACTGGTTCAAAAAAGGTATTCAGGAATCCAATTGTTGCGTAAACTTTTGGGCGATAAAACCATTGGTTTTGAACAACACGGAGGGCATGAGCTTTTCTTGAAAAAAAAACCTGAATTGTTCGAGACCTGTTTGAATCGGATGGATGATTTAAACGAATTGTTACTACCGATTTTTGGAGACGCTCCTTTCGTAGAGACGAAAAACCTATTTGGGTTTGGGAAGATTCAAGAGCAATACATCACCCATCAATTTGAAGGACAGTTGGACACCGGCAAGATGATGCAAGCGTTACTCCAAAAATGTTATGATGCTCATATTCCCATTTTAAATGGAGTAGAGGTTAGGGAAATTCAGGAAACAGGAGCAAAAGCTCATATCATTGCAGACGGTTTTGAATTTGATTCCAAACAGGTTTTTGTAGCCACCAACGGATTTGCCTCAAAATTGTTGAAATCTGAAGCGGTGAAACCGGCCAGGGCTCAAGTATTGGTAACACAACCCATTAAAAATCTTCACATAAAAGGAACCTTTCATTTTGATCAAGGCTATTACTATTTCAGAAATATTAATGACCAGATTTTGTTTGGCGGTGGCCGGAACTTGGATATAAAAACGGAAGAAACCATAGACTTTGGAGAGACCAAAATCATTCAAAATTCTTTGGAAAAATTGCTCAGCGAGGTGATTTTACCAGACCAAACGATAGAAATAGACCGCAGGTGGAGTGGTATTATGGGCGTAGGCAGCCAAAAATCACCGATTGTAAAGCAAATTTCCAATTCCGTGTATTGTGGTGTCCGTCTCGGCGGAATGGGAGTAGCCCTCGGCAGTTTAGTGGGCCAAGAACTTGCCGATTTGGCCAAATAAGTTCAAATCCAAGTTCAAGACCAAGCACAAAATATTGATACTTGAGTTTGAACTTGATGCTTGAGTTTGATTATATCATTCTCCCATCCAATAAATTGATGATTCGAGAGCCGTATTCTGCGTTCTTTTCGGAATGCGTGACTTGGATTATGGTTACCCCTTCATCATTTAGTTCCTTGAACAACTCCATAATTTCTTCTCCTTGTTTAGAATTCAGGTTTCCGGTAGGCTCATCCGCTAAAATGAGCTTGGGGTTGGATATCAAGGCCCGTGCAACGCCTACCAATTGTTGTTGTCCACCACTTAATTGGGCTGGGAAAAGGTCTTTTTTGCCCACAATGTTGAATCTGTCCAACATGTCGGCCACCTTGGCTTTACGCTCGGAGCCTTTGAGTTTTTTGTAGAGCAGAGGCATTTCTAAATTTTCCTTTACAGTAAGTTCATCCAGTAAATGATAGGATTGGAACACAAAACCGATGTATTCCTTGTATAAGTTGGCGCGGTACTTTTCTTTTAAGGAATGTACTGGCTCATCCAAAAATTGATATTCGCCCTCGTCAAACGTATCCAGCATACCAATGACATTGAGCAAGGTCGATTTTCCAGAACCGGATGGTCCCATAATGGAAATAAATTCTCCCTCTTGAACTTGGAGATTGATGTCCTTTAAAAGAAACACCCGTTGGCCGCCAGAGTTGACCCACTTAAAAAGGTTGTTGAGTTGTAGTAGCATTTTTTAACTATTCTGTCCGTAAACTTTTTACTGGATTGGCCCTTGCCGCTCGTATCGCCTGAAAACTCACGGTAACCACCGTAATCAACAAGGCTCCAATCATGGCCAAGGCAAAAATCCACCATTTAAGGATTACCCGATAGGGATATTCCTGTAACCAACCGTTCATCACATAGTAGGCGATGGGGACTGCTATAAAACAAGAGATAATAACGAGTTTTAAAAAATCCTTGGAAAGCATGTTCCATACATTGAATACGGTTGCGCCAAGAACTTTTCGCACTCCAATTTCCTTGGTACGCTGTTCGGCCACGAACGAGGTGAGGCCAAATAGCCCCAAACAACTTATTATGATGGCCAAAGCCGTAAAAATTCCCGATAATTGCCCTATACGTTCTTCAGCCGCAAACTTCTCACCGTATTCCGAGTCCACAAAATCGTAATGAAACGGAACATCGGGGAAATGCTCTTTGAAGACACGTTCTATTACAGCTAAATTTTGACTTGCACTTTGCCTAGGGTTAAGTCTAAGATTATAATACGATGCATTGTCATATCTATCAAACGCGTAAATAGCTTGTTTTACAGGTTCATAAGGGGACTGGGCTATCATATCTTCAACAACGCCAATAACTTTAAGGGGCTCACTCGGATTTTCCTTATCGGTATCCCTGAACAACATACCAACAGGATTTTCAATACCCAAGTATTTTACGGCAGTTTCATTGAGTAGAATGGCACTGGAATCTGATGGAAATTCCCTAGAAAAATCTCGTCCTTCCACAATTTTAAGGTTAAGGGATTTTGCGTATTCTGGAGAGACTTCCGTCCAGGCAAAATCTTCTTGAAACCCTTCTGCTTTACCTTCCCAGGTCCAACCACTTCTATTGGACCAAATGTTGGTTGTGGGGCTACTGGAAGAGGACATCTCAACCACCGCTCCAGAATTTAGGAATTCCGTGCGCATCAATTCATATTTACCATAAAACTCTGGGCTCATGGTTGGAAGCTGTACCAGTCCTTCCTTATCATATCCAACGGGACGGTTTTTGGCATGGTTGATTTGCTGCATCACAATGACGGTGCCAATGATAAAAGCCACTGAAACTGTAAACTGCAGTACCACCAATGCCTTTCGGGCCAAACCAGAATGCTTCCCAGCCTGGAAAGTGCCTTTAAGTACATCAACAGGTCTAAAGGAGGATAGGTATAATGCAGGATAACTACCGGCCAACAGTGCGGTTAGCAGAATAAATACTAAAGATGTCAACCAAAATGTAGGGTTCGTCCATGGAAATGCTATTTCCTTTCGAGCGAGTTCGTTAAAACCGCCCAAAGAAAGTACCACAATCAAAAGGGCGATGACAAAAGCCAACACAACCACCAAAAAGGATTCTCCCAAGAATTGATTGATCAATTGCCCTCTATGGGACCCGATTGATTTTCTAATTCCAACTTCCTTGGCTCTCTTCTCGGAGCGTGCCGTACTCAGATTCATAAAGTTGATGCACGCCAAGAGCAATACAAAAATGCCTATGATACCAAACAACCATACATATTTGATCCGTCCCCCAACTTGTTTTCCGTTTTCAAAACGGTTGCGCAAATACCAGTCTTCCATGGGCAATAGAAAAAGCTGCGGGTTGAATTCAACAGTATCCTCGTTCAGGTTCTTTTTTACATCTTTTATAGTAGATGTAACACTCTCCATTGTAGTGTTGTCCGCGATCTGAACAAACATTTGAAAGGAATTGTTCCCCCACTGCGTCTCAGCATTTTTGATCCATTCATTTACAGCAACATATTTATCCCAAGGCATTAAAAATTTTACATCCTTAAAGGAAGTGTTATAAGGAATGTCCTCATATACCGCGGTGACCATCATATCATATTGCCCGTTGATCTTAATTGACTTTCCAATAGGGTCTTCATTGCCAAACAAGGCGTTTGCTGTTGAAGCAGAAAGCATAATAGAGTTGATTTCCCGAAGCCCATCCTTTTCTCCTTTAAGGATGTTAAGGTCGAATAGTTCGGGAGCTCCCCGCTGCATAAAGTTACCTTCTCTGGAAATGCTTGTCTCCTTGTATTTTAAATATTGGGAATTGTTCCAAGAAGACATCACCAAATGCTCAAAATTGTCCATATAGCCATCTCGAAATGCTTTTTCCAAAGGACGCGGAAGGGCGGGGCCAGTTCCGGTCTCACCGTTAAAGGTCTGCGACTGGAAAACTTGGGCAATCTTATTTTTTTTGGTAAAATAATTGTTGTGGGACAACTCATCCTGTATCCACAGCCCAATAATCAAGGCTACGGCCATGCCAAGGGCCAGTCCCCCTACATTGATGATGGTATAAGCCTTATTTTTGGTAAGGTTCCTCCATGCGATTTTAAAATAATTCTTAATCATGATGGTTTGTTTTGATGATGATTTATTCGGTTCTAAGGCTTTTCACGGGATTTACCACAGCAGCCTTAATGCTTTGGTACCCCACAGTCAATATAGCTACGCCAACTGCCAAAAGAGCGGCCAGAACAAACACCCACCAACCTATTTCAATTCGGTATGAAAAGTCCTCCAGCCACTTATTCATAGCAAACCAACCAATGGGCATTGAAATAAGAATGGCAATACCCACCATTTTAAGGAAATCTGTGGTGAGCCTGAAGGTAATCTGACCGACCGTGGCCCCAAGTACCTTACGAACCCCAATTTCTTTTGTACGCTTTTGTGCATTGAAAGCCGCCAGGCCAAAGAGACCTAAACAAGCAATTAAGATGGAGAGGATGGTGAACACCACAAATATTTTCCCCAGACGTTGCTCCGCATCATAGGTTGAATTGAAAGAGTCGTCCATGAAGTTGTAGCTAAAGGGCTGTCCGGGAGCGAACTTGTTCCAAATACCCTCAATATTTGCCAGTGTGGAAGCAAAATCCCCAGGGTTCATTTTTATGGCCAACATTCCAGAGGTCCCACTAAAAAACAGACCTAAGGAAGCAATATTTTCACGTAGCGACTCATAATGAAAGTTTTTGACCACTCCGATTATGGTGTTGAACTGGGGGGTTTCCGATTCTGCCTCCTGGGAGATTCGCATGCCCAATGCCTCCTGGGGACTTACGCCAAGAACTTTAAGGGTTGCCTCGTTGACAATCACTGCAGTGGTATCCGTAGCAAAGTCATTGTTGAAGTTTCTTCCGGCAATCAATTCCATGTTCATGGTAGGGACATAATCTTCATCAACATACCAAGTTTGCATTTGAAGCGCATTTTCTTGACTTCTTGAGCCTTCAGGAAAAAAGGAACTGTTGGAACGGGATGATGGGGTTGGGAAGAAAAAGCTCAACGTTGAGCTTTCCACCTGACTTAGATTTGTAATCTCTTCTTTAAAAGCCTGTGTTTGGTCTCCAACGGCAAAAACATCATCAACCAATACGATTTGATCTTTGGTAAAACCAAGGTCTTTGTTTTGAATAAACTGTAGTTGTTGATATACCACGATGGTGCCCACAATCAAAAAGACAGAAATTGCAAATTGGAATACTACCAAGGCATTTCTAATGGTGCCTCCCCCCACATCACCCTGGGTATCTCCCTTCAAGGTCTTAACAGGGACGAATCGAGATAAAAAGAAGGCGGGATAGCTACCTGAAAAAAGACCCAACAACACAGTGCCCATCAAAAGCAAGGCCCAGAAAAATGGACTGGAATAGGGTATAGCAATTGATTTTCCGGAAAGGTCATTGAACAATGGGAGAACCAAAATGGTCACTATCAACGCCAACACCAATGATATAAACGAAATCAATCCAGACTCCATAAGAAATTGGCGGATCAAATCTATTTTTTTGGAACCCAACGTTTTTCTAACCCCAACTTCTTTTGCCCTTTTTAAGGACTGGGCCGTGGATAGGTTCATGAAATTGACACTGGCCAATACAATTAAGAACAACCCAATGAAAGATAGAATATATACATTTTGGATACTGCTATTGGCACTCATTTCTGCATCACGATGGGAATAGAGATGAATATCGGTGAGCGGTTTGGTATAGAAGTTAACATAGTTGCCAGATGCTATAAAGGATTCTTTGGTCATCCCCGGGAAGTATTGCTGTGCCCATGGAAATATATAATCGTCCACAATACCGTTCAACGGCCTCTCAAATTCCTGAACGTTGGCCGAGGGAATCAATTTAACAAATGTAAAATAGTTGTTGCTGCCCCAATTCGGGTCCCGGGAATCTGCATAACCAGACATTGCCATAAAGACAGAATGTTCACGCAAAAAGGAATTCTTTGGCAAATCATCAATGACTCCAGTTACAGTGTAGGTGTCCGTGTTGTTCAACAACATACTTTGGCCTAAGGCATTTTGCACGCCAAAGTGTTTTTCTGCGGCTGTTTTGGTAAGTACTAGGGTATTGGGCTCATTTAGGGCCGTTCTTTTGTCCCCTACCAGAAGTTTTATGCCAAAAAAATCAAAGAAAGTAGAGTCCACAAAGGTTACCCTGAGTTCTTTTGCATTGGTTTCGGTGTCTGTTTTTCGAAGTAGCAGACTACCTCTATCACGGAACCGAATGGTAGATTCCACTTGTGGAAAATCCCGTTGCATGGTAGCGGCCATGGGTGCGGCTGCTTCTGCCGATCTCATTTCGGCACCACCAAATTTAATATCACTGTCAATTCTATAAATTCGTTCTGCATCAGCGAACATTTTGTCATAGCTCAATTCATCATAAATAAATAGAGCAATCAATATTGCTGAAGCAATGCCAATGGCCAACCCAAAGGTATTGAGGAATGTAAAAAAGGGCTGCTTTTTTAAACTCCTCCAAGCTATTTTAATGTTGTTTTTGAACATGGTGATTGATTGTTTTTTGATTGCGATTGATGAATAAACTCCTAGATCATAGCGCCCATGGGTTTGTTTTGACTCTCGGTCACAATTTGTCCGTCAAACAGGTTGATGACCCTGTGTGCGTAGTGCGAATCACGGTCGGAGTGCGTTACCATTACAATTGTAGTTCCCTCTTGGTTGAGCTCTGTCAACAAATTCATGACCTCTATTCCATTTTTGGAATCCAAGTTTCCCGTGGGCTCATCCGCCAAAATCAGTTTTGGATTGGTTACTACCGCTCTTGCAATGGCTACCCTTTGTTGCTGACCTCCTGAAAGTTGTTGTGGAAAATGCTTTTCGCGATGAGCAATTTTCATACGCTCCAAAACGGCCTGCACTTTTTCCTTCCGTTCAGACTTGTTCATTTTTAAATAGATCAAGGGAAGTTCCACATTTTCAAAGACGGTAAGCTCGTCGATGAGGTTAAAGCTTTGGAAAACGAAACCTAGATTCCCCTTTCTAAGTTGGGTACGCTGACTCTCTTTCAGACCTTCCACTTTGTGGCCTGCAAACTGATAACTTCCCTCGGTTGGGTTGTCCAGCATTCCAATGATGTTGAGCAGTGTGGATTTTCCGCATCCAGATGGCCCCATGATGGCCACAAACTCACCATCGGCCACCTTAAGGTTCACCCCATTGAGGGCAAGTGTTTCCACTTCTTCAGTTCGGAAGCTTTTCTTTAGATTTTGGATCTGTATCATTTTTATGGTTGTTTTAGCTGTTGTTATATAGACTTATTTTATTCCTGTACTGTTACGGTTCTGGACTATTTTAACACAATTCGTTCTGCGGTGCCAAAACTGTCATAGTTGCTTGTAATCACCTGTTCGCCAGGCTGAAGCCCTTCGAGGACCTCATAATATCTTGAATTTTGTTTGCCCAAACGGATATTCCGTTTGATGGCTTCATCTCCATTTGGATTTACCACAAACACCCATTGTCCGCCTGTACTTTGGAAAAAGCCACCTTTTGGCAATAATAAAGCATCACTGGATTCTCCCAATTGGAGCCGTATGCTATAACTCTGTCCGGCGCGGATGGTCTCCGGTTTTTCATCGGCAAAAACAAGGTCAACCTTAAAGCGACCGTTTCGAACTTCTGGGTATACTTTTCGCACTCGAAGGGTGTACTCTTTTTCATTTCGCTCCAAGATGGCGGAAAGATCCCGCTTTACTCGGTCAATGTAATGCTCATCTATTTCGGCCTCTATTTTAAAATCGGTAAGCACATTAATTTGACCAATGCGCTCTCCTTGTGAAATGCTCTGGCCAATTTCTGCATCCAAAAATCCCAATTGTCCATCAGCAGGGGCCCGAACATTCAGGTGATCCAATCGCTCATACACCATGGAAAGCGTTTTTTGCATCCGCTCCAGATCAGCATCCAATCCGGTCAACGAGGTTTTGCGCAACTCGTCATCCTGCTCGGTCTGTAGTTTAACAATGTCATATTGCTTTTTGGCCAACTCATAATTTTCTTTGGAGAGGAGATAGGTCTCTTTGGAAATCAATTCGTCCTGGTACAGTTCCTCGTTCTGTTCGAAGTTTCGTTTTAGACGTTGCAAATCATATTCTGCAGTGGCCAAGTTTCTTCTGCCTTCAACCTGTCTGGAATCAAAGGTTAGCTTGGTGGACCTGAGGTCGTTCTGCTTCAGGGCCAAATTACTTTCACTGGCCAGAATCTGCTCGTAGAGCGCCATGTTCTCCAGTTTTAGGATGATATCACCCTTCTTGACCATGGAGCCTTCCTCAATCAATTTTTCAGAAACACGCCCGCCTTCATAAGCATCCATATAAATGGTGGCAATGGGCGCCACATTTCCGTTTATGGTTATGTAATCATCGAACTTTCCAGCACTTACCGCTGAAATTGAAAGTCGCTCCTTTTCTGTCCTAAACGTGGATACCGAACTACCAAAAATCAGCTTCAACCCCAAAAAGAGCAACAATACACCCAAAGCGATGTAACCGTAATGTTTTGGTTTAAGTCCTTTCTTTTTTTCTAATTGTATATCCATTGTTTTCTTTAGTTGATATTAAAAATGGGCAGGCCCTTGTAAAAATCAAGTGTGCTGTTGTTCACCCGCAATCGAAGTTGGGCCTGTAAATTTTGATTCTGCGCTGTTGCGAACAAGTTTTTCGACTGCCTGAGCTCAATGGCATTGATCATTCCTTTTTCGTAGCGTTTTTGTGCTATGGCAAAGGCAAGGCCCTGAGACTCCATTCCCTTTTGTGTTTGTATCGTCTCTGCCATCAAAGCTTCGTGCTCTTGCACCAATTGTTGAATGATTTGATATAACTCCTGCTCTGTGATTTTGGCGTTGTTCTTTGCTCTTTCCAGCGCTATTTTCTGTTGCTTCACTCTGGAACGGTTGGCCCATCCATTAAATACGGGAACATTTAAGGAAGCTCCAATAAATTTAAATGTGTTGTCACGTATTTGGTCTCTATAAGGAATGGTGGTGCCCAGTGAATCCCTGATCGTTTCAAAATATCCGGTACCGATACCACCCTGTAGGCTAATGGACGGATAGAGGCTCCCCCGTGCCGCGGACAGTTGTTTTTTGGCAGCTTTTACACGAAAATCTTGGGCTTTTACTGAGGGCATAAAATCTTTTGCCACTACAAATATGGAGTCCGAAATCATTTTTTCCGTCTCCTCAAAAGAACCTGTCGAAATAAGTTCAGGCTGTAATGTGATATCATTTTCGCCCTCAATATTCATGGCTTGCAACAAGGTGAGCTTTGCCGCCTTCAATCGGTTCTCATTCTGGGTCAATGTTAAACTGTCAGCGTAGAGCAGCGATTCGGCCTCATATAAATCTGCCCCTGCCATAACCCCGAGTTCTACTTGTTTTTTGACCAAATCGTAATTGGTCTGGGATATTTCTACCTGTTCCTTGGCAATATCAATAAGTCCTTGAATAAATTGGATATCATAATAAGCGGACATTACCCGAAAAGCCAATAAATATTTTTGCTGAAGACTTTCTTCCTGGGTTGCCTTGTATAAAAACTTGGAAGCCTTTATGCTATTTATTTTCTGAAACCCTTGAAAAACATCAAAAGACGATTGCAAGGAGTAATTGTTGGAGAAGAATTCAGTATTCACAAAACTGTTGTCCTCTGGGTTTATAGATCTACCAAAATTTATGTTATAGTCGGCAAACCCGTTTATTATGGGCAATAGGCTACGGACGGATTGGCGATACGATTCCTTGTTCGATGCAGTGTTCAGCTCAAAGTCATTGATTTGGAGGTTGTTTTTTACGGCATATGCCACGCACTCGTCCAAAGTCCAGACCTCTTGCGAAGATGCTAGGGCAGAGATAAAAAATAGTGTACTAAAAAGGTATGTTTTAAGGGTCATAGTATATTCCTGTGCCAAAGTAATGGCTATTCTTGTGCCAAAAAAATAATCTATTGATAATCAATAAATTATAATTTATTTGATGATGAGGACAAAACGAAGCTGTAAAATATTTATACAAAAAATGTCAAATTATTTTACACAGTGTAGGGTTGTATGCGTCCAATTTGTAGATTTAACTTCCTTTTTGAGCCAAAAGTGATGATAGATGCCAAAGTTTTAGTCATAGATGACAACAAAAGCGTGTTGAGTGCTTTGGAGATTTTGTTGCAGTTTGAATACAAAAGTGTCCAGGCTCTTTTCAACCCCAATCAGATTACTTCTTTTCCCAACATGCAGGATATTGATATTGTGCTGTTGGACATGAATTTTTCCGCGGGAGTGAACACGGGGAATGAAGGACTGTTTTGGTTGAATGAGATCAAAAAGAAGTCTCCCCATACCTCAGTAATTATGATGACCGCTTACGGTGCCGTGGATTTAGCGGTGACTGCACTAAAGCAAGGGGCCACTGATTTTGTCCTGAAACCTTGGAACAATGAACGATTAATGACGACGGTACGTTCTGCCTATGAGCTGCGAAAATCAAAATTAGAAATCCACAATCTTAAAAAGAAGGAGAGCAACTTAAAACAGGTCATCAACGAGGATAAGAACTTTATTATTGGGCAATCCAAAGCACTGACCTCTGTGTTGAACTTGGTGGCCAAGGTGGCCAAGACCGATGTGAATGTGTTGATCACAGGTGAAAATGGTACAGGAAAGGAGTTGATTGCACGGGAATTGCACCGATTGTCTTCCCGAAAAAATGAGGTGTTCATCAATGTGGATATGGGTTCCATTGCCGAAAATCTATTTGAAAGTGAATTGTTCGGTCATGTTAAAGGCTCTTTCACTGATGCCAAGGAAGATCGTGCCGGTAAATTTGAAGCGGCCCATCAAGGCACCTTGTTTTTGGATGAGATTGGAAATCTATCACTGCAAATGCAGGCCAAATTACTTTCTTCCATTCAAAATCGGTCGGTGGTACGTGTAGGGTCTAACAAGCCTGTCAATGTAGATATTCGGTTGATTTGCGCCACCAACTGCAACTTGGAACAAATGGTGGCCGATGGACTCTTCCGCGAGGATTTGTTGTATAGAATCAACACCATTCATATTGAAGTGCCACCGCTACGGGAGCGTGATGAGGATGTTTTGGTCTTGGCGGATTTCTTCCTGAAACGGTTCGCCCACAAATATGATAAGCCAGGATTACGCATCAACAATGTGGCCCAAGAAAAATTGATGGAATATGCTTGGCCCGGCAATATTCGGGAATTGCAACATACCATGGAACGAGCCGTAATTCTTTCGGATGGGAACGTGCTAAAACCTACAGATTTTCTACTTCATGCTAAGCCCATGCAGTCTTTTGGGGATGAGCCCAAGACCCTAAACGAGATGGAGCAGCAAATGATTTCCCGAGCATTGGACCAACATGACGGAAACTACAGTGCAGCCGCCGACCAACTGGGAATTTCTCGACAGACCCTCTATAATAAGTTGAAGAAAAAGAACGAGTAATGGCCAGCAGACATTTCTATATTCAGCTTCTCATCAGAGTACTTTTAATTACGCTAACAGCCCTTTTATTGGGGTTTTCGGTGGCCTACCAATGGTATTTGAGTTTGTTCTTTTCAATGATTGCTTTGGTGGCTCAAGTGTATTCACTCATTGTATTCATCAATAGGACCAACCGAAAGATTGCCTACTTTTTTGATGCCATCCGCAACGAGGATTTTACCCTGCGGTTTCCAGAACGGGTCTCCATAAAATCCTTTAAAGAGCTCAACCAAAGTCTCAATCGGGTGAATGGACTGATCCAAGAGGTACATCTGCAGCTGCAGATCAGAGAACAATACTATCAAGAAATTCTGAAGCAGGCCAGTATCGGCATAATGACCTATAATGAAAAGGGTCATATTTTGTTTTCCAACCCCACATTGGAAAAATTGTTGGACCACAGCCCGTTGAATCACATTAAACAACTCAATCAGGTGGATGGAAATCTGTATAAAATCTTTGAGTCGTTTGAACCTTTTGAGCGAAAGCTGTTTCAACTCTCCAACGAGCGGGAGCAAACCCAATTGGCCATAAAATCCACTCCGCTGATGCTGGATGGAAAATCACTTTTATTGGTGGTGGTACAGGATATCCATAAGGAATTGGATGAAAAGGAGACAGAATCGTGGGTGCGACTCATCCGGGTGTTGACCCATGAGATTATGAATACCATTACCCCGATTGCTTCTATTTCAGATTCCATTATCAAGTATTATCGGAACAATGGAAAAATTGTTCCACTGGAAGAATTGGAGGAAAGTCAAATTAAGAATACACTGAAAGGATTGGAGGTCATTAAGGAGCAAGGTGGCGATCTTATGGATTTCGTGCAATCCTATCGCAGTTTATTACATGTGCCAGAACCAAACAAAACCATTGTAAGTGCCAAGGAACTTTTGGGAAAAATGGAGGTTTTAATGTCCGCCCGATTGCATGATGGACAAACAGAGTTTTCCGTGGAATACGATCCCGAAGATTTGGAATTGTTCGTTGATGAAAAACTGATATCCCAAGTGCTTATCAATTTGGGCAAAAATGCGCTGCAAGCCGTCAGCGCTGTGGAAAAAGGTAAGGTTCTTATGGTGGCCGGCATTGAAAACAATGGTAAAAAATACATTGAAATTCGAGATAATGGCCCGGGAATTCCCCCAGAAATGATGGATGAAATTTTTGTGCCTTTTTTTACCACCAAAAGCGAAGGCACCGGAATTGGACTCAGTCTTTCCAAACGGGTGATGCAATTGCACGGTGGAGGCATACAAGTTCACTCTGTACCCAACCAAGAAACCGTTTTTCGACTTACTTTTGCGTGATGTATTACAATTAAAATGGGTAAAAAAGAGGAACTTCTACAATTTTGCTGGAACCAGGTCAATGTACGGACCGAACGCTTAAAAGAGGCCAATACCGCCCTACAGGAATCACTGGATTCTGAAACCAAGAACACGGCTGGGGACAAGCACGAGACTGGCAGGGCCATGGTGCAGTTGGAGCAGGAAAAACTCGCTCAACAAGTTCAAGAATTGGACCGTGTGAAAGGGATTCTCAAAAAAATTGACATTACAAAAAAGTCCACCAAAATTGGTTTGGGGAGTCTGGTGACCACAAGTTTGGCCAATTATTTTATCAGTGTTTCCTGCGGAACGTTTACACTGGAAGAAAAACCCGTTTACTGCATTTCCATGGAATCGCCGATTGCAAAATTGTTGGTGGGGAAAGAGGCTGGTGAGAATTTCGTTTTTAATGGAGCCACCCATTCGGTTTTGACGGTGGGTTGATACTAACCCACATCCGGCGGCTTACGGTTGGCCTTTTTTTCAGCAGCTTTCTTTTTGGTGTTCAATCGTTTTTCAATAGAAGATTTGGTCGGTTTTGTGGGCTTTCGTTTTTTGGGAACGGTAAGGGCTTTTCTCAACACCTCAAAAAACCGCTTGATTACCAAATCCTTGTTTTTGTGTTGACTTCGGGCTTCATCGCATTGCAAAATCAAGACGCCATCATTGGTAAGTCGGGTTCTTAGTTTTTGCAGGAGGCGTTCTTTTTCTACATCGGACAATCCTTCCGAAGCAGGCACATCAAAAGACAGTTCCACTTTAGAGGAAACCTTGTTCACGTTCTGCCCACCGGCACCGCTGCTTCGTACAGCTTTAAATTGTAATTCGCTATGGACTTGTTGCTTTTTCACCTTGAAGCCGCCTGTTGATGGTCTTCAAAGATACATGAAGCAATGGGGAATCAATGATGTCCTTGAAGCCATTGTTTGAAAACGACGGATTTTTCCCTGCCGATTACAACGGTCTTGGGAATGGGTTTATGAAGTTTAACTATGAGTTTTCCATACGAATCGTTTCTAAAACTTTCAATGGCATTGGCCTGAACGATAATTTGTCGGTTGGCCCTAAAAAATTGATCAGGACTCACTACTTTTTCTAATTCTTCCAACGTTTGGAAATCGGTTGTATAGGTCATATTCTCGTAGGTGGTCAAATAAATGAGTACGTCTTTCTCAAAGTAAGCGATATTCGTGGACGGCACAACAAGATTGGTTTTTCCCGAACAGACCACAAATCGTTCCTTGTACTGTTGTTGAGGAGAGTTGTAGGAAATAAAGCTAAAGTAGGACTGCAATTTTCGGTAATCAATGTTTTCATCAAGGCCGCGCTGCTTTTTAAACTTTTCTATGGTAAATCCAAGGTCGGCTTTGGTAACTGGCTTTTTTAGATAACCCAAACCGTTGTATTTAAAAGCATCCACTGCACGATCAGTACAATGTGAGGTGAAAATTATAGGGGTTTGTAAAGGTAAATTATCTAATAGGGCAAAGCTTTCCCCATCGTTGAGCTGAACATCCATAAACAGCAGATCGGGCTCTTCATTTTTCTTAAAATAGGCCAAACTGTTGTTGATGGAATCTAGAATTTTAATCACTTTGATCGAAGAATCCAATTCTCTGATCAATCGCTTCAAACGTTTAGCCGTTGAAGGTTCCTTTTCGATAATGATGGCCTTGGTCATGTAACATTGCAATGCATTACAATGATTAAATCGCTAAGAGTTAAATGATTCTATGCGAAACCCAAATTATGGAATAGCAAAGAATCCATTGTTCCGATAGAGAAACATTCTTTACCCTGAACAATAGGTGCTTATTAAAGTTAAAGGTAGGCGATAATAAAATCATGGCGATTTAATTTTAGAAAATATTTGCATTTAAAAAGTAGCGGTAAACCCTTCAATTTGAACTAAAAAGAACACTCCAAATTCAAATCAAAGCACTTCAATGAGGCTTTTTTGCACTTCGATTTAAATTCTAGCTGGATTTTGGAACACATTTCTAATTTTGGCGGGTTTTTTAAAAAATTCATTCATCAAATCAAAAAACAATGAGAAGAATAATAGTATTATTCCCAATGATCCTGTATGGTTTGTTGGGATGTGAGCAAGATGATTCAACTGCTGAACCCATCAGCTCACTCGAAGCAGACGCCGGAACCATTGAAGGGGTTCAGTATGTTGGAGAGGCCATCAATTTAGATGGTTCAAAATCCAAGGATACCAATGGTAAACCTTTCCAATTTTCATGGCGATTTAAGGAAGTGCCGACCGATAGTGAATCGGAACTCCAAAACAAGAATACGGCAAAACCAAGTTTTACCCCAGATATGGAAGGGGAGTATGTGGTTGAACTGAAAATTTACAATGAGACCTCTCACGACACTGATGAAATTACCATTTCCGTGGAAGAGCGCGACACCCAGCCTGGGGAAGAAACGGTGATTTTAGATGCGGACATTCTTGAAGACACCCATTTGGTCAATATTTTTGAAGATGACACCAAGATTGACTATTTGGTGACGGAGGATATCTCGGTAAGAGCGTTGTTGACCATTGACCCTTCGGTAACCATAGCATTTGAAGCAGGGAAAGGGATGTACATTGACAATCCTGGAACCATTAATGCCAATGGCACAGCTAACGGAGACATCGTTTTTACAGGAAAAACCAAGACATCGGGTTTTTGGACAGGATTGATTATCAACTCCAACAAGGACCAAAACCTTTTGCAATGGACAAGGGTGGAATATGCTGGAGGTTATAATGGCAGAGGTATGGACTTACCGGCTTCGGTGGCTTTGGACAATGAAAGTTTTTCCATCCTTACCATGTCCAATTCTACCATACATGCCAGTGCTGGCTACGGCTTGCTGGTTGAACCGGGAACCACTTGGAACGCGAATGTGGGCAATACATTTTCCAATAACCATAAACCAATGCTCATTGCGGCGTCCCAACTAAGCAAGATTGATGGGCTACAGGAATTCAAAAACAACAATATTAATGTGGTTGAGGTTATCGGTAACCGGGTAAATTCTACTGAGACTTCATTTTGGTCAAGTCCACAGACCGATTCCAGTCAGTTTACCAACAGCATCCCTTACTTTGTAAGAGGCACCATAGAAATCGCTTCGGAGGTGTACATTGCTGAAGGTACTAGGTTTGTAATGGGCCAAGATGCGGAAATCAATGTACTACCAACAGGTTCCTTAATGGCTGTAGGAACAGCTACCTATCCCATCTCCTTTTCGGAGCAGATTGAATCTGAAAGTGGTTTTTGGAGAGGGATTTCCATAACTTCTGACAGTCCCAAAAACGAGTTTAAATATGTGGAAATCTCTGGGGCAGGTAGCGAGGAAATGGAAGGCTTTACCCAAAAGGCAGCTGTTGCCTTGGAAGGTTCCACCAAAGCATCCTTAAAACTGACGAACTCCAAAATTTTAAGTAGTGGAGGACATGGTTTGTTCCTTGAAAACCATGCCCACTTAAATTCTTTGGGTTTTGTTCAGTTTAAGAACAACAAAAATTCAGCAATTTCCTTATCTGCCAACGCAGCGGAAATCATGAATCATGCGGATGCAGTTGAGTATTTGGAAAATGGGCATAATGGTGTAGAAATTTTTGAGTCTATCCTGTTAAAATTGGGAGGGTCAGAAACCGTGTGGCCCGCACTCCATTTTGGTGCCACCTATCTGGTCAGTGGGAACCTTGCCCTGCAATCTGGATTGAAATTGAGTCCAGGCACTGTGCTTCAAATGGCAGATAATGCAATGATCGGTGTTTTTGGCAATGCATATTTGCATGCGGTCGGCAATAATACATCTCAGATTACTTTTAGAGGCAAAAATGATGTTAAGGGTTCTTGGAACGGAATTCTTTTTCAGTCTGGCAGTGAATACAATGTGTTCAGCAATGTGAATATTAAAAATGCTGGAAAAACAGCAATGATGGGCGTAAACAAGGTAGCCAGTATTGGACTGGATGGGGATTATCTTGCCAACCTTTACATTGCTAATTGTATAATATCCAACGGGTTGGGTTATGGTATTGCAGTAGAAGACAATAGGGCCAACATAAATGACGATGCGGAAACTGCAAACCAATTTGAAGATTTAGACCTAGGCAACCTTTTTCAATAAGGTATAGTAGTTGTAGTACACTGGAACAGTAAAATAGACTGTTCAATCATGGCGATATTGGGATAAAATTTTTTGAAGTAACACGGATACTTTAAGTTTTATTCCAATGTCGCCTTTATATTGGGTGAAGTCTGTATCCATTTTATCCATGAAAATCAATAGTTTGAGATTTGCATGCTATGATTTAATGGGCTTTTACTTTCGCATTAACTTGAAGCCGTCTGTTGATGGTCTTCAAAGATACATTAAGGAAAATGGTATTGCCCAACTTCTGCTTTTTTGTGGAATTGAAGTACAAAAGTGTTCCATCCTCTGCGTTTCCAACATTTAAATAATGGCTGCCCTTAAAAAAGGAATGGGTCAGTTCTACTTTCATTCCAGAGCTTTTTGAGATCTGAAATTCATGTGGATACACCAACACCGACCTATCGAGTTGGGAGTAGGATTTCAACAATTTAATGGGCACTTGGCTCACCTCACCAAATAAGCTTGCAGTATAATGGTTGGGTGGATTGTTGTAGAGTTTTTTGGTTTTCTGATTGGCAATGACTTTGCCCTTTTCCAGAATAAGTGTTCGCTGGGCAAACGGAAGCACATCACTTGGATCATGACTGGCGGTGAGTACGGTAATTCCCTTTTCTTTGAGATGGAGAAACAAATTTTTCCGAAGGGAACCCCGTTTAAAATTATCAATGTGGCCAAAAGGTTCATCCAGCAAAAGTACTTCAGGTTTTTGTGCCAAGACCCGTGCGAGGGCCACGCGTTGTTGTTGACCTCCGCTGAGGTTTTTCACCTTGGTTTTGGCAAACGCTTCCAATTCAATAAGCGCCAAAAGTTCATCGATGCGTTCTTGATGAGTCTCTCGCTCAAAAACCGATAAATGTTGACCAATGTTTTCTTCAACCGTGGTAAAAGGCATCAAATCAAAATCTTGGGAGAGATACTTCATGTATGGTTCACCTGGAACCAAATTGAAGTTGGGTCCCAACGCCTGTTTTTCACCCCAAAAAATGGAACTGTCTTCCACGTGCAAAAGCCCATAAATAATTTTAAGGAGGGTGCTTTTTCCAGAACCACTCTCGCCCATTAGGGCCACATGTTCGCCGGGGGCCACTTCAAAGGAAATATCCTCTAAAATAGGTCGGGATTTATACTGAAATGAAGGAATATGAACTTTGAGCATATAAATTTTGTCAACCTGAACTTGATTCAGGTTCTCATAAAGTGTTGTTGATGAATATAAAAGATTCTGAAACTAGTTCAGAATGACGATTTAAATTAATTTTAGTGACCTCTGACAATTTTTAATCCTTAAATTCCTTGAGCACGGCCTGATTGGGCAATGCATCGTATTCCATATTGTACAACGTGAACCCAAAAATATCAGCATATTGCTCGATGGTCTTACTTACCGGGGTACCTGCACCATGACCGGCATTGGTCTCAATCCGAATCAAAGTGGGGTTAGGTCCCGCTTGTTTTTCCTGAAGCTCTGCGGCAAACTTAAAACTATGGGCGGGAACCACACGATCATCGTGGTCGCCCGTGGTCACCAAAGTGGCAGGGTACTCCGTACCCTTTTTTACATTGTGGACTGGGGAATACCCTTTGAGATACTTGAACATTTCTTCGTCATCCTCAGAAGTTCCATAGTCATACGCCCAACCTGCGCCAGCGGTAAAGGTGTGGTAGCGGAGCATATCCAAAACACCCACCGCAGGCAATGCCACTTGCATCAAGTCTGGGCGTTGGGTCATGGTAGCCCCTACCAGGAGTCCACCGTTGGATCCACCCCGAATGGCCAAATATTGTTTGGAGGTGTAGTTGTTTTCAATCAGATATTCCGCCGCTGCGATAAAGTCATCAAAAACATTCTGTTTTTGAAGTTTTGTCCCAGCCAAATGCCATTTTTTTCCATACTCACCTCCACCGCGAAGATTAGGAACTGCATACACGCCGCCTTGTTCCATCCAAACGGCATTCACAATACTGAACGATGGCGTTAAACTGATGTTGAACCCGCCATACCCATACAAAATGGTAGGGTTCTTCCCATTGAGTTCCAGTCCCTTTTTATAGGTAATGATCATGGGAACCTTAGTACTGTCTTTTGAGGTGTAGAACACCTGTTTGGACTCGTAATCCTCTGGATTAAAATCGATTTGCGGCTGCCAATATTGTTCGTATTCACCCGTCTCTACATTGTATTTGTACAAGGAACCGGGCGTGCTATAATTGGTGAATGAGAAGTAAAATTCCTTTTCTTTCTTTTTTCCACCGAAACCATTGGCGCTTCCCACACCGGGCAATTTTACCTCACGGACCAAATTCCCTTCATAATCATATTGCAACACTTTAGAAATGGCATCCACCATATATTCGGCAAAGAAATAGCCACCACCAGTTCCTGCGGTGAGCACATTTTCGGTTTCGGGAATAAGGTCTTTCCAGTTTTCCGGGGTTGGATTGGTAGCATCGACCACCACGACTTTTTTGTTGGGTGCATTTCGGTTCGTAACCAAAAACAGCTTGGTCCCTTCGGTATCGATGACATTCGTATCGGAGTCCGTGTCATCCAAGATGGTGACAAGCTCTGGGTGGTCTTGGGTTAAATCCATTAGGAACAATTTGTTTCCTGAAGTGGACACGGATGCAGAGATAAAGAGGTATTTTTCATCTTCCGAAACAGAGCCCCAAACGTAGCGATGTTTTTCATCTTCCGTTCCACCAAAAATTACTTGGTCCTGAGATTGCGGCGTTCCCAATTTGTGGTAGTACAATTTATGCTGGTCTGTTTTGGCCGAAAGTTCACTTCCTTCGGGTTTGTCATAACTGGAATAGAAGAAACCTTCGTTGCCTTTCCATGAAATACCACTGAACTTGATGTCCACTAACGTATCCTCAACAATTTCTTTGGTCTCTGCATCTAAAACAATGGCCTTGCGCCAATCGCTGCCACCTTCAGAAATTAGATACCCCGCTTTGGAGCCGTCTTTGGTAAAACTTAGACCCATCAAAGAGGTGGTCCCGTCCTGCGAGAAGGTGTTTGGGTCCAAGAAAACCTCTTCTTCGCCACCCTCTTTCTTTCGGTACACCACATATTGGTTTTGCAACCCATTGTTTTTATAGTAATAGGTATAATTGCCCTCCTTGAACGGGGAACCTACTTTTTCATAGTTCCACAATTTTTCAAGACGATTTTTTAAATCTTCTCGGAATGGAATTTTCTCCAAGTAACCAAAGGTTACGGCATTTTGTTGCTTGACCCAAGCTTCGGTTTCGGCGCTTCGGTCATCTTCCAGCCAACGGTAGGGGTCGGGAACTTCCGTTCCAAAATACGTATCTACAGTATCAACTTTTAGGGTAGTGGGGTAATTCACGGTAATGAGCTCTCTTTTTGGAGTATTTTGACATGCAGCGAACAAGACTACAACAGTCAACAGGCATGCAGTTTTCATTTTTATCAGATTGATTCGGATAAATGTACAAGTAATATTGGTTTTACCTACAAGACCCTCCTGTAGTTAACTTTTTTTTACGCCTTCGGCTAAAAACAGGGTTCAAAAAAGTGAAGTCTTGACGTTTAGTTTGTTTGGTCAATTGAAAACGCCCATACGTCAACCTAGAATACTCTTCTGTCAATTGAAACCCAAAAAACCAAAGCTTTAACCTTAAAATCGAGTTAACGCAGAAAATCTTACAGGTTTTTAAACTGTATTCATCAACCTCCATCTTTTGGCAGAGCGCCAAAACTTTAGAACACCCAAATCGATGAACATGAAAAAACTACTGTTGAGAAAACCGTACATTATCCTACTGGCCATTTTTTACACATTACAAAGCTGTGAAGAAGAATTTATTGAGGCTGACCTTCCTGTTGCATCCATAGAGAAGAAAAAGACAAATTTCAAGCCAAAACTGTTGCAAAACCCGTATGAGATACAAACGTTCCGAAAAGCCTATCAGAAAGTTTTGGACAGTGTAAACACGGGAACCTATAAAACGGGAAAGGCCTATGAACAAGATAAAAGCGTCAATCGCAATGCCTATGATATCAAGCCGAATCACCTCTACATCAAGTTCAGCCCAAAAACTGATGAACAAGAGCATATATTGCAACAACATCAAAACATTGTTTTTGTGGATTATCCTTTTGAATATGAAAATGGTGAGCATTTCCATCGGCAAAACCCTTTAAAGGAAGGGGAGCGATTGTCATTTTATGCAAGTATTCCCATTGATAGTAAGTATCCAAAAGAAATATCCCACACCATACTTCAAGAAATGTACATGCCGGAAAATGACGGAAACTTAGACACTGATACAGAACCGGATAAAAATACACGCAGGGGTTTTGTGGATGACAAGGTGGACCTTATGAATCATGTTTTGGAACAAGCCTATATAGACACCAACAATAAAGATTTACTTCCCAGCCCAACTTCAAGCAAAGAAAAGCGTGACTGCGAAACCTGTTTTCTGGGCATTAACCTCAGAAGGAAATGGAGACCCCGGGGCAATGTAAAAATCTATGATGACAATATGGGAACATCTACTTATACGGTTACGCAATGTACAACCTCCTATACTTATGATTTTAGCCCATGTTACCGTGGAGATTATGCCAACTGTCCTAGAAGAATTCAGAGGAGGAGCTGCAAAAATGTGACCAAGAGCCGGCCGGGGAGTTATGTACCCATTGATGGGGCCAATATGCTTATACGGGACACTTGGACCTTGGACCGTGCCATAGCCGATGCCCAAGGAAATTTTAGGTTCAAAGAAGTTAGGGCCAAGGTGCGCTATGTAATCAAGTGGGACCGCCATCAATTTAGTATACGGGACAATTCTGGGTTTTTCCAAGCCGAGGACAAGGGGCCCAAACTGTACAACCAACCGTGGAACCTTAAGATAACAGGGGGTAGAATGAAGTACAGGGGGCAAATTTTCCAAGCGGCCATGCATTTTTACTATCATAATATTGGCGGGTTGACCCGGCCACCCACGAATGGGTTTTGGAAAACCCAAATTAAGATTGCAGCCGTTGAAAAAAACCAAGGGCCTTCATCCACAAAAATGCAGTTGGGACATGGGACATTTGGTATAGTACCCCATATTAAGATCAAAGCATATGGTGATTCCCCAGAGATGGTTTATGGGAGAACCATTCATGAGTTGGCGCACGCAGCGCATTGGCGTGTGGATCCCATTTCATGGGACAATCTGGTGGAACGCGGCTATCTTTATAATTTTGGAAGCAGTAACCCTGGGCCAGCTGGGGAAAGTGCCCGACGACTTATAGAGAGTTGGGCAACAGGTGTGGAAATATATCTTACCAATATGCGCTATAGACGCTTGGGGCCGAATAGCTATGACTATCAGGACACAAACTTGCAAGATAGAAAGATTGATAACGGGTCAGAATCTAAGTTTTATACTACAGCATTTTATGATATGTACGATTCATTTAATCAAAGGAATGAGCATGGTATAAGTGTTCCCTTAGACAGGGTGTCAGGAGTAACATGGCGAAATATGGAAAAATCTTTAATTGGAACGACTAGATGGGAAGAATGTAGGGATAAAAACATTGCTATTTCTGGGCGGTCGTCTCAAATTCGTGAATTGTTTGGAAATTGGTAAATATGAATTATGAAACGTAAAAAAATAGTAGCCGCAATTTTTGGTGTTATGGTATTGATGTTTTCCTGTGGAGTAATAGATTATGAAGAAACAGGCATTATTATCATAAACAATAGCTTAGAAAACAATGTGCAAATGCGATTTTTCAGAAATGGCTTGCCTAGCGGGAAAGAAAAAATTTCCAAAACAGGGGAAGGAGAAATTTTTAGAGGGGAAGATACTTCTACAGTTGTGCTCATCAATCAAATTCTTCAAGCTGACTCTATTATCATAATTTTTGACAATGAACGTTTTGAAACCCATCTTCTGGATACAGTAGAGCCAAAAGAGCACAGTTTGTTTAGTAATGATTCGTATGACAATGATGGAAATACAGGGACTTATACTATAGATGCCAAAAATTATAACAATGCCACACCGTGTGATGGGCCCTGCAATTGATGATTTGACAAAATGAAAACTCTTACTTTGGGCATAATCGCGTTGATTTTCATTTTCAGTTGTACCGATGCTAGCACGACAACAAGAAAATATAGAATTATTAACGAGACTATCCATGCTGCGGAACTTCGTTTTTACAAAGCAAGCATAGCAACTCAAGAAAGAAGTTTTGTCTTTAAAGTGGAGATTGAAGGAGAAGGTTTGGTTTTGGAACGAACCTTAAAAACGTATCCTCCTGACACTAACGGGCCAACAGATGTCTATGAAGCAGATTCTGTTGCCGTTATTTTCAACATGGAAAGAATCGAGGGGCATGTTTTTATTGAACCGATGTCTGGTTCGATAATGAATTTAGGAGATTATGAAAGAAATGGTGTTGAGTTTACCTATACCATAAACGAAGAAAACTATAACAATGCCATCTCTTGTGGTGGGCCGTGTAATTGAGAATTCATGAAAAATAATATGGTTTGTTTTTCTTGTCCTCTTTTTGTTCGGATGTCCAGACATTGGGAGCTATTACGCCTCATATAGGATTGCAAATGAAACAGAACATGATGTAGAGCTTCGGTTTTATGAGTTTCCTCTAAAAGGACAAACAAATTTTGTATTTGCTGCGGAGTTGGACGGTTCGGGAATAGTCATTGAACGGACATTGAAAACCTATGCGTTAGAGACGAATAATCCAGGTGAAGCTTTCGAAGCGGATTCCATAGCCCTTATTTTCAACAACGGAAGAGTTGAAGGGCATACCTTCAACAGCCCTGCGGGTAATTCAATGCTTACCAACTATGAAAGAAATGGAGACCATTTTACGTATACCATTACCGAAGAAAATTATAACCACGCCAACCCTTGTGATGGGCCGTGCAATTGAGGGCTAGCAAATGAAAAACCAAAAAATGATAGCCTTACTTCTTTTTGTGTTTGTTGGATGTACCCCTGAACAATCCACAATAGCAGAATACACCATAGAGAACACTCTTAATACGCCTGTAACCTTGCGGTTTTTTAGAAATGGATTGCCAAATGCCAAAATTGCCCCAGTTTCACTCAAAAGTTCTGGAGGAACGTACAAAAAAGCAGGAGAAAGTTTGGGTTCGTCCACTTCCCCATTCGATGTATTAAACGCAGACTCCATTTTAATAGTTTTTAATGGAGAAAGGGCTCAAGGGCATAATTTATTTGAACCAGCAGCGATGTGCTTGTTGAACCAGGAAGACTATGAAAAGTTGGGAGATGGTAAATTTCTTTATCGGGTAAATCAAGCAAACCTTGATGCCTCAATCTTATGTGAAAATGGGTGTAATTAAGTTATGGACACAAAAAAGACAGTCTTTCTAGTTCTATTTATGTTTCTTCAGTCTTGTTGGCCGAGAGAAATGATAGGGACGGTTAATTTAATTATTACTAATGGATTGGACCTCCAAGTCCAAATGCGGTTTTTTAGCCAAGGGCTTCCCAGCGGGAAGAAAGTGATTTCCAGACAAGGGAAAGGAGAGATTTTTCGGGATGGGGATACAGATACTGGAGTGATGATTCACGAAATTTTTCAAGCAGACTCCATTGAGCTAATTTTTGACAATCAACGGATTGAAAATCATAAATTGTTCTACAATGAGCCTGCTGGAAATAGCTTGTTTGATTTTAGTGCCTACCAAAGAAAAGGGGACACATGGACATACACCATAGATGCCAAAAATTATAACAATGCCACCCCATGTGATGGTATATGCTATGAATAACCGTTGGTCAACTACTGGCTAAGTGAGTAATTCTTTACCAAATTGTTCTCCACCAAATACTCCGCAATCTGTACGGCGTTAGTCGCCGCACCTTTCCGAAGGTTATCCGCCACAATCCACATGTTTAAGGTATTGGCGTTGGTCTCGTCTCTTCGAATACGTCCCACAAAAACCTCATCTTTACCATTGGCATAGATTGGCATGGGGTAGGTATTGGTCTCGGGATTATCCTGAACCACGACACCTGGTGTTTCGCTAAGCAATTTTCGTACTTCAGCCAAATCAAAATCGTTGTGGAATTCCACATTTACGGATTCTGAGTGTCCGCCTGCGGTGGGAATACGAACTGCAGTAGCTGTTACGGAAAAAGTTCGGTCATCCAATATTTTTTGTGGCTCGCGTGCCAGTTTCATTTCTTCCTTGGTATAGCCATTTTCCAAGAACACATCGCAATGGGGCAATGCATTTCGATTGATGGGATACGGATAGGCCATTTCACCTTCTACGCCAGAAGCTTCGTTCTCCATTTGTTGAACGGCTTTTACACCAGTCCCAGAAACGGATTGATAGGTAGAAACGATCACCCGTCTCATTTTATATTTTTTGTGCAAGGGGTTCAACGCCATCACCAATTGAATGGTGGAGCAGTTGGGGTTGGCTATGATTTTGTCCTCAGTGGTCAACTCACTGGCATTGATTTCGGGAACCACCAATTTTTTGGTTGGGTCCATACGCCAAGCGGAGGAGTTATCAATGACGGTAGTACCTACTTCGGCAAATTTTGGTGCCCATTCCAATGAGGTGTCACCCCCGGCGGAGAAAATGGCAATATCAGGTTGGGCCGCAACGGCATCTTCCAAACCGATTATGGTATGTTCTTCATTTTTATAGGTAAGTTTTTTGCCCACAGAGCGCTCCGAGGCTACCAACAACAATTCGGTAATGGGGAAGTTGCGTTCTTCCAATACGTTCAACATGACCTCGCCTACCATTCCGGTGGCACCAACAACTGCTACTTTCATTGTTTACTAATTTTCTTGGAACAAAGGTACGGCTGTTAGCCATTTAAACAAGCTTTTTACCATCCAATAATCAAAAAATAACAAAATGTTACAAATAAAACAACCATCAACATGTTAGCGAAACACATTGATGGTTTTTAAATGGTTATTGTGGTGTTGCGGTTTCCCAGTTGAATGGGAAATCAAATCTTATTTTTTAAGGGCATCCCTGATTTCCACAAGCAATTCTTCCGCAGTTGGACCTTTTGGTGGTTCTGGAGCAGGCTCCTCTTTTTTCTTCATTCGGTTCACTGCTTTTACGATCATGAACATCACAAAGGCCACAATTAGAAAATCAATGACGTTGGTTAGGAACTCTCCGTAGAGTACGGCAATTTCCCCAACGGTTTCTCCTGCATCGTTCACGGTCCCTTCAGTTATTACATATTTCAAATCGTTGAAATCTGATTTGAACAACAGACCTATTAGCGGAGAGACGATTCCTCCAGTGAATGAAGATACCACTTTATTGAATGCGGCACCCATGACGAAACCTACGGCGATATCCACCAGGTTTCCTTTCATGGCAAAGTCCTTAAATTCTTTTACAAATCCCATGTATAGTTAAGGTTTTTGGTTAATATGAAAACAAAATAGCTAAAAAAGGGATTGGTTCGAAGAAAAAAAGCTAAAAATCAACTCGCTATGATTTCCCTTTTCACTCGCTGGGAGATGGCCGTAAGGATTTCGTACGAAATAGTTTTGGCCCCCTCAGCAAAACCCTCCGCAGACTTATCTTGTCCAAAAACTAGGGCTTCATCTCCTTCTTGGCAATCAATACCGGTGACATCCACCATGATCATATCCATACAGACATTTCCAATAATAGGCGCTTTTTTACCACGGATAAGCACACTGGCTTTTCCATTACCATATTGCCGGCCAATACCATCGGCATGACCCAAAGGCAGGGTTGCTGTTTTTCTGGAACTGTTTGAAGTAAAAGCTCTATTATACCCCACCGTTTCGTTTGCTTTAATGGTATGGATTTGCGAAATGATGGTCTTTAATGAGGCAATCGGTTTCAATTCGGTATCGATAATCGCATCATTGCCATAACCATACAATCCGATGCCACTGCGTACCATTTCAAATTGCGCTTCAGCATAGTTGATTATCCCTGAAGTGTTCAGCATGTGTCGCATAGGCGTGGACCCCAATTTTTCCGTGAGATTCTCACTAATTTTTTTGAAGGTATTGATTTGGTCCAGGCTAAATGATTTTTCCTCCAAATCTTCCGAAGCGGCTAAATGGGAAAATAGCGAAGCCACTTTTACCTCCTTATTGTCTTCCAACTGTTCAGCAATAAAGTCTACATCACTCTCATTGAAACCCAATCGGTTCAATCCCGTATTGAATTTGATGTGCACTGGATATGCTTTCTGATGTTTTGCTTTGGCCACATCTAAAAACTCAGTGAGAATCTTTCGGGAATACAGACTGGGCTCCAAGCATCGGTCTATGATTTCATCAAAATTTGATGGTAGCGGGTGCAACACCAAAATGGGAGTTTTAATTCCCGCATCGCGAAGCAATGAACCCTCTTTGGCATAGGCCACCGCCAAATAATCCACACCCAGCTGTTCCATCTTTTGGGCAACGGCCACCATATCACTTCCGTAGGCAAAAGCCTTTACTACAGCCAAAAATTTGGTTTCTGCAGCTATTTTGGAGCGCAAGTACCTGTAATTGTGTTCCAGAGCCGAAAGGTCTATTTGCAACGTGGTTTCCCCAATCTTACCCATCGGCATTTTTCTTTTTAGCTTCCACCTCTTCAACCTCCACATCCATTTGTCTGACCTTCTCGCGCAGCATGGCCTTGTAAAAAGCGGCTCTGCTCAAAGGTTCATATTCTTCCGTTTCGCCTAAAAGGACAAGCTTGTCGTTGCTGGATTTTCGAAAACTGTAATTGGCCAAGTTTCCAGTGCGGGTGCAGACGGCGTGCACCTTGGTAACATATTCCGCTGTGGCCATGAGGGCCGGCATAGGACCAAAAGGGTTGCCTTTAAAATCCATGTCCAAACCAGCAACCACCACACGTACGCCACGGTTGGCCAAGTCGTTACAAACGGTAACAATCTCATCATCAAAGAACTGGGCTTCATCAATGCCCACTACATCGCAATCATCTGCAAGCAGACGAATATTGGCCGCAGCGGGTACGGGAGTAGAACGAATTTCATTGGCATCGTGGGAAACCACCATGTCTTCATGGTAGCGGGTATCTACAATGGGTTTAAAAATCTCCACCTTTTGCTTGGCAAATTGGGCTCTTTTCAGTCTTCGGATGAGCTCTTCGGTCTTACCAGAAAACATGGAACCGCAGATAACCTCTATCCATCCAAACTGCTCCTTAGGGTTTACCGTGTTTTCGAGAAACATACCGTATTTTTGAAAGAAATTGCGTGATTTTTCGTTGTTTAGAAAACGAAACACAAAGCTACTAAAAAAATGCACCCCAGCAGATGGGTTAAAATTTAACCTTTTGTTCGCACGGGAAAGCACAAAATGATTATATTTTTATAGTAAAGAAGACGAGCTATGATACGGAAGTTACGAGAAGAATTGATAAAGCTCTCCACCGAGATCATCACCGCAAGGGAAGATCAGGAATTGGCGGAGTTGTATGATAAGTCACGGAAGATCTATGAGAAATTGGCAGTGCTCAAGTTTATAGATGAGAAGTTGAGTGATGTTGAGGTCGATGTTTCCAAAAATGTAATCGCTTCACGTTTTGAAAAAGTGGCCAATGCTGTTTTGAGCGGGAATATTTCCGTTCCGGAAAGCAATCCCCACGAAGAAGATATTATGACGCCTGGAATGGAGACCATAAAGGATATGGTTTCCGAGATGCCTACTGAAACCGCACTGGAACAGGTTTTTGCTGAGTTTGTGGCCAAGCCAGACCTTATGAAAAACGATAAGGAGAATGTAGGGGTAGCCAAAAAAATTGAAGAAACAGAGCAGAAAAGCAAGTCAAAATCTTTGAATGATAGGTTTGTTAAGGACCTTCAAATAGGTCTGAATGATAAGCTAGCTTTTGTAAAGCACCTGTTCAATGGTAACATGGAGGATTATACCCGAGTGTTGTCCCAGTTGAATACCATAGAAACTGAGGAGCGTTCCATTGCCTTTATCACCAATATGGTAAAACCTGAGTATGATAACTGGGAAGGCAAGGAGGAATACGAAACCCGCTTGATGGCTCTGATTGAACGTCGATTCGCTTAATTCAACAACATTCCAATTACTTTTTAGAAGGAAGACCGTAACTTAGGTCCATGGGAAAACTATATTTGGTTCCGACCCCTATTGGAAACCTTGACGACATTACCCTTAGGGCCATAAAAGTCTTGAAGGATGTGGATTTGGTTTTAGCCGAAGACACCCGTACCAGTGGAAAATTACTCAAACATTTTGAAATTGGTACCCCGCTTCAAAGTCACCACATGCACAATGAGCACAAACAGTTGGATGCTTTGGTGAACAAATTGAAGGGCGAAACCACAATCGCCTTAATTTCTGATGCTGGGACACCAGCCATCTCTGATCCAGGATTTTTATTGACCCGAGCTTGTGTTGAAAATGGCATTGCAGTGGAATGCCTTCCCGGAGCCACTGCTTTTGTGCCTGCTTTGGTAAATAGTGGATTACCAAATGACCGTTTTGTGTTTGAAGGGTTCCTCCCTTTAAAAAAAGGTCGTCAAACCCGATTGGAACAGCTGTCGGAAGAATCCCGAACCTTGGTTTTCTACGAATCTCCCCACAAACTCATAAAAACCCTGACCCAATTTGTGGAATATTTTGGGGCAGACAGACCGGTTTCTGTATCGCGGGAACTCACTAAACTCTACGAGGAAACAATACGGGGAACGTTATCTGAAGTATTGCAACATTTTACCAATCACCCGCCCAAAGGAGAATTTGTGGTAGTGGTTGGCGGGAAAAAGTAATGTCAGTAACCCGTTGCTAATCCGACCTATTGGGTAAGCTAACTCAAAACCATGGTCCGAAAATTCAACCCAGAAATCAATAAGGTTTACTTCATTAACCAATACACCCTTTTCCATATTCTTTCCGGTTCAGGAAGTATTCAGGTCGATTTTAAAAATTACACCGATTGGAAGGATAAGGCCATTTATTTGGAAAAAGGGCAATACATAAAATTCCTTTCGGAAGATTTTGAAGTAAGAACCATCGAGTTTCCCAATAAAGATGTTTTTGAGAACAGGGATGTTCGGGTGCTGTTCAAACATCTCATCTCTTTGGGCTACATCAATTTTAAGGAGTGTGTGGATTGCGAAAAATACCTTTCACAGAGCTTATTCGAAGGAAATACCCGTCAGATTATGGACGTTTCTTTGAAGCAATGGTTTTGGCAGAATCCCTTCAATGCCAGTAAGAGTGAGTATCAAATCATTTTTGATATCAAGGATGTAATCGACAAAGAATACCCGAATCACCTAACCAATGCAGAATTGGAAGCCCTATTTCGGGAAAACGGATATCAGGCCCATGCACTTATAAAGGATAAATTGGGAATTACCGTTAAATCTATGTTGGAGGAGAAACGATTGGTGGAAAGTAAAAAAGATGTAGCCTTCACCGATAAGAGCATTCAAGAAGTTTCTTATGATATGGGGTTCAAGGACCCTGCCTATTTCAATAGGGTTTTTAAAAAACGTACAGGCTACAGCCCCACCCAGTTCCGCGAAAACTTTGACTTTGAAAGAAAAGATCCTTTTGTGGAAGATTTGGTTTTTCTGCTACGGGAGCATCACATGCAAGAACGGTCGTTGGCCTTTTATGCCGATAAAATGAACCTTTCCGTAAAGGCCTTGGCCAAAAAGACTAGGGATAAGATGAACGATTCCTTGGGCCGGCTCATAAGGAATGAACTCATCAATACCTCTAAAAAACTACTCAGCTCAGATGCCTCCGTAAAGGAAATATCCATTGCACTGGGGTTTGAGGAACCCAATCATTTTTCTTCTTTTTTTAAACAGTATACGGGGAGCAACCCATCAAAATTTAAACTGGAAAAAGTACAAGGGAATGCTCCTTTTTTGTAGCCTTTAAGCAACGTTACCACCGCAAATTTGCCATGTAATTACAACAAAGATTGTTTAACCGTAAAAACAGAGCAAATGGATATTAAAACGTTAGCTACAGAAATGGACAGCATTGTTGCACAAGGTGCAATTGTTGAAGCTGTGGAGAAGTTCTTTGCTGAGGATGCAAACACTTCGGACTACAATCAGGTAACCACCTCCGGAAAAGCACAAATGGTGGAAAAAATGAGAGGTTTTGCAGATGCTATTGCAAAAGTGAATGGGATAGAACTGCACAGAACCTTGGTAGATGGTAATGCATCTGCATCGGAATTTACCTTCGATTTTTTGATGAAGGACAACAGCAGAGTGTACTGGCATGAAATTATTAGACGCCTTTGGAACAGTGAGGGCAAAGTAATTCATGAGGAATACTTTAACGCTTAATCCAACATCATGAACCTTAGATTTATTACACCGACCCTTCATGGGGTTGCAGACTACACAGCCGGTTTGGGGTTGATCGTTGCGCCATTTTTATTAGGTCTTGGTCAATCCTCGAACGTAGCAGTTTGGTTTTCGGTGGCTACGGGATTGGCCGTATTTGTAGCCAGTTTGCTTACTGATTACAAATATAGCTTGGCGCGTGTTATCCCGTTTCAAGGTCATTTGGCCATAGATCTTTTGGTGGCCGTAACCTTTATGATCGTACCGTTTGTGTTTGCACTAAAAGGAATAGATGCTATCTACTATTGGTTCAATGCAACGGTGGTCTTTTTAGTGGTCTCGCTAAGCGCGAGCAAATAATTTTTCATTTTAAACAAAAAACAAGAACAATGAAGACAATTAAGAACATTTCAATTTTACTGCTAACCGCAGTTTTCATGAACACGGCTTTTGCCCAAGACAAAAAGTCCTACAATATAGACAATAGCAATATTGCGTTGCAGGGGTACAGTCCTGTTTCCTACTTGGATTTGGGAATTGCCCAAAAAGGGATAAAAGAGCACAAATCTGAGCACGACAAAGTGGTCTACTATTTTACCGATGCGGAGCAAAAGAAGAAGTTTGACAAAAACCCTTCAAAATACTTGCCCCAATATGGGGGATACTGTGCTTTTGGAGTTTATGCAGGAGCGAAATTTAGACCCGACCCCAACAAATTTATCGTGAAGGACGGAAAGTACTTTTTGTACCTGTACAATTTGGAGCTTGATGCACAACAATTGTGGCTGGCAGAAAACAACCATTCCAAATTGGTAAACAAGGCCAATGAGAATTGGAGCAAGCTAAAGAACACCTATAACTAGTTTTTTTCTGGTGGTTGTGTGTTGAAAATACCTCGACATAATTCTGTTGGGGTATTTTCTTCTTTATTGTAAATTCCCGTTATGGATGTTGAGATGAATCAATTACTTTCCGAAATCAAGAATTGTTCCGTTTGTAAAGAACACCTACCGCTTGGCCCTAGACCTATAGTCTCTGCCCATCCAGAATCCAAAATCGCCATCATAGGACAGGCACCGGGCTCCAAAGTGCACCAAACCGGTGTGCCATGGGACGATCCTAGTGGAAAGCAACTTCGGAAATGGTTGGGCGTAACAGATGAACAGTTTTATGATGAGCGTTTGCTCGCACTTATTCCCATGGGCTTCTGCTATCCTGGAAGAGGGAAATCGGGCGACTTGCCCCCTAGACCCGAATGTGCTCCGCTATGGCATCAATCGTTATTGGACCAAATGCCAAAATTAAAACTGACGATACTCATTGGCCAATATGCACAAGTTCGTTATTTAGGGGACGCCATGGAAAAGAATCTCACAGAAACTGTGAAGAATTATAAAAGTTATTTGCCAAAATATATGGTGTTGCCCCACCCATCCCCAAGAAATCGGTTTTGGTTGAGTAAAAATTCCTGGTTTGAAGAGGAAGTAATCCCTCAGCTTCAAAAAGCAGTTTCCACTACCCTAAAAAATCAATAGGAAACAGAAGCTCTTAATCGACTAAAAGTTTCAGGTTTCATATTAAGGTACGATGCCAAATATTTTTGGGGAATTACTTTTAGCTCATCTGGGCAGCGCTGCATAAATGCAATATACCGCTGTTCGGCAGTAAGAGTCAATAGCTCCACCTCACGGGAGAGGCGACCAAACAAGATATCCTGAAAAAAATGATGCCCCCAAGTATAAAAACAAGGGTGTTTTTTGAACATGGAATCATAGTCGCTCCGCGAAATAGCCAAGAGTTTTGACGGTTTCAAGGCCTCCAAAAACGTTTTTGAGGGCGTTTGTTGAATAAAGGAATCAAAGGCTCCAGACGGACTCCCAGAATAGGAAAACCCCAGCACCACTTTTTCACCTTTCTCATTTAAAAGATAAATGGCCTGAACACCATCAAGCACGATGTAAAAATAGCGTTCAATCTTGCCTGCTTCGGTGATTAAGTCATATTGATCAAATGTTTTAATGGACCATAGCGACTTAAAATATTCCTCCTCTTCTTTATCTAAGCCAATATTTGGAAAGAAATTTTTTAAAATGAGGTAGGCATCATCGTCCATTTTTTAGAGTAGCTTGTTTTTCCATAAAAATAGGGAATCTATTCCTGTAAGAAAGAAGATTGTTACGAAGAAACCAAGGATTTTTGTTGTTCAAGAATCTCATCAATCTGCACCATATGCCGTTCTAGGTGACAAATTAGAAACTCAAAAGCTTCCGGAAGATAAAAACGGACCACAGAACCAATAGCCGAAGGAATTTTTAGTTGGGAGACCTCTTTTTTCCTGCAGACTAAGATTGCGTTCTTAAGATGGTTGTGCAGCTCAAAAAAAGTTTTAAAGATTTCTTCCGCTTTTTCGGGATCTAATAGGTTGCGGTCCAAAAGAGGTTCAAACTTTTTTAAGGTCTTCATTTTCCATTTGCGAATACCTTTTTTTGGCCGTTGGCTATCAACCACCCATTTTTGCCATCTTCTAATTCTAAAACCCTCGTTTTCAGACTTGGTGTCTGGTAATTTTGGAATATATTGATTGAATTTTTGTTGGTAATGGCCATACGCAATATTGAGATGCGCCAAGACCTCTAAAATGTTCCATGACTTGCTATTGGGAGGAGTAGTCAACAAAGGCAACCCCAGACTTTGAAGCTGGTCAACTTTGTTGAGAATAGCGTTTAATCGCTGGATGTGGTTTTCAGGGGTGAGCACTAAACTTGCCATGACTGTTCGTTTTTTGATTAAGGCAAAGTTGCGGCAAGAACCAAAGATAAATATTGATGCAAATCAAGAAATCTGTACTACTATCCTTGTGATTTCAAAAACTTGATAAATGATAAAAGAGCTTCTTTGAAATATGTTGCCCCTGTATTCTTAATAAAACTTTCGGCTTGCTTAATATCAGCATTGGGATAAAGTACTTTTAGAGTAATTATTAAGAGTATTTTATTTAACCCTAAGGCATAAATTAAAAGACCAACAAAAAGAAATTCTTCCATATCAAATTATAAAAATGGCATACAATAGATTTTGTCTATACAAATATAATAAATAATATTTATTATCTATTGAATTATGATAGGACAAACCTATCGAGCTTTAAATATTTAAAAAGCGATTAAGAAGAATAATCTAACAGCGAAGCGGTCTAACTTCTAAAGTCTATTCTCTAATACCTCGACCCATCATGCTTCCCCTTTTCCCAGCCATGTTTTCCCAAATATTGCTCAGCACTTTCCACAGCCCCTGTTTCAATAGAGGTGCCCATGGAATCGTTCCAACGGTTGAGGTAGCCAAATAAAGAAATCACCCCCAGCATTTCCACAATTTCGCCTTCGTTCCAATGTTGGTACAAGCGTCCCTTGATTTCGGCATTTACGGCATTGGGCACTTGCGAAGCCGCCAGAGAAAAATCCAGCGCGGCTCGTTCCGCTTCAGAAAAAGCAGGGTGGGTTCGGTATTCCCAAATGTTGTCCAGTTGTTCCTGTTCTGCCCCGTAACGCTCCGCCGCTCTAATGGCATGGGCTTGGCAATAACGGCATCCTGTCGCATTGCTACTTACCCAGGCAATCATTCGCTTTAAGGCTGAGGTGACGCGCCCCTCGTTCGCCATCACAGCTTTGTTGAGGTTGATAAACGCCTTGGAAATCGCATGTCGGTGCTGCATCGTTAAAACGGAATTGGGACAAAAACCAAGAGTCTCATTAAAAAACTCAGCCAACTGCCGGGTTTCTGGGTCATGATTGGGGTCAAGGGGAGTTACTAAGGCCATAAGTGCGATTTTAAATCGTATTTTTGATGTACTACAAGAAACAAAAATTTGATCTTATGACAAATCACATCACTACCAAATGGTTGGGTGAAATGGCCTTTGAAAGTAACAATCCATCTGGGCATACTTTGAGAATTGATGCTGGACCTGAAAATGGTGGATCGGGAGCGGGACTGCGTCCCAAAGCCCTAATGCTTTCCTCATTGGCCGGCTGCTCTGGATTGGATGTTGCCTCGTTGATCAAGAAAATGAAGTTGGAGGTGGATGATTTTTCCATTGAGACCATTGCCAATCTTACGGATGAACACCCCAAGTACTATGATTCCGTTACGGTAGAATATCACTTCACGGGTTCCAATCTAAATGAGGATAAATTAAAAAAGGCCGTGGACCTATCCGTAGAAAAATATTGCGGCGTTATGGAAATGTTCAGGCAGTTTGCGAAGATGGAGATTAAAGTTCTGTATCATCATAAATAAGGGTCAAGTGCCAAACTCAAGTTCAAGCTCAAGCTCAGGATAAGAGCAAGCACAAGTATAAAGTTCAAGTGCAAGACTCAAATTCAGGTAAATCGTTTATATTTATTGGGTCAACCTCAAAATCATATCAAAATGGTTTATGACACAGAAAAAGTTTGATTTAGAGGAAAGGTTTGTTGATTTGGTAGCCAGCATTGCTTCTTTTTGCCAAGATTTATCCAACGATTTTACAGGTCAATATTATGGAAATCAATTGCTTCGCTCTGCAGGTGGAGCCGCTTTGAATTTTGGTGAGGCCCAAGGAACAAATACAGATAAAGATTATGTGCATAGAGCTACCATATCGTTAAGGGAACTCAAAGAATCAAGAGTAAACCTCAAGATTTTGAATAGAATAAACTATGGCAATAAAGAAAAGCGCATAGGTTTACTTGATGAAGTTGAACAATTGATTAAAATCACTGCTACAATAATCAAAAACAAGAAGTAAATCAAAATTTTATCTTGAGCTTGAATCTTGTACTTGAACTTTACAAATTATGCGTTGGACCCTAAAACCCAAACCTACACAAGAAGCTATTTCCAAACTTTCAAACGAATTGAATGTTGATGATTTGGTAGCGCACTTGCTATTACAACGCGGCATTACCAATTATGACGAGGCCAAACACTTTTTCCGTCCCGAATTGGACCATCTGCACGACCCTTTTTTACTAAAGGATATGCAAAAAGCGGTGGAACGGATTGAACGAGCCATTGAAAGCCAAGAAAACATTTTGGTGTATGGTGATTATGATGTGGATGGCACCACCTCCGTGGCGCTGATGGCTTCATTCTTGTTGGAAAACTATCCCAATGTGGCCACCTATATTCCAGACAGGTATGAAGAAGGGTACGGCGTTTCTTTTCAAGGGATAGATTTTGCTGAGGATAACGAGATCTCTCTGATTATTGCTTTGGACTGCGGAATTAAGGCCATTGATAAAGTAAAATACGCCAAAGAAAAGGGCATTGATTTCATCATTTGTGACCACCACAGACCAGGGGAGATACTTCCAGAAGCGGTGGCCATTCTCGACCCAAAACAAGAAGATTGTCCGTATCCCTACAAAGAACTCTGTGGTTGTGGGGTAGGGTTCAAATTGATTCAAGCCTTGGCTTCCCGACAAGGAAAAACTGCGGAAGACCTTATTCTGTATTTGGATTTGGTTGCAACGGCCATTGCGGCGGACATTGTACCCATCACAGGGGAAAATCGGGTGCTGGCCCATTTTGGATTGCAGGTCATCAATGCTAGCCCCAGAATTGGGATTCAAGCGTTGATTGATCAGGTCAAAAAAAGAACGCTCACCATCACTGATGTGGTTTTTATCATTGCTCCCCGTATTAATGCCGCAGGGCGAATGAAACATGGGCAGCACGCCGTGGCCTTGTTGACAGAGACTGATTTCAATATAGCGCAGCAGTACGCCCAAGAGATAGAATCTTTTAATGCAGAGCGTAGAAGTTTGGATCAGGAAACTACAGAAGCTGCCTTGTTACAAATTCAAGAAAATGCAGAGGAAAACCGGTTTACCTCTGTGGTTTATAATGAAAATTGGCACAAAGGGGTTATTGGGATTGTGGCCTCACGTCTTACCGAAACGTATTACCGGCCTACCTTGGTCTTTACCAAAAGTGGGGATAAATTATCGGCTTCGGCGCGATCGGTAAAAGGATTTGATATTTATAATGCCTTGGAAGGTTGTTCGGATTGTATTGAGCAGTTTGGCGGACACATGTACGCGGCAGGGCTTACCCTTTTGGAAGAACAATTTGAAACCTTCAAACAGCAATTTGAAAAAGTGGTTTCGGAAACTATCGACCCCAATTTGTTGCAACCTGAAATTTCCATTGATGCCCAATTGGAACTCCATCAAATCACCCCAAAATTGATGCGAATCCTGAAGCAATTTGCGCCTTTTGGCCCCGGTAATATGACCCCTGTTTTTATGGCTGAAGGATTGCGGGACACAGGGTATGCAAGAGGTGTTGGTGAAGATGAAAAACATCTGAAAGCATCTCTATCACAAAAAGGCTCCACACCTATTGGGGCCATCGGATTTAATTTGGGAAATAAATTAGATCTACTGAAGGACAAAAAACCGTTTGATGCCGTATTTTCGCTTGATGAAAATGAATGGAACGGAACGGTGAGCCTTCAACTGAAATTAAGAGACATTCGCTAGACATTTATGGACCCATACGCTGCACTCCGCTATAGGGAGTTCAACATTTTTTTGCTGGTACGCTTTGCCATGGTGTTTGCATGGTCCATGCAGTTCATTGTGATTGAATGGCAGGTATATTCCTTGACCAAGGATCCTTTGTCATTAGGAATTATTGGGTTGATGGAAGTCATTCCTGCCGTGGGGATGGCGTTGTTTGCCGGACATATTGTGGACCAAAAAGAAAAAAGAAACCTTTTGGTCATCTGCATTGCTGGATTTTCTGTAATCAGTTTGGGTCTTTTTCTTTTGAGTTGGCCAGGTCTAGAAGAAACTTGGGAATCAAGAACCATACTGTATTCCATTTATGCCCTGGTTTTCTTGGGAGGAATTGTGCGCTCCTTTTTGGGCCCAACCATTTTTTCATTGATAGCCTTGATCGTTCCCAAAAAAATATATCCCAATGCGGCCACATGGAGTAGCTCCACATGGCAATTGGCCTCCGTTTTGGGTCCGGCTTTGGCCGGATTTTCCATTAGTTGGATAGGAGTACATTGGTCCATGTGTGTCATTTTTGGCTTCTCTTTGATGGCGCTGCTGTTTCTATTGCAGATACCCAAAAAACCCATCATGAATCCCAAAATTGGCGAACCGGTGATGCAGAGTTTAAAGGACGGTTTACGTTTTGTCTTTAACAACAAGGCCATTTTTGGTGCTCTGACCTTGGATATGGTTGCGGTTCTTTTTGGTGGAGCTGTGGCTCTGTTACCTGTTTATGCCCAAGACATTTTGCATGTAGGGGCAGAAGGCTTTGGAATTTTACGAGCCGCTCCGGCAGTAGGCGCATCCATCACCATGTTGGGGTCTACGCGATTCCCATTGCATAAAAATGCAGGTAAAAAACTGTTGATGGCGGTGTTTGCCTTCGGAGTATGCATCATCGTGTTTGGACTTTCGGAACTTTTCTGGTTGTCCGTGATTGCTTTGTTCATGAGCGGTGCGGTTGACGGTGTCTCAATGATTATTCGGCAGACCATTCTGCAATTAAAAACCCCAGACAATATGAGGGGTCGGGTAGCTTCGGTAAACTCTATGTTTGTGGGTTCATCCAATGAGTTGGGTGCCTTTGAGAGCGGAGTAACGGCAAAACTTATGGGAACGGTGACCGCAGTGGTCTTCGGTGGATGTATGACCTTGCTCACCGTAGGTGCAACAGCCATTACATCACCAACCTTTAGAAAATTAGACCTTCAAAAAGACATCGAAGAACACGAGAAGGACTAACCTTCCAACTTTTTCAGGCTTAATTTTTCACCATCAAAAACGGCGTAGGTAAAATAACTGATCCAATCCCCTAGATTGGTGTAGGTTGATTTTTCATTCAGTTTGATTTTCATGGGAAGGTGTCGGTGGCCGAAAATGAAATGGTCGTAATGTTGCTGTTCCAATTTTCGTTTTGCGTAGAGAATGAGCCATTCCTTGTCCTCCCCCAAGAAAGTAGCATCAGCCTCCCCTGAAATAATCCGATTGTTCACGGAAAGGTGTTGTGCCAAGCGCACCCCCCAATCTGGATGTAGCCATTTAAAAAACCATTTGGCCACAGGGTTGGTAAAGACCTTTTTCATACGCTTAAATCCCTTGTCGTGAGGACCCAATCCATCACCATGACCAATAAAAAAAGAGGTGTCGTTGATCAAAAATTGCTGAGGTTTATGGTGCACGGGGATATTGAGTTCTTCCTCAAAATACCCGTTCATCCAAAGGTCGTGGTTGCCCACAAAATAAGTAATTTGGATGCCCATGTCTGAAAGCTCGGCCAATTTGCCCAGCGTTCGGGTAAAGCCTTTGGGGACCACAGTCTTATATTCGAACCAAAAATCGAAAAGGTCACCCATTAAAAAAATAGCATGAGCATCGTGTTTGATGCTGTCCAGCCAAGCCACAAATTTCTTTTCCCGAGGCAGACTATCCCTTCGGGTGGGAGCCCCTAAGTGGTTATCGCTGGCGAAATAAACTTTTTTGCCTTTTGGCAGGGCAATATTCTTCATTTATTTTTTATAACGTCGGTTGCTACGTATTCTGTTGACCACATATACCACGATTACGAAAAGGGCCAATATGGGAAATACTAAATCAGTCATTGTATAAATCTTAAATATTCATTTTATATAAAGATCAAATTCGTCATGCTGAACTTGATTCAGCATCTCATATCCAAATCATTTTTAATGTGACCTTGAAACGAGTTCAGGGTGACGTTTATCCTCATGTTTAAACGCATTCAACTATTTTTTAAACTTTTCCAAAGCGGCTTTTGTTTCTGGGGAAAGGGCTAATTTGCCCGAAGCTTCTGCGCGTTCGGCCAACAATTCGTCCCAATGTTCTGTACCTTCCCAAAGCACCTCTTTCATTTTAGCTAGGGCATTGGGATTATAAGAAGCCAAACGTTGTATATGGAACTCCAATTCCTTGTCCATTTCTGATATGGAATCGTACACTTTGGCAAACAATCCGTTTTCTTGGGCCCAATAGGCATTTTTCCATTCGGTTGGAGATAAAGCGAGTTCTGCCAAAGCCACTTTTCCCATTTTTCGTTCCACTGCTGGTGCAATTACAAAGGGACCAATACCGATTGAAATTTCTGATAATTTGATGGCAGCATCCACAGTAGCATACACGTAGTCGCATGCAGCGGCCAAACCAACACCTCCACCAACGGTTTTACCTTGAACGCGTCCAATAATCGGTTTGATACATTTGCGCATGGCATTGATAACATTGGCGAATCCACTGAAAAAGGCCTTGCCCTCCTCCAAATTTGAAATGGCCACAAGCTCATCAAAAGAAGCCCCGGCACAAAAAGCGCGGTCGCCTTCGGATTTCAACAAAATCACTGAAACAGAATCATTATTGGAAAGCTTGTCAAATTCGTTGGCCAATCGCTCCAAAAGTTCAGAAACAAAAGAGTTGCTGGCTGGATGACCAAACTCTACCGTGGCAACTCCGTTATCGATTTTGGTATATAGACTTCCGTTTACTCTATCTGTAGACATTCTCAATGATCAATTTACAATTTTTCAGATGTCTGACTTCTGATATCAAATATCTGACGATACTAAATTACGTGTTTTGTACCAAGGGCCTGAACTTTTGCCTAAATTTCCAAACGAGGGCAAAGCCACGAATCATCATCCAGACCACAAAGGCAATCCAGATGGCATAAAAGCCCCAACCCAGAAATTTTCCAAGATATAAGGTTGGAATAAACCCTAAAAATGTAGCAGAAAGTAGCACATTCCGTAAATATTTCATTTCTCCCAAGCCTTTAAAAAGTCCATCGAAAATAAAGGCAATGGTATTCATGGGAAGTCCTAGAATCACAATATAAAAAATGCCATAAAAGGTTTGGAGCACAATTTTCTCGTTGGAAAAAATTTGTCCAATGGGCCTATAGAACATAAATCCAAAGAGCATTAGCATGAGACTTACCACCATACCATACTTGAAAATGGTCTTGGCCAATTTCCAAAGCCCATTGTATTCCGAAGCGCCCAAAAGTTTACCACCCATACTGTTCCCTGCCGCGGCATAACCATCAATAAAAAAGGCAGCGAAGAGCCATAAGTTTACAGCAATCGTATGGGCACCAATAAACCGGTCTCCCAACAGGGTCGCTTCCCGAACGGCAAGCATTAAGGCGGCATTTAGGGCAGCGGTGCGCACAAATAGATTAAGACTCATAAACACCAATCTCTTGATTTCTTTGTTGAGTGGAAATGTCAGTTTCATACTGATTTCAGTCTTTTTAAGCAACAATATCAAGGCTAAAACGGCCATAATGCCCTGTGCAATCAAACTGGCCCAGGCGGCACCATCCAAATACATGGCAGGGATGTACCCATCTACTCCGTATACCAAGATAAAATCGAGCAGAATGTTCAACCCTGCACCCAACATGGCAATCAACATGGGATAAAAGGTATTCTGCAAACCCCTAAAAATTCCAAAAATAGCAAAAGTGAACAGCGTTAATGGAAAGCCCCAAACCCGAATGGAATAATAGGAAATGCAATACTCCAATATTTTTCCGGAGGCTTCAAAAAGGGTAAAGATGTCCTCAACAACAAAAATAGTGGACACCAATATGACGACACTCAAAATAATATTGAAAAAAATGGCCTGGGCAGGCAGGTTTTTTACTTCATCCAGTTTTCCGGCTCCTAAATATTGAGAGATAATGGCCGAAATGGCGCTTCGGGTCTGGCCCAACACCCAAATGAGCATGGAAAGAAAAGATCCTACAATGCCGGCGGCCGCCAAAGACTCCAATCCATCTACTGGAATATTGCCCACAATGGCCGTGTCCGTAATGGAGAGGAGGGGTTCTGCTATTCCCGAAATGGTGGCGGGAATGGCAAGCTTATTTATACTTTTAAAATTTACCTGTGTGCTCAAATCGGCAGCAAGTTACAGCACTAATTCATAACAATGAAAAGGATGCTCGCTTTGTTTGGGAAAGAAGATGTCGCCCAGTTTTTGGTAGCCCCGTTGCTCATAAAAACGTTGGTTTCTGTGATTTTGGGAGAAGGTGTCCAAGCGTACCGACACAAACCCCTGTTCTTTGGAGTAATTTTCAGCAAAATCCATGAGTTGCTGGGCCAAACCTTTGCCCTGTTGGTCAGGATGAACGGAAAGGCGATGAATGTAGGTACTATTGCCGTTAGGGGTCAACCACTCGATAGGAATATACTCCTCATCCATATAGGTTGAAATGACAACAGTGCCCAAAATAGTCCTGTTTTCTTCAATCACGTAGAGTTCGTTTCGTTCTACATCGCGAACAAAGGCGGCTTGGGAGGGGTAGTGTTCATTCCACTGAAAAATACCGTTTTCCTGCATTTTTGTGGCGCAGGCCTTGGTGATATTCAGGATATCCGTTATTTCAGATATCTTTGCGTGCCGGATCATGGATTCATTTCAATTAAATTGTAAATTTAGGATTTAATCTCAATCACCAAATAATGAACAATATTCTCGTACCTATTGGAACTTCGTCAAACTCTTCAAGCACATTGCAATACGCTATCGACTTTGCATCAAACTTTGGCGCTAAGGTTTATGTGATGGATGTGTTCTCCGTTACCACCGCCGTGGGAAGCTTGGCCAATGTGGAGAAGAAAGTGGCTAAAAGTAGTAAAGAGCACTTGAAGGAGGTGATTGACCTAGTTGAGACCAAAGGAGTTGAAATTAAAATGGCCACCTACAATGGTGATATCGTTGACGGCCTCAAAGACATCAACAAAGAACTGGGTATAGATTTGATTATTATAGCTCCAAGAAGTAACGATATTCAAGAAGAGCTTTACTTGGGGAACACCTCGGGCCGCATCATTAAACAGACCAATATCCCCACCTTGATTGTTCCAAAAGACACAAAATTTAAGCCCATAAAAAAGATATTGACTGCATTTGGCTCTGGAATTTTAAAACGAAGCAGCATTCTAAATCCATTGATAGGGATTAAAAATAAATTTAGGGCAGAAGTAAGTTTGCTTTTGGTGAAAAGGCCTGGATATTCGGAGGATGATTTGAGAGTGAATACGGCACTTATGGACTTGAGCAAACAATTGACCATTACAGAAAATGGTACTACGTATTTGGGTGTAATGGAATATTTCCAAAAAGAACATCCGGATTTGTTGTGTGTTTTTAGAAGAAAGCGGGGGTTCTTCAAGAAATTATGGGAGAAGAATACCATACCGAAGGCAGAATTCTTCGTGCCCATTCCTGTATTGGTGTTGAGCGTTAAAAAAGATTAAGCAGGGGCGCAATTTTTGATAGTTTCAGAAAAAAGTAGTTCCTTTGCGCTCTCTTACGGGGGATTAGCTCAGTTGGCTAGAGCGCTTGCATGGCATGCAAGAGGCCACCGGTTCGAATCCGGTATTCTCCACTAAAAATGAAGCACCTCACTAGGGTGCTTTTTTTATGGAGTATTTTGTCTACATCATATATAGTAAATCCGCTGACCGATATTATCTGGGTCATTGTCAAGATTTGGAAGATAGGATGAGCCGGCACAACGCTGGTAGGTCCAAATACACAAAATTGGCAACGGATTGGGAGGTAAAGCACACTGAGTGTTATTCAACCAGGTCTGAAGCTATGGCTAGGGAAAGGGAAATCAAAAGAAAGAAAAGTCGGAAGTACATTGAATTTCTTATTGCAAAGAGTGGTGGCTAGAGCGTTCCGAAGGCTTTCGGAAAGGCCACCGGTTCTCCCGATGATTATCGGGACGGTATTCTCCACTAAAAATGAAGCACCTCACTAGGGTGCTTTTTTATTGATTAGGGACTTCATATCTGTCTCCACGTGTAGTTGGTTCCGAAATCACTATAAACTCTAAATTTTCGGATTGGTCATTGCGTATTCGGTGTTTTACTTTGGGAGGGATATGGATTCCACTGCCACTTTCTATTTCAACTACCTCATTTTCAATTTCAAACGTAGCCATCCCGCTTAAAATTCTAAAAAATTGTTGGGAATTGTTGTGGTAATGTTTTCGTTCTTGGGTTTTAGGAGGCATTAATTCCTCGATCACACTTAATCTTTCAGATTTAACCAAATGCCATCCACTACAATTATCACCCCAATTATAATGCTCACTGTTTTCTTTGGTTTTTTTCATTAGCCATGGTTTTGCTTCCATAAGACATGGGTTATTTGATGTTGCAAATCTATCCCAAACCCGAGTACTTTTAAATGTAGCATTTTTTCCAAGAAGATTGTTTAATGTGTCGATGGCCCCCAACTTAAATTTTACCATCCTTTTAGGATGGTTTTTTTGTTTTTGGCTGTTTCCTTTTTGAACTTTAGGGGATAAAACAAAAAACAATGAATCTAAAAGGAAAAGTAGCATATATTACAGGAGGAACCAAAGGTATTGGATACGGCATTGCCGAAAGTTTACTGGAACAGGGAATAAAGGTTGCTATAAGTGGAAGGAGCCAGAACAGCGTGGATAAGGCGGTAAAAAGCTTGGGAAGCGATGATAATGTTTTGGGATTAGTTTCAGACGTTACAAAACAGAAGGACGAAATAGATGCTGTTGATAAGATTCTAGCCACTTGGGGTCAATTGGATATGGTCATGGCCAATGCGGGAGTGGGCATATTTGCACCAATAGACGAAATGAAGAACGAGGATTGGCACCAAATGATCAACACAAATTTGAATGGCGTTTTCCACACTCTTAAAGCCGCTGTGGAAGCCCTGAAGAAGTCTGAAGGTTATTATATGACCTTGGCCAGTTTGGCAGGGACCAATTTTTTCCCGACCGCAGCAGGATATAACGCCACTAAATTTGGGGTCGTTGGTTTTACACAAGCAGCTATGTTGGATTTACGGCCCTACAACATTAAAGTAACAACCATTATGCCGGGCTCTGTTGCCAGTCATTTCAACGACAATGACCCCTCGGAAAAAGATGCGTGGAAGATTCAACCTGAAGATATTGGAAAGTTGGTGGTCGACTTGTTGACCATGCACCCAAGAACCTTGCCCAGTAAAATAGAGGTTCGACCTACGCGTCCAGATTTAAAATAATCAGACAGCTTTTTCAGTAAGGGGCACTGCGGGATTGCAGATTTCCAAGATGAGCTGTTTTAAAGAGCCCTCAAAAGTGGATATAACTTCTGCGGTAATAAGGGTGTTGTTCTTGTCCTGTGAGAAGGGGAACAACCCTTGGCCCAAATTTTTAAAGGAATAGATCCCAGCCAAAAGAGAATGGGCACCATGCTTTTTTGAATATAGCAAGGCGTAACACAATAGCTGGAACGCTTTGCTTTTATCGTAATCGGTAATAAGTGCTTCCCAGTCAGTGAGTTTTACATTTTTTGGTTCCACCTTTCCTGTTTTGTAATCAATAATTCTTGTGGTACCATCAAATTCATCCACGCGATCTAGGGTTCCTTTGAGTTTTATGGGGAAGTCCAACTCGGGAATGTCCAGTGGTATATCATATTTTTCCTCCAGAGCCACTAATTTGATGGTGTGCCGTTGGAGTTGTTCAATTTCAATGGCCAGAAAATTCTCCAAATATTTTACAATGACATTATAGACCAGAAGAAACTTTCCTTTGGAAATATCAACTCCTGACAGATTCTTTTGAAAATGGCCCTTTACAACAGTGGGAATTTTAGGCTTTAGTAATTCAACCTTTTCTTTTGACAAGGTGGCTCCAAGTAGAGGCGTATAGAGTTCCTCAAGACTATCGTGTACGATGGTACCAAAGGTGTTCGCTGCAATGGTTTCCTCAACTTCATCCAAATCGTTGATTTTAAGGATGTTTCTGGTGTAGAAGTCAATGGGGTTTCTTACATAGTTGCTGAGTGAGGTGGGCGAAAAACCACTATTGGCGAAGCCAATGATATCAGCAATGAGTTTTTCGTCCTTGTTGATTTCCAAAGGTTGAGAAGGAGTAATGTGTGTCTGCGGAGCTGCAATAGTGTGTTTTACGAACGGTGCTATGTTTTCATCGGTCAATAATTGCGAGATCAGTCGGCTTTTTTCACCGCCTTCGAGAACATCGGGCTCTGTATTATAGATGATGTATACATTTTTAGCACGTTGAATCAGCCTATAGAAATGATAAATGTAAATGGCATCTTTCTCTTTATAAGTGGGCAGGCCATAGTCCCGTTTTACATCAAAAGGGATAAAGGAATTGTTTAATTTTCCCGAAGGAAGGATACCCTCGTTAACGGAAGTGATAATAACCGTTTCAAAATCCAGGTTTCTACTTTCCAACATCCCCATAATCTGAAGACCGGAGAGGGGTTCTCCAATAAAGTCCAAAGTTTCCATGGAAGCCAATTGTTTGAACAGACTTTTGATGGATTTGAGTTCGCTGATAAAATCCACGTTGGCCAAATAGTCTTTCAATTGGTTGAACAGGGTATAGAAACGATATATCTGCTCCAGTTCCATGGCATTTTTTTCATTTTGAAAGATGTTCTTCAACCTATTAATGAGCTCAAGACAATTATCAATCCAATCGTTCACAGAAATTTGGTGTTTGGGAAAGATAATTTTTAAAATAGCATTGGTTTTAGCATAGTGGTTTAAGGCCTGATTGCTGAGGTATATCAAGTTTTGTTCCTTGATATCCTTGGCCAGAACTTGGGCAAAATCAACCTCACTAGCGGCAGAAATTGTTACGCAATACGGATTTGAGATTAATTCCAAAACATATTTATAGAACCAGCCCCTTTCTGAAGCATTGGCGTTGAGTTCCAAAAGTGCCATAAAAAAGGAGTACAGAACGGTTTTGTTTAAAGGAAGGCCCATGGTGATGTTAACTGCCTGTATAGACGGAGGCACAGCCTGCAGCATTGGTGTCAACAATGATTCATCGGCAAGTACAACGGCGGTTTTTGAAAAGTCAATAGATTCCTTGGAATTCAAATCATTCAACAGTTGCCCTACATATTTGGTCTGTGATACACTTTTGGGAACACCAGTAATGGATATATTCTTTTCTGTCAGGAAATTGTGTTGCGACTTTATTGAGCCTTTGTTTTTGTAGAAGGGCCAATTACGTTGGTATTCTCTAATAAAAAGACCGGCGTCGTGAATGGGGTCATCCAAAAAATAGGAATCAATGTCCCAATAAGCCTGTCCATGACCTTCTTCCAAAAAATGTTGTACAATTTTTGATTCTGCTGCGGTGAGTGCGTTGAAGCCTACAAAGATGATGGGGCTGTTTTTATGATTTTTTGAATATTCCTCCAAGCGTGAAACAGCAACTTTTGACAGCAACCCTTGATAGCCTCTCTTTTGTTGAAGTAAGGTTTCATTGAATCGATTGTAAATGACTTCTAATTTGTTCCAAAGCTGTAGATAGTTCGCAACCAATTCGGTCCTCTCCTTTTTTAGAGACCAGTGATTAATTTCCTTGATCGCGGAAAGATAATTGAGTAGGTCATGGGCCGGAATAAGGTAACCGTCCATTTCATTGAAGTCCTGCAATAGTGTCTGCCCCCATTTCAAAAAAGAAGGAAAATCATCTGCATGGTCAATCTGAATGGTTTTGTAGACCTCATACAACACCAATAACAAATCAAGGTTAGAGGTTTGTTCCATTCCTGAGATTTCTGCAATAAAATCTTGAATGGAAATGACTTTGGGGCTAAAAATATTTTTGGTCAGCTTCTCGGCTAGGTGTTTTTTTAAAAAAGTGCCGGAACGCTTGCTTGGAAGAATAAAGGTACATTCGGAGAAATCCGTGGCCTTACTTTGGAGGTCGTTCAATACATATTCCAGAAAGCTGTGATGCATGCACTAAAATAAAAAAGGCCCCGCATTTGCGGAGCCTTTTTAAAGGAAAACTTTAGTTTTCTATTATTTGATCAAGTTGATTTCAACTCGTCTGTTTTGTGCTCTACCAGCTCTTGTGTTGTTTGTGGCGATTGGCTTAGCCTCACCATAACCAATAGCGGTCAATCTATCAGCAGCGATACCTTTGTCAATCAAGAAGGTTCTTACAGAGTTAGCTCTTTCTTCAGATAGTTTTTGGTTCAATGACTCGCTACCTACGCTATCAGTGTGACCTTCAACAGTAAACTTAGCGTTAGGATACTCATTCAAGATTTGGATGATGTCAACCATTACAGAAGTAGATTCTGCTTTGATGGAAGATTTACCAGTATCGAACAAGATAGTTCTAGCGTAGTCGTTCAATTGCTTTTGAACTTCTTCAGTTACTTCAGGGCAACCGTTGTTAGCAACAGTACCGGCAACATCTGGACACTGATCGTCTTTGTCAAGAACACCGTCACCGTCAGTATCAGGCCATGGGCATCCGTTGTTTTCAGAAGGACCAGCTTCGTTAGGACAATCATCATCTTTATCAGCAACACCGTCACCGTCGGCATCAGGACAACCAGCTAGGGCAGGAAGACCAGGAGTGCTAGGACAAGCGTCATCTTTATCAGCAACACCGTCACCATCAGAATCAGGACATCCGTTCATTTCTTTTGGTCCAGCTTCGTTAGGACAAGCATCTTTAGAATCTTCGATACCGTCACCGTCAGAATCAGGACAACCGTTGAAAGCTTCCAAACCAGCAACTTCTGGACAAGCATCGTCTTTGTCATAGATACCATCACCGTCAGTGTCAGTACCACCAAATTTGATGCTAAGACCTGCCAAGTGTTGGAAATGCTTGATTAGGTAGTCTTCGAAAGCATGCTTGTACTGGGTTTGCAAAGTAAGACCGATGTTTTCAGAGAACCAGATGTTGACACCAACACCTCCGTTAACTGTACCGGCTCCAATTTCATCAACCCAAGTATAACCACCACCAATCTCAGCAAATGGGTCGATTGTTGTGTTCTTTAGGAAGTTGTACTTAATGGTACCATCAACAGCGTAGTGAGAAAGATCTTCTACAGACATGTCACCGATTTTCTCGATTCTGTTCAAGGAACCACGTGCACCTATGGAGAATCCGTCACCAATGTACTTGGAAACGCCTACATAGGAAACGGAAGGCAAAATATTCCAGTGGTCAGATACATTGAAGTACTCATCGAAAAGTGTAGTACTTGAAAATGGATTATTCTCGTCATTGGTTGGATATGCATCAATTGCATTCACCCCAAAACTAATCTGCCATGGATTATTCTCGTCTTGCGCTTGTATGCTGTTGATCCCTACAAATACAAGGGCAACAACCAATAATTTGCTAAGATGTTTCATGCTCAAAATTTTAAGTTTAAGTGTTTATCAGCAGCAAATGTAAGTTGTTAAGACTTATTAACAAAATCAAACATTCTTTTTTTTTAACTCATTTGCCCTAAGAATTGGTGCATTTCAACGATTTTAGACGATTTTCAACGACTTTCCTACCTTGATAAAGGCATTTATTGCATGGTCTAAGTGTTGTTTTTCGTGCGCTGCGGATAATTGAACTCGAATCCTTGCCTTTCCCTTTGGCACTACAGGGTAGAAGAATCCAATGACGTAAATTCCCTCGTCCAGCAGCATATCGGCCATTTTTTGTGAGAGTTTTGCATCATATAGCATCACGGGAACAATGGCAGAATCTCCGTCAATAATGTCAAATCCTGCTTCCTTCATACCTTTTTTAAAGTATTCGGTGTTGTTTTGGAGTTTATCCCGTAAAGAAGTGTCTTTATCCAACATCTCAAAGACCTTAATGGATGCCCCAACAATGGCAGGTGCCAAGGAGTTAGAGAACAAGTAAGGCCGTGATCGTTGGCGCAACATTTCAATGATTTCCTTTTTGCCAGTTGTATATCCGCCCATGGCACCGCCCAAAGCCTTGCCCAAGGTCCCGGTGATGATATCGATGCGGTCCATGACCCCTTTTTCTTCCAAGGTCCCCCGACCTGTTTCTCCAATAAAACCAGTGGCATGGCATTCATCTATCATGACCATGGCATCGTATTTATCAGCCAAATCACAAATTTTGTCCAATGGGGCTAAAAGTCCATCCATGGAAAAGACACCGTCGGTCACAATAATTTTAAATCGGGCACCGTCTTTTACACTCTGTTTTAACTGTTCCTCCAAATCGGCCATATTGCTGTTTTCATAGCGATACCGCTTTGCTTTACAGAGACGGACTCCATCAATAATGGAAGCGTGGTTGAGCGAATCTGAAATGATGGCATCTTCGGCGGTTAAGAGAGGCTCAAAAACCCCGCCATTTGCATCGAAGGCCGCAGCATATAATATGGTGTCCTCCGTGCCATAAAAATGAGCGATTTTTTGTTCCAATTCTTTGTGGATGTCTTGCGTACCACAAATGAACCGTACTGATGACATTCCAAAGCCGTGGGTGTCCATGACATCCTTGGCGGCTTGGATCACATCAGGGTGGGAGGAAAGCCCCAAATAGTTGTTGGCACAGAAGTTAATGACCTCTTCGCCTGTTGCTATTTTAATGACCGCGCCCTGCGATGAGGTAATGATGCGTTCTTTCTTAAAAAGGCCAGCTTCCTTAATCTCTTCCAGCTCTTGGGCCAAGTGTTCTTTGATTTTTCCGTACATAGTTTTTTGTTTAGACGAAAACGGGTTTTATTTTTTGGTCAATATAGACAATAATGACATTTTTAATGGTAAAATCCATCTCTTTTAGCACATCTGCATATAGCGTAATTTGCTCCTTATGCGATGGTGATGGTTTTCCGGTTTTGTAGTCAATGATGGTGGCCTCATTACCCTTGATGGCAATCCGGTCTGGGCGAAGCGAAACCCCGTGCGTTGTTAGAATTTCTTTCTCATTGAGAATTTGATAATCTTTTGAAAAATAGGCATTTAAATCGGGATGAGTCACGACATCCATCAACTTTTGTTTGACTTCCTCCGAGGCATCCCTTTCAAAAAGCCCAGCCAATTGAAGGTTTTTGACCACCTGCGTAACTTCTTCGGCATAATTGATTTTACTGAGCGCAAAATGAATCAGATTTCCAATTTCAATTGCCTCTTTCCGCTCTTCATCCCATAACCTGCCAGATGTGGTGGCGATGGTAAATAGGGCATCTTCCTTCGGTCGGCTTATATAATCAATATGGGTGTCCAAAGAAGCAGTTGATTTAGTGCCATCCTCAGCTTCGGGAAAAGTGCCAAATGTGTAAACCTCCTGTTCATTTTTGGGAATGTTGTGGCCTTGGATATAGGCTTGAAACAAATCCGAGTAGGAAGTGGCATTTTCCGTGGAGGCTACCTCTTTTCCGGTTTCCGTAATAACAAAAAGCCCTTTAATGGGCCTGGTCAAGGCTACATAAAGCACGTTCAAGGCGTCCAAGACCGATTTTTGTTCTTCATCCATATAGATTTGGGCCGTTTTATCATTGTACTCCAACATGTCTTTGTTGGTGTTGATGAGAAATTCTTCCAATCCCAAATCTTTTTCGGCTTCGGTTGCAGGCACCCATGATTTCTTTTTCTTTCGTTTATCATCCAATAAAGCATTGGCAAAGGGAAAAATGACAAACGGAAACTCTAATCCTTTTGCTTTGTGAATGGTCATAATGCGCACGGCGTTCACATTATCGGGTGCTGCAATGGAAAGTGACGATTTTTTCTGCTCCCAATACTTTAAGAAGGAAAACACGCTAGGGCCCTGTCTTTTTTCAACCAGCAACACTTCGTCCATTAAAAAGGTAAGGTATGCGGTGGAGTCTGTGGCCAACTCAAATTGCACAATGGCATTTTCTAAAATAGTGAAGACCGATTGGCCCTTGAATAGTGACATTTGAAACCCATGTTGTTTGGTGAGAAAGGGTTCCAACTGATTTATGTGATTTGAAATAAAACTATGCTTATCTGTTTCATTGCGGGCTAAAAACAATAAAATGTGATAGGCTGCTTCTCGATCATTGGCATTTTCGAATAGCCTTAAAAGGGCAATGAGGAATGTGATTTTGTCATTGTTATCCAGCAGCAACGCATCCGAAGAAATAATGGGAATAGAATGCTGAGCCAGAAAGTCTGCCAAGAGCATACCTTTATTATTATCCCTTACCAGAATACAAATATCTGAATAGGGGTGTTTGTTCGAGGTGATTTCATGGATGGTTTCCAAAACCTTTTGGCAATAGACATCGTTCTTATCTTCCACTTTACTATCCAAAAAGGAGAGTTGGATGTACCCTCCGGGCTTGTTGTTGGTTTTTTGGTGCGAATCGTGCAGAAAGAGGTTCCGGTAGCCTTCATTTTGAAGAACGGGAGCCGCTGCCGTAAAAAATGAATTGTTGAACGCCACAATTTGATCAAAACTCCTCCAGTTGGTGTCTAGCGAGCGTACTGAAGGTTCCACCACAAAAGGGTGCGATTTCCCATTGATGAGCTCCAAAAACTGTTCGGCCCTGCCACCTCTCCAACGGTAAATGGCCTGTTTTACATCGCCTACCAAAAAGAGAGATCCTTTTTGATGGCGTTCATCCTCACTTTCGAGGGCATTGCCAATGAGGGGGACCAGATTTTCCCATTGCATTTGTGAGGTATCCTGGAACTCGTCAATAAAATAATGGCGATATTTTTCACCCATCCGCTCATATATAAACGGTACAGGCTGGTTTTTGATTTCCTTGGACAAAATGGCGTTTAACGCTGAAATGGGAACAATGTCGTTTTCCATCTCAATGTTTCGTATTTCCTTGGCAATTTCGTTCAACACCGTCAGTGGGACGATGTTACCATAGATGTTCTGGAGGTAGCCGCGCTCATATATTAATTTCTTGATGGATAAAAACGCATTCAGAAGCGTCATGGCCAACTCGGTAACATCTCTTTTATCGTTTGCTTTAAGAAGTTTGCCCTCAACTAAGTTGGGCTCTAACGTTTTGCTCGTATATATTTTTTTTGGGTCGAACTCGCCGTCTGCTATTTTTTTAAAATGATTGGGCAGGGTTTGTCTGGGAAAATCTGAAAACTCAAAACCCTGCTGAGCAATTTCATCCAGCATAGCTTTTGCGATTTCCGTTATTTTTTTCTCAAAAACAGTGATTTTGGAAACAATCTTTCTTTGAATCTCTTTGAAATTGTTGATGGACTTGGAACTAAGAACATCAATATGAACAGCATGGTTTTCTTGAAATAGCAACTTTCCAATGTCCAAAAGATCGTAGGCAATATTCCAGCTTTTGTCATCATCAATTTTTTCCAAGGAGAAGTCAATGAGTACTTTCGTGAGTTCATCATCTGTTCCGGCTCGTTCAAGGAGTCGACCCACGGCCTCTTCCAACAGCAAGTCGGTGTCCAGTTCCACTTCAAAGTTTTGCGAAAGTTGGAGGTCCCGAGCAAAAGTCTTAATCAGTTTATGGTTGAACTTGTCAATGGTGGAGACCTCAAAAAACGAGTAATTGTGCAAAATCCGCTTGAGCACTATTTTAGATTTTTGCCGTAATTGATCTTCAGTCAATGAAAGCTCCTGACAAAGTTCTAGGAACAAGGCTTCCTGTTTTTTTGGGATGGGGTTTTTTCCGAAGGCATAGAGGTTGTCCAGAATCCGGGTCTTCATTTCATCCACGGCCTTATTGGTAAACGTAATGGCCAAAATTTGCCTGAATGAGACTGGCGAATCATTGGACAACAATAACTTTAGGTATTCCTTGGCCAAGGCATAGGTCTTGCCCGAACCTGCAGATGCACCGTATATTTTAAAGCTGGAGTTCCCCAAGAAAACTTTTATTGCAAAATAAGAATTATCGATCTGAACTTAACACGGTTTTGGGTGCATTTGTTTGTTAAAACCCTTATTTTTACACGAATCAAGTAATAACATAAAAACACAATATTATGGCTTTTGAATTACCAAAATTACCGTATGCATACGATGCTTTGGAACCACATATAGACGCTAGGACCATGGAAATCCACCATACCAAGCACCACAATGGGTATACCACTAAGTTGAACGATGCCATTGCCGGAACCGATTTGGAAGGCAAGGACATTGAGGATATTCTTTCTAATTTGGACATGTCCAACGGTGCTGTGCGAAACAATGGAGGCGGTTTTTACAACCACTCCCTTTTCTGGGAAGTAATGTCTCCTAACGGAGGAGGTGCTCCAACTGGTATTTTAGCTGCGGCCATTGACTCTGCCTTCGGTTCTTTTGAAGGATTTAAAGAAAAATTCACTGCTGCGGCAGGAACTAGATTTGGTTCTGGTTGGGCTTGGTTGTGCGTCCACAAAGGTGGAAAATTGGAAATTTGCTCCACACCTAATCAGGATAATCCCATTATGCCGGGTGTTGAATGCGGGGGACAACCTATTTTAGGGTTGGATGTATGGGAACATGCTTACTATTTGAACTACCAAAACAAGAGACCAGATTATATCTCAGCGTTCTTTAATGTAATCAACTGGGCAAAAGTTGCCGAGAATTACGAAGCAGGGAAGTAAATACTGTTTTTTTAAGATATGAAGGCCGGACACGCAGTGTTCGGCTTTTTTTATGGATTTGATTTTTTACAATAGAAAAGGGCGAGGAAGCCCCCGCCCTTTTCGTCCCAAATCTTACCATAAACTTAACCTACTTATGCTATGGCGAGACTAAAATACTGGTATTGTGAGAAATAACAAAGGGTTTTAGATAAATTTTTGAATTTTCAATGAAAAAGAAAACGTGCAGTTCATCGATAAAATGGATAAATCGTTGGTAGTCAAATATAAAGAAGGCGGAGTGTTCTCCGCCTTCTTTCCCCAAATCTTACCATGAACTTAACCTACTTATGCTATGGTTCTCCAAATGTAAGGCAAGGTGCCATTTGGGCAATAAGCTTTTAGATGAAACCCCCTTTATTTGGTTAAAGTGTACAAAATGGATGGTTAATTGATAAATGTCAAGAAAGGTGGACTTTTTTTGGGTTTGGGAGAAGAGTAGAAAATAAAAAAGGTGGAATAGCTTCCACCTTTTTTGCCCCAAATCTTACCATGAACTTAACCTACTTATGCTATGGCAATACTAAAGTAGGTTTGCTCGTTGCCCATCGTATAAAAACCCGTTAATCTACTCGTTTCATCGACGAAATGCGCACATTGCTGCTTACGCAAAATAGAGCCTTAATACGCGCGTTCGTTTTTGCCTTCAAAAAAGTTAATGAATGCCCGGTTAACAACCCGGTTCCCTCCTGGCGTTGGATAATTTCCCGTGAAATACCAATCCCCCAAGTTTTTTGGGCAAGCTTCGTGTAAACTCTCAATACTTTGGTAAATGATGTCTACTTCGGCCTTTATACCTTCTGGGCTTAGAATTTCTGCTATTTTTTTGGAAATCTGCTGTGCTGTAAAAGGAGCATAAAACTCCTTAACGTAGTTTACCACATCCTTATCCTTAGTTTTTGTTTGGGTAAGACATTTTTCGTAGATCTCTTTTATCTTATGGATAGTGCCTGCATCTTCATGCAATGCCTTGGCAGCTTTAAAGGCCACAAAATCTTCGAGCTTGGCCATATCAATTCCATAACAATCCGGATAACGGATTTGTGGAGCCGAAGAAACCACAATGATCTTCTTTGGCGATAGTCGGTCCAAAATTTTAAGGATGCTTCGTTTAAGCGTTGTACCGCGCACAATACTATCATCTATAATGACCAAATTATCATTTTGCTTCACAGAACCGTAGGAGATGTCATAAACGTGGGTCACCAAATCATCCCTACTGCTATCTTGTGTAATGAAGGTTCGCAGTTTGGCATCCTTGATGGCCACTTTTTCTATCCTAGGGCGTACATCCAAAATCTTGTGCAGTTCTTCCCGGGTTATATTGGGCCCTAGCTCAATGATTTGTTCTTCTTTTTTGTTGTTAAGGTAATTCTGGGCCTCTTTTACCATCCCAAAGAAAGAAGTTTCAGCTGTATTGGGAATATAGGAAAAGACGGTATTTTCCAAATCGTCGTCAATGGACTTCAAGATTTCGGGGAATACCAATTTGCCCAGCATTTTTCGCTCCTGATAGATTTCTTTATCGCTTCCGCGAGAAAAATAAATGCGCTCAAAAGAACATGCCTTGCGTTCGGTGGGCTCCTGAATTTGTTTAATAGCGAAGTTTCCATCCTTTTTAATGATGACCGCATGCCCAGGATCCAGTTCCTTGACATCGTCATATTTTACATTGAACACGGTCTGGATGGCTGGCCTTTCTGAAGCGACTACGGCAATTTCATCATCTTGGTAGTAATATGCTGGCCGTATTCCCGCAGGATCACGGATGACAAAGGCATCACCGTGACCCAACAGACCGCCAATGGTGTAACCACCATCCCAGTTTTTTGAAGCTTTTCTAAGGATTTTTGCCACATTCAATCGTTCGGCGATCAAAGGGGAGGCCGCTCTTTTATTATATCCTTCCTTCTTAATTTGTTTGTAGAGTTTGGCTACAGCATCATCCAAAAAGTGACCTATTTTTTCCATCACGGTCACTGTATCCGCCAATTCTTTGGGGTGCTGTCCCAATTCCACCAAATTGCCAAAGAGTTCATCCACATTGGTCATGTTGAAGTTTCCAGCAACGATGAGGTTACGGTGCATCCAGTTGTTTTGTCTAAGAAATGGGTGGACACTTTCAATGCTGTTTTTACCAAACGTTCCATAGCGAACGTGTCCCATCAATAATTCCCCAATGTAGGGAATATGGCGTTTCTGCATCTCCACATCTTCCTCATATTCGGGGTGCTCGGTCATTACCGAATTGATTCGGGCATTGATTTGGTCAAAAATATCCTGAATGGGCTGTTGTTGTGCAGACCGTACTCGGCTCATGTAGCGCTCACCAGGCTGCATATCCAGTTTAATACTGGCGAAACCAGCCCCGTCTTGTCCGCGGTTGTGCTGTTTCTCCATCATTAGGTACATTTTATTTACGCCGTAAAAGGCTGTACCGTACTTCTCTTTGTAATACTCCAGAGGTTTAAGCAAACGGATTAGTGATATTCCGCATTCGTGCTTAATCGCATCACTCATAACAAACCAATACTAAAAATGCCCTGAAATTTTCAGGGCACAAATTTATGTTAATTCAATATTAAACTGGGTCAAATCCCTAAACTGCATCAGGCGGGCTTCTACCTCGTGTTTTTGTAATTCCAACATTCGTTCTGTTCCAAATTTTTCCACACAGAAAGAAGCTAGATTGGAACCATGTATAATGGCATTTTTCATGTTTTCAAAGGAAATATTTCCCGTTTCCGCCAAATAGCCCGAAAACCCTCCGGCGAACGTGTCCCCTGCACCTGTAGGGTCAAAAACCTCTTCCAACGGAAGGGCGGGGGCAAAGAAAATATTCTCTTTATGGAACAACAGAGCGCCGTGCTCCCCTTTTTTGATGACCACATATTTAGGTCCCATTTCCTGGATTTTAGCGGCAGCTTTTACCAACGAATATTCTTTGGTCATTTGACGGGCCTCTTCATCATTGATCGTAATGACATCTATTTTTTTGATGACTTCCATCAATTCATCCCAGGTATTGTCCATCCAAAAATTCATGGTGTCCAAAATGATGAGCTTTGGTCGTTCCTCCATCTGATTAATTACACTCATCTGCGTGTTTGGATGCAGATTCCCCAACATCACCACATCGGCATTTTTAAAATCAGAGGGGACAACGGGGGTAAAATCTCCAAGGGTGTTAAGTTCGGTGACCAAAGTATCCCTAGAATTCAGATCATTGTGATATTTACCCTGCCAAAAGAAGGTTTTACCACCTTTTACCACTTCAATGCCGGAGATATCGATATTTCGGTCGGTCAACAAATCCAGATATGCTTGCGGAAAATCATCTCCAACAACAGAAACTATGGCGGATTTTGTCTTGAACTGAGAAGCAGCCAATCCTATGAAAGGTGCAGCACCTCCCAAAATTTTACCAGTCTTGCCAAACGGAGTTTCAATGGCATCAAAAGCCACGCTACCAACAATCAGCAATTTGCCCATTCAATGAATTTTGGTGCAAATATACGCTTTGATATTCCATATTGGAATCATTGTGAAAGGATTTAAGAAAAAGAAGGGAATACAAGCTCAAGTTCAAGAGCAAACTCAAGTGCAGGTTTAAAAGGGAGAGTTATGAAATCTAATATCTAACGTCTCAGGTCTCATATCTGTCAAGATTCTATTTCCTTCCAAAATCCGCTGGGATTTCACCCCACGCTTTGGTTTCCCATTTAACAATAGGAGTGGTGTAGCGATTTTTTTTCAGCCACTCTTCTGCACGCTCGATAAGTTCAAAAAGCACTGCATTTTTAAGGCCTTTTTGGAGTTTAGTGCCACATTTTCCCTTACGCACCCATCCAATGGCAATCCGGGAGTCCGAATACAATATGCGGTCACTCTTCTGTTTTTTCAGAAAAGCCAAACCATGTACCAGAGCCAAAAATTCGCCCACATTGCTGGTGCCTTGTTGAAAAGGTCCTTGATGAAACAGCACTTTTTTGGTCTTGGTGTCAACGCCGCGATATTCCATTTTGCCAGGGTTGCCACTCGAAGCTGCGTCCACCGCAATGGAATTGTAATTGGGGTCGCCAATCTTTAAAAGTTCTTCTTGGGTCAGCTCCGATTTTCCTTTGGATTTGCCCTTGTACTCCAAATAGTTGCTGTTGAAGGCTTTTTTGGCCTCATCAAAAGTGCCAAATGACTTGTATTGAGCACCCTTAAACCCTTCAATTTGTGCTTTGCAGTCATCCCACGACTCAAAAATACCAGGGTGTTTGCCTTTCCAAACCACATAAAACTTCTTTTTCTTCGCCATTATACAAGGAGTTTCTCTATCACTTTCGGAAAATGCTCATATTCCAATTGGTGCACTTTATCTGCTATCTTGTCGGCATCATCTGAGGGCTCAACAGCGGTTTTGGCTTGAAAAATGATGGCACCTTCATCATAATTTTCATTCACATAATGTATAGTGATACCTGTTTCTTTCTCTGCATTTTCCTTTACAGCCTGATGTACTTTGGCCCCGTACATGCCCTTTCCTCCATATTTGGGAAGCAGGGCAGGGTGAATGTTTATGATTTTGTTGGGGAATGCTTCAATAATATTGGAAGGGATTTTCCAAAGAAAACCGGCCAGTACAATTAAATCGGGCTGAAGACTTTTTAGTACCCCAACAACAGCATCAGATTTAATGAAAGCAACTTTACTAAAGTAAAACGAGGGGATTTCCAACCGGTCACACCGTTCCAAAACCTTTGCCGTTTTCTTATTGGTAAGCACTGCAGAGACCGTTACCTGTGGGTTTTCCTTAAAATAAGTGATAATGTTTTCGGCATTTGACCCGCTTCCCGATGCCAAGATGACAATTTGTTTCATCTGTTAGGAATTGATATGATTTTGGACTAACTTCAGGCAGCTAAAGTAAGATACTGAATTTTAAGATGTTTAATTTGGGGTACATTTTATCGACAAATAGTGTATTTAATCCAAAGTTTTATATTTTTGCCAACAATTAAATTTTTAAAACCACTATAATTATGTCAGACATTGCATCAAGAGTAAAGGCTATCATCGTTGATAAACTAGGTGTAGATGAGAATGAAGTTGTAGCAGAAGCTAGCTTTACCAACGACTTAGGGGCGGATTCCTTGGACACTGTTGAGCTTATCATGGAGTTTGAGAAAGAATTTGACATCCAAATCCCTGATGATCAGGCAGAAAACATTGCAACTGTTGGCCAGGCCATTAGCTACATCGAAGAAGCGAAGTAATTATATGATATATTACTAAAAGAGTATAAATTATCCATGTGATGATCGGCACATGGATAATTTTTTTTATAATTTAGGTTCAAAAGGGTAAAAAATAGTTCAATGCAGTTAAAGCGCGTAGTAGTTACTGGATTGGGAGCATTGACTCCCATAGGTAACAATTTGGAAGCTTATTGGGAAGGACTACGGACCGGAAAAAGCGGTTCTGCGCCCATCACATATTTTGATACGGAGAAGTTCAAGACAAAATTTGCCTGTGAACTCAAAGGGTACAATCCGGAGGATTTCTTCGACAGAAAAGAGGCCAGAAAGCTTGATAGGTTTGCCCAGTATGCACTTGTATCTTCGGATGAAGCCATTGCGGATTCAGGAATAGATCTGAACGTAGTGGACAAATTTCGGGTAGGTGTTGTATGGGGTGCCGGTATTGGTGGTCTGGAAACTTTTCAGAATGAAGTAATTGGGTATGCCCAAGGGGATGGAACACCTCGTTTCAATCCTTTCTTTATACCAAAAATGATTGCGGACATTGCTCCGGGGAACATTTCTATCAAACATGGATTTATGGGCCCCAACTATACCACGGTATCCGCTTGCGCCTCCTCGGCCAACGCACTTATCGATGCGCTCAATTATATCAGATTGGGCCATTGTGATGTAATTGTCACTGGAGGAAGTGAGGCCGCAGTAACCATTGCAGGTATGGGTGGGTTTAACGCCATGCACGCACTTTCCACACGAAACGATAGTCCAGAAACGGCATCAAGACCATTTGATGCAACCCGGGATGGTTTTGTGCTTGGTGAAGGTGGTGGGGCACTCATTTTGGAAGAATATGAGCATGCCAAGGCAAGAGGTGCAAAAATCTATGCTGAGGTTTTGGGTGGCGGATTGTCCAGTGATGCCTACCATATGACCGCTCCACATCCTGAAGGTATTGGTGTGGTCAAGGTAATGGAAAACTGTTTGCAAAATGCTGGGTTAAAACCAGAGGATGTGGATGCTATCAACACTCACGGCACTTCAACTCCGTTGGGAGATGTGGCCGAATTAAAGGCCATTTCCAAAGTATTTGGAGACCATGCGCCCAAAATCAATATCAATTCCACAAAGTCCATGACCGGGCACTTGCTCGGAGCCGCAGGAGCCATAGAGGCCATTGCCTCCATATTGGCCATGGAACATAATATGGTGCCGCCAACCATTAACCATAGCGTTGTGGATGAGGAAATTGATCCCTCACTCAACTTGACCTTAAACAAGGCTCAGGAAAGAGAGGTCAATGTGGCTATGAGCAATACCTTTGGATTTGGTGGTCATAATGCCTGTATTTTGTTCAAAAAAATAGAGTAGTTTTGTAGACATGAAGCTCACCTCTAAAATATTCAATTCCCATCCGAAAACGGATGGGGATTTTTTTTTGGGGATCAAAAATATCCTTGGATTCAAGCCAAAGGACATTGAAATTTACAAGAAGGCCTTTCTGCATCGTTCCGTAAACAAAAAGGACCCAGAAGGAAACCCCATGAACTATGAGCGCCTCGAATTTTTAGGCGACTCCATGCTGGGGACCATTATTTCCAAACATTTATACAACGAAGTCCCCGAAGGAGATGAAGGCTATCTTACCAAAATGCGCTCCAAGGTAGTAAGTAGAAAACACCTGAACGAGTTGGGCAAAGACTTGAACCTTTTGCGCTTTGTGGAAAGCCGGATTCCCAAATCCCACTTTGGGGAGAACATACACGGAAACGTATTTGAGGCTTTGGTCGGGGCCATTTATCTGGATCGTGGATATACCTATTGTGAAAAGTTTATCAATGAGCGTGTCATAGAACCCTATGTGGACATTGAGCAGCTGGAGGGCAAGGTCATCAGCTATAAGAGTTTGGTGATAGAATGGTGTCAAAAACAGAAGAAATCGTTCAACTATCATGTCTATGAAGACACAGGAAACGATGAGCTAAAACACTTCGCCGTAAAATTGACCATAGGTGATCGCATCATGGCAAAAGCTAGGGCCACTTCTAAAAAAAAGGCAGAGGAAAAGGCATCAAAAAGGGCCTATTTTGCACTTCAGAACAAAATTGAAAATCAGTAACTTTAAAAAAAGGTAAACTCAAACGTTTTCGTTGTGTTTATAAGTGTATTGTCTTGTTTCAACTAGGCAGTCAATAGGATTAAGAGTATATTTACAGTTCGTGTTAAGGGCATGTTGACAACGCATAAGATATCGGCAGACTTTTATGATGACAGCTTTAAGCTCATCGCCATACACAGTGATTTGGAGGATTATGCCATGACCTATGCCATAAATTCCAACTGCGGATTGCATTTGAAGAGGATGGCGCAAGACCTTCACCTTGATGAAAATCTATCATTTTCTGTGTTTGATTGGGACGATGAAATGAGCGACATCTACTGGACTTTGATTTCTAACAAGTGCGTTGTAGAGGAAGTTATACCTTCGGGCGGATTGTTTGAGAACAATGTTTCCGTACGAACCAGTCATTTGGTCAAAGAGCGAAAAGAGGTCGACTATTTTTTAAAAGTAGATGCAGCGGAAGATTCAGCATTCGCACAAAAGGTGAAAGCCATCAATAAAATAACCAAGGTCATAACGGCATATCCCATTGACACAGAAACCTTAAAATCAAAAAGAAATTTAATCTTTTAAAAATGCCAACTAGAAAGAAGACCAAAATTGTAGCAACGTTGGGCCCTGCCACCAGTAAGAAAGAAGTACTCAAAGAAATGATCGAGGCAGGAGTGGATGTTTTTCGAATTAATTTTTCACATGCCTCTTATGATGATGTTACAGAGCGTATTAAAATGATACGGGAGTTAAATGAGGAATTGGAGGTAAATACATCAATACTTGCAGACTTGCAAGGACCCAAATTACGAGTGGGTGTAATGGGTGGCGAGGCTGTTGTGTCCCCCGGAGATGAAATCACCTTTGCTACAGGTGAGCCTTTTGAAGGTACGGCCCAAAGGGTGTACATGAACTACAAAAGTTTCCCTGTTGATGTTAAACCTGGTGAACGTATTTTGTTGGATGATGGAAAACTCATCTTTGAGGTAAAATCCACCAATGGAAAAGATGAGGTAACGGCGACGGTAATTCAAGGGGGCCCCCTTAAATCCAAAAAAGGAGTAAACTTACCCAACACAGCAATTTCATTGCCAGCCCTTACTAAAAAAGATATTAAAGACGCCATATATGCCATTGAACATGAAGTTGATTGGATTGCACTTTCTTTTGTGCGTCATAGTCAAGATTTGATTGACCTACAGGAGTTGATTGCGAAACATACTGACCATAAGATTCCTATTGTGGCCAAAATTGAAAAGCCAGAAGCAGTTGACAATATTGATAAGATTGTGGCTTATTGCGATGGGTTAATGGTGGCCCGTGGAGATTTAGGGGTTGAAGTTCCGGCACATGAGGTGCCTTTGATTCAGAAAAAATTGGTATTGAGGGCCAAAAAAGCAAGGATTCCCGTAATCATTGCCACGCAGATGATGGAAACAATGATTACCAGCCTTACGCCAACCCGCGCTGAAGTGAATGACGTGGCCAACTCCGTTATGGATGGAGCCGATGCCGTGATGCTTTCGGGAGAAACTTCTGTTGGAAACTATCCCGTTCAGGTTATTGAAAAAATGACCAGTATTTTAACCAGTGTTGAAGGTTCGAGCTTAATCAAGGTTCCACAAACACCGCCGCACATACGCACCAAAAGATATATCACCAAATCGGTTTGTTACCATGCTGCGTTAATGGCCAATGAGATACAGGCAAAGGCCATTTCTACATTGACCAACAGTGGATATACGGCGTTTCAGATTTCGGCTTGGCGACCCAGTGCACACATTTTGGTGTTTACTTCCAACAAAAGGATCTTAACCCAGTTGAACTTGCTTTGGGGCGTAAAAGCCTTTTATTACGATAAATTTGTATCCACTGACCAGACCATAGAAGATGTGAACCAAATTGCATGCAAAAAAGGATTTTTGGGGGTCGGAGATATGCTTATCAGCCTTGCGGCCATGCCCATAAAAGACAAAGGAATGGTGAACACCCTAAGGGTGACCGAGATAGAATCCTGTAACTTTTAAGAAAAGGAATTAAGCAACTTCTTTTTCAAACGCGATAAAGTTGACCAACTTTCCGTCTTTATCCCAAATAGGGGCCCCTTTTATTTTACATTGATAAGGGGCTCCATTTTTTTTATAGTTCACCAACATAACTTCGAACGGGGTTCTGTTTTTAATGGCGCTTGAAATAACCTGAGTGGTTTTTGGGCAGGTATCCTTCCCTTGGAATATCTTGGGTGTTTTACCTACCACCTCCTCGGGCCTATAACCATTCATGAGATACATGTTCTGGGAGGCATAAACAATGTTTACGTTGGCATCGGTTACCACCACAGTATGATTCTTATCCAAGATTTCGCGACGAAAAGGAAAAAGAGTTTTCCATTTTTCTTTCTCGGAAAGAGAACTTAGACTTTTTACGTCCTGCAGGTTTCGGCAGATACTGTCAAAAAAGGAGGCATAAAAATCCATGGAAGAAATTGGGGAGTTTCCCAACTTCATATTGCCGTAAAACTGTATAATGGCTTCTTCATAAAATCGTGCTTTCATACCCAATACTAAAAAATCATGGAAACGTGCGCAATATATTAACAGTCTTGTTTAATATTTTGTCTGGTAATGAGTGGTTTACTATCTGTAAGTATGAACAAAAAAGGAGGACTAAAAGTAGTGTAACGGAAGAATCGACCCATGAAATACGAATACAAAGATTCCAGATTAGGGGCCATTTTAGGCTTTACCGAGGATATAAAAAAAGATGAGGAACGATTTTCCATCACTTCCAAGACCATTAAATTTTTATGGAATCGAAATGATTGCCCCCTCACGATTCGGATTGATGGGATGGAATTGGAGTTGGCCTCCAATCAAATGGTGACCGTTACCTATTTGCAGCATGTTTCCTATTCCCAAACGCAACTCCCCCTTTCCGCCATTCTTTTTAATAGAGAGTTTTATTGTGTTTTTGATCATGATTCTGAGGTCTCCTGTAACGGTATTTTGTTTTTTGGCACCCAAGACATTCCCATTATAAGTATTCCAAAGGACCAACTGAACAAGTTCAATCTATTGCACCATATGTTCATAGAGGAATTTTCAACCTCAGATAATATCCAAGGGGATATGCTACAGATGCTCTTAAAACGATTAATCATTATGAGTACACGCTTGGCCAAGGAACAACTCATTGTAAAAACACTGGGTAACGACCAAATAGATACCATCCGACGATTCAATTTTTTGGTAGACCTTCATTATAAGACCAAGCGAAAGGTGAGCGATTATGCCGAAATGTTGTTCAAATCACCCAAGACACTTTCCAATCTCTTTTCCATTTATAACCAAAAATCACCACAGCAGATCATCTTGGAGCGCATAGCCTTGGAGGCAAAACGACTCATAAATTACACCGACAAGCAAAATCAGGAAATAGCATATGAACTGGGTTTTAATGACCCGGCACATTTCAGCCGATTTTTCAAGAAAATGACGCAAATGACCCCATCCGAGTACCGTGAGAACCTTTTGACAGTAGCCTAGGGGAAAATTCATCAAGCCGTCGGGAAATCCTTCCTAACACCTGCCTTCTTTTCCGCAGCATCTTTGCCCTGTAATTTAAAACAGACAAAAGATGAAGCCCACGGAAAAATCCCTTTTCAATCTCATTGAGATTTTTAGAACGCCACAAAGAACCGAGTCACAAACCATAAAGGTCTCGGAGCATTGTGAGCAAAAGTATCATCATGATTTCTATTGTGATGCCGAGAAACCCTTTGTACAGACTTTTTAATCCATATATAATAATTCATTTAAAAAATTTAAAATCATGAGCACAATCAACGTACTTAAAAGAGAAGAAGTAAGTCCGGCCAATCAGGCTATTTTTGACAATCTGGAAAAAGCCTTAGGCTTTGTTCCCAACCTTTATGCCACCTACGCCCACTCGGAAAACGCGTTAGGAAACTACCTAACATTTGCCAACGCCAAAACCTCGTTGAAGGCCAAAGAAAAGGAAGTGGTAAACTTAGCGGTGAGCCAAGCCAATAACTGTTTGTATTGTTTGTCTGCGCACACGGCCATTGGAAAAATGAACGGTTTTACCGACGAGCAGATTTTGGAACTAAGGGCAGGAAAGGCCTCTTTTGATGCAAAATTGGATGCTTTGGCACGTTTGGCCAAAAACATTACAGAGAAAAGAGGTGCCACAGACGCCCAAGTGTTGAACAATTTCTTTGCCGCTGGATGGACCAAGGAAAACTTAATTGACACCATTGTTTTGGTAGGTGATAAAACCATCTCAAATTATATCAACAATACTACCGAGATTCCTATTGATTTTCCCGTGGCACAGCCCTTGGAAGCGGTGGAAGTTTAAAACTAAATAGGACCTGGTTTGGTCAATATGTCACATCGAGCGCAGTCGAGATGTTCTGTCAAAGGGTAGCTTTTGGCGTTCTCGACTCCGCTTGAACTGGCATGTTTGGTGTTTAAAAACAATTTACCCTTATTCGGCATCCGTAAAAAGTGCAGGGGCTATATTTTTGGCCATATAAATGGGCCAATCGTTTTTAAAAAGGTGACTTTCTGTTATGGCACTTTCAAACAGTAAATAAAGCCCGCCTGAAATCTTTTCAATCTCTGCTTTGGAAATTTTGGGAATGTTTTCCCCCACAACCTCACCCAAGTACAACAATAGGTCTTTCTTCTGTTTTTGAATGACACTTAGAATCTTTTTTTGCTTTGGGGAAAGTTCACCTAGGGTTTTTTGCGCCCAGCACCCTTGAAAGTTTTCTTCACGGTACATGTCCTGCAGAAGGTCAAATATGGCCAACAGTTGATTTTTACCACTTTTTCTTCTGGAAACATAACCTTTAAGTGAGTCCATAAAGGTATCATGACGATTTTCCAGATAGGCAACACAAATATCTTCCTTGGACTTAAAATGACTGTAGAGCGTGGCTTTGGCAATACCGCACTTTTCAATTATCTCATTAATTCCCGTGGAATTGTAACCGTTCACATAGAAAAGATTGCCGGCAGTGGTAATGATATGTAAATGCAATTCAGGACGTTGCATGGCACAAATATCTGATACATTGATAGGGGCTACGCACACAAAGTAAGCAAGAAATTATTTTATGGCAATTTAAAAGTCAAGTTTTAGTTGAATGGACACCCATTTATCAATATGTACAGGGCTCTAACTAATTAGAATAGCGAGTATTGTAAACTATTTCCTATATTGTGGAATTCAATTTTATCAATCAAAAATACAATCAAATGAGAAAATTACTTCTTGCCCTTGTTCTAGGGTTTTTATGTACACCTGTGATTTACGGACAGGATTTTCAGTTTAAAGCGGATGATATTGACATCCCTTACAAAAAATTTACTTTAAAGAACGGACTCACCCTTTTGGTTCATGAAGATCACAAAGCACCCATTGTTGCTGTCAATGTGTGGTACCATGTGGGGTCTAAAAATGAGAAGCCGGGCAAAAGTGGATTTGCCCACCTCTTTGAGCATTTAATGTTCAATGGTAGTGAAAACTATAACACGGATTATTTCCAAGCTTTGGAAAGCATTGGAGGAACTGACCTCAATGGAACTACAAACACAGACAGAACCAATTACTTTCAGAATGTTCCCGTTTCGGCTATGGACCAAGTGCTTTTTTTGGAATCTGACCGAATGGGACATCTCTTGGGAGCCATTGATCAAGCAAAGCTTGATGAGCAAAGAGGGGTTGTTCAAAATGAAAAAAGACAGGGTGAAAATCAACCTTATGGAATGCAATGGGATTATTTAACCAAAGCCATGTATCCAAAAGGGCACCCTTATTCTTGGACTGTAATCGGGGAGATGGAAGATTTAAATGCAGCTTCCTTGGAAGATGTTCAAGAGTGGTTTAAATCCTATTACGGAGCGGCAAATGCGGTGGTTGCCATTGCTGGGGATATTAATGCGGATGAAGTCCATCAAAAAGTCATTAAATATTTTGGGGATATCCCGTCAGGTCCAACCGTGGAACGACAAGAAGTGAACATTCCCAACAAAGTGTATGATTCTTATCAGGTTTATGAGGATCGTGTGCCCGAAACAAGAGTCCTTTTTGCATGGAACACCCCAGAAGGTGGCTCACGGGAAGACCTTCATTTTGATTTGATCTCTGCCATTCTGAGCAGTGGAAAAAATTCAAGGTTGTATAAAAAATTCATTTATGAAGATCAGTCGGCCAGCACTGCTGTTTCGTTTCAGGCGACCAGTGAAATTGCAAGTCGGTTTATAACATGGTTAAACGTAAAGCCGGGAAATGATGCGGATAAACTGGAAAAAGAACTTTGGGCGGAAATTGATAAGTTTATCAAGGAAGGCCCTACCGAAGCGGAACTCAAAAGGGTAAAAGCAAGCTATTTTGCCAATTTTATAATGGGTCTGGAACGCATAGGCGGTTTTGGGGGAGTTTCAGATATCCTAGCTTCGAATCAAACCTATCATGGTGACGCATCGTACTACAAAACAAGATTAAAATATGTTGAAGAGGCCACTACGGAGGATTTACGGAAAACTGCCGCTAAATGGCTCAAAAAAGGTAAACACGTTTTGGTGTGTAAACCATTTCCGGAGTATAGTGTTGAAGAATCAACCGTTGATAGGAGCAAGCTTCCTGAACTGGGACCTCAAAAGAGCTCCAAATTCCCAGAGTTGCAGCGCACTCAACTATCCAATGGGCTTAACGTGGTTTTGGCCCAACGCAAAGGAGTACCCACAATTGTCATCAACCTAGTAGCGGATGCAGGTTACAAAACTGACTATTTATCCAGTCCTGGAACCGCTCGTTTGGCCATGAACCTTATGGACGAAGGAACTAAGGATAAAACTTCATTGGAAATCAACGAACAACTACAGTTATTGGGAGCATCACTGAGCACGTTTTCAAACCAAGATCAATCCAATGTACAAATGTCTACGTTAAAACAAAGCTTGGATGCAAGCTTGGACCTCTTTTTGGACGTTGTTCTGAACCCCGTGTTTCCGCAAAACGAGTTTGAGCGTTTGCAAAGTGAGCAAATCAACGACATAAAACAAGAAAAGTCCCAACCAGTAAGTATGGCTTTGAGGGTCATGAACAAATACCTTTATGGAGAAGGCCACCCCTACAGCAGCCCCTACACTGGAACGGGATATGAGGATGCGGTTGCCAAATTGACGAGGGATGATGTGGTGAAATTTTATGACACATGGTTCAAGCCCAACAATTCTACCATAATTATTACGGGGGATGTTGAAATGAGCGAGTTAAAACCCAAATTGGAGAAGACATTGGGCAAATGGAAGCGGGGCGATGTGCCAAAAATTGCTTTCAACAAGCCAAACACCAATACCAAGAATACGCTTTATTTGATGAACAGACCAGAATCCCAACAATCTGTAATCCTAGCAGGACATTTGACCGAAAAATATGGCGATGTTTCCGAAATAGCGTTGGAGCAAATGGTGAGTATTCTAGGGGGTGATTTCACATCGCGAATCAATATGAATCTGCGGGAAGATAAACACTGGTCCTATGGTGCAGGAGGTTTTGTGCTAGGCTCCAAAGAGGAACGCCCTTTTATAGTTTATGCTCCTGTACAAACCGATAAAACGGCTGAATCCGTAACTGAAATTCGAAAAGAAATATCGGAGTTTACCTCTACCAGACCTGCAACCACCGCGGAACTTGAAAAAGTGAAGACCAATCAAGTGTTGAGGCTTCCGGGTCAATGGGAGACTAATAGTTCTGTCAACAGTTCTGTTCGAAATTTGGTCAGGTACGATTTGCCTGATGATTACTACCAAAAGTATGATCAGAATGTGCGAGGGCTTTCACTGGAAGATATTAAAACAGTGAGTAACCAAGTGGTAAAACCAGAGGAGGTCAATTGGTTTATGGTGGGTGATAGAGCTGAGATCATTACAAAACTGGATGAACTTGGATTTGATAATATCATTGAGATCGATGCAGATGGAAATCCCATTAAGCCTGCGATGGAAACCAAGGAGGCGGACATGAAAAATTAAAAAGAGAACCTCCCACTTTGGGAGGTTTTTTGTTTCTAGCCGATATGTAGGCGTATTTAAAAATCAAATTTTAGTTGAACGGACACCAATTCTTTCTCGGGTTCCTGTTGCTTTTTTTCGGTATTGAGGTTGGCCAAAGAGATGCCCAACAATCGCACTGAATTTTGTAATTCTGATTGGTACAGCAGTTCCTTGGCCGTTTCCAGAATAAGTTCTTTGTTGGCAATATAATAGGGAAGTGTTTTGCTTCGGGTCTGCAGGGTAAAGTCACTGTACTTAATTTTCAGGGTGATGGTTTTCCCGGCAATTTTAGATTTTTGAAGCCTTCGCTCCAATTCGTTGGCAATGTTCTCCAGTTTTTCCAACATGAAGATTTCACTACTCAAATTTTCAAAGAAGGTTCGTTCTGCCCCTACGGATTTTGGGATGCGATGGGGCTTTACCGCGCTGTTGTGAACACCTCGAACCACGTAGTAATAGTATTTGCCACTTTTACCAAAGTGTTCATCCAAAAACTCAATGGACTTTTTTTTGAGGTCTTTCCCTGTAAAAATGCCCAAGCGGTACATCTTTTCAGCAGTGACTTTTCCCACCCCATAGAATTTCCGAATATCCAAATCTTCCAAAAACTGGATGACTTCCTCTGGATTCACCGTTTTTTGACCGTTGGGTTTGTTGTAATCACTGGCCACTTTGGCAATGAATTTATTGATGGAGATTCCCGCCGAAGCGGTCAACCCGGTTTTGTCCAAAATTTTTTGACGGATTTCCTTGGCAATCAAAGTGGCGGAAGGGTTTCCTTTTTTGTTCTCTGTCACATCCAAATAAGCTTCGTCCAAGGAAAGCGGTTCCACCATATCGGTATACTCAAAAAAGATACTGCGTATTTGCGATGAGACTTCCTTATAACGATCAAACCGAGGTTTTACAAAAATCAAATCCGGACAATTTCGTTGGGCTAAATAACCAGACATTGCACTTTTCACTCCAAACTTACGGGCTTCGTAACTGGCTGCCGATACCACACCCCGCTTGGAGCCTCCACCTACGGCAACGGGTTTTCCCTTCAGCTCAGGGTTGTCGTGCTGTTCCACAGAGGCGTAAAACGCATCCATGTCCACATGAATGATTTTTCTTAAGGGAAAATCCAAGTCCATACTCAAATTTAGGGTATATTTAGTTTGATGGAACACTTGGAAATAGAGCGAAAATTTTTAGTCGTGTCCGATGCCTACAAACAGGAAGCCACGTCGCAAGTACGCATAGCACAAGGTTTTTTGAACACCGACCCCGAGCGAACCGTTCGCGTTCGAATTAAAGGAGATAAAGGCTTTTTAACCGTGAAAGGGCCCAGCAACTCAACGGGCACCACCCGGTTTGAGTGGGAAACCGAAATCACGGTAACGGAAGCCACCAATTTGATAGACCTGTGCGAAGATGTGATTTTGGAAAAAGTACGTTTTGAGGTTCCCTTAGGCAATAAATTATTTGAGGTAGATGAATTTTTAGGTGAAAACAAAGGTCTGGTGGTTGCCGAAGTAGAGCTCAACCATGAAGATGAGGTTTTTGAAAGACCAAAATGGTTGGGTGAAGAGGTCACGGGACAGATAAAATATTACAATTCGCAACTCAGTAAAAATCCGTTTACGCAATGGTAGAAAAGCCTAAAAAATGGCAAAAGAGCATCAATTTGCTTAGCGTGGTTTCGGCCTGTATTGCCATTTATTTGGATTTTATGGGACATGATTTTTACCTGCTTTTTAAACCTTTGACTACCATTCTTATTGTATCCCTTTTGTTATTCACCCCAAAAAAGGCCTATTCAAAATTTATGTTGACCATGATGATTGCCTTTGGTTTTTGTCTTTTGGGCGACATCCTTTTGCTCAATCCAGCTTATTTTATTTTTGGATTGGTCGCATTTTTACTGGCACACATTCTGTTCATTGTGGCATTTATACAACACAAAGGCTTTCAGTTCCATGGGATATCTTTTATGTTACTCTTTGCGATTGGAGGAGCGATTTTCTTTTGGTTGAAACCCGATTTAGGAGATTTTATGATACCGGTTTTGGTTTATGTTCTGGTGATAACTTTCATGGCATGGCAGGGTATAAGAATGTATTTAAAAGATAAAGGAAAAGCCTACGTATGGATAGCGTTGGCTGTTATACTGTTCATGCTTTCTGATACGTTATTGGCCATCAACAAGTTTAAGGCGCCTTTCGCATATGCCAGTGTGCTGATTCTGGGGACGTACTGGTTGAGTATAGGACTACTTGTCAACGCTACTTTTACAATTGTTTGGGACAGTAAACTTAATCCAACTTCTTATCCAAAGCCAAAATAGTGTTCAACAGCACATTGGCACCGTTGGCCATATCTTCTGCAGAGGTAAATTCTTTTGGTGAATGGCTGATACCGCCCTTACTGGGAACAAAAATCATTCCGGTAGGGGCAATTCGAGCCATATCCTGTGCATCGTGTCCCGCCCCACTGGGCATATATTTATAGGTTAGTCCTAACTCTTTTGCAGAACTTTCAATCTCTTTGTAAACCAGAGGGTCTGTCAGTGCAGGTTCTGCTGTCGTGTCCAATGGATGAAACTCAATGCTAACATTGGAAGCTTCAGCGATTTCTTGGGCTCTGGCCTTTATCGCTTGGAAAACCTTTTCGATAACTTCAGAGGAAAGATCACGGATTTCCAAACTGGTCACCACCTTTCCCGGAATCACATTAGGCGCTCCAGGTTCAGCTTTAATTCGGCCTACGGTTCCCACTTGTGCACCATCAAAACTGTTAGTGACTTCATTTACAGCTACAATAAATTTAGCTGCAGCCAAGAGGGCATCTTGCCGAGCATTCATTGGGGTGGTGCCCGCATGGTTGGCAAAACCGGTAAAGGTAACATCCCACCATTTTAAACCCACAATACCCTCTACAACCCCTATATCGAGATTTTCTTTTTCCAATATGCCCCCTTGCTCAATATGTAGTTCCACAAATGCCGCCATATCCCCTTTTTTTCGGATAGCTTTTGTGATTCGGGTAGTATCCCCGCCCAAACGCATAATACCCTCACCCATGGAATACCCTGTGGAGTTAACTACTTCAAAAGCGGCTCTAGTGAGATTACCAGACATAGCCCTACTGCCCATTACACCTCCTTCTTCGTTGGGAAAAATAATAACCTCCAACGGATGCTTGGTTTTTATTTTACGGTCGTTCAGGGTTGCGATGACTTCCAAAGCAGCCATGGAACCTACACAACCATCATAATTCCCGCCATTGGGAACCCGGTCAATGTGTGAGCCAAATGAGATAGGTTTTTTGGAAGCATCGGTTCCTTTTCTTTTTCCGATAATGTTTCCGGCGACATCAATGGTGACTTCCATTCCAAAATCTTTCATAGTCTGTACCACCCAATTCCGGGCTTCAATATCAGCATCGCTAAATGCCACCCGCTCCGTTTCTCCGTTTTCCTGCTTTCCGAATTCTGCCAGATCAAAAATTCGTTTTTCTAGACGGTCTTGGTCTACCTTGATTTCTTTTTTCTGTGCGATTATGGTAGTTGCGAGCAACAACGCAAACAACGTAACGAGTCGATTAAGCATAGTTTTAGGTTTAGTGTATCCTTTTGAAAGATAAACAATTGAGTTGAGAATCACTTATATTCTAGACATTCTCAGTAGCAGGTCGGTCCAGTTTTCGGTCAACAAATTTAAGGTAAGCCCATTTGGCGCTCAATCCATTAAATAGTGAAAGTAGCAGCCCTACTGCCAAGAACAACCCAGCAATCAGAAATATAGTATAGGATGAAGAGAAAAAAGTGCCGCTGTTGAGTACTCCGAGAATCAGCACGGTGGAAAACGGAAATGATAGGGCTAAAATGGCGATACCGAAATCATTGTTAAAGGTTTTTTTCTTGGGCTTGTTTTCCGATTCCAAACCGTCTACTGTGGCAATATGGGCGTAAGGCCAAAAACTACAGGCGCTTAACCCGAATGCCATTGTTAACAGGATTTCATTTTGGACTTGAATATCACCCATTATTACAAAAAGACCAGAAACGAACAAAACCAGCCCTGCTCGTGCACATAGGAGTGAAAAAATCTGAAAGAACTGTTTTCTTTTGATTTTAACAGCCAATTAAATTCAATATTTTGAAAAATGGAACCTGTAATTTTTCGAAATTGAAAGCGTTTGGTGCACAACAATCTAAAAAAGTTGTCTTTTCTGCATGCAAGCTTGAAGATATGGTAATGGTGTTACTATAATGAGTTGCAACACTGGTACGATTTGATTTTTTGGGTTAAGAAATCAAATGAAAGATTACAATGCATTTTTGAACTGCTCCAAAAAGCGGACATCATTTTCACTCAACAAGCGAATATCCGAAATCTGATGTAAGAGCAGCGCAATACGATCTATTCCCATGCCAAAGGCAAAACCAGAGTAGACATCAGGGTCGATTCCGCAGTTTTTCAGCACATTAGGGTCAACCATGCCGCAGCCCATTATCTCTAACCAGCCGGTTCCTTTGGTCATTCGGTAATCGGTTTCCGTTTCCAATCCCCAATACACATCAACTTCGGCACTAGGTTCCGTAAACGGAAAGTAAGATGGACGTAATCTGATTTTTGATTTCCCGAACATCTCTGAAGTGAAATATTGCAAGGTTTGTTTCAAATCGGCGAAGGAAACATTTTTGTCTACATAAAGACCCTCCACTTGATGGAAAAAGCAATGGGAACGGGCGGAAATGGCCTCATTTCTGTACACTCTTCCGGGAGAAATGGTACGGATGGGTGGTTTATGACTTTCCATATAACGTACCTGCACTGATGAGGTATGCGTTCGAAGTAAGATATCTGGATCGGTTTGAATGAAAAAGGTGTCCTGCATATCGCGGGCAGGATGGTATTCTGGCAGGTTGAGTGCCGTAAAATTGTGCCAATCATCCTCAATTTCAGGTCCTTCTGAAACATTGAAACCAATTCTTGAGAAAATATCGATGATTTGATTTTTAACAATGGAAATGGGGTGCCTGGCACCTAAGGCAATGGGCTCACCGGGACGGGTAAGGTCCCCATATTTGCCTTTGGTTTCCACTTGGCTTTCAAGCTCGGTTTTTAGCGTGTTTACCTTTTCGGTGGCGGCATTCTTCAGTTGATTAATTACCTGTCCGAACTCTTTTTTTTCACCATTGGGCACGTTTTTGAACTCAGCAAAAAAACTGTTCAAAAGCCCCTTTTTCCCCAAATACTTAATTCGGAAAGCTTCAATTTCATCTTTAGAGGTCGAGGTGAATTTCTCCACTTCAGCCAAATGTTCCTTTATGGTCTCAATCATGTTTGATGGCTGTATTGGCGGACAAATTTAGCAAATTGTCCTCGAATATGTAGGCAATTAGGCAATGTACTGCCACTCCGCCGAAAAAATGCCATAACCAGTGGGTTCCCATGGGAAAATAGGTCTGGATAAGATCAATGCTTCTAAAGAAAATGGCAATGCCAAAAACAGCAAAAGCCAAAATCACCAAACCCATATTTCTCCCTTGGGTTTTTATGAGATACCAAACCAAGGGGAAGAGTATGGTCGCCGCTGTGATTACATAACCCAATGTAATTCGCCACGGACCGGGAATGGGTAAAATGCGAAGCAAGAACGATATTCCCAAAAGCAAAACAACTAAAAGTGCGCGTTGCCACCACCGCCAAACCAATTTGAAGATAAAATAGATAACCAGCGCAGCACATAGTAGCATAATGGGCATCCAATCCAACTTTAGCCAGAATTCATGGCTCCGGGTAGCATGGTAGACTGTACCCCCAATATAACTTATACCAATGATGGGCAGTACCCAAGACAAGAAAAGATGCCTTTTTGGATTTTTGTACACTTTACACCCCCAATAGATTATCAAAGCCAAAAAAACAAGGTTACTATAGGTATTGAAGGGTTCCACGGGAAGCCTTCCTGAAACAGTTTCTAGATAAACTGGACCGGAATCATTAGGGAACTTGAATATCAGCATTTAAAAGGTTATTGGGGTTGGGCATTGATATTATCCCCGATCCAATGTATACAAGATTTAAAGGAGTCAAAAATATTTTCAGGTGGAATAAGGTCGGGTATAATGCCGATGCGTTCCATCATAAATTTGGGTTGATCTAGTATGTTCACCAAGAGTACATCAATGTTCTTTTGTTTTAGGTCTTGCAATACATCTTCCATGGCATACAATCCAGATTGGTCTAGGTACAGCATTTTTCCCATGCGGATAACCACAGTGGACGCGGTATCTGGTATTTGTGCGGCCAACTGCTGAAACTCATTGGTAGACCCAAAAAACAAAGGCCCCTTTATGTGCTTAATAAAAACTTCTTCCTTGATTTTTTGCGGAAGATCCTTTTCATCGGACCATACTTCTTCACGTAAGGGTTTTACATCTGACCTTTTTGCGGTGATATCCCCAATTTTTTTCATGAACATCAATGAAGCAATAATCAACCCTATGCCTACGGCATAAACAAGATTCCAAGTAGAGGAAAGTACCATAACAACCAGCATTATGATAACTTCTGAACTAAACTTCAGCGGGCCTAACGTAACATCTTTTGGGAGATGGGGAATCGCTTTTAATCCTTTATAGTCCATAACCCCAATTCCTACTGTGACCAATATTCCGGCCAATACCGCAGCAGGGATTTGGGAGGCAACGGGGCCAAGAGCCAAAAGTATGATAAGAAGGAGAACTCCCGCGATCATACCGGAAAGTTTGGTTTTACCACCCGAGTTTATGTTGACCACCGTTCTGATAGTGGCACCTGCCCCGGGAATACCTCCAAAAATGGCTGCAATACTATTGCCAATACCCTGCCCCACCAGTTCTTTGTTGGGCTTGTGCTTGGTCTGGGTCATATTGTCCGCTATTACCGAGGTAAGCAAGGAGTCTATTGCACCTAAAAGGGCCAGAGTGAGTGCCGTAAAAATGTAGGGCGTTATGGAACTAAGCTTAAAGGCCGTAAATATTTCTAGATTGGGAATAGGCAATCCGCTTGGAATTTGCTCAATGGGCCTGTATTCCAAACCTAGGCCGTAGGCCAATCCAGAAACCACAACTAGCGCTACTAAAGTACTGGGAACCTTTGTGGTAATCCGCTTAAAGCCATAAATGATGAATATAGTGGCCAATGCAAGCCCTAGTTCCAACCAATTGATGCTATTTAAAGCTTGAGGCAGTACCTTAAAAGTTCCTATGACCCCTGAAGCGTCTTTTGCAGCTAAGCTACTGGCTTCCTTTTGAATGTCTTCCGGGGTTATATCTTCTGCCCTTTTTATAGTTTCTTCAAAATTTTCCAACACCAAAATACCTTCACCAGCCTCTTCTTGAAGGATTTTTTCCAAGATATTTTCTTCGGCCATGGGTATAAACTGCTTTACATACGCTCCATCTTCCTTCGGATAATATCCTACGGCGGGCAGTATCTGTGTGACCAATATGATTATGCCAATGGCCGTCATAAATCCAGATATCACCGGATATGGAATGTATTTGATGTATTTGCCCAAACCAATTAGCCCCAGGCCAATTTGCATAAATCCAGCTAAAAGAAAAACGGTTAGGATAGCAGGTAATGCCTGATTCATATCTCCGTCATTGATGGCCACTATGCCAGCAATGACCACCATACTCACAGCTGTCATGGGGGCAGTGGGACCAGAGATTTGGGTGTTGGTTCCCCCAAAAAGGGCTGCAAAAAAGCTTATAAAAATGGCGCCATACAATCCAGCACTGGGCCCAAGCCCAGAGCTTACCCCAAAAGCAAGTGCCAGTGGTAAGGCCACAATACCTGCAGTAATGCCCCCAAATAAATCTCCTTTTAAATGTTTAAACATTGGTATGGTTACAATTGATTAGTTTGAAGATACTAATATTACTATACAAAAAGGCCGATGATACTAAAATCATCGGCCTCTTCAAAAGATTGTAAAAAGGGGATTACAAAAATGTTACCTTACCATCAGAGATGTCGTACATGGCTCCAACAATGGCAATTTCACCATTATCTTCCATTTCTTTAAGCACTTCACTCTTCTTTCTGATGTCCTCTATGGCCATTTCAACATTTTTGACGGCAACAGCATCCACAAATTCCAGGTTTTTGGAGTTTCTTAAACTCTCATCTTGGGGTTCTGTTACGGCTTCAACCGCGGGTTCAATCTTATTGATAAGGGCAGTTAGGTTGCCCAATCGTGCATGATCACAAGCGCCTTTTACGGCCCCACAACTGGTATGTCCCAAAACGACAAGTGCTTTGGTTCCAGCCAGTTTGCAGGCAAATTCCATGCTTCCCAAGATATCCTCATTGATAAAATTACCGGCTATTCTGACGCTAAAAATATCGCCCAATCCTTGGTCAAAAACAAGCTCAGCCGATACCCTTGAGTCTATACAACTCAGAATGGTTGCAAATGGAAATTGTCCATCCTTGGTATCATTCACTTGTTCCAAAAGATTTCTGTTAGCCTTTAAATTTTGTTGGAAACGCTCATTGCCCTCCTTTAAAAACTGTATGGCTTTTTTGGGCGTCATTGTGGCTTGTGTTTCTTTTGTATGTGCTTTCATATCAATATTTTATGCCGTTTTTTTCGGTCTTAGATTAAAAAATTCAATGTAACTGGGAGGGTTTTCAACTTCTCCTCTTTCAGAAATCAATTTTATATCGATGTTTCTGTTTTTGGCCTTGCTTGAAAAATCCTCTAGAATTTCGATGATATCATTATCCAAATAACGGGTTTTCCGAACATCCAATTCAAGATAGGAATTTTCAGGAATACGATCCAACTCTTTTAGGATGGCTCCTTTATTGATGAAGGTTACTTCTTCGGCCAAGGTCATCTTCATTCGGTTTGTACCATTGCCCTTTTCCTCAATATGAAGAAAGTGCGAGTTCTGGTAGCTTTTAATAAGGATAACTACAATACCAACACCTAGGCCCAGTCCAATACCAATCAATAGATCGGTAAACACAATGCCCACTACAGTAACTACAAATGGGATAAACTGCTTCCACCCCAATTGATACATAGTCTTGAACAGACTGGGTTTTGCCAACTTATATCCTACTATAAATAGTACGGCTGCCAATACAGAGAGAGGAATCATGTTGAGCAAGGTTGGAATCAATAAAACCGAAATCAACAAGAAAAAACCATGAATAATGGCGGAAGCCTTGGTTCTACCACCAGATTGTATATTGGCAGAACTTCGTACAATAACCTGCGTAACGGGCAGACCACCAATCATACCAGATACGGTATTGCCCACACCTTGAGCCAACAATTCCCTATTGGTTGGTGTTACGCGCTTTTGGGGGTCTAATTTGTCAGTGGCTTCCACACATAATAAGGTTTCTAAACTGGCCACCAGTGCTACGGTAAATGCGGTAATCCAAATGTCAGGATTGCCTATTACCGAGAAATTGGGGAAGCTCAATAGGGTTCCAAAAGAATCTAAGCCATCCGGAACAGGTACGCTCACCAAATGCTCAGATGAGATACCCCAAGTGGAATTTCCCTTGGTGAACACGTAATAAAGGATACCCAATACTACTGCTACCAATGGACCTTGAATGAGTTGAAATATTTTGGCTTTCTTGCTCAGTACCCTATCCCATAAAATAAGTATGGCCAAGGCAACTATAGCAATAATTGTGGCTCCAGGGCTAATATAATTGATGGAATTGATGATTTCAGAAAAGGTATTTTCACCATCTACTTGGAAGAAGGCAAAATCGCCTTCTGGGTCTGAATCATACCCGAAAAAGTGCGGAATCTGTTTTAAGATGATGATGATTCCTATACCCGTTAGCATTCCCTTGATAACAGATGAAGGGAAATAATAGGCAATTACCCCAGCTTTGAGTAAACCAAATACAATTTGGATGATTCCACCCAAAACCACAGCCACCAAGAAATTTTGATAGCCGCCCAAGGTGCCTATGGCTGTCAATACAATGGCTGCAAGTCCTGCCGCCGGTCCGCTGACCCCAATTTGTGAGCCACTGAGTGAGCCCACGATGATTCCGCCGACAATTCCAGCGATAAGGCCAGAAAATAAAGGAGCACCACTGGCCAGTGCAATTCCCAAACATAGGGGAAGAGCCACAAAAAAAACCACTATACTGGCCGGCAAGTCATTCTTGATATACTTGAACATAATAATAAGTTAAATTAGTTGGGTCTTCAGCATTTAAATTATGTGAAGACATTTAGAAAATTGATTTGAATGTGCGCTAAGGTTACGCTAGTCTCTTGGGAGGAGGGTCAAGTATTTCAACGGTAAATTCCAAAATGGGGAAGATATACCCTAAAGCATTAAGGTTTTCTTTTTGTTGAAGTGATGAATTTAGTGGAAAAAAGTTTCGAAGCAAGAAGTACTTACTTTCAAAATTATTGACAGTAGATGGTTCGTGGTTATTGTTTTCCTCCTCTGAAGAACCTATAATCATTGCAGTACAGCACTCCCTGCCCAATAAGGGCACAAAAGGGGAGGCCATCAAAATTGTGACCAATATTACTGAAACAAAAGGAATAGCCAATAGCCTTAGCATAATGCCATTTTGAGCAAAAATAAGCCGTGGCACACAAAAAATTGTTAAATAACTTTTAAAAGTCCTTCAACAACTTAATATTATCGGTCAATAACCAGCCTGTTTGGCCGTCTGCAATCCTAATTTTACTCCAGTCGTCCAGATGTTCCAAAACGTTTACTTTGGTGCCTTCATGCAAGGTGAAGGCAGTTTCACTATTGTCGTTGGGCTCCGAGGACACCCCAACTTCCTTACTGAACACTATGGCCGGATTATCTTTTTTGAAACTTTGGTATTGAAGGTAGGCCATTAAAACACAAACAACAGCCAAGGCAAGAGAAAGAATACTGGTCACAAAGGCAAACCGCTTTTGATTGGCATACCTGAGAAAGAAATAGGCCAAATAGGCCAAAACGAACAAAAAGACGAGTGAAACGGCCAAGTACGCCCATTGGTCAAATGAAAAAAGATTTACGGCAGTAGTATAAATTTGGGAGAGTTCTGTTTTGGGCATCTCCTCAATGGCATCCAAGCGCATATTTTGGGCATAGCCTAAATTATTGATAATCTCACTGTCAGTTGGATCTAACAGCAAGGCTTTTTCATAATAATAGATGCTGGGACCTATGGCGTTTTGTTTATAATAACAATTTCCAAGATTAAAATAAAGCTGTGCCGAGTGTTCCCCATTTTCCAAGATTTGCTTGTAATTCTCAATGGCCTTGGAATACTCACCTTTGTTGTATAGTTCCGTGGCTTGGTCAAACAGATCGCTGTTTTGGGAAAAACCCATTGAAAAAGAAAAGAGACCCAATGCAACAATTAACTTCGTTAGATTCATAATTGCTTGTCCAAATTAGAGATTACCTCGCTCGCCGTATCATAATCCTTTTGCATTTGTACATCAGAAAATGGACTGTAGCGTGCCATTTCGCAACTTTTAAGCAGGGTTATAAAGCCTTCCACATCATTGGCATCTACTTTTTTATCGAGCAAGACAGAGGTGATTTTCTCCTTGCTGAATTCCGAGGTTTCAATTTTCAATTTGGCCTTTAAGTAATTGTGAAGGCCTTTCTCCAATGCCACATAAAATGCCTCCTTATTGCCCAATTCTTTTTTGGCGGTGGACAGGTATTTTTTCGCCAGTTTATTGGCCTGTTTTACTTTATTTCCTTCCACATCACGTGCGATGGCCTCTCTTTTCTTGAATGAAAAAATGGCAATGGGAATCAGCAGTAACGGAACAAACATGAACAAATAAAAAGTGTTAGAGCCAAAAAAGTAGTTCACGCCAATGGGGCTGAGGTTGGGACTCAATTTGATAAAATGAAACTGTTTTCCTGTAGGCACAACTAGCTTCTGATTTGAAAGTGTTCCAACGGCATTGCCGGCGGAAGTGTTCATGGGTCCTTCCAAAACCTCAATATTGATTTCATTCGAATTAAGGGTCACATACCTCTGCGTATTTGGGTTGAAATAACTAAAGGAAATGCTTGGAATGGGATATTTTCCCCTAAAAGAAGGAACAATCGTGTAGTTGTTGCTCACTTTTCCTTCCATTCCCGAGGTATAAGTTTGGATGTTTTCTTCGTATTCCGGTTCATAAACTTCAAGGGAACTGGGTAGTTCCGGTTCAGGAAGTTGAAACAGCTTCAAATTCCCTTTTCCTGAAACCTCCACAACAGCTTGAAGCGATTCCGAGGCATTCAATTGGGTCTTGCTGGCCGTGACCGAGAACTCAAAATCACCCACAGCACCGCCAAAATTGGCTGGTTTTCCACTCTCAGGAAGTTGTTTTACGTTAATGGTCCTTCTTCCCGCAGAAACCGTTTTACTGGTTTGCGTGTATATGCGACCTCCAAAAAAGTCGCGGCGATTGGTGGGCACATCAACAAAAATTTCCAAGGAAAGGGGTTCAATTTCCAATTGACCAGCCTTCTGCGGATAGAGAACCACTCTCTTCAACACCACATAACGATACGGTTTACCCTCATACGTGCCGTTTTGGGCCGTGTGTTTGGTCACAGGAATCTCTTGGCTCCAAAAATTGTTGTACTTGGGGTTGTCCAACGGTCTATAGTTGGTGACACTGATGTTGGGACTCACGTAAAGCTTGTAAATAACGGTGACCGCTTCATTCAGGTAAGGATTTCCTTTGGAAACTTCGGCTACCAAATGAAGGCTTTCATCAGCAACATCGTCTACTGTTTTTTGATCGTTGGGCTTGTCCACTGCGGCGGTGACTTCCACCGTTTTTGGAAGCGTTTTATAAGTGTTTCCATCAATTTCTATGGTCGCCTGGTTTATAGTGAAATTCCCTCTGGCCGTAGGAACCAAAATGTAGGAATAGGTCTTTGAAAAGCTTCGCTTTCCATTCACCCAAGAAGAACTGATGGATTGCGAGGGTCCCATGACAACCTTAAATCCTTCAAAGGGCGGCGGGCTGAAATTGTCCCCGTCTTTGTTCATGGTAAACTCTACCCGAAGCCGTTCGTTGATGCCCAGTTTTTCCTTACTGAGGTTCATCTCAAAGGAAACCTCATCCTCTTGGGCATGCGAAGGTTGGGCCACAAAAAATAATGCAGCTATCAGCCATAGTATGTTCCCCTTCAACCTGTACACTACCAGTCTTTTTCGTTTCTTATTTTTTTACCCTTCACTTTCATGGCCTCCATTTTTTCCTGCACCTTTTTCTCTTCGTTTTGCATGGCCTCTAACAAATTCTGAATCTGCTGTTCGGAAAGCTGATTGGGTCGTGGTTGCTGCTTTTGTTCCTGTTCATCAGGCTGGTCCCCTTGATTGGGTTTCTTTTCCTGTTCTTTTTTCTCATCACCATCACCTTTTTGATTTTCCTCAGGCTTATCCTCTCCATTTTCGCCTTCTTCCCCCTTATCCTTGTTCTCATCTTCATTCTGCTCTCCTTCGTCCTGCTTGTCTTTGTCCCCTTCGTTGTTTTGGTCTTGGTTCTGATCCTTGTCTTGGTCTTGCTGATCTTGATTGTCCTTATTATCCTGGTTCTGATCGTTCTGTTGATCATTTTGTTCCTTTTCCAGCATTTTTTTGGCCAAGGCTAGATTGTATCGGGTTTCATCATCATTGGGATTACTGCGCAACGCTTGTTTGTAGGCTTCCACCGCTTGTTGATATTCCTTACGCTTCATATATACGTTCCCCATGTTATGGTACGCCTTATGTTTTGCAGGTTTTTCCTCGGTGGATTCACTGGCCATTTTGTAGCGCCCGAAAGCCTCACCATAACTTTCACGATTATAGTAGGCATTCCCTAGATTAAAGGGAGCTGCCACATTCTTTTTACTTTTGGAAATGGCTTTTCGGTAATTGGCTTCGGCCATGGGAAAATCATTCGAGGTAAGTTCTTCATTGGCCTCGTAGGTAATGTTTGTGGAAGTTCTAAGTGCTTTTTCGGCCTCTTTGTCCACAATTTCATCCTGTGCATGGGCAATTCCCACACAACAGATTAGGCCGAACAGCAATCTCATCTTACTCATCATCATGCTCATTAAAAAGATTTAGTTTTTTCAACCATTGTGTTTTTCGGTCCAAAAGGAAGATATCCAAAAATAGAAATAAAAAGCCTGCTGCGAGAAACCATTGAAATTGGTCCTTGTATTCTGCAAATTGCTTGGCTTCAAATTCTGTTTTGTCCATTTGGTTCAACAATTCCTTGATGCGGTCCACAGCTTGCTCTGTGTTGGTGCCATCAATATATTCGCCATTGCCCCGATCTGCAACCTCGGACAAAATGACCTCATTCAATTTGGAAATGACCACTTCCCCTTGATTGTCCTTCTTCAAACTTTCCACAATACCATTTCTTTTGATAGGAATGGGAGCTCCTTTGGGTTTTCCGACCCCAATGGTGAAGACCCGGATGCCATTTTGGGTGGCGTTGTCCACCGCACTGATGGTATTGTCCTCAGAATGGTCTTCCCCATCCGAAACAATAAAAAGAACACGGTTGGTCTGCTCGGTATCGTCATAATAGGTGCTGGCCAGGTCAATGGCGGCATCAATGGCGGTACCTTGGGAGGACAACATATCCGTGTTCATGCTCTGCAGGAACATTTTGGCTGCACCATAATCCGTGGTGATGGGCAACTGAGGATAGGCCTGTCCAGCGTAGGCAATGATTCCTATTCTGTCACTGGCCAATTGGTTGATGATTTGCGAAACCAATCGTTTGGCCTTTTCCAGTCGGTTGGGCGCAATATCTTCTGCCAGCATACTTTTTGAAACGTCCACGGCGAAAACAATATCCACTCCTTCGCGTTTGACGGTTTCCAATTTTGTTCCGATTTTTGGGTTCACCAATCCCAAAATAAGAAAGGATAGTCCGGCCAAGAAGAAAATCAACTTTAGGGCCGATTTAAAACTCGACTTATTTGGGGCCAATCGTTTCAATAAATTGCTGTCTGCAAACTGGCGCTGGGTCCTTTTTTTCCAGAGTTGAAGAAAAAAGAAGGCCAAGACCATTACCGGAATAATGCCCAAGAGGTAGAAATATATTTTTTCGTCAAACTGAATCATTTTCTAAATAAAACTTTTGAACAGGGAATTGCGCAATCCCCATTCCAATAACAACAAGACCCCTGCCAAAAAAATGAGTGGTCTAAACTTTTCTTCGTATTTGTAATATTTGAATTCTTCTATTTCTGTTTTTTCCAAACTGTTGATTTCCTCATAGATCTCCTTCAATTTTTCGTTGTCCGTAGCCCGAAAATATTTCCCATCGGTCACCTGTGCGATTTCCTTGAGGAGGTCTTCATCAATTTCCACTTGGCGCATGCCGTATCGGTACGAACCATCCCTGTTGTAACTCACAGGCGAAAGGGCGTTTCCGTTAGTTCCCAACCCAATGGTATAGGTTTTTATTCCAAATTCCACGGCTAGATCGGCAGCAGTCTTTGGCTCAATAAAACCTGAATTGTTGACACCATCGGTTAACAGAATAATCACTTTACTAACGGCCTTGCTTTCCTTCAAACGGTTTACTGCAGTGGCCAATCCCATGCCAATAGCCGTTCCATCCTCCAGTTCACCGTAGGTGATTTGCTGTAGAGCACTGAGCACAATGGCCTTATCACTGGTGATAGGGGTTTTGGTATAGCTTTCTGCTGCGTAGGCCACCAACCCGATACGATCATTGGGGCGTTCTTTGATGAAATTAGCTGCGACTTCCTTTAGTGCTGAAAGCCTGTTGGGTTTTAAATCGCGAGCCAACATACTGGAGGATACGTCGATGGCCATGACGATATCGATCCCTTTTGTGGTCTTGGTACGTGTTGAAATATCTTCGGTCTGGGGACGAGCCATAGCCGTAATGATGGCCGCCAACGCTAACAACCGAAGTATAAAAAGGGCGGGTTTAATCTGGGAAGCCCAATTACTCACTGAAAAACCTTTGATACTGGAAATCCGCAATGAGGCCATCTCATTCTTTCGTTTGAAAAAATACCATAGCAAAGCCAGTGGAAGCAATAAGAGCAACCAGAAAAACTGTGGATTTGCAAATTCTATATTCTCAAACATTTATACCTGTGTTTTTACGTCCAAAGTGTTCAATATTCGGTCTACGATCTGCTCGGCATATTCATCGCCATCTTCCCAAGTGATGACCACCTGTTGCATAAACCCTTTTCCACCAAATGAAAGGATATTGTACTTGGCCCTTTTGGATTCACTACTTCCCGCAGCATCTAAGGTTCCCGTACCATAAGTCTTTAATCCTTTTACACCGGATTGGGTGACAAATTCCTCTTGTTTGGTGATGATATTTTTAAGTCCAAATTTTTCAAAATTGGAAAGAGTGGACCCAACAGCCGCATTAAAATCTGGATCTGTTTCCTCCTTATAGGTCACCGAACTTGAGGATATCGAAAAGATGCCCACATAACTTCCGTAGGAAAAGCTTTGGAGCTCTTGAATTAACTCTTCGGTTTCGGGAGGGAGTTTTACCTCTTGCCGAATAAGCACATCAGGTGTTTCCAATTCCACAGGAGGAAATCCGTAGGAGCTGGATACCCATTCACCTTCTAAAAGTTCTTTGGTGGGATAGCCAAAAACAGTGTCCCGCACTTGCTTGAAACCAAAATAGGCCACGGAGATACCTCCGCCTAAAACTACCAATCCAGCAAAAATGGCTGCCGCCCAATAGATACGTTTTCGTTGTTTTTTCTTGGCAAGTTCTTCCAAGTATTCCTCGTTCAGCAGCAACTCCTCTTCAGTAGGTTCAGGAAGCGCTTCATGGGTTTTTACCACAATTTGCTCAACCAATTTCCGATCCTGTTCGGCAACCGAAGTCGCTGGTTTCGATTTGGCAAATTTTACCAAATCTGCAGTTTCCAATATTTTTTTAAACTGATCTAAAGTATCATCATCAATTTTGAGTTCCCCTGCATCCCGAAGCATTTCCAATTTGGCGATCAATTGACCGGTGGTACTTTCCATGGCAGAAACGTGAACCTCATCTTCCAAATACATTCGAACGATATCTGTTAGCTCAGAATAGTAGCGTTTGTACTCATCCTGAATCAGATATTTGGAGTTTTCTAACTTTTTAAGCTCTAATAATGCACGATCATAGGGTGGAAGGAGGGCTTCTTTTTCTTCTTCGGTAAGCGGTTTTTTTCTTAGGAAGAACCAGTACACCAGTCCACCAGCGATGATTAATCCCAAAAGCACCCAAAGTAATGTTTTCCAAAGTTTGGCATAACTTTTTTCCACTTGCATCAAGGGTTTGATGTCGTACATCTTTTGCTTGGTGGTGTCCACAACAACATCGGCCACTTTTATGTTGAAGGAATCCGTGAAAAAGGGCTGCTCGTTTATAGCGATCCGCTGTGGGGGGATGGTATAGGCGCCACTATCAAATTGGGTAAGGGCATAAATGCGTTGAAGGGTGACTTTATTGTTGTTTTTTAGGGTATCCCCGATGATGGCCTCTACGGTTTCTAGGGGAGAGAAAGTCTGTCCTTCCGGGAAATGGACCACATCGGTGGAATCTGCCTCAACGGTGATTTTATATTGGATTTGCTCCCCGATTTTTATGGAAAGGGTGTCCAATTCCACAGAAACTTTGGGACTATCTTGTGAAAATCCGGAAAGTGGAAATAACAAAAGACATAGCAGAGTACCCAACACAAATAGTATTGGAACATTTTGAATTTTCAATTTTGAATTTTCAATTTGCATTATCCTCTTCGTTTAAAATAGCCCAGCAATTTGCGCACATAACTTTCATCCACCCTACAGTTGATAACACCACAACCACTTTTTGTAAAGGAGTCCATGAAATAATCCACTTTCTCTTTATGGAATTCACCATAGGCATTACGGACCTTTTTGGATTGCGTGTTCACAAGTTGTAGCGCTCCCGTTTCGGCATCTTGCATTTGTACCATGCCCAGATTTGGAATGGATTCTTCACGCTCGTCATACACTCTAATACCGGTAACATCATGCTTATTGCCCACAATGCGAAGCGTGTTGTTGTATTCATCCGCAATAAAATCGGACAGCACAAAAACAATGGCCTTTTTCTTCATCACATTGGTGAGGAACTTTAAAGCTTCGGCAATGTTGGTGCGACTGCTTTTTGGGGTGAATTCCAAAAGTTCCCGAATGATTCGCAAGACATGACTTTTCCCTTTTTTCGGTGGGATAAAAAGCTCTACTTCATCAGAGAACAGTATCACACCTACTTTATCATTGTTTTGCAAGGCTGAGAAAGCCAGCGTAGCAGAGATTTCCGTAATGATTTCTTTCTTGAACTGATTGGCAGTTCCAAAGAGCTCCGAGCCACTCACATCCACCATCAACATCATGGTGAGTTCTCGCTCTTCCTCAAAAACTTTTACAAAAGGCTCGTTGTACCGAGCGGTTACGTTCCAATCAATGGCTCTAACATCATCCCCAAATTGGTATTGCCGCACTTCACTGAAGGTCATACCCCTCCCTTTAAAGGTAGAGTGGTACTCCCCACCAAAAATGTGGTCGGAAAGACGCCGGGTCTTAATCTCGATTTTTCGTACCTTCTTAAGTAGTTCTTTTGTATCCATTGGGTTCAAGGAATAAGCTTTCTGGTTGGTTAAAGTATGTTTTTACTTTACCGAGAAACATTGAACCGTTACGGTACCTCTACCTCGTTTACAATCTTGTTTATGATTTCTTCTGAAGTAATGTTTTCCGCCTCAGCCTCATAGGTTATTCCAATACGGTGACGCAATACATCGTGGACTACGGCCCTAACATCCTCGGGCACAACATATCCCCTTCTTTTAATGAAAGCGTAGCATTTGGATGCATTGGCCAAATTGATACTTCCCCTTGGGGAGGCACCAAAACTGATGAGGGGTTTTAGGTTTTCCAGATTGTATTTTTCTGGATATCGGGTGGCGAATACCAAATCCAGTATGTATTTTTCAATTTTTTCATCCATGTAGACGTCCCGAACGGCCTCTTGAGCACTCAAAATCTGTTTTAAGGTCACCACAGGCTTCACCGGCTCGTGGGCTCCTTTAAGATTTTGTCGAATAATGAGTTGTTCCTCGTTCAACTTGGGATAGTCAATAACGGTTTTTAGCATAAAACGGTCTACCTGAGCTTCAGGAAGTGGATAGGTTCCTTCTTGTTCCACTGGGTTTTGTGTGGCCATTACCAAAAATGGGGCATCCAGTTTAAAAGTTTCGTCCCCAATGGTCACCTGCTTTTCCTGCATGGCCTCCAGCAACGCGGACTGCACTTTAGCGGGAGCTCTGTTGATTTCATCCGCCAAAACAAAATTGGCAAAAATGGGTCCCTTTTTAATGGAAAAGTCATTTTCCTTGATGTTGTAAATCAATGTTCCAATAACATCCGCAGGTAAAAGATCGGGGGTAAACTGAATTCGGCTAAAACTTCCCTTTACTGCTTTCGCCAGCGTATTGATTGCTAGCGTCTTTGCAAGGCCGGGAACACCTTCCAAAAGAATGTGGCCTTGGCCCAGAAGACCTATGAGCAATCGTTCAACCATGTGGGTCTGCCCTACAATGGCCTTGTTCATCTCAACCTTGAGCAGGTCGATAAAAGCACTTTCCTGGGCAATTTTCTCATTCACAGCACTAATATCAATAGTAGTGTTTTCTTCCATATGAAGCTTTATTGTTTGGTGTTTGTGTTGGCGTTTTAGCTAAGGGGTGCAAAATGAAAATTTATTTAAAATTCGCCTGTTAATTAATGGTTAAAAAAATTGGTAAAGCCCTAGTTTTATGAAGGATTTAAGGGTTTATTTTTATACTTTCACCCTATATGCAACAGACAGATACGTATTCCAGAATTATATCTGGAGCAATGACATGGGGAAGTTGGGGCAAAAAACTTTCCAAAAATGAAATGATCAATGTAATGCAACACTGCATTGATGCCGGATTGACCACCTTTGATCATGCTGATATTTATGGCAGTTATTCCACCGAAGCGGATTTTGGAAATGCCTTTGCTGAAAGTGGAATCAAGCGTTCAGCTATTCAACTGATTTCCAAATGTGGAATCCAAATGACCAGAGGGCGGGACAATCAGTTGAACCATTACCAATATGACAAGGATTATATCATTTGGTCGGCTGAACAATCCTTAAAAAAGTTGCACACGGAATATTTGGATCTATTGCTTTTACACAGGCCAAGTCCATTGATGGAGCCATATGAAATTTCCGAAGCTGTGAATGCATTGTTGGAAAGCGGAAAAATCAAATCATTTGGAGTGTCCAACTTTACGCCATCCCAAATTGCCATGTTGGAAAAAGCCATTCCCGTTTTGGGAAATCAAGTGGAATTTTCGCTGACCCATGACGAGCCCATCTATGATGGCACTTTTGATGACTGTATTGCCAACAAACGAATGGCAATGGCATGGAGTCCATTGGGATGCCTGTTCCGGGAAAACACCGAACAGACAAAGAGAATACGAAAAGCCATGAAACCTTTGATGGAAAAATATGATGCTGATGAAAGTCAGCTGCTCTTGGCGTGGATATTGAAACATCCGGCCAAGGTATTTCCGGTCATAGGAACCACAAATAAAGAGCGAATAATCTTGGCCGCCAAGGCCATGGGCTTGGATTTGGAACTTCAAGATTGGTTTGCCCTGCTTGTGGCGAGTCAAGGCCATGATGTACCTTAAAAACGAATAGTATGAAGGAGAAAACTGCACTGATTACAGGTGCTACTAGCGGAATTGGTAAGGCTACTGCCGAAATTTTTGCAAAGCAAGGAATCAATCTGGTACTCTGCGGACGCCGGAAAGAGCGGTTGGACGAATTGAAAGCAACTTTGGGAAAAACCATAAAAGTTGAAACCTTAAGTTTTGATGTTCGGGATAGGGAAGCTGTTTTTGCATCGATAGAAAGTCTCCCGAAGGAGTTTAAATCCATTGACATATTAATAAACAATGCAGGAAATGCACATGGCCTCCACCCAATTGACAAAGGAAGTTTGGATGATTGGGATGCTATGATGGACATTAACGTAAAGGGGTTACTGTACGTGACCAAAGCGGTGTTGCCCCAGATGGTGGAGCGAAAGGCTGGGCACATCATAAATGTTGGTTCCATCGCCGGTAAGGAAGTCTATCCCAATGGAAATGTGTACTGTGCCTCTAAATATGCCGTGGATGCCTTGAATCAAGGTATGCGTATCGATTTAAATGCACACGGGATTAGAGTGGGAGCCGTTAATCCAGGTATGGTTGAAACCGAGTTCAGTGATGTGCGGTTTAAAGGGGATACGGATAGGGCTGACAAGGTTTATCAAGGATTGCAACCTTTGGTTGCAGCGGATATTGCAGATGTTATTTTGTTTGTGGTCACCAGACCGTATCATGTGAATATCGCCGATTTAATGATCTTGCCCACGGCCCAAGCAAGCTGCACTGTTGTGAAGAAGGACTTATGATATGATCAACAAACGCCTACTGGTTAAAAATCTTCTAGCGCATAACGACGAGAACAGCTTTTACGACAAAAAGCGCTTTATTTCCATAGGTGAAAAGGAAGGGAAAGCCAAGTTTTTAAAGCATGTCTGTGCTCTCGCCAACAGCAATCCCAAGAACAACAGCTTTATTGTAATTGGAGTGGAAGATTCGGATAATGAGATTGTTGGGGTTGACTTTTTTGATGATAGCAAGATTCAGAATTTGGTAAATGCCTATCTGGATAACCCGCCCATTATTTCCTATGAAAATATCCCTTTTCCCCATTTGCCCGAAGGGAAAGTAGTGGGCTTGGTCACCATTAGATCCAATGGAAAGGTCTGTGCCCTTCGAAAAAATATCTGGAAATATTACGGAGGGGCCGTTTTCTTTCGGGAAGGGAGCATAAGCCTTCCCAAGGCTTTTGATATTGAGTTGAAGGACATCAATTCTGAGGTGGTGGCCACAATTGAGCAACATGCTCGAAACAATATTGAGCTTACTCTGGATGCCGTGATCAACTTCATGAATACAAGACATCCTGATCTTACCAGTGATTACAAAGTTTTCAAGGAACAGTTTGTGGTCTGTTGGGCCGGGAACAAAAAAAAGGTAAAGAACAAGGTCTATTATTCTAGGGTGGATATTGAACTCATTAATGAACAGGTAAAGCTTTTCTACTCCGCTTTGGATGAAATCACTATTGATTACGACGATGACTCCTTCAGCACCTTGGAATATGTGCAATTGGGATTGGGTTCACAACAGAAATATTACCCTCTGGAGGAATTGATGATCACATTTTCTGAAAATGGCAAGTATACCATAAACAGCAAATTAGTGTTTGAGCCGCCCCAGTACGATAAAAAAACCTTGCACCATGTGTACAATACAAATAATGCTCTATTACAAAAACTTGAAAAGCAAATTACCCTAACTCCGGCTGAGCAAGCGGACCTTACCCATTTGCCAGCTACGTATCTTATCTGCTATCTGAATGGTTTTGAAGAGGCTAAAGAACAGATGGACCGCTCCAGACCCCTTCTTAAAGTGTACAATGACAATGTGTATCAATCCTTGAAGGAATCACAACGAATTCTTAGAAAAGTTCGATACAATTAGGCTCTTTGCAGCCAAAACATTTGGTAAGGTAAGACTTCCAAGAGGCCACTGTTTATCTCTATTTTTTTGTTGGAAACCAAATCTTTGGGGTCACCTTGGGCAAAATACCCCAGCTTTTTGACCCAACTGGTTTCAATGACCTGCGGATTTTCGTCAAAATTGCAAATGACCAGCAGCCCTTCTTTTTTAGAATTGCTTCGCTCAAATACTAGAATGTGGTCATTACCTGTGTGATATAGTTGCACATCATTACAATCGGCAAAAACAGGGTTTTCCTTTCTGATGCGAATCAACTTTTGCAGTGCATGAAATATTTTGGCCTGGGGCCGTTTTTCGTCATCCAATTTGGCAATCATATCCCAATCCTGCATAGGTCGATTGAGCCATCTGCTGTCATTCTTTTTGGACTTGTCCTTCAGATAGGAGTAATCGTTTAGTGTACCAATCTCATCTCCAGCATAAATCAATGGAATTCCACCAAAAGCAAAAGTAATTCCATGTAGCATGATGATTTTTGCAATGGAACCTTCAATCATTTCCGGGTCATTTTGGGCCAACCCTTTTTCAAGCCCTAAGAGCGATGCAGCACTTCCAGTAATACGCCCATCTCCCGTTTTTGGATTGTACATAAAGACTTGCCCCGTAGCGGGTGACCAATCCAACCGCTGACAATAGTAATCCAGCAAAAACTTGCGGTGCATTTCGGGGTTTAGACCTAATTCATAGAGCAGATTGTTTTCATATCCCAAACCAATATCATCATGGCAACGGATATAATTTATCCAAGTGCAGTCTTTGGGTTTGGGAGGCACATGGGCCCAACTTTTGTAGAGCAACTGTGTTTTTTTAGTGGCAATGGAATTCCACAAAAGTGCCATTAAAGAGGCATTGTATGCAATTTCACACTCGTTGCCTTCTTTTTGGTCTTCCCCAAAATATTTAATAATATCGGTGGGGGCCACAATGGCTTCGGCCAAAAGCACAACGCCAGGAGCCACCACTTGCAGGCACATTCTAAACAGTGCTATGAGATTATGGGCTTCTGGGAGGTTTTGGGAAATAGTGCCTATCTTTTTCCAAAGAAAGGCCAAGGCGTCAAATCGAACCACATCTACCCCCATGTTCACTAGTTTTACCAGATTGGCCAACATTTCCATGAAGACTTCTGGGTTGGTATAATTTAGGTCCCATTGATAGGTGTTGAAGACTGTCATGACCCATTTGTTCATCTCGGGGATATGGGTAAAGTTGCCCGGCGAGGTTTCTGGGAATACTTCTGGAAGTGTTTTTTCATATTCCTTTGGAATGGTATCATCCTCAAACGTGTAGTAATAGCCCTGATATTTTTTATCTCCTTTCATGGCTTTTTTGGCCCAAGAAAACTCGTTGGAGGTATGGTTCACCACAAAATCCAACATGAGAAATATTCCTTGTTTGCGGAACTCGGAGGTCAACTCTAATAAATCTTCCTTTGTGCCGTACTTTTTGTCCACCTCATGATAACTGTTGACCGCATAGCCACCATCGCTTTCGCCTTTGGGTCTTGTGGTGATGGGCATCATGTGGACAAAGTTGATACCCAATTCTTTTAAATAAGGAATTTTGTGCTGAAGTCCCTTTAGGTCTTTGTTGAAATGTTCCACATACAACTGCATGCCCATTATTTTTTGGGACTGGTACCAATTTCCGTCCTTCAACCGCTGTACATCTTGTTTTTTTAAGGCGTCAGGTCTTGTGGCAAATAATTTTGGGAGCTGGTTCAACAACTTTTTAAAGGCTTCTGAGTGTTCTTCTTCCGCATAAAGCGAGAAAAATAAGTGTTGGATGAGACTAAGGTTCGTTGTCAACCGAAGGTCAAACAGCGCATTAGAATCTTTCTCCCTGAATTGATCGGAGACCAGTCTATGTAATTTGGCTTGGTTCATTTTACTTTTCCAACTGTTCTTTGGTGGGCAGGGATGGGATTGCGCCATAATTGGTCGTGGTAATGGCCCCGGCCTTATTGGCCATTACTACCATTTTTTCTAATACATCCCGATCCTGAAAAACGGAATCGAAATTTCCCAAATCCGAGATTTGATAGAGCAAACATCCAATAAAGGCATCTCCAGCCCCAGTGGTGTCCACAGGACTTACCTCTATGCTGGGGATGAGTTTTTTTGAATCGGTAAGGCTTAATAAGGTACCTTCTTTGCCCAAGGTGACCGTGATGATTTTTGCCCCCATTTTATGAAAAAAATCACAGGCTTGGTTCACATCATTTTTTCCTGAAAGCAATTGTGCTTCCTCCAAACTAAACTTGCACAAATGGGATTTTTCAATGAAGGGCATACATTTTTTAATGAATTGCTCCTCATTTTCCTTCCACAGGTCGCTTCTAAAATTGGGATCAAAACTGATGAACATATCTTTTGTAAGCCCATCAAAAAGGTACTTTCCGTAGGCTTTTTCCAAAGAACCTCCCAGAAGGGCTGTGGCAGCTCCCAAATGTAAAATGTTGTCTTTAAGACTCTTTCGAAGCGTAGGGTCGTACTCAAGTTCTTTATCTGCGCCCCTGCTGAACACAAAATCGCGTTCGCCATCTTCGGCCAAAGAAACAAAAGCTAAGGTGGTGAAGGTTTTGGACAACTGCGCCATGGAAACATCAACACCTTCGGCTTTAAGCACGCCCAGTAAAAACTGCCCAAAAGGGTCATCACCTACGCAGCCTAAAAAAATGCTTTTTCCGCCAAGTTTGGAGATGGCACAGGCCACATTGGCAGGTGCACCACCTGCTTTTTTGGTGAAATGGGTAGCCCTGGATAAATCATTTCCTTGCTTTTCCGCAACAAAATCTATCAATAATTCACCAATACAGAATACCTTTTTCATTGAACTTTTGTAATAACGTAAGGTACATAGAAAATTATTCGTTGACCAAAAAAAGATGAGGGCTTTTTGGAAATATTGGATTGTTTTGGGGCAAAACTTTAGGCAGAATTTCACATAGGTGGGATCTTTTGTCCGTATTTTTGTAAAAAATTTTCTATGCGAACATTGGTTGTGGGTGACATCCATTCTGGATTAAAGGCATTAAAGCAAATTTTATCCAAAGCAAAAGTTACCCCAGACGACCACCTTGTTTTTTTGGGGGATTATGTAGATGCTTGGAGTACTGCAGTGGAAACCATTGATTTTTTAATTGATTTACAGAAAGAGTTTAACTGCACCTTTATTCGGGGAAATCATGATGAACTTTGCAGGGATTGGTTGTTGACCAAAAAAGAGAATCCACAATGGTTGGCCCATGGCGGTACGGCCACCAGAGATTCTTATTTGAATGATGATAGGGAAGATTGGAGCTCCCATCTCGATTTTTACGCTGGGTTGGAGAACTATTATCTTGCCGATGATAACAGACTGTATTTACACGCAGGCTACACCAATTTAAAGGGGATAGAGTTTGAATATTTTGAACAATCCTTCTATTGGGACAGGACCTTGTGGGAACTGGCCACGGCTATCGATTCAAACTTGGACCCAGATGACCCTAAGTTTCCCAAAAGATTGACCCATTACAAGGAAGTCTTCATAGGGCATACCCCACTGTCCAAGAATACGGTGGTGGAACCACAAAGCGGTGCAAATGTCTGGAATGTAGATACCGGGGCGGCTTTTATGGGAGGACTTACCATAATGGACGTGCAAACCAAAGAGTTTTGGCAAAGTGATCCCGTTCACACATTTTATCCAGGGGAACGAGGCCGGAACTGAGACCAAAAGAGTTCAAAAATCTCATTAACTAAAAAGCACTATATGTCAATAAAGAACATACGATTGGAAGTAATGCAAGCCATTGAGCCCAAAGTTGAAGGGTTTATGGATTCATTTTTGATTCCAACAGAAAAAATATGGCAGCCCACAGATTTCTTGCCCGATTCCCAAAGTGAGGATTTCTATGATCAAATTGAGCAGATTCGGGGTGAAGCAAAGGAATTGGGCTATGATTTTTGGGTGACACTGGTTGCCGATACCATTACCGAAGAAGCCTTGCCCACCTATGAATCTTGGTTGATGGATGTGGAAGGAATTGATCAGCACAGCGGAAAGGAAAATGGTTGGAGCAAGTGGGTGCGCGCATGGACCGCCGAAGAGAACCGCCATGGCGATGTTCTGAACAAGTATCTGTACCTATCTGGAAGGGTGAACATGCGGGAAGTTGAGATTTCCACCCAGCATTTAATATCAGATGGCTTCGATATCGGTACGGACAGAGATCCCTACAAAAATTTTGTATACACTACATTTCAAGAGTTGGCCACCAACATTTCGCACAAGCGCGTGGGTATGATGGCTAAGAAAAAGAGCAATGGTCTCTTAGCCAAAATGTGCAACATTATTGCAGGTGATGAAATGCGCCACCATTTAGCGTACCGGGAATTTGTGAAGACCATTTTGGAGCAGGATCCCAATGGAATGGTCCTTGCCTTTGCCGATATGATGAAGCGAAAAATTGTAATGCCCGCCCATTTTTTGAGGGAATCAGGGGGCAGTATTGGTACTGCATTTGAACAATTCTCAAATTGTGCCCAACGCTTGGGGGTTTACACGGCACAGGATTATATAGACATCCTTAAAAAACTGAATGAATATTGGGCCATTGGCCATTTAAGAGGACTTTCGGACCAAGCGGAAAAAGCACGTGATTACCTCATGAAACTTCCAGACAGGTTGCAGCGTATTTCTGAACGCATGCAATTTTCTCCGGACCAGCATAAATTTAAATGGGTGGAGGCCAACGGAATGTTGTAGTTAAAATTTACCAGCCCTGTGCTTTTCTTGCCATTCGTGCAATTGTTCCCAATGTCCTTCATGGGCCATTTTAGCTTGCATGGGCCAAGAAGCAGGGTCATGGATTCTGTATCGTTTGCCACCAGAGTTGAGGATTTCTTGGCATTTATTCGCCGAAGTTTCGGAAAGTGCTTTCCATGTTTTAATGTCAAAATTGTGGAATAGTTCTTGGATTTTAGGCCCAATGCCCTCCACTATTTTTAAATCATCCTTTACAACTTTTTTGCCCATTGCCGCTTTGGCTACTTGTGCGTCAAAAGAAAGACTGGATTTGGTAGATGTTGAAATGGGTTTGGGTTTTGGCATCTTGGCCGCATCTGCTTGTTTTTGACAGGCCTCAAGATCTGATCGTAGTTTTGCATTTTCAATCTCCAATGTTTTTAAAAGTGATGTGTGATCAACAGTAGGGGCACTGTTTCGTTTCCCAAGTAAATAGCCAATAATGCCGATGGTGATGGCGACTATCGCTAAAACAATCCAAAATAAGATGTCAAAAGTATCAGTTTCCATGGGGTTGTGTTTGATGGATATAACAATGCCATATCAAGAAGGATAAACACCTAAAATTGGGCTACGGAAGACTTGGTGAAACAAGTCTTAAAGTATTAAAAAAACCTTAAAATTCCGAATTTAATTTATAGAATATGAGCGAGTTGGAAGCAGTTTTAGGAAAATAGAACGAAACCTGGGACAGAAAATCAATCAAAAAATACCAACCATACACTTTTTGAGACCACTGACACGATAGCCTCTGGAATATTCCTGAAAAGGCAGGAAATTAGCGGCAAATATTAGGTAAGAAACCCTATTTCTCCCGACAAGGTTCCGGCATTGGAGTAGGGTTTAACTAAGTTAAGTTTGAGTTAGTTAAGTTGGTTTTTTAAGATCGCCCATCCAGTGTTCATCCTAGATGGGCGGCTTTATTTTACAAGTCAAATTTAATGCCTTGGGCCAAAGGCAACTCTGTGGTATAATTAATGGTATTCGTCTGTCTACGCATATAGATTTTCCAGGCATCCGATCCACTTTCACGTCCGCCTCCAGTGTCTTTTTCGCCTCCAAATGCTCCCCCAATCTCTGCGCCAGAGGTTCCAATATTTACATTGGCAATACCACAGTCCGATCCTTCTACCGAAAGAAAACGCTCCGCTTCACGCAAATTGTTGGTCATTATGGCCGATGACAGGCCTTGTCTGACCCCGTTTTGTATTTCCAATGCGTTTTCAAGATCACCGCGATATTTTAAAAGGTACAAAACCGGGGCAAAAGTTTCATGCTGAACAATTTCAAAGTGGTTTTCAGCCTCGGCAATGGCAGGTTTTACATAGCATCCGCTTTCATATCCTTCACCTTCAAGCACACCACCTTCAACCAAAATGTTTCCACCTTCAGCCTTAACTTTTTCCAAGGCAGATAAGTAGTTTTTTACCGCATCCTTATCGATTAGTGGACCAACATGGTTGTTTTCATCCAACGGATTACCAATGCGTATTTGCTGATATGCATTGACAATGGCATCTTTTACTTTGTCGTAGACATCTTCATGAACAATTAGTCTTCGGGTTGAGGTGCAACGTTGTCCGCATGTTCCTACCGCCCCAAATACAGCTCCAATCACCGTGTTTTTGACATTGGCATCTGGTGTTACGATTATGGCGTTGTTTCCTCCGAGTTCCAAAAGAGACTTTCCAAGGCGTTCACCAACGGTTTTTGCCACAATTTTTCCCATTCGGGTAGAGCCTGTAGCTGAAATCAACGGGATTCGTTCATCCTTGGTCATAAACTCCCCTACGGTATAATCGCCGGTAATTAAACAGGAAATTCCCTCTGGCACACCATTTTCCGAAAAGACACGGGCAGCGATATTTTGGCAGGCAACGGAAGTCATTGGCGTTTTCTCAGAACCTTTCCAAATACAGGCGTCGCCACAAACCCAAGCTAGGGCAGTATTCCAAGACCAAACTGCAACGGGAAAATTAAATGCGGAAATGACACCTACAACCCCAAGCGGATGATATTGTTCATACATGCGGTGGCCGGGGCGTTCGCTGTGCATGGTAAGTCCATGCAATTGTCTAGAAAGGCCCACAGCAAAATCACAGATATCAATCATTTCCTGAACCTCACCTAAACCTTCTTGGTAGCTTTTTCCCATTTCATAGGAAACCAATTTGCCCAATGGTTCCTTTAAGCGGCGGAGTTCGTCATTAAACTTTCTAACAATCTCGCCACGTTGGGGTGCCGGCATGGTCCGCCAAATTTTAAACCCTTTTTGGGCAGAGGTGATAACTTTTTCGTAATCTTCGCGAGTAGTGGCCTTTACCTTACCAACAAGGGAGCCGTCAACGGGTGAATAGGATTCTATGATTTCACCATTTGAGAACCATTCCTTACCGGTGGAAGTGCCATTATTTATTTCTTTGAGCCCAAGTTCTTCAAGGGCTTTGTCCATTCCAAAATCAATAGCAGTTTCTGACATTTATAACTTTTTATGTGTGAATTGTTATATTTTTTCAAAATTACAAATAATCCTGATGGATAATGCTGTTTTAGAGGAAAAGGTGAAGCAGGAGCAGGACAATTCCGATCAAAGCTGGAAGCGCCTGTACCGTAAAGATTTTTTTTGATGCTGTTGCAGCTCCATAAATTCCAGCCACGGCCACACATCCCAAAAAGAAAAACGCTACATAAATCTGCCAAATAGGGTCCGTAATGATTAAAGACCATAGTAATCCTGCAGAAAGAAAGCCATTGTATAGCCCTTGATTGGCGGCAAGGGTCTTGGTGGGTTCAAACAAATGTTCCGGGAATTGCCGAAACACTTTTTTGGCCCTGGTGGTCCATGCAAACATCTCCAACCACAGAAAGTAGAGATGGAGCAAGGCCACGACGGCAACAATTATTTTAGCGAGGATAAGCATTATTCTTCTTTGGATACAAAGCGTTCATCAACTGGCATAACGGTGCCACATTTGTCACAGGTGCGCAATTCTTTGGAGCCATAGAAATGTTTAAAATGGCTAAGAAAATCCTTTTCAATATCATTTAAGGTAAAATACACTTCGTAGAGTTTATGGTTGCAATTATCACAGAACCACAACAACCCATCATCGACCTTCATATCTGCTCTTTTTCGCTCCACTACCAAGCCGATGGAGCCCTCTTTTCGTGCTGGGGAATGCGGAATTTTAGCTGGATGCAGGTACATATCCCCCGGACCAAGCTTCATGGTCCTTTTCTCCCCATTTTCTTGGATATGGACTTCAATACTCCCTTCCAATTGGTAAAAAAGCTCTTCGGTTTCGTTATAATGATAGTCTTTTCGGGCATTGGGCCCCGCTACGATCATAACAATGTAATCGCCGGCCTCCTTGTATAAGTTTTTGTTGCCAACCGGGGGTTTTAGGGTATCCCGATTTTCCTCAATCCATTTATTCAGGTTAAAAGGTGCCTTTATCGCCATAGCGCAAGATTTTACGAAAGGTAAAAAAAACCTTGCTGGAAACATAGTGTTTGGAAAAAGAAAAGCCCCTTCAGTGAGGGGCTCCATTGTTGCCTAAAACGAATGTAAATGGGTCAGTTATTCCACTTTTAAGAATATCTGTGTGTAATAGGGTCTACCATCTTTGTCCAATTGCACGCTTAAGGTAGAATGGGTAAAATCTCCTTCCATGGCCTCTCTGTGTGATGAACTCTTCAACCAACCCTCTAAAGTTTTCTCGGCTGAGGTGTAATATCTTGCCACATTTTCCGATACACCTATAGCATCCGTTTCGGCTGCTATTTGGGTGGCACGGTCCTCAAAATTATCATGGCTTAACTTGCCTTTGGAAATCATGTATTGGTTGTGCTCTTCGGCATATTTATAGGAAGATGGACTGTTCTGAAGGACATTTTCACCAATTGAAGTTCTATGTTGGTTCACTAAATCCAGAAGATCTTTTTCCATTGACACGGGATCAACCGTTACTTTTTCATTGCCAAGAAATGCTTCTGTGTATTCCTGTTCGTCTTGTTGTGAGGTAGTGCTGCACATGCTAACAACAAAGGCAAGGCTTATGACCAGCAGTTTGCCATATATCTTTTTCATTTTCGGGGTGTTTTTCGGGAGTGTTCTACGTTCCCTAAGTGTTCTGCGCACTAATGTAGTTGAGAGGCTTGCATTTACCACAAAATGTCCGCAGAAGGCAAATTCTTACGTTGAATTGCAAACAGTGTCCATTTATCGAGAAAAGAAAACACTTTATATAACCTCCATGTTAGGGTTGGAAGGAGCTTGCTCTTTTTCTTCTTCCTCAAGTACGAGAGCAAAAACAAAGGCCCCAATTTCTTTGAGAGGCTCGTAGAACACAGATTGTTTTTTGGTTTCTTCGTTAATGAGGTTCAAAGGAGTAGCAAGTCGTTCAAAAAATATCAGCATGGCACCTAATATAATGGCCACTTTGAGTGCGCCAAAAATTCCACCGGCAATCTTGTTTAAAAGTCCCAACATGGCAAAATCCGCGATTTTGGTCAAGAATTTACCCGCAAAATTCACCAGAAGTATGATGGCAAAAAAGGTAATCAGGAATGCTGTCAATTTAATGTATTGGTCACTCCAGTTCAATCGCTCTGCGAGATAATCCCCTGTGATATAGGAAAAATGGATGGCTCCATAAATTCCTGCAATGAGGGCCACAAGGGATGCCACTTCAACAAAAAGCCCATTTTTAAGACCTTTATACAGCCCCCAGACCAAAAGAATTCCCAAAACAATATCCAAAAAGCTCATACACGGGTTTTAACAAATATAGAATATTGATTTGTACCTTTGGAATTCTTATCAAGAACATGTCCAGAGACGAAAAATTAAAGGAACGGTGGGAGCTTTTGGTGGAAAAATTGTCCGCTCAGTTCTCCGATGGTGACCCCTTGGAAATGGATGGTATCATTTATTTGGTAGGGGTGCAGGAACTCGGCAATTTTCACCGAAATTTTAAAAAGGATGAGAAAATCAACCTGATGCATATTGCCATTTGTAGGTTGTTGGAACCGTATGGCTACTACGATTTTGATTTTTTTGATGATGAAGGTTGGCCGCATTACAAAATCAAAGAGCAATTACCACCTTTGAAGGCTGGAGAACAAACCGTTTTAATGAAGGAGGCCTTGGTCAATTATTTTTTGGAAAAAGAATATATTCTCTAATATGGAATTGCAAAAACCCTATTATGCCGTTATTTTCACCAGTACACGAACCGAGGGTGACAATGGCTATGGTCAAATGGCCGAAGAAATGGAACAATTGGCCCGACAGCAGCCCGGTTTTTTGGATTTTGAAAGTGCCAGGGATGGATTGGGGATTACCGTAAGCTATTGGGAAAGCTTGGAGGCCATTGCCAACTGGAAATCCAATATGGACCACAGAGTCGCGCAACGAAATGGCATTAAAACATGGTATTCGTGGTATAAGGTTCGGATTTGCAAAGTTGAACGGGAATATGAATTCACCAAATAAAATAATATGAGCCAGAACATTCCTTTTACAAACCTAAACCGAAAAAAGACGCTTCAAAAAATAGCAAAGGAGAACTTTGATCTTGTGGTTATCGGCGGAGGTATTACAGGAGCCGGCATTGCTTTGGACGCCTCTTCCAGGGGACTCAAAGTCCTGTTGTTGGAAAAGGGCGATTTTGCTTCGGGCACCAGCAGTAAATCCACAAAATTGATTCATGGGGGACTCCGCTATTTAAAACAGTTCGATTTTTGGTTGGTGAAGGAGGTAGGTTCCGAAAGGGCCATTGTGCACAAATTGGCACCTCATCTTGTCATTCCCGAAAAAATGTTGTTGCCCTTGATTGAAGGGGGCTCTTATGGAAAATGGCTCACCTCCATCGGACTAAAAGTCTACGACATTTTGGCCCAAGTTTCTGGGGATGATAAACGACAGATGTTGGAGAAAAAAGAGGCCTTAAAATTGGAACCTCTCTTGCCCAAAAAAATATTGAATGGAGCAGGCTATTATGCCGAGTACCGTACAGATGATGCCCGACTTACGTTGGAAAACATTAAGACCAGCCTCAAATTTGGAACACAGGCCTTGAATTATGCCCAGGTCACTGATTTTGTGTATGAAAATGAACGTGTGGCAGGTGTGCAATTTAAAGATGAGGTATTTGGGGATGAGTTCAGTGTTTCCTCAAAATATGTAATTAATGCAGCAGGGCCTTGGGTGGATGAACTCAGGTCCATAAACCATTCCAAAAGAGGTAAACGACTGCATTTGACCAAGGGAGTGCATCTGGTTTTTCCGAGGGAAAAGCTTCCCGTACAACAATCGGTCTATTTTGATATTCCAGATGGTAGGATGATGTTCGCCATTCCCCGTGGAAAAATTACTTATGTTGGCACTACGGACACCAATTTTAACTTGGATAAAGACCATGTGACCACAGACATTGCCGATGCCATTTATTTGATATCTGCCGTGAACAACATGTTCCCTGATATTAATTTGGAGCTAAGTGATATTGTTTCCTCTTGGGCTGGATTACGCCCTTTGATTCATGAAGAAGGGAAATCAGCTTCGGAACTTTCACGAAAGGATGAAATCTTTACCTCCGAAACGGGATTGGTGAGCATCGCTGGTGGAAAATTGACGGGCTACCGCAAAATGGCAGAACGAACGGTAAATCGAATTGCGAGGCATCTGGAAGAGAATCACGAAATGGAATTGGAGGCGTGCACCACCGACAAAATACCGCTCTGCGGAAGCGATTTTAAAAAGTTCAAGCATGTGAAAAAATACATGGCCCAACTTTTTGATCGCATCAAGGACAGCGGTTTTACGGAATATGATGCTTGGTATTTGGCAACCACTTATGGCAAACAGACCGAGACCATTTTGGAGAACTATTCCGCTATTGGTGGCTCAGATGTGCACGAGCGCATGATTCGAGCCGAGGCACAATTTGCAATTGCCCATGAGATGGCCTTGAGCCCGTTGGACTTCTTTATCAGACGAACGGGGCGCCTTTACTTCGACATTGAAAGTGTACGGAAATACAATGCTCCGGTTTTTGAAGAGTTTCAGAAAGCTTACAACTATTCAAATGAAGCAATGGATGTATTTTCCAAAGATTTGGATGTGCAATTAAAGGAGCATTCCGATTTTTCTTTGGAGCGGGATTAATCCAGCTTCTCCGTTAACTTTTCAAAAACTTTCTTGGGGTTTTTGTTTTTGTAGAGTACTTGGTAAACCGCATTGATGATGGGTGTTTTGGACTTTTTCTCCAATTTATCCATCAACAAGTGTGCACTTTGGGTTGCATAATACCCTTCGGCCACCATGTTCATTTCCATCATGGCACTTTTAACCGTGTACCCCTTACCGATCATATTTCCGAACAATCGGTTTCTACTAAAGGTGGAGTAGCCCGTCACCAACAAATCGCCCAAATAAGCCGAAGCATTGATGTTGCGCTTCATTTTGTAGACGCGGTCAATAAATCGTTTCATCTCACGGATGGCATTACTCATCAACACACTTTGAAAGTTGTCTCCATACCCAAGACCGTGGGCAATACCTGCGGCAATGGCATAAATATTCTTCAGCATGGCAGCGTATTCGGTACCTATAATGTCATCAGAAATTTTAGTCCGGATGTAGTCACTTTTTAATGCTTGGGCCACCAGTTTGGCATTATTGGCATCGGCACAAGCAATAGTGAGATAGGACAGGCGTTCCAAAGCCACTTCCTCAGCATGACACGGCCCAGTTATCACGCCAATATTTTTAAAGGGCAAATTATAGTTTTTATGGAAGTGCTCTCCAACAATAAGTCCAGTTTCGGGAACAATACCTTTAATGGCCGAAAACACAATCTTGTCTTCCAAAGAAGCTTCTAAGGCCTTGAGTTCGGTATCCAAAAAAGCGGATGGAATAGCGAAAATCAAGACGTCTGAGGTTTCCACAATTTGGTTGATATCATGACTGAGCCCCAATTTGCCCACATCAAATTCCACAGAACTGATGTAGTTGGGATTGTGACCCTCCTTTAAAATGTGCCGAATGGCAGATTCATTCCGCATATACCACCCAACGGTAGACATGTTCTCCGACAACATCTTTACCAGGGCGGTTCCCCAGCTTCCTCCTCCAAAAACACCAAACCTAAGTTTGTCTTCCATGCTCACAATTTAGTGAGCAAAACTAAAAAATATATCATTCTCTTTGTTAAATACTGATTATCAAAAAGTTATGTGTTTTGGCATGATGCTTGGTCTATGTAGGTTGAATGTTAAAACCTCGATTATGAAAAATGGAAAACTACTTTTTGGAATTTTACTGATAGCGTTTTTGGCCAGTTCGTGTTACACCGAGGTGATTTTGGAAGACGATTACATTGAGGCATCTCCCGTGAATACCGCTTTGGTTTTGGAATCGTATGATATTTGGTACATCGATATCAACGCTACCCAAGGAAATGGTGAAGTTCCCTTTCTGCAACGCGCCTTTACCCTTTCTTTTGATAGGGGTGTGGTCTATGCCAATAACAACTTGGTGGGAATTGGAAAAACCGGAAACGGTCTGGGGATTGATGTGGGAACATACGGAACTTTCAGTGGAACAGTGGAAGTGGACCATGATGTCGATGGACTTTGGCTATTGGATGTCTATGCCGTAAACAACAATACCTTGGAATTGTACGACCCAAATTCAAATACTTCATACGTATTGCGGGGATACCAAAGGAATAATTTTGATTATGACATGGTTTTCTATGACAATATTCACTATTTCTTACAGGAATATCAGGTTTGGGAGAAAACCTTTGTCAGTGAAGAGGGAGCCCTAAATGAGTTCGATGAGGAGAATTACCTACAGTTTTTTGCAGGCAACATAGGCACATTTAGATCATCCATTGATGTTTCTGGAACCCCTTTGGTCAATTTACAATGGGACTATGAAGGTGATTATGAGGTGTTTGATGTGGCCAACGATGTTACACTTAAAACTTTAACACTCGATTATGACTACTTGGGCAATGATTATTTTGAAATCTACGTTATTAATGACAGTACTATTGAGCTGTACCACGTGTCCAGCGGAACTATATATGAGTTTACAGGAAGAGGGTTCCAACAGTACTTGAAATCGGGCAGTGAGACAGGTAAAATGAGGGTAAAAACCAAGAATCCTGTCATGAATGTGGTCCGACAAAGAAAAATGTAAGGAAATAGTATGGTCTTCGACTATACAAACAAGTTTTTTGGTTGGTTATTTAGTTAAGTATCGCCCCGAGCACCTTTGCTCGGGGCGGTTCTTTTTTTAGTGGTTTCTTGTTTTGTAGGCTGAAGGATTCTCCCCGCTGATCTTTTTAAAGGTTCTATTGAAATAGGACAAACTTTCAAAACCACATTCAAAACAGGTTTCGCCAATGTTCCTGCCCGTTAGGAGCAATCTCTTGGCCTGAGTAATGCGGTATTGGTTTAAAAAATTACTGAATGTACTCCCTGTATTTTTTTTGAAATATCGGCAGAAGGCTTCCTTACCAAGATTGACCGATTTAGCAATATCCTCCAAGCTAATCTTTTTGGAATAATTCTCATCTATGTAGGAATACACTTTTTGTAGACGCTCCTGTTGTTTATTGGCTTTGTCATTTATGATAGGATTTGCGTGCAATAGTTCAAATTCATCACTCTTTGCCAAAAGTTTCAGTAATTGTAAAATCTTAATGAACTGCTCAAACCGATTCATCGACTGCAATTCCATCATAATTTTTCCAACCACAGTTTTTGTTTTCCCATAAAAAGCAATACCATGTTGCGATTTGTCCAAAAGCTCATAGACATCCTCCAGTTCCTCAATTTCGGCAAAAACCTTCTCCTTAAAAGATGCACTTATGTGAAGCACTTCTTTATGATAAGCTGTTTTAATGCCATAATCAAAATTGAGGTGGGGAATATTTGAGCCAATCAGTACCAGATCGCTACCGTTAAAGTTTGAAATATGGTGTCCTACATTGCGCTTACCATTGGCCCCTTCAATGTAGACCAACTCAAACTCTGGATGAAAATGCCAAAAAAAGAGATCGTTCAATTTAGGGTTATGCAACAAATGGAAAGAACTCTTATCGTTGGGCTGTATGTTTTCAAGTTGTATTTTCACTGAATTGCTTAAATATTTTTAAAAATAATCATTAAAAGTCAATATAGTTCAAATATTGGTCAACTCTAGGGTGGAACCCTGTACACAGCCCATGTAGTTTTGGTATATCAGTTTTAAACTAAAAAAACATGCAACAGAAAATGGAAATGGCCAATAAGGCCCATGAAGCAATACCTGGGAATCCATCCACAGCAACCAGTAGTAAAAAGAAGCTTAATGATAGATCCAATGGCGAACCTTTACGAGTGCTCTCCGAAGAAGATTGGTCATTTTGGCTAGAGAACGGCTACATTGTGATAAAAAATGCGGTTTCAAAAGAACAAGCCAAGGCTACTGCCGATTTTTTATGGGAGTTTGATGAAAAAGACCCGAGCAACCCAGAAACGTGGTACACACCTCCGCGTGCAGAAATGAAAATGAAAGAACTCACGGGTACCGGAATGGTGGAAGTCTACAACCATCAACATTTGTGGAACAACAGACAGACCCAAAGGGTGTATGATGCCTTTGTGGACATTTGGGGCACCGAAAAGCTGTGGGTGACCATTGATAGGGCCAATTTGAATATGCCCCAACGCCCGGGAGAAAACAAAAAAGGGTTTATTCATTGGGATTATGACCCTGAGACCAGACCGCAAAATGTGCAGGGGGTTTTGGCTCTGGCTGATCAAACCGATGAAAATATGGGAGGGTTTCAATGTATTCCTTGGCTCTATCGAAATTATGATACATGGAAATTAACGCAACCTGAAGACCGTGACCATTTTCAACCTGATGTAACAGGGCTGGAAGACAAAATTGTAAAAGTAAAATTGGAAGCGGGCGATTTATTGATTTTCAACAGTACACAACCGCATGGCATCCGGCCAAATAAATCTGGAGATAAGGTTAGGGTTGCACAGTACATTTCTATGATGCCCGCTGAAGAAGAAAATATGGAAATGCGGGAATGGAGAATCAGTTCATGGAAAAATAGAATTGCTCCAGAGGGGTATGCTTTTCCTGGAGATCCAAGAAAATGGGAACAAACTAAATATAATACTGCAAAACTAAGTCCTCTCGGCGAAAAGTTATTGGGGTTAACTAACTGGTAGATTGTCAAATCCTTAAAAATCCTTGGTCCATTAGGGTCTTGTACTGAATAGTGTTATTTTTGCCCGCTTCAAGAAAGAAGCCATGAAAAAGTACCTTAATCTTTTCGACTTTTCACAAAAGGTAAACTACAGAACCGAAATATTATCTGGTCTCACCGTGGCCTTGGCCTTGGTTCCCGAAGCAATTGCTTTCGCGTTCATTGCGGGACTTTCACCTTTAACTGGACTATATGCAGCTTTTGTCATGGGCTTGGTCACCTCTATTTTGGGAGGTAGGCCCGGTATGATCTCAGGAGCAACCGGGGCAGTGGCAGTTGTCATTGTGAGTTTGGCGCAACAATACGGGGTGGAATATGTTTTTGCCACCGTAATCCTGGCCGGACTTCTGCAGATGGCCGCAGGATTGCTACGCTTGGGGAAATTGATGCGCTTGGTGCCCCAGCCCGTAATTTTCGGATTTGTAAACGGATTGGCCATAATTATTTTTATGTCACAGCTGAGTCAATTCCAGACTGCAGATGGAGCTTGGTTGACCGGCAGTACACTGTATATTTTTTTGGGATTGGTTTTTTTGACTATGCTCGTCATTTGGGGACTGCCTAAATTGACCAAGGTAATTCCTGCATCTTTGGCTGCCATTCTTTTGGTTTTTGGCATTGTGTTTTTCTTTGGGTTGGATACACGAACTATTGGGGATATCGCATCAATTCAGGGAACCTTTCCTCCTTTCCATATTCCTGATTTACCATTTACGTTGGAAACCTTGGAAATCATTTTTCCCTATGCTGCAATTGTAGCCGGAGTTGGGTTGATAGAAAGTTTATTGACCTTGAACATAGTAGACGAAATCACCGAAACCCGAGGTCGTGGGAACAAAGAGGCTGTAGCCCAAGGAACGGCCAATATTCTCTCAGGATTGTTTTCTGGGATGGGTGGATGTGCTATGATCGGGCAAAGTTTGATCAATACTTCCAACGGTGCAAGAGCCAGATTATCTGGTATTGTAGCCGCTTTAATGCTCCTTGCTTTTATCATGTTTGGGTCTAGTTTGATTGAAAAAGTACCCATGGCCGCACTTACCGGACTGATGATCATGGTTGCACTGGGCACCTTTGAATGGGCCAGTTTGCGAACTTTTAGACGTATGCCAAAATCTGATGTTTTGGTCATGGTTTTGGTGACCTTGGTAACCGTTTTTCTCCACAATTTGGCCTTGGCCGTTTTGGTGGGCGTTATTATCTCTGCCTTGGTGTTTGCCTGGGACAACGCCAAACGTATTCGGGCTAGAAAACGAGTTGATGAGGATGGGGTAAAACATTACGAAATCTACGGTCCCCTCTTTTTTGGAAGCACCACGCTTTTTTCAGAGAAATTTGACGTCTTGAACGATCCCGATGAAATCGTGATAGATTTTGCCGAAAGCCGATTAGTGGATATGTCGGCCATTGAAGCTGTGAACAAAATCACCGAACGTTACAAAAAAGTAGGCAAAAAAGTACACCTAAAACATTTGAGCCGAGATTGTAGAAGATTATTGGCCAATGCCGATGACATCATCGAGGTAAATGTTTTGGAAGATCCAACCTACAAAGTTGTGGTAGATAGATAAGTTATTCCCTCGTTTTTCCCATCAACACATTTACGTTGGGATTCTGCGGATTTCCACTAGCTCTGCGCATCAAAACAATTTGCCCAGTGTGGTAAATGCAGTCCGAGAGCATGCCATTGAGCATGTTCCAAAAGGGAAGTTCGGTCTGCTGGTCGCCCCGCTGGAAAATAATTTTGAAAGACGCCATATCATCTGAACTTTTTCCTGATGCAGCCTCGCTGGCTGCCTTGAGATTTTCCAAGGTTTTTTGCCGTAGCTCTTCAAATGAAAAACCAGAAAGGTCTTGACGTACATTGGGTGTGGCCGAAGGGGCATTCAAGATGGTATAGGACATTCCGCAAATATGTTGCAAGGTTTCCAGCGCGGTTCGCCCATCTTCCGAAGGTTTGTAGTCCAAATCTTTTTGGGTCAACCCCTCGGTGGCCCAATAAAATCGGTAGCCTAAACCATCAATCATTCGCGCTACAACATTACCGGGAGTGTATTCCTCGGCGTAATCAGGAATTTGATGATAGGGCAGTTCCATGTCTTGGGCTGTTGATTTTAAAACTAAGGTAAAGAAGAAAACTAAACCTAAAAAAGGTAGAAGGGAATGGTTTTTCATGATGAAATGCTTAGTCCATGATGGATTTTTTAGCCAAGGTAAGGCCAATTTCGTTTACTTCTTTGAGCGCTGCTGAACCGTACCATTCTTTCAATTCCATTACAAGGCTCCCTGCTTGTATGGCAGGGTCGGTTTCTGTGAGCATTTTGGCTTCTTCAATGGAATCCACATCAAAAATATAAATGCCTCTTAGGTCATCATTGCCAAAAAAGGGACCGGCCAACACCAATTTCCCCTCTTGGGCCATTTTACCAATATTCTGCATATGGGCGGCCTGCAATTCTGCGGCCTCTTCTTTGGAAAGGTCGCGGTTGGGACCTCGTTTCAGAAAGGCAAAAACGTACTTTTTCATCCCATAATCGTCAGCACCGTACTTTTTGGCTTTTTCCGCATTATATACTACTTCTTCAGATTGAGCCCATGTTACGGAACAGCTCAATAGAACGAAAAGAAAAATTAATCTTGAATTCATAGTGATAGTTTTTACGTGTATGCCTATCGACCAAAAATAACGAATTGACGGTCAAAACCTAGCAGCTTTATTGCCAAAAAGCGGGGTGAAAGTGAGCGCTTAAATCCCACTTGTTCAATCAAAACAACCTTTGTAAAAAACATTGAACGGATGAACTTCAACATTAAAAAGTTGATTTTGAAGGGCAACATCCTCGAACAAAAGATTTTTGGCCGCTTCCAAGTCCGTAGCCTTCAAAACTATCATTCCCGTATCGCCATACCGAGCTCCCATAACAATGGTATTGTCCTTTCTTAGTTTCGACAAAAATGCGGAGTGCTCCTTGAAATAGGCTTGGTCATTGGGAGCTTTATTTGTGTCCCAAAGCGAACCAATGGTATACAAGGCCACAAAACGAGATTTCTCTTTTTCGCTTTCCTGCCCAATCATGAACAAGGGCAAAAGGAGGAATAGTACAATGTATTTCATTATACTGGGTTTACATTTCGGGATCACAGTCAGTCTTGGTCAAGGGCATTGAGGAACTGAAACTTAAGTTGTTTTTGTCCTTAAAGGCTGTCCCGGTTTCATCCAATTCGCCGTAGCCTTCAATCAACTGGTTCTCTTTTACCAAAAAGGCTACTTCGCGAGTACTTTCCATACCTTCCGAAGCAAATGTATACCTACCTATTAGAATGCTATCGTTTAAGGTTCCAGCAAAGGTTCCTGTGTTTGCATCTTTTTCTTTAAGGGCATAATCTAAGTTTGCCAGAATTGTATTGGACATATCGGTGATTTCCAAGCTGATTTTATTTCCGTTGGCAGTATACGTATAGCAACCAATTTCCAATCTCGTTGATGGAGTTTCAGTTTCCTCCATTATTTCTGTGGAGGTTTCTTGTTCTGAGCTTTCAGTTGATTTCTCTTCTTTGGTTTTGCAACTGATTACCAGTACCGTCAAGAAAAAGGCTATTGTTATTTTTTTCATATCAATCTATTTTTTTGAAAATAAGGAGATTCTCTTTGCTACCATTGGAAAGGGTCAGTCTGTTGTTTGCAATAGTATATTGGGTGCTGGCTTGAAGATTTTGCAAGAACTTTGATTCTTTATCCATCCCCGGACAGGCCATTTTGGTTCCTGCTATTTGGGTAAATCGTAAAACATCCTTCTCATAAAAAAGCCCACCTGTCATTCGGTTGCATCCTGAAAAACCGGAAAACCGATTGTTATTGATGTTTATTTCCATGTTGGGAACATCTTGCCCATTAAAGTCGGCTGCGGATACCATTTCGCCATCCATTTCTTCCAATACCCAAATATCATGTAAGCGATAATCTGTTATATAGGTCCCACAACCTTCCAGCGCATGGGTTTCTTCATCTCCGGTTCGCTTGTAGGCAATGGTTACGGTATAAGGTGATTTTTCGCCAGACATGGCGTTGGTACATTCTTTATGGGCAATGATCACATCCAGTTCCACGGCTTCCGTTTGGATGCGATACATACTTATGTTCGAATCTTGGGCCTTAATCGGTTCGGCGTGGGGTGTATAAATGGTATCTTCCATCATGTTCAACTCCACACTATTTTCCAGGATTTTTAAACCCCAGAAAGGTTCAGTTCCCGTAGCCTTAAAATAACTACCATCTGGGGTGACGGCCAAAGCCTCCATTTTTCTCACTTGTTTTTGTACGGTGTCGGTAGCTTTTTCAACGGCTTCATTCATCTCGGGCGGCGACTTTTTCTTTTCAATACAACCTATGAAAAGCAACAAGGTGCCCATTAGGACAATCGATTTTCTCATGGCTCAATTTTTTTGAAACGCATCATGGGGACTTCACCTATCATGAGGTTGAGTTCACCATCTTCAATGATGTATCCATCAATCTTTTGCATCATGTTTAGGAATTGTCTTTCACCTCCACCACAGAACATCATGGTTGTGGGTCCGGGTTCTCCAAAAGAAAGAGAGTCCCCGTTCAATTCAAAGTCGGCAGAATAGCCATTGCAGCTATCGGTTCCGGTAACCATGTGGGTTTCTTTGTTGAAAGAAATTTGTGGTTTTTTCTCTGGGAAAAGGCCATCGAAAGCGATGCGAGGGCCAGAAATATAAATCAATTCCCAAGTGGAGTTAAAGAGTTCTTCAGAACTGTCCGGTTTTGGATTGCAGGAACCAGCCACAATCAGGACACCTAAAAAAAGGATAATAGAGGATTTCATTTGTACAGAAAATTATAGTTAATGGTACAGAAAAATACTAAAAAAAATGATGAAACCTTCAACAAATCAACTAAATACGGGAATGTTTTATTTCACCTTTTACTCCAGACTTCATAGATGGGCTGCCCCTTGCTGCTTAGTCCATAATGGTGCCAATCGCCATCAACAAGCTCATAATTGAACTGTAAACTGGCCCCCACCCGTGAGTCATCCCGAGAAAAGAAACCAATATTTTCAGTGTATTTTCCATTGGTTGTGGTATAGGTGCCACCACCGGTTCCCATAAACTCTTTGGTTTCGGTATTGAAGGCAATCCATTGGAAGCGTGTTCCGGAAAGTATTTTCATGGTCTTTCGTGGTCCGGAGGTATCTCTTTTTACAATTTGGCCATCGCGCTTGCGTCCAGATATCAACCACGCTCCAGCAAGATTGCTGGGAGAACCATCATCCAATCGAGTCCATGTTTTGTCATCTACATATAGCTTGTTTCCATCAAGCCTGTAAGGAAGACTATCTGAGGTTCCCACTAAATCGGGGTCGAAAGAGGCAAATTCCAAGGTATAGGTAAGCGATCCATTTTTAAGGGACAAGGCTCCGCCCATGGTGCCCATGAACTTACCGTTTTCTTTTTCAAAAAAGGCTTGGGAAAAATAATCACCAGAAACAATGGCCACAAATTGCACCGAAACACCTTCATTATTCGTAACTGTTGACTGCCATGCGCCATTAAGGTCTTGGCCATTGGAAAGGGATATGGCCAGAAGGATGAGGATTAGGGATAGAACATATTTTTTCATAATCAATACATTTTATTGGCGTGTGCTGCTGTTTTTGGTATTTGTTGAATGGCATCCCAGTGCTCACAGATCTTCCCGTTGTCATCAAAGCGAAAAAAATCCATAGTTACATATTCATCATTTTGGGGCCAAGTTTGATGTGTATGAAGGGCAACCAAATTACCTTCGGCGATACACCTTACAAAAGCTATGGATTTGTTGGGGTATTCTCGTTGCATTTTCTCAAAATAGGAGATAAATCCTTCTTTGCCATCTGCAACATCTGGGTTGTGTTGAATGTAGACATCCCCAACAAATTTTTCAACGGCTTCTCGTGGGCTTCCTTCATAGGCCATTTTATAGAAGGCCATTGCATTGTTTTTGTTTGTTGCTAAATCCATGATCGGTATAAACAAAAATGCTGTTGCCTTTCAAGAAAAACAACAGCATTTCAAAGATGTATGGTTGATTGTTATAATGTTCTTAGGTACTCGGCCACGTCCCTTGCCTCATCTTCGGTAAGGTTCTGGTTGAGCATAATAGCATTATTATATTCTTTCAATAAGGCTTTTGCTATGGGGTCCTCTTTGAGCATTCCATCGGGGTTCAAGATCATGTTCATGACCCATTCCGGACTTCTTCGCTCATAAACTCCTTTCATGGCAGGACCAATCATACGTTTATCCACCATATGGCAGGCCACACAGATGGCATCGAATTTGGCCTTTCCGCGGGCAGCCATTTCTTCATCAATAGTATCTGGGAACGTCAAATCTTCAATAGGACCAACGCCCTTATTATCCAAATCCACGGGAACTCCTTCACTGGCTTTGGCATTTGTCTCTTCGGTTTTGGTGCGGCTCACTTCAAAGCCGTCGTCCTTCTTCTCTTCTTTTTTTCCGCCGCAGCTGGCCACAAAGGCTCCCAATGCAATAAAAAGGAGTAATTTTTTCATCTTGATCAATTCTGTTGTAGTTTGTGTTAATGCAGCTACTAAGATAGGTAATTGACGACTAATTTTATAGCGGTTTTTGCACTACCTCGTTCCTTTGTTGCATTTATAACCATTATTAGAGTAACTGGTTGAAAAAATCCAATGCTTTTTTCTCTGTATAGGTGATGTTGTGCTTCCCCCAAAAACCTACATGCCCACCATGTTTTGGAGTTTCCAAATACAGATTTGGATTTTGCTGCGCTTCAGAAAAAGGATAACATTCTGGGCCCAAAAAAGAATCGTCCAATGCGTTTATGATAAGTGAAGGCGCTTTTATATTAGGCAAAAATTGGAGGGAACTGCATTGGGTGTAATAATCCAGGGCGTCTTTAAAGTTATGGGCCTTACTGGTGTAGATATCATCAAAATCCTTTAGGTTTTTTATTTTTTTGATGTCAGAATCAGTGATGAGGTCAGGAAACAATTCTTGTTTTTCCCTAAGCTTTGCAATCAGGTTTCCCTTAAACCGAATGGCATATAGGATATTGTTGAATGTTAGCAATTGCTGACAAGAACTGTGCAGATTGCAGGGCACGGAAACGGCCACGGCCCCTTTTATTTCCTTTGGGACGGCGGAGTCCTCTCCCAAATATTTCAACGCCAGGTTGCCGCCCAAACTGAAGCCTTTGATATAGATTTCCGAATAATCCTTGGATTTCAATATGTGGTCGATAACTTCTTTTAGATCTTCCGTAACGCCGGAATGGTAGGAACGATACAAGGAATTGGTCTCACCGCTACACCCTCGATAATTTACAGCACAGGCATCATATCCATTTTGATTGAAGAGCTTGGCACTTCCTGTTATGTAGGGTCGTTGACCATCGCCTTCCAAACCATGGAGCAAGATGACCAATTTTTTTGAAGGTATTATGGAATCACTCCAATCCAAATCCAAAAAATCTCCATCAGACAATGGTAAACGCTCCCTTTTTTGGAAAGCCCCATTGACTTTTCTGAAAAGGCCACAGTAAATAGTGGCAAAATGACCATTTTTAAAAAAGAGCGGTGGTGAATAAGTTGACGTAACCAAAGGCATTGCAAAGCAATTAAGGAATTATTCCTTAGGAAAGGTCTTTAGTAATTGGCATTGTTCCTCTACAGCAATTTTAAATTCAGCTTTAAGCTGCGCAACCAATGTGGAAATAGGTAAAACATTGTCAATGGCCGTAACCCCTTGACCAGCGGACCAAATGGTTTTCCAAGCCTTGGCTTCGGTATCGAGTTCTTTTCCAAAATCGATTTTATGGTCTTTCTTTAAATCTTCCTCGGAAATTCCGGCAGCGTTTAGGCTGGCAGCTAAAAAATTGGCATGTACTCCAGAAATGGCTGCGGTGTAGACCACATCATTGGCCCCTGCCTCAATGATCATTTTTCGATATTCGTCCGTGGCTTTGCTCTCTTCGGTGTTAATGAAACGGGTTCCCATATAGGCCAAATCTGCACCCATTTGCATGGCTGAGGCAATGTCCCGTCCGGTGCTTATGCATCCGGAAAGAATTATGGTCTTGTTGAAGATTTTTTTCACTTCGGTGACCAAACTCATGGGATTGATGTTTCCCGCGTGCCCGCCGGCACCGGCTGAGACTAGAATTAAACCATCCACCCCTGCTTCTGCCGCTTTTTCGGCATGTCTTTTTTTAATGATGTCATGGAATACCAATCCGCCATAGCTGTGTATGGCATCCACTACCATACTTACCGCACCGAGTGAAGTAATCACTAGGGGAACCTTATGCTTTATGCATAGTTTTACATCGGCTTCCAATCTAGGGTTGGTGGGATGTACAATCAGGTTTACCCCAAAAGGAGCGGCCTTTTTGCCCGTTTCTTTTTCAAATTGTTGCAGCTCTGTTTTAATTTGTATGAGCCATTCCTCGAACCCTTCGCTGGTGCGCTGGTTAAGAGCGGGAAAGGTGCCAACAATGCCATTTTTGCAACATTCCACGACCAATTTCGGACCAGAAATAAGAAACATGGGTGCAGCTATTGCGGGTAGTGAAAGGTCTTTGATAAATTCAGCTTTTTGGCTCATGGACTTTGTGTTAAACTATGTTTAAAAATAGAATTATTAATGGTACTTCATTGAAATCAGTTTATAAAACTATGGTATTTTTGCCATCTATTATGCATGCATAACAAATTACCACTATGTTTTTTAAAGAATTTGAGATTCGATGGAGCGATTTGGACGCCAATCGCCATTTGGCCAACTCGGCCTATATCAACTTTATGAGCCATACCCGGATGGCGTATCTGGGCCAGCTTGGCTTTAACCAAAAAAGCATGGCCGAACACAATATAGGTCCTGTGGTCTTCTATGAGCACATGTATTATTTTAAGGAGGTCTTTGCCGGAAAACCTATAAAAGTTTCCTTGGGATTTAAAGGAATGAGCGCAGATGGGATGTTCTTTGAGTTTGAACATAATTTTTACGACAGCAATGGCAAAAATTTTGCTCGATGTCAAATGATGGGGGCTTGGATTGATTTGAGAGAGCGAAAACTCGTAGGTCTGCCCGAACAATTCCTAGAAGCGTTCGAAAAAATGGAAAGAACTGAAGATTTTAAGACCTTGACCAAGGCTGATACCCGGAAGTTTGTTCAAGTTCCTAAAGATCTTTAGGGATAGCCAAACCAACTTGGCGTTTTTTTAATCAGCTTTCCAGAAATAATTTCATCTAGCCAATGCTCGTACCAGTCCAAAAAACTAGTGTCCGGGGCAAAGGAGGGTTTTTGGTCCGCAGACATTTCTAGATTTACGACTTTGCCTTTGTGTGGCCCGTTCAAAACAAGTCCATGAACATAAGTACATCCTTGCGAGCCCAAAGGCAAGATTCCACCGTAGACTTTGGAAAATTCGTTATAATAGGTTTCATCTGAAAGATTATCCTGATCTAAAGCTTTAGTTAGGTTTCCCCATTCTGAATCCGTCATTTTAGGGGAAAGTAGGCAGTCATTTTTTAGAAATGTTTTTGGGTTTCCGTAGACCAATGTGTCCAAATGATTTCCGAGGGGGTAGATTCCGTAATAGGGACCAGCTCCAGAGTTTTGATAAGATATTCCTCCATTTCCAACCTGTAATACAAAAGCACGGTAACAATCTGGTAGCTGAATCCCGTGAGTTACTTCAAAAGCTTCTACTTGTACGGTAGTGGCCGGAGGATGAAGTTTATATTTGTGGGCTGCTGCTCCAAAGACCAAGCAATCTTTATCAATCTGTTTAGCCTCTATCAGCTTTTTTCTGATCCGACCTATTTGATAGAAATGCGGAGTATTGGTCATATGGTATCCTTGTTCTCTTTATTGCCCAACTTCCCCCACATAGTTTTTTTACCTCCAATTACGTAAACGAAGCGAATTAATATGCACAATATAAAAACGGCAAACGCAACATCTACCATAGACATTGTAGGTTTGTTTAAACGTAGGAGAAAACCTAGCGAACCCATAAGTTGAAAGGGTGTGTCAATTTGCTTTATACTCCAAGAAGCTGGAAGAAAATCATTTGCCAAATCTGGGAGCAAATGAAAACCAAGATATAGTAATCCTAATTCCAGCAGTGGATTTATTTCAAAAGCCTTCATCAATTTTTTTTCAACCCAAAGCAGTGCCAAAAATAGGAGAATGCCAGTTACAATTCCAGAAATTAATAAATTCATGATGTCTTGATTCGTTCAATTAGAGCTGTAATCTAGCTTTCAAAAATGGAGTTTTGTCCTGCCAATTGATGAACAACCCATACAGGTTGACGAATAAGAAAGTGTGGAAGAATCTTTGGGTCAGGCTCCCGCCTTAGGTCTTTTCCCCGCCAAATATACCCCCAATAGCACCAGACAAGTGGCTAAAATCTTGATTAAGGTAAGATGGTCCTTGCCTGCAAATAGGGCAAACAAGATGCCAATGAGGGGTTGGATGTAAATAAACGCTCCTACAGTTGAAGCTTTAAGCTGCGTTAGGGCAAAAACATTGAACAAATAGGTCATAAAGGTTGTGCCGATAACCACAAAGGCTATTGAGCCGTAGACCCAAAGGGGCATGGTGGTCCATTGTATTTCCAAAAACTCGGGCAAGGTTATGGGGAAATTCATAATAAAGGCCAGACTGAACAACCACTTCATTAGATTGAAGGGATGGTACTTTTCCAATAGTTTTTTTACCAAAATAAGATACGATCCATAGCAGGTGGCGTTCAAAATGAACAAAAAATTCCCAAAGGGAATATTGGGGGCATCCTGCCTCACTTCAGCTCCAAAAAGAATAAGACCCAAAGCGCCAATAAAGCCTAAAAAAATTCCCAAACCTTTGTTCATAGTAATACGCTCACTGAGGAATAAGGCCGATAGAATCACCACAATAATTGGGGTAATGGTTACCAAAACCGCACTATTTATAGGTGTGGAAAGCTGTAGCCCTTTAAAAAAAGCCAACATATTGATCACCATTCCCAAAAAAGCACAGGCAAGAATACGGCCCCAGTCTTTTTTCTCCAATTTTTCTTTGGGTCCAAAAAAGGAGATCAACCAAAATAAGAGCGTAGCCCCTCCCACCCGCAACATAATGAAGGCAAAGGGCCCAACATAATGGGGCATGGCACCTTTAGCAATAGTATGGTTTACGCCATAAATTGCAGTGGCACCCAAGGCAGCCAAAATGGCCAGTGTTCTTTTGTTCATCCGTGAAGGGCCTCTTTTGCGGCCTGGACCACTTTTTTGGAGTTTCCAATAAAAATCTGTCCGTCAACCAAAATAACAGGTCGCTTTAAAAAGGTATAATGCTCAAGTATGAGTTCCTTGTAATCATTCTCGGAAAGTTGTTTTTCATGCAATCCTTTTTGGCGGTACAACATGGCCCTTTTGCTGAACAAAGGTTCGTATCCACCGGCAAGGGATGCCATTTCCTCCAATTGCTTCGGAGTCATTGCTTCTGACTTTATTTCTTGCAATTGAACACCGTCCAATGGCTCTAATTCTTTTAAGATGCGTTGGCAGGTAGAGCAACTGCCCAAGTGGTAAATCTTTTTCATGATCATGTTCTAAGGCACAAAGGAAGTTAAAATTGAATCAATTCGCGTTATGAGAGTGCAAATTCAACATCATGATTTTTAATTCATACTTAGACAAAACTTCACATTAGTTGAATATTCCCCATTTTGTATCTTTGAATGTATAAATGCGATTGCGCAGTACCCCAAATTGATAATACAGGTTTCTTTAATTCCAAATCGTAACCAAAATGCGAAAGACCTACTTAATCTATTTGGGCCTCTGGGCCTTGTTCGTAATTCCTATTCAGCAAATGCATTCCCAACGCGGCAACTTATCGGTTGGGGTTGTGCCAACCTACAAAACCGATGGATATGGTGTTCAAGCTAGCTTGAATTATACCCATAGCACCACCGATTATCTTCAAGTAGCAATGGCGGCCACTTTTTCTAATGAGCAGCCCAATTCCGGTGTTGAGTTTCCCTACCATGATTATTTGTTTAGTCTGGGGTATTTTACGACAATACTGACCTCGCCCAAAAAAGGCTTCTTCTTTTATTTTGGAGGAGGGCCCTCCGTGGGGTATAAATACATCAATAACGGGGAAACCGAATTTGCTTTTAATGCCCTTTCCGCCGAAAGCAGTTTTATTTATGGGGGCTACGCTTCTTTTGAAATGGATTTCTTTATTTCTGATGCCTTTTCCTTGATTGTTCCGATAAACGGTTTTTACCATTTTAACAGCGACCTCAATGATACCACACTGTTGTTGGGGGTTGGTATTCGGTATTATTTGAAGTGAGTTGGCACAATTCTCTTTTAGGATTTCACCTTACGCTTCAAAAAAAGATTGACCTCAGCATAAGGAAGCGTTAGGATGATGGGTCCATCTGCATAGGAGGCGACCTCATATTGGTTGTAGATCAACTGCACCCCATCTTTCGTATAGCCAATATTGTTGGATAAATGAAATGCATCACCCTCGAACATAAAACCTGTGGCATTGATGTTGCCATCTTGGGGAATTTTCTCCTGAATCCTGAACTTAGCTTCCGCAAACTTTTCAAATCCTTCAAGGTCATCAAAAAGTTCCCAGTTTTCCAGCTCGGCGCCTTTTGCTTTATCAAAATTGAGATAACTTGTGGAACCATAGCCGTGTGCACCACCCGTAAAGGTATAAGAGTTCACCACAATGGTGACCAAATGCTCATCCTCATAGATAACCTCACCATTGATTTTCGCTTCCCACCCTATTTCGTCAGTGAACTTGGTCTTCAGTTCTTTATAACTTTCAGTAAATGATGCCATGGCCTGGTCAACATTCTCAATGTCTTCGTTATCGCTGAAAGATAGCAAAGCAATCACCTCTTCCCGTAAACTTCGGTTTATGGCGGTGGCCACATTGGAATCATCCAGGGCATGTGGAAGGGCTATTGTGATTTCAGGACAATTCCCACAGGATTCCCCGTGCAATTCGAGCGGCTCAAAAGTAAGTTTCTGTTCGGTTTCACAACCAAAAGGAATCCAGAGGATTAAAAGTAGGCCGAAATACTTTTTCATGAGTGAGGTTTTAGGGTTCCCAAAAATAAGACTTCATTGAAAACTCCGAAAGATAGCAATACATTTGTATGAAGATCCTAAGAAAATGAGCAAAAAAGAATTACGATTCAACAGCAAGACCATTCACGGTGGGCAGCATCCAGACAAAGCGTACGGAGCCGTTATGCCCCCCATTTATCAAACCTCAACCTATGCCCAGACCACTCCGGGCGGACATAAGGGATTTGAGTACTCACGAAGTGCCAACCCTACCCGAACCGCTTTGGAGAATGCTTTGGCTAGTATAGAAAGTGGGACATATGGGTTGGCTTTCGCCAGTGGGTTATCGGCCATCGATGCGGTGATAAAACTATTGCAGCCTGGTGATGAAGTGGTCTCCACCAATGATTTATACGGAGGCAGTTACCGACTTTTCAAACAGGTTTTTGAAAAATATGGCATAAAGTTTCATTTTATCGGGATGCAGGACATGGATGCCATTGAAGCTCACATCAACTCCAAAACTAAGCTGATTTGGGTAGAGACACCAACCAATCCCATGATGAACATCATCGATATAAAGGCAGCATCTGCTTTGGCCAAAAAACATAAGCTGTTGTTGGCTGTGGATAATACGTTTGCAACACCCTATTTGCAAAGACCCTTGGAATTAGGTGCTGACATAGTAATGCACTCGGCCACCAAATATTTGGGAGGACACAGTGATCTTGTGGTCGGAGCCTTGGTAGTGAAGGATAAGGAACTGGCGGATAAACTCTATTTCATTCAGAACGCCAGTGGTGCCGTGTGTGGACCCATGGATAGCTTTTTAACACTCCGTGGTATAAAAACGCTTCATGTGCGTATGCAGCGCCATTGCGATAATGGGGAAGCCATAGCCAACTATTTGGCAAAACACCCTAAAATTGAGAAAGTCTATTGGCCTGGATTTGAGTCGCACCCAAACCACGACATAGCCAAAAGTCAGATGGGCGGTTTTGGTGGAATGATATCCTTTGTGCCCAAGGGGAGCAGTTATGAAGAAGCTATTAAAATTGTGGAAAAACTCAAAGTTTTCACTCTGGCCGAGTCATTGGGAGGTGTGGAAAGTTTGGCGGGTCATCCGGCAAGTATGACGCATGCGAGTATCCCCAAAGAAGAACGTGAAAAAAGTGGCGTGGTGGATGCCTTGATTCGTTTGAGCGTGGGTATTGAAGATGCCGCCGATTTGACCGCCGATTTGGAGCAGGCCATAGGTTAGGAAATTGAAAAATTTTTAAAAAAAGCCCATTTGAATTGTGTAAATATCATAATTTTGCGTTCAAATTCAAGATTCAATAAAACTGTGGCTTTTTAAAGTTGCAGAAACAACAAAATAACAATCCTTATATGGAACAAAAAATTAAAGCATTTATGGATGAGGTCAAGACCAGAAATGGTCATGAACCAGAATTCATCCAAGCGGTTCAAGAAGTTGCCGAAACTGTAATTCCGTACATCGCCCAACAAGATATTTACAACGGAAAGAATATCCTTTTGCGTATGGTGGAACCCGAACGATTGATTTCATTTCGGGTGGCATGGATAGATGATGATGGTGAGATCCATGTAAACCGTGGTTATCGCGTACAGATGAACTCAGCCATTGGACCGTACAAAGGTGGTCTTCGTTTTCACCCTACCGTGAACGCCAGTGTATTGAAGTTCTTGGCCTTTGAACAGGTCTTTAAAAACAGCTTGACCACGCTGCCCATGGGCGGTGGAAAAGGAGGTTCCGATTTTGATCCAAAAGGGAAATCCGACGATGAAATCATGCGTTTTTGCCACGCTTTCATGACAGAACTGTGCCGGCATATTGGTCCAAACACCGATATTCCAGCTGGGGATATTGGCGTAGGCGCCCGCGAAATTGGTTTCCTTTTTGGGATGTACAAAAAAATTCGCAATGAGTTTACCGGAGTATTGACAGGGAAAGGACTTTCTTGGGGAGGTTCTTTGATTCGTCCTGAAGCTACCGGATACGGCACTGTGTACTTCGCAGACAGCATGTTAAAGACCAAAAATGAAACCTTCAAAGACAAAAAAGTCGTAATTTCAGGTTCAGGTAATGTGGCGCAATACGCAGCCGAAAAGGTATTACACCTTGGAGGTAAGGTATTGACACTTTCCGATTCTGCCGGATTTATCTATGACAAAGACGGCATTGACGAAGAAAAGCTGGCCTTTGTCATGGATTTGAAGAATAACAGAAGAGGTAGGATTTCCGAATATGTGGATAAATACCCATCGGCAGAATTCCACAAAGGAGAAACGCCATGGAAAGTGGCTTGTGATATTGCTCTGCCCTGTGCCACCCAAAACGAGTTGGATGGAGATGCAGCAGCAGCATTGATCAAAAATGGATGTATAGCTGTGGCAGAAGGCGCCAACATGCCTTCAACCCCAGAGGCCATCCATGCATTTCACGATGCCAAAATACTGTTCGCGCCCGGGAAGGCTTCAAACGCCGGAGGTGTTGCCACATCAGGTTTGGAGATGTCACAGAACTCACTTCGCATTAGCTGGACCAGAGAGGAAGTAGATGAGAGATTAAAGGGAATCATGGGTGATATTCATGATGCCTGTATCGAATATGGAAAAGAAGAAGACGGCTATTGCAACTACGTAAAAGGAGCTAATATAGCTGGTTTCGTTAAGGTGGCAGACGCCATGTTAGCCCAAGGAGTGATATAATTCTTATAATCAACCAGAGTTTTTGGTTGGCAGTTACCGGAAGGAGTGCTTATTTTTACCCCTTTCTGTAACTGCCTTTTTTTGTACCCTATGCAAGTGACCACCAAGGCCATAGTGCTTTCCTCTTTAAAATATGGCGACACCAGCCTTATTGTTAAGGCACTTACGGCTTCAGATGGATTAAAATCTTACTTGTTGAAAGGTGTTATGGGGTCCAAAAAAGGAAAATTGAAACCTGGGTATTTTCAGCCACTCATGCAGTTAGAAATTCTAGCGTACCATAAGAACAAAGGCACATTGGAAAGCATTCGAGAAGTGAAGGTGGCCGTACCTTACAAGACCCTCCATACGGATATTGTAAAAAACAGCATTGTTCTTTTTTTGGCTGAAATGCTGGGCAATAGCATCCATGAAGAGGAACAGGATAAAAGTCTTTTCAATTATTTGGAATACGCGTTGCTTTGGTTGGACGAACATCCAACGAATTCCAATTTTCACCTTCTATTTTTGTTGAATCTCACCAAATATTTGGGCTTCTACCCAGATACTTCATTCCAAAACGCGCCTTTTTTTGATCTTCAGGAAGGAAGTTTTTGCAAAACACCGTCGCTCAACCCGCTGATTCAGAATGAATTATTGAACGATTTCAAGGGGTTTTTAGGCACGGATTTTGATGTATTACACACGAAACAACTAACTAAGTCAAATAGGCGGGAACTCTTAAAAATGGTCATTCTTTATTTCCGGTTGCATGTGCATGGATTTAGGGAACCAAAGTCTCTTGCTGTATTAAATGCCGTTTTTCAATAACATGTTTAAACCAACCGTAGCCTTATTTTTTTTATTTATTTCCTTTTCGCTTTTCGCCCAAGAAGTAACTGTTCTGGATGCCGATTCAGGAGTGCCCATTTCCAATTTGGCCATTTTTAACAGGGACAAGTCCAAGATCACGGTTACCGACTTTAATGGAAAGAGTGATTTGGGAATTTTTAATCCCAATGAACGGATTACCTTTCAACACCTGAGCTATGAGATTTATGCTACCACAAAATCACAAATCGCAAAAAAAGGAAATAGGGTTTACCTTTATTTAAGGTCTGAAGAACTGGAGGAAGTGGTTTTGTCCGTTTCCAAATGGGAGCAACAAAAGAAGAACGTTCCCCAAAAAATCGAGACCATAGATGCCCGAAGTATTTCCTTTACCGCCCCGCAAACTTCAGCAGATCTATTACAAAACAGCGGAAAGGTTTTTGTGCAAAAAAGTCAATTGGGTGGGGGAAGCCCCATGATTCGTGGTTTTGCCACCAATAGATTGTTGTTGTCCGTTGATGGTGTTCGGATGAACAACGCCATTTTTAGAGGTGGGAACCTTCAAAATGTGATTTCCATAGACCCCTTTACCGTGAATAAGACCGAAATTATATTTGGCCCCGGTTCTGTTATTTATGGTAGTGATGCTATTGGTGGGGTAATGAATTTCTACACTCAAAAACCCCATTTTTCTTTTACGGATAGCTTGGCTTTTTCGGGAAAGACAGACTATAGATTTGCTTCGGCCAACAACGAAAGTACCACTCATGCAGAGTTCAATTTTGGACAAAAAAAGTGGGCTTCCCATACCAGTTTTACCTATAATAATTTTGATGATTTAAAAATGGGAGAGCATGGGCCAGATTCGTATCTACGGAACAATTATGTCATTCAACAAAATGGAATGGATGTTTTGGTGCCCAATGATAATCCCAAAAAGCAGATTTCAACAGGATACGATCAAGTGAACTTCCTTCAAAAGTTTGCATATCGGCCCAACGATACCTGGAATTATAATCTGGGATTGTACTATTCCGAGACCTCAGATTTTCCAAGGTATGACCGGTTGATTCGGCCTACAAGTGACGGACAGGGGCTTCGCTCCGCTGAATGGTACTATGGCCCCCAAAAATGGTTCATGGGAAACTTTCAGATTACCAAAAAAGGGAATAGCAAATTTTACGATCGCGTAAAACTTACCACTGCCTATCAGTTTTTTGAGGAGAGCAGGTATGACCGAGGATTTGGCGATGTGGAACTTTTTTCTACAAAGGAGAAAGTCGATGCCCTCTCCATGAATTTGGACTTTGAAAACAAAAAATTGGGAGGTCTTCATCTCTATTATGGTGCCGAATATGTTTTGAACAAGGTAAACTCGAAAGGAAGCATGCAAAATATTGAAACCAATGCAACGGAACGCACCGCATCCCGCTACCCAGATGGGGCCACTTGGCAGACTTTTGCCGGGTACATTAACGGAGAATATCAAATAGAGCCCAATTTCACCTTGCTTTCTGGGGTTCGATACAGCCAAGTTTGGGTGGATGCTGAGTTTGAGAAAACATTTTACCCGTTTCCTTTTGATGAGGCCGATATTGTAACCGGGGCCTTTACTGGAAGTGTAGGATTTAGTTGGTTTCCCAGGGACGACTGGCAGATTACCTTGAACGGATCTACGGGATTCCGTGCACCTAACATTGATGACATTGGAAAAATATTTGATTCAGAACCCGGTTCTGTGGTAGTTCCCAACCCAGATTTGGAACCCGAATATGCCTACAATGGCGAATTGGGAATCCGAAAAAACTTTGGCGATAGACTCGTTTTAAAAGGCGCAGCCTATTATACCTACTTGGTGGATGCTTTGGTACGAAGGGATTTCAGCTTTAATGGTGAAACCGAGATTGAGTACAACGGGGAATTGAGTAATGTACAAGCGATTCAGAATGCCGCTAAAGCCTATGTCTATGGTTTTGAATTTGGGATGGAAGCCTTTTTTGATGAAAATTGGTCGTTTTCATCAAACTTGACCCTTACCGAAGGTATTGAGGAGGACGACGATGGCACCGATACACCTGCACGTCATGCCGCACCCACCTTTGGTGATGCCCATTTAGTTTGGCAGAATCAAAAATTGAAAGCAGATATTTTCGTGAATTACAACGGGGAGGTTACTAATGATGACTTAGCACTTTCTGAGCAGAGTAAAGGTTATATTTATGCCAGTGATGCCAATGGCAATCCGTTTTCCCCCTCTTGGTATACCTTGAATTTTAGATCACAATACCAAATTTCCCATGCCTTAAAGGCTACAGTTGGCTTGGAGAACATGACCAACCAGCGATATAGAACATATTCATCAGGCATTGTGGCGCCGGGAACCAATCTTATTTTGGGATTGGGATACGTTTTCTAGAAAACAAAAAAAGGCAAGGAATTTCCTTGCCTTTTTTCAAGCTTTGTATTCTTACATTTTAATACTGTCCATGGTTTTTTTGGCATCCTCGCCGACCTCTTTGACTTTTTCCATGGCCTCTTCACCGGCCTTTTTAATACTATCTGCGGCTTTTTCACCCATTTCCATGGCTTCATCCCCTGCTTTTTTAACAGCGTCAACCGCATCATTGGTGGCTTCCTTTAGGTCCTGACCTGCTTCCTCAAATGTTTCGCTGGCCTCTTCAGAAGCTTCCTTGGCCTTATCCGCTGCCTCTTTGCAAGAGGTCATTACAGAAAGGGATAAAGACAGTGCCATTACGGCCATTACAACTTTTTTCATTCTTTAAATGGTTTAGTGTTAGTGAAGAATCAAGATAGTGAATTTAATGTAAACGATGATCTGAAGCATATCATATTTAGGTTAAGGGTATTAAGGAAATACTAATACCCAAAACCAGGGGTGTAATTCCATCTAAATTCATAATTTTGCAAACTTGGAATTCGAGAAGAAGTAGCAGAATATATGAAGTTTGCAGAATATAAGGGATTGGATTTGCCGAAGGTTTCAGAAGAAGTTCTAAACTTTTGGAAGGACAAACAGATTTTTGAAAAGAGTGTTTCCACAAGGGAGGGCAAGGAGAGTTATGTCTTCTACGAAGGCCCGCCATCTGCAAATGGAATGCCCGGAATACACCACGTAATGGCCCGTACCATCAAGGATATTTTTCCTCGCTACAAGACCATGAAGGGCTATCAAGTAAAGCGAAAAGCCGGTTGGGATACTCACGGACTGCCCATTGAAATTGGTGTAGAGAAAGAACTCGGGATTACAAAAGAGGATATTGGCAAAAAAATATCGGTTGAAGAATACAACGCGGCCTGTAAGAAAGCGGTAATGCGCTACACGGACGTTTGGAACGAAATGACCGAAAAAATTGGGTATTGGGTTGATATGGATGACCCCTACATCACCTACAAATCCAAGTACATGGAATCTGTCTGGTGGTTGCTGAAGCAGATTTATGACAAAGGATTGCTGTATAAAGGCTACACCATTCAGCCGTATTCGCCAAAGGCGGGCACGGGATTGAGCTCGCACGAGCTAAACCAGCCCGGGACGTATCAAGATGTTACCGATACCACGGTTACGGCCCAATTTAGAGCCAAGAAAGAAACTCTTCCCGATTTTCTCAAAAATGTGGATGGGAACATTTACTTTTTGGCATGGACGACCACACCTTGGACGCTTCCATCCAACACAGCTTTGACCGTAGGCCCAAAAATTGAATATACGCTGGTCAAGACTTTCAACCAGTACACTTTTGAGCCGATCAATGTTGTAGTGGCCAAAAACTTGGTTAGCTATAATTTTTCCGGAAAGTTCGCTAAGGTCGAGACAGAGGAAGAATTGAACTCCTTTAAAGAAGGGGATAAAAAAATTCCATTTTTGATAGGCGAAAGTTTTGTAGGAAAGGATTTGGTCGGTATTCAGTATGAGCAATTGATTGATTACGTGCAACCGTATCAAAATCCAGAAAACGCTTTCCGGGTGATTTCCGGCGATTTTGTGACTACGGAAGACGGTACAGGAATTGTGCACACAGCACCCACCTTTGGTGCAGACGATGCCCTGGTGGCCAAACAGGCTACGCCAGAAGTTCCTCCCATGTTGGTTTTGGATGAAAACAACAACCCTGTTCCCTTGGTGGACCTTCAGGGACGGTTTAGACCAGAGTTGAAGGAGTTTGGCGGCAAATATGTAAAGAACGAATATTATGATGATGGTGAGGCACCAGAAAAGTCTGTTGACGTTGAGATTGCCATCAAACTAAAAGAAGAGAACAAGGCCTTTAAGGTTGAAAAGTATGTCCACAGTTATCCCAATTGCTGGCGTACGGACAAACCTATTTTATACTATCCGTTGAACTCGTGGTTCATTAAAGTGACGGACGTTAAGGACCGCATGTTTGCATTGAACCAGAGCATCAACTGGAAGCCCAAAGCCACCGGTGAGGGTCGGTTTGGAAACTGGCTGGCCAACGCCAACGATTGGAACCTTTCTCGTTCTCGGTATTGGGGTATTCCATTGCCCATTTGGCGTACCGAAGATGGCAAGGAGGAAATGATCATTGGTTCTGTGGAAGAACTCAAGAATGAAATGGCCAAAGCCGTTGATGCTGGAGTTTTGGAAAAAGATGTGTTCGCTGATTTTGTGTCCGGAGACATGAGCGAAGCGAATTACGACAAAATCGACTTACACAAAAATATCGTGGATGGGATTACCTTGGTTTCCCCATCCGGGCAACCCATGAAACGCGAGGCCGACCTTATTGATGTTTGGTTTGATAGTGGTTCCATGCCCTATGCCCAATGGCATTATCCGTTCGAAAACAAGGAGTTGATTGATGAGGGCGTGGCTTTTCCGGCCAACTTCATTGCTGAAGGTGTGGACCAGACCCGTGGATGGTTCTATACGCTTCATGCCATTGCCACCATGGTTTTTGATTCCGTAGCTTATAGAAATGTGGTCTCCAATGGATTGGTTTTGGATAAAGAAGGCAAAAAAATGTCCAAACGATTGGGCAACGCCGTAGATCCTTTTGAGGTATTGCCAGAACATGGTCCCGATGCCACACGTTGGTACATGATTTCCAATGCCAACCCGTGGGATAACCTTAAATTCGACATTGACGGGATTGTTGAGGTGAAAAGAAAGTTCTTTGGAACCTTGTACAACACCTACTCCTTTATGGCACTGTACGCCAATATTGATGAATTTGATTATTCTGAGGCTGATGTTGCCTTGCAGGATAGGCCCGAAATTGACCAATGGATTTTGTCTGAACTCCACACCTTGATTAAGAATGTGGATGAGGCGTATGCGGATTATGAAGCGACCCGGGCAAGTAGAATGATTTCTGATTTTGTGCAGGAAAATCTGAGCAACTGGTATGTTCGTTTAAGCAGAAGACGTTTCTGGAAAGGCGATTACCAGCAAGATAAAATATCCGCCTACCAAACCTTGTACACCTGTTTGAATACAGTGGCCAAACTATCGGCTCCTGTGGCGCCATTCTTTATGGATCGCTTGTATTTGGATTTGAATGCCACCACACAAAAAGAAGATTTTGAAAGTGTTCATTTGGCAGAATTCCCAGTTTTTGATGCTTCCTTGGTGAATAAGAAATTGGAGCGGAAGATGCAGTTGGCCCAAAAGATTTCATCCTTGGTGTTGTCCATCCGTCAGAAAGAAAAAATTAAGGTTCGCCAACCACTCCAAAAAATCATGATTCCCGTTTTGGATGATGAGCAACGATTGGACATTGAAGCAGTATCAGGGTTGATAAAATCAGAAGTAAATGTCAAGGAAATTCAACTATTGGATGATGCTTCGGGTATTTTGGTGAAGCAAATAAAACCTAACTTTAAGGTTTTGGGGCCGAAATTTGGTAAGGATATGAAGGCGATTGCCGCAGCTGTTGGTCAATTGGGGCAAGAGGATATCCAAAAAATAGAAAGAGAAGGGGAATTAATGCTAGAGTTGGAAAATAAAAGCGTTAATTTACAGTTAACCGATGTAGACATCAGTTCCCAAGACATTGAGGGATGGTTGGTTGCCAGTGCTGGACCATTGACCGTTGCATTGGATGTGACCATTGATGACACGTTAAGAAAAGAGGGAATTGCCCGTGAATTGGTGAGCCGGATTCAGAACATCCGAAAGGAGTCTGGGTTTGAAGTAACTGATAAGATTGACATAAAAATATTGAAGGACGGTTTGGTTGAAAATGCGGTTTCAAGTAATGAAGATTACATTAAAACAGAAACATTGACAGCCCAGCTGAATTTCGAAGAGAAACTGGATGAAGGCATTGCAGTTGCCTTTGATGAAGTGAATACAAAATTGTTTATTCAAAAACATTAGAAAATGGCAGAAGAACTAAAAGTTAGATATTCAGATAAGGACCTGAATGAGTTTAGGGTCTTAATCGAAGAAAAAATAGAAAAGGCAAAAAGCCATTTGGACCTTTTAAAGAGTGCCTATATGAATGATGGAAACAATGGTACAGATGATACCTCTCCAACATTCAAGGCTTTTGAGGAAGGGTCGGAGACCATGAGTAAGGAAGCCAACACGCAATTGGCCATTCGTCAGGAGAAATTTATCCGCGACTTAAAGAGTGCACTATTGCGTATTGAGAACAAGACCTATGGAATATGCCGTGTTACCGGAAAGCTCATCAATAAAGAGCGATTGAAGCTGGTGCCGCATGCCACATTGAGCATTGAGGCCAAGAACATGCAGAAATAATAAAAACGCCTCAGGGCGTTTTTTGTTTATGAAACCACTGTTCTGTGTTGTTGGTCTTTTTTTTCTTGTGCACGTGCAAGCACAAAAACTGGTGAAGAAAGCCTTTATTGGTCCAAGAACACAATCCATTCAAATAGATTCGCAACATTGTTACCAGATTGATTTGCAAACGGCCCGGACCAAAGAAGTTCAGGTGGAGGCCAGTATAGAGGGCGAATATGCCAAGGATTTGCTCATTTCCATCGAAGAAAATGGCACTACAGTGCGAATCAGTGCCGGGTTTCAACCCAACTTCATCAACCCCAATGACAAACTAAGTGCACACAAAGTGGTTTCCATTGCTTTGCAGATTACGGTGCCCCAATACAAAGACGTCTCCATTTTTGGAACCAATACCAATGTGGAAGTAGAGGGGAAGTATCAAAATCTCGATGTAACACTATCCGATGGCAGATGCGAGTTGAACAATGTTTCGGAAACCGTGGAAGTAACCACTCAAAAGGGAGATATTTGGGTGAATGCGAACAGCGGCACCATCCTTGCTGAGAGCACCTACGGACTCGTGGAAAACGATCAAATTCCAATCGGAAATAACCAATATATCCTAAAGACGGTACAGGGCAATATCCATCTTAGGAAAACAAAATAATATACCTATTTTTGCAACCACTTTTTAATGGCATGAATCTAAAAAAATCCCTCATAATCATTGTATTGATCCTCCTTGTGGACCAAATTAGCAAGGTCTACATCAAGACCCATTTTATTTTGGGCGAATCTCATGACGTTTTAGGTTGGTTCAAGATACTTTTTATTGAGAATGAAGGTGCAGCTTGGGGTACCAAACTCAGTGATTTATTGCCTATTTCTGAATCTATTGGGAAACTTGTTTTGACCGTTTTCCGGATTTTTGCTGTTTTGGGGATTGGGTATTGGTTGTGGGACATCATTAAAAAACAATCGCCTAGAACACTAATCTTGGCCGTATCCCTCATTTTTGCAGGAGCTCTGGGGAACATCATCGATTCTGTCTTTTATGGGATAATTTTTGACCACAGCAACGGTCAGGTGTCCACGTTCTTTTCAAATGAACCCTATGGAACTTTGTTTCATGGAAAAGTAGTGGATATGCTCTATTTTCCATTGATTGATACCACATGGCCCGATTGGGTCCCTTCCTTTGGCGGGCAACGCTTCCGTTTTTTTGAGCCCGTTTTTAACATAGCGGACACTGCCATTAGTACCGGAGTGGGCATTTTGATTGTCTTCAATAAAAAGGCTTTTCCAAAAAAATCAGAAGATACACAGGAAGTGGTAGATCAAAATGCGTAAATCTTTTCTGGGGTAATACAGTAGTTCAATTGCACATCATTGTCATGTACATCTGTGATGTATTCTTTCTCAGGCCCAAACAAGGAAAGTCCAATCTTTATGGTTTCATCCCTGCATTTGCGCAAAAAAGTATCATAAAACCCTTTACCGTACCCAACACGGTTGCCCTGTAGGTCAAACGCCAATAAGGGTACAAAGACGACGTCAATTTTGGTTTCTGGGATTGGAATCCCATCCACAGGCTCAGGAATTCCCCATTTATTTTTTTTGATAACGGTACTGTCTGTCAATAAAAAGTTTTCCAAGGTATAGTTTTTCTGTGTTTTTGGAATCACAACATGTTTATCTTTTCCTTGGAGGAGGGTTATGAGCGGAAGGGTGTCTATTTCTTTATTTTCTTCAATGGTCAAAAAGATATGGAAATAAAAAAAATCCCAAACCGGGATTTGAAGTACATGATTCGTTAAATCCATACTTAAATCTGAGACTTGCGAAGAAGTAAGATTCGCTCTCAGACTTTTGTACTTTTTTCTTAGTTCATGTTTCAACATTTAAAATAATGTTGAAGATTTTAGGGGTTGTGTTTTGGGGCAATACTGTTCTACTCTCCTCGAGTTGATACTGAGAAGAAGATTTTGAAGAAAAGCATCAAAATCAAATACATTCCCAAAACGATAACATAGTTTTCCATAGAATTGTATTTATACCGTTAAATATAGGTAAAGCAATTTTAAAATTCACCATGAAATGCACCTTTTATCGATGAAATGCATGATTTTTATCAATTGTTTAACAATTTAGATTCACTCTAAAAATCAAACTGTAGGTTTTCCATAGTTTTTTTAGGAGAAAACCCCAGTTTTTGATAATAGGATTGGAATATGGCTCTTAAACTAAATAAATGGTATTGGTAAAGTGGAACGCCCCAGCGGTTAAATCAGACCAAGAAAGCATCAAGTTTAACAAAAAACACTGCAATTAAAACATAACTTTGTTAAAAGCCGATTAAGGAATATTTCCTGAAATATTTATGTCCTACCCATCCATCAATGTTCAAATCAGTGTGCTGCCCAATAGTCCAGGGGTATATCAATTTTACGATGCCGATGGAAAAATCCTCTATGTAGGAAAAGCCAAGAACCTTAAGAAAAGGGTGTCATCCTATTTCAATAAAAAACAGGAGTATGGAAAAACCCGGGTTTTGGTGAAGAAAATCCATAATATAAAACATATTGTGGTGGCCACAGAGTCTGATGCGCTTCTTTTGGAGAACAACTTGATTAAGAAGCTAAAGCCCAGATATAATGTAATGCTCAAGGACGATAAATCCTACCCATGGATTTGTATCAAAAAAGAACGTTTTCCCAGGGTTTTTCCAACCCGGAAACTTATAAAGGATGGCTCCGAGTATTACGGGCCCTACACGAGCATGAAAACGGTGAGAACATTGCTGGATTTAGTAAAAAGCCTCTATCCTCTGCGGACCTGCAATTATGACCTCTCCGAAGAAAAAATCACCGCAGGAAAGTACAAGGTGTGCCTGGAATACCATTTAGGGAATTGTTTGGGTCCCTGTGAGGGCTTTCAGAGTGAAGCTGAATATCATGGGCAAATTGAGGATATCCGTCAGATTATTAAGGGAAATTTACGGAGTTCGTTGCAGGCTTTCAAGGAACAGATGCATGTTTATGCCGAAAAAATGGAGTTTGAAAAGGCACAACGAATCAAAGAGAAAATTGATGTGCTGGAAAACTATCAGGCCAAATCAACGGTGGTCAACCCTAAAATCAACAATGTGGATGTCTTCAGCATTGTGTCCGATGAGACCCATGGCTATGTCAATTTTTTACAGCTCTCCCACGGTTCCATTGTTCGGTCCCACACCATGGAAATCAAGAAAAAATTGGAGGAAACCGATGAAGAACTCCTTCAATTGGCCATTACAGAAATCAGACAACGGTTCAATTCACGGTCCAAAGAAGTTTACCTACCCTTTCCTGTTGATGTGGAGGATACCTTAAAAGTGACCTTGCCCAAATTGGGAGATAAGCGCAGGATTTTGGAACTTTCAGAACGCAATGCCCGTTTTTATCGACAGGATAGGTTAAAGCAAATAAAAATTGTTGACCCAGATAGGCATACCAAACGCATCATGGCACAAATGAAAGCCGATTTGCGACTATCAGAGGAGCCTACACATATTGAATGTTTTGACAATTCAAACATCCAAGGAAGCAACCCTGTGGCCGCTTGTGTTGTCTTTAAGAACGGTAAACCATCCAAAAAGGACTATCGGCATTTCAACATAAAGACCGTGGAAGGTCCGGATGACTTTGCAAGTATGGAAGAAGTGGTATTTAGACGATATAAAAGATTGCTGAATGAGGAGGAGCCGCTTCCACAGCTTATTGTTATAGATGGTGGCAAAGGCCAGCTTTCATCTGCACTGAAAAGTTTGGAGACGCTTGGGCTGCGGGGAAAAATCGCCATTATTGGTATTGCCAAGCGGTTAGAGGAAATTTATTTTCCAAATGATTCAGTTCCATTATATTTAGATAAGCGGTCCGAGACGTTGAAAATCATCCAACAGCTTCGGAATGAGGCTCACCGGTTTGGAATTACCCACCACAGGAACAAAAGGAGCAAGGGAGCCATTGGTTCGGAATTGGAGAACATTGACGGCATCGGCAAAAAAACCGCTGAGCAATTGTTGAAAAACTTTAAATCGGTAAAGCGTGTTAAAGAAGCCACAATAGAAAGTCTGGCCGAGTCTGTGGGAATGGCAAAGGCAAAAAAGATTTATAAATCCTTTCACTGACAGCATGGGTGTAAAAAAAATTCTTTTCGCGATAGCCTTTATTTTTTCTGGGGTTTTGGGCATGTCCCAGACTCCAAAAGGTGACGCTCCACCCAAAGTTGGGCTGGTTCTCAGTGGTGGTGGTGCCAAGGGACTCGCCCATATTGGTGCCATTAAGGTGATTGAGGAATCCGGTGTGAAAATAGATTACATAGGAGGCACAAGCATGGGAGCCATTGTGGGTGCTTTGTATGCATCGGGCTACTCCGCCCATGAGCTGGACTCTATTTTTAGGGTGACCGATTTCACTAAACTCATCCAAGATAACGTGCCCAGGGGTGCCAAGACGTTTTATGAAAAGGAGGATTCAGAGCGGTACGCACTGGCCTTGCCGTTCACTAATTTCAGTATTTCCTTTCCACAAGCTATTTCTGGAGGGCAGAACATCTATAATGAATTGGTGCGATTGCTCTACCATGTGAAGGACGTTCAAGATTTTAAAAAATTGCCCATTCCGTTTTTGTGCGTGGCCACCAATGTGGAAACGGGTGAAGAGGTCATGTTGGATCAGGGGTATTTGCCCGAGGCCATTATGGCAAGTGGTACCTTTCCATCACTTTTTGAGCCATCGGAGATTGATGGGGACATTTTAATTGATGGTGGCGTGGTAAATAACTATCCGATAGACAAGATACAGGCAATGGGAGCAGATGTTATCATTGGGGTGGACGTACAGCACAATCTCTCCACACGAGAATCACTGATGTCCGCCACCGAAATTTTGCTTCAAATCAACAATTACAGGACGGTCAATGATATGAAAAAGAAGGCAGCCAAAACCGATATCTACATCCGACCAGAGATTGACGATTTTTCTGTAATTGACTTTGGCAGAAGCAAAGCAATCGTAAAAAGCGGGGAGGAAGCCGCCAAGACCAAAGAACAGGAATTACAGGACTTGGCCCAAAGACAAAGTAACCCGAGGGTAAGCAAGAAACGGGTACAGCCCATAGATAGCCTTACCATTAACCGGATGATTATTAGGGGAAATGATCAGTATACCCGGGGGTACATCAAAGGAAAATTGCGGTTCAATTTGGCTGAAAAAATTTCTTTTGATGACCTAAAACAGGGAATGAACAATCTTTCGGCCACAGGGAACTTTAAAGCTATCCGGTATGAGCTGATCTCCAATGGCCTTGGAACCGATTTGGTTTTAAAGCTCAAAGAGAATCCAACAAAGATGTTCATGAAGCTTTCAGCGCACTACGATGATCTCTACAAAAGTGCGGCGCTCATCAACCTCACCAAAAAGAATTTTTTCATGAAGGATGATGTGGCCTCATTTGATTTTATTTTGGGCGATCATGTGCGGTACAACATGCAGTACTATTTGGACAAAGGCTATTATTGGAGTTTTGGGGTAAATTCCAAGTTCACGGATTTTGATGAGGAAATTGACTTTGGATTGATTCAGTCCAATTTTAACGTGCCAAATGACCCCAACATTCGGCAGATCAATTTGGATGTTACCGATTTAACCAATCAGATTTACCTTCAGACCGTTTTACAAGAAGAATTTGCTTTTACCATTGGGGCGGAGCATAAACTTTTACGATACAGCACCCGAACCCTGAACCAGTTTGAAGGTGAGGTTGCCGAGGAGTCGTTGGCCAATCCGCCGGAGCGGACCTATTTTGAAAATTCCAATTACTTCAGCACTTTCGGAAAAATTACGTTGGACACCTATGATGATAAATACTTCCCAACCAAAGGCCTGTATTTTGACAGTGATTTTCATTTGTATCTCTTCTCTTCGGATTTTAATGAGAATTTCAAAGAATTTTCCGTGGGGAAGGCCAGGTTGGGTACCGTAATTCCCTTGTCCCACAACTTAAGTTTTAATGTTGAGACCGAAGGGGGTGTTAAATTTGGCACCTCTGGTGTCACCTCTTTTGATTTTGTTCTGGGTGGATTTGGGAACGATTTTGTAAACAATTTTGTGCCCTTTTTCGGGTATGATTTTTTGAGTCTGCCCGGGAACAGTTTTGTAAAGGCATTCGGAAGGCTGGATTACCGATTTGCCCCTAAGAACCATTTATTGTTTTCAGCAAATTTTGCCAATGTGGATGACGATCTTTTTAGAACCGGTGATTGGTTCAGTGAACCCACTTTTTCGGGCTATGGATTAGGCTATGGATTTGAGTCTTTCATTGGTCCAATCCAAATTTATTATTCTTGGACCCCAGAGATAAAAAATGACAGTATTTTCTTTAGTATTGGATATTGGTTCTAGTTAAGGAAATATTCACGAAACCCCATTTTTTCTTAATAAACTGCCAAAAATCAGCACGGAAAGCATCAATCTCATCGAAGTTAAGTTAAAGTCCGTTAAAAACTTATTTTCCTACAAAGGCTTAATGTATCTTTACATCACATAAGGGGTGGTTCCCTTATAACTTTAAGTATTGGTTTTTCATAATTTAAAGTTTGGTTGGTTATTTAGGAAAAGCCCAGTTTTAAGACTGGGCTTTTTTTGTATTATAATATTTTGGAACAAGATTTGTTTAAGTAAATGTAAAGCGCATAGCCCCGAGAGCGATTTTATTAATTTTATAGCAATAAAAAGGTCATGAAAAAGACATTGATTGTACTTACCCTGCTTATTTCTGCAACTGTGTTGGGGCAAAAGTTCCAACCAGCATACAAGTCAGGTGAATGGCTAAAGTTCAGAATTCACTACGGATTTTTGAACGCAAGCTATGCCACACTACACCTTACCTCCGATACATTGGATAGTATTCCGGTATATCATGTGGTCGGCGAAGGAAAGACTACTGGATTTGCCAGTATCTTCTTTAAGGTCGATGACACCTATGAAAGTTACTTTGGCCGCAAGAATGGAAAACCCTATAGATTTGTGAGAAAGATAGACGAAGGGGGCTATACCAAGGATATCGAAATCGACTTTAACTATAAAGAGGAAATGGCCGTTCTTAGGGATAACAAGAATGGGACCGAGCAGCGAATACCGGTGCACAATAAAATTCAGGATCTTATCTCGGCTTCCTATTTTATGAGGAACAATTACAATCTGGAAGAATTTGAGGAAGGCCAATCCATTAATCTTGATATGTTGTTCGATGATGACGGGGTTTTTCAGTTTAAATTGAAATATTTAGGAAAAGAAGTGCTCAGAACCAAGTTTGGAAAGGTGGAATGTCTTAAATTTAGGCCTTTGGTTCAGTCGGGTCGTGTTTTTAAAGAAAAAGAGAGCCTTACCCTCTGGGTTTCAAACGATTTGAACAAAATTCCGATAAGAATCAAAGCCGATTTGGCAGTAGGGTCGTTGAAAGCGGATTTGGATGCGTACAACGGACTGCGAAACCAGTTTAAAATAATAATGGATTAGTTTGGATGAAGAATGATGAGCGAATTGAGTCCCAAATCAATAAGCTTGAGGAAAAGTACAAAAATTCGGGTCAGGACTTAAGCTCTTATCTGGATGGTTTGCTCTACCAGAGATACCTTACCTATTGGGACTACATACATTTGGATACCCTTCTGAGCCTTCAGGTGCCCCGCACCCATTTCCCCGATGAGGAAATCTTCATCATGTACCACCAAATAACCGAACTCTATTTTAAATTGATCATCCATGAGCAAAAACAGATTGTAGAAGACCGCTCACAAGACATCCAATTCTTTATTGAAAAAGTAACTAGGATCAACAACTACTTCAAGGCCCTTATTTCTTCGTTCAGCATAATGATTAAGGGAATGCAACGGGAACAGTTTTTGCGATATCGAATGGCGTTGTTGCCTGCGAGTGGATTTCAATCAGCACAGTACCGGATGATAGAGCTCTATGCCACCCCTTTGCAAAATTTGGTGCACCATACAGAGCGCGATGATTTTTCGGCCAAAGATAGTATTGAGGAACTTTTTGAGCATATCTATTGGAAAAATGGAGCAACTGATAAGGACACAGGAGAAAAGACCTTGACCCTCAAACAATTTGAGATTCGATACACTCCTCGTTTATTGCGCATTGCCAATCAGGTTAAGGAAAGCACTGTATATCAAAAATATCTACAATTGCCCGATACATCTCGGAATAATAAAGAGTTGATTAAGGCGTTAAAAGATTTGGATATGAACGCCAATGTAAATTGGCCGCTAATGCATATGGGTTCCGCTTACAGATATCTGGCCAAGGGAAACCAAGAGATTGATGCCACTGGAGGCACCAATTGGAAACAGTATTTACCGCCCAGTTTTCAGAAAATAATATTTTTCCCAACTTTGTACTCAGAAAATGAGCTGGATACATGGGGAAAACAATGGGTGGACCATATATTTAATCCGGCAAACAAGGAATACAAGGAACAAGAATAGCATGCAAAAATTTTTTGGGGCAATTTTGACGCTGGTGGTTCTAGTGTCATGTAAAGAAGAAAAGGTTGTTGTAAATGAAGAGTTGGCAAAGGTGGAAACCATAGAAAAACCACCTGTGTTGCATTACGGCTTTAACCTAGAAGATTATACCGTTGTTCATGATACGGTACGAAATGGGGACAGCTTTGGGGAGTTAATGTTGAAGAACAAGGTAGACTATCCAAAAATTGCAGCCATTTCGGAGAACTATCGTGACACCTTCGATGTCAGAAAAATTCAAGTAGGCAAACCTTACCTTATTTTAAAGTCAAAAGACACCTCTGAAGTTGCCGAAGTGTTCATTTACCAAAACGATAAGATCAATTATACCGTAGTTGACCTTCGCGATTCAACCAAAGCGTATAAGAGCAAAAAAAGAGTAAAATTGGTGGAGCGCGAAATAGGGGGCGTTATAGACCATAGCCTGTCCATGTCCATAGATACGTTGGGGGTAGATTACAACCTTACCTTTGCACTTTCCGATATCTATGCCTGGACCATTGATTTTGGTCGATTGGACAAAGGCGACAAATTCAAGGTGGTTTTTGAGGAACGCTATATCAATGATACCATTTATGCGGGAATTGGCGCGGTAAAGGCGGCCTATTTTGAGCACAAGGGTAAAACCATCTATGCTTTCCCATACATATCAGATTCCACCAACAATATCTTGGAATATTTTGATCAAGATGCGAACAATCTACGAAGCACATTTTTGCGTGCCCCAATTAAATTTAAATATAGAGTATCCTCGCGCTATAATCTAAAAAGGAGAATTGCCTATTACGGTTATAAAGTAAGACCCCATAAAGGCACCGATTTTGCTGCACCCATTGGCACTCCCATTGTGGCCACTGCTGATGGTACCGTAACCGAATCTACCCGAAGGGGCGGAAATGGTAAATATGTAAAAATCAGACATAACGATACGTACAGCACCCAGTACCTTCACATGAAGGCACAAAACGTTAAGCGAGGTGATTTTGTACGTCAAGGCGATGTGATAGGATGGGTTGGAATGACCGGAAATACGGGTGGCCCACACGTTTGTTACCGTTTTTGGAAATATGGAAGACAAGTAGACCCATTTAGGGAAGAACTTCCTGCTGCGGAACCTATTGCAGACTCGTTGCGTACCGACTATTTGGCATACATTCAACCATTGCGAGATCAATTGGATTGCATAGAATTTGTGGACCCAACACCAGAACCAGAAGAGAACCTATTAACGTATAACCAGTAATGGCCCTACCCAAGATCAACCCTACAACCACCAACGCTTGGAAAAAACTTTCTAAACACTACACCGAAAATAAAGACACCCACCTAAGACAACTCTTTGCCAAAGACAAGAACAGAGGCAAAAAGTTCAGTATTCAGTGGAACGATTTCTTCGTGGATTATTCCAAAAACCGAATCACGGAAGAAACCCTTTCGCTTTTGCTGGATTTGGCCGAAGAGGTAAAACTCAAGGAGGCCATGGAAGGATATTTCGGAGGAGACTTGATCAACCAAACCGAAGGAAGGGCAGTTCTTCACACTGCGCTCAGGGCAAAGAAAGGAGATGTTGTTCATGTGGATGGCAAAAATGTTGTTGAAGAAGTATACCAAGTAAAAGAAAAAATTAAATCCTTTTCCGAAGCGGTGATTTTAGGAAACAAAAAGGGATTTACGGGAAAAGCCTTTACCGATATTGTCAACATAGGCATCGGCGGATCGGATTTAGGCCCTGCAATGGTGACTGAAGCCCTAAAGTTCTATCAGAACCACTTGAAGACCCACTTTGTGAGCAATGTTGATGGGGATCATGTGCACGAGGTATTAAAAGAACTCAACCCAGAGACTACCTTATTTGTTATTGTCTCCAAATCCTTCACAACCCAAGAAACCTTGAGCAATGCCCTCACCATTAAAAAATGGTTTTTGGAAAATGCTTCCCAAGAAGATGTGGCCAAACATTTTGTGGCGGTTTCCACCAACCTTGAAAAAATTGAGGAGTTTGGTATTGCCGATGATAATGTGTTCCCCATGTGGGATTGGGTCGGGGGGCGATTTTCGCTTTGGAGTGCGGTTGGTTTATCCATAGCGCTTTCGGTTGGATATCAAAATTTTGATGACCTCTTGGTAGGGGCACATACCATGGACACCCATTTTAAAGAAACACCCTTTTCAGAAAACATTCCTGTTGTCTTGGCTTTGTTAAGTGTTTGGTACAATAATTTTTATGGGGCCGAAACCGAGGCCATTATTCCCTATACCCAATACTTGCATCGTTTTTCGGCCTATTTGCAGCAGGGCATTATGGAGAGTAATGGAAAAAGCGTGGACCGAGCAGGCAACCGGGTCGATCTCCAGACCGGAACCATTATTTGGGGAGAACCGGGCACCAATTCCCAACATGCTTTCTTTCAATTGATCCATCAAGGCACAAAATTGATACCGACAGATTTTATCGGATATAAAAAATCCTTGCACGGTGATGTAGACCATCACAACAAATTAATGGCCAACTTTTTTGCACAGACCGAAGCATTGATGAATGGAAAAACTGTTGATGAGGTCAAAAAAGAATTGGAAGCACAGGGTGTGTCAGAAAATGAGCAAAAGTCCCTACTTCCGTTTAAAGTATTTGAGGGCAATAAACCCACCAATACCATACTTATTAACAAGCTTACACCCAAAAGTCTGGGAGCATTGATTGCACTTTATGAACACAAAATCTTCGTTCAGGGTGTAATTTGGAACATCTTTAGCTACGATCAATGGGGCGTGGAATTGGGCAAGCAACTGGCCAAAACTATTCTCAGCGACATTGAAAATTCAGAAATTGGCAAGCATGATAGCTCTACGTTACGTCTTTTACAATTTTTTAAGAGCTAATTAAGTAGGTTTTTATTTGTTAAGAAAAACCATAAACATTTGTTTGTCAACTGTTTTTGTTTGTTAATTTTGTGTTAACTGTATAAGTGTCATTTTAACCTTGACTTAATCGTTGAGTGTCAAAAATGCAGCACTTTTGCAGGGCAAATTAAACACTTAAACATTGAATAATGAAAAAAATCTACTTGGCTATTGTAGCGATTTTTGTATCTGCAATGGCATTTTCACAAGGAACAATTACTGGTACTGTAGTGGACGGCGAGCTTGGTGGCCCGCTCCCTGGTGCTAGCGTGGTGGTTAAGGGTACTTCCATTGGTACCTCTACTGATTTTGATGGAAACTTCACCTTGGAAGTCAACCAAGCTTCCGGGACTTTGGTGGTTTCTTATATTGGGTTTGTTAAGAAGAACATTACTTTTAGTTCTACTGGGAGTGTAGGGACAATTACCCTACAGCCCGATGCCGAGGAATTGGAAGGAGTAGTAGTGGTGGGTACCGGTATTATCGACCTTGCTGCTGATAGAAAAACCCCAATTGCGGTTTCTTCCGTTCCCGTAAAGATCATTCAAGAAAAAATTGGCACACAAGACGTTACCATGACCTTGGTAAACACCCCTTCTGTTTATGTATCAGGACAGTCAGGCGGATTTGGAGATACCAACATGAGAGTGCGTGGTTTTGACCAAGACAATACCGCTTTCCTTTTAAACGGTCAGCCTATCAATGGTATGGAAGATGGATTGATGTACTGGTCAAACTGGTCTGGATTGAACGATATCGCCTCTGGAGTACAGATTCAAAGAGGTTTGGGATCTTCAAAATTGGCTATTTCTTCTGTAGGGGGTACAGTGAACTTTGTGACAAAAGCCACTGAAATGAATGAAGGAGGCTTTGGATATGCCACTGTGGCCAACAACAACTATATTAAAACTTCTGCTGGCTACAACACCGGTATTTCTGACAAGGGTTGGGGATTGAGTGTAATGCTTTCGCACTGGCAAGGAGATGGATATAATGAAGGTAATTTTGGTGAAGGTCAGACCTATTTCATTTCGGTTGGATACACACCAAACGACAGCCATAACTTCAACTTTTTGATTACTGGGGCACCTCAGTTCCATGACCAAAACTTTACCAAGCCTATTGCTGACTATTTGGAATATGGATTGCGATACAATAATAACTGGGGTACTTATAATGGCCAATACCTTACTGAAAGGAGAAACTTTTATCACAAGCCTGTTGCTAACCTCAACTGGGACTGGAACATTGATTCATCCACTAGTTTGTCTACGGTTTTGTATGCCTCTTGGGGTAATGGTGGAGGTACTGGAGATCGTGGTAACCGAATTAGAACAGATGATGGCTATATAGACTATGACGCTATCTACGCTTTCAATAACAGTGTACCTAATGGTGCCGGCGGCTATTTTGCTGCAGGTGGAGGGTATATTACTAGAGCATCCATGAACTTGCACAACTGGTATGGGTTGATTTCAAACTTTGAAAAGCAATTATCTGATAATTTGACTTGGAACGTAGGTTTTGATCTAAGAACCTATTATGGAAAACACTTCAGGGTAGTCTCTAACTTCCACGGCCTAAATTCATGGCAAGAAAATATTCGTTTGAGAGATCAAAACAACAATCATGAAACCTATGGTACTTTTGGTACGTATAAGCAAGTAATTGCTACTGAGTCATTCAGACCATCAGGTTGGGCTGCTGCTTTCAACAGCTATCCAGAAGACCAAAAAATTGCCTATAGCAATGATGAGCGTATTTCTTACGGAGGATTGTTCACGCAGTTAGAGTATGCTACCGATCAGTTTTCTGCTTTCTTCCAAGGGTCAATATCCAATCAGTATCACCAAAGATTTGATCCATACCAGTACGCTGATCAATCTTTGATCGATGGTACTTCTCCACAATGGACAGGAACTCCACTACCTGCTGGAATAGAGCCAGGGGTGGATTCAGAAAAAGTGAACAACTTTGGATATAATGCAAAAGGTGGATTCAGCTATAGCCCAACTGACCAACACAGTTTTTACTTCAACACAGGATACTATAATCGTCAACCGTATCACGATAACATTTATTTGAACTTTACCAACCAAATAAATCCGTTGACCGAAAATGAGAAAATCTTTGGTTTGGAAGCGGGTTATGGATACTCTAGCTCTATTTTTTCTGGTAATATAAACCTGTACCGCACTTCATGGAAAGATCGTGTAGTGACCAGTTCAGATGTTGTAGACGATGTGGTTACATTTACTTCTAACTTTGGTGCAGAGCAGTTGCACAGTGGTATAGAGTTGGATGCTAAAGTAAGACCTTGCAGCGGACTTAGCCTTAATGCTTTCGCTTCTATAGGAGATTGGCAGTACAAAGGCGAGACCGTAACCCAAGTGACAGACGAAGAGCGTAACGTAATTAGCACCGAGAACCAAGATATTGATGGAGGTAAAGTAGGTGGTGCTGCCCAGCTTTCTGGAGGTCTTGGCTTTGCATACAGAATTTCCAACATGTTCTCCATTGATTCTGATTTCAGATACTATGACAACCTGTATGCAGATGTTGGGGCCATCAAGGAAAATCTGGAACTGCCATCCTTCAGCTTGTTGGATGCAGGGGTTACCTTTAACCTTCCTGTTGGAATTGACAAAACCAAGAACCTAAAGATTAGGGCCAATATGAACAACGTATTGGATAAAGAATATATCTCCAGATTGACCACGGCCAATTTTGCCGAAGCTGGTGATGAGCTTTATGAAGGTATTGCAGTTTCCAACCAAGGATACTTTGGTTGGGGAAGAACCTGGAACGTTACACTGCGTTACGATTTTTAATTGTATCTCAAAAAAATATAGGAAACCCTGCCAACCGGCAGGGTTTTTTTATTTTCAAATTCGTTATTTTTAAAACCGAAAAACTACACTCAAAATGGAAATTATCAAGAACCTACATTCGTATCTTGCCTACATTGTATTGGCTGTACTCATCATTGCTGTTGTAAATGCTATCATGGGCTGGCTTGGCAAAAAGGACTTTACCTTGCAGAAGGACCTTAGAATAAGTCTTTTCGCGCTAATTTTAAGTCACATTCAGCTTTTGGTTGGACTTATTCTGTACTTTGTTTCGGCAAACGGCCTAAAGGCCATACAGGCTTTGGGCATGGGTGGATTGAACGCTCCCGCTCGTCTTCTGGCCTTGGAACATCCGTTCACAAACATTATTGCACTTGCCTTGATCACCATTGGGTGGTCTCGCCATAAAAAGTTTATGGAAAGCGATAAAAAGTTCAAGACCATTACCATTTTCTATGGCCTTGGGTTGCTGTTGATCCTTAGCCGTATTCCATGGGGGCAGTGGTTTAGTTAAGGCTGTCATTCCCGCGAAGGCGGGAATCTCATTCTTTTTCTTTAATCAGAAACAAATACACCGGAAAATGGTCGCTATATCCCGCCGTATAGCTTCCTCCAGAATATGTTCTTAGGGGATACCCTTTATATTTTCCGCCATTGGTTCTCATAAAGGAAGGGGAGAAGATACTCGCTTTCCAATAGGATAAGGTTTGTTTCTCATTATTGACCAAATTGGCGGTCATAAAAAATTGGTCGAACAAATTCCATTTATCGCGATACGCCAAGGAACCTATTCCCTTTTTGTACAATTGTTCCATGGGATTAAAGAGGTCCAAGCTGTCCAGTTCTTTGGTTTTCCCCTTCGTTTTCAAAATACTTTTAAGACTGTTGTCTCTTGGGTCGTCATTTAGATCACCCATGCAAATAATCTTGGCCTTCCAGTTCAGGTTTTGGATGGAATCAATGATTCGCTTGTTCAACAGTGCAGCCCGCACCCGCTTGGGATTGCTTTTGGAAGCACCGCCCCTTCGGGACGGCCAATGGTTCACCACAAAGTAGACATCCTCCCCATCCATACGTCCACCAACCACCAATTGGTCTCGGGTATAAACGCGTTCGCCAAGGTCATCAAACAACAAAAGCCGATGACTTTTAAATGAACTGGGCAGATACGAAGCTTTTTTATAGAGCAGGGCCACATCAATCCCACGGGCATCAGGGGAATCAAAATGAACAATTCCGTAATCTTTGTCCCTTAAATTGGGATGTAGGATTAGATCTTCAACAACTTTTCTATTCTCCACTTCACATAATCCAATAACATCCGGTGAAGTTTTGGACGTGTCCTCCCCTATCTTGGAAAGCACTTTTGTAACATGTTCAATCTTTCGGAGATACCGCTCATGGGTCCAATGATAACTTCCTTCGGGTGTGCGTTCATCATCAAAAGTGAGGGAGTCGTTCTCGGTATCAAACAGATTTTCAACGTTGTAGAACGCAATGGTTCTTAGGGTGTAGATTTTGGACGTTTGTCCATAAAGTGAGGTCGATATTAATACAAGTAGGCATATTAATAATCGCATTTTATTTTGATTTTGCCCCTAAAATAAGTAAGATTGTGAAATTATCGCGCAGCCTGTAAGGCAATTACAACCCCTTTTTATTAATTAACCTACTCAACGGCTATGAGAACAGCCATGTTCTTGGCTATGTTCTGTTGCTTCAATTTGCAATATGGACAACAGGACACTGCCATTATGGGACGCGTACAAGAAAAGGGGACAAATGTACCCATCCACAATGCTATCATTTCAGCAGAAGCCCTATCCCAAGAAATTTTTACGAATGAAGACGGGAGTTTTGAGTTTGAGATTCATTATTCTGGGGATGTTTTGTTGTCCATTTCCGCACCGGACTTTATTACCAAACGCTTTTCGATATATCTGTCTGGCGAGACCATTGACTTGGGTAAGATTCTATTGGAAAGAGACATTGAACGGGAAAAAACGGACAACTTGATCACTCTTACGGATGGTGACCTTTTAGATGATGGAGAATCTGTTTCGGGAGCCTTGGGATTATTGCAATCCACCAAGGATATATTCCTGAATAGGGCTGCGTTCGATTTTGGCCAGGCATTCTTTAAAGTACGGGGGTACGATTCCCAAAACGGCAGTGTTTTGGTCAATGGCATTCCCATGAACAAATTTTTTGATGGAAGACCGCAATGGAACAATTGGGGCGGGCTCAATGATGTGGTCCGAAATCAGGAATATACCTATGGCTTAACGGAGAACACGTATGCTTTTGGAGGGGTTTTGGGTACCACAAATATCGATACAAGCCCGTCTGGGATGAGGTCGGGCATCCGTTTGTCCAGTTCTGCATCCAACCGAACCTATAGAGGTAGACTGATGGCTACGTATAATTCAGGTTTGGGAAAAAAGGGATTGGCCTACACCTTTTCCGCTTCTCGGAGATGGGCCAAAGAAGGATTTGTAGAGGGTACATTGTATGACGCCTACTCCTTTTTTGGCTCCTTGGAATACCAATTTAATCCTAGGAACAGTATTATCCTTACCTCCATTTTGGCGCGAAATCGAAGGGGCCGTTCTTCGGCACTTACGGAAGAAGCTTTCCAGCTTATGGGGAATCAATACAATCCCTATTGGGGCATCCAAGACGGACGAATTCGAAACTCTAGGGAACGTGACATTTTTGAACCCCTGTTCCTGTTGAACTACAAATTAAACCTGGAAAGCTTGGATTGGAATTTGGGTGTTGCCTATCAATTTGGGTCCAATGCAAGGAGCCGATTGGGCTATTTTAACGCACCAAACCCAGACCCTACCTACTATCGATATCTGCCCAGCTATTACATCAACAGCTCCATTGGGGCCGACTTTATCAATGCAAATCTGGCCAAGGAAGCTCTTTTGGACAACCCCCAAATGGACTGGAATCAACTCTATATCGCGAATACCAACCCTAACACCAATGGCAAGGCTGCCTATGTACTTTACAACGATGTCGCCAGTGATGCCCAAATGACATTTTCAACTAGTTTAGACTACCATCTTAATGAGATGATCAATTTGGGCCTGGGGGGTAATTATAGAAAATTGTCTTCAGATAACTATGCCAAGATTCAGGATTTGTTGGGCGCTGAGTTTCATGAGGATATTGATGCTTTTTCCAATACCCTGAATGATGCCAACGGCAGTTTGCAAAAAATGGAAGATGACATTTTTAATTATCACTATAACTTGGATGCTTCCCAGTTTGAAGCTTACGGTCAAGCTTTGGTATCGACTAAAAAGTGGAGTGGATTTGCTTCGGCTTCCATGACCGGTTTTTCTGTGCAACGAAACGGATTGTTCACCAATGAACGCTTTTTGGACAGCTCGTTTGGACCAAGTGAAAAAGTAGCATTCACCACCGTGGGATTAAAAGGAGGTCTCACCTACTTTTTTACGGGGCGTCATTGGTTTACGGCAAACGGCGCAAAAATTGAACGCGTGCCTACACTCCAAAACACTTTTATCAACCCAAGAGAAAACAACGCTGTTGTTCCCGACCTTCAAAAAGAGACCATCACCACTTTAGATTTGAATTATTTTATCAGATTGCCCGATGTAACCGGACGGATAAGTGCATTCTACACCCGTTTTCAAAATAGAACCGACATCAATTTCTTTTTTGTGGACTCGGGTCTGGGCTCCGACTTTGTGCAGGAGGTGATAACGGGTTTAGATCAATTGCACAAAGGAATCGAGTTTGGTTTAGAATATGAGGCGTCATCCAACGTAAAAATAACCGCTGTTGGTAATTTTGGACACTACGTGTACGCTAGCGACCCCTATGTTCAAATAAATTTCGATACCGCTGGGGCAGAAGAAGAACTCATAGCCCAGGAGGGCACCATAGATTTGGGCATTGCCAAACTTAAGGATTTAAAATTGTCCCAAGGCCCACAGACTGCCCTTGCCTTAGGGGTGGAATACAGAGCTCCAAAATATTGGTGGGTTGGCGCTACGGCGAATTACCTTACCAATAATTACATTAACATATCCACCATCACGCGTACGCCAAGCTTTCTTTTGGACCCAGACACCGGCGAGCCCTTTCCTGATGCCACAGACGAAAATGTTGATGCACTTTTAAAACAGCAGCCCTTAGATGATATCTACCTGCTTAACCTCATTGGGGGCAAATCGTGGCTGTGGGGCAAAAAATACATCAGTGCTTTTGTAAGTATCAACAATCTCTTTGATTCGGTTTTTAGGACTGGAGGATATGAACAAAGTCGTAATGGCAATTTTGGACAATTGCAACAAGATAATTTGAGCGGTACCCCATCCTTCGCGCCAAAATATTGGTACAGCTATGGAAGAACCTATTTTTTAAATCTGGCAATAAGTTTTTAACACTAAAAATATGAGAGAACAACGATACCGCTATGCAATTCTTTTTAGTATGATTTTGATGACATCTTGCGTGGGAAGCGTAGATTTTGACACGCCCAATACCCAATGTGATACCAACTTGGAACCTAACTTAACCTTTTCTGAACTGGATGAGTTAATCGGGGATGAAGTTGTTCAAGTTCATGACGATTTAATTTTAGAAGGCTATGTGATTTCCTCTGACAAAGCGGGGAACTTTTTCAATGTGCTGCACCTACAAGATGCTCCAGAAAACCCCACAATGGGCATACAGATTGAAATTGATTTCCGTGAATCCTATTTGTTTTACCCCGAAGGAAGCAAGGTGTTGGTAAAGTTGAAAGGCTTGTATATGGGAAAAAGTGGTGATGTCGTAAAGTTGGGAGGAACGTTCACGTCTTTTGGGAATATTTCAGTAGGTCGTTTGCCTGGATTGAAGGTCCCTGAGCATATTTTTTTGGCATGCGACGATAATGGTGTGGTTAAGCCTGTTAAAGCCACAATTGCTGAATTGGAAAATGTTCCTTCGAACACCTTGGTCCAAATAGATAGTTTGGAGTTTGTGGAAGTTGAATTAGGGCAATCGTTTGCCATTGCCCAAGAGGAAACGGAACGAATCCTAAAAGACTGCATGGAAGATGAAATTGGAATGCTGAACAGTGGTTATTCCGACTTTCAGGCCGAGTTGCTTCCGGAAAACAATGGATCGGTCACTGGGATTTTAATCAAAGACGGAAAGAAACATCAATTGGTAATTCGTAGTTTGGAAGATCTTAATTTTTCCAATGAGCGCTGTCCAGAAATCATAACGGAGTTTACATCCACTCAAATTTTTATTTCAGAATTGGCGGATCCAGATAATTCCACCGGGGATATCAATACACGTTTTGTGGAACTCTACAATTCAGCAACAGAACCATTGGATTTAAACCTATGGACACTTCGGCGCTATACCAACGACAATACCGAGCTAAGTTCCACCATTGATTTATCCGGGCTAATCATTGATCCTGAAAGTACTTTGGTGATTTCGCCAGATGCTGAAAGTTTTGAAATGGTCTATGGATTCCCACCAGATTTGGGTGTTTCCACCAACAGCCCGGCAGATTCCAATGGCGATGATAATTTGGAATTGGTTGACCCCTTTGGTAAGGTGATCGATGTGTTTGGAGTTATTGGAGAAGATGGTACGGGCACCAACCATGAATTTGAGGACGGTCGGGCTGTTCGCAATCCAGAAATAGTAGAGGGAAATCCGGTCTACTCTTTTTCAGAATGGACCGTTTATAACGATACAGGTGATGCAGGGACCATACAGCAACCCCAAAATGCCCCTGAAGATTTTACACCGGGCAAAAGGGAATAACAGTACCATTATAAGAAGGTGAAAAAAACTATGTATATTGTACTGAACCTTAAACTTTTAACTAAATGAAAAAACTAACATTTGCAATATTGTTCGGTGTTGCCCTGATATGTCAATGTCAGGCACAGCGTATATCAAAAAATGCTCTTGGCATCCGTATAGGTGATGATGATGGGTTTGATTCCTTAGGAGCGGAAATCAGTTACCAATTAGGTATTTTACAAAACAATAGATTGGAATTTAATTTGGGGATAAGAAGTCAAAAAGATGTTTATGATGCTTTCAAAGCTGTCGGTCTTTACCAATGGGTGATGCCTTTAGACCAGTCATTTCACTGGTATGTGGGAGCCGGTGCAGGTTTAGGCAATGTGGACTATGATTTTGGTGGGTCAGACACTTTTGCGTTGCTGGCTGGGAATATTGGATTGGAATATAATTTCAAGATTCCTTTGCTTTTATCCTTGGATATGAGACCAGAAATTGGTTTTGGGGATGATTCTTACGGAGATGGCTTTGATTTTGATTTAGGTCTTGGTATACGATATCAGTTTTAATACAAAAAGCCCCGTATCGGGGCTTTTTTTTATATGAGGTCTACGTCTTTAAAACGGTTTGTACCCAAATTTTTGTCCCCCCACTGAGGCATCGGCCATAAGGCCCGCTTTTGGCAACGCAAAAACGGCAACACCATCTTTGTATTTGGCATTAAAAGCAATACCAGATTTAAGCGCAACGGCGGAAGTTTCTGCGGCAAATTGGAACTTTTCTTCCTTAAAACGCTGTAAGTCTACCGGGGTCTCAAAAAAGATAACCTCTATAATGGCTTGTCCGCCGGCTTGCAAACCAATATTCAATTTTTTAAGGTCGGCCATGCCTACGGCCACGCCACCTTCATAAACAACGCCGTTTCCAGAGGCACCACCAATGATAAAACCTCCTTTCCCAACATTGGGGAAAATGACATAACCGGCTGAGTTTTCAAAAAAACTTTCCAATCCAGGAACTGTGGTCAAAAGTGTTTGCTTTGCTTCCACAGCATCGGCCATTATTTTTTTATCTTTTTTATTTTGGGCGAAAACACTGGTGGTAGAGACTACCAATGCCACCAGCAAAATTGATTTTAAAACTTTCATAGTGTTCTTGTTTTATAGTGTTTCCCAAAGTTAAACAACAAACCCCTTCCAAAATGGAAAGGGTTTGCCAATTATTGTTAATGAAAGCTTATGGTTTTGTCTATTCGGGAAAATCAGAATGGGCCATTACCTCCTCCATTTGCAATACATGACGTTCCGTATGTGCGGCGGTGAACATAATGAGTTGAACCCCGTCAACGGTTCCAAAAGGAAGGTCTTTATTGTACCTGTTCCTTAAATCGTCGTCTGTGGTTTTTACGTAGTCAATGAGCTCACTTCGCTTCTCCAAAAAGGCTTGTAATGTTTCTTCATGGGAACCAAATTTGCCGCTGGGTTCAAAGGGCTCGGAAGTTTTCACTTTATTGCTTCGGTCTGTAATTACGGGCATGATTTGTTCATCTTTAAAGGCCAGCGAATCTTTTAGTGCAGGATTGGGTCCGGCAGCTACAGTTTTACCGATTAAGCCCCTAAAAGTACTTTCAACAACGGCAAGGTGCTCAACGCCTTCAGCAATGGACCAAGTGGTCTCGTCAGGTTTAAAGTTGAGCTGCTCATCCGTTAAATCGTCCAAGACATTCAGCATGTGATCTCGCGTTTCGGTGAGGTGCTTGTTCACCATTTCACGTTCTGCATCGGTAAGCTTGGGGCTATCAGCACTGAAACTGAAGAGCACCAAGGCTACTGCGGGTAGAATAAATTTTTTCATTTGTGTGGTTTTTGTGTCTGTTGAGATAGTGTTTTCGGATCAAAAGTGGAATCCATCGTAAAGATAATGTAAATAAACACCCTTTTAGGGGGTGATTATGCCAAAATGCGGGGTGTTTAAGCAAAAGATAAAATCTATGAAACTTAATTTATAAAATAAGATAAATCTATGATTTTATAATATTTTAATATCAATTGTCTATGCTCCTGGTAGGCAATTTTGTAAATTTATGGGACTGAAATTAAACATAAAACATACGAATAAAATGAGTAAAGAAATGGCTAACGGAACAGGTGAAGGCTCTTGCCCTTTTTTGAATGGGGAAATGAAACAAGTGGCCGGAAGTGGCACGCAAAATGAGCATTGGTGGCCCAACCGACTTAAGCTGGAGCTTTTAAGCCAGCATTCAGAGAAATCAAATCCACTTGGGGATAAGTTCAACTACGCCGAAGAATTTAAAAAATTGGACTATGCAGCACTCAAAAAAGACCTTTTGGATGTCATGACCGATTCAAAAGACTGGTGGCCTGCCGATTTTGGCAGTTACGCTGGTTTGTTTATCCGTATGGCTTGGCATAGTGCCGGAACGTATCGTTCTGGAGATGGTCGTGGCGGTGGAGGTCGTGGTCAGCAACGTTTTGCGCCTCTAAACTCATGGCCAGATAACGTGAGCTTGGACAAAGCTCGTCGTCTATTGTGGCCCGTCAAACAAAAATATGGTCAGAAAATATCTTGGGCAGACCTTATGATATTAGCCGGAAACGTAGCCTTGGAGTCAACCGGATTCCGCACCTTTGGTTTTGCGGGGGGACGCGAAGATGTTTGGGAACCCGACCAAGACGTATACTGGGGAAGCGAAACAGAGTGGTTGGCCTTGAGTGACACACCCAACAGCCGCTATTCCCACAATAAAGAAGAACGCGATTTGGAAAACCCTTTGGCGGCGGTGCAAATGGGATTGATCTATGTAAACCCTGAAGGACCGGACGCTAACCCTGATCCAGTTGCAGCGGCACATGATATCCGCGAGACCTTTAAACGAATGGCCATGGATGACGAAGAAACAGTGGCCCTTATTGCGGGAGGTCATACCATAGGTAAAACACACGGTAATGGTGATGCCGAATTGGTGGGCGTTGACCCAGAATCGGAGGATTTGGCATTGCAAGGTTTTGGATGGCTCAATAAAAATGGTTCAGGAAAAGGCCCTGATACCTTTACTTCTGGATTGGAAGTAACTTGGACCTCTACCCCCGTACAATGGAGTAATGATTTCTTCAAATTTTTGTTCAAATATGAATGGGAATTGACTAAAAGTCCAGCCGGGGCACACCAATGGGTGGCCAAAGATGCAGAAGCCATTATTCCTGATGCCTTCGGTGGACCCAATAAAAAACCAACCATGTTGACCACCGACTTGTCGTTGCGTTTTGATCCGGCTTATGAAAAGATTTCACGTAAATTTTTGGAAAATCCACAGGCCTTTGCTGATGCTTATGCCCGTGCTTGGTTTAAGTTGACCCACCGTGATATGGGACCCCGTTCCCGTTACCTTGGACCTGAAGTGCCAAAAGAAGAGTTTGAATGGCAGGACCCCATTCCAGCAGTAGACTACACTTTAGTGGATGCTTCTGATGTAAAAGCGTTGAAAGCAAAAGTTTTGGATTCCGGGCTTTCCATTTCTAATTTGGTATACACAGCATGGTCTTCGGCTTCCACTTTTCGCGGAGGAGATAAAAGAGGAGGTGCCAATGGTGCACGTATCAACTTGGAACCAATGAACGGTTGGGAAGTGAACAAGGACACAGGAAAAGTAATTAAAGTGCTCGAAGGTATTGCCAACGAATTTAACGGCAATGCAAGTGGAGGCAAGAAAATTTCCTTGGCTGATATGATTGTTTTGGCAGGAACGGCCGCTGTAGAAAAGGCAGCTAAAGACGGAGGCTTTTCAACAGAAGTATCTTTTGAACCCGGACGTAACGATGCTCGTCAGGATCAGACCGATATTGAGTCCACTAACGATCTGGAGCCAAAATATGACGGCTTCCGTAACTATGTGAAGAAAGGTGTTAAGGTACCTGCCGAACATTTATTGGTGGATAAAGCCCAATTATTGACCCTTACCGCACCGGAAATGACTGCTTTGGTTGGTGGTCTACGTGTATTGGGTGCTAATTTTGACGGTTCTAAACACGGAGTGTTCACCGATAACGTTGGGGTATTGAGCAATGATTTCTTTGTGAACTTGCTTGACATGTCCACTGAGTGGAGTTCTGTTAATGAGGAAAAATCATTGTATGAAGGCCGTGATCGTGAAACCGGTGATGTAAAATGGACGGGTACCCGAGCCGATTTGGTATTTGGTTCCAACTCCATCTTAAGAGCCTTGGCTGAAGTATATGCTGCTGAAGATGGGAAACAAAAGTTTGTTTCTGATTTTATTTCGGCATGGACCAAGGTGATGAAATTAGATCGCTTTGACTTGAATTAGAAAAAAGCATTTCTATAGTATTGTAAGAAAAAGAAAATTAATTTGACAAGCTGCCACATCCCCCCATAGGTTGTGGCAGTTTTTTTATAACTTCCACACATAGATGAGCAACACGGATAATTTATTCAATCATATTCGAAGCGGTGATACACAGCAGGTGAAAGACCTTTTGGAAAAAAATCACAAATTGTTGGAATCCAAAGACCAGCGGGGGTCAACACCCTTGTTGTTGGCGGCGTATTACGGCCATGATGAAATGGTAGACTTTTTATTGAAGAAAGGAGCGGAGGTGGATGCCAAGGATGGATCGGGCAATACGGCCCTAATGGGAGTTTGCTTTAAAGGATATACTGGAATTGCGGAAAAATTAATACACGCAGGAGCCAATATTGACCATATCAATGCAATGGGGTCTACTTGTCTTATTTACGCTGTCACCTTCAACCGTCAAGAGATTGCGAAACTGCTATTGAAACATGGAGCCACGGTTTCCGTAAAAGATGCAAGGGGCAACACTGCTTTAGACTATGCGCAAGAGCAAGGAATCCAACCCTTAGTGGAATTATTGAAAAAAACCAGATGACACCAAAACTAAAAATAGCACTTGTTCAAAGCCCGTTATATTGGGAAGACCCTTTGGGCAACAGGGTTATGTTCCAAGAGAAAATCGCTTCCATCCCCGATGACGTAGATTTGATCGTTCTTCCAGAAATGTTCACTACAGGTTTTACCATGGAGCCGCAGAACATTGCACATCCTGAGGGTGATGCAACTATTGCATGGATGCAAAGGTTGGCCAAACAAAAGAAGGCTGCCTTAGTGGGAAGTATCGTGTATCATGAGGACAATAGATATTTTAACCGGTTGTTTTTTGTTTTTCCTGATGGTGATGTAAAAACCTATGACAAAAAGCACACTTTTAGCTTAGCTGGCGAAGATTTGGTCTATGAGGCAGGAACACAAAAGTTGTTCGTGGATTACAAAGGGTTTAAAATTTGTCCAATGATTTGTTACGATCTTCGGTTTCCGGTATGGTCCAGAAATGTGGAGGAATACGATGCACTTATTTATGTGGCCAATTGGCCCAAACCAAGGATTTCTGCCTGGGATACACTTCTTAAAGCAAGGGCCATTGAGAATTTGGCCTACACAATTGGCGTAAATAGGATTGGCTTGGATGATTTGGAGCATGAATATCCCGGACATTCGGCGGTGTACGATGCTTTGGGGAAACAGTTGGCCTATTCAGGCAAAGAAGAGATTTTGTATGTCACATTGGACAAGAACCATATAAAAACTACCCGAAATAAATTGCGGTTTTTGGAAGATCGAGACCAGTTTACTCTACTAGGATAAAGTTTTCTTCTTTTTCCCAGTTGGCACGTACTTCAATTACATCAGGATAGTAACTGATTTTTTCAGGTTGTATTTTTTTTAGGTAGTTTCCCGTATCCCATTTTCCGTTGGCATTGTCATCAAACACAACACGAGCAACATAATTTCCAGGATTAAGATTACTGAACTCAAATGTCTGGGGTTGGGTCGCTGCAATTTCGCGCTGAATCTCTTCTTTCTCGTTCAGGAGTTGCACAATGACCGGATACCGGGTGTCTCCACTAAGGTTAAAGCGCAAATTTCCGTAATCTGCATAGCTTCCAGTTGAAATGGTATAGTCCAATGTGTCGTTTTGAACACCAAAAAAATCGGTTACGGCACCGGGAAGAAAGGCAAAACGGTAGCTTTGGTTGGGTTCAATATCAAAATCAAAATCAATCTTGTTGCCCAACGAATCCAAAGAATAGCTGTAGGGCGCAATCAAGGAATCGTTCAATACAAGTCCAATTTTGGTGGAGTCTATCGAAGCAATCGGAGTATTTGCCAATACACTGAAGGTATCCTCAAAATTAAATTTACCTTTAACACCTGAACTTAAGGTAAGGGAGTCCAAAGGTAATTTTCGTGTTTTAACCGTGAAGGTATCGATCAACTCCATTTTTTGGTTGGATACCGTAAAAATTATCGAGTCTAAATCGGTGGGAGTGATCCAATAATTCAAGGTGTCCTTTTCCCGGTCTTTAAGAATTACGGTCTGCACAGAATCTGGAAGTTCGGTCAAGCTCTCTATGGTAATATCCTCATGATTGCCCTGGTACCCAAAGATGATACGGTTTTTGGCAACATAACTGGGCACCGAAACACTGTAGTTAGGTAGTTCTTTGAATAGATTGAGCAAGTAAATAGAGTCGGTTGGAAGAGAAATGGTATCCTCCAAGAATGCTATTTTATCCAGACGTTGATCAAACCGATTGTTCTTGTTCTGATCCTTTAAGGCAAAAAGTGCATACGTGCCAGATTTCAGGTTTTTTAATTCAAAAAGTGGCAAACTATCGCCTGTATTGGCAATGTAATTGGGCAAGCTTTTGTATACCGTGGAATCCGTATAGGCCGTATCAATTTCATACAGCATAACACTCACAAATTCATCAGCTCTTCGGTTGTAGGCATCTTTCACCGCACCACTCAATGTCAAGGAATCAATATAGTCTCCTGTGGAAAACACATAAGTTAAAAAGCTGTTTGGGTTCCCTTCGTTGTTGTCCACCAAACTTTGCCCAAAATTTAGGGTATAGGTGGTGTTTTCCCGTAAGGTATCCTTTAGGATAATTTCTATAAATTTTCTAGGTCCGCCTTGTGGTGTAATTTCAGGCTGGTGCTTTAAAGGAGGAGAAACCACCAGTTGTTGTTGCACATCCTGTAGCTTGATGAGCTCATCAAAATAGAGCCGTATTTTTTCAGACTTAAAATTGGTGGAGAAATTTTCGGGTTCGGCGCGGGTCAGTTTTGGCGGGGTAATATCCTCCGGACCTCCTGATGGCGAACCTCTTTGGGCACATTGCCAAAGAGCCAGTACCGCAAAGGCAAAAAACAGAAAACCCAATATTTTTTTGATGTATGCCATACTCAAAACCAATGGGGCAAAGAAACAACTAATTTAAAAACTTGGCCCAAGGATTCACAAATTTTAACCCTACGGTACAACCGCAATACTAAGCACGGAAACATCAACATTTTTAAGTTGCAAGAGTGCTTTTGCACAGGACTCTATGGTGGCACCGGTGGTGATGACGTCATCTACCAAAAGCACATGTTTGAAAGAGGAATCAGCCTTGGGATTAAGTTGAAACGCCTCTTTGGAGTTCTCCCAACGCAACTGTCTATCTTTTTTGGTCTGTGTTATTGTGTTTATGGTCTTCAGAAGCAGATCATCCCGGTAATCGGCCCCAATAGAAGAGGCTATCTTTTTGGCAAACAAAGCCGATTGGTTATATCCTCGTTTTTTCAATTTTTTGCGATGTAAGGGAACAGGTACCACAACATCCACTTTTTTAAGGGTCCCATCATTTTTCAAAAGAGCACCGCACCAATCACCAAAAAACCCTCCAATTTGTTCCTGATTTTTGTATTTTAACCAGTGCAACAGGTTTTTTACAATCCCATTTTTTGAGAAAAAAACGAAGGCGGCGGCCTTTTTTATAGGAATTCTCCCATAAAATATACGGTCTACTGTGTTTTCTTCCAGAAAGTTATGATCGGTGAGTGGCACATCATGTCGACAAACGGCACACAAAATGTGTTCTCCCCCAAATAATTGGGTATTACATCCAAAACATACCTGTGGCAATAGGATGTTGTTAATCACGTTTAGTATCTTAGCCAACCTTTTTGGTATCAAATCTTATATGCGTTAGACAAGTCTATTAACCCATGGGTCCCCAAGATAACAATTTCAACTACAAGATTATCTTTGCTGCACTTGTTGCGGTCATCGTGGGTATTCTCATAGCTTTCTATTATAGTTATGCACAGTCCAAGAACCAAATGTCATTTTTGGAGGACGAAAAATCCATTTTGGTAAAGGACCTTACTTTAATGAAAGCCGAAGTAGACCGTTTATCCGGACTTAATGAAGTCAACGAAATTGAACTGCAAACATCCAGATTCAGGGTACAGCAATTGTTGGATTCTGTGGGAAGGCTCAATTTCAGCATCACTAAATTAAAGGAGACCCGAAAAGAACTTCGAAAACTGGAAATCCGGTTTGATAGCTTAAAACTCAAAAACAACTTCCTTCGGTATAACAACAGCTTAATGGCAAGTCGTTATGAAGAGACTCGCAGACAGCTTGAGGAACTCCGGGGAAAAGCCAGTTCCATGGAGCAAACAGAATCATTGCTTCGAGAAACCAACAGGGAGCTTACCCGAGAACTGCGTATAAAAAGTTATCTAAAATTACAGGATGCTGAAGGCAGTGGTTTCCGACTGCGAGCAGGAAGACCCATCAAAACCAACAAAGCATCCACTATTGAAAAACTCAGAGGTTGCGTTACAGTCTTGAGTGACCCCAATGAACGAGGCGATGTAAAAGTACTCTATCTCCAATTTTTAGACCCCAACATGGCCGTTATTGAAGACAACGCCAATACCATTTCCGTGAGTGGGAATACATACAGTAAAAAAGTGGAGATTGTCTACACGGGTAAGGAAATCAGTATTTGTGATGCCATTACGGTTCCAGAAGGTTCCTTACTGGAAGGAATTTATACCCTTAATGTTTTTGAGGACGAAAGATTGCTCGCTTCCACAGAATTTCAGCTAAAATAGCGCACTTCTTTTTGGGTAAAATTCTATTTTTGCCCAATGGCAAATCAGGAAGACATTTTTAAGAAGGTTATCTCCCACGCAAAGGAATACGGGTACGTGTTCCAATCCAGTGAGATTTATGACGGACTCAGTGCAGTGTATGACTACGGACAGAACGGTGCCGAGCTAAAGAAGAATATTCGCGAATATTGGTGGAAAGCCATGGTGCAACTCAATGAGAATATTGTGGGCATCGATGCTGCCATATTCATGCATCCCACCACTTGGAAGGCCTCGGGCCACGTGGATGCCTTCAATGACCCGTTGATTGATAACAAAGATTCCAAAAAAAGATACCGTGCCGATGTTTTGATTGAGGACTATGTAGCCAAGATTGAAGCCAAAATCGATAAAGAAGTTGCTAAAGCCGAAAAGCGTTTTGGTGATAGTTTTGATAAGGAACAATTTTTGACGACCAACCCACGAGTAATGGGTTACCAAGAACAGGCGGATACCATCCTGAAGCGCATGGCCCGATCTTTGGAAAATGAAGATTTGGCCGATGTAAAAGCTTTGATTGAGGAATTGGAAATTGCCTGCCCGGTTTCCGGTTCCAAAAACTGGACTGATGTAAAGCAGTTCAACCTTATGTTCGGCACTAAACTAGGTGCTTCTGCTGACAGTGCCATGGATTTATACCTAAGACCAGAGACTGCCCAAGGTATTTTTGTCAACTTTTTAAATGTGCAAAAAACCGGACGGATGAAAATTCCATTTGGAATTGCCCAAACTGGAAAAGCTTTCCGAAATGAGATTGTGGCTAGACAATTCATCTTCCGTATGCGGGAGTTTGAACAGATGGAGATGCAATTTTTCATCAAACCTGGCACGCAAAAGGAATGGTACGAAGCGTGGAAGGAAAAACGAATGAAGTGGCACCTTTCCTTGGGAATGGGAGAAGACAACTATCGTTTCCACGACCATGAAAAATTGGCCCACTACGCTGATGCGGCGGCTGATATTGAGTTTAAGTTCCCCTTCGGGTTTAAGGAGTTGGAAGGGATCCACTCCCGTACCGATTTCGATTTGGGCAACCACGAAAAATATTCAAGCAAAAAACTGCAATACTTCGACCCAGAGGAAAACAAAAGCTACGTACCCTACGTGTTGGAAACCTCAATAGGGCTTGATCGTATGTTTTTGGCCGTTTTCTCCAACGCATTGCAAGAAGAAGAATTGGAAAATGGTACCACACGAACCGTTTTGAAGATTCCGGCGGTATTGGCTCCCAACAAAGTGGCAGTTTTACCATTGCTCAAACGGGATGGTCTTCCCGAAGTGGCCCAGAAATTGGTGGACGAGCTCAAATGGGACTTCAATGTGGATTACGATGAGAAGGATGCTGTTGGGCGTCGTTACCGTCGCCAAGATGCAGCGGGCACCCCATTTTGTGTTACGGTTGACCACCAAACCCTGGAAGATGATACGGTTACCATTCGCCATAGAGATACCATGGACCAAAAACGCGTAAAACTTTCAGAGGTGAAGGATATCATCTCCAAAGAAGTAGACATGCGGTATTGGTTGCAGAAGCTCTAGAACAATCCGGTAATCTCTCCATTCTCATTGATATCCATTCCTTCCGAAGCAGGATGCGCAGGCAATCCGGGCATCCGCATGATATCACCCGTGATGGGAATCAAAAATCCGGCGCCAACCGCAATTTCAATCTCGCGTACGGTGATGATAAAATCTTTGGGCCTTCCCAACAACTTGGGATTGTCTGATAATGATTTTTGCGTCTTGGCAATACAAACAGGGAGCTGCTCCAATCCCAAATCGGAAATTTTACGAAGGTTGGCCTTGGCTTTAGCGGTATAATCCACATATTCTGCTCCGTAGATTTCGGTGGCAATGGTGGCTATTTTATTCGTAACACTGGATTTCCAATCGTACAGTGGTTTAAAGTTGGAGGTGTTGGACTCTACCACATCAATGACGTGCTGGGCCAAATCCAATGCGCCTTCCCCTCCTTTCGCCCACACATCGGCAACGGCTATGCGAATACCTTTTGATGCTGCCAAATCCTTGATCACTTGAATCTCTTCCTCAGTATCAGAAGTAAACTTATTAATGGAAATTACGGGAACTACTTGAAACTTGGCAATGTTCTCCAAATGCTTTTCCAGATTGGGCAACCCTTTTTTAAGAGCATCCACATTGGGTTCAGTGAGTGATTTTAAATCGGCTCCCCCATGATATTTTAGAGCTCGGATAGTAGTAGTAAGTACAACTGCTTTTGGTTTCAACCCGGCACTTTGGCATTTAATGTCGAAAAATTTCTCGGCCCCAAGATCAAATCCAAAGCCCGCTTCGGTAACAGTATAGTCGGAGTGTGACATGCCCATCAACGTGGCAATGACGGTATTGGTACCTTGTGCAATATTGGCAAACGGCCCTCCATGGATAATCGCTGGATTCCCCTCAATGGTCTGTACCAAATTGGGTTTTATGGCATCTTTCAGTAGGGCAGCCATGGCACCTTCCCCTTTTAGGTCCTTTGCATAAATGGGTTTTTTATCAAAAGTGTAGCCCACAAAAATATTTCCCAAACGTTCTTTTAGGTCACTGAGGTTTTCGGCCAAGCAGAGAATGGCCATAATTTCTGAAGCAGCCGTAATGTCAAAACCCGTTTCCCGGGGAACACCCGAAGTAGTTCCTCCCAGACCAACAATCACATGCCGCAGGGAACGGTCGTTCATGTCCATTACACGTTTCCATCCAATGGTTCGCGGGTCTAAGAGCAGGGAGTTCGTTTTACTTTGAATATTGTTATCGATAATAGCTGCCAATAGGTTGTGGGCCTTTTCAATGGCAGCAAAATCCCCAGTAAAGTGTAGATTGATGTCTTCCATGGGCAACACTTGGGAATATCCGCCGCCCGTGGCACCACCTTTTATTCCAAAGACCGGACCCAAGGAAGGTTCCCGAAGCACCACTGTTGTTTTCTTTTTTAGTCGATTCAACCCTTCCGACAGGCCAATGGACATGGTGGTCTTCCCCTCACCAGCGGGAGTAGGGGAAATGGCCGAAACCAAAATAAGATTGCTCTTTTTGGCCTTTTCCCTATCAATTGCTTTTAGGGGGAGCTTGGCCTTGTATTTACCGTACATTTCAATGGCATCGGCGGGAATTCCAAACTTTTCGGAAATAGCGGAAATGGGTTGCAGTTCAACCTCCTTCGCGATTTGCAAATCGGTCATAGTGTAGAAATTTTTGTGTTTGAAGGAATCAACTCGTCTTCCACCAAACTGATTTACAATATACTATAATCGGCGAATTAAATCTAAGGCAAATGTTCCCCTGGGTTTATTCAACCCGAATGCCTTTTGTGGTAAAGGAAAGGCCCTGTTGTCCCGAAGTGGAGATCATCACCCCTTCAAAATAGGGTTCGTGGGTGTTGGGTTTTATAGACCATTGAAACAAGAAATTGGCCCCCGTTCCCCCAGATTGGTCTTTTTCATCAATCACAATTTCCACGGTTTCCATGGGTTTAATATAGATGGGTTTGTTGAAATAGGTGCGGATGGAATTGCCATGCGTGTCAAAATATTCCGCTTTTCGGATGTAGATGGTGTCCCTAAGGTTGGTGTTCCGCATGCTGATGGTCCCTGTAAGGTTGTGTGTACGATGCTCCGTTTCGCTATAGATTTGGGAATACACAGAAAGGTAACTAATGCCCTGTACCAAGGAATCACTGGCCGAAAGGGTTGCCATGCGGTTATTCCAGTTTACCGGATGCATGGAACTCACCTCTTTTTGCTCTTTTTCGACGCAGGAAAAGATAAAAAGTGACAAAACAATCAGGACCAACTTTTGCATAGGATGATGTTAGGTCTGACTAAGATACGGATTCTTAGATTGCTTATTCAGCTTTAGAGGCTATCACCATAAATGAGTGCCAAAATAAAGGGAACAGTAATGATTACAGAAATTATCGCAGGCTTTATCCAACTTCTTTTTCTATACAAAAACTCTTTTCCAATGAACTTGTTCCAGAAATATTCATTTAAGACTGAAGCTCCTATAAGGTTTAATATTATGGAAATATTAAAACTGGTTTTCAATGTGTTGACAATTATCATTATTAATATGGTATAAAGGATTCCAAAAATTAAAACTTGGATTCTGCCTTTTCCATTGTTGGTTTGCTTCATATTATACATCAATAGAACAGCTCCGAAAATTGTCGAAAATATTGCAGAAAATACAAGAATGACTTTCTTTGAGTGTAGCTCTGGGGCATCGGGGTCATCGGTTAGAAAATCCTTCTTCTTTTTCTCTTCCGTATTCTGTTTTTGCAAGGCTGTCTTCCTTACTTTGGCTTCAGTCAATTCTTTTTCTAAAGTTTCTAGTTCTGGTGAGTTACCATTTCTCTCTTTTAGGATTTGAAGGGAAGCAAACCTGGCTTCTTCAACATAGGATTTTTTGTCTGAAATGATGTTTTGAAGTTCAGAATCTGTTTTATCCTGAAATTTCTCTACGAATTTGTATTTATTCACAATATGAAAATTTACAAGAGACCCCTGCTAGTTTAATCAAAACCCTCACTGAAAAATTCGTCAAGGGTCATGTCAAATGCTTGGGCAATTTTAAGAAGACTGGTGTACTGCATATCCGTTCCAGTTTCATAACGACCAAATTGAGCACGATGGATACCGTGGTCATTGGCAAAACCTTCATAGCTTGAGTATCCTTTTTGAAGCCGTAAGGATTTGATACGCTCTGCTAACTTCTTAATCTCTTTGGATTTGTCCATAAAGTAAAGAAATCAAGAGTGCTATTAATAAGTAACTACTAATTAGTAGTTATTTTGAATTCTTTTTATATCTTTAGATATAAATGTCCAAAACATGAACGAAATCCAAATCACACAGCTCCAAGCATGGATCACCGATACCTACGGCACCCCCGAGGTCCTGGCTCATTACTTTGACCTGGCCGTGGAAATGTTGTTTTACTTGGAAAAAGATGCCTTTGAACAGATTGAAGTGCAGGATGTGGTGACAGCGTTGAAGGGGATAAAGCGAGTTTTGGGTTGACGCTTTATACATGTTGTTAGGGGACAACTATTCAATCATGGCAATTTTTTTTCGGATTTCCTGCTTTGAATGTTCAAATATTTCACCTCCAAACTCTTCATTGTCCAATGAAATTGTGGTAATGTCCACAACACCCATGATTCCAAAAATGAACTTGAGATAGGTGCTTTGAAAATTCATATGCTCGTTTTTTTCGTTTTCACCATAACCCGTATCTCCCCTACTGGATAGAATAAACAACTTTTTATCTTCCAACAGTCCAACGTAATCCCCATCAGGTTTACCGGAACGGAATTTCCACGTCTCATTGATACGCATGACTTGATCAATATATGCTTTTAATCCACTTGGTATGGACCAATTGTACATAGGACTTCCAATTACATAAATGTCATTTTCTTTCAACTCTTTGATGAACTCATTGCTCAACAAAACACCTTTCTGATTGGCATTGGTTCGTTTTTCTGGACTTATGAATGCACTGGCAATCCAACTTTCATCAATTGGAGGAATAATATTGAGCCCAACCTCCCTGAAGGTAAAAATATCTTCAGGATACTTTTGTCTCCAATTTTTCATGAACAGTTCCGTAAGTTTTCTGCTTTGTGATTTTTTATCTCGTACACTTGCGTTGATGATAAGTACTCTTTTCATGTGCCTTATTTTTATAGTGCAAAATTGGCACGAAATGAAAATGTAAAAATTGACCTAGTTCAATAAAGATTTATTTTTTTCTGATACGACTTATAAATTCGGGAGAGACACCTAGATAAGAGGCAATCAAGTATTGAGGCACTTTTTGTACAATTTTTGGGTAATCTTTTAAAAATGTAGAATATCTATAGGCAGCGTCATAGGTGTTGCCAACTATGATTCTTCGCTGCAAACTGCCTAGGTAGACTTCCAAAATAACACGAAAATACCGTTCAAGTTTTGGTATAGCGACCAACATGTTTTGAAAGGACTGATAATTGATTTGCAACAACCTCGTTTCCTCTAGTGCTTGTATGTTATACAATGATGGTCTCTGCCTTTGGAAACTTAGGATATCTGTGGCCCACCAATCATCAATGGAAAAATAAAGAATTTCTTCCTTGCCCTTATCTGAATTTATGTAGAATGCTTTAAGTGCACCAGATATGATATAATTATCATTTTTGCAAACCTCACCATTCCTTAAAAGATAATCCCCTTTATGCAAAGTTTTTTCTGTCCAAAAAGTGTCAAAAAGGCCTTTTTCCTTAGGACTAAGCTGTACGTGTTTTGATATATTTTGTATTAGTTGAGGATGCATTTGAATATCATATAATCTCTTCAAAGATAGCGGATAAGAGTAAGTTGTTTGAAGAAGAAACATGATATCATTCCCCAATCACCTTTAAAAACTTGGTAGAGGCATTTTTGGCCACTACCGCACTTTCACCTAATCCACCAAACCATTCCTAAAAAAGATACCCCAAACGTACCCCGGCAAAATAGTTTCTGGCATTTCCGGGGTAAAAGAAGCGAGGTTGTGAACCGCCAAAGCCCGTGGCATTGATCAACACAGATTGCGCATAATTCGTGTCAAACACATTATTAATTCCCGAGTACACTCCCAATGAAAAGTGGTTGGAGAGTTGGGTTTTGTACCCCAATCGGGCATTAAAAACGTTAAAGGAATCACTGCTCAAGGTGTTGGCATCGTTCAACGGAATGTTGTCTACATATTGGTGGGTAAGGTTCAGTTGTAAACCATTGGAATGTTGCAGGTCTACCCCCGTATTCAATCGGTGTTTGGGCACTCCGGTCAACGGATTGCCGGAATAATCATTGTCCTCATCCACAAAATCCACAAACACATGGTCGTTAAACGTGTAGCTAAAATAAGGTGCCAAGGATAGTTGGTTGGAAAGTCTGGCAATGTATTTTACGTCCATTTCCACGCCTTGGTGACGCGTCTCCCCTGCGTTGGCACCCACAAACTGGTCCTCGCCCACGCGTTGGGCCACTAAAAGATCATTGATGTCCATTCGATATAATGCCACGTTGGCCGAAAAGCGTTTTTGCAACCAAGTCCATTGCGCCCCAATTTCGTAATTGGTGCCCGTTTCTTGGGCAATATCAGGGTTGATGACGCCCTCGGGTGTCAAAGTCTCCTCCAAACTGGGATTGGAAAATCCACGACTGATGTTGGCATATAGATTCCCATTATTCAGGGCGTATTGCAATCCAAAACTGGGCAGAAGGATGGCATCAAAATCTCGAATAGCAGAGGTGTTGGCCGCACCTTGATTGAACAAATCCTTAAAGTTGTAATGCGTCTTGTTGAGGTTGAGCCCCACTTGGGCAGATAAGTCGGTGGTCAAGGCGTAGGTGAAGGTCCCAAAAGCATTGAACTGTCTTCGGAACTCGGTATTTTGGCTCAAACGGTCACCTTGAAGACTTCCATTCCCATTGTTGTCTTGGTAGAGATTTTCAAACGTGCCCCAATGGTATTCATCTTTGTAAAGTTCGGCCCCAAAGGTGTATTCAGCTTTGTCAAAACTTCCCTCAAATTGACTTCGGAAACCAAAACCGTTGGTGAATTCATCCAAAATATTGAATGGACGTGGCTCGTAATGGTCCGTGTAGGTATAAAAAATACTACTGGTGTTTTTGAACGCTTCCGAAAATTGATAGGTGTGCGACAAACCTGTGAGTACATATTTGTTAGCTTCAAAGCCTTGGGCTGCCAGCCAGTTTCCAGCGGCGCGGGTAGGGTCTTCCTCAAAATCGGTCTGGTTGATGGAACTGGCAATACCCGCAGTGTAATCGATATAATTCACCAATACACCCACACTACTTTTTGCATTGAGGTTGATGTTACTGGTCAATAAAAATCCATCACGCTCAAAATAACTGTTCTGCCGATACCCATCCGTTTCCAAATGGTTGTAACTAAAAGTCAGGTTGAAGGTTTTTTCAGAATGGGTGAAAGAGAGGTTGTCCTTCAACATATTGTATGAACCCACTGTGGCGGTATTGATAAGATGGGTCTCATCTGTTTGTGCCGATTTGGTATCCAAAATTAGGGCACCGCCCAAGTTAGTACCGTAGGCCGTTCCTTTAGGTCCTTTAATGACTTCAAGAGAACCCAAATTTTCTAAATCGAAAGCCTCAATATCAGAAAAATTAGTACCGTTGGTCACAGGAATGCCGTTGAAATACATTCGAAGTTTGTCAGTTCCGTACAAGGTTCTTGCACCCACTCCGCGAATGGTAATCCGGTTGGTATTGATTGCCCCCGAGAGGATATATACTCCTGAAATTTGGTTCACTGCGGATGGAATATCAGTTGGGTTAAAGCGCTCAAAGGTTTTGGTGCTGATGGTGGACGAAGCCGTAATTCCCGTGGCTTTTTTGGGAGCGAGATCTTCAGTTAAGATAATCTCATCCAGCTGTGTTATGGAATCTTTTTGAATGTCTTGACCCAAAATATGTGCTGTACAGAGTAGCGCTATACTGTAAAAAAGTAGTTTCATTGTGTTTGTAGGGGAGTTATATGCGAACAAAAGCTATTATTTTTTAAGATTGATGGTTTTGCCATTTTTGGCACTCTTTCGGGCAGCATCCAAAATTTCCACAACGATCATATTATTTTCCAAAGAAGAAAGGTCATGTGGCGAAAGGGTAATTTTACCTCGGACGACTGAGGCAAGCAACGAAAAGGGATCGTTATACGGAGTAGGTCTTTCCTCAAGAACCATTTTTTCTTCGTCATAGCCATCATACCCTTCCGCCATACGGATGCGTAAGGTGTTGCGGTTATCGGCATAAATGGCTCCGGTAAGTCCATAGAGTTCCATATCTTTTCTGCCAATGGGCCAGTTCCATGAGGGTTCCAAAATGGCCTGGGAATCATCATAGGTAAGTATGATGGTGGCATCGTCATCCACCTTGGGGTTGTTTTCGGCCTGAAGTTGCTGGGTCACTGCTGTAACCGTTTTGGGACGCACTCCTTTTTTGAGCCAGGTCATAAGATTGGCCCCGTAACAACCAAAATCGGTAATAGCGCCACCACCATTGAGAATGGGGTCTTGGAGCCACTCCAAAAATTCTTGGTTGACCCCTATTTTAACGGGACCCCGGTGTCCATCTCGCACAATTACTTTGCGCAAATCCCCAATTTTTCCCTGATCCAATAGTTCTTTGGCCATGTGATTGGTAGGATACCAGGTAGTTTCATAGTTGGTGAGCAGATGGATATTATATTTTTCGGCCAAGGCCTTCATTTTTGTAGCGTGGTCCATATTTACGGCCAAAGGTTTTTCAACCATTACATGAATACCTTTTGGAGCACAGGTCTGTACAACTTCCAAATGGTCGTATATGGTCCCAAAGGCCGTTACTGCTTCAGGTTTCGCAGCAGCTATCATTTCTTCCAGCGAATCGTAGACCAAATCCATGGAAAAACCATGTTGGTCGGCATATCGCTGGGCCAGCTCCCTATTGGATTCAGCGATGCCCACAAGTTCTATATCACCAATGTCTTCACGGCCCAAAATCCAATGGACATGGGTATGGGTGAGCCCGGCCACTCCAATTTTTAAGGGTTTTTCTTGGGATAGACCAACCGATACATTAATCGTGCAAAAAATAAGGGCAATGAGATTGCGAAGCATGTGTTTGTTTAATTGGGCTTAAAAATAAGAACTAATCTGCCAGTTCTTTCAACAAAGTTGTTGTATTCATCACTTTGGCAAACTCATCCTTGAGGTTGGCCAAGGCAGCATTGTGGATAATATCAGCACTTAACCGTTTGCCATCCACTCCAATTTTATCAAAAGCGGCAGTGGCATCCGAAATCAATGTAACGTTAAAACCTAAATTGGATGCCATGCGAACCGAAGTAGAAATACAGTGCTCCGCGGTTAGGCCAACAATGATTAAATCGTTTATTTTTTCCGATTTCAACCTAGTTTCCAAATCGGTTCCGATAAAGGCACTGTTCACATTTTTTGGAATGATAGGCTCATTGTCCAAAGGTTTTACCAAGGGATGGAAATTATTTCCGGCTTTACTCGGATGTAGGGGCGATTCTGGATTAGTGGAGCAGTGCTGCACATGAAAGATAGGCCATTTTTTCTGTCGGAAAACAGTCAGGATTTTTGAACAGTTGGCCTCCGCATGCGGATTGCTTCGTTCCGTTCCGTAAAATTCCATTTCCTGAAGCCCTTGTTGAATATCGATAAGGAGTAAGGTGGTCATTCCCTAAATTTCTCATAAAAATAAAGATTAAAACCGGAAACCCACAGACAGTCCCCCGCGGTACATAAAGTCATCCTGAAAATCCTCTGGATTAATGTTCCGACCCAAACCACCGAAAATTTCCACGGTGAATCGTTGGTCTCGGGTAGACCATTTGTTGCCCAGGCCCAATCCTAAAGCTGTGGTGCTGTAATCCCTGTTTGGTTGAAGGTCATTATCAATTTCATCCTCACCTGTGTAGTAGAGTCCAAAGGCTTCGGCAAAGAATCCGCTTCTGGGTTGATAGCCAAAATAAGCCCTGAAATTGGGTCCAATTCCAAAATCACCGTTGTAATCGGTGGCATCATTATCAAAATAAACCGTTGCACCAATACTGGCGTTTTCACTAAAGTAGTATTCGTAGGAGCCTTCAACCGTGGAAGTGGCCAAAAACAAACCTATGTTCAGCTTGATTTCATTGCTATTGTAAAGTGGAGGGTAGGCTTGGGCCGACATAACAAAACCGGAGAGCAGGAACCCAAGAAGCAAAAGTTTTTTCATGAGGCATGTTTTTAAATTCAAGAAGGATAATCAATTAGCATTCCAAAAACAAAGGTACAGTATGAATGCAGACTTGCTTTATTTTAACAAAAGAGCTGCAATGGTTATTTTTAGGCAAAATTTGAGCATGAAGATTGTTTCATATAATGTAAATGGCATTCGCGCTGCCATCAATAAGGGGTTTGTGGAATGGCTGAAGACGGTAAATCCCGATGTGGTTTGCCTGCAAGAGATTAAGGCGATGAAGGAACAGGTGGACACCTCTGTTTTGGAGGAAGCTGGATATCCATATCATTATTGGTTCAGTGCGCAGAAAAAAGGATATAGTGGAGTAGCGTTGCTTTGCAAAGAACAACCAGACCATGTGGAATACGGCACGGGCATCGACTATATGGATTTTGAGGGGCGAAACATTCGTGCTGATTATGGTGATGTCTCCATTATGAGCATGTACTTACCATCTGGCACCAACTTGGCCCGATTGGACCATAAGCTGACCTATATGGCCGATTTTCAAAAGTATGCTGATGAACTTAGAAAAGAGCGCCCCAATCTTGTAATCTGTGGGGATTACAATATTTGCCATGAAGCCATAGACATTCATGACCCGGTGCGGAACAAAAATGTATCTGGATTTTTACCTGTAGAGCGCGAGTGGATTGGGAGTTTTATAAATAGTGGCTTTATTGACAGTTTTCGGCATTTTAACAAAGAGCCCCACAATTATACGTGGTGGAGCTATAGGGCCAATTCCCGGAACAACAACAAAGGTTGGCGTTTGGATTATGGCATGGTGAACGAGTCTTTGGCAGACCGATTAAAGCGCTCCGTAATTCTTTCGGAGGCCAAGCACAGCGATCATTGTCCCATTTTGTTGGAGTTGGAAAAATAACAATTGCTTTAAAACCCAAAAATTAGGATTGACTACCTTAGTCGTTTAAAAATTAAGCTTGATGAAATACACGCGAATTCCACATACGGATATCAGAATAAGTAAGATTTGTTTGGGTACCATGACCTGGGGGCGCCAAAACACCCAGGATGAAGGTTTTGAGCAGATGGATTATGCATTGGGCCAAGGCGTAAACTTTTTTGATACTGCAGAACTGTATCCCATTCCTGCCAAGAAAGAACTGTATGCCGTTACCGAAGAAATCATCGGAAACTGGTTTGCTAAGACAGGCAATCGGGATAAGGTTGTTTTGGCCACCAAAATGGCAGGTCCGGGAGGGCCGGCTTCGTTCATTAGGGATGAAGGGTTCAATAAACGAGAAATTATTGAATCTGTGGAAAAGAGTTTAAAGCGACTCCAAACGGATTATCTTGATTTGTACCAACTGCATTGGCCAGAACGGAACACCAATTATTTTGGGCAACGCGGCTATAATGCCCATGCCGTAGATTCGTGGGACGATAACATTCATCAAGTCTTGGAAACTTTTCGGGATTTGATTGCCGAAGGAAAGATTCGGCATTTGGGTCTTTCAAACGAAACACCTTGGGGAACCATGCGATTTTTAGAGGAGAGCAAGGTGCACAGAACCTTACCTCGAGTAAAGACGATTCAAAACCCATATAGTTTGTTGAACCGCCTTTTTGAAGTGGGACTTTCAGAAATTTCAATGCGGGAGCAGATAGGACTTTTGGCCTATTCACCGCTTGGATTTGGTGTGTTGTCCGGGAAGTATCTGGATGAGATTCCTCCCAGAAAAGGAAGGATTACCCTTTTCCCAAATTATAATCGATACAGTGGTGAAACTGCTGTAGAAGCAACTAAAAAGTATGCGGAATTGGCCCAGAAGCATGGGTTGAGCATGGCGCAAATGGCTTTGGCCTTTGTGAATACCCGTCCGTTTGTAACAAGCAACATTATTGGGGCGACTACCATGGAGCAGCTCAAAGAAAATATTGGCAGTATTGAAGTAAATCTTTCGGATGAGGTGCTGAAGGGTATTGAGGAAATCCACAATGCTATTCCGAATCCGGCGCCATAATTTAACCGAACAGTAACCCAACTACATCTTCAATCTTATTCACTTTCTGAATCTGGATTGCAGAGCTTTTTAGCCCTATTTTGTTGCTTTTGGAAACATAAATCGTGGTGAAACCCAGTTTTTCAGCTTCCAGAATGCGCTGATCTACCCGTTGTACAGGCCGAACTTCCCCAGCGAGACCCACTTCAGCAGCAAAACAGACCCCTTTTTCAATGGGAATATCGGCATTGCTGGAAAGAATGGCGGCCATAACGGCCAAATCTATGGCCGGGTCATCCACAGAAATCCCCCCAGTAATGTTCAAAAAAACATCCTTGGCGGCCAGCTTAAAACCCGCCCGTTTTTCCAACACGGCCAAGAGCATGTTCAATCGTTTGGCATTGAATCCCGTAGCGGAACGCTGTGGTGTTCCGTAAACGGCAGTGCTGACCAAAGCTTGAATTTCAATCAGTAAAGGACGCATGCCTTCCACAGTTGCGGCAATGGCCGTACCACTGAGGTCTTCCTCGTTTTTGGAAATGAGCACTTCGGAAGGGTTGTTCACTTCACGAAGTCCGCTGCCCTGCATTTCATAAATGCCCAATTCTGCGGTGGAACCGAAACGGTTTTTGAGGGAACGGAGGATACGATACACGTAGTTGCGGTCACCCTCAAACTGAAGTACTGTATCCACCATATGCTCCAATATTTTGGGTCCTGCAATGGTGCCATCTTTGGTGATGTGTCCCACCAAAATCACCGGAGTATGACTTTCCTTGGCGAATTTAATGAGTTCCGCAGCACATTCCCGAATCTGTGAAATGCTTCCGGCGGCCGATTCAATATAATCGGTGTGCAGGGTTTGGATGGAATCGATGACGACCAAATCCGGTTCCAGCGAAGCAATTTGCTGAAAGATGTTTTGGGTTTTGGTCTCGGTGAGGATAAAACAAGTTTCACTATTAGGTTGAATGCGGTCTGCCCTCATCTTAATTTGCCGTTGACTTTCCTCGCCCGAAACATACAAAGTTTTAAAAGGCAACTTTAACGCAATCTGAAGGAGCAGGGTACTCTTACCAATGCCCGGTTCACCGCCCAACAGGGTCAGGGAGCCGGGAACCAATCCACCTCCTAAAACCCTATTGAACTCTTGGTCTTTCGTGTCCAGTCGAAGCTCGCTTTCATGAGTAATTTCGGAGACCCGAAGGGGTTTGTTGGCCTTTTTGTCTGAAACATTGCTGGCTTTCCAACCTCTTTTGTCTTCTTTTTGGACAACTTCTTCCACAATGGTGTTCCATTCCTTGCAAGCAGAGCATTGCCCGACCCACTTAGCGTATTGGGTGCCACAGTTTTGGCAAAAAAAAGCAGTTTTGGTCTTGGCCATTCCAACGTAATGAGGGGCCTAAAGATATGGATTTAGATTGTTGGATTTATGGATACTTAGCTAGTTGGATTATTGGATTGCACCGTCTAAAGATCCAAAAGTCCAACTTTCCGATAATCTAATATCCAAAATCTGCTTTGAGGGCATCTATTTTTTCAAGGGCCATATCCTTCGTCAAAAAGTCGATTTCCTCCATTTGGAATGCCTTTTCAAAGGTTTTGTAGGCTTTTTTAGGTTCGCCAATTTCCTCGTAGTACTCGCCTTCAAAATAGAAGCCCATCATGGTCTCGGGATATTGTTCCTTGCAGAGTTCTGCCAATGGTTTTAGGGATTCAAAATCGTCCTTTTTTCTACACGCGGCATAAATGGCCATAATATCATTGAGTTCCACGGGTTTTTCAAAACCAAAGAGTTTTTCGATCAAAGCATACCTATCCTCCAAGTATTTAAAAGCAGGCTCATCTGAGGTAATGATTTCTGTTTTGTACTCTTTTGGTGAAATTGGCCTGAACATGTTGAACACATTATCAAAAGCCTTTCCGACTCCGTAAGCTACAATGGAAACATGATCGGCATTTTCGTACTCATCAAAGAAATAATGTAAGGATTCCTTGGTGATGGATTTGATGTTGTGATTCATCTGAAGGATAAGCTGTCTGTCATCCGATGCTTCTTTTTCTACAATGACATTGTAAAAAATCTCTTGGTCCAAAGCGGACAACCGGGCAGGAACCCTATTTTCCATTTCAGGGGCCAAAATAGGAGAGATACTTACATACGAGTTGAAAAGAGATCGGTCTTTGAATAGGTAATAATTACCAAAATTGGCAGTAATGTCGTACCCAACAAACATTTTGAATGGGGCAATATTGTAATTGGTCTCGATATAGGGAATGATTTCGGTTCCCAAAAACTCAAAGAACATTTTTCCTTTGTCTGAAGGAAGTCCGGAATCCTCTTCATAAGCGCAATCTTCCCAACGGATATCGTTTTTGCCTTGATCAATGCCCACAACAATGGCTTGGGGCATGCGCCCTAATCTGCTCTGGAATTTTACATTGGCCACAACAAGGTCAAATAGGTATTCGGCATCCAAAACAATTAGTAAGGGATATTTTTTCTCATCGGTATAATCTTCGGGAAAATAATAGGAGACGTCCCTTCGTTCCTGAAGTTTGAAGGATTCAAAGATTTCTTTTTTTACTTGTGCTCCAAGATTAAGACATACGAAGCCCATCAAAAGAAACAATAGACATTTTTTCATTGGTTAAGATTTAGCTGGTCGGGGCCTACCTATTTCTATTCAATAACGGTAGGACGATGAAGGATATTGTACCGAAAACCACAACCATTAAGGTCTGGGCTATCCACATGATCCAACCAAAAGCATCGCCAGAAACAGAGCTGATTCCGAAAATGCCCAAAGCGGCACTTACGGCAATAGGATAAAGACCTATTCCACCATTGGTGGTGGACATGGCAAAGGCACCTCCCACGAAAGCAACTAGAAGTTCGCTCAGGGATAGTGATATGGTTTCGGTGACGGTGTGTTTGATGACCCAGAACATGCCAATATAAGCTGCCCAAATAAAAAAGGTATGGAAAATAAAGGCCCATTTTTTCTTCATTTTGAAGACGCTGAGGACGCCATCGAGCAGGCCGTTCAAGAAGGCCTTGAGTTTTTGTGCCATGGCTGATTTTGACTTTCGGATGACAGCAGTGGCCAAAAAAAGACCAACAATGCCAACCAGTAGAATACCAAAGGCACCAATAAGATTAACCCCTTTTTCTTCCAAAAAGGCCAAAATGATATCGGTTTGGAGCAATAGGGTTATGACAATGACCAACAACAACATCAATAGGTCGATGACCCTTTCGGTAACAATGGTGCCAAATCCTTTTTCAAAAGGCACTTTTTCATAGGTGGTCAAAGCGGTGGCCCTCAAGATTTCGCCTGACCTTGGAATTCCCAGATTGGCGAAATAGGAAATGAGTACAATAAAGATATTGTTGATGATTTTGGGGCGATACCCCATGGGCTCCAAAAGATAGTTCCACCGAACGGCACGGGAAATATGGCTTAAAATACCCAAGATTACGGAAACGGTCACCCAAAAAGGGCTTGCATTGGAGATGTAATGGATAATTTGTTGTCGTTCTTCTGGGGTGGTGGAGTTATAGGAATACCAAACCAAAAAGAGCCCAACGGCAATGGGAACAAAAATCTTCAGGAATTTTTTTAGGGATGTGCCCAAAATTAGTTCAAAAGATTGGTGGCTTCGTTGGGGAAGACCAAAGCGGGATTGAATGACTTGGCTTCTTCAATGCTCATCCAGGCATAGGTGATCAGAATTAATACATCGCCCACGGCCACTTTTCTGGCTGCGGCACCATTTAAGGTAAGTTCCCCAGAACCACGAGGCCCGGGAATGGCGTATGTTTCCAGCCGTTCGCCGTTGTTGTTGTTCACAATCTGCACTTTTTCACCCCTAATGATATTGGCGGCATCCATGATGTCTTCATCAATGGTGATGCTGCCGATATAATTAAGGTCGGCTCCTGTTACTTTTACCCTGTGGACTTTAGACTTTACAACTTCTACTTGCATGGTGCAAATGTATCAATTCAATCTTAGATTATCTATGAGGCGAACACCATCGGCATAAACGGCAATGAACGCCCTATATTTTGTGTCATTTTGTTTTTTGAGCATTGGAGTGAGCGTATCCTCATCTGCAATTTGAAAATATTCCAATTCAAACAACGGATTTTTTTCAAACCCATCCTTTACCCAATCCGTAATATTCTTTGCACTTTCCGTGCCAAATTTTGATTTGGCAGACTGTAGGGTTTCATAAATGAAACTCGCCTCTTCCCTAGTCGTTTTTGAGAGCCTTTCATTACGAGAACTCATGGCCAGGCCATGGGGTTCCCGCTCTATGGGGCACCCAATGATTTTGCAAGGTAATTTCTTGGAAGCTGCCATCTTGCGAATGATTTGGAGTTGTTGGAAATCCTTTTCCCCAAAATAGGCTCTGTTCGGTAAAACGGTTCTCAGAAAAAGTTCCACAATGGTACCCACACCGTCAAAATGACCGGCTCTAAATTCACCTTCCATCACCTTGTCCAGACCATCGAACTCGTATGTTTTAGATTTAATGTCCTTGCCATAGATTTCATCTACAGAAGGAATAAAAGCAATAATATTTTCTGATACGAGCCCCAAAAGTTTTAGATCCCTTTCAAGATTCCTGGGGTATTTTTCAAGATCATCTTTTTTGTCAAATTGGGTTGGGTTCACAAAAATACTTACCACCACCAAATCATTCTCCAAAAGAGCTTTTTTGACCAAGGAAATATGACCTTCATGAAGTGCGCCCATGGTGGGCACCAGCCCAATGGTACGGTTGTTGTTGCGCTCTTTCTGTAGAAAGGACATGAGTTCTTTTTTATGGTCAAAAATGTGCATTACATAGTTTAAAAGCGTGCAAAAATACTATAAATACTGGTAATCAGCATAATTTTTGTACTTTTGCAGCTACGTTTTTCGGATAAACAAAAGAAAGTGTTTATGAATGGTAAAAAGATATTGTTTGTATCTTCTGAATTAGTTCCTTACCTCCCAGAGAATCCGGTTTCCTTAATGTCGTACGAAGCGCCACGCATGGTCAATAGCAATGGTGGGCAAATCCGCATTTTTATGCCAAGATATGGAAACATCAATGAAAGGAGACATCAATTGCATGAAGTAATTCGGTTATCGGGGATGAACCTGGTCATCAATGACATGGACATGCCGTTGATCATTAAGGTTGCGTCCATCCCAAGGGAGCGAATTCAGGTATACTTTATAGATAACGAAGAATATTTTAAGCGGAAGGCAACATTTACTGACAAAGAAGGAAATCTATTTCAAGACAATGATGAAAGAGCCATTTTCTTTGCCAAAGGAGTTGTGGAGACGGTTAAAAAGTTGAACTGGTCGCCAGATATCATCCATGTGCACGGCTGGATGGCTTCTTTACTTCCATTATACCTTAGAAAATACTATGCTGACGAACCGTTGTTCGCTGACAGCAAAATAGTAACCTCCATCTATAACAAAAGTTATGAAGGGGAGTTGGATCCAGAGATGATCAATAAAATTGCTTTTGATGGAATTGATAAAGCACACATTTCATCTCTTGAGCACCCCGACTATAATAATTTGTTAAAGGTTGCCGTAGATCATTCCGATGCCATTATTTTAGCCGCGGAAGAGGTGTCAGAGGATTTAAAGAACCACATAGCCAATCTTTCCAAACCGGTGCTGCCTTATGTTTCTCTTCAGGAAGCAGAGGAAGCATACACAAATTTCTATAAAACAGAGGTTTTAAAATAAATTGCATGAAATTTTCCAGGATGATGAAAGTTTCAACCTTGGTTGGAGCTTTATTTTTGATGACTGCTTCTTGTGAAGATGAACTGGACACCATTGGGGAAGGTGTTGTGGGAGGAGAGCCCTTTACCACGGGCAAGGCAGAGTATGATGTTTTTGCTTTTAACAAGGGCATTGCTGCCGTGCAGACCAATCGTTTGCCCTTATACCAGTTGGGTACTTACAATGATCCTGTTTATGGAAAACGCAAGGCAAGTATAATAACCCAAGTGACCCTGCCAAGCTCCGAACCTATTTTTGGAGATTTTTCCCAAACTACGGAGAACAATGCGGACTCCGACGATAATGATTCTACCATTCCCGAAGAAGAAACGGTAAAAGAGGTTTATTTATTTATTCCTTTCCAAACACCGCCATCGGTATCCAACGATAGCGATGGGGATGGTGTGGCGAATGAGTTGGACGACGATCCTTTCGACCCTACCTCAGATTCAGATGGCGATGGTGTAACGGATATTGATGAAAAGAACATTGGCTCGAACCCCCTAGATCCAGATGAAGATGGCTCGGGAGAAGGTTTTGTGGCCAATATTTTTCCCCGAACCTTTGATTTGGACAGTATTTACGGTGATAGGACCCAAACTTTTGATATTACTGTGTCAAGATCCACCTATTTTCTAAGGGATTTGGATCCCAACACCAACTTTGAGGAACGGCAGCGTTATTTTTCCAATCAGGATTTTTCAAGCTTTGTTGGTGAGGAACTTACGATTCCCGGTCAGAAAACGGTAACAATTGACAATAAAGAAACTTTGATTTTTGCGGAGGATGACCCTGATACTGATGTGGACGAATCTGAAACTGTGGTGGCTACACGGAGGCCTCCAGGAATTCGTGTACCGTTGAACCCTGATTTCTTTCAAGAGAACATTTTGGATAAAGAAGGGCAACCGGAGTTATTGAGCCAATCCAATTTTGCCAATTTCTTCAGAGGAATACATATTTCTGCTGCTGACACTGATTCAGAGCAATTAATGTTTCTGCTCGATTTGACCGAAGCCAATATTGCCATCACCTACGAATATCAAGATTACAATTCCGAGGATGAGGTCGTTGAAACGGCTGAAAGAGACTATACGCTTAATTTATTGGCGGTCAGTAACAGTTCTTTTGTTGGGAATGCCATCAATATTTTTGAGGAAGACCCCCTAATGCCAGATATTGAGGGAGCGTTGGACAATGGTGAAAATGCATCGCGTATTTACGTTAAAGGAGCAAAGACCCTTGCGGAAATACGCTTGTTTGAAGAGACTTTGAACGGTGGAGGCGCAATAATAAACCAGATTCGGGAAAATAATTGGATCATAAACGAGGCCAACTTGGTATTTTATGTGGATAGAAACTCTTTGGGAGATGTTGTTGATGAACCACCTCGACTTTATCTGTATAATGCAGAGACAAACCAGCCTTTGTACAATATACCCACTGAAAACAATGGAAATATAAACGATGCAAATAATGCGCCGTTGGGAATTTATCTGAATCATGATGGTATCATACAAAAGGAAAATAACAGAGGTTTAAAATATACCATTAGAATAACAGAACATCTCAACAATATAATTGTAAGGGATTCCACAAATGCAAGCCTTGCATTAACACATACTTCTAATATTAGGTTTGCAACCGTGCAGGAGGGCATGGACAGCAGCGGTGATGGAATTGACATACCGGTTCGGGCATCTATTAGCCCCTTGGGCACCATACTTTATGGCAGCAATGTTGACGCCGCAAACGAAGACAAGAAATTAAAACTTGAAATTTACTATACCGAAGCGAACTAGAAGTTGCTTCTTATGGTTAATTTTATGTTGTTCATCGTTTTGGGCGTGTCGTTTGGTTGATTTTTAGTTATAAGATTATAATTTTACGAGCCAAAACCCAACAACAACCTTTCATTAAATATCTAGCTTATGTGTGGAATAGTAGGGTATATAGGTCATAGAGATGCCTATCCCATCATAATAAAAGGTCTTCAAAGACTTGAGTATAGAGGGTATGACAGTGCCGGCATCGTACTTTTCAATGGAGAAGACACAAGTTTGTCCAAAACAAAGGGCAAGGTTGAAGACTTAAAGAACAAGGCTGAGAATACAATATCCACTGAAGGAAAATTAGGTCTCGGACATACACGCTGGGCAACCCATGGTGTTCCAAATGATATAAACTCACACCCACATTACTCAAACTCAGGTGATTTGGTCATTATTCACAATGGCATCATAGAAAACTATGAGTCCATTAAAAAAGAGTTGATCAAAAGAGGATATACATTTCATTCGGACACTGATACTGAAGTTTTGGTCAACCTAATAGAGGAAATTAAAAATAAAGAGGGTGTTAAACTAGGCAAAGCGGTTCAAATTGCATTGAACCAAGTTGTTGGAGCCTATGCCATTGCGGTTTTTGACCGAAACAAACCTGATGAAATTGTGGTGGCCAAATTAGGTAGCCCGTTGGCCATTGGAATTGGTGAAAATGAATATTTTATTGCTTCAGACGCCTCCCCGTTTATTGAATTCACCAACAATGCCGTTTATCTGGAAGACGAAGAAATGGCCATTGTTCGTATTGGGAAGGAAATAAAATTGAGAAAAATTAAGGATGATGCCATTGCCTACCCCAATATTCTTGAGCTTCAGTTAAACCTTGAAGAAATTGAAAAAGGAGGATATGAGCATTTTATGCTGAAGGAAATCTATGAGCAGCCAAGGGCCATTTTGGATACCTACAGAGGTCGACTGCTAGCAGACCAAGGCATTATTAAAATGGCAGGGATTGATCAAAATTTGGAGAAATTCCTTAACGCCAATAGAATTATTATAGTTGCCTGCGGAACATCATGGCATGCGGGCCTTGTGGCCGAATATATTTTTGAGGACCTGGCCAGAATCCCTGTTGAAGTGGAGTATGCCTCCGAATTCAGATATAGAAACCCGGTAATCACAGAAAATGATGTGTTGATTGCGATATCCCAATCTGGAGAAACCGCGGATACCTTGGCAGCCATTAAGTTGGCAAAGGAAAGAGGTGCTTTTGTTTTTGGAGTTTGCAATGTTGTGGGATCCTCAATTGCTAGGGAAACAGATGCTGGGGCCTATACCCATGCTGGACCGGAAATTGGAGTAGCTTCAACAAAGGCATTCACAACACAGATTACGGTACTCACCCTGATCGCCTTAAAACTGGCCCATGAAAAGGGAACATTCTCCCAATCAAAATATCATGAGTATCTGACAGAATTGGAGAGTATTCCCTCAAAAGTTGAAAAGACGTTACAATCCAACTCAATCGTAGAGCAGATTTCGGAAATATATAAGGATTCCACTAACTGTTTGTATTTGGGAAGGGGCTATAATTTTCCCGTCGCACTGGAAGGTGCTTTAAAGCTGAAGGAAATCAGTTATATCCATGCCGAAGGGTATCCTGCCGCTGAAATGAAGCATGGGCCAATCGCTTTGATAGACGAACAAATGCCAGTCATTGTAATAGCTACCAAAAAAGGGCATTACGAAAAGGTGGTCAGCAATATCCAGGAAATCAAGTCCAGAAACGGACGAATAATAGCCGTAGTCACTGAAGGCGACGAAACGGTAAAAGAACTGGCGGACCACGTTATTGAAGTCCCGGAAACTTCAGAAGGGTTATCGCCGCTTTTAACCACCATACCACTACAATTGCTGTCGTACCACATCGCTGTAATGCGGGGATGCAATGTAGATCAGCCCAGAAATTTGGCTAAATCAGTTACCGTGGAGTAACTTTTAACATTATTAAATTACTAGAGAAAGGCATCCATTTGGGTGCCTTTTTTATTAAATGCATAGATATAGCATCTAAATTTTACGAAAAAAGTATTATGCATGCATAATTTTTTTCATATTTGTGGAAATCAAATAAAAAAAAATGTATCTTCCACCTCCAATGCTTAACAGATACTTAAAACTTATTTAACTCTAATTCAAAGCTGATGAGAAGACTTTTATTCATTGCCCTGATGATGTTTGGAGTTGTGTCCTATGCGCAAACAACCATCCAGGGTAAGGTAGTTGATGATAACAATGAGCCCATACCTGGTGCCAATGTGGTCTTAGTGGGAAAAGCAGAAGGAACCACTACTGACTTTGATGGAAATTTCACCTTCAATACTTCGGAACAGCCCCCATTTCAACTTCGATTTACCAGTATTGGATTTTCAGATTTTGTGGCCAATGTCACTTCTAACAACCAGACACTTACCATAACCCTATCCGAAGCCAATACCTTGCTGGATGAGATTGTGATTTCTGCTTCAAGAACCCCGGAACGTATTTTTGAGTCTCCCGTTTCCGTGGAAAGATTTGGACTCAGGGAAATAAAGAACACTACCGCTGAATCATTTTACGGCGGTCTTCAAAATTTAAAGGGTGTAGATATCAACACCAACAGTTTAACTTTTCAATCCATTAACACAAGAGGTTTTGCCACATTCGCCAATAACCGTTTCTTACAATTGGTAGATGGAATGGACAACACCGCGCCGGGTCTAAACTTTGTACTCGGTAACTTGGTGGGGATGTCCGAATTGGATGTACAAAGCGTGGAAATACTGCCAGGAGCTTCCTCTGCACTGTATGGAGCAGGGGCCTTCAACGGTATCTTGTTCATGTCGAGTAAAAATCCGTTCGATTTTCAAGGGATAAGTGCCTATGCCAAAGGCGGATATACCGTTCAAGAAGCTGCAGGAAGCCATTTTTATAAGGATTTTGGCATACGTGCAGCACACGCTTTCAATGATAAATTGGCCGTAAAAGCGAATTTATCTGTACTAACCGGTGAGGATTGGCATGCCAACAGAACTATAGATTTAAACAACCCAGGTGCCGACCGTTCCAATCCGGCGTACGACGGATTAAACGTCTATGGAGATGAAGTTTCAACAACCCTGAATTTTGACGCTGCGGCCGGGTTGCCTACCGGAACTGTTGGGTCGGCAGTTGTTTCCAGAACGGGGTATGATGAGGCCGACTTGGCCAATTACAATGCGGAAAGTGTCAAATCCGATTTTGCATTGCACTATAGACCTTTTGGTAATGACTTGGAGGTCATCTTTAACAGTAGAATAGGTAGAGGTACTACCATATATCAGGGTGCCAACCGCTATGCCGTTGCAGGATTTACCATGCAACAGCACAAAGTTGAAATCAAAAACAATAATTTCTTCCTTAGAGGATACATTGTTTCCGAAAATTCAGGAGATGCTTATGATACCCGTTTTGCGGCCATCAATATAAATAGGGCATGGAAGTCGGACACACAATGGTTCACAGACTATGCAAGCACCTATATCCCTACCTACCTTGGAGGGATTCAACAAGGAGGGTTAACCCCTGAACAAGCTTCCACCCAAGCGCACATTGCAGGAAGACAAGCTGCAGACACTGGAAGGTTGGTGCCTGGAACGCCAGAATTCCAAAGTGCATTCAATAGGGTTACAAATGATGGTGACTTGACCACGGGAGCAAAGTTTATCGACAGGACCAAATTTCGTCATGTTAACGGTAACTATAATCTGGCCCACTTGATTGATAATTGGGCAGATATACAAATCGGTGGATCGTTTAGGGAATACGAATTAAATTCCAACGGAACCATCTTTACCGATATTGATGGCCCAATTACCTATAATGAATATGGTGCCTATCTTCAAGTTCAAAAGAAATTTTTAGATGAACGATTGAAGTTTACAGGTTCTGCCCGTTATGATAAAAACGAATTCTTCGATGGATTTGTTTCTCCAAGACTCTCCTTGGCCTATACCTTGGGAGAAGAAAGAAACCATAACATTCGGGTATCAGTGCAACAAGGTTTTAGAAACCCAACCACACAAGATTTGTTCATTGGTTTGAATGCCGGTCGAGCTATTTTGGTGGGTTCTGCCCCTGCGAATTTGGATCGTGATGTACGAACGTTTAATGTAAGTCAAGCGGCGCAGGATAATTTGGGTCAGCCAGCCACCGTGGAGATTGTGGGTCGGGCAGCTTATGAGAATGCCTTTTCCACCAGTTCGCTACAAGCTGGAGCACCTGAGGCCGTAAACACACCTTTAGTACAACCTGAAGAAATTACGGCTTATGAGGTAGGATATAGAGCCCAAGTAGGGAAGTTTACCATTGACATGAGTGGGTATTATAACAGTTACAAGAATTTCTTGGCCAATACCACTACCGCTGTGCCATTTTATGGTGAAGCTGGGGATGGAGGATTGTCTTTATTGGCCATTCAGAATGGAGACTTCCAAGTATATCAAACCTATACCAATTCAGATGAGGACATCAACTCCTACGGTGCAACGGTAGGTGTGGACACCAAATTGGGCAACTTTGATCTGGGGGTCAATTACACATTTGCCGAACTGGATATCGATGAAGGTAGGTTGACAGATTTTAGAACCAACTTTAACACTCCAAAACATAAGGTCAAGGCGTCATTTGGGAATACGGCGCTTTTTGAGAATTTTGGCTTTAATGTAAACTATAGATGGAGTGACAGTTATTTCTGGGAAGCTTCCTTTGCAGATGGTCAAATTCCGGCCTTTACGGTGTTGGATGCTCAGATAAACTATGCTGTACCTAGCCTTAAATCCATATTTAAGGTTGGTGGCTCCAATATTTTGGGAGATGAATACTTCACGGCAGTAGGTACTGGAAATATAGGTTCCATTTACTATGTATCTTGGACCATCAATCCATAATAAAACTAAACAACTAAGTAACAAAGGCACTGATTTTCCCAGTGCCTTTTTTCTTGGTAAAAAAAGAGGAATTTAGTTTCTTATTAAAAAAGGAAAAAGCATATCTTTGCAGCCGGAAAAAAACCAGTTTTTTTCGTGTATTCAATTAAAAATAAACACAGTAATGTCTAAAGTTACAGGTAAGGTTGCCCAGATTATTGGCCCGGTCATTGATGTTGAGTTTGAATCAGGAGTAGAAATTCCAAGAATTTACGATTCCCTGGAAATTGCAAAAGCCGATGGCTCCAAATTGGTATTGGAAGTACAATCCCACGTTGGAGAAAATACGGTACGAACCATTTCCATGGATTCTACTGACGGATTGAGCAGGGGTGTAGATGTAGTTGCTACCGGAAACCCAATTCAAATGCCTATTGGAGAAGAGGTGTATGGACGACTTTTCAATGTAATAGGTGATGCCATTGATGGTATGGAAAACCTTCCTAAAGCTGGAGACAATGGACTTCCTATCCACAGGGAAGCGCCAAAATTTGAAGATCTTTCCACTTCAACAGAAGTGCTTTTTACAGGTATTAAAGTAATCGACCTTATTGAGCCTTACGCAAAAGGTGGTAAAATTGGATTGTTCGGTGGTGCTGGTGTAGGAAAGACCGTATTGATTCAGGAATTGATTAACAACATCGCAAAAGGACACGGTGGACTTTCAGTATTTGCCGGTGTAGGTGAACGTACCCGTGAAGGAAACGATTTGCTTCGTGAGATGTTGGAGTCTGGTATTATTAAATATGGAGACGATTTCTTGCATTCTATGGAAGAAGGCGGTTGGGATTTGTCCAAAGTGGACAAAAAAGCGATGAAGGAATCAAAGGCTACTTTCGTGTTCGGTCAGATGAATGAACCTCCGGGTGCTCGTGCCCGAGTGGCATTGTCTGGATTGACCATTGCCGAATATTTCCGTGATGGGGCAGGAGACGGACAAGGAAAAGACGTACTTTTCTTTGTGGACAACATCTTCCGATTTACACAAGCAGGTTCTGAGGTATCCGCGCTTTTGGGTCGTATGCCTTCCGCGGTAGGGTACCAACCAACTCTGGCAACAGAGATGGGGGCCATGCAGGAACGAATTACATCAACAAAAAGAGGTTCCATTACATCTGTACAGGCGGTTTACGTTCCTGCGGATGACTTAACGGATCCTGCACCAGCGACAACATTTGCCCACTTGGATGCTACTACTGTACTTTCACGTAAAATTGCTGAGTTGGGTATTTATCCTGCGGTGGATCCTTTGGATTCTACTTCTAGGATTTTAACTCCCGAAATTTTGGGTAAAGAACATTACGCATGTGCGCAACGCGTAAAAGAGTTATTGCAACGCTATAAGGAGCTTCAAGATATCATAGCCATCTTGGGTATGGAAGAACTTTCAGAAGAAGATAAATTAGCGGTAGGTAGAGCAAGACGTGTACAACGTTTCTTATCCCAACCCTTCCACGTAGCTGAGCAGTTTACCGGTATCCCTGGAGTTCTGGTAGATATTAAGGACACGATTAAAGGATTCAACATGATTATGGACGGTGAATTAGATCACTTGCCAGAATCTGCCTTTAACCTTAAAGGAACCATAGAAGAGGCCATTGAGGCTGGAGAGAAAATGCTCGCTGAGGCATAGCCGAAGCGAGTGCTGAGCGAAGTCGAAGCATCATTAATTACAAAAGATTCCCGCTTTCACGGGAATGACTAGAGAAAACATGTATTTAGAAATAGTATCACCAGAAGCCACTCTTTTCGCAGGAGAAGTAACCTCGGTTACCGTCCCTGGCGTGAACGGGGAGTTTCAAATGTTGGAAAACCACGCACCCATAGTTTCTTTGCTTCAAGAAGGTAAAGTAAAAGTGAAAGGTAATCTTGCAATTGAGGAAGCTTTTCAAAGCAAATTTTCCAAAGGAAACGATGGAGAGACCATACTTGCCATTACCAGCGGTACAGTGGAGATGAAAGACAATAAAGTAATTGTCTTGGCCGACTAAAATAAATGAATTCAGTTATAAAAAGCCGCTCAATTTGAGTGGCTTTTTTATTCCAAAATAATAAGGTGCCACTTCTTTCCTCCGGATTTATACACCTTTAAGGTTTTAAACCCAACAGCAGCATGTGCTGCAAGCGACCTTTTGTTTTTTTCGTCTACTTCCGTAATAATAGCGTCGAAACCTTCGGGCAATCGGTTTTTCATGGTTAGGTATAGGTTTCTAAAAATACCCTTGCCCCTATGACTCTTGGCCACACAAATCTGGCCCATGACCATATAATTATTTTTTTCGGGCATCACCTTGTTGATTTCGGCGAACATGGGTCGTAATACTTCAATGGAATCGCCAAAAATGGGATGCATGCATAGTGCATAACCAACCACATCCCCATTTTCAACCGCAATGATGTGGCCACATTCGTCGTTCATGGCTTTTAGGATTTCTAGGGAATGTTCTACGGTTACAAAGCCTTCTTTCTCCTGTTCTTCGTGCGATAGACTCTTGATGAGGTTTTTTTGCTGTAGCGATAGAATTTGTTCCAATTCTTGATCGCTGGAGGCTTGTTTGTAGTAAATCATCCAGAAGTATTGAGACTTAGGTATTTTTAGCAAGGTTTCTGAAGAACCAAGATACGGTTTAAAAACAGTAAGTGCTACATTTGCGATATGGAGAAATTGCCCAGAAAATTACGGCAGAAACTATCTGCACGATTGGTGAACGATGCCTTACGAAGCCTATCATCTGTTGAGGGATTGGTAGATTTTTCCTCTAACGATTATTTGGGCTTTGCCCGAAACCAAGACCTGTCCAAAGAAATTTCCAATTATCTGACAATCAAGCCTCAAAAAAGTGGGGCCACAGGCTCAAGATTGCTCTCGGGAAATCATTCTTTATATGTTGAATTGGAAAATTTTTTGAAAAAGCACCACAAATCGGAATCAGCGTTGGTATTTAATTCTGGCTATGATGCCAATGTTGGATTTTTCTCTTCCGTGCCACAGCGTGGAGACATTGTTCTATATGATGAACTGGTACATGCCAGCATTCGGGATGGGATACAACTGGGACATGCCAAAAGCTACAAATTTGCCCATAATAACATTGGTGATTTAAGCCGTCACATTGAGCGGAGTCGAAATGTAGAGAGCGAATACGAAATTTATGTTGTTACAGAGTCGGTTTTTTCCATGGATGGTGATTCTCCAGATTTGCAAGCTTTGGCCAATTTTTGTTCGGATAATGGTTGCCATTTGATTGTTGACGAGGCCCACGCCACTGGAATTTTTGGGGAAGGAAGGGACTTGACATGTCAATTAGGGTTGGAGGAACAGGTTTTTGCCCGAATCATTACGTTTGGAAAAGCTTTGGGGTGCCACGGAGCGGCTATTTTGGGAAGTGAAGCGTTAAAAAACTATCTAGTCAATTTTGCTAGAAGCTTAATGTATACCACCGCTTTGCCTCCCCACACAATTGCAAATCTTTTGGTTTCGTATCAATATCTAAAAGATGTAGGAAGTGAAAAATGCCAGCAACTTCAACAGAATATTGACTATTTCAAACAACAAGTGGAAGAATTGGGAATAGCAGCTATATATATCAAAAGTGACTCCGCGATCCAATGTGCCATAATTTCAGGGAATTCTAAAGTGAAATCAATTTCAGCTCAATTACAACTTGAAGGCTTTGATGTTAGGCCTATTCTTTCCCCAACGGTAAAAGAAGGGGAGGAACGCTTGCGATTTTGTTTACATGCCTTCAATACAAAAGAGGAAATTTCACGAGTTTTGAATACGCTAAAAAATGAACTTCAGTGAAAAAGGAATTTTACACTCTTGACTCATTTTTTCTGGAGTCCGACGCCCAAATCGCCAAAGCAAAGCTTGAGTCTGAGGGTATACCGGCTTTTATTTGGGAAGAAAACCTTAATTACCATACCGCCACAAGCTATTCAAGGATTCGGCTCCAAGTCTATCTGTCTCAAAAGGATGAAGCACTACGCGTATATGAGGAGGTTAAAAACTATGCGAGGGACAAGCATGGCAACCTGATTGTTTGCCCTAATTGCAAAGCCACAAAATCAGAGACCTATTATTCTAGAAAAGGACTTTTCTTCAAATTGTTTCCATTTTTTGAATCGACTAAATACAGATGCATGCAATGCAATTTTATCACAAGACCGATATTATGAAGCTATTTGTAACTGGAATTTCAACTGAAGTAGGAAAAACGGTGGCTTCTGCCATTGTGGTGGAAGCGCTCCACGCCGATTATTGGAAGCCTGTCCAAGCTGGGGATTTGGGCAATTCGGATAGCCATAAAATTGAAAGCTATATTTCTAACACCAAAACCGTAATCCACCCCAATAGTTATGCGTTGCAAACCCCAATGAGCCCGCATGCCGCGGCTGATATTGACGGAATAACCATTGACTTGGAAAAAATTGTTCCCCCAGAAACGAATAACCATTTGGTCATTGAAGGGGCAGGTGGGTTGTTGGTGCCCTTAAATGACACCGATACTATTTTTGATCTTATCCAACCCGATTACAAAGTAATTGTGGTCTCCCGGCATTATCTGGGAAGCATTAACCACACCCTTTTGACTTTGGAGAAGCTCAGGAAAAAGGATGTAAAAGTGGGAATTATTTTTAGTGGTGACGAACACCCAACCACCGAGGAAATCATCTTAAAAAAATCTAGAGTTGCTTTTTTGGGAAGAATCAATGAGGAGCCGAATTTCAACAAGGAAGTAATCCGAAAATATGCGGAGCAATTAAAACTTGCTTTGGAATCATTCTAGTCGTTGGTAAATCAGCCCCCTTCCCACAGTACCCACCAATGCGTAATGTTCCATGAGATGGGCATCGATATAGGCATTGTACTCTAGTAGTTTTTTATCAAAAATTTCCTTATTTTTTCTAGCCACCAAGGTCTTGGGCCGAATCACTTCCATAATATACCGCAATTCTTCCATTCCCGTTTTCCTTGGATTTTGCATGTAAGGGAAAAGCTCTTCACGGGTAATATTGCTGGGGTGCGTAGCTGCTTTGGTTGGAGGACTTTCATTCAGTAGCCAATACCCAATATGGTACTCCGTAAAAAAAATGTTTTCAGTTTCCAGATTATGGGAAGTGATATAGTTGGGGACATCAATGCCCTCTCCATTAAAAAAGGAACCCTTTTGGGCTTTGTTGGAAATAATATTGGCGTATTCCAGATAGGATTCCATCGGAATTAATAGAAGCAATACTATAATCACGGGCCTCCACTTTTTCGTTAAGACAGGAATTTTGGAAATTCCCATTCCAATGGGTATCAAAATAAAAGGATACAGCTGAATCAAGTAATGTCCATTTACTTTTCCCGCTTGCATGAACGATAGTAAAACCCCAACCACAATGAAGGTCAAAATTTGCAGTTCCCGGTTTTTCCAGTCAATTATTTTGGTCATAAACCCAGTGATGAGCAATCCCAAAATCACAATTAGAAATGGTAAAGTTTTCATTGGCGAATGAAACTTCCCTGTTGAATAAGCCAGTGGTGCTTTAAAAATAGATTCCCACCACAATGCGGTACTGTTCTGTAGATAATAGGGCAATGCCGTTAATGCAATGGTAACTACAAATCCTACCCCCATAAAAATTAAATTCTTAAGGTTGGCCCCGATTTGCTTTTTATGGAATCCTTCCCATAAAAAATAGATGCCCAAAAACAATACAGGGTAAACCATGTTCAGTTTGGTCATGACCGAAAGTCCAAAAAGAAGACCTGCAGTAAAAAACCATTTGGCATCATGCTTCCAAAACAAAATAAAGAGTCCCACTATAAAGAAGAAAGTACAGATATGTTCGGACATTACGCCTTGCAAACTCCCAAAAAGACTTTGAAAAAAGACACAGAATACTGAAGTCCAGAACGCTACTTTTTTAGAGGTTATTTTGGATGCAATTCCGAACGTAAACAAGGCAGTCAATGCCACAAGCAAAGTCCCGAACAACCGAATGGCAATAAAACTTTTTCCGAATAATTTTATGACGAGGGCAAAGAAGAAAAACGTAACCGGAGGTTTTAAATCCCAAAGTTGGGTGTATGGTAAATGACCATTTACCCAAGATTGCCCCATAATAATAAAGGTGCTTTCGTCCCGATCTACATAATCCCGGAAGAAAAAAGGGAAACGAATAAAAAGGGCCGCCAAAAACAAAATCAAGAAAACCGCCTTCCAGTCAAAGCCTTCATATCTTGGAGAAGTAAGCGAGTTGATTTTAGTAAACACGTTCCGGATTAAGTTTTTTGGCTATTAATTGTCATCTTTGCAATATAGATAAATTAAGGGTTTTGCGTAAGACAGTAGCGTTGGAAAAATTATCGGATAGGGACAAAAAACACCTTTGGCACCCGTTGACCCAGCACAAGGTGAGTCCAGATATGTTGGGTATTTCAAAAGCTAAGGGAGCCTTACTTTTTGATGAGGATGGAAAGGAGTACGTGGATGGCATTTCATCATGGTACACCTGTATGTACGGCCATTGCAATCCTTATATTTTGAAAAAGGTTTCGGAACAGATGCAACATTTGGACCAGGTGGTGTTCAGTGGGTTTACCCATGAACCTGCGGTTCGGTTGTCCGAAGAACTTATCAAAATTCTGCCCAAGAATCAGGAAAAGCTTTTCTTTTCAGATAATGGTTCCACGGCCACGGAGGTTGGCATAAAAATGGCTTTGCAGTACCATCATAATAAAGGCGAAAAACGAAATGTTTTATTGGCTTTTGAGGAAGGGTTCCACGGAGACACCTTTGGAGCGATGTCGGTTTCGGGGCTATCGGTATATAACGGTCCCTTTGCGGATTTTTTTATTGAGGTTGAGCGCATTCCTGTGCCCACAGAAACAAATATCAATCAGATTTTGACGTTTCTTGAAAGGCGCTTGGAAAAGAACAATATTGCTGGATTTATTTATGAACCTTTGGTTCAAGGCGCTGCAGCCATGAAAATACACGATTCAGATGGCTTGGATAAAATTCTCGCATTTTTAAAGGAACACGGTGTACTCCTGATAGCCGATGAGGTAATGACCGGATTTGGCAAAACAGGAAAGTATTTTGCATCAGACTATGTGCAGACCAAGCCAGACATCATGTGTCTCTCGAAAGCGTTGACAGCTGGCCTGATTCCCATGGGGCTTACTACTTGTACAGAAGAAGTTTATATGGCCTTTTATAGTGATGATATAGCCAAAGGCTTGTTCCATGGGCATACGTATACCGCCAATCCGTTGGCGTGCACGGCGGCCTTGGCAGCACTGGAACTCCTCCAAACGGATGAAATTCAGACCGGGATTCAAAATAGCATTCAGTGGCATCAAAAATTTGATGCGGAAATAAAAAACCACCCCAAAGTAGCCAATACACGGCAACTGGGGGTCATTTATGCCTTGGATTTAAAGGTGCAAATGGAGCGTTATGGTAATTTACGAAACAAACTCTTCAATCATTTTATGGAGCAAGGGGTGTTCCTGAGACCTTTGGGGCATACCATCTACATTTTGGCGCCTTTCATAACAACCAAGAAGCAAATGCAACGGATTTATGGGGCTATCAAGTCGGCCTTGGATTTGGTATAAATTGAATTTATGTTAAAAGAACCCATTTCCATTACCGCATTGTCATCCATCTCTTCATTGGGAGATGGTACGGAAGAAGTTTGGAATTCCTATTTTGATAAAAACCACCATTTTACAAAAACTGAAGTTGGAAAACAACACGTCTGGGCATCTTCACTATCGGAAGAAATCAAAAAAGCAATTGAAACACTTCGGCAATCCGACCCTAAGTACAATGATTTGGATGACACCGTTTTGTTTGCGATTTATGTGTCCCGCAAGGTGATTAAAAAGGCAGGGTGGAAGTCAGGCTCCAATTTTGGGGTTAACATTGGATCATCTCGGGGAGCCACATCCCTTTTTGAAAAGTACCATCAAGAATTTTTAGAGCAAGGAAAAACGTCTACGCTCGCCTCGCCAACTACCACCTTGGGCAATATTTCGTCTTGGGTGGCGCACGACTTAAAATCAAAAGGACCTGAAATATCACACTCCATTACCTGTTCCACTGCGCTGCATGGATTGTTAAATGCTGTGGCTTGGATTCAAAGTGGATTGACAGACCAATTTTTAGTCGGCGGAAGCGAAGCGCCACTGACACCGTTTACCATTGCACAAATGCAGGCCTTGAAAATCTATTCAAGGGAAATGGATGCGTATCCTTGTAAAGCCATGGATTTGGAAAAGAACCAAAATACCATGGTTTTAGGTGAAGCCGCGGGATTGGCTTGTTTGGAAAAAGGAATAAAAACCGATGCTTTGGCTTTGGTTGCGGGTATAGGTTATGCAACAGAACCTTTGGAGCACAGTGTATCAATTTCCACGGATGCCCAATGTTTTCAAGATTCCATGAAAATGGCCCTTAAAAGTGCTGGTCTAAATCAGGTAGATGCCATCGTTATGCACGCCCCAGGAACCATCAAAGGCGATTTGACCGAGTTCAACGCCATCAAAAAAGTATTTGGCACAAACGTACCTTTCTTGACCACCAACAAATGGAAAGTGGGTCACACCTTTGGTGCATCAGGCTTATTGAGCTTGGAATTGGCCGTTTTAATGTTGCAACATCAACACTACATTCCAACACCATTTTATCAAAATAAGGGAGAACAAAATAAAGTGGAAACGGTACTGGTAAATGCTGTGGGCTTTGGCGGAAATGCCGTGACCATTCTGCTAAAATCTACAAAGTAATACTAAAAGACTATTTCTAAATCTGTCCATTCTTGGTTTTAATACTAAAGAATGCCTTATTTTTGAATCAGATTCCGAGTATTATGAGTAGTACAAAACATAACTGGACCAAGAAAGAAATTCTGGAAATTTACAACAAACCATTGATGGAATTGCTGTATGAAGCGGCTACCGTTCATAGGCAATACCATGATCCGAATACGGTTCAGGTGTCGACCTTGCTTTCCATAAAAACCGGAGGGTGCCCAGAAGATTGTGGGTATTGTCCACAAGCTGCGCGTTACCACACGGATATTGAGGGCAATGATTTAATGACCGTTCAGCAAGTAAAGGCCCAAGCCCTGCGTGCCAAGGCTTCTGGAAGTTCCCGTGTCTGCATGGGAGCTGCTTGGAGAAATGTAAAGGATGGCCCTGAGTTTGATCAGGTGTTGGACATGGTCCGTACCATCAACAAACTGGATATGGAAGTGTGCTGTACCTTGGGGATGGTTACCGAGAATCAGGCCAAACGTTTGGCCGAAGCTGGATTATATGCCTATAACCATAATTTGGATACTTCAGAGGAATATTACAAAGAGGTCATTTCTACTCGTGGTTATGAAGACCGACTTCAGACCATTGAGAATGTTCGGAAGACCAACGTAACCGTTTGCAGTGGTGGAATTATTGGAATGGGTGAATCTGAGGAAGACCGCGCGGGGATGTTGGTGGCACTTTCCACCTTAAATCCGCAACCGGAATCGGTGCCGATAAACGCTTTGGTGGCGGTTGAGGGCACACCTATGGAAGAACAAAAACCTGTGGAAATCTGGGAAATGATTCGCATGGTGGCCACTACTCGAATTGTGATGCCAAAAACCCAAGTTCGCTTATCCGCAGGAAGGACAGAAATGAGTAGAGAGGGCCAAGCCATGTGCTTTTTTGCTGGCGCCAATTCCATTTTTGCTGGCGATAAATTATTGACGACTCCAAATCCAGATGTAAACGAGGATATGGCCATGTTTAAACAATTGGGCTTGAATCCGCAGAAAGCCTTTGTAAAAGCGCCACAACCACAGACTGTTGAAGCCGCCGAGTCACAATTTCAGCCTTTGGGAGAAAAACCCAAATGGTCCAGACCAGGACATACCATCGACCGAAATGAAGCGGCCAAGCAAAAAAAAGGGTTGGTCTCCAAGGAATAAGGTTTCAATATTTTATAAAACCTTTTTACTAATTTAGTAGTTTCAAACTCATTGAAATCTTGAAACTAAACCTTGAACAAATTCCCAGGGAGGAGACCCTTTCCAAGAAGGAGTTTATCCAAAAGTACTTCAAACCTCAAAAGCCAGTTGTTATAGAACGCTTTATTGAGGATTGGCCCGCTTATTCCAAATGGAGTTTGGACTATATGAAGGATGTTGCAGGTGAAAAGGAAGTTCCCCTGTATGACGATCGTCCAGTAAAGCACGATGAGGGATTCAATGAGCCCCATGCTAAAATGAAGATGCGGGAGTACATCGACCTGCTAAAAAGCAAGCCCACCAAATACCGAATTTTTCTGTGGAATGTGTTGAAGGAAGTACCCCAACTGCAAAAGGATTTTTCATACCCGGATTTTGGCCTGCCCTTGATGAAAGGCCTGCCCATGTTGTTTTTTGGCGGAAGTAATTCGCACACTTTCATGCATTACGATATTGATTTGGCCAATATTTTCCATTTTCACTTTGAAGGAAAAAAGCAGTGCATCCTCTTTTCCCAATCGGAAACAAAGTTCCTTTATAAGATTCCACATTCTTTGATTACAAGGGAAGATATAGATTTTGATGCCCCAGATTTGGACAAATGGCCGGCCTTAAAACATGCCAAGGGACACGTGGCCCAGTTGGAACATGGAAATGTGCTTTATATACCCGAAGGGTATTGGCACCATATGAAGTATGTTACCCCAGGATTTTCAATGAGTCTGAGAGCCATAGCCCGAAAACCCAAAAATTTTGGAAAAGCAGTCTATAACATCTTTTTTATGCGGCATTTTGATAATTTAATGCGAAGGCTAAAGGGTCAGAAGTGGATTGATTGGAAGAATGAGGAGGCAGTTGTTCGTACCGAAAGACTATTGGCTCAGAAATAGTTAAATCAATTCTTGAAGCTTTTCGTAGACCAAATGGCTTTCCCAGCCTCGATATAGCAAATAGTCCGCTAATTTTTTCTTTCTTTTTTGGATGTTTGGTTCCTTGATTTGGTCCAATCTTTTTTTGGCAAGCTCATCCAAGGTGTCGTGGTAATCTTCATCGGGTATTTCTGCTAGGGCAGACTTAACGTTAAATACTGAAATCTGGCGCTGCTTTAATTCTCTTACGATACGTTGCTTGCCCCACTTTTTAATTTTGAATTTCCCTCGGGCAAAACTTCGGGCAAAGCGTTCCTCGTTCAAATAATTTTCTCGGATCAAGTGGGTCACAATTTGGTCAATGGCTTCGGGAATCATGCGCATGGCCTTTAATTTTTCAACCACCTCAACATGGCAACGCTCTTGGTAGGCACAATAATGCTCCATTTTTTTTGTGGCTTCAGATAGGGTGTAACTTTTGGTATGCAGCATATTCAAATGTACATAAAACAAAAAAGCGACCCCATTTCTGGAGTCGCTTCTTGTTATGGTCGTATTGTTTTACCGTCTTTATCCTTAAAACGGTACTCAAGATATTTGTAGGCATCCCTAGGTTGTACCTTGATCCATTTTTTATAGGTCTTAAACCACTTGGAACGGATTGAGGGAAATCCTTTGGTAATATAGGCCGCAATGAACGGGTGTATATTCAATACAATTCCGTTGTTTTTGTGGTCACCTTTTAGGATTCGCTCTAAATCTGCTTGGATGTGATCGATCAAGACAATTGGAGCTTCCACCTCGGCACCTGTGCCGTTGGGATTTTCCTCGCTGGTCTTGATGTTCATTTCCGGACGTACCCGTTGTCTTGTAATTTGTACAAGTCCAAATTTACTGGGCGGCAAAATCTTGTGTTTTGCCCTATCGTCCTTCATTTCGTTCCGTAGGTGATCAAACAGCTTTCTTCTGTGTTCACCTCGGGTCATGTCTATAAAATCTATTACGATGATTCCACCCATGTCGCGCAAACGCAATTGCCGTGCAATTTCTGTTGCGGCGAGCAGGTTTACCTCTAAGGCGGTATCTTCTTGGTTCTTGGCCTTGTTGGAACGGTTACCACTGTTCACATCAATAACGTGAAGTGCTTCGGTATGTTCAATAACAAGATATGCCCCGCGGCTCATGGAAGCCGTACGTCCGAATGAGGTCTTTATTTGACGCTCAATCCCGAACTTTTCAAAAATGGGAGCTGAACCGGTGTATAACTTTACAATGGATTCTTTTTCGGGTGCTATTTCGTGCAAATAATCCTTGATTTGGTTGTAGAGCGTTTCCTCATCAACATGGATTCCCGTAAAGGAATCGTTGAAGACATCCCTTAAAATGGAAGAGGCTCTATTGAGCTCTATTAATACTTTGGAGGGATGAGGTGCTCTTTGCAATTTCTTGCACATTGTTATCCATTTGGAAAACAAGTTCTGAAGATCTTTGTCTAGTTCTGCAACTTTTTTGCCTTCTGCTACGGTACGGATAATGACTCCAAATCCTTTGGGTTTTATGCTCTTTACTAGTCGTATGAGCCTGTCCTTTTCTTCCTTGCTCGCTATCTTTTGCGACACCGAGACCCGGTCTGAAAAAGGCACCATTACCAAATATCGCCCAGCAATGGAAAGTTCTGAGCTGATTCTTGGCCCCTTGGTGGAAATGGGTTCCTTTACAATTTGTACCAATAATGACTGATTGGCTTTGATAACATCATTGATGCTGCCATTCTTGTCTATATCTTTTTCAAATGGAAAATCTTTAAGGGCATAGTCTTTTAACTTCCCTGTTCTAACTTTTTTGATGAATTTTAACATGGAGGACAGTTGCGGACCAAGGTCATGATAGTGCAGGAACGCATCTTTTTCATAACCTACGTTGACAAATGCCGCGTTTAGGCCTGTAACGGGTTTACGTATCTTGGCTAGGAAGATATCCCCTACGGAAAAGTTGTTGTTGTCCTCTTCTTTGTGTAATTCTATAAGTTTTCCATCCTTGAGTAAGGCAAAATCGACTGCTTCAGGACTAGATCTAACAATTAATTCTCTATTCACCTGAATCGATTTTGTATTTATCCCATACCAATTTTTGGGATAAATGATTAAACAATATATAGAATCGGTTCTATTTCAAACCGACTGAAATTCGTTTCTTGAATCTCTATGTCAAAGAACGTGTAAATACAAAATGAAAAAGTAGTTGGCTAACAACTACTTTTTCTTGTGTCGGTTAGCTCTCCTGCGTTTTTTACGCTTGTGGGTAGCTACCTTATGTCTTTTTCTTTTTTTACCACTCGGCATAGTACTTCTCCTTTTGTGTTAGTTATTTCTATTTTACTTGTACGTTGCTCTTAACGCCTTCAACAAACACTTTTGCTGGTTTAAAGGCAGGAATATTGTGCGCGGGGATTTTAATGGTAGTGTTTTTTGAAATGTTCCTACCTGTTTTTTCGGCTCTTGTCTTGATGATAAAGCTTCCAAAACCTCTTAAATAAACGTTGTCTCCGTTTTCCAAGGAAGACTTAACCTCCTCCATAAAAGATTCCACTGTTGCTTGTACGTCTCCTTTTTCAATTCCTAGTTTTTCTGAGATTCTAGTTACAATATCTGCTTTCGTCATTTCTCTTGATTATTTTTCTTATTTTTTCGGCTTGCAAATATAAAAATTAAAATTAATCTTTTGTTTAAAGCCTTTAATTTTAAGTATATAAACTCATTCATTTTGGCAATAGTATTTTTCTAGATGTCTTTTTCTGAGAAAATTTTAGACTGGTACCACATAAATAAGCGGGAACTGCCTTGGCGTTCTACCCGTGATCCCTACAAGATTTGGCTATCTGAAATCATCCTGCAACAGACAAGAGTAGTACAGGGAATGCCTTACTACCATAGGTTTTTGGAAGCTTTTCCTTCAGTTCATGATTTGGCCGATGCCTCAGAGGAAAAAGTTTTAAAGCTCTGGCAGGGACTGGGGTATTATTCGCGGGCAAGGAATCTTCATGCCACTGCTAAAATGATTGTTGAAGATTTTAATGGGGAGTTTCCAACTACGTATGAAGGGTTAAAATCTTTAAAAGGTGTTGGCGATTATACGGCAAGCGCTATTGCATCCATCTGTTTTGATGTGCCAGAACCTGTGGTCGATGGAAATGTGTATCGCGTGCTTGCAAGATACTTTGGAGTGGAGCTGCCCATTAATAGCACCGAGGGCACTAAATACTTTAAAGAGTTGGCCAGAGAGGTTATGGAAACCAAAAATGTACGAGACTATAACCAAGGCATTATGGAGTTTGGGGCTATTCAATGTGCGCCCAAGAAACCGTATTGCCTGTTATGTCCATTGCAAGATGGTTGTGTTGCGCTAAAGGAAAACAAAGTTGATGTGCTTCCCGTAAAACTCAACAAGACCAAGATTAAAGAGCGTCATTTCAATTATTTGGTGTTTCTGGATGAGCAAGAAAACACGCTAATGGAGCAACGGAAAGGTCGGGGAATATGGCAAAATCTGTATCAATTTCCATTGTTGGAATCAGAAAAGGAGCTTCAAACCGACGAGATGGAGGGCGAATTGACCTGCAAAACTGATTTTCCCAATACGGAATCCCTTTCCTTGTTTAACACCGAACCCATCATACATAAACTCTCCCATCAGCATTTATATACGAAGTTCTGGATTCTAAAAACAGATGATGTGTTGGAAGAAGGTACACCATGGAAGAAAATAATGGCCTATCCCGTTCCAGTTTTGATTGCGGATTTCATTAAAAAATTTAAATTTTAGTACTTTTGACTAATTAAAGACGTATGAGCGGAACATTGAATAAAGTAATGCTGATCGGGCATTTGGGAGACGAAGTGAAAATCCACTATTTTGAAGGAGGGAACTGCATTGCTCGATTTCCTTTGGCCACTAATGAAACCTATACCAATAGGCAGACAGGGGAGAAGGTCACCAATACGGATTGGCACAATATTGTTGTACGGAACAAGGCCGCGGAAATTTGTGAAAAATATCTGAGCAAGGGAGATAAGGTCTATGTGGAAGGAAGACTAAAAAATAGACAATGGCAAGGTGAGGATGGCAATATGAGGTACACTACGGAGGTACATGTACAGGACTTTACCTTTTTGACCACCAAGAACGAAAGCCAAGCTAGTGGACAGCTAGGTATGGCCAATGCACAGCAGTCTTCTGGCAATCAAACTCAGAATAACCCTACCAAACCAAATGCACCCGAGGTGCCGATTGACGATACCGAAGAGGATGACGATCTACCCTTTTAAATACAAGCTTAAAGCAATATAATTTGGACCCTGAGCCCCATTGTTTGGTGTTTTTCTTTGCAGCGACTGGTGGTATCTTCACCTTAAAAATAGTTGTGCTTTTGCTTCTATTGTGCGGATCAGCGTTGATTTCGGCCGCTGAGGTTGCTCTTTTTGGCCTATCCCAAACTGATTTAAACGAGATGCAGGAAAGGGATACTTCCCGAGGTAAACTTATTGTTGAATTGTTGGAAAAGCCCAAAAAACTTCTTGCCACCATACTTATTACCAACAATGCCATCAATATTGGTATTGTATTACTGTTCAGTTCCATTGGAAATACCATTTTTGCAGAGATTGATGGAACATGGCGTTTTTTGCTTGAAGTTGTTGTTGCTACTTTCTTGATCTTAATGTTCGGGGAGATTCTCCCAAAGATTTACGCGAATAGAAACCGGGTGCAATTTTCCCATTTTATGGCCTTGCCCCTAAAAGGGTTGAATTTTTTGTTTACCCCACTAAGTGCTCCCATGCGCTCTGCAACCTTATTTTTGGAAGATAAGTTGGGAAAACAGAAATCCAGTTTTAGCGTCAACCATTTATCGCAGGCTTTGGAATTGGCCTCCGAAGGAGATACCACAAGGGAAGAGCAGCGAATATTGGAAGGAATTGTAACCTTTGGGAACACCGATACCAAACAGGTCATGCGGCCCCGTATTGATATTTTTGCACTGAACGAGAAAATGAAATTCCCGGAAGTGCTTCAGGAAATCAAAAAAAATGGGTATTCCCGAATTCCTGTTTTCTCTGAAAATATGGATAATGTACTTGGTGTACTTTATGTGAAAGATCTATTGCCGTATATAGATCGTAAAACTTTCAATTGGATGTCCTTGATTCGGGAGCCCTATTTTGTGCCGGAGAACAAAAAATTGGATGATCTATTGTTGGAATTTCAGGATAAGAAAAACCATTTGGCGGTGGTTGTGGACGAATATGGAGGAACCTCTGGAATTGTGACTTTGGAAGATATCATTGAGGAAATTGTGGGGGATATCAGTGATGAATTTGATGATGAAGACCTTGTTTTCTCAAAATTGGACGACTACAATTACGTTTTTGATGGAAAAACGGCACTTAAAGATTTCTACCGGGTGGTAAAGATTGAAAATGAAGAAGAGTTTGAGTCGAAAAAAGGTGAGTCAGAAACCATTGCCGGATTTGTGTTGGAGATTTCTGGCGGTTTTCCCAAACGAGGAGAGAAGGTATTTTTCAATGACTATCAATTCATCGTGGAAAATTTGGACAAGAAAAGATTAAAACGCATAAAAGTAACCTTGCCCCATGAAGCATAGCCCCCTTATCTTTCTTGTACTAATGATTTTTACGCTTGGGTGTAAAGATGATGTTCAGCCTAAACCAAAGGCCATGCTTCGATTGGACTATCCAAAGGCAGATTATGCCGAATCCAACATTGACTGCCCGTATACGTTTGATCAAAACGTGCTTTCCACCATTAAGGAGAACCAAGATTGCTCCTTGGTTTTGGATTATCCCATGATGAAGGGTTCCGTTTATCTTACCTATAAACCCGTAAATGGTAATTTGGACACCTTATTGATTGATGCGCAAAAACTCTCCTATGAGCATGTTCGGAAGGCGGACAACATCATTGATCAGCCCTTTGTGAACCCTGAGGATGGTGTCTACGGAATGTTTTATGAAGTAAGTGGAAATGCAGCTTCCCAATCCCAATTTTATGTAACCGATAGCACCGAACACTTTGTTACTGGGTCGCTCTATTTTTATGCCAAGCCTAATTACGATTCCATTCTCCCAGCCGCCATGTACCTACAAAATGACATCCGTAGGATTATGGAAACCTTGCGGTGGAAAAAGTGATTATTGCACGGAGTCTTTTGCAAGTAGTGCCTCAGCCCTTTCAATACTACCATTGATTTGTGATTTAAGGGCATTCACTTTTTCTTCCTCTTCATCCAGCCATTGTTGTTTTTGCTCAGAAAGCTCCTTGCCTTGGAGAATTTCTTCATGATCAAAACGGTTGCCAAAGTTTTGCATCCAATCCATCATGGAAGCATGTGCATCCTGTAAATCTTTCATGGCAGTGGCGTACTGTTGTCCGGTTTCAGTGGTATCTACCTTGGTTTTCAGCTCACCGACCAATTTGCCGATAGTCCCCATTTTAGGCATTACCTCGTCATGTACAGTCATAACCTGTTCCATTTGGGATGGGCCGTCAGAGGCTTTTTTTTCTTGTTTGCAAGAAAGAGTTATAAGAATGATAGTGCTGATACATATTGAAAGTATTGTTTTCATATCGTTGGTCTTTTTTCAAAAATACTATATTCCTACGAGGCATTTTGTATGCCCCGCAGGAAGTTAAAATTTAAAATGAGTATTGTGTTTCCAATGTTACGGACTCTTTGGTTCTTAGTTGAATTCCATTTACGTCTTGAAACAATGGCATAGCCCATTCAAAACCAAACCGAAGGTTTTTTAAAGCGCCTGTAGGGACATAGAGGTTAAAACCAATACCACTGTTAACCAAAGTGCCTCCAGAATTTGAGGTGTCCACAGTGATTACCATCATGGGATTTAGATTGGGGTCGGCACCCTCAATTTTGCTGATGGCCAACCCTTCCAATCGAGCTGAAAAACTCAACCAATCTGTGGTTTTCACTGCAAACCAGTTATTCCAGCTATATCTATTTCCCAAACGGTACTCCCGGTCATTTTTTCCAAAACGAAACAGACCTCTTACTTGACTTCCCCAAGAAACAGAATTACTTTGGCCTAAATAGGTCAAGGCCAAATTGGTGTCAAATGTTCCAGAACCCAATTGCATGGGGTAGGGCAATTCGGTTTCATTAGGTGCTGAAGCAGGAGTAATATCACTTTCCGAGATGCCCCCTGTTGGGATTGAAAAGCCCAATTGTGCGTGAAGTGACTGTAGGTTTGCATTAAAGAATTTGTACAAAACCGAAAGCTGAACATCTCCAAAGCCTTCGGTTTCGGTGGTGAAGGTCCCTCCCATGCGATTTATATGCTCCATTTCCATGGTAATATAATTGATCATGGCCATTAGCGTAATTTTATCGCTTGGTGCAAACATGGTGCCCAACATGTGCATGTTCATTGGCATACTTGTAGGGGTTACCATATAGTTTTCCAATGCATTGCCATAGGAGGCATTATCCGTGCCCTGTTTCAGTTCATCCATGTTCATGTACATATAACGGTAGGAGAACATCCATTCCCCTTTACCATGCATGTGGTCACCCATCACCGAAATGGGAGCATGTCCATCCGGTCTTCCAGAAGACCATTTTTCTGTATTGTCATTAATTTCCTGTGCGCACAAGGCAATTGTGGCCATAACAAGGATGGCCGAAATATATATTTTCATTCGATTTATATGTTGAAATTGATGGCAACCGTTTCATGTAAGAGGTTGCTCTAAAAAAAAGTATGTTCAAAAATTAACCAACAGAGCTGGGAGGATGAAAATTAAGAGCACAATAGAGGTGTGCGTAAGTGTTGATGTAATGAAAGCCATTGGGAAGTTGATCAAAGAAAATATCTTCTGAATCTAAATCGAATATCTCAACAAATCCTATGGGATATTCTTCCAATACAATTCTGGGAAGATTCTGTTTTTTTTGTTCGTTTTGTTCCGAAATACGCTGCATCAAGTAACACTTACCATTACATTCTAATTCAGTATTGTCTTTATTGATACAAAGAAATTCCGATATATAGTCCTCATAAATAATGTACTCCAACAATGGTGCAACGGGGCGTGCCATGGCTAAAAAGTAGAGTGCTATAAAAATATGGGCAATGAGCCGGTTCAATAGTGAGGATTTTGCGCTGCAAAATTATAGATAAGGAGAAATCCTGCAATAAAAAAGCGCCCTTTTAGAGCGCCTTTTAACAATTGTGTGGTCTGCTCACTCAAAATCCGAAGCGCTTACCCCTTCATTCACCTTGAGTTCCGTAACAGTAAACTCAAAAGTTTGGGGACCCATACTCTGTGATAAGTTAAAGGGGAATTTGACTCCTGAGACTTCTTGGTAGTCAGCAAACCCCATAACATTCTGTATTTGCTGCCCTTGGATTTCTTCCAGAGAAATTTCCTGAATCTTCAAACCGGATTCAATATCATAAAAAGCTGTTTTTTTGTCGGTAATCTTAAGCTTGTATGCCTTTTTATCACCGACAGGCTCAATGCCTTCCAAAGAAACATTGCCAACAGATAAATAGTTCAATTCAGGAAACGCAGCGGACTCTTCCTTGATTTTCTCAATTTCTTCCGGGGTAAGGTCTTTGCGTTGCCCTTGCACCACCATGTATCCTGATTCTCCATCTAGAACCTGTTTTTGCATAGAGTTGCCCATTACCTTTATGTTCTGCATAAATTGGTCTTGTGAGGTCTTCTTCATCTCAAGTTCCAATTTCATGCCTTGCATTTCTGCTTCGGCCACCATAGCATATGATTCTACACCCTCTAATTTGGATTTTCCACCGATGGCTTCAATATACCTTTCTAGGACCGAATTAGCGGTCATGCCTTCTGGAACCACTGCATTATACTCAGGTTTTTCGGTTTTGTTGGCAAACTTATCGTAGTGGAATACGGGAACTTCCTTGCCTTTAAAAGTGACTTTCTCAAGGTTTTCCACAATATCGCTTCCCTTCCCAACAACCACTACTCTGGCATTTGACGTGGTAAGATGTTTTTGGGCAGCTTTTTGCACATCATCAATGGAAACTGCATCAAGTCGCTCCAAATAGGTTTTGTAAAAATTACTGGGAAGGTCCTCTGTATCAATGTTGAGGGCATAAGCCGCAATGGTCGTAGGATTTTCCAAGGCCATTACAAAACTTCCTGCATACTCCGCCTTAGCATTGGAAAGTTCTTCTACGGATACGGGCTCGTTGATGATTTTGTCGATTTCTTTTAGTATTTCAACCACGGCACTATCCGTAACCGCATTTCTCACTTGAGCAGAGGCGTCAAAGCGAATAGGGCTGTACTTGTTGTCCCTTATGGCTGAGTAAGACCCATACGTGTACCCCTTGTCTTCCCTAAGGTTTAGCTGCAACCTGCCTTGTGATCCTCCACCTAAAATCCGGTTTGCCAAAAGGGCATGCAAATAGTCGGAATCCTTCATTTTTAGTTCTGTGATGTTTTCCACGGCCACTTCAGACTGTACGGCATTGGGTGCATCTACAAAGTTGATTTGCGTGTACTGTACATCTGTAGGTTTTGAATAACTGAATGATGGGGGTACCGCTTTGGACCATGGTGTGAAATTTTTGGTGATGAGCGCCTTAGCAGTTTCAAGATCTACATCGCCAACAATGACCAAATAGGCATTGGCGGGCACAAAATAGTTTCTGTAGAATTGTTCCACATCTGCCAAGGTTACGTTGTTTACGGTTTCTTCTGAAGTGATTTCCCCATACGGATGGTTCTTGCCATAGGCAAGGGCCAGTTGCACTCGTGTTGCAATGGCGGAAACATCCTTTTCTTGACTTTTAAGTCCAGTTAATAGTTGCTCCTTTTCTTTTTCGAACTCCTCTTGGGTAAAATTGGGATTTAGGGCTGCATCGGCCATGAGTTCCAAAATCCTAGGAAAGTATTTGGAGAGGCAGTTTGCGGATGCGCTCTGACTGCTAATATTTATAGACGCTCCCAAAAAGTCCACTTCTTCATAAAAATCGTCCTTGGGGATGGAACTGGAACCTTTCCCCAGCATACTGGAGGTTAAATCGGATACGCCAGCTTTGTCGCCCTGTAAAATAGGTGGGTTGTCTATGGTCAAATACATGTTTACCCGTGGTAACTTATGGTTTTCCACTACCATTACCTTTAGCCCGTTGCTCAGTTCAAAGCGAGCGGGTTCCTTTAGGTTTATTTCAGGAGCGGGGCCTTTTTTTGGAGGAGTGGTACGATCAATTTGGGCGTTAGTAACTGCCAAGAAAAGCGACAGTACGGAAAATAGGATATACTTTTTCATCTTAATTGGCATCTTTTTGTTCAGGTAAATACTCCAGTTCCAATCGCTGATTGACTTTTAGGTACTTCAGGGCCACCTCACGGATTTCTTCCCGGGTGATGGAGCGGTAAATGTCAATCTCTGTGTTGATGAGGTTGGTATCATCATAGAGCATATAGTCTTCAGCGAGGGAGCTAGCAATTCCTTCCACACCACTGTTCGCATTCACATACCCGTTTTCAAACTTGTTTCGGAGCTTTTGGTGGTCTTTTTCCGAAATAAGGTCGGTCTGGAGTTTTAAAATCTCAGCATCAATCTCATCCTTTAGATCCTGAATGGTGTATTCTCCCAAGGGAAGACCACCCAAAATATAAGCACTGTAATCCTCACCATCCAAGGGGAACGCAAAAACCTGGAGTGCCATTTTTTTATCGTCCACCAACTTTTTGTAGAGCTTGGAGCTTTCCCCATCACTCAAATACGTGGAAATCATATTGATGACATACGCATCTCTTTCAGCCTGGCCGGGAGTTCGGTATGCCAGAAAGATGGCTGGAATCTGAATATTTGGGTCATGATAGGTGGCATATAGGGTTGAGGTAATTGGCTCTTCTTTTATTTTGGGTCTATCAATTTCAGCACCTTTTGGAATGGGGCCAAAATAATCGGAAATCATTTTCTTGGTCTTTTCGGTTTCAAAATCGCCCGCTACGACCAATACCGCATTGTTGGGGACGTAGTAGGTTTTGTTGAAGTTTTTAAAATCATCCAAAGTGGCACTGGCCAGATGTTCCAGAGAACCTATTACCGCCCATCGGTAGGGATGTTTAATGAAGAGATTCTTACAAATTTGCTCAAAATAAGCACCATAAGGGGAGTTGTCCACCCGAAGTCGTCGCTCTTCCTGCACCACTTCTTTTTGCGTATCCACACCCACTTGACCAATAATGGGATGCATCATACGCTCTGACTCCAACCAAAGACCCGTTTCCAAACTATTGGAGGGGAAGGTTTCATAGTAATAGGTCCGGTCCAAATAGGTGTTGGCATTGCCTCTTCCGCCATTGGAGGAGACTATTTTGTCCCATTCGCCCCGTTCAATGTTTTGGGTGCCTTCAAACAGCAAATGCTCAAAAAAATGGGCGAATCCAGTTTTTTGTGGGTCTTCGTCCTTGGAACCCACATGGTACATCACCGCCGTGGTCACCACAGGTGCTGTGTTATCCTGATGTAAAATTACATGTAGGCCATTGGGCAGATCATACTCTTCAAAAGCTACTTCCTGCGCAGATAACAGGTTGCCCATGAAAAATATGAAAAGCATTGATGGTAATCGTCTTTTCATCTTACCTTATTTTAATGTTGGTGTATGTTGAACTACGAGGTTGGTATTGATTGTTTGACTGATGTTACACTAAATATAGAACAAAATTTACAAGACCAACGGGGAAGGTGCAAGTCTTTGTAGGAAAGTATGGGATAATTCGTAAACATTCATTAAATTAATCAACGCATCCAAAAATAAAATGAGATGAAAAATGTAACCCTTCCGATTCGGTTTGGGATAGTCACCAGTGCTATTCTTATCGCGTATTTTTTGATTTTGTCCCTCATGGGCAAGCACACCAACGTGTTCTATAGTTTATTCAATGGGGTCATTACGGGATTTGGCATTTACGAGACCATCAAGTACACCAAAATTAGACAAGGAAAGGGATTCAGTTATGGTAAGGGGTTCACGGCAGGAATCACTACAGGGTTTATAGCGACCCTATTGTTCACCATTTTCTTTGCTTTGTACAGTACGGAATTGAACAGCTCTTTTTTGGATGAGCTCTCCAAAACATGGTCCAAAGACTATAAAAATTTTCAAGGAATCGTATTCTTTACGGTGGCAATCATGGGTTTTGCCACGACCTTGGTTTTAACACTTTCCTTCATGCAGCTCTTTAAATCCTCCAACAACCACAAAAAATAATGGCCCAAAATGGGATATTGCACTTGTGGATTAAGGATTTAGCAGTATATTTGCACCCGCTAATTTAATAAAGCGACCATAAATTAATTCTAATTAACGCATTATGTACGCAATTGTAGAGATGGCAGGGCAGCAATTTAAAGTTGCAAAAGACCAGAAAGTGTACGTTCACCGTTTGCAGACTGAAGAAGGCAAAAAAGTTACTTTTGACAAAGTTCTTCTTTTGGATGACAATGGAAACGTTACCATTGGCGCCCCAGTCATAGAAGGTGCGGCTGTTGAGGCCAAAGTTGTAAAGCATCTTAAAGGAGATAAGGTAATTGTCTTCAAAAAGAAAAGACGTAAAGGATACCGCAAGAAAAACGGTCACAGACAATATTTGACCGAGATTGTTGTTGAAAGTATCGTGGCCAAAGGAGCCAAGAAAGCTGCTGCTCCTGCTAAGGCCAAAGCTGAAGAGAAACCTGCTGCTGAGCCTAAGAAAGAAGTAGCCAAAAAAGCGGAAGCTCCCAAAAAGGAAGCTCCAAAAGCTAAGGCTACTGAAGATTTAAGCTCTAAAACCGTAGCAGAGTTGAAAGAAATGGCAAAAGCCAAGGAAATCACCGGTTACTCTTCCATGAAGAAAGCTGAGTTGATCAAAGCGTTAAGTAAATAAGACACGAACTAAAATTTATATATCATGGCTCACAAGAAAGGTGTAGGTAGTTCAAAAAACGGTAGAGAATCAGAATCGAAACGCTTAGGTGTTAAGATTTTTGGTGGTCAGGCAGCAGTTGCTGGTAACATCATCGTTAGACAACGTGGTACCAAGCACAATCCTGGCGAAAATGTTTATGCAGGAAAAGACCATACTTTGCATGCCAAAGTAGACGGTATTGTTAAGTTTGAAAAGAAAGTGGGTGGAAAATCCTATGTTTCCATCGAGCCTTTTCAAGCATAAGACAAGAAGTTATATCATATTAAAGGCCCCGCAATAGCGGGGCTTTTCTTTTTTCTGCCTAACCGATTGGTAAAGGTTTGTTAACCTAACGGTGATATTTGGGCGAACGTAATTGTGTTTCTTGAACCTTCTTTGCCAATTACGTTCAATGAGAACACTTTTTGGACCTTTTTTTCTTTTGATGGTGATGGTCCTGATTCATAATAATGGTTTGGCCCAACAAACGTCTATTGACCTTACTTCGGCAAAAACATCAGACCCAACCTATCTGGAGCTTCAAAAGCAGTTGGAGCAATCCAAAAGTAAACCCGAGTTTCCAAAACAAATCGCCCAAAGCCATTTAAAACTTGGAGAATATTACCGCTCATTGGGATTGTATTCCGAAGCCATGGAACAGTACAATAGGGCACTGGAACAGATTGGCACCGATTTCAACGATACCCTCTACCTCACCCTAAACAATAATATTGGTAGGGTATACCTCTCCCAAAATAATTTTGAGTTGGCGGAACAACACTTCACTGACACCATGAACACCACAGTGAATTTGGATTACGGCAAAGGACAGGCTGAATCCATGGCGTTGCTAGGCGCATGCTATGAAAAACAAGGGGAATACGACAAAGCCTTGGCCTACCAAAAAGAAAGCCTATTACTGTTTGAACAGTTGAACGACAAACATGGGGTGGCCATGACCAATGAGAACATCGGGAGTATTTATGAGGATTTGGAGCAGTTTGACTTGGCCTACGAATATTTTAATAAAGCCTATGCGTATTTGCAAGGTAGCACTACAACCGAAGAAATCAATGTGCTCAATAACTTGGGCGATAGTTTTCGAAAAACGGGAAAGTATGATTCAGCCATTGAATATACCAGCAAAGCCCAGGAAATTGCAGAGAAGTTGAACGATTTTCATCAGTTGGAAAGTGCCCATAAAGACCTTTCTAAAACCTATGCACTCATGGGCGATTTTAAAAATGCCCATGCTCAACTACTGGAATCTGAAGAGTACAACAGTGCCATGCTAAGAGCACAGAATACCAATCAACTCAATGTGCTTCAGACCATTTATGAAACCAATAAAAAAGAGGCTGAAATACAATTGTTGAAAGAGCAGAATAAGGTAAGTGCTGCCAATCAGAACCTCTTGTGGGTGGCTTTGTTTGCCCTGGCGGCCATCCTCACCATTTTGTACAGTTATTTGGGTAGAAAACGGAAGGCCAAACTCAAAATCCAAGAATACAAACAGCGAATGCTCAAAGCGGAGCTTGATAAAAAAGCCATCGAGGAAGAAAACCTTCAAAATGAGGTGCAGCTCAAAACGGCTTCACTATCCCGGTACAGCCTGCACTTGTCCCAGAAGAACAAAATCTTGCTCGATTTGGCCAATACGCTTCGCAATATCGCTTCCCGAAAAAACATGGATACTTCGGAAAAAATAAAAGCCTTGGTTAAGGAAATTGATTTTAACCTTCAACAGGAAGACGAATGGGATGAATTCATGAACTTCTTTAAGGAGATACACCCAGAGTTCATCAAAAAACTATCCACACTTTCTGATGCCAGTCTCTCTCCCGCAGAACTTCGATTGGGTATGTTACTACGATTGAACCTTTCCTCCAAGGAAATCGCTTCTATCTTAAGGGTGACCCCAGATAGTGTTCGCGTGGCCCGACACCGACTTCGCAAAAAATTGCCCATTGACCAAAAAGATGAACTGGTAAATTTTATGATAGAGCTTTGAGTCAATTTCACTCCAATTTTTTGAAAAGGTTAGCCCCATGTAAAAAAAATGTAATTGTTGCCCTCTTGTTTCTGCCCTACTACCGATTTGTTTCCTTTTTGTTTCCCTTTATTTTAAATCTTAATAAGCTGATATACATAGTTTTGGATTGCATTCTAACTAGAACCAAAATGAAATCAATGAACGCAAGAAAACTACTTTTTGTAACGCTTTTTTTGATGTTTGGCTTTGCAAAGGCACAAGCACAAACAGGTAATATACAGGGAACCATAACCGATGAAAACGGGATTTATGTTCCGGGTGCCAATGTCTATATTGAATCACTTTCAAAGGGAGCCATTACCGATTTTGATGGAAGGTTTACCCTTGTTGGTATTCCTGAAGGGAGCTATACCTTAAAGATCACCTACATGGGCTATGCTGATGTTGATCAAGAAGTCTCTGTATCTGGTGGGCAAACCACAGGTGTTAGCATTGTATTGAACCCCAGTAACTTTGAACTGGATGAGGTTCAGGTAAGTGCTTATGGACTTAGTGGTCAAGCCAAAGCCTTGAACACGCAACGTACCAATCTGAACATTACCAACGTGGTTTCCACAGACCAAATTGGAAAATTCCCCGATGCCAACATTGGAGACGCCGTAAAGCGTATTCCCGGTATCACCATGCAGGTAGATCAAGGTGAGGCAAGAAATATTATTGTTCGTGGTCTTTCACCTCAATTGAACTCAGTTACCCTGAACGGAAGCCGTATTCCTTCTGCTGAATCGGATAACCGTAACATTCAAATGGACTTGATTCCTTCAGATATGATTCAGACTATTGAAGTGAACAAGGCCGTAACTCCAGATATGGATGCGGACGCTTTGGGAGGGTCTGTAAACTTGGTGACCCGTACCGCGCCGCAAGGATTTAGGATTTCTGCCACCGCAGGGTCGGGAATCAATTTTATTACCGATAAAAGAATATGGAATGGTTCACTCTTAATTGGTGACCGCACCAATGATGGAAAATTCGGGTACATGTTTTCAGCAACCATCAACGACAATGATTTTGGTTCGGACAACATTGAAGCCGAATGGAGCGATGAATTCGAATACTATACCGGTGAAGACGATGAAGAAGGAGATCCTATTTTGGAAGAAGCGGATGTAGACCCTTACACTAACGTAACTGAACAACGAACCTATTTGGTTCAGCGGGTACGAAGAAGTTTCTCTGCCAATTTTGATTACCAAATCAATGCTGCTAACAATATTTATTTGAAAACCATGTACAACTGGAGGGACGATCGGGAAAATCGATTCGCTTTTGCCCAAGAAATATTGGATGGTGAGGATATAGAAGAGGGAGATTTTACCATAACCAATGGAATCCCGACCCGTTTCCCTATTGAAGCTGTGCGTGAATCCAAAGGTGGTATTGCAGGAGGGCGCAACAAAAACCGAAGGTTGGAAGACCAGCGTATGCAAAACTATACCTTGGGAGGTAACCATCTCTTTGGTAATTTAAAGTTCGATTGGATGGGGTCTTATGCCAAAGCTTCCGAAGAGCGTTTGAACGAACGTTATGCCGCTTACGCTGCTGAATATATCGTCAACAATGACAACAGCAACCCAAAGTACCCCATAATGACGGCTTCAGACCCAAGTGATTTTAACAATTTGGACAATTTTGAGTTCGATGAAATCACCAATGAAAACCAATATACAGAAGAGGAGGACATCAACTTCTTTGCAAACTTTGAGCTTCCTGCGGATTTCTTTGGACAAGGGAATGGAACCATTAAGTTTGGTGCAAGAGGTCGATTTAAAACCAAATTAAGAGACAACGATTTCTTTGAATACGATTTGGAAGATGATTTTCCAACCTTGGGCGCAGTTCCCGTAAAAAGCTATACCAATCCAGATTTTCTAGCAGGTGAGAAATACCAAGCGGGAACCTTTGCCAGTGAGGAATGGTTGGGCAGTTTGAACTTGAACAGTACCAACGGTGAAGCTTTACCGGATGAATTCTTGCCAGGGAACTTTGAGGTAAAGGAAAATGTATTGGCAGCCTATATAATGTTCAATCAAAAACTATCTGATAAATTGAGTGTATTGGCTGGAGCAAGATTGGAGAACACTAAACTGGAAACGGATGGCAATAGGGTTGTTTACATTGAAGAAGATGAGGACGCAGGCATAGAGGAAGGCATTGAAGTTGAGCCTGTATCTGATGAAAACTCCTATACCAATCTGCTGCCGGGCATTCATTTTAAGTACGATGTGGATACCAACACTATCCTTCGCTTTGCATGGACCAATACTTTGGCACGTCCAAATTACCAGGATTTAATTCCAAGAGCTGAAATTGTGAACGAGGATGAGGAAGTCATCGTGGGGAATCCAGAATTGGACCCAACCACTTCCATGAACTTCGATTTAAATGCCGAACACTATTTTCAAAGCGTGGGAATCCTTTCCGGAGGTCTTTTCTATAAAAGAATCAACGACTTTATTTATACCTATATCACAGAAGCTGAAGATGATTCCTTTGGTTCTGGAACAACAGGGTATGATGTTTTTCAACCTTTGAACGGAGACAGCGCTTCCATTTTTGGAGCAGAATTATCCTTCCAGCGTCAGTTGGATTTCTTACCTGGTTTCGCCAGAAACTTTAGTATTTATTTAAACTATACCTACTTATCTTCCAGTGCCGATGGTATCCGCAACGAGGATGGTGATGAGCGTACCGATTTGGATCTTCCCAACACAGCGCCTAATATGTTCAACGGATCTTTGGGCTATGCCGATAAAAGGTTTAGCGCGCGACTTTCAGCCAACTTTTCCGATTCGTATATCGATGAAATTGGAGGAAACGCTTTTGAAGACCGCTACTATGACACCCAGTTTTTCTTGGATTTCAATGCCAGCTATGCCATTACCAACAACTTGAGGATTTATACCGATGTGAACAACATCACCAATCAACCCCTACGGTATTTCCAAAGTGTGAAAGAAAGGACCCAACAAGCGGAATTTTACGATATCCGTTTTACATTCGGGTTGAAATACGATTTGTTCAGAAAATAATTCAGGTAGTATTTTATATACTAAGTCATGATGAGTACCCGTCAATTACTGACGGGTACTTGGAGTGACAACCGTTACCCATAAAGTTTCTAGTATGAAAAAATTATATATCCCATTTATTTTGGTGTTGGGAATCATCTCGTGCAAACAAGGCAGTTCACTGCCGGCCATAGCTCCTGATGTTATCACCGAAAAAACCCCAAACGATACCGATGACCCTGCCATTTGGATCAATCCTGAAGATGCTTCAAAAAGTATTGTTTTTGGAACCGATAAGGAAACCAACGGAGGTGTTTATGCTTTCGATTTGGATGGAAAAATAATCAGAGAGAAGTCTATCACAGGTATTCAACGCCCCAACAATGTGGATTTGGAATACGGTTTTCAATTGAATGATTCTGTAGCTGTTGACGTAATTGCCTTTACCGAAAGAGAGAAGCAACAAATTCGATTGTTCTCTGTCCCCGATATGAAACCCTTGGACAGTGGTGGTTTCCCTGTTTTTGAGGATGAAACCGATGTGGAGCAACGTTTGGCAATGGGAATCAGCCTGTATAAATCCCCTAAAGATTCATCGATTTATGCCATTGTCGGAAGAAAAATTGGGCCAAGTGGTTCGTACCTTTATCAGTATAAATTTGAATCCGATAGCACCGGGGTATCCGCCAATTTGGTACGAAAATTTGGAAGTTTTACCGGAGGAAAAGAAATTGAGGCCATTGCAGTGGACAACGAACTCGGTTTTGTGTATTATTCTGATGAAGGCGAATGCATAAAAAAATATTACACAGAACCCAGCATGGGTGACGAAGAGTTGGCTTGTTTTGGGGGGGAATTGTTTTTGGAAGATATTGAGGGCATCGCCATTGCCAGATACCCCAACGGAGAAGGCTATATCATTGTTTCCGACCAACAACGTGGTCAGTTCAATATTTTTTCAAGAAAGGATAATTCATTTATAAAAGCAGTCAATCTTTCCACCCTTGAAACAGATGGTTGTGATGCGGTTACTGTTGCGTTGAACGAAACCTTTCCGAATGGACTTTTTGTTGCCATGAACGATCAAAAGGACTTTTACTTTTACGATTTGGGAAAATTCTTGGAGTCTAAATAGAAATCACCTCAATATAATCATCACATCGAGCCTGCCTTTGTCGGCAGACAGGCGCTCAAGTTGACAAAGTTATGTGGCTACTGATACAAAACCAGAGCTTAAAAACGCAATTTTCGTTTTCGGGCTGTAATGGCCCAAGTATCTGTTTTCATTCCATTTTCAATGACAGATACCTCATCATGAAGGTTAATAGTAGGACAAATGTGATACGGAATGCCATACAGGACATCCCCAACTTTATAGTTGTCCCAATCTTTTACTTGGATCACGCCATGCTCCTCACTTTGTGAAAGCAATTCGTAATTCTCAAGATTCAGGAATTTTACGCGTTTGTCAATGGGATTTTCCGCGGCGACGGATTTATGGCCCAAATCTACAGTTATAATCCCCTCGGTAGGCTTGGAGATAATTCGGGTCACCAGGAGGGCAGCGTATTTGAAGTTCTGCTCCGTTAATTTTTCACCGTAGCCCCAATCCCAAAGTACACAAGTACCAGGACTGGTTATTCTCTTTTGTTTTTGTAAATGTGAAGTGAAGGAAGGTGTTCCCCCGCAGATCAATTCAGCATGGGGATAACTTTCTTTCAACGCTTCAAAATAGACGTCAACATCTTTTACACCGGCTTCTATCTTTTGGTTACGAACCGCGAATTCAGAATCCCTTAAATGACCATCATAGGCATGAAGTCCTTTAAAAATCAATGCCTTGCATATTTTTAAATAGGCCATAAGCTCATCCAGCCCTGGGCCAATTGCAATGCCTGAGCGGTTCATTCCATTATTAATATCAATATAAACAGCAACGGAAAGCTCTTGTTCCAACGCTTTTTGGTTTAAAAGCTCTGCACTGTCCTCGTTATCCAATATGGTAGAAAACTGGGTATCGGGATAATGTTTTATCAAGCTTAAAATGCGGTCTATTTTAGGGCCAACCAATTGATGGGCAATTAAGACAGATTCAGCTCCAGCTTCAGCGGCAATTTCTGCTTCTGAAATCGTGGACGCCTTAAAATTGGTAATTCCCGACTCCAACATAACCCGCATTACCTTAGGCATTTTGTTGGTTTTGATGTGGGGCATCAATCGTTCCGTTTGGCCATCCACCAAAGTGACCATCTCATTGATGTTGTACTTGAGGTGTTCTAAATACAAGGCCACGGAAGGGGAATCCACTGTTTCCACATTTTTGATTACGTACCAATCTTCTACCATCTTCAATGCTGTTTGTTTCAACTTTTGGTTTGGCAAACAATGTAATCATTTGTGAGGAAACTTGGGTTGATTCCTCTTAAAATTGAAACTTGTACCCGAAGTCGGGGAAGAACCCGATTTGGTCCACTCGGTCCACATTGTTGGTCAAACGGTTGTAGCGGCGCACAAAAATATTTTCATTGTTGGTCACATTTTGGAGGTCAAAATAAAACTGATGTGATTGTTTTTTCTTTCTGCTGTTGATTTTGAGACCAAACTTCACATCCCACCGGAAATAATCATCATATTGTTGGGTAAAGGCCAAGTCTTCCTGCAACACTTCATAACCAGCTATTTGCGAAGCTTCCAAATCAACGGGAGTGTAATAACGCCCACCAGAAGTGGTAAGTCGGGTGTCTACAAACCATATATTTTTTCCAGATGGACCAGCCTTGAATTCCTTTCCGGCCAAAAGGTTGACCACATAGCCATTGTTGAAAGGTGAATTGCGTTCAACTTCGTCACTGCCTTCGTATTTGCTTTCAAAAAAGGAGCTCGTCAATAAACCATAATACCCTTTGCTGAAGAATTTTTCCAAAGTAAGTTCGATACCTTGGTTAAAACCGGTTCCTTCATTCACCAGGGAGACCCGATCATTATCAAAACCAAAGTCAGCACCTTCGGTCAAGGTGGAATAACTGGATGGAAAAGCTTCAACCCCTGCCTTATCAATATCTTGATAATAAATTTCCACCTTGCCTCGCCAGCTATCGGCCAAGCGAACATCATAGCCCAAGACATAATGGCTGCTTCTAACAAAATCCAATTCCCGGTTTGTCTGCTGGATTTCACCGTTCACATTTTCATTCAAAAACAAAAGGGGCAAGGGAATGGATTGATGGTGAAGTCCATATCCGAGATTAAGGGTGTGGTTGGGAAATAGGGCATAATTTAGCGCGGCACGAGGTTCCCACACAAATTTGCTGTTCAATGAGCTATATTGAGCATGAAGACCTACATTCAAGGTCAATTTTTCGGTGACCCTGAGCTGTCCTTGGATGTAAGGTTGCCAGAGGGTAATATTTTCATCAATATCCCTAAAATTAACCAGATCTGGGTCGCCATCACCATTATTGTCCCCTTGTTCCGTTCGATCCAACAACAAACTCTGAATATTGAAAGTTTCTAATAACAATCCAGTTCTAAAGGTGAGTCTGCCGCTTAGTTTAGTATTATAGAGTGAAGAAAAGGTAAACCGAGTTTCGGAATTATCAGCTTCCGTATAGCGAACCAGTCGTTCTTCTGGTGTATCCATATCCAAATAGCGGTCGGTTTTGAAATTGTTTCCGGAATAGGACAGGGAAGCCACGGTCCGTAAAAATGAATTTTGATTCAGGCTTAAATTGTATTTCAAACCTAATACCCCAAACTGTGAGTCTACATAAGAGTTTTCATCCTCGGCGGCAAATAGGTCATCCGGGTCAATATCATCCCCTTTAAATTCAATATCTGATGTTCCGATAATTCCAAATGCGGAAAGATTTCCAGAATTCACCCTTCCAAAATCAACGTTAAAAGAGATGTCATTATAATTGGGAACGGAAGAAGTTCCCCCAGCGCCACCGACACCTAAAATGCTGGTCATGGAATATCGTGCTGCCACCAAAAAAGAACCTCTGTTTTTGCCCAAAGGACCTTCGGCCATGGCCTCCAAACCTGTAAATACACCAGTTTGAAGGGTGTATTCATAATCATCGGGGTTTCCTTTTCTAAAGCCTAGATCAAATACCCCTCCAATGGCATTCCCATATTCGGCGGGAAACGCAGAGGTAATAAAATCCGAGTTTTTGAGCAGATTGGGATTTAAGGCCGAAACAGGACTTCCGGTGGTTCCAATGGTGGAAAAATGATTGGGACTTGGAATGGGGACACCTTCTAAACGCCACAGCAAACCTGTTGGGGAGTTCCCTCGAATGACAATATCGTTTCTACTATCGTCTGGAGCCGAAACCCCAGCAAAATTGGCGGCTAAGCGACCTACATCACTTCGCCCACCTGAAAAACGGGTCACTTCCTCCACACCAAATTGTCGGGCGGAGACTGTTGCCAGTTTGTTCAAAGGCTCATTTTTATGGTCGGAGTTCGTGAGAATAACTTCATCCAATTGATTAAAAGACTCCAATAGTTGAATGGTAATGAAGGCATCTTTTCCCGTAGTGATTATAACATTGGGAATGGTAGTGCTTTCAAACCCAATGTAACTGACACGTACCGTTTGTCGGCCAATAGGAACGTTCTCTAAAGTAAATCGACCATCAAAATCGGTGATGACACCAGTAGCGATTTCCATGTTCAAAAGTTCAACAGTGGCCCCTTCCAAAGGATTTTCAGATTGTTTGTCTACAACGATTCCCTTTAGCGTGCCCGTTTGGCAAAACATGGAAAATCCGTAAAGGAATGTGAGGACTAAAATTATGTTTTTCATGACGAGGTTTTTTGATTTTAGCCGAAGTTGCCCCAAAGTTTTTCCTAATGGAACTTAAAACTTTTGAACTGTTGTATTTGCTGATGAAGCCGTGTAACGGGCAATTAAGGCTGATATTCGGTTTACTGGAGACTTAAAATCAAGTTAATAGCAGTTAAGCACGGTTCAATCCTTTTTTTGACATTTGAAGTGAGAGAAATTTAGGTGTCACGAGGACTTCAGTATCTTTAACAAATGGTTTTTGGGATGTTCAACAAAAGGGGCGTAAAAAAGCTTTTGTTCCGCTGGATGGTGGCCACTGTGGTGTTTTTCCTAATCAAGGTTACTTCTGAGCACGAAAATGACGCTTGGCATTCATTCTTAAATCCCACTAGTCAATTTTACTATTGGACGGCCTTCCTTTTTTTTATGGTCACTTGGGAGTTTAATGATTGGCTGATTCATAGGGAGCGTAAAAAAGGAAGTCTTGACCTTAATAATAGCCTTAAAATCTATGCGTTGACCATGGCAGTTTTACTGCCTTTGAGCACATTGACCTATTACCTGGCCTTGTTTCCTTTGAAGGACACTTTGGGGATTCAATGTGAGGAACCCGTTATTGTTGAGTTCATCAGCGATGTGTCAAGGGCCTTGTTGATTGGTTCCACAGTAGTATTTGTTAATCTATTTTATTTTTCTATGAAGCACAGGGAAGAAATGGAAGAACAAATGGAAAACCTGAAAAAGGAGATGATTGCTTCCAAATATTCCTCATTGAGAAGTCAGATCAGTCCCCATTTTTTATTTAATAGTTTAAACACACTTACTTCCCTGATGTATGAAGATCGTGATCTTGCTTCGGACTTCGTCACCCGATTGGCAACCAGTTATCGTTACATCCTGGATAATAAGGAAGAAGATTTGGTGAGTCTACAAAAAGAACTCAATTTTTTGGACGCCTATGTTTTTATGATGGAGGTGCGGCATAAGGATGCTATTTCCATACAAATGGATATCAAAGTCAAGGCAGAAGAATATTGGATTCCCACGCTTACCTTGCAGATGTTGATTGAAAATGCCCTGAAACACAATTGGTACTCCAAAGAGAAACCGCTTCAGATTTCCATTACTTCCATTGAAAACAATGCCTTAGCCATAAAAAATAGTTTAAGAAAGCGTGAGCTAAAGGAAGAGACCACCAAATTGGGCTTGGAAAACATTAAAAAGCGATACTCTTATTACACCAATAAACAGGTGCTGATAAGGCAAGAGGACAGTTGTTTTGAGGTAATAATCCCTCTGTTGAGCAAAAAAGTAAACGAAATAAACTTGAAAGAGATATCCTAAATGACAGCAGTTATTGTTGAGGACGAAGAATTTGCGGCAAAGCGATTGACCCAATTGGTTGGAGAATTGACACCAGATATTGAGATTATTGCTGAATTGAATTCCGTAGAGAGTGGGGCTGCATGGTTCAAGAAAAACAAACAGCCCGACCTAGTCTTTTTGGACATTCAACTCAATGACGGTTATGGGTTTGATATTCTGGATGGTATCGAGGATCATCCCCCCGTTATTTTTACAACCGCTTATAATGAGTTTGCCATTCGTGGATTTAAATACAATGGGGTGGATTATCTTTTAAAGCCGATCGTAAAGTCTGATTTAAAAACGGCACTGGAAAAATTCAAAAAGAATGTGACCCGAAACGGCCATACCTCCACTGAGAATTTGGAACATCTCAAACAGCTTTTCCACAAAGAGTACAAACACAGGTTTATGGTAAAGGTGGGGAACCAATTTCGCTCGTTCAATGTAGAGGACATTGCCTATTTTAAATCAAACGAAGGTTTAATTTGCCTATATACCCACACCGGGCAGTCCTTTCCCATTGAATATACCATAGATCAATTGGAGAATATTTTAAACCCCATCCATTTTTTTAGGATCAACCGAAAGTTTATGATATCGGTCAAGTCTGTTGTGGAGATTCATAGCTACTTCAACAGTCGCTTGCTGCTAAAATTACTGCCGAAGGAAGAAGAACAAGTCATTGTATCCCGGGAGCGCACCACAAATTTTAAACGGTGGCTGGATATGTAGGAATTTGCTTATCTTACAGAAGCAAAAGTGAAAAGATGCTCAACCTCAACCTAAAACCTTATTTACGGAATTTGCTAATCATAGTTGTGGTAACTATGCTATGTGTTGTTTTATACGCCTTCCAAACAGGGGATTTTGCCAAGGTAGTGTCACTAGGAATATTAATAGCTGCATCTGCATTTTCGATTGGTGGTGTTTTGGGTTTTATTTTTGGCCTGCCAGTAATAAAGAATGATAACAAAGATGTAGCCTATGAAAAAAACAATTCACTTAAGGAGATAGCTGATTGGATAACCAAAATAACTATCGGGATTACATTGGTAGAGTTGAAAAGTATCATTGGATATTTTCAAGATATTGTTTTGGACACAAGTACCTATTTAGGTGTTGGAGAGTCAGGAATAATTTTTTCAAGTACCCTCCTAATTGAATTTTTCTTCATCGGGTTTACATCAATTTATATTTTCACAATAACGGATTTTGTCAAGTATCTTATTGCCAATGAAAAAAAAATGTCAGAAATCTGGGAGAAAAAAATAGACAAAGTAATATCTAAGAATACCCAGATAGCCAAACTTCCGGTAAATGAAATCCTTAGAATCAATGATGAAGGGAAGGTCAAACTAAAAATTTCAGAAAAAGAGAAAAAGGAAATCCTAGCAATGTATGAAAACTATTTGGAGATTGATGACATCGGTTTGTTGCAAAAATTGGGCAAATTCTTGGTGTATTTCGGAGAATATGAGAAAGCAATCCATGTTTTTGACCACATCTATGAAAAGGACGAAAGAGAATTGTATTCCAAATTAAACTCTGCGTACCTGCAAAGCCAGTATTCCGAAAATGGAGAACAAAATTCTAATAAAATACTTCTAAAATTAATAGAAAAACATAAGGATTTTGCCCCCGCGTATTACAATTTAGCATGTAATTACAGTAGACAATACAATAGGAGCCAACAGGGCAACCAAACTTCAAATCAAAATCAAAATGACGAATTAAAGAAACTGATTGTCCTTAATTTGAAAAAAGCTTTTGAGTTAAGCCCAGATCTCTACCAAATGGCGCTCAAGGATGAAAATTTGGATGACAACCTCATTGAAAAAGCCAAACCCTAATACCTGTAATAGTCCGGCTTAAAAGGCCCTTTTACCTCCACACCAATATATTCTGCTTGGTCTTGCTTAAGCTCAGTCAACTCTGCACCCAAACGGGCCAAATGCAATTGGGCCACTTTTTCATCCAAATGCTTCGGAAGCATGTACACTTCGTTTTCGTATTTGTCGCTGTGGTTCCAAAGTTCGATCTGTGCCAAGGTCTGGTTGGTGAACGAATTGCTCATCACAAAACTGGGATGCCCAGTAGCGCAGCCCAAGTTTACCAATCTGCCTTCAGCAAGAACGACCAAATCCTTTCCATCAATGGTGTATTTGTCCACTTGTGGTTTAATCTCGTCCTTGGTATTCCCATACGCTCCGTTTAACCAAGCCATATCAATTTCATTGTCAAAATGTCCAATGTTGCAAACAATGGCTTTGTCCTTTAGCGCACGGAAATGCTCCTCACGGATGATATCTTTATTTCCAGTAGCGGTAATCACCACATCTGCATTGGAAATAACGGTCTCCAACTTTTTCACTTCATACCCATCCATACAGGCTTGAAGCGCACAAATGGGATCAATCTCGGTAACAGTTACAATGGCACCTGCACCGCGGAAAGAAGCTGCAGTTCCTTTTCCAACATCCCCATAACCGGCAACCACTACACGTTTTCCGGCCAACATGGTATCGGTGGCCCTACGGATGGCATCCACAGCACTTTCCCGACAACCGTATTTATTGTCGAACTTGGACTTGGTCACCGAATCGTTCACATTGATAGCAGGCATTGGCAATGTTCCTTTTTTCATGCGCTCATACAAACGATGAACCCCAGTAGTGGTCTCTTCAGAGAGGCCCCTTATTCCAGTAGCCAACTCTGGATACTTATCAAAAACCATATTGGTAAGGTCACCCCCATCATCCAAAATCATATTTAAAGGCTGTCTTTCCTCTCCAAAAAACAAGGTTTGTTCAATGCACCAGTCGAATTCTTCTTCATTCATGCCTTTCCAAGCATACACGGGAATCCCGGCGGCAGCGATTGCAGCTGCTGCATGGTCTTGGGTCGAGAAAATATTACAGGAACTCCAGGTAACTTCAGCACCAAGGGCAACCAAGGTCTCTATCAATACCGCGGTTTGTATGGTCATATGCAGACAACCGGCAATTCGGGCCCCCTTAAGAGGTTGCTCTTTACCGTATTCCTCACGCAACGCCATTAGTCCGGGCATTTCAGCTTCGGCAAGCTCAATCTCTTTTCTTCCCCATTGGGCCAGGGAAATATCCTTTACCTTATAAGGTACATACGGAATTGTCTTTGTGCTCATAACTTTATATAAATTTACTTTTGTAGCTTCGCTTTTAGTGCGACAAAGATACGAATTCGCTTAATTTTTGGTCATGCCCATTTACAAAACCATAACAGTTTCTCCAACAACATCCGTGTATATTTGGAAGGTTGAAGAACCCGAAGAGGATTTAGCTGATGGAATTAAACTCACGCCTCATTGCCAAAGCCGTATGGATGGTATGAAATCAGAAGCTCACCGAAGGGCTTTTTTGAGTATCAGACACTTAATGGCGGAAGCGGGATATGAAGATCATGATTTATTTTATGACGATTTTGGAAAGCCCCATTTAAGGGATGGCAACCATATTTCCATTACCCATTCCCATAATTTTACAGGGATTATTGTGAGCGAAACGGATGAAGTTGGTATAGATATAGAAATGCAGCGCGAAAAAATCCTTAAGATAGCCCATAAATTTACACCAATAGAGGAATACAAAACCTTGGCCAATACCGAGGCGCTCATTCGGAAACTTACTATTGTTTGGGGTGCCAAGGAATCGCTCTACAAAATATATGCGCAACAAGGGTTGAGTTTTTTAAGGCATATCAACGTAATGGATTTTACCTTTGAGGATTCCCGCACTGTGGCCGAAATTTTATATAAAGGAAAAAAATCGCACTACGAGATTGAATTTTTGGAGTTTGAAGGTTTCACCTGTGTATACGCCTTAAAAATGATGGGAGGATGACGATTCCTTTTTGTAGTTTTGCTCCTGAAAATTCTGCATATCCCATGAAAGTTTCCGTTGAACTTACCCTTACCCCCCTTCAAGATAATTTTGAACCTCCAATCATTGATTTTATCAAAAAATTGCGCTCTTCCGGACTCACGGTTTTGGAAAACCCGATGAGCACACAAGTGTATGGGGAGTACGATAAGGTCATGGAATTGCTTCACACCGAAATAAAGGAAACATTTGAGAAGCTAGACCATGTAGTGTTGACCATGAAAATGGTTAAATCTGATCGAAGCGACTATGAACCCCATTTTTGATTTCTTCCTTGGTCCATACGAGGATCGTGAACTCTCCCTCATCATATTGGAGGCCACTGCCTTTTTATTTGGAATAGCCAGTGTGGTCTATGCCAAAAGGGAAGATATCATGGTATATCCCACAGGATTGGTGGCCACGGCCATAACCACCTATATTTTCTTTGTAGATCGACTCTTGGGCGATATGATGATGAACTTCTACTTTTCCATAATGAGTATTTATGGTTGGTGGAACTGGGCCAGAAGAAAAAATAACCGGGAATTTGTGGTGAAGATTTCCAGAACCAGCACCAAGGAAAAATGGGTTGGATTCGGTCTTTTCCTCCTTACACTATTGGTCACTTTTGGAGTGTATAAAGCCTTTGGGGCGGAAATTAAGGTCACCAATTATGTTGACATCCTAACTTCGGGAATCTTTTTTACCGGAATGTGGTACATGGCCAACAAAAAACTCGAAAACTGGACCCTTTGGATCATAGGGGATATCATAACCGTGCCCTTATACGCATATAGAGGATGGGGCATGTTCTCATTGCAATACCTTATCTTCACGGTATTGGCCATTCAGGGATATTTAGCATGGAAGAAAGACTTGGACAAGACCCTACAAACCTCATTAAAGTAGTCCTTTTTGGACCAGAATCCACAGGGAAGACCACACTTTCCATAGAATTGGCTGAACACTACCAAACGGAATGGGTTCCGGAATATGCTCGTGAATACCTGCAAGACAAATGGGACAGGGAACAAAATACCTGTGAGCCCAAAGATCTTCTGCCCATTGCCCACGGACAAATGAAATTGGAAAATGAGTTGGCCAAAAAAGCACATAAAATTCTCATTTGCGATACCGATCTTTTGGAAACCAAAGTATATTCAGAGGCGTATTATTCAGGTTCTTGTGATCCAATTTTGGAGAAATATGCGTTGCAGAATTCCTATGACCTATATCTGCTGACCTATATTGATACTCCATGGGAAGCAGATGATCTTCGGGACAAACCCAATGAACGGGAACGGATGTTTGCGTATTTCAAAGAGACTTTGGAAAAATATCACAGGAATTTTATTATTTTAAAGGGAGATAAAGCATCTCGGCTTTCAACAGCAATAAAACACATTGATAAACTTCTCCATAACATGATCGATTTAAGTCCAAAAGACTTGGAACAATTGCAAAGCAAAGGCATTTCCAAAGAAAAAGTAGCCCGCCAAATTGAAACCTTTAAAGAGGGAATCCCGTTTGTAGATTTGGTGAAAGCCGCTGTTGTTTCCAATGGTATTCTCCGATTTTCAGAACAGGAGCAAGAGGAACTTATTCAATACTTTGAAAATTCAAGGGGTAACTTGGATCTTTTGAAATTTGTTCCTGCCTCGGGGGCCGCATCCCGAATGTTTAAGGCCATGTTCAATTTTGTGGATGCGTATGACCCATCCAAAGAATCGCTTTCAGTCTACATTGAGCGAACCGGGGATTCCGATGCCAAAAAATTTACCGATAATCTGCATAAGCTGCCCTTTTACGATTTGATTATGGGACAAATTAAGGGCAAGGCAGCCAATAAAGATGAGGAAGCCTATCTCTTTGTAAAGGAAATGCTGATGGAAGATGGACTCAACTACGGATTCTATCCAAAAGGTTTGTTACCATTTCACCAGTATGAATCAGGCAGTGCCACCCCATTTGAGGAGCATTTAAAAGAGGCCGCCCTTTACGCCAAAACCGATGGCAAGGCCAATCTTCATTTTACGGTTTCAGAACAGCATGATGAAATGTTCGCGGAGGAGGAGTCCAAAGTAGGACCAAAAATTTCAAAATCTACCGATACCGAATTTCAGATTTCCTATTCAAACCAAAAACCATCCACGGACACCATTGCCGTGGATATGGAAAATAAGCCTTTCAAGAACAGTGATGGTTCCATTTTATTTAGGCCAGGAGGCCATGGGGCACTCATTGAAAACCTGAACGATCAAGATGCCGACATCATTTTCATCAAGAATATAGACAATGTGGTGATTGATAAAAATTTGGAAGCAGTAGCTAATAGTAAAAAGATGTTGGCCGGAGTACTTAAAAAAGTTCAGGATAAGGCGTTCGCCCATTCTGAAATGTTGGATAAAGGCAATGTTCCACCAGAAACAGCAGATCAAATCAAGGCCTTTTTGGAAAAGGACCTTAACGTTCGCATGCCCGATAACTATGATGACCTGTCGGTTGATGAGCAATTGAGAATTTTACAGGAAAAACTAAACAGACCTATTCGAGTTTGTGGTATGGTCAAAAATGAGGGCGAACCCGGCGGCGGCCCATTTTGGATAAAGGATGGGGAGGGGAACATTTCACTGCAGATTATTGAGTCTGCACAAATAGATATGTCCAATGACGAACAAGCCGCTATTTTAAAAAATTCAACCCACTTTAACCCGGTAGATTTAGTTTGTGGTGTACGCGACCACAAAGGTAAAAAGTACAACCTGTTGGATTTTGTAGATGAGAAGCAAGGGTTCATAACGGGCAAAACCCAAGAAGGAAAAGAACTAAAGGCTTTGGAACTACCCGGTCTTTGGAATGGTGGCATGGCCTTTTGGAACACCATTTTTGTTGAAGTTCCCTTGGTTACCTTCAATCCAGTAAAAACAGTCAATGATTTATTGAAGCCTACCCACCAGGCCTAAAAAATTGAATCACAGATAGTTGAAATCCGCTCTCCAAAAAGGCGGATTTTTTTGTTCAATATGTGACCTTGTCCAAAAGATGGTGTCAAAAAGATAACGAACCATCCCATACAAAAAACAAAATGGGACAGACTGTAAATGACAGGTACCGGTTATTTGAAATTAGGTTGGTTGATTTGGTTAGGAGGCCGTGCACTATGTACGGCTTTCTTTTACAACCATAAATTGATAAAGGAACGAAACAACAATGCTGTACAAAATAATTCTATTCCTAAACATCATCTCATAGGCCATTGTTATTTACGTATTGGCATCTTATGTAAGGGATATGAGAAGAAGAAACGAACATAAAAATCAGGATGATGCTATGCAATAAACACTAATCATGCATTTTCCACCATGCCAAACCTGTTGATAGTCTTTTTCCTTGGGACTATGATCTTGGCATTGAAAGGCTGCTTCGGCAGCCTTTCTTGTATAAAAATTATACGGTTTTGGGAATTCATTACACAGTTTTACACAGTTTGGCTAATTGAACAAAAACTATAAAAATCTTTTATTCAGGTAGTTACATTTATTTTTGACTGATTAAAAATCTTGGCACTGGTTTTTCATATAGTTAGTCAAGTTTAACAATTAAAATCATATACCATGAAAAATCTAGTTTTAGCAACCGTATTATCTTTTGTTGGATTCACAGCTTTTGCCAGTGTAGAAGCACCTGAACTGAGTGTAGATAAAGCAACCGTAATCACCGTTGGGGATTTTGAGGAAATCAATGTTTCTGACCTTCCTGAGGCCGTAACAACCGCTGTGGCACAAAATTACCCCACTGCAACAGTGGACAAGGCATATAAAAATGACAAAGACCAATATAAATTGGAATTGTCCTTAGAAGATGGTACTCAAGGTACCGTATATGCTGATGCCGAAGGAAATTGGATTGAGATGTAATAGTTTTCGATACCGTGTTAGGTTAGTTAGTTTGGTTAGAAAGGGCTGCATTTGCAGCCCTTTCTTTTTGTGATAATTTTATAAAACTTAGGGCGTCTCTTAAAGTGTCGTCATCGTATATTAGTTACTGACACGATTATGCCCAAAATCTTGATCATCGAGGACGACACTTCTTTCTGTCAAATGCTGCAAAAGTTTTTGACCAGGCATGGTTTTGAGGTTAACACAAGCTATTCCATACAAGAGGCAGAAGAAGAGTTAAAAAATTCAACCTTTGATGTTATCCTATCCGATGTGCGGCTTCCAAAAGGAAATGGGGTTTCATTGCTCTCACAGATAAAACAAAATTCTTCAAAAACCCAAGTAATTTTAATGACGGGTTATGCTGAGGTAAAAACGGCTGTAAACGCCATGAAAAAAGGAGCGTTTGATTATATTTCCAAGCCATTTACCCCAGAGGAGATTCTTTTGGTCATCCAAAATGCGCTGCAAGCTAAACCCGATTCAAAACTTGAGCCCAACAAAAGGCAACCTCAGAAAAAGGAAGGGCGACGTCAATTTCTGGTTGGCGAAAGTGAAAAATCCAAAAAATTACAGCAGTATGTACAATTGGTAGCCCCCACCAATATGTCCGTTTTATTGACTGGGGAAAGTGGAACGGGAAAAGAAGTAACGGCCAAGTCCATTCACGAAGCCAGTAAGCGAAAGGGCGAAAGATTTGTGGCCGTGGATTGCGGTGCTATTCCCAAAGAAATCGCCACCAGTGAATTTTTTGGTCATGTAAAAGGTAGTTTTACGGGTGCCATTGAAGATAAAATAGGGCATTTTGAAGCAGCCAATGGGGGCACTCTTTTTTTGGATGAGGTAGGGAACCTATCCTATGAACATCAAATTCAATTGCTTCGCGCCATTCAAGAACGAAAAATAAAACGGGTGGGCAGTACCAAAGAGATTCAATTAGACCTTAGAATCATTGCCGCCACCAATGAGGATTTATTGGAAGCTGTTGCAGAAGGTAGTTTTCGGGAAGACTTGTACCACCGCTTGAACGAGTTTTCCATTGAGGTGCCTTCTTTACAGGAACGCAATGAGGATATCTTGTTGTTTGCCAACTATTTTTTGGATAAATCCAACATCGAATTAGATAAGGAAGTATTGGAATTTTCGGAAGAGGTGAAACAAATGTTCTTGCAGTATTCATGGCCGGGGAACCTGCGAGAGATGAAAAACATGATAAAACGAGCTGTTCTCTTCACAGAAGGTGATACCGTACTGCCAAAATCAGTTCCTGATGTTGTAGCCAATGGCGCGGGAACCAGAACTCCTCAGAACTTTTCAAAATCAGAATTTGAAAAGGACAGGATACTGAATGCTTTAAAGCAGACCAATTTCAACAAGACCAAAGCGGCCAAACTCCTCCAAATGACCCGGAAGACGCTCTACAACAAAATCAGTCACTACCAACTGAAAGTCTAGCCAAATACCCCATAATTGCCTTTTCTAGCTGCAAGACCTTTTTTTTCAAATGGGTTACATCTGAAAAGACCTTCTTGTTGTGGGCATCCCCATCCAAATGTTCCAATCGCTCAAGAATTGGGATAATCCCATGAACTTCCAATTGGCGGAACATGGGTAGCATTTTATGTGATATGGACCGTATCTCATCCGCATCGTTCTCTTCAACGGCCAGAGTAATGAACTCCATGTTCTTGTGGGTACTCTTCATAAAAACTTCAAGTACTTCCATAACGGCATGTGTGTCTTCCAAAAAGCTGACAATACTTTCTGTATTGAACAGGTTTGAGGTTGGCTTGGGAATTTCCTCCTTTAAGTGAGTTTCATGCTGTGGTGACTCTACATTGCCATTTACTTTTGACAGAATGCTTAATAACGTATCGCTGGAGAACGGTTTTTGAAGAACATCAATAAAACCTGCTTTAAGATAAGGGGTCTTATCCTTGACTTTTTGACCTGTCATGGCAATAACCGGTTGGCCCTTATAGTTGGCAATCCGATTTCGTTTTAATTTTTCCATCACCTCAAAGCCGTCTTTTCCGGGCATTTGAATATCAGTTAGGATAACATCGTATGCTTCGGGAGTGGCTTCCGTAAGTTTAGAATAGTGATTAAAAGTACGGACTTCAATTTTATTGACTTGACATATTTCTTCCAATAGGCCCAACATATTTTCGTCGTCATCAAGAATGAGCATTGATAACTTTTTTTGGACGCCCCGTTTTTCGGGCACCTTATGGGGAAGGGGGGTCGATGAAAACTCAAGTGGGAGTGATAGAGTAAAGGTACTACCCTTGTTTTTCTCGCTTTCCAATAGCAAATTCCCGCCCAAAAGTTCCGTTAGTTTTTTGGAGATGGTGAGGCCCAGCCCGTAACCGCCATATTTCTTTTCGGTGTCATTTCCGGCTTGGGTAAACTCCTTAAAAATCAATTCTTGTTTTTCTCTTTCAATCCCAATGCCGGTATCTGCGACCTTAATAATTACTTTATTTCCTTTAACGTAGCAATCGATTTTCACAAACCCTTCGTGTGTAAACTTGAATGCATTGCCAATGATGTTGGTTAGGATTTGACGGATTCGGAAGGGGTCACTAATGATGGGTTTGTCCAATGCCTCGGAAATATCCAGACGGAGTTCCACGCCCTTTTTTGAGTGAATTTCCCTAAAATGTAGTGCGGCGTCCTCAATAAGTGTGGAGAGCACAAAAGGAACCTTATCCAAATGTATCTTTCCAGCTTCCAATTTTGAGAAATCCAAAAGATCGTTGACCAGATTCTCAACATAACCTGAAGCTGATTTTACGTTCTTCAGGTATTTCTGTTGCTTTTCATTAAGGCCACTGTGCTCCATTAGCTCGGTATAACCGCTAATTGTGTTTAGTGGCGTTCGAAGATCATGACTTACGGTAGCGATCAGTTGTTCCCTGCTTTTTAATAGGGATTCCGAGTTTTTCTTTTCCCGCTCTAATTGATCTCGATAGCGTTGTATTTTCCAAAAATCCTGAGAAATGAGGAAGGTGAAAATAATTACGATCAATAGTCCCAAAACAATTGCACCCCCTGCCAACCGGGTACTCCGTCTTAGAATTTGTTGCTGTTGAAGGTTGTCTCGAAAAGCCTTTTGAACTATATCGCGTTCAAACGTGGAAATAATACTTCGCATTTTCTGGGAGAGCTCCAAGTCTGTTCGATAAATTTCCAGCTCTTTTTGAAACATAGAGCGCTCAAGTGCCGCATTTTCCACTTTTGCCTTATTTAGAATTGACTTGGAAACCTGAAGAATGGAATCTATGTTGTTGGCATTGGTGTTTCCATTGGGGTCTGGAATATTTTTGTTAAGGATGGCCACATATTTACGGATGGATTCCTGATTTTCAGATGATAACTGATTAAAGTTGGGTACGAAGGTCTCTGGGGTAATCCGTCCCATATCTACCTCCATTTTATGGAAAGCTTCGAGTATGGAATCAATAGAGGTGGAATTTTCATTCTCCACTTTTAATTTTCGTAGTTCCGCGCTGTTGTACACCTTTTGCTGAAGTAATCTTTGCACACTGTCCAACTTAGCCACTTGGGTTCCTGCTTTATTATCAATCAACGGCTTTAATGAATCAATAAGGACATTTATGGAATCCACTTTTTGTGAATAGACCCTAAGATCTTTGGTCTTTTTTGTCTGTAAAGCCAGTTTGGACAGGTTTTCAGCCTCATACAGATTGGTTAACAGCACATTGGTTTTTACCAATTTTAAACTGTCGTCCTCTTTGTTTTGTGAAGCTGTATAACTTTTGAACTCCGAATAGATAAAAGCAGCGGCCAAACAGGCCAGTAGCCCTAAAACCAAATAGCTGCTTATGATTTTTAACGTGAATTTCCTTTTGGATTTACGGTTCATAGCCATCAGTTGATAAAGTATATACGCTTTGAGGTATACCACATAGTTGTTATCAAAAGTTAATTTCTGTGGATTCTTATGAAAAAAGATTGCTGCTTTTTACATTTGCAGCCATCTCAAAGGGGTGCTTAAACCTCGAACTTGAATTGGGTAGGTCCTAAAACAAGTTCAGGACAAGCTGAGATTATACCCAATGAACCTGGGCGGGTAATGCTGCCAAGGGATTGCGCCAAAGCGCATCTTGGAATTTCTATGTTTCCTTAGAAACAAAAATCAAATAGCAACAAGAATAATGACCCCTTTTATTCGTAAAATTTTTACGGATGAAACCGCTTTATTCAATTATTCAGTGCAGGACCGCAGCACTAAAATGTGGCACAACACGACCGACAAAAAATAGCAAACGGTATCGCGTTAAAAATCTGTTCGCAACATTGGCCCTGTCAGGGCTGGCACTTGGAATGAGTGCCCAAGAACAGCAAACCGATTCTTTGGAAGGAACAAAAGTGGTGCTGGATGAGGTTCTTGTCCAAGCCATTCGGGCGACCAAGGAATTTCCCATTACGTTTTCTAATTTAGATCAGGAGGAGATTACACCTCGAAACTTGGGGCAGGACATTCCCATTCTAATGAACTTTTTACCAGCTGTGGTCACAACCTCCGATGCAGGTGCTGGAGTGGGCTACACAGGAATTCGGGTGCGGGGTAGCGATGCTACCCGCGTCAACGTTACCATCAATGGTATTCCCTATAATGATGCGGAATCGCAAGGCACCTTTTGGGTAAATATGCCCGATTTTGCCTCATCAACCCAGAGTCTGCAATTGCAACGTGGTGTGGGAACCTCTACCAATGGGGCTGCCGCTTTTGGGGCCAGTTTAAACCTGTTGACGGATGCTTTTTCGGAAGAATCCTATGCCCGGATTTCTTCTTCCGTAGGAAGTTTTAACACACTGCGGAACAACATTAAGTTCAGTACGGGACTCCTTAACGATCACTTTGAAATATCGGGGCGATTGTCCAGAATTACTTCCGATGGTTATGTGGATAGGGCAAGATCGGATTTGGACTCTTATTTTCTGCAAGGAGTGTATCAAGATGACAACACCTTGGTGAAAGCATTACTTTTTGGCGGGCATGAAATCACCTATCAAGCATGGAACGGAATCACGGCTGAAGAATTGGAAACCGATAGGACATTCAATTCTGCTGGTATTTATACCGATGAGAACGGAAATGTACAATTCTACGACAATGAGGTCGATAACTATAAACAAGACCATTTTCAATTGCATTGGAATGAAACTTTAAGCCCTGAATGGAGCACCAACCTGGCACTGCACTACACCCGCGGACGTGGTTTTTTTGAGCAGTACAGGGAAGATGAGGATTTTTCTGAATACGGTTTGGAGCCCATCGCTATCGGAGGAGAAACCATTGAGACTACGGATTTAATACGCAGGAGATGGCTGGACAATGATTTCTATGGTATTGTTTTTTCGGCCACTTATAATAAGGACAACCTTCAGTTGATTCTTGGTGGAGGGTATAATGAGTACAAAGGAGACCATTTTGGGGAAATCATTTGGGCCCGTTATGCAAGCGATAGTGAGATTGAAGAGCGCTATTACGATGACAATTCAACAAAGACAGATTTGAATCTATATGCCAAGGCTAACTATCAATTAAACCGCAAGTGGTCCATTTTTGGCGATGTGCAGTATCGCGGGGTTAGCTACCAGGCCAACGGTGATGATACCGGTTTGGTTGATGACACCTTTAATTTTTTCAACCCGAAAGCCGGAATAACATTTGATTTGAACCAGAACAACAATTTCTATTTGTCATACGCTAGGGCCAACCGCGAACCCAACCGCAACGATTATGAAAATGGTAGCCCAAAACCCGAAAAATTGAACGATTTTGAGCTGGGGTGGCGTTACGTTTCCCCAGATTTCCAGTTGAATACCAACGTGTACTACATGCGCTATAAAGACCAATTGGTGCTCACCGGGGAGCTCAATGATGTTGGGGCACCTTTGCGTGCCAATGTGGGCGACAGCTATCGTTTGGGCTTGGAAGTGGATGCAAATCTACGATTGGGAACCAAGTTTAAGCTACGGCCCAATATTGCCTTGAGCGATAACCGAAACCTCGATTTCTTTTTTCAGCGGGATGGAGAGCTTCAGGATTTGGGAAATACCCACATCGCCTACTCACCCCAAGTGGTTGCTGGAAATGTTCTCGCTTTTCAGCCCAATGAAAACTTGCAAGTATCATTGCTGTCGAAATTTGTAGGGAAACAATATATGGGAAATATTGATTCAGAAAACTCAACCTTGGATAGCTATACCCAAACCGATTTCAATGTACAGTACGTGATTGAAACCGGTTCGTTTGTAAAGAGTATTGTGCTTTCGGGCTTGGTGAACAACATTTTTGATGCCGACATTGTTTCCAATGGATATTTCTTTACGTATGATGATGATTTTTCCAATCCCGGAACCATCACCACTATTGAGGGGGCAGGGTATTACCCACAAGCTGGAATCAACTTTTTGGTTGGTGCCACCATTAATTTTTAAGCAATGTGAGGAAAGAAAAGCGACAGTTCAAGTGAAATACTAAAAGGATATTAACGAGAACTGTGTTTTAAGCGATTGTTTTTAATGGGATTCTGTACATTTATAACCAATGACAGAATCCCATTTTCTTTTTTCCGAAGACAAGCCCCTTAAATGGGGGGTAATCGGTTGCGGAAGCGTGGCCGAAAAGAAAAGCGTACCGGCCTATCAAAAAACGTCTGGTTTTGAAGTGCATTCCGTAATGCGGCGTGATGCCCAAAAGGCTGAAGATTATGCAAAAAGACACCATATTCCAAATTGGACAACAGATGCCAAAACCGTTATAGAAAACCCAGATGTTGATGCCATATACATAGCCACACCTCCGGACACCCATAAATTGTACGCATTACAAGTAGCAGTAGCAGGAAAACCCTGTTGTATTGAAAAGCCCATGGCTCCGAATTATGAGGATAGTTTGGAGATCTACCATGCGTTTGAAACCAAAGACATTCCTCTTTTTGTTGCATACTATCGCAGGTCTTTACCCCGTTTTCTCAAAGTAAAACAATGGCTGGATGAGAAACAAATCGGTGAAGTGCGCCATATCCATTGGCAAAAAACGCAACCACCAAATGAATTTGATTTGAGCGGAAAGTACAATTGGCGAACGGATAAAATTGTGGCGCCAGGGGGCTATTTTGACGATTTGGCAAGTCACGGCTTGAACTTGTTCTCGTTTTTATTGGGAGACATTGAGAAAGCAAATGGTGTTGCCACCAACCAGCAGGGGTTGTATTCCGCCTATGATGCCATTGCAGGTTCTTGGATACACAATACGGGTATCACAGGTGATGGGGTTTGGAATTTTGGAACGCAAAATCGTGTTGATAAGGTTGAACTGTTGGGTTCCGAAGGAACCATAACCTTTTCGGTATTGGATGAGGCTCCAGTGGAGTTAAAAAATGCAGCTGGACACCAAGTTTTGGAAATCCCGCATCCAGAGCATGTGCAACAGCATCATGTGGAAAATATCAGAGACCATTTTCTAAGGAAAAGGGAGCATCCTTCTCTGGGGAAATCAGCTTTGCATACCAGTTGGGTCATGGACCGGATTTTGGGTGTGATTTGAATCTTACCAGAGCTGATGTACCTCTTTTTTAATGTACTTCTCGTAAATGGCCTTGATTGCCTGATTTTGTTCGGTTGTTAGCGGCGGAAGTTTTGTCGCCTCCAAATTGGAATGTAAATGCTCCGCTTTTGAAGCCCCCGGAATGATGCAGCTGACCTCAGGAAAGTCCAAAATCCACCGTAAGGCAATAGGGGCCAAATTATCATGATCAGGAAATAGTTTTTTCAATTCTTCAACAGCTTCCAGACCCAATTCAAAAGGAATTCCCGAAAAAGTTTCGCCTTTATCAAAAGCTGCACCCTCGCGATTAAAAAAGCGGTGGTCCTCCTTTTCAAAAGTGGAGTTGGAAGAAAATTTACCCGTTAGCAGACCGCTCGCCAAAGGCACACGAACAATGACACCAACATCTTTCTTTTTGGCCTGTTCAAAAAATAGTTCAGAAGGCCGCTGCCGAAACATATTGAAAATGATTTGTACGGTGGTTACATTGGAATATTCCATTCCTTTCAAGGCTTCCTCAACTTTTTCAACACTCACCCCCAGATTTTTTATTTTTCCTTCATCTTTTAATCGGTCAAAAAGCTCAAAGATTTCCGGTCTGTAAAAGACTTCAGTAGGCGGACAGTGCAGTTGGATAAGGTCCAAACACTCCACCCCTGAATTTTTAAGACTATCCTCTACATACTTCCGCAACGCCTTTACGGTGTACCCTTCGTTTACATGTGGGTTGATTTGCCGTCCACATTTGGTAGCCACATAAATTTCTTCAGACCTGGATTTTATCACCCTGCCTACGGCAGCTTCACTGGCCCCAGCTTCATACACATCGGCCGTGTCTATAAAATTGATTCCGGCATCAATCGCTTCATTGATAATGCGTTCCGCTAGGGCATCATCAAAACCAGAGCCCCACTTGCCTCCCACTTGCCATGTTCCCAAAGAGATTTCAGAGACATTAAGTCCCGTTTTTCCAAGTTTTCTGTATTGCATGCTACTTTTTTAGTTGGATATGGTTACTATGTTTCCGCTTTGTGTGGCGCGATAAAAAAGAAGGTCGTAGTATCTCTTCCCATCATCGGGACGGTCCAATTGCTGTCCTGTGAAAAGGCTATACGTAAAACCTTCGCAATCGCAAACCACATTTTGTCCATCAATGCTCATGGTAGAGCAATTGTTGGGGGTATGGTTGGGACAGCTAGCTTCGAAGGCATAATAGCTGTCCAAACTGGATTTTATGACAAAAGCGCCCCGAGTGCCCACTCCATTGTTGCCTACATATACAGGATTCCCTATGGTGTTCAGTCCACTGTAGAGTGGAAGGTTTAAGTTAAGCTCAAACCTGAAACTCACTTCTTGGAGATAGGGATTTCTGTTGGTACTATCTGAACTACAGGAGATTAGAAGGATAAGTAGGACGCCGCCCCAAAACTGCTTCATAGTATGGATTTCAATTCATCGCTCTACAAAGTTGAACAAAAATTACCTATATTTGCGTTAAATCCTCGCAAAAAACCATGCAGGTCATGGTAATCGTTGAGGATTTTTTGTATTTGTAGAGAACAAGACCATTGGGGAAATTTTTTGATTTTCTTCGATGTTCTTTTGCATAAAAATATGACGATATGAGCAAAGTATCTTATTACACTGCGGAGGGATTAAAAAAATTAAGGGATGAACTGAACCATCTTAAAGATGTGGAGCGTCCCAAAGCTTCGCAGGCCATTGCGGAGGCGCGGGACAAAGGAGATTTGTCCGAAAATGCAGAATATGATGCTGCCAAAGAGGCACAGGGCCTGTTGGAAATGAAGATTTCCAAAATGGAGGAGACCCTTTCCAATGCCAGGTTAATAGACGAATCCCAATTGGATACTTCAAAAATATTGGTGCTGTCCACCGTCAAGCTAAAGAATCAGGGTAATGGCATGGAAATGAAATATACCCTGGTGGCTGAAAGTGAGGCAGACCTGAAATCAGGTAAAATTTCTGTGACCTCTCCTATCGGAAAAGGACTGTTGGGGAAATCTGTAGGAGATGTTGCCGAAATCAAAGTGCCCAATGGAACGTTAAAGTTGGAGATTTTGGAGATTAGCCGTAACTAAAAGTTTATAGAATCCCTATATTTAATCCTGTCCACGACAGGATTTTTTATTTAAAACCAAACCAACAACATGCCCAGTATTTTCACCAAGATCATCAATGGAGATATCCCTTGCTATAAAATTGCAGAGGACGACGACAATTTTGCTTTTTTGGACATTAACCCCAACGCCGAAGGCCATACGCTATGCGTACCTAAAAAGGAAGTGGACAAGATTTTGGACTTGGATGAAGAAGCGTACATGAAACTCATGGCTTTTTCAAGAAAGGTGGGTAAGGCTATAGAGGCAGCAATTGATTGTAAACGAGTGGGAATGACGGTAATTGGTTTGGAAGTGCCCCATGTTCATGTGCATTTAATTCCATTACACAGCATGAAAAATGCAACATTTCAACATAAGGAAAGTTTGGAGGCCCAAGAATTTGAAGCCATAGCCCATAAAATAAAGGAGCAGCTTAAATAAGCCCTTCCAAATAAAAGTAAATGCCAGCTGCTACTAGGCACAAAATTAAAATAAGAAGGATAAAAAAGAGCATGGTAAACCGGACTGAAGGTCGGTCTGGGCGTACCAATTTGTTATAATAGTCAAAGACGCGCTCAATATCTGGCGTCCAATTTACGGGGTAAATGATGGAATGGCATTTCTTGCACTTAATCTCATGCGTAACCTCGCCAGTGGTCCGGTGATACAACGGATTTAAAGTATGTTTTTGGTAAAAGGTAAGCTTCAATTCTTGGTTATAACACTCGGGGCAGTTATTGGTAATGTCGGCATCCTTAATTACAATTCTTTTTTCCTTTGACATGGTGCACTGTTCATTTTACTCTTAGTGTAATTTGCATGATTGTTCCTTCTTTACTCGACGAAAGTACTTTAATTTTTCCTTTGTGGTACTCTTCCACGATTCTTTTTACCAACGAAAGACCCAATCCCCATCCTCTTTTTTTGGAAGTTACTCCCGGACTGAAGATGTTCTGAAAATCACTTTTTGGGATACCGTGCCCCGTATCCGATACCAATATATTAACATTTTGGCCTTTTTTATCAATTTGTATGGCAATATTTCCCTTTCCCTTCATGGCATCGATGCCATTTTTCACCAGATTTTCTATGCTCCAATTGTACAACGGCGGATTCAATAGCACGTAAAGTTCATCCACATTGGAGCTAAAGGAAAAGTGTATCAACTTGGAACTGCGTTTCTTTAGATACTCGTACGCTTTTTTCGTCTCCTCAACAATGTCATGCACGTCCAATTCTGGTATAGACCCTATTTTGGAAAACCGTTCTGTAATGGTCTGTAATCGGTCTATGTCTTTGGCAATCTCCAGCGTAATATCTGGATTGATGCTTTCTGACTTCAACAACTCGTTCCATCCCAAAAGAGATGTCAACGGAGTGCCAATTTGGTGGGCCGTTTCCTTTGCCATACCGGCCCAAAGCTTGTTCTGTTCCGAGGCTTTATTGGTTCGGAAGAAGAAGAAAATGACCGCTCCGAATAAAAATATGATCAAAAGAAGGGCAAGGGGATAGTATTTTAGTTTGTTCAATACTTCAGAATTTCCGTAGTATAATGTCTCCAAAAGTTCCCCATCTTGAATGATCTCAATGGGTTCATTTTCATTGCGGAACTGTTGTATTTTTTTGCGGATATAACTGCTATCGGAAATTCGTTCTTGTGGGATGTTATGAGTTTTATAGGACCCCTCCTCATTCATCAAAATCATGGGTGTGGATGTATTGTTGCCCATTACCTTCAAGGTAAGGTTTCCCAGTTCTTGATCTACAGAAGATTGAATAAGTTCCGATTGGGCCGTGGCCCATATCTCCATTTTTAGACGCTCCTCCTCCTTGAACTTCTTAAAAAAGCTGTTGGTGTTCCACAAAATCAGGCTAACAATAATGAATGCCGAAATCAGCAAGGTGATATTGGAAGCTTTTCGTTTGGGATTGAAGTTCATTTTTGGCAGAATTGTGATTAAAGATAGCGGAAAATGGAAAATATGTTGATACTTCGTGATAAACTTGGGTTTCCATTGGAGATCATTTTGTGTACATTTGAAATTCATTGAAAATTAGCATACATGGAAGTTCAGGGAAGAATAAAAATGATAGATGAGACCAAGACATATGGGAACAATGGTTTCCGTAAAAGAGAGGTGGTCGTTACTACGGAAGAACAATATCCACAGCATATTTTGGTGGAGTTTGTGCAGGATAAATGCGATTTGCTGAACAACTATAGTGTAGGACAAATGGTGAAAATCAGTATCAACCTTAGAGGAAGGGAATGGGTAAATCCACAAGGAGAAACCAAATATTTCAATTCCATACAAGGTTGGCGTATTGAAAACCTTCAGACAGAATCCGGTTCTGGTGATATGCCTCCGGTTCCACCTATGGAAGCCTTTGAGCCCGCTGATGACCTCAATGAGGAAGACCACGACGACCTTCCTTTTTAAATTGGAGCTTTGGGCCTTACCAAGGTCATAGAACGTATTTTTAGGAGGTATTTGCCCTCCCCGTTCACCATTGCGGTATTGCTTACCGCGCTCACGCTACTTTTGGCCTTGATTTTTACGGAGAATACTTCCGATGGAAATCATTTCACGGCCCTACTTTCCTATTGGGAGGCAGGTATTTGGAACAATGGGCTTTTGGTATTTGCCTATCAAATGATGCTCATTTTGGTGTTAGGCCATGTTTTGGTGCTGAGCAAACCCATGGAACGGTTGATTTTAAAAATCACTGGCTTAGTCAAAAATACGTCGAACGCCGTGATATTGGTGGTATTGCCCACACTGTTGGTTTCCTTCTTCAATTGGGGGCTTGGACTTATATTTGGAGCAATTTTGGCCCGAAAAGTGGGAGAATATGCCCAAAACAACAACATTTCCATCAACTATCCACTAATAGGGGCCTGTGGTTATTCTGGGTTGATGGTCTGGCACGGTGGAATCAGTGGGTCTGCCCCCATAAAAGTGGCGGAGTCAGGACATTTAAAAGGATTGCTGGAAACCAACGCCAGTAGTGATGTGTTGGCCCAATTGCCCGATTCTATTTCCACGGCACTCACTGTTTTCAGCTATTGGAATTTGATGCTATTTGCATTGGTAGCCTTGTCCATTACCGGATTGGCCTATTATCTGAGTAAAAAAACAAGTGCCAGATCCACGGATTTGAAGGGTTATCAATTTAAATCAATGGAAAAGAAGCATTTGCAAGGTGCGGAAAAATTGGATTACTCCCCATGGGTCTCCACCCTATTTGGAATTTTGATTTTACTGACCTTCTTGATTCAATATTTACCAGCGCTCAAAACATTGAACATTACCCCAAACATGCTCAATTTCTTTATGTTGGGATTGGCCATTATCCTTCATGGTAGTTTTAAGAGTTTTCTAATGGCGGTTGAGGAAGCCATTGGGGATACAGCGGGCATACTGATACAATTTCCCTTATATTTTGGCATTATGGGCATCATGTCTGGCAGCGGGATGATTCAAAGCATTTCTGACTTTTTTGTATCTATAAGCACAGCAACTACCTTGCCCCTTTTTACTTTTTTAAGTGGAGGACTCGTCAACGTTTTTGTGCCGAGCGGTGGGGGTCAGTGGGCCATTCAAGGGCCTTTGGTGCTACAATCTGCTCTGCAGTTGGGTGTTCCACTGCCGAAAGCTATAATGGCTTTGGCCTATGGCGATCAAGTAACCAATATGCTTCAACCTTTTTGGGCGCTACCTTTATTGGGCATTACCAAATTACAGGCCAAAGAAATTTTGCCCTACACAGTTCTTTTTATGGTTGTTGGCAGTTTGATCTACATGGCTGGGCTCCTTGTTTTTTAGTCCTGTTCGGTTTCCGTATTTTAGTAAAAATTGCGTTTTGGAAAATAACCAAAATTACTTTCCCCTTCACTTTTTGGGGGACCGTTTGGAGTTCCCGCCAGTGGAGACAGCCAATGCAGACGGCCTTTTGGCAGTAGGGGGCGATTTGTCCCCAGAACGATTGCTGCTGGCCTATAAAAGTGGCATTTTTCCTTGGTTCAATGATGATGCCTTGATATTATGGTGGAGTCCGGACCCACGCATGGTGCTTTTTCCAAAAAAGGTTAAAGTGTCCAAAAGCATGCGCAAGGTTATGCGTGATGGGGCTTTTAAAATAACCCAAAACACTTGCTTTAATGAGGTCATGCAGCAGTGTGCTTTGGTGGAGCGCAAGGGGCAGGATGGCACGTGGATCACATCAAAAATGAAAAATGCCTATGCCGAACTTCATAAAAAAGGATTTGCGCGTTCGTATGAAGTATGGAAGAACAACAACTTGGTAGGCGGATTATATGGTGTGGATTTGGGCCATGTGTTTTGTGGGGAAAGTATGTTTAGTCTTCAACCCAATGCATCCAAATTTGCATTTATTAAAATGGCGCAGGAATTGGATGCAAAAGGGTATCACTTTATTGATTGCCAAGTGCATACCGATCATTTGGAACGTATGGGTGCGGAATTGATCTCGCGGGAGAAATTCATGGATTTGTTACAGGGAGATTTGGGCACTGGTAAGTAAGAAAACCACATTTTGTGGCACTCCCGATGAAAAGTTTTCCAACCTATATTCCAAGCCTGTTTGAAGCTTTAACCCTCCTTGAAGCTGCCACCCAATTTGCCCGGTCAAGCGAACATCATATTCTGGAGAAGCCATTTTGGAAACACTTAGCAGGTTTTCCAAATTGCCCACAAAATAGGCTTCACCCATATTCAAGGTTTCTCCTTTTAATGGAAAATCCATGGTAAACCGATATCGAAATCGATGAATTGTTGGGGATTTTGTGATACGCTGTTCCGCTCTAAACCGATGCCCATACCGGATTGTCATTGGTTTTTTTGTGAAGTTGTATTGTTGCGTAAACCGTAGTTCATCCCCTCTTCCCTCAAAAGCATTCCTAAACCGATATTGGACACCCAACGCAATACTTTGGTTATCTTGTATTTTAAGGTTAGAAAAGTGTGCAACGTCCAATTGCCGAACACTTAATTGAACCTCACTGTCATTTAGCACATAATTTCGGTTGGTCACAGAAAAGTTATGGGAGTACAGTGGGGCCACATCATAATTAATGGCGACTTGAGGCTGCCAATACCCCGTAAGGTTATCTTGCGCATTCATCGTGTGGATACACAGAAAAACAAGTAGAAAAGAAACCCATTTAGTATAGGACATGGTCGTAGCTTGGCGGGAATGATTTACGGATGTTCAACAGGCTGCCTTCAGCATTGAACAATGCTTCATACGACTGAAACCTTTTTTCTTTTTTTGATGAAAAAATGATTTCGTAATTGATGTGGGGCAACATTAAGTTCTGGAAGGCTTCACGTAGTGTCTTTTTTGAGTCCCCCATTCGTGGATGCTGTTGCTGTATTTTCTTGATGCGCAACTTTGGGTATTGCGAGTTGAGGTAGTTTTTGATCCTGTTCCAAGTATCCTCTGGAATGTCGTTTTCATTTATAATGAACTCAACATCTTCCAAATCACCCTCTTGGTTGAACTCCACGCTATAATGTAATCGCCCTTTTTTGAACTTTGCCTCAAAACTTTTCTTGGTACTGTCCGTTTCTTGGTAGAATCTAATACGCCTGGCGTCCTCTAAATAACTTTCTATGAGCGCAAACGCATTTTCAGGGAAGGCCTCCTTTTTTATTCTGGACTCCTTCTCGTACTTGTTTTGTGCGAATCCTATCTGAATAAAACACAAAAAACCTATAAAAATGAAATTAAACTTCATCATATCTAAAGCAATGAATTTCGTGATCATTCACCATGCCCGTGGCTTGCATATGGGCATAAATCACGGTACTACCCACAAATTTAAAGCCACGTTTTTTTAAATCTTTGCTGATGACATCCGAGATTTCGGTAGTGGCAGGGGCCTGTTTGTAATTTTCCCATGTGTTTTTAATCGGGGTTCCGTTCACAAAACCCCAAATGTACTTACTGAAACTTCCAAGCTCTTTTTGGATGTTCATGAAAGCCTTGGCATTGGAGACCGTGGCATTTACCTTCAGCTTATTTCGGATGATTCCTGGGTTTTGCAACAATTCATCAATTTTATCCTGATTGTATCCGGCAATTTTTTTATAATCAAAGTGATCAAATGCTTCCCTGAAGTTTTCCCGCTTTCGGAGAACTGTAATCCAACTTAATCCTGCTTGGAAGGTCTCGAGAATCAAAAACTCAAAAAGAGTGTCATCATCTTTAACCGGAACTCCCCATTCTTGATCATGATATGCTTCATAAAGCGGGTCGCCCACGCACCAACCACAACGATGTTTATCCATGGTGAAAATTTTAGCTAAAGTTAGGGGAAGTTCCGAAGAACAGAAAAGTATCCATCAAAATCCGTTCAATGAAAAGGTGTAAGGTTTCCTTGTGCAATACAACAAATGACAAAAGTCAGCGGATAGGCTGTTTTTGAAGGATAAATTTACAGAAAGAAGTTTATGGAACTATTGGAAAAACGCAAACAACAGAGTAAGCCCACATTGGTGCAACAAGGCATTTCCATGGGAATGGATTATGAAAAGTATAGGGATTTGGTGCATCATTTGGCGGAAACTGAACAGACAACGGGTCATGTACAAACCGAAGCCTATGTTCACTATACCCAACTCAATGATCGCCGAATGAAACGATGGCAAAAAACCTTTGCAATTCCTGATGAGGTTCAGCAAAGGATAATCAATATAAAATCTAGACTTACTTTCTTAACTATCACTGAAAGCTGGTGTGGGGATGCAGCCCATAGCATGCCCGTTTTCAACAAGATTGCAGAACTCAGTCCAAATATAGATCACAAGGTTGTTCTCCGTGACGAAGTTCCTGACATTATGGATGCTTTCTTGACCAACGAAGCCCGTTCTATTCCCAAGGTGATTCTTTGGGACGAGGAAAACAAGGAAATTGTAGGTGACTGGGGACCAAGACCTCGCGCCGCAACTGAAATGGTGGAAGCCTACAAAAAAGAACATGGGAAACTTACCCCTGAGTTCAAACAGGACCTTCAGGTGTGGTACAATAAAGACAAAGGGAGAGGTATCTTAAGGGAGGTTTTAAATCTACTTCCCTTGGAATAGGTAGGTAATTGTTCCAATTTGTGCAGCCTTTGAATCTGGGCTGAACCGTGCTTTTAAAGCATAGGTAATAGCATTATCTACCAAACAACCGTTGCTGGTTCCAGAGCTTTTATCATTGAAAGTAGCTTCGGTTACATATCCATTGTGGTCTACACTAATGTTAATGACTACTTTACCGCCTTCAATACAGGTATAGATGGGAGGGGGGAGCTCATAGGCATTACGCTCCACCAAGGAAAAGGAAATGGAGGTTTGTCTTTCTTTCTGATAGTGAGTAAACTCTTCTTTCTGGGCATCACGCTCACCCAACTTTTGCTTTTTTTCATCCCGTTGGGCCTTCAATTGTTTCAATTGTTCCTCAAAACCGGAATTATCAGCATATTCACCAGTTTCGCTACTCAATGCCCTTTCTTCCAAGAGTTCCTCTAAAGTTTTCAAAGGTTCTGGATTCCCAACAGAAGGTTTTGCGGTTTCGTTAAAGGCCATGTGGCTTTTGATTGGGTCGTTGGCCGCTTTCATTTCTTCCAAGCGCTCCTCTTCTTGTTCCAATAACTTCTCAATATCCTCATCAGCCAGACTCATTTCAATCACATATTCCTCTTCCTGCATGCCTCCCAAGTGAATGTTGAACAGCAACAATATCACAATGGACATAGAGAGGAACGTGATCAATAATGATAACTGGCTTCTATTGAGATTAAAGTTCATGGTTTTACTATAACCGCTTTTTTTCAAAAATATTTTACCCCAACGCTTATATGTAACCTACTCTTCAGGTGGTTTTTAGGCATATAATCACAGGTTTTCTTTGAAAACCATGGGGCTTGTAGCATTATTTACGTTGAAATCCCCTATTTTGGTTCTTCTCAGGGTGGATAAATAGGCTCCCGATCCCATAGCTTTACCAAAATCATGCGCCAAAGAGCGAATGTAAGTGCCCTTGCTGCAAACCACCCGAAAATCTACCTCTGGTAGTGCAATGCGAGTGATTTCAAATTCCAATATCTCGATTTTCCTGGATTTTATTTCGATTTTTTTGCCTTCTCTTGCAAGTTCATACAATCGCTTACCGTCTTTTTTTAACGCTGAAAAAATGGGAGGAATTTGGTCGATTTCCCCTAAAAATTGATGGGTCGCTTCTTTAATAGCCACATCGGAAAGATGTTCTGTAGGATAGGTCTGGTCCACTTCAGTTTCCATATCGTAAGATGGTGTGGTGGCACCCATGGTAAAAGTTCCTGTATATTCTTTGACCTGACCTTGAAGCTCTGGAATTTTCTTGGTGAATTTTCCGGTGCAGATGATTAAAAGGCCGGTGGCCAATGGGTCCAGGGTACCTGCATGGCCAATTTTTATCTTTTTAAGGTCAAATTTTTTACGAATGGCCCATTTTAGGGCATTCACCGCCTGAAAGGAACTCCATTCCAACGGTTTGTCGATTAATAAAATCTGACCATTCAAGAAATCTTCTTTGGTTTTCAAAAGCTTTGGGGTTTAGGGTAAAAATACGGTTCTATCCCCAAATGCTCCAAGTAAGGGCAATGAGTCCTACAATTAAACAGTAAATGGCAAAATAGGTCAACTTGCTTTGGCGTACCAGTTTAATCATCCAGGTGCAGGCAGCAAGCCCTGCAATAAAGGCTGCAATGAATCCAGCACCCATAGCTACCGCTTGGTCACCATGAAAGTTGATGTCGCCACTCATTAAGTCTTTGGCAACCTTTCCCAAAATAAGGGGAACGACCATCAAAAAGGAAAATCGGGCGGATTTACTCTTATCCACTCCCAAAAGAACGGCAGCGGAAATGGTAGCGCCACTTCGTGAAATTCCTGGTAATATGGCTACGGCTTGTGCCATTCCAATCACAAAAGCACTTCGGAACGATACGCCTTTTTCGGTAGTTTTGGCCAAATCTGCTAAGTACAATAAGAAGGCTGTAATAATGAGCATGATGCCCACAATCACAATGGCTCCGTCAAAAAAAACTTCAATAAAATCATTCAAAAAGATGCCCACAAGCGCAGCGGGAATCATAGAAATGATGATTTTTAGGGAAAATTGGGTCTCTTCATTCCATTTAAACTGAAAAAGTCCCTTAAAAATCTCCAAAATATCTTTGCGAAAGACGACAATGGTACTCAAAGCTGTGGCAAAGTGAAGAATTACCGTAAATAACAAGCTCTCTTCGGGAACGGCGTGAGCGCCCAAAATAGCTTTTCCCAATTCTAGATGTCCACTGGAAGATACGGGTAAAAACTCCGTCAATCCTTGAATTATACCAAGAATTATGGCGTCAATAAGTTCCAAATCAGTCTTTCTTTTTGTTAGGGTTCAACAAAATGGCATACACTTGAATGCCAAGACCTATCAGCACTAAAGTGGGTGCTAAACGAATTCTTCTAAAGTTGTAGATATCCGGATTAAACACCTCGGGATCGTCGCTGCCACCACCACTCATCAAAATAAAACCTAAAGCAATGAAAATGATGCCGATAAAAAGAAAGAGATAGTTCTTCTTTTGGAAAACAAATTCCTTGGTGGGCTTTTGAACGTTTTTGTTTTTCTTGTTCATGGCTCAAATTTAGTGAAAAGTTTCCCAGTTTCCAGCCACTGGGAATCCTTGTGGATATGCTGTTTTAAATCTATAAGCGAAGCGGTCTTTTATCTTTTTTCTAATAGTACAGGTCATCTGTCCTCAAATTCAAAAAACGTTGGGTGGCAAAATGGGTGCTGGCCCATGAAATGAGTACGCCAAGTCCAAAAACACCCACAAACAAAAAGATGAGCACCATATAATCTTGGAGCAGATTCAACTCAGGGAAATTTTTGTTGATATAATAAACAAGAATGCCCAAGGAAATCAAAGCAACGGCGGCGCCCACCATGCCCAATTTTATGTTCTGCCAAATAAAAGGTCTTCGTATGAAGGTCTTTGTGGCTCCCACCATCTGCATGGTCTTGATGATAAATCGCTTGGAGTAAATGGACAATCGAATAGAACTGTTGATAAGCAAAACAGCTATCACGGTGAAAACTGCACTGGCCACCAAAATCCATAAACTAATTTTTCGGGCATTGTCGTTGAGCAGTGAAATCAACGGCTTGTCATAGCTCACTTCATCCACATACGTCTTGGCGGCCAAATCTTCTGCGATTTCAGCGATTTGTTCTGGTGAGACAAAATCCGCCTTTAAATGAACGTCGATAGAATTTTTTAAAGGATTGTAGCCCAAGAATTCCACAAAATTCTCCCCAATGTCCTCGCTATATTGCTCTGCGGCATCTTCTTTTGAAATATAGTCGGCCGACTTGGTATACTCGGCCAAGGTCAGACTCTTTTGTAATTGGTCAATCTCCACAGGTTTGGCATTGTCCTTCAAAAAGACCGAAATAGTTATCTGTTCCTTAAAGTGGTCGGCTAATTTTTTGGTGTTCAGCACCAAAAGACCAAGCGTTCCCAAGAGGAACAGCACCAAAGCGATGCTCAAAACCACAGAAAAATAAGAGGAAATCAGTTTTCTTCGCTGATATCTTTCAATATATTGGCTCATAGAGTGGAATCAATACGTAAAAATAGAAAAGTAAATTGTATTTAGGGGATTAAACCTATTTTTGCAACTCGAAAAGAGATACAGTTTTTTGTCATTTCGAGCCTTTATGAAATTCAGGCGAGAAATCTCTTCCCTTCTGCTAGGGACATCTCGATTGGAGCTCGCCCTGAGCGAAGTCGAAGGGCTCGATGTGACAAATTGAACATAAAGAAGTATGATGAATTACGATTTCCGTCAGATTGAAGACAAATGGCAGAAGTATTGGGCTAAAAACAAAACCTTTAAGGCGTCCAACACTTCCGACAAACCCAAATTTTATGCATTGTCCATGTTTCCCTACCCTTCTGGGGCCGGTTTACATGTGGGGCATCCACTGGGCTATATTGCCACGGATATCTATTCACGCTACAAAAGACATAAGGGTTTTAATGTGCTGCATCCCATGGGGTATGATTCATTCGGGCTTCCTGCGGAGCAGTATGCGATTCAAACGGGTCAGCATCCGGCCATAACCACGGAAAATAACATCAAAAGGTACCGCGAGCAGTTGGACCAATTGGGTTTCTCGTTCGATTGGGACCGGGAAGTGCGCACTTCAAACCCACAATATTATAAATGGACACAGTGGATTTTTATTCAGCTGTTTAATTCGTGGTACAATAAAAAATCGGATAAAGCCGAGGATATTTCAACCTTGGTTGCTCTGTTTGAAAAAGCGGGGAATTCAAAAGTTGAAGCTGCCTGTGATGACGATACTCCAGCTTTTACTGCTGAAGATTGGTCTGGGTTCTCGGAAAAGGAAAAGCAGGAAATCCTCTTAAAATATAGATTGACGTATTTGGCGGATACCGAAGTGAATTGGTGTCCTGCTTTGGGAACGGTTTTGGCGAATGATGAGATTGTGAACGGCGTTTCCGAACGTGGAGGCCACCCTGTAATACGCAAAAAAATGACGCAATGGAGCATGCGAATTACGGCCTATGCCCAACGTTTGTTGGATGGTTTGGATAAAATTGACTGGCCACAGCCGCTCAAGGATTCTCAAACCAACTGGATCGGTCGTTCGGAAGGAGCATCGGTGACTTTCAATGTCATTTCGAGCGATAGCGAGAAATCTCAAGACACCATCGAAGTCTTCACCACCCGTCCCGACACCATTTTTGGGGTAAGTTTTATGACCTTGGCCCCTGAGCATGATTTGGTGGCCAAAATCACAACGCCAGAACAAAAAGCCGAGGTGGATGCCTATGTGGAAGCCACGGCCAAACGCTCCGAGCGTGATCGTATGGCGGATGTAAAAACGGTTTCAGGTGTGTTTACGGGAGCGTATGCGGAGCACCCCTTCACCAAAGAGTCCATTCCCATTTGGATTGGCGACTACGTTTTGGCCAGTTATGGAACTGGTGCGGTGATGGCGGTACCCTGCGGGGACCAAAGGGATTACGATTTTGCCAAATATTACAACATTCCTATCCCCAACATTTTTGAAGGAATCGATATTTCCGAAGAGGCTTTTGCTGATAAAGCCACTACCATTATTGCCAATTCCGACTTTTTGAATGGACTTTCCTATAAAGAAGCCACCAAAAAGGTCATTTCGGAGTTGGAAAAGATTGGGCATGGCGTTGGAAAGGTGAATTATCGCCTTCGGGATGCGGTTTTTAGTCGTCAAAGGTATTGGGGAGAGCCCTTCCCGGTATATTATGTAGATGGGATGCCGCAAATGATTGATGAGCAACATTTGCCGTTGGAACTCCCTGAGGTGGAGAAATACCTTCCCACCGAAACGGGCGAACCGCCCTTGGGCAATGCTACGCATTGGGCTTGGGATGTTGAACAATGTACAGTGGTCAGTAATCAATTAATTGATAACAAAAAGGTTTTTCCTTTAGAACTGAACACAATGCCGGGTTGGGCAGGAAGTTCCCAATACTTTAATCGGTATATGGACCCGCGCAATGAGGAGGCTATTTTCTCTAAAGAAGCTATTGATTATTGGCAGGATGTGGACTTATATATAGGAGGAAGTGAGCACGCCACGGGCCACCTGTTATATTCCCGGTTTTGGCAGAAGTTTATGTTTGATAGGGGCTATGTGCCCAAAGATGAGTATGCCCAAAAGTTGATCAACCAGGGGATGATTACGGGGACATCAGCAATTGTTTATCGTATTTCTGGAACCAATAAGTATGCTTCATACGGATTGAAAGATGAGTATACAACTGAGGAACTTAGGGTCGACGTTAATTTGGTTAATGTTTCGAATGAACTAGACGTTGAGGCTTTGAGGGATTGGCAGCCAGAATATCAAGAAGCAGATTTTATTCTTGAAGATGGGAAATACATTGTTGGCAGGGAAGTGGAGAAAATGTCAAAAAGATGGTACAATGTCGTCAACCCCGATGCCATTTGTGAGGAGTATGGGGCAGATTCCCTTCGGTTGTATGAAATGTTCCTAGGACCACTGGAGCAATCCAAACCTTGGAACACAGCAGGGATTACTGGAGTACATTCCTTCCTCAAAAAACTCTGGAAACTATATTCCCCTCTTTTCGATTTGGACACTGAGCGCCCGCCTGCCGGTCGGGCAGGTAGTCGAAGTGTTACGGAAGCGGAACCCACTGCTGAAAACCTAAAAACCCTCCACAAGACCATCAAAAAAGTGGAAGAGGACATTGAGAACTTCTCGTTCAATACCTCGGTATCAACCTTTATGATCTGTGTGAATGAATTAACGGCCCAAAAATGTACCAGTAAATCCATTTTGGAACCGTTGGCCATTTTGGTGTCGCCCTATGCGCCACACATCGCCGAGGAACTTTGGGAGCGATTGGGTCATAACGAGTCCATTGCAGAAGCCCCATTCCCCAAGTTTGAAGAAAAGTACTTGGTGGAGAGCAGCAAGGAATACCCTATTTCCTTTAATGGTAAAATGCGCTTTAAGTTGGAGCTTCCCTTGGATATGGGCAAAGATGAAATCGAAGCCGCTGTCATGGCGCATGAAAAAACCCAAGAACAATTGCAAGGGCGTACCCCTAAAAAGGTGATTGTAGTGCCAGGCAAGATTGTGAATATCGTAGGATAGTTTTACATCAAATTTGATTCTACGTCATTCCGAACTACCTGCCCGTCCGCAGGCGGGGTTTCGGAATCCCATCAGACTCATGACTAGTCTTATGAGAACCTGAAACCTGCCTTTGCCGACAGGCAGGCTGAGGTTTGCTAACGTGATCTTTGCGATAAAACTTAGATAAAAAATAAGAATTCAATAAAATACTTCTAAAATGCATGCCTTTTGGCATGTATTTTTGTTTTTTAAAGCACTTAACCCTTAAAAATTATAGGGGAGTAAGCAAATAAAAAATTTTATAATGACTAATACCCCTGTTAAAATAGGGGTATAAATGTTAAAAATGATAGTTTTTAACCAATACACCCCACTTTTTGTCGATTTTCTTTCTCAGTTTGTTTTTTTTGTAACAACTTTGGGAGGGTAATCATAAAACACAACAAAATGATTGTAGGGGTACCAAAAGAAATCAAGAACAATGAAAGCCGGGTTGGGATGACACCAGCCGGGGTTTTTGAACTGGTAAAGAACAACCATACTGTCTATGTGCAGTCAGGTGCGGGTGAGGGCAGTGGGTTTTTCAATCAAGATTACCAACGGGCCGGGGCCACCATTTTGGATACTATCGGTCAGGTATATGCCATGAGTGATATGATCGTAAAGGTAAAGGAGCCTATACCTCAGGAATACAGTCTTATTCAAAAAGGGCAGATTGTGTTTACCTACTTTCATTTTGCTTCAAGCGAGGCATTGACCCAGGCTATGATTCAAAGTAAATCCATATGTATTGCGTATGAAACGGTTGAGGATTCAGATGGAAGCCTTCCGCTTCTTACACCAATGTCTGAAGTGGCCGGACGAATGGCGATTCAACAAGGAGCCAAATATTTAGAGAAACCCGTAAAGGGCAAAGGTGTGCTTTTGGGTGGTGTTCCTGGGGTGTCACCCGGTCGTGTACTGGTTTTGGGAGCTGGTACTGTTGGGATTCAGGCTGCAAAAATGGCAGCTGGTTTAGGGGCTCAGGTAACCATTTTGGATGTGAACATGAAGAAACTCCGTTATGTGAACGATATTATGCCAAGTCACGTAATCACCGAGTTCTCGAACGAATTCAATATCAGAAAACATATTAAAACCCATGATCTTATCATTGGGGGTGTACTTTTAAAAGGTGCCAAAGCGCCTAACCTGATCACTAGGGACATGCTCAAGGACATGCATCCCGGCACCGTGATCGTGGATGTGGCCGTAGATCAGGGTGGATGTGTGGAAACCACTAAACCCACAACTCATGAGAACCCCACCTACATCATAGATGATGTGGTTCATTACTGTGTAGCCAATATGCCAGGGGCAGTGCCTTATACTTCTACAGTTGCCTTGACGAATGTAACACTGCCCTATGTGCTAAAATTGGCCAATATGGGATGGCGAAGCGCATGCAATTTAGATAAATCACTGGCCAAAGGATTGAACATTGTGGAAGGTGAAGTGGTCTATAAAGAGATTATTGAAGCCTTTCATTGGGAGCCAGCAGTGGCGTAACATACATTTTGTCAGTAAAAAGACCCTGCTAATATTTGGCGGGGTTTTTGCATTTATGTGGTATATTTAAATTACCAAAATAGAAAAGCTATGATGACATATTATATATTGATTGGTGGAATTGCGTTGATCAGTTGGCTGGTAAGTAGCAAATTGAAGAGCAAATTCAAGAAATATTCCAAGGTGCATCTCCGTAATGGGATGAGTGGGGCTGAAATTGCCCAAAAAATGTTGGATGACCACGGAATCAGGGATGTAAAAGTAATCTCTACACCCGGAATGTTGACAGACCACTACAATCCAAAAAATAAAACTGTGAATTTAAGTGAAGGCGTATACAGTCAACGTAACGCCGCCGCCGCAGCTGTTGCGGCTCACGAATGCGGCCATGCCGTACAACATGCACAAGCTTACGAGTGGTTGACCATGCGTTCCAAGTTGGTACCTGTGGTAAGTGTGACCTCAGGAATGTCCACTTGGGTTGTCTTTGGTGGTATCATGTTGATGGCTGCCACAGGAGTCGCTGGGGGTATAGGCTTTTATATTGCCGTGGCCGGATTGATCATGATGGGAATGGCCACATTATTCAGTTTTGTTACGCTTCCTGTGGAATACGATGCCAGTAGAAGGGCTTTGGTATGGTTGAAACAAAAAAACATGGTAAGCCAGCAAGAATATGCAGGGGCAGAAGATGCTTTAAAATGGGCTGCCCGTACGTATTTGGTCGCTGCCTTAGGTGCATTGGCATCCTTGCTCTACTGGGCGGTGCAAGTATTTGGGGGACGAGACTAAGATAATTTTCAAGACACATAATTAAGGAGCCTGTTTGAATTCACCCAAACAGGCTTTTTTTATTGAATTTAAATACGGTTTGTGTACAATGCTATAATATTTGTAGCTTTGCTATAAAATATGTATCATTATGGATATTCCTAAACCTGGGGCTCCCGTTCGCGGTTCAAAAAGTGGGCAACCCATTATGGCGTTATTGGATTTATTGGGTCGAAGCTGGGCCATGGGCATTGTTTGGCATTTGTATGCCGGCCCAAATACGTTTCGGGGCTTGCAAGACTATTGTGAGTCCATCTCGCCCACAACACTTAACACAAGACTAAAGGAGTTGCGAGACTGCAACCTCATTAAAAGGACCTTGGAAGGCTATGCCCTTACAGAGTATGGCCAAGAACTGTATGAACTTTTGGAACCTATGGGAGGCTGGGCGCGGCACCGATGGGCAAAAAGCTTTACCCATAACAATGAAAAAAAGCAAGCGAAATGAGATATATCAAGAAACCAGTTAAGGGGGAGTATCCAGAATACTCCCATATTTATATGGATCTGTTGGAAGATGATGGTATGGTATTGAAACATCTTTGGGAAAATTTTGTCAAAATCAAAGAGTTTGTGTACGCCCTCCCGAAAGAAAAACTTGAATATAGGTATGCCAATGATAAATGGACCATTAAGGAGATATTGGTTCATCTTATTGATGATGAACGGATTTTTGCCTATCGGGCTTTGCGGTATGCCAGAAATGATGACACCCCGCTCCATGGATTTGACCAAGATGCGTATGCTACATATTCAAAGGCCAATGAACGGAGTTTGGAAAGTATTTTTGATGAATATGAATCGGTTAGAAGGTCTACACTGACTCTTTTTAAGTATCTGCCAGAGGAGAGTTTTATGAGAGGTGGCAAAGGAGTTGATATTGATGGGAGTATTATAAATCAAAGAACAGTTCGGGGACTAGCCTATCATATTGCAGGTCATGAACTCCGTCATTTCAATATCATAAAAGAAAGGTATGTAAATTAAAAACGGGGCCACTGGCCCCGTTGTATTACAAATATTTTTGTTGGATTTATTCAATCCAATCAGCAACTTTGTTATCAATCATTTGGAGACCAACACCCTCAGTTCCGGTTACGGCGATCATATCCAAAATATCGCGGATGGTGTTTTCTTCCTCAACTTGCTCCAAAACAAACCAATCTAAGAATCGCTCGGTAGCAATGTCACCTAATTCACGTGCTTTTTTCACAATATTGTGAATGGACTTGGTCACTTTGACTTCGTGTTCCAATGTATTTTCAAACACATCCACTATGGAAGCATAATCGTGATTGATGTCGGTCACCTCTGGTGAAACAGGGTTGCCTCCGGTATCGACCAAAAATTCAAAAATCTTCATCATGTGCCCTCGTTCTTCTTCAGATTGTTTGTAGAAAAATTTGGCACTGGTAAAAAACCCGTTCTGCTCACACCAAGACGCCATGGCCAAATAGGTGGCAGAAGCATGGGCTTCCATTTTAATCTGTCCGTTGAGCAAATCCATGGATTCCACTTTTATGCTCATACTTTGTCGTGCTATATCTTTCATACGTATGTATTTTTTTAAAAATTATATATTGCAAAAATACGGAATTCTTGCGGCATACTTGGGCTAAGTAGTTAATTTTAAGCCGATTTAAGACTGAATAAAAATAAGGGATTGGGAATGCGTGGTTATGCCGTCACGGTTTCTGCCTCTACTGAAAGTCCCAAGGCCATAAAACTTTGCTCCACAAACTGTTTTAAATCCAAAATTTCGTAGGTGTTCAAAACAAAGAGATGCTCCTTGTTGCACAGCAATAGAACCTCAAATCCGTGCTTGTTCAAGTCACCGTCGAAATGGCTTTCAATAGGTATGGACATTACCTTGTACCGCAATGCCAGTAATTGGCAAAGGGACATACGGACCATTTTCTGGCCAAAATCAACATGGAAGGTACGTTCCTTTGCTGACTGGTATAAAGTGTAATATGAAGACTGAGCTATTACATTCATGGGTACAAATGTAAAGTTTATTTAGATTGAATACAAATATCAGATCTGAATTTGACGATCTATTTGCTGGTTTAGGGAAATGAACGTTTCGGTACGGGAAACGCCTTCAATTTGTTGGATTTTTTTGTTCAGTACCTGCATGAGGTGCTCATTATCTCGGCACAACACTTTAATAAGGATGGACCAGTTTCCTGTAGTGTAGTGACATTCCAGAACTTCGGGAATCTTTTCCAACTCCTTGACGGCTCTAGGGTTGGCCATGGCTTTATCCAAGAAAATACCTATGTAAGCCATTGTGGTATAGCCCAATACCCTCGGATTTATGACAAACTTAGACCCCGCTAGTAAACCGGAACTTTCCAATTTTCGAAGCCGCTGGTGAATGGCAGCTCCAGAAATGCCAATGTTTCGGGCAATTTCCAAAATAGGTTTTCGGGCATCTTCCATCAAATACCTTAGAATCTTTTTGTCTATGCCATCAATTTTGACTGAATTGTTATGGTTTTTCACAGGAACAGCTTAAAATTGAAGCTAAATATATGAAATCCGTATAATTCAACTAGCCACAGAGTCTGGATTATAGCCCAAATAGGGCACTTCAAACTCCTTAAAGGAAATTCCATGGGATTTTAGTTCTGAGAGTATGGGGCCATACACCTCTTTATGAATGGGAATTTGAACTCCAGGAGTGGTTATTTCACCATTTAAAATTTGTAGGGTAGCCATAGCAACAGGAAGCCCAACCGTTTTGGACATAGCCGTGTAGGTACGGTTTTCACCAATAACCACCATATTGGCATCAATTTGTTTCTTAACACCATTTAATTCATACCCAAATTTGTGGTACATGACAATCATGTCCTTTTCATCTTCCCTCAGCGTCCAACTGTCCTCTAAAATATGTTGTAATATTTGGGCAGGAGAAGCATTTTTCAGCGGTATTTTTTTGGAATGATCAAATAGGTTCAACTCCAACAATTTGCCCCAGCGAACATCGTCTTGGTCAATTTTAAGGTAGTGTCTTAATTTGAGTTCAACGGAATCTGTTGGGGAATAGGGTAAAAATAGATTTACAAATTCCCGGTAAGACATTCCTTCGGAATTTTCAATGGTGTAACTGTCATCTGTCATACCAAGAATCACAAACATCTGCCAAGCTTTTGAAAACCCAACCCTGCGCATGGTGCCACGGTATAGGGTAAGGACATCTTGTAAGCCATATGCTTCTCTATAATTTAGCGAATCCCGGTTGGCATAGACCTCAAAGGTGCCGTGACCCTCTACGGTTAAAAATTCGGTGCGTCTGAACAGTTTTTGATAGGGAATGTATTTGTAGGTGCCTTCTTGGATAAATTTTGCAACCCCGCCTTGTCCGGCCAATACCACATTTCTTGGGTTCCAAGTGAACTTGTAATTCCATAGATTTGAATCACTCTCGGGGGCAACCAATCCGCCCGTAAACGATTCAAAAAGTAACATTTTGCCCCCTTCATCCCGAATGCGGTCTATGACCTCCATGGCACTCATATGGTCAATGCCCGGGTCTAGGCCAATTTCGTTCATGAACACCAGTCCATTCTTTTTGACGTCATCATCCAGGGCCTTCATTTCTTTGCTTACATAAGAAGCGGTGACCAAATTTTTCTTGAAATGGATGCAATCTTCTGCGATTTTAATATGTAAACTTGCTGGAAGCATCGATATAACAATGGATGCAGATTCAATGGCTTTTTTTCGACCTTCGTCATTGAATATATCCAAATACACAACGTTACAGTTAGGATGGGAAGAAAACTGCTTGGAAATGTTTTCGGGTTGAAGATCACCAATGACCAGTTTCAGGTTTTCGGCATCTGATTTTTTTAAAAGGTAATCTAAAAGATATGAGGTTGATTTACCAGCCCCAATAACCAAAATAGTGCGGACCATAGGTTTTGTGTAATTTTGAATAAAACGGATACTAAGGTATCAAATTGTTATATCTCTAAAAAAACAAGCGGTAAAAGTTATGAACAGAACAATACTATTGGTGGCCACCGTATTAGGTCTCATGGCCATAATTCTTGGTGCTTTTGGAGCACATGGGTTGAAAAAATTGGTGGATGCTGAAGCTGTTGATACGTTTGAGACAGGTGTTCGTTATCAAATGTACCATGCCTTGTTCCTGCTTTTTTTGGGGATTTGGAACGGGCTGGAGAGGGTAATGAAAAAGAGAGTCTTTAGTATGGTCCTTGTGGGCGTTATTCTGTTCTCCTTCTCAATTTATCTACTGGCTTTGAACAGTTTAACTGCATTTGATTTTAAAATCATTGGTTTTTTAACGCCAATAGGAGGGGTTTTCCTAATTCTGGGTTGGTTTCTTTTAGGATACTACATTTTGACGCAAAAACGGCTCAATTAGCCTAGAAATGCAGTTGTGAAATCGTATTATTTTCTAGTTTTGTGTTGCAACTAAAACAAAACAATGAAGAATTCTGACTCGATAACGAAAACGATTTCGTTAAAACCCTACGGAATTACACACAACAATTTTCAATACCAACTTTCTCCTGATGAACTTCACGACATCACTATAGAAAAGGACATGGGAAAGGAAGCTTCCTCGGGTGCCCTTGCGGTAAACACAGGGGAATTTACAGGAAGATCTCCCAAAGATCGCTTTATTGTAAAGGATGCCATTACCGAGGATAAGATTTGGTGGGGAAACATAAACATCCCTTTTGAGAGTGAAAAGTTTGATAAACTGTACAATAAGGTAATAGATTACCTCAACTCGAAAGACTTGTATGTGCGGGATTCATACGCATGTGCTGACCCAGATTACCGAATGAGCCTTAGGGTTATCAATGAATATCCTTGGTCCAATATGTTTGCGTACAACATGTTTTTGCGGCCTACCGAAGAGGAATTGGAAGATTTTGAGCCAGAATGGACGGTAATCAATGCGCCTGGCTTTATGGCCAACGCAGAGATAGATGGAACCCGTCAGCATAATTTTGCCATTCTCAATTTTACTAGAAAGATTGCTTTGATTGGAGGAACGGGTTATACGGGCGAGATTAAAAAAGGAATTTTTTCGGCATTGAACTTTATTCTTCCGGTTTACAAAAACACGCTTCCCATGCACTGCTCATCCAATGTGGGAGAAGATGGTGACACCGCAATTTTCTTTGGACTTTCTGGAACTGGTAAAACCACGCTTTCCACAGATCCTGATAGAAAGTTGATCGGGGACGATGAGCATGGTTGGACACCGGATAACACCGTTTTTAATTTTGAAGGAGGATGTTACGCCAAAGTTATTGACCTCTCCGAAGAAAATGAGCCCGAAATTTATGGGGCCATTAAAAAGGGTGCCATATTGGAAAATGTTGTCATGGACAAAAACGGTGTGGTTGATTTTTCCGATACTTCCATTACCCAGAACACACGGGTAAGCTACCCTATTTATCATATTGACAATATTCAGGAGCCCTCTATCGGCAAAAATGTCAAGAATATCTTTTTTTTGACGGCGGATGCTTTTGGGGTCTTGCCTCCCATTTCCAAACTTACGCCAGCACAGGCGGCGTATCATTTTATTTCGGGATACACAGCAAAAGTAGCAGGAACGGAAGCTGGCGTGGTTGAACCGCAGCCGTCATTCTCTGCCTGTTTTGGTGCTCCTTTTATGCCATTGCACCCTGCCAAGTACGCTGAAATGCTTAGTCGCAAGATGAAGGAATCTGGCGTGGATGTCTGGTTGATCAATACAGGATGGACAGGTGGACCATATGGTGTTGGCACCCGTATGAAGCTAAAATATACCCGTGCTATGATCAGTGCTGCCCTTAGTGGGGAGTTGGGGCTATACAGTTATGACAAGTACCATATTCATTCCGTTTTTGGAGTGGCACAGCCCCGGGAGTGCCCCGGAGTGCCCACCAGCGTTTTAAGTCCTAGGGCAACTTGGAACAATGATGAAGCATACTATAAAACTGCATTTAAATTGACGAATGCGTTTCGGGAGAATTTTAAAAAGTTTGAGGCCTATGCCAGTGAAGAAATCCGTAGGGGAGGACCGCAGCGGTATGCTTTCTAAAACAAAACGCCCGATCATTGATCGGGCGTTGATTTTTTTCCAATAAAATAGTTTACTTATTTACACTGGTAATGTACTTCTGTAGCGCCATAGTCATGGATGGTGTTTCCGGTGTTGGCGCCTGAATGTCTATTCGAAGTCCGGCTTCCGTAGCTGCGTTTACGGTACTGTTGCCAAAAACGGCAATTCTTGTGTTGTTTTGTTCAAAATCCGGGAAATTCTTCAAAAGCGATTCAATACCAGAAGGGCTAAAGAAAACCAATATGTCATAGTAAACGTTCCTAAGGTCCGATAGGTCACTAATGACCGTTTTGTAGAACACACCTCGTTTCCAATCTACGCTGATTTCATCCAAAGCTTGCGGCACTGCAGGCTTCAATGCATCAGATGATGGCAAAAGGAACTTTTCATCCTTATACTTTTTGATCAAGGGAATCAATTCATTGAACGTTCGCTTGCCCACATAGATTTTACGTTTTCTGTACACTACATATTTTTGCAGGTAATAGGCCACGGCCTCTGACTGACAAAAATATTTCATGGTGTCCGGAACCTTAAAGCGCATCTCTTCGGCAATCCTAAAAAAATGATCCACAGAGTTTCTGCTGGTCAAGATGATTGCCGTAAAATTGTTCAAGTCAATTTTTTGCTGCCTAACATTTTTGGCCTCAACCCCCTCAACGTGAATAAAAGGTCTAAAATCCACTTTAACCTTTTCTTTTTCGATCAATCTTGAATAGGGGGAGTTTTCGACTTTAGGTTCTGGTTGGGAAACCAAAATTGTTTTTACTTTCATAAGTTTTTAAACTTTTAGATAGCTTCCAATTATCACCAAGGGCGCAATTTCGAGTGCGCAAAGGTACAAAATAAAATAGACAAAATACGGAAACATAGCTTTTTGATAGTTCTTCAACAGCTTGACCACCCCTATGCCATTTATCAATAAAATTAAGATGATCGTAGTGTAAATTATGATTTTTGAGTCCTTGAAGATGTATATCAAAATTACATTGCTGATAAATAAAATGATGCTGCTATGGTTGAGATAAGAGGTTTTGTTGAACACCAATTCTGAAATGAGTTCTTGGGTATTGAAAACAAATCCGTTGATAAATTGCAATGCCAATTTGACTATTTGGAAAAGAACCACAAATAGTAAAACCAAGAAAAAAATAGTCATCGGGTTCCCGCTCGGTAAGGCATCAAAAGTGCTCAAGAACAGAAAAATGAAGAATGATAGGTTTATAGCTTGGAAAATGGTGAGCAGCACATGGAACCAATTGAACAATTGCCCTTTTTTCTTGTGCAGCAGCACGTACTTGTCATTGAAGGGAAGGATAACGAAATTGAGGAATTTGCTGTGGTTCAAATATTTGCCCAAGGCAAAAACCAACATGCTGATGAACAGCACCATGGTCATCCAATCCAATGAAAAAATGGTTCTCTCAATAGGGTTCATTCCGTCATCTTGATTGGTTTTCCATTGAGACCGGGAAGCAATCCATTTTCCGATATTCCGATTCTAAAATACCCAGGATTTTGCATTTTTGGCAGCGGAAGTTCAAATTCATAATAAAGCGTGTCCTTTGTCTTTAGAAATGAGGTTTTGGGATAGAGGTTTTGGACCTTCAAAGGCAACATTTCCTTAACTTGTTTGTGTTCATTGGAATAGGAGATAGTGTATTTCAATTTTTCCAAGGGAATATCAAAGGCATACGGATTATAGACCTTTAAGGAATGTTTTATTCCACTTTGTGCCTTGGTCACAATACATTCCAGCTTTCGGTACGATTGAAAATCCTCAATAAAATTCCCGTAAAAAACCGTACTGTCCAAGTGCATATAGTTTATATCCCCAGTTTTGCGATATTGACTTACATAGAGCACCTTTTTGCCTCTCACACGCTCTTCAGAATCATCAATGGAGTATTGGTTTTTTCGGTACATGTAATTGTTGAGGGAAAATGCGGGAATTCTGGAATAAAACTCATACATGGAAGCACGCCGGTACGAATTCTCAAAAATAACCGGTATCCCCCCTGCTTTTTCAGTGAGTTCTGCCACCCATTCCTTGTTTCCATGGGTTTCAAAAATCATCGGGAACAAGGGTCTATAAATCAACCATACGCGCGCATAGAAAAGAAGGATGGCACTCACCATTCCAATCCTGAACATCCATTTTCGACCTTTGGGATTTTCCAAAAGATAAGTAAAGGCAATAACAGCCATGGGAATTGAAATCACAATAGCCCATTGTGCCTGTACCCTTCGGTTAAAACTGGATATAAAAAAGAAAATGATGATACCGTACACCAAGAAAATCAATGCTTTTGAAAAGGTATCTGTAGCCCTGAACTTAAAAAAAGCGGCATATACCCAATAAAAAAGCAGTCCAATAATGATGATTAGGTTCAAGAAATACCCAAGGGTAAAGCCTTCAAACGAGTAGGCTTGGTTAGGGCGTTCATATAAATGAAAAGTGATGGAAACAAAATCGTTTTGGTACAGCCACACAAAATGGGGCATGTAGCACAGCAAAGCCAAAACCACGGCCACCCAAGCTTTTTTGTTGGTGATGAGCTTGATGTTGGACAGAAACACGAACAATATAACCAAGACCGCGTGGTATTTGCTGTACATCAATGCGGCCATGGTCAATCCCAAAAGGATGGTAGTCCAAGCCGAAGGTTCTTTCAAAAAGCGTTTGTATAGCCATAGAAACAAAGCCGTAAAGAATAACAGAGGGGTGTCTGGCAAGGTTAAGAAACCATAGGCATTCATTAAGGTAAAGGAGAATACCAATAGGAAAAAGTGAACTACATAATCCTTTTTCTTTGGATGGTCTACCAATAACCAAAGAATGAGGTACGTACCTGCCGAGAGCACACTGCTCATAAAACGAACCCCTAGTTCCCCATCAAACAAAAGGCCGCCCACTTTAATTAAAAAAGCCACCATCGGAGGGTGGTCAAAATAGCCCCAAGCCATGTTTTGGACATAATACCAGTAGTAAGCCTCATCATAAATGATTCCTGTAAAATAGCTCTGCACAAGGTTTAAAACAAAGAGAAAAGCCAGTAGAACAAGAAAGAGTCTGGGAAACTTTTGGGTCATTAAATGGATTTTAGATGGCGCAAAGTTACAAATATTGACCAAGAGCATACGGGTCTTTGAAGTAAGCTGTTATGGCTAACTAGAAAACCGTATTTTTACCCCCTAATCCAGTACGAATGGCAGACGGCTTGGTCATAATTCCCACCTTCAATGAGATTGAAAATATTGAGGCCATAACCAAAACGGTTTTTGACCTTAAGAAAGATTTTCACGTGCTTGTGGTAGATGACAATTCGCCCGATGGTACTGCTGATGCGGTCCGATCACTGCAAAAGGACTTTCCGGATAGGTTGTTCCTTGAAGTGCGAAAGGAAAAATCTGGTTTGGGAACGGCCTACATCCATGGATTTAAATGGGCATTGGAAAAAGGGTATGAGTACATTTTTGAAATGGATGCGGACTTTTCGCATCGCCCTGCCGATCTATCCCGTTTGCACCGCGCCTGTCTCAACGGAGCAGATGTTGCCATTGGTTCCCGATACAAAAAAGGCGTCAATGTGGTCAACTGGCCGTTGTTCCGAATTTTGTTGTCCTACGGAGCCTCTTTTTACGTGAAGTTCATTACGGGAATGAAGGTTCACGATCCCACAGCTGGCTTTATCTGTTATCGACGGAAGGTTTTGGAGACCATCAATCTGGACAATGTTCGGTTTATCGGCTACGCTTTCCAGATAGAAATGAAGTACAGGGCATACCTCAAAAAATTCAAAATAGAAGAAGTGTCCATCATTTTCACGGATCGGGTCAATGGAAAATCAAAAATGAACTCAGCCATAATCCGCGAAGCCATTTTTGGGGTCATTGCCATGAAGTTTAGGAGTATATTTTTCAAAAAGAACTTTTAGAAATGTCAAGAACGCTATTAAAAAATGCCAAAGTTGTCAATGAGAATCGCATTTTTGAGACCGATGTTTTGTTGGAAGGTGATTTCATTGCCCGTATTGCTACTGACATTTCGGATACCCATGCCCATGTCATTGATCTAGAGGGCGATCTATTGCTTCCGGGAATCATTGATGATCAGGTACATTTTAGGGAACCCGGTCTCACCCATAAAGGTACTATTTCCACGGAAAGCAGGGCTGCCATTGCTGGCGGAATCACCACTTTTATGGAGCAGCCCAACACCAATCCGCAGACGACCACCATAGAAAAGTTGGAAGAAAAATTTGCCATCGCCGCAAAGGATGCCTCGGCCAATTATTCCTTTCTTTTTGGTGGAACCAACGACAATCTGGAAGAGTTGAAACGTTTGGACAAAAATACATGTTCCGGTGTAAAATTGTTTTTGGGTTCGTCCACTGGAAACATGTTGGTGGATGATGAAGCCGTTTTGGAGAAGATTTTCAGCAATACGGAAATGGTGATTTCCGCCCATTGCGAGGATGAAGGAACCATTCGGGCCAACATGGCCAAATATCAAGAAATGTATGGGGAAGACATTCCTATTGAGCTTCACCCCATCATTCGGAGTGCTGAGGCCTGTTACCTTTCATCTTCCAAAGCCATTGCCTTGGCCAAAAGAACGGGAGCAAGATTGCATGTGTTCCATGTATCCACAGGAATTGAAACGGATTTGTTCACCAATGAAATTCCGTTGGAAGAGAAGAAAATTACCGCTGAGGTCTGCATCCACCATTTGTGGTTTTCAGATGCTGATTATGCGGACAAGGGCACGCTCATTAAGTGGAATCCTGCCGTAAAGACTGAGACAGACCAAGAAAAACTGTGGGAAGCGCTATTGGATGACCGTATTGATGTAGTGGCGACAGATCATGCGCCACATACCTTGGATGAGAAGAATAACCCCTATACCAAAGCACCTTCTGGCGGGCCATTGGTGCAACATGCGCTGTTGGCCATGCTTCAAAAAGAAAAGGAGGGAGTCATTACCTTGGAGAAAATGGTGGAGAAAATGTGCCATAATCCAGCCAAATTATTTGATATTGACCGAAGAGGATATATCCGGGAAGGGTACTATGCTGACTTGGTCCAAGTGAGCCGAAATTCCAAAGAAACCGTTAAAAAAACCAATATTTTCTATAAATGCGGATGGTCTCCTTTTGAAGGCATTACTTTTGACTCCAAAGTGCTGCGCACTTTTGTAAATGGACATTTGGCCTATGACCAAGGAATTTTTTCGGAAAAGAAAAATGCAAAACGACTAACGTTCAATCGGTAGACCATGAAAAAGACAATACTAATCTTTGTTGGACTTTTTTTTCTTGCATGCGGAGAGAAGGTGGTGGAAGAACCTGAAAACTTGATTCCAAAGGAAAAAATGACAGACATTCTTTACGATTTGGCCATTTTGAACGCCACAAAATCATCATTCTCCAGTGTTTTTGAAAAAACTGGTATTGACATTATGGAGTTTCTTTACGAAAAATATGATATAGACAGCATCCAGTTTGCAGAAAGTGATTTGTACTATGCTTCTGTTCCCCTACAATACCAATCCATTTATGAGGATATAGATGCAAGGATTGAAAGAAGAAAGGAAGCTATGGAAAAAGCAACCACAAGAAGGAATGACAGTATCCGAGAGGCGCAAAACAAAAGAAGGGATTCCATTAAAGCGCTACAAAAAGAGAAGGATTCCGTTACCCCTTAAATTTCTTACAGCAAAAGGCAATTGCCGCATCCAAGTCCTCAAATTTGAAATTAAGGGCGCCCACTAACTTTACATGGCTGTACATTTCTTGATGATAAAGTCCTTTTGTCATGGTTTTGGTCAATCTTCTTCTTTCTCCAAGTAAGTTACTTCGGAGCCAGTCCCATCGCCAAAATACTTCTAAAAGCCAAAACGGTATTTTTTTTGCTGGGGGTGCCACACCCAGTTGAGGGGCTATTTTTTGAAAAAGTTCTTCATGCGTAAGGTTCTCGTTGACCAAAATGAACCGTTCTTGGGCAATATTGGAGTCTATTAGCCTAATCATGGCTGACACCACATCGCTAACAGTAACAAAACCGGTGCCACCGGGAATAACGGACTTTTTACCCTTTGCTGCATATGTGAAAAAAGTTCCACTGCCCGATTTCCAAAAACCGGGACCAATAACCACACCGGGGTTTACTATAACAACACTCAGCCCTTCCTGCGAACCCCGCCAAACCTCCAACTCAGCATCGTGTTTTGTAATGGCATAGACAGAAGCATTGGTGTCGTTCCATTCGTTGTCTTCCTTCACCAAACTTTCCTTGGTACTTGAACCTATGGCCGCAATGGAACTTACATAACACAATTTTTTAATATCATGTTTTAAGCAAAGGTTTACCACGTTGGCTGTTCCTTCCACATTGATTTTGGCCAAAGCCTTGTACATTTTTGGATCAAAGGAAATCAAAGCAGCGCAGTGATAAACATAGTTTATGTCTTTAAAAGCAACTTCAAGGCCCGCAATGTCGGTGATATCTGCCTTAACCCATTCGATGCGCTCCAACAAAACCGAGGCTTTATCGGAATAATACCCAAAAACCTTGGCCACTTTGTTAAGGGTGTCCGCATTTCTATAGATTGCCCTTACCTTCTCTCCATCCTTAACCAAATGAAACAGTAGGTGCGAACCAATCAATCCAGTGCCTCCGGTAACCAATATCATGCAATAAAAGTACCTATTTGTATCGGATTTATTGAGGGAAGTGCCAAGTTCATTTTATATTTGCAGCTATCCTAAAAGACAATCATGACGAAGAATTTTGTTCAAGAACTACAATGGAGAGGAATGGTGCATGATGTAATGCCCGGAGCTGAGGAGCATCTTATGGAAGAGATGCGGGCCGCCTATGTGGGGATTGACCCAACAGCAGATTCCCTACATATTGGGCACTTGGTAAGCGTAATGATGTTAAGGCATTTTCAATTGGCCGGCCACAAACCGTTTGCCTTGGTGGGAGGTGCAACGGGGATGATCGGTGATCCTTCGGGGAAATCAGCGGAACGGAATCTTTTGGATGAAAAAACCCTTCGACATAACCAAGAGGCCATCAAGGGGCAGTTGAGTCGCTTTTTGGATTTTGAGAGTGATGCGGAGAATGCTGCGGTGCTGGTAAACAACTACGATTGGATGAAGGATTTTTCATTCTTGGGATTTATTCGTGATGTTGGAAAACACATTACCGTAAACTACATGATGGCGAAGGATTCCGTAAAAAAGCGTTTGTCTTCAGATGCCAAAGAGGGGATGTCCTTTACTGAATTTACCTATCAATTGGTGCAGGGGTATGATTTTCTATACCTCTACCAAAACCATGATTGTACGCTACAAATGGGAGGTAGCGACCAATGGGGGAACATTACCACGGGTACAGAGCTTATCCGTAGGATTGGTGGTGGAAAGGGTTTTGCCTTGACTTGCCCCTTGATCACCAAGGCCGATGGGACCAAATTTGGAAAAACTGAAGGCGGCAATGTATGGCTGGATGCCGAACGTACCTCACCCTATAAATTTTACCAATATTGGTTGAACACCTCAGATGAGGATGCTGAGAAGTACATCAAGATATTTACTTTTCTTGGGAAAGAAGAGATTGAAGGTTTGGTAGCGGAGCATACAGAAGCACCGCACCTACGAACGCTTCAAAAGAAATTGGCAGAGGAAATCACCACCATGGTCCATTCCAAGGAAGATTTGGAAAACGCCATGAAGGCCAGTGATATTCTTTTTGGTAAATCAACCTCCACCGATTTAAAACAATTGAACGAAAAGACCTTTTTGGATGTTTTTGAGGGTGTTCCACAAGCCCAAATCTCAATGAGCGAACTTACTCCAGGACTGGACATGATCGGAGCACTTGCGGCCAAGACCAATTTTTTGGGTTCAAATGGTGAGGCCCGTAGGGAATTAAAACAGAATTCCATTTCTGTCAATAAAGAAAAGGTAAAAGAGGATTATCTGATCACAGAAGATGATTTGATCAACAACAAGTTTGTTTTGCTGCAACGAGGCAAGAAAAACTATTTTGTGCTGGTGGTGGAGTAAAATGGAATTCCTAAAAGTGCCCCATTTGTCATTTTGAGCGAAGGCGAAAAATCCCAATAAGTTCTGTACAATGGATATGTACGCATTAAAGATTCTTCATTTCATTCAGAATGACACTTTTAGGGCACTCTTTTGTATCATGAAATAAAAGTAATTCCATATCGGCCACAAATCTCGGCCACTTTTGGAAAATCTGGTGGGCCAGGTGGTAGCGCTCCCAATTCTGCGAACATATTTTCCAGACCAGCAGGAAAAACGCTTAATATGGTTTTGCAATCTTGATCGCCAACCACTTTCCATGTGTGGGGCACATTTCTGGGAGCAAAGGCTAAATCCCCTGCCTTTAAAATGGTGGTTTCATCACCAACGGTTACCTCAAGTTCGCCCTCCAATACTTTAAAGATTTCATCCTCTTTGGTGTGTACATGGGGAGGAATCATGGTGCCAGGCGGGTTGACCTCTTCAATTAGTGAGAAGAGACCGTTGGTGTCCTCGCTGGTTAGTTTAAAGGTTTGTTGGTCTCCAAGGACATTTACTTTTTGGCCTTCTCCTTTTCGAACAATTTTTGGAGGTAGGTTTTCACCATCTTTTTCCCGTTTTGGTGAAAAATGGGCGAATGCCGGCAGGGATGCGAGGGCTGCCGCGGATAACGCCCCTCTTTTTAAAAATGCACTTCTGTCCATAATGTATTTGTTTGGTTACTCCCATAAGTTATAAAAACTTCTTACAGAACGTATTGAATCTACATGGTTGAACAATAAATATGTATAAACGGTAAAAAGGAAAACAAGGAGGAGATCTAGAACACCATCAAATTACAGCCCCGGATATCCGAATTGTCAAAACGGCCCATAATTTCAAAGGAACCATCTGAATAGGTTTTGCCCAAATCTTGGGTGGCAATAAAGGAGCAGGAGTACACATTGGCCAAATCAATAATATTTATTCCTCCGCTCTTCGTGTGCGATTGCAGGGTCAACGGGTCCTCGGTATCCCGAGTGCTGATTTTCATCCAAGGTGGTGCCTTAAAAATCCCATCTCCATGGGAATAGGCTTGTGATAAAAGTTCTGTCATTCCATATTCTGAATGAATATGGGGTATACCGAACGCATTTTTAAGAATTTGGTGTAATTCCTCTCGAATCAATTCCTTTCGCCTTCCTTTCATGCCTCCTGTTTCCATAATGGTGGTATTTTTTAATGCGAGTGGAGCTTTTTCCGCCAAATCCATTAAAGCAAAAGACACCCCAATCAACAGGGTTTTGGTTTGCTTTTTCTCCAAATCGATGAGTTTTTGGTGCAATGCTTGCAGATTATGGAGATAAAAACCACTATCTGGATGATTGGAGCGGGCAACCAGGTCATTCACCATATAGACCAAAGAGGAACCCTCGCGCTCCAGATAGGAGGGCAATAAAGCAAGAATGCAATAATCCTCAACAGGGCCATAAAACGTGGTAAAGCCTTTTCGGAAACTTTGCTCATAGATTTTTAGATCTGGAACATGGTGTTTACTTGTCGATGTTTGAGTGGTGCCACTGCTCTCAAAAATAGCTTCTGGGGATTTTGGACTAGAGGTTATTCTGTGGGACTTGAAAAACTCAATGGGCAGGAAGGGGATTTCTGAAGAATGGGTCACATGGGATGGCGATTTTTTCAAATGGTCGCAATAGGTTTTGTAAACCCTATTGTTGTGGTATTGAAACCTGAAAACTTCTAAGGTTACTGTCTCAAATTCCTGCGTATTTGAAATGGAGAAAATCTGTTGAATATCCATGTTGCCCATTGGGGCATAAAAGTACCCAAAAATAAAAGCCCTTCTGCAGAAGGGCTTTTAAAACAGCATGGTTATTATTTAACGACCAGTTTTCGGGTCATGGTTTTCTTTTTCTCGGTTACTTGGAGCACATAAACCCCAGGTACCAATCGAGATATATCCAACGTATTGGTGGCAATCCTGTCCGTTAGGACAATTTCTCCAAAGACATCAAAAATTTTTATCTCTTTATTGCCATTGGTTTCTGTAGTGATATAGATTTCCTCGCCATAAGCGGGGTTAGGGTACATTTTAAAACCCTTTAGCTCTTGTACTGGCTCAGTGTTGACACTGACCAACTCTTGACCGTAGGAAATTATAGGTAAAGCCATAATAAGAATAAAGTAGATTTTCTTCATACAAGCTGATTTGGGATCATGTGCAATGTAAAAATAGGTGAAGCTCAGCTCTACTGCCATAAATTGTTGTGAAACAGAAAAATATGTAGGTAAAAGCGTAAAATGTGTGGTTTAGCGCGGGGAAGAAAGTCCTAAAAAGGGTAAACTACTTGACAATAAGCTTTCTAGTGGCCATTTTATTGCCCTCAAATACCCGCAGAATATACACCCCTTTGTTGAGTTTTGAAAGATTGAGTTCTTTCCCTAGAATTGTGGTTTGAAGGACTTGGGTGCCCAACACATCAAAAATTAGGATTTGCTTAGGGGCATTTTCTGAGGTTTCGATAAATACCTTGCCTTGCGTAACGGGATTGGGATACAGCTTAAACCCGTCAATATCTGAACTCGAGGTACTTTCTTGTGAAAAACCAAGGGCACAGACAAAAAAGAAAATGACAAGGTAAAAGTGCTTCATAGAGTATTGATTACAAAGGCTATGCCACAAAGATATAAAAATATAAAAGTGGTGGTGTGCAGTTTGACGAAAAGGTAGTTTGAATTGATGAATAACGAAAAAAGCTCCCGATGATTCGGGAGCTTTTGTTATTTCAAGGGTAGTATCAAGATATTATTCGATACCAACGGTCCAATCTGCGGCCCAATCTGGTTGCGCAGCACCGGCACCGGCACCATCATTATCCCCAACTGTGAAGAAGTCCAAATTGGCTCCAGCATAGTTGGTATTCAAGAAGCCCATTGCAGTGGCATCGAACTGAATTGGGTTGATGGACAAGGCATCAGCTTCGATACGAGCGGCAGCTTCAGCATCTGTGCCAGTTACGTTGATACCTAAATCAACACCGCTTGTATAGAAGTTTGTGATCGTAAAGTTACCACCTCCCTCTTTGAAGAAAAGAGCACCTTCAGTAACAGGACCTACTACAGTGATGTTGCTCAAGGTAGTGGTGGTCACAGGAGTGGCATCTCCATCATCTCCGTTGTTTGAACCTTCAATACCAGCTTTAGCTCCACCAGCAATATACCAGAAGCTTCCATTACCGGCCCATCCATCAGCAAAGTCGATGGAATCATCACCACTTCCAATGGATACTAGGTAATTTCCATTTACGGTTCCTCCGAAGAACTCAATACCGTCATCACCTCCGTTGTACGACTGAACATACTCGAAAGTGGTTCCAGAACCAACACCGAACAAGGAAACCCCATTGAACTCTTTGTCGTTGGAGAATGTAGCACCTGTATACTCAACACGTAGGTAAGTGATGGAACCAGAATCATCATCGGCTGTGTTTCCACCGTAGGTAAGCTCACCTACCTCTGTGGTCACATCAACACCTTTATTGGTTGGCGCATCACCAGCGATTACCAATCCGCCCCAGTCACCTTGAGCAGGAGTTTCACTAGAAGAAGTCATAACAACCGGAGCAGCGGCTGTACCGTTGATAAAGATTTGAGCACCTCTTTCAACACCGATAAAAGCAGCCGTTCCACCAGAAGCTTTTATAGTTGTACCGGCAGGGATGGTCAAGGAACCTCCTTCTCTAACAATGAAAGCACCGGTAAGGAAATATTCTACGGAAGCATCCAATTCAACATCACCAGTTACTTCACCAGCCAAGTTTTCTTGGGTAGAACCACTATTATCAAGACCTATGGTCCAGCCAGAGGCCCAATCAGGAGAAGCGGCACCGTTTCCAGCACCAGTGGCAACACCTTCAGTATAGAAAGATTGGTTTGCACCTGTGTAACTTGTGGCAAGGAATCCTTCTGGAGTATCAGCAAATTGAATATTTGTAATGGCTAAATCACCTGCCTCTATACGAGTTGCAGCTTGTGCATCAGTTTCGGTCATGTTGATGCCTACTACGGCATTGCTAACGTAAAAGTTGTCAATGGTAAAGTTACCTCCTCCTTCTTTGAAGAAAAGAGCACCTTCATCACTGGTTGGGCCTACCACAGTAATATTGCTCAAAGTAGTGGTGGTCACAGGAGTGGCATCACCGTTGTCTCCATTGTTGGAACCTTCAATACCAGCTTTTGCACCATTGGCAATATACCAGTTGCTACCAGAACCAGTCCACCCATCGGCAAAGTCTATGGAGTCGTCACCACTTCCAATGGATACCAAGTAGTTACCATCTACAGTACCACCGAAAAATTCGATACCGTCATCACCTCCGTTGTAAGACTGAACATACTCGAAGGTAGTTCCAGAACCAACACCGAACAAGGAAACCCCGTTGAACTCTTTGTCGTTAGAGAAGGTAGCACCAGTATACTCAACACGAAGGTAAGTGATAGAACCAGAATTGTCATCGGCAGTGCTACCACCGTAGGTAAGTTCACCTACTTCTGTGGTTACATCAACACCTTTGTTGGTTGGTGCATCACCTGCAATGACCAAACCACCCCAGTCACCTTGGGCAGGAGAAGCAGCATCTGAAGTCATAACAACAGGCGCAGCAGCTGTACCATTAATAAAGATTTGTGCACCTCTTTCAACACCGATAAACGCAGCGGTTCCACCGGAAGCTTTGATAACGGTTCCAGCAGGAATGGTCAAAGAAGCACCAGCTCTAACAATGTAGGCACCTGTTAGGGTATAATCGTTTGAAGCATCCAACTCCGTGTCTTCGGTAACGTCATCAGAAAGTTCAACAGGAGGTTCAGGACATGCGTTGCAAGATCCACCACAATCCACACCGGTTTCATCACCGTTTTGGATGTTATCGGAACATGTAGCTACTGGGTCATCATCATCTGGCGTAGGGCCATTATCGTCGCTTGTACAGGAGACTATAAAAGCCATTGCAGCAAAGCTCAGCAAAAATTTGAAAAGTGATTTTTTCATAATTATAGTTTTAGATTTAAAAGATTCAGATTAATATTTACTTTGATTAGTAGTATTCGTTATTAAAATTTGTAGGTCAATGACAAACTAAAGTCAACTCCCTTTTTTAAAGAGAGGGCCGTGACGGGTCCGTCTTCCAAAAATCCAGGAATAGCAGGGTTTTCTGTATCCAAATCGCCTTCAGCATTCTCGTTCACACGCTCAATAGTTGGGTTCAGAAGGTTTCTCATGTTCAGTCCTATACCAAAATGGTCTCCAAGTTCCACTGCGGTAATCCAATCAAGGGTTACAAAACCTTTGTCAACCAAATGGCCCCTACCGGTGCTTCCCAAGGCATAGATGCGGTCTGAAAAATAATTTGCGGCAAGGGTTGTCCTTAGGTTTTTATTCTCAGAAAACTCCGTGTAATAGCTCGCATCAGCATTGAAAATAAAGTCAGATGCTCCTTGCAATGGTGCTTTTGTATTGGTGAAAGCAGCGGCGAAGATCGTTTCATCCGAAACCTTTTGGAAATCCAAATCTTGACTGGTGTTCAAGTAGGAAACATTACCACCTATGGACAGTCTGTCGACAAGAAAACTTTCAGCGGTTTCCCTTTCATTTTCAATAACGTCCAATTTCACTTCCAACTCGGCACCAAAAGCTCTGGCGTTGTCTCCTGTGTTTGCATAGCTTAAGTTGTTTGCGGCTGATACAACCAAAAATGAGTTGATTGGATTTTCAATAAACTTCCCAAACACGGCCAAGGATACCAACTCGCTGGATGTTGGGAACAGTTCCCATCTTAGGTCAAAATTGTAGTTGGTAGAATTCTGTAAAGCGGGGTTACCTTGGGTATCTTGGTTGATTTCCTCTTGAAAAAGAAAGGGAGCTCTTTCCTTAAATTGAGGTAAAGTATATGTTTTACTTGCGGCAAATCGTAGATTTTGCTTTTCGTTCAACTCGTATTTTAGAGCTAGCGAAGGTAAAAACTCAAAGGTATCCAACTCATTACTGTCATCCCCTTGAATTACAGTACTCCATTCTATAGTTTGATTGATTTGCTCTGCCCTGGCCCCTGCAAATAAGGTGAACTTAGGGGTAAATTTGTATTCCAATGTTGCATATCCAGCATTAATTTGCTGCTCACCACCATAGGTTTGTGGGTCTAAAGAACCTTCGGTTGATGCTGTTCCCCTAAAGGTACGTATCTGCCAAAGGCCAGAATCTGGGCCATTTTCTTCAAAATAAGCATCAATATTATAGGGGTCAACAAAAGGCTGATTGGCAACATTCAAAATTTGATAGTTGAACTGTGTCGCTTCAAAATCAACGTTTTTAAAACGTCCGTTGTAACCAATGGTAAATTTTCCATCAAAACCATCATCTTCATTCTTCTTGAACTTGAACGCAGTGGACAAATTCGCCGAAATCTCTTCTTCTTCCAATTCTTGGAAAAACCTATGGTTTGCTGAAGCAGCTGAAACCAGCCTAAATGATTTTGGCCCTTCTGGTTCATTATTGGTGAAGGGAAGTAAAGTGTTTTGACGACGATCTGGTATCAAGTTTTGAACAAAGTTGTAGCCCAGACCCCAGTTTACCTCAAATTTGTCGGTAACGTCATGACTCCCCAAAAGTTGGTGGACAATCAGTAAGGTCTTGTCAAAAGTATGGCGCTGTATAAAACCACCTCCATTGGGAGCATCATCTTCCCTGTCCAAGATACCATTGAATTCTTCATGCTTTTGTTCACTATTGTTGAGCAACAAAAAGTTGTACTTGAAGTCATTTGCGTTACCCAATCGTAATCCAACATTGCCCATTAAGGTTGTGGCGGTTTGGTAGCTGTATTTCTGATAATCAAAATCTGAGTTGGGCAATCCGGTTCCCAAGTTGGGAGCACCTCTGTTGACCCCTTCTCTGTACGAATTTCCATTGTTGAATGAACCCACTGCAAAGAAGTTCAACCTTGAATTTTCACCCAAGTTAAATGAGTTTCCTCCTTTAAGGGAAATATTGGAATTTATGGGAGTGCTTCGGGTTTCTCGGTCCCAGCTTGTATCAAAACTGTTATTGAAAGCTCCATTTGGAATGGATTTGTCGTAAAAACCGGAAAAATTCGGTCCATCAAACAGATAAAATTGGTCAACACCAATAGCTTCCGTATTCACTCCAGAACCCACACCAAGCTCCAAAAAACCTGAGCCAGTGTAGTTACGGGACACAATGTTGATGTTGGCACCACCAAAATCACCGTAGTTTTGTGCATTATACGTTTTGTCTATTCCAATGGATTCAATAATACTTGTTCCGAATAGGCTTAGATCAATATTCTTTTTGGCAGTATTGTTGGAGGGTAATGGAAGTCCGTTCAGGGTTGTAATGTTGAAACGGTCACCCAAACCACGCACATAAACGTTGTTGGAACCTTCTTCACGAGAAATCCCCGTGACTTTGGTTACAGCGGCGGCGGCGTCACTTGCACCTTTTCTGGCCAATTCTTGTGCACCAATTGAAGTTTCTAGGGTAATGGCTTTCTTTTGGTCCAAAAGCAAAGCAATTTCGGAGTCTTTTCTGGAAACAGTAGTCACTACCACTTCATCCAAAGCCAATCCAGATGATGCACTCATTGGTGCATTTACACTGGTTACTTTACCCGCTACCACCTCCACATTTGGAATTTCAACGGTTTCGTACCCTAAATAACTAAAGCTCAACGTGTACACTCCAGGTTCTACATTTGGAATTTCATACAACCCATCAAAATCTGAGGTTGTTCCTTTGGTTGTTCCTTTTATAAGAACATTTGCAAAGGCTAGAGGCTCATCATTAAGCTCTCTATCAGTCAGTTTACCTACGATGCTTCCCGTGGTATCCTGTGCTACCGCTTGCATTGTTACTGCAAGGGTCATAATCACTAAAAAATATTTCATTATCAGGTAAGTATTTGGCGCAAAGAACGCCACAGGCTGTAAAAGCGATGTTAGCTGTGTGTTAAGTGTTTATTTGAGAACCGTTACAATAATGTTATGAGATTAAATGAATGTTAAGCATTTATCCCGTTATAGTATTATCTTTACATTTGGGCGTTTAACTTAGAAATACCATCCCATGAAAACCAAGGACATTAAGATTTTACTTGTTGACGATGAACCTGATATTCTGGAGATTGTAAGCTATAATCTGTCTGCAGAAGGGTATGAGGTCTTTACCGCCAAAAATGGCGCCGAAGGTGTGGCAAAGGCCAAGAAGAAAGCACCACACTTGATCATCCTTGATGTAATGATGCCCGAAATGGATGGTATTGAAGCCTGTGAGCAGATTCGCAACACCCCAGGACTTGAAAATACCATCATTACCTTTTTAACGGCTCGTGGGGAGGATTATTCGCAAGTTGCAGGGTTTGATGCTGGTGCAGATGACTACATCACCAAACCCATTAAACCCAAGGTTTTGGTCAGTAAAGTGAAGGCTTTGTTGAGAAGGTTAAAGGAAGAAAAGAAGGAAGTTGAGGATATCGTCAAAGTTGGCAACATTGTGATCAACCGGGAAGAATATAAGATTATTAACGACGGGGAAGAAATTGTACTGCCCCGAAAAGAATTTGAACTCTTGTCGCTTCTTACCTCAAAACCCAGTAAAGTGTTCAAGAGAGAAGTGATTTTGGACAAAGTTTGGGGAAATGAAGTTGTGGTCGGTGGCCGTACCATTGATGTGCATATCAGAAAACTACGTGAAAAAATAGGGGATCATCACTTTAAAACTGTTAAGGGCGTAGGGTATAAGTTTGTTCTGTAATGGCCATTAAACTAAGGAAATCCTACAAATTTGCCTTAAGGTCCTCCCTCCTCATCACCACGTGTTTAACTGGATTGTTCGTTGCTTTTCTTTTGGACAATGGACCAATGAATTGGCCCTATGCCATCCTATTTTCATTATTGTGCTTTGTCATTTGCTTTACTATCCTTCAGATTCGGGTAGAACGGTTTATCTACAGGCGAATTAAAAAAATATATGACGACGTCTCTCTTTTGGAATCATCCACGTTTTCATCCAAACCGGTAACCACCGATATGAAAACCCTTACCGAAGAAATTGAAAAATTTGCTGAGGGAAAGAAAATTGAGATTGATACACTCAAAATCAGGGAAGAATACCGAAAGGACTTTTTGGGAAACGTGTCTCACGAACTCAAGACCCCACTTTTTACCGTACAGGGCTACATTCTAACGCTCTTGGATGGCGCCATGAAAGACAAAAAGCTTAGGGAAAAATATCTGGAGCGTGCCAGTAAAGGTGTGGAACGGTTGATTTATATTGTAAAGGACCTAGATTTAATCACCAAACTTGAAGTAGGGGGGCTTAAACTGGAGCGTACGGATTTTGATGTTATTGAGCTCATTAAAAATGTGTTCGACCTCCTTGAAATGAAGGCCGCGGAGAAGGATATCGCACTAACGTTTGATATGGAATACAACCAGCCCATCTACGTGAACGCCGACCGGGAAAAAATTCAGCAGGTAATTAGTAATCTCCTTGTAAACTCCATCAAGTATGGATATCCAAACGGCACCACCGAGGTGAGCGTGGAGAATTTAATCAAAAACAAGGTCATAGTTCGAGTAACGGATAACGGTGAGGGTATCCCAAAACAACACATCCCCCGACTTTTTGAGCGTTTTTACCGCGTAGATCAGAGTGGAAGTCGAAATGAAGGTGGCTCAGGTCTAGGATTGGCCATTGTAAAACACATTATTGAAGTGCATGGTGAAAAAATCTACGTGGAGAGTGAGGAAGATGTGGGCTCTGAATTTTCATTCACCTTGGAAAAAGCCGTAAACAAATCGGCAAAGTCAACTTCCGAATCAAACTGAGCCAATCCTTTAAAAGTATCCATCCGGGATAATTCCGCTAAAGTGAAACCATCTTGATCGCAGTAAGGCACTAGATTTTGCTTTTCCATACGTTTGGCCAAATATTCTTGCTCGTACTGCCCTGGAGTTGGGATAAAAAAAGCCTTTTTTTCCAATTTGGCTAAGTCCATCACCGTAGTATAACCCGAACGGCATAACACTTTGGCACTTTGGTTCAATGCGGTTTGCAGTTCGTGTGATTGCATAAAATTGATGTGCAATAAAGAACCTTTCTCAGTGGTGATTACCTCCTTGGTCTGGGATGCCTCAATTTTACCGCCCACAAAGAGAATATTTCCCTGAAACTGTTGAAGCTCACCTAAAAGTTTTTCCTCCAATAAGGTGCGCTGGGGTTCAGGACCGGAGAGTAAAACCATTAGGTCATAAATAAGAGGGACATCCATTTTTTCAAACCGACTCAACGGCCCCAAATATTTTATGTTGAGTTTGGATTTCTTCAAGTGGCCCAACTTTCCCGTTAAATTGGGCTTTCCTTCCACATCGGGAACCCAACACGCGTTGAACTTTTTTATGATTTTTTGATGGGCCTGTGAACTCATCCAAGTGGTATTGCCAGAAAGCACATTAAGCTGGTGGGTGATAAAAACACAAGGCACTTTTTTATAATACACCCCAAGCCTATTGTCCGAAATGATTCCGTCCAATTGATGCTCCTTTACCAACTTTTTAACCGCCTTTTTCTCTTTGGCTATGGCCTTGAGCACTTTGGGTGAATCCCATATCATTTTAATTTTAAAATTCTTCCCTTTTTCGGCATAGGTGATTTTGTATGAGGGCAATTCAAAAGAAGGTAAATCCGGGAATTCTTTCTGCAAAAGGGCCAAAGCAACCCCATCCGAAGCAATAAAAGGCTGGTGACCGTGTTCCAAGAGCGCATTAATGATGGGAATGCAGCGCGTGGCATGCCCCAGACCCCAATTTAATGGAGCTACCAAAATACGTTTCGAATTTTGCATAACAGCAAAAAAACAAAATCGAAATTGCTTGTAGATTTCCTTAGTTTTGCCAAAACATTAAATTTTTGCGCAAAAACACAGGTGGTGGGAAGTAAGAACAAGCTAAAACGGTTTAAGGAAAACGAAACGTTTGCCAATGTGGTGCAACCCACACGAGAGGAAGTTCTGTCGGGCTTCAAATTGAAGAACAACTGGGCCTCTTTTTTTAAGAACAATAATCCCATTATTTTGGAACTGGGTTGTGGTAAAGGCGAATATACTGTTGGTTTGGCCCAACGCAACCCAGACAAAAATTATATTGGAGTCGATATAAAAGGAGCGCGGTTTTGGCGCGGGGCAAAATCGGCCTTGGAGCAAAATTTGGATAATGTGGGGTTTCTTCGTACCCAAATTGAACTGATTGACCATATATTTGGGGAAAACGAGGTGGATGAAATCTGGATTACCTTTCCCGACCCACAGATTAAATACAAGCGCACCAAACATAGAATGACGAACCCTGTGTTTTTGGAACGATACAAAAGAATTCTAAAGCCAAACGGGATTGTAAATTTAAAGACCGATAGCGAGTTCATGCATGGTTATACCTTAGGGCTTTTGCAGGGGCTGGGGCATGAAATTCTATATGCTAATCATGATGTGTACAAGAATGAAGGAAGCCCTCCAGAAGTTTTGGAAATTCAGACTTTCTATGAAAATCAGTATCTTGATGCTGGAAAACCAATTACCTACATACAGTGTAGGATAAACTAACCAATGACCCATATCATCATCCTTTTTTTTGCCACATTTTCGGCTGCATTTATGGCTACCGTACCTCCAGGTCTGCTCAATATGAACGCAGCAAAGACCAGCGTGGAAAAAGGAAAACTGAATGGGATTATTTTCAGTTTGGGAGTTTCCTCCATGATAATGGTACAGGCCTATATTGCCGTAAATATCTCAAAATTTCTGTACCGTAACCCAGAGGTAATAGACCTATTGCTAAAAATAGCCATTGTGGTTTTTGCCTTTTTTGCCATCTATTTTTTTGTTGCCGCCAAACGAAACCGAGTCAAGAATTTTAAGAAGGTTAATGTCAGTAAAAAGAACAGTTTTTTTAAGGGGGTTTTACTTGCCGCACTCAACCTTTTGACCATTCCGTATTATAGTGGTTTAAATGCTATGTGGAACGAGGCAGGGTGGATAAAATTTGAGGCCAAGGATATCATCACTTTTGTGGTAGCCGCCGGCGCTGGAACTTTTTCTGTGCTCTACTTGTATACTTTTTATTTCGATAAATTAGAGACCAAAACCAATCGATTCTCGAAGAATTCCAACTACATTTTGTGTGCCCTGATGCTCGTACTCTTGGTAATCACCCTTTTTCGAATCTTTTATCGATAATATGGAGGAAGCTAATTTTTTTGATAAAGTATATGTAGTGGCCAGAAAGATTCCTTACGGCAGGGTTACTTCTTACGGAGCCATCGCCAAATATTTAGGCGCCGCCCGAAGCGCAAGAATGGTAGGTTGGGCCATGAACAATTCGTCAGCTAAAGACGTGCCTGCTCACCGAGTGGTGAATCGTGTTGGGGTGCTTACAGGAAAGCACCATTTTAGTGGAACCAATTTAATGCAGCAGCTACTTGAAAACGAAGGTGTAAAAGTTAAAGACAACCAAATTGTTGATTTCCAAAAGCATTTTTGGGACCCGGCTAAAGAACTTTAAAACCCAGGTGGATGCAATTCATCAAATTCTGTTTTTTCCTGAAAGGCCTTGGCCAATAGTAAAATACTGGCTTCATCATATAAATTGCCTACAACGGTCATGCTCGTAGGGTGGTTTTTCTTATCCAATCCCGTAGGGATGGCAATAACCGGATGCCCCGTTAAATTGGTGGCCAACAGTTGGTCGTTACCAAAACTCGGGGAAATAAGCACATCATAATCTTCCATTAAGTTCTGCATTTTTTCAATCAGCACTTGCCGATGGCGATTGGCCTGTAAGTATTCCACCGCAGGGATGAACCGGCTTTGCCTTAATGAATTGGCCCTGGAACGCTGGTCTTGCTCCACCATTAAATCCACTTCCCCAGAGCGTACCAATCCATCAAAAAAGGCACCTGCTTCGGCCCTTAAAATAATATCGAACCCACGGTATGGAATGCCGTCTGGCATTTCTACAGGGGTAGGCTGTATTCCCATTTCTTCCAATGTTTTTATAGCGGTCCGAAGATTATCACCACTTTCGGTAGTATCTTTTTCAATGTCCTTTTTTAGATAAGCCACCCTAAGTTCTGAAATGTCCTTGCCCCAATTCATGCCAAAAGGTAAATCCACTGTGGTCAGGTCTTTTTTGTCTTTTCCTTGGATTACGCTAAAAACAATGGCACAATCTTCTGCATTTCTTCCCATGGGGCCAACTTTGTCCATGGACCAGCTCAAACTCATGACCCCATGTCGGCTTACACGCCCGTAGGTAGGTCGAAGTCCCGTAATTCCATTTCGGGTGCTGGGTGAAGTAATGGAGCCCAAGGTTTCAGTGCCCAATGCAAATGGGACCAATCCTGCCGCGGTGGCGGAACCTGACCCCGCCGATGAACCGCTGGCACCCTGTTTTAAATCCCAAGGGTTTTTGGTCTTGCCCCCAAACCATACATCGCCCCGGGCCAAAGCCCCTGAAACCAGTTTAGCAACCAAAACGGCTCCGGCCTCTTCCAATTTTTTCACCACTGTAGCTGTTTCATTGAGCATTTGATTTTGATAGGGTGCCGCGCCCCACGTAGTGGGATATCCGGGAACAGCCATTAAATCTTTAGTACCATATGGGATACCATGCAATATGCCCCGGTATGTGCCATTTTGTATCTCATCATCGGCACGTTTGGCCTGAGCCAAAGCCAGACTATCCATAATGCTGATGCTACATTGCAATTCTGGTTGGTATTTTTTTAATCGGTCCAGAAAGAATTGGGTCAACGCTGTTGAAGTGATTTTTTGATGCTTGATCAAGGAGGCTAATTGCGGAATTGTATAAAAAGCCAGTGCGTCATAAGGTTTTGGAATTTCTACATTATCTGGAATTTCCCAAGCTCGATTTTCCATTTGTTGGGGCATCTCAAAACCAAAAGGAACGGGATCAAAACGGATTGCAGGGAAAACGTTATTGTCCAATGGGTATTTTCGGAGGGAATCGAAGCCTTCGCGGTTTCGTTTTAAATACGGATAAAGTGTATCCCTGCCCTGTTTTGCAAAGTGAATGCCGATAAGACGTTCTGATTTCTTGACATCCCTTTTGGTAAATTCCTGTTTTGAGGCACAGGAAAAGAGAAATAGTAAACCAAATAAGGGAAAAAAAGAGTGGATTTTAGACTTGAGAGGCATTTACGGTTGATTATTGGTCCATACGATGGTCTAAGCTACATTTTTTTCAAAAAATAGGGGCGCATTGAATTTTATTTCTATCAGCTTGCAATCAATATTTTTAAGCGGATTGAGACGGGACAAGACTTAATTACAAGGTAAAATGGGATGAAACTTCACATTATAGAGGCAAGTTGTTCTACCATATTGAATTTCAATGGACCAACTTCTTAATCTAAGACCTACGCCGTATCTTTGTAATTAAGAATCAGTACAAACGACTGCATATAAAATTAGGATTACATGAAGCTGAAAAAAGCAGACATTCTAAAGGCATTGGAAAAAATTTCCGCACCAGGTGATGGACAAAATATAGTAGAGAGCGGCGCAATTACCAATATTCAGGTTTTTGGGGATGAAGTAGAGGTGGATGTAACCATAAAGAACCCTAGTCTTCAAGCCAAAAAGAAGACTGAGGTGGAAATTTTAAAGTGTATCCACAGAGAAGTATATGAAAAGGCAAAGATTAAGGTCAACCTAAAGGTTGATGCTCCTGCCAAACCCCAAGTCAATCAAATAAAAGGCAGCCCTATTCCCGGAATTCAGAATATCATCGCCGTTGCTTCCGGTAAGGGGGGTGTAGGTAAATCTACCGTCACTGCAAATATTGCGGTCACTTTGGCCAAAATGGGCTTTAAAGTGGGACTTTTGGATACCGACATCTACGGACCGTCCATGCCTATTATGTTTGATGTGGCTATGGAAAAGCCACTATCCATCAACGTGGATGGAAAAGCCAAAATGAAACCCATTGAAAATTACGGGGTGAAGCTGTTGTCCATAGGATTTTTTACCCAACCCAACCAAGCGGTGATTTGGCGTGGACCTATGGCCGCAAAGGCACTCAATCAAATGATTTTTGATGCCCATTGGGGAGAATTGGACTTTTTATTATTGGATTTACCTCCGGGAACAGGTGATATTCACTTGAGCATAATGCAATCCCTGCCCGTAACCGGAGCGGTGGTGGTGAGCACTCCGCAAGAAATTGCATTGGCCGATGCCCGAAAAGGGGTGGCCATGTTCCAACAAGAGTCCATAAACGTACCTGTACTGGGCATAGTGGAAAACATGGCCTATTTTACGCCCGAAGAGCTGCCTAACAACAAATACCATATCTTTGGAGAAAATGGTGCCAAAAACTTGGCGGAAGATTTAGATGTGCCATTCTTAGGAGAAATTCCTTTGGTGCAAAGTATTCGCGAAGCCGGCGATGTAGGAAGACCAGCTGCATTGCAAACGGCTACACCTTCGGAGGAGGCCTTTGAGGAGTTGACGAAGAATGTGGTAAGTGAGTTGGTAAAACGGAATACCGATTTGCCACCCACTGAAGCAATAAAAATTACAACAATGGCTGGTTGTGTCGCCGTTAAAAAGAAATGAGCATGACAACAATGACATCAGAAGAAATAAGGAGCAATGTAGAGAAAGCATTGGAAGAAATCAGGCCTTTCCTTCAAAGCGATGGAGGTGATATCACATTGATTTCAATAGACAACGATAATTCAGTGAAAGTTCGGTTGGAGGGCAACTGCATCGGCTGTAGTGTCAATCAAATGACCTTAAAAAGTGGTGTGGAAATGACCATCAAAAAATACGCCCCTCAAATAGAGGAAGTCATCAATGTGAGCTAACTGATAAAAATCATGAATCCTTCCTGGAGCAACAAATATGTTGCATTTCCAAAAACTATTGTTACATGATTCAGACCGACATACTCATTATTGGAGCGGGACCTACGGGTCTCTTTGCTGTTTTTGAAGCTGGCCTGTTGCAACTCAAATGCCATTTAATTGATGCCTTGCCCCAACCCGGGGGTCAATGCGCCGAAATATATCCCAAAAAACCGATCTACGATATTCCCGGTTATCCAGAAGTACTGGCCGGAGAATTGGTGGATAATTTGATGGAGCAAATCAAGCCGTTTCAGCCCGGATTTACCCTAGGTGAACGTGCGGAGACCATTGAAAAATTGGAAGATGGTTCTTTTGTGGTAACCACAAACAAGGGCACAAAGCATCAAGCGCCCGTGATTGCCATTGCCGGGGGATTGGGAAGTTTTGAGCCCAGAAAACCTTTGTTAGACAACCTTTCGGATTATGAGGAGAATGGTGTGGCCTATATGATCAAGGAACCGGAAATCTATCGCGGTAAAAAAGTGCTGATTGCCGGTGGAGGCGATTCCGCTTTGGATTGGTCCATTTTCTTGGCCGATGTGGCCGATGAGGTAACGTTGGTACATCGGCGTAATGAATTTAGAGGTGCGTTGGATTCCGTTGAAAAAGTACAGCAACTTAAAAATGAAGGGAAAATCAGTTTGATCACACCAGCCGAAGTCGTGGCACTCCATGGGGAAGGAAAATTGGACAAAGTAACGGTCAAGAAAACAGACGCATCAGAAGAATTGCAGATTAATGTTGACCATTTTATCCCGCTTTTTGGACTTTCCCCAAAGTTGGGCCCCATTGCCGATTGGGGGTTGGAAATCGAAAAAAATGCGATAAAAGTCGATAATTCGCTAGACTATCAAACCAATATACCCGGTATTTACGCCATTGGTGATGTGAATACCTATCCTGGAAAATTAAAATTGATTCTGTGCGGGTTTCATGAAGCGACCTTGATGTGCCAAAGTGCCTACCAACGTATTCATCCAGATAAGAAATATGTCATGAAATATACCACTGTTGGTGGCGTAACCGGATTTGACGGAAGTAAAAAAGAGGCGCCAAAAGCAGTAGTCAAAGCAATTAATTAGGAGTTGGGAATTAGTCTATAGGATTTAGTATGGCAGTTCAAAAATTTGAAGATTTAATTGTTTGGCAAAGAGCGCAAGAACTGGCACTCCTTATTTACCAAGATTTTGAAAGATGTAATGATTTTGCTTTTAGAGACCAAATAAGAAGGGCCGCAGTTTCGGTATCGAACAATATAGCTGAAGGTTTCGAGAGAAGTTCCAACGCTGACTTTTCCAAGTTCTTATTTTACTCACTTGGTTCGAATAGTGAAGTAAGGTCTATGATTTATCTTTCTGTTAAACTAAATTTGTTGGCTAAAGGAAGAGCAGATAAAATAATTGAGATGACCAATGAAGTGTCGAAGTTACTCTATGGATTAATAAAGTCCATGAAGACTAATCCCTAAGCCCTAATCCCTATTTCCAATACATAGAATGAGTGATATCAAACTTAAAATAACCGACCGAGAGGGTGTTTCACACGAAGTGGATGCCCCAACCGATATGAACATGAACTTGATGGAAGTGGTACGTTCCTACGAATTGGCCCCCGAAGGGACCATTGGAATTTGTGGCGGTATGGCCATGTGTGCTTCATGTCAGTGTTACGTTCAATCTGATCACCAATTACCGGAAAAATCAGATGACGAAGAAGCCATGCTGGCGGAAGCTTTCTTTGTAAAGGCTAATAGCCGCTTGGGCTGCCAAATCCATATCACTGAAGATTTGGATGGCCTAGAGGTGGAATTGGCTCCAGAGGAAGGCTAATCCGAAACACGTATTCCATCAATCCTTAAAAGGATAGCAGCAAAATCTTATATTTAGTCTTTCTTGTCATCAGAAAATGAGAAAGACTCTTTTTGCTTGTTTTTTAGTTTTGGTATCAGCAGTTTGCTGGTCGCAGGATCAGTATCCGCAATTTACAGAGATTGTTACGGATAATGCAGAGATTTTCTCCCATGCCCAACTAGAGGATTTACGTGCCAAACTCACCCAATTTGAAACCGAGACCACCAATCAGGTAGTGGTACTTACCATACATGAATTGGGCTCTGAGACCATTGAGCAATATGCCAACGGCGCGTTCAATCAAAATAAATTGGGACAGGAGGGAAAAGACAACGGGATTCTGATTCTTTTCTCAAAATTGGATAGGGAAGTGCGTATTGAAGTCGGATACGGACTGGAACCCTATATCACCGATGCCGTGGCTTCGCGTATCATCAGAAACACCATGATTCCAAAATTTAAGGAGGAGGATTACTATGGAGGCATCGACCTGGCCACTGATCTAATCATTGAGTTCTTAAAAAACCCTGAAGCATTGGAAGAGTTCAATCGGCAGATTGAGGCGGAAGGGGAATTTCCATGGTGGGCCCTGATATTGATGACGCTTTTTCTTTCCGTGTTCATAGCCGCGGGAGGTTTTGTTTTTTATAAAGGATATTCCAATCTCGTTGAAATGTTCAGAGGAATATTCATTGGGAAACTTGGACTTCTTCCAGGACTATTTATGCTTATCCCCACCTTGATGATGGTAGTCTTTGGGCTTGTTTTTGTTTTGATGCCCTTATTTTTTCTGGCCATGGTCTTTGGATTCGATTTTGATCCAGATAATGTTAGCCTGAACACTGCTTTGTTCTATGTGGTACCCATTGGGTTCTTTGCGGTCACCATAACCTTTGCGGTCATAAAGATTTTGATCAAAGGGAAGGAAGATTTCAAACTTTCGTGGGTAAAGTCAGACAGCACCTATATGAGCAAAATCTTTTCCTCTGGGGGTAGTCATTCGTTTGGCTCAAGTTCTGGAGGCAGCAGTTCCAGTAGTTTTTCCGGGGGTGGTGGAAGCTCAGGGGGTGGCGGTGCCAGCGGAAGTTGGTAATTGTTTTTGATTTACCGTATTTTCACAACACTAACTAAACAGACCCTTGAGATGAGAATTGCAATCCTAGCTATCCTATCTGTATGTATTTCCTGTGCCGACAAGCCCCAAACTGAAGTTGAAAAATGGGAAGCACAAGCGGAAAACATTACCATAATTCGAGATGATTTTGGTGTGCCCCACATCTATGGCAAGACCGATGCCGATGCGGTATTCGGGTTGTTGTATGCTCAATGTGAGGACGATTTTAACCGAGTGGAACAAAACTATATCTGGGCCACAGGCCGATTGGCTGAGGTTGAGGGCGAGGAAGCCATCTACAGCGACTTGCGTGCAAAACTGTTCATGACTGAAGAAGAGGCCATCGCCAAGTATGAGAGCAGCCCAGAGTGGTTGAAAAAACTGTGCGATGCTTTTGCAAATGGCATCAATTATTACCTCCATACCCATCCAGAAGTACAACCCAAGTTATTGACCCATTTTGAACCTTGGATGCCCATGTATTTTAGTGAAGGTTCTATTGGAGGGGATATTGAGCGGATTTCCACAGAAAAAATCAAGGCGTTTTATGAAAGTGGCATGGAGCTACCAAAAATGGAAGCGCTTCAGCTCAAAAAAGAAGAGGAAATGGCCGAACCTCAAGGCTCCAACGGAATTGCGTTATCGGGAAAGTTGACACAATCGGGCAATGCCATGCTCTTGATCAATCCCCACACCTCATTTTATTTTAGGGGCGAGGTGCATGTGGTAAGTGAAGAAGGATTGAACGCCTACGGAGCGGTAACTTGGGGACAATTTTTTGTATACCAAGGCTTTAATGAAAAAACGGGATGGATGCACACATCAACCTATACCGATGTAATGGATGAATTTAAAGAGACCCTGATCAAAAACGATGGGAATTTGTTCTATCAATATGGAGAGGAACTACGGCCTGTGGATTCATTGGAGGTCACTTTAAAATATAAGGATGGGGATGCTTTAAAAGAAAGGACCTTCCCCATGTACCGTACCCATCATGGTCCCATCACGCATATGGTGGATGGCCAGTGGACCGCTTCGGCAATGATGTGGGAACCTGTGAAGGCTTTGGAACAATCCTATATCAGAACGAAACAGAACGGTTATCAAGGTTTTAGGGAAATGATGGATATCCGAACCAATTCCTCAAACAATACGGTGTATGCCGATGCGGAGGGCAATATTGCCTATTTTCATGGCAACTTTGTACCAAAACGCGATACTATTTTTGATTACACCCAACCTGTGGACGGAAGTAATCCCCAAACCGATTGGCAAGGGCTGCATACGGTTGATGAGAATATTTTGTTGTTGAACCCAGAAAACGGGTGGATTCAGAACTGTAATTCCACCCCCTATACCTCGGCCTTGGAATTCAGTCCTAAACGTGAAGATTACCCCAATTATATGTCGCGCGACCAAGAAAATTTTAGGGGTGTCCATGCTATTGAATTATTGACCGGGCGTAGCGGCTATACCTTGGACAGCCTTATTGTGTTGGCACACGACCCGTATTTGCCTGCTTTTGAAGCTTTGATTCCGGGATTGATTAAAGCGTATGACGCAAATCCAATTCCCGAATTAAGCGAACCGATTCAAGTGCTTCGGGATTGGGATTTTACCACATCCAAAGAATCCATGGCCATGACTTTGGGCCATTATTATGGAACACATTGCTATGCAAAAGCGGAACGGCCAGAAGGGATGTATTCCATGGAGTGGGTGAATTATTGGGGGAGCGATTGGCCCAATACCAGAAAATTGGAACTGTTTCAAGAAGCCATTGCCCAATTGCAGAATGATTTTGGAACGTGGAAAATGCCTTGGGGTGAGGTAAATCGGTATCAACGTTTAAATGGGGACATCCGCCAACCTTTTGATGATGCCAAGCCAAGTATTCCCATTGGTTTTGCCAGCGGAACTTGGGGCGCTTTGGCAGCCTATGGCGCCCGGTACGACAATGGGACCAAAAAAATATATGGTACCCGTGGCAACAGTTTTGTGGCCGTTGTGGAATTCGGCGATAAGGTAAAAGCGAAGACGATATTGGCCGGAGGGCAGAGTGGCGACCCGGATTCACCTCATTTTGACGACCAGGCACAACGTTATGTAGACATGAAATTTAAGGATGCAGCCTATTACAAGGAAGACGTGTTGAAAAGAGCGAAGCGGACATATAAGCCGGGAGAGTGATTACTCTTCTTCTTTAACAATAATCAAGCTGGCTTTGGAGCCTGTGGAAAGATTCCAGCGATTATTATGAATTACTTGACCTTTTTCATCCGCAACAACGACTTGGGCTGTGTTGGGTCCGGATGAACCTTGGTTCAAAGCTTCAAATTCAATTCGGTTGAATCCTGGTGCCAAATCCAAGTTAACCCCTCTAAAAGCACCTGAAAGCAGCAAGTTGTATTCCACTACTTCACCGTTGAGGTATATTTTTATTCGGTCACCGTCTACGTACTCGTGGTCACGGCATACAATCCCCACAAATTTGGACGTCGTCTTTAAATCACCCAGATATTGATCACCAAAATGTTCGTTGGAACTTTTTTTCTCCTTTTCTCCCACCTTAGGGTCAATTACCAAATCATGCCCGGCCTGGAGCAGTTCCCTATCCGGTAACATTTTAACGCCAGGTTTCTCATTTTCGGAGGTTAGATTTTCGTCAATAATGGAAGGCATACGCAATAAAGTACCTTGATTACTGGCCTTTACATCCAAGTTGTTATTGTCGCCAATTTTTAGGGGGCGGGTTGTAGGTATATCGGATTGCGCTATCAGGGAGCTGATTCCCATTGCAAAACCCGTAAGAAACAAAACAAGCTTTTTCATAGCAACTTGGTCCATAGATAAATATAAAGTTAGCAAATACCTTGCCATGAAGATGATAAAGTGGCGTTAAATCGATAAAAAACGGATACGAGTTAAAGTCATCACAAATAGGATTTGTTGGGAAACTCAGGTATGAAGCTTGATACTTTTTTGGCTTAACCTTTTAATTATATCAAAAAATGAAACACGTATTACTTTTTACCCTGTTGTTGGGCGCAGTGGCCCTGCAAGCACAAGATTCTGAAAACGACAAAAGAACCATCCCAAAAGGTACTTGGAACATCGGGGGCGATTTTTCTTTCGGATTTCACGATCAAGAATCTACAAATGAAGCTTCAACCAGTAATTTGGATAGGTATTTATTCTCTTTTTCCCCTCGGATTGGATATGTCTTCGCTGATAATTGGATGTTAGGCCTGAAAGCTGGGTATGGTTTCAGTAAATCTGACAATGAACGTATTGAAAATGGAGAGTTTACAGGTGAAACTGAGAACAAAGGTGAGTCCATATCAGTTGCGCCATACATTAGAAGGTATTTTGGAGTGGGCAAAAATCTTCTTTTCAATTTGCAGGGAGAACTAGGGTATTCTGCGTCATGGTCTGAAAATATTTCAGGCAGTTCGGAAAGGGCCACTTCAACCTCAGATCGGTTTAACGTATCCATAAGGCCGGGGATAACTTTTTTTGTTTCCAATAAACTGGCCTTGGAATCCTCCTTAGGAGTACTGGAATATTATGCCACTAAAAGTGACCAAAGCAATGGATTTGATAATACGAGTAGTGGTGTCAACCTTAGCTTAGATCCTTCAAGTTTATTTTTTGGACTTTCCTATTACTTTTAATGAATTGAATCCAACAAGCTTGGGAAGCCCGCTACACTGCAGCGGGCTTATTCTTTTTTAATCCAAACAATGGGTGTAATAGTGGAATCCGAAGAATGATCAAATCGTAGATCAACCAACTGATTCCAAAAGTACCCACCACCAAAATGATGGCTTTTGGGATAAAGCCCCAATCCAAATTCATAAGATAGTACCCAATGGCAATGGTAACGGTCTGGTGTAGGATATAAAATGGATACACGGCACGGTTGGCGTAGGCCAATGTTTTACTGGGACGATTTAAATATTGTGAGGCATAAGCAAACAGAACTAGTATCCAACTCCATAGATTGACCACCTTTAACAAGGCTTCGGTGAAGTGTCTGGTGTAGCCATCCTCAAATTGCCAGCAAATGATGAGCCCCACAAAACATACCGATCCAATGATCAAGGCTTTTCTCTTTATTTTTTCAACATTTTCCCAAAAAGTGTCTCCCAGTGAGATTAATACAAAGCCATAAAAGAAAAGCGTACTGTAGTTGATGATGGCAAACCAATCGCGGATGAGGTCATGGGTAATGTCAAAAAAAGGTTCTACCAAAGACTCCCAGAGATAAAGTGGCAGAATAAACCAGTACAGTCCCAGTGGTTTTGCAACAAACCGTTTTATCCATTGCACAAACTTCCCAGGGTTTTTCCGGATTCGAAGGAAAATAGGGGACAAAACCCAAGAAAAAATGAGTAGGTAAGGCAAAAACCATAGGTGGTGCCAAGAGAAATTTCCTTCTGGATAAATGCCATCTCGGGCCACAGTAGCAAAAAATTCCCAATACGAACCTGTGAACTGAGAATTCGCTACACGTTCAAAGTACACCTGTGGCGGTACAATGAACAACATGCCAAAAATGAGCGGAATGCCCAAGCGTTTGAAACGTTCCCAATTAAACTGGCGAACCGTTCGTTTTCCAAAGGCGTAATAGGTGCCCATACCTGAAATGACAAAAAGAATAGGCAAACGCCACTGGTTCAAAAAAAGCATGGGCCATTGCAGCCAGGAATAAATTGTATTGTTTTTAATGTGCCACCCCCATGGTATAAAGAACATTCCCACATGATAAAAAATAAGGAGTCCAAAAACTATGACCCGTAGCCAATCTAAATCGTAACGTCTAATTTTTGTTTGCATGATTGATGAATTTCACCAAAGATGCGGTTCCATTCCAAAGCGTTGCAGTTTTTGGAGCTTCAAGACGTCCAGAATTACAATTTAGGAGGAATTAGGGGTGTTTTTACCCTTTATTTTGTTTCATAAAGCTCGAGGGAGAGCTTCCAACGTGTTTTTTGAAGGCACTATAAAAGGCAGATTTGGACCTGAAACCCACCGTCTGCCCAATGGCCTCTACGGTATAATTGGCAAATTCTTCATTCAACAACCGAATTTTGGCAAGTTGTATCCTTTTTTGGTTGATGAAGTCGTTGAAATTCATCCCAGTCTTGGAGTTGATCAATTTAGAAACGGTATTGGTATTGGTATTGAGATTTTCAGCCAAATCCTTTAGTGAAATATCTTGATGACAATAATAAGCACCTTGATTCAAAAAATCTTCCACTGCCCCAAACTCAAGTGAGTTGGAAGAGAGGGTCTCGTATTTGTCCGCAATCCAGGTTTTTTCAAAAAAGCGTGACTCAGAAAGAATAAAAAAAGAAGTCGCGAAGATGGTCATCGTTCCAAAAATGCCAATGTAATGATCACCCCGGTCATCATCATAATTAATGAATATTAAAAAAATGAATAGCAATAATGCCAAAAAGAAGAATACAGTGTTTCTTGAGAAAGTGTACTTGTCCACTTTAATATTCTTTGCCGACATTTCTTTTGTACGCCATGTTGATACCACCAATCGCGCGGATAAAATAAGGTAGAATGCAAAGCCGAACAATAATATCCACCGGAACTGATCTTTGATGATATGATAGGAATAATTAACGGAATTAGGCACGTCCACAAAGCCTAAATCACGATGATAAGCCCCAATGTAGGCATTGAGTTTGACCTCTATTGGACTTAAGGAATAATTAATTTGAGACAACCCATAAGCTACTGGAAGAACAAAATGATACCAATGTTTTTTTAGCGTAAAAGGTTCGCGTTTGAGCAGGGAATAGAGGAAAAAATAAAGCGTGGGTGCTATGAGCAGGACAAAAACTTCGGTGGAATCGTTTAGGAACAGTACCTTTTTCATGAGTCCTGTATAGCAAAGGTAGATGTCTATAAACACCAAACATTGCACCAACAAAGCCCATCCAAATAATCGGATAGCAGAATTTCTTTTGGTTCGAAGAAAAATGACCAAGACCAAAAACAAGCCTTGAACAATACCAAGAAGCATTATATGTGATGCTAGATTGTGCCGAATGGGAATTTTATCCAATAAGACCGTAATATCTTCCATGCTAACAACTTAAATCGTATCTTAATACTCCGTCAAAAGTGGAAATTACCATTCTTTTTTTAATCAACTGTTGACCAAAAATGAAAAAAAGACAATTCTTACGGTATGTGGGCAGTGCGGCCATGGCCGCACCCTTTTTCCCTATCACAGCAAGTGCTCAAGATTCCAGTGCAATAGTGCCATATCCAGATAAGAATAGTGAAGCTTTTTGGGAGCGTATCAGAATGGATTATAGACTTAAACCGGAGTACATTAACTTGGAAAATGGATACTACAATTTTGTCCCGACTCCCATTTTGAACAAATACATCGAGCATGTGAGAGAGGTGAATTATCAAGGCTCCTACTACATGCGAACGGTGCAATGGGAGAATAAAAACAAGGCTGCCGCTCGTGTGGCCCAATTGGTAAACTGCTCAGAAAAAGAACTGATCATCACCCGAAACACCACCGAATCGTTGGATTTGATCATAGGGGGATTTCCTTGGAAAAAGGGAGATGAAGCCATTTTTGCGGTACAGGACTATGGTGCCATGCAGATTCATTTTGAACAGATGCAAAAGCGGTATGGCATGGTTTGTAAAAAGGTGTCATTGCCAAACCATCCCAAATCTGATGAAGAGATTGTGGAATTGTATGCATCCCAGATTACTCCAAAGACCAAGTTATTGATGGTTTGCCATATGGTAAATGTAACAGGACAGATTTTACCTATTCGGAAAATTTGCGATATGGCCCATGCCCATGGTGTTGAGGTCATGGTGGATGGCGCCCACTGCGTGGGCCACATAAAAGTTGATTTGGCGGAACTGGACTGCGATTTTTATGGGTCAAGCCTACACAAATGGTTGAGTACACCGCTTGGCGCTGGAATGTTGTATGTAGCCGAAAGACATATCCCCAAAATTTGGCCTTTGTTGGCTGAACATGAGGATGATGAGACCAAAATCCGGCGGTTAAACCATACAGGGACCCACCCGGTGCACACGGACCTTACCATCAACGATTGTGTGGACTATCTGGAGTTGATCGGTATGGAGCGAAAAGAGGAACGTTTGCGAGAATTACAACGGTATTGGAGCAATCAACTACGAAATGTGGACAATGTGGTGATCAATACCCCCATTGAACCCCATAGAAGTTGTGGTATTGCCAATGTCGGTTTAAAGAATATGAAACCCCATGATTTGGCAAAAACCCTTTTAAATGAATTTAATGTTTGGACTGTTGCCATAGATTTTGAAAATGTTCATGGATGCCGAATCACACCCAATGTCTATACTACCTTTGATGAATTGGATCGCTTTGTGTCTGCCATTAAAACCATAGCAAAGCGCATTTAAGTGTCTAAATAATCCGATAGTTTTTCTGGGCCTTCCAGCAACAGCCTTACTATTTGCAGGGTGCCGTCCGCTTTGGTGGCAATATGCCATTTGATGAGTGAAATTTTGCCCTTTTCAATTTCAAGGCCGGTGATGCTTCTGGGATGTACACAGCTTCCATCATTAAAAAAAGGAATTTGTCCGGGTTCGGGAAATCGGGGTCTGTGAGTGTGTCCGGCAATCGTAATCTTCAAATTTTTCTTTAAAATCCAGCGCTTAATGCGTTTTTCTATTCGAATGAGTTCCTTGTAATTTTTAGCTGGACTGGTGGGGTCCGCTATACCCACCACTTGAAGGGGTTTCCATAATACACGAACCAGAAATCGGCCAATGCGCCAGCAGACATAGTTCCACCAATCCGCCTGGTGCCCGTGGGTGCAAAAAAGTTCTTGCCCCGTTTTTGAATGCTTTAAAATGATGGCTTCATGGTAGGTAATTCCTTCAAAAAGTTCCTTGTCCGAACCATCAATCGGCTCAAAATAACTGGAGAGGTGATTATCTACATAGTTCTGGTCTTTGTACACCATATCATGATTGCCCCAGACCATGTGCAAGCGTTTTTCCAAATGAAACTGTCGCAATAATTGGTAGACATTTTTGTGCGCTTCAAAAATTTCCTCAAAGCTTATGTTTTCCCAGAGTTCATCCCCATCACCAAGTTCACAATAGTGGAATCCTTGACGATAGTAATGATTGAGGGCATGAAAATAAATGTTGCGGTTGTTGGCAAAATCATCGGCAAAACTGTTGTCCCCTCTATGACAATCACTAAAGAAGATGAATTTGGAATCATCATCAAAAGGAATAATCTTGGCATTGTTGTAGGCCCGATCTAACCTATACGTGGAGGACATAGTGTGATTTTTACTAAATATCTTCAAAAATGGCGATTAATCTATTAAGATTACCATTATAAGACGGGCATCCTTTCTTTTTGTAACTTTACCGCTCAATCTACGACCAATATCCGTATGGAGCAGAATTGCAATACCGATAGCCCGATGATGCAGTTGGTAAGTTTCAACAAACTGTTGGAACACTACGACCAGCAAGCCAAAAGCAAGGATAAATTCTTTGCTGACTGGGCAAGATATGTCTTGGATGCCCAGGCACCTTATCCTGAGTTAAGGGACGGGTTTACCGATCTTAGCTTATTGGAAAAGCACAAGGACGTCATCAGTATTATTTTGAAGGAGAGTTTTGCGCCTGCTTTGACCAATAACGAAATAAAAACAGCTTCAACAGCTTTTGAAAGTTCGGTGTTCAATTCATCGGAACGCTTTCAAAAAATATTGAAAGAAGCCGGTGAGGACTTTGAACTTGAAATCCAGAACATACCCACAGAGCTCAGTTATATCATGAAATGTACCGTGATACTGAACTTCTACTATGGGTTCCATTTAGATTTTAAACGACCCATCTTCTACAATATTCCTGATGCCAATGGAGTAATGCGTCATTATCGCATTTTGTACAATGCGGACTTTATGGAAATTCTTCCTACGGAAAAATCCAAGAAACTGACCCAAGAGGATGTTGATGAACTATTGGACAATTTTGACAATCTGGACCTTTGGAAGGAGAAAATACCGCCTAATAGTTTTATTGCAAAGGGCTTTGTTATTTCCAACATGTTCGATGTTACCACGGAGCATTCCATCTCTGAAATAAAATCAACACTTATTGGAAAAAAGAAGAGCGAGAACGAAAACTATATGGAAAGTTTTCAGGATACTTTCAGATCGCTCTTCAAACTCAAGAAAATCAATGTAGGTTTTGCGGGGTATGATTCCAGTGCCAATAGTTTCTTTAAGATCTATGGTAGGGGAATGGAGAGCTATATTCTCAATGGAAAGGAAACGGAATCGTGCGATTTAATGCTTTGCGAACACTCCCAGGGAAAACTTTTTAGGGAGAACAAGTATTTTGCCATCTCCAATGTAGAAAAATATCATAGGCAAGAGGAGCAGGCCCAGCCCTACAAAAGTCTTTATGAACAGGGGATACGAAGCGCCATCCTGGCCCCTATTTCGAGCAAGGGGGAGCTTTTGGGAGTTTTGGAACTGGTATCGGATACTGTAAACGAATTGAACAGTGTCAATGCCAATAAGCTGGATGATGTAATGCCGTACATCATATCATCGGTGCTGCGGTCCATTGAGGAGGAAGAAAACCTGGTGGATGCCATTATTCAACATGAATGTACTACGGTACACCCATCTGTGTATTGGAAATTTCAAGAGGAGGCCAAGCGATTTATGACGGATGAATTGTCTGGAAATCAACCGGTATTCAAAGAAATTGTTTTTAAGGACGTACATCCCCTCTATGGGCAAATCGATATAAAAGATTCTTCCAAGGAACGTAACCTTTCCATACAACGTGATTTAATGATTCAACTTTCTGAAATAAATGATGTTTTGGAAGTAGCCATTGCAAAATATGGGTTGCCTATTTATGAGGAGTTGATGTTTCGTGTAAACACTTACCTCAATGAGGTAAAGGAAGCACTTTACACCCATACAGAACAGGCGGTCTTTGATTTTGTGAAAGAAGAAATTAATCCGGTTTTCAAGCATTTGAAAAAGGAGGATGATGAACTCAAGGCACTGATAAAGGCCTATGAAGCCAAAATTGACCCAAATACAGAGTCTTATTACGATCATCGACGTAATTATGACGAGAGCGTTATGGAAGCCAATATGCAATTGGCTGCACTTTTGGACAAAAAGCAATTGGCCGCGCAAGAGATGTTTCCGCATTATTTTGAGCGTTATAAAACTGATGGAGTGGAACATAACATGTACATTGGGAGTTCCATTGCCCGAGACAGAGAGTTCAACGAACTTTATCTGAGCAACCTAAGGTTATGGCAGCTTCAGGTAATGTGCGATATGGAGAACAAATACTATTCCCTAAAACCATATTTACCCGTACAATTGGATGTTGCCTCTCTCGTATTGGTATACAGTACCTCTTTGTCTATCCGTTTCCGTATGGATGAAAAACGCTTCGATGTGGATGGCACCTACAATGCTCGATATGAAGTCATTAAAAAACGAATTGACAAATCCTTTATCAAAGGAACCAACGAAAGGTTGACCCAAAAAGGGAAGCTGTCGATTGTCTATTCCCAACGAAAAGATGAGCGGGAATACATGCGCTACATTCGGTTCTTAAAAAATAAGGGCTACTTTACAGACAACATTGAAATTGTGGAGTTGGAAGGACTCCAAGGAGTGACCGGATTAAAAGCGATCAGGGCAGAGATTCTGTACAAAAAAGACAAACAGTCTGAGCAGACCTACACTTATGATGATTTAATGGAGGAGTTAAAATCTTAGCCTAAAAAATCAATCGGTCAGGACCGAAAAACCGGAAAGCAATTCCAAAAGCCAACACCGAAATCACCATTCCGATCATAAAAATATTGTAGGTGATACGAAGTATTCGGTACTTCTTGTTCAATACCAATCCAAGATAGTAGAGGTCCTTGGTCAGGGAGGAATACACATAATCTTTATCCTTGACCAATTCCTTTAGGGCCCATTCATATTCGTTTAAATCCATTTGATGAAAGTTCCCAAAAAACAGAAGATTTACACGTTTTTCTTCTACATCTTCCTTGGTAAACTTTCCAGTGGTGACATTGGGTCTTGTTGCCAAAACGGACAAAATCATTGAAATCACACTAAAAAGAATAAGAATAAACGTAGGGTAGATAAGGTAAGTGTTGCTAGGGTTGTCCAGTTTGGTGAGCAAATTGGCCAACACCAAAGAAATTATAATGGCATTTACAGACAACAGGATGTTGGCTTTGGTGTCTGCAATATCACTGAGTTTTAAGTGATTTTTAAGGGTTACCCGATACAGGGTCTGTACACTCCGATCTGGGCTTTCCTCTTTGTATTTGGCCTTGAGCGCTTCCTTTTTAGCAATGTTCTTTTCTATTTTCTTGTCTTTTAGCAATTGCTTTAAGTTACGCTGCTTGCCTTCTTCCCAATTTTCTTTGGCGTACTCGGTATAGAACTTTTGTCCATTTTTGAACATCTGAATGTTTTTTTCGCGCCATTCTTTTGAGGAATAATTGGCAATGCCCAATTCCTTTAGCTCCTTCTTTAAAAAATCAGTGGTTTCCCAATAGCTTTTTTTGGCAAAGTGGGACATATCGGCATCCCGGATGATTTCTTCCAGTAAATTTTGGGGCTCATGCTGTTTTTTGGTGGCAAGGATTAAATCGCAGACTTCCTTTGCATCCGCAGAATTATATCCATTATCGAGTAAAAAATCAGTAGCAATTTTACAGCTGGCCTCTTCATGGTTTTCGGGACTCTCCAGATAGCCCGTATCATGCAGCCAAGCGGTTAGCAGAAGCTTTTCATTTTCCTCTTCTTTTAGGTCATAGAAGTTGAGCAATTCTTTAGTACTTTTAACTACACGCTGGGTATGTCGCAAGTTGTGGTATAAAAACCTCGGATCGAGCTTTTTATCAAAAAGTTCACAGACAAAGTGTTCAGTTTTTTCAACAATATCCGACATAACTGCTTGTTTGAATAATCCAAAGTACAAAATTTTGGAGTCAACCTCATCTGCTTATGAAGAAACATTACATGTTCATCCTCTTGTTGGCAATGGTCTACGGATGTGCAACCTATGAGGCAAAATATGCAGATTCCCCAAGCACTCCCAATACTTTTGACACCAAGGAAGTTGAGCACACTTTCTATTTAATTGGGGACGCCGGTTTGTCCCCAGCGGGGGAATTAAACCCTGCTTTAAAAAAGTTTAAATCAGTTTTAGCCAAGGCTGATGCCAACAGTACTGCCATTTTTTTGGGAGACAATATCTACCCTGCCGGTTTTCCGGATGAAGATGATGATCCTGAAGGACATGAATTATCAAAACACTATTTAAACGCCCAATTAAGTACGGTGGAATCCTTTCAAGGAAGAACGGTATTTCTGCCGGGAAACCATGATTGGTACAGTGATGGTTTGAAAGGACTGGAACGGGAAGAAAAATACATCCAAGACGCACTGGACAGTAAAGATGTTTTCCTTCCCGATAATGGTTGTCCTATCGAAGACATTGAAATCAGTGACAACATTTTGCTGCTCGCCATTGATACGGAGTGGTACCTCACTGATTGGGACAAGCATCCTACCATGAATGATAAATGTGAGATTAAAGATCGCGGACGCTTTTTTGAGGAGTTGGAAAGTGAAATTAAGAAGAATCTGGACAAGACTATCATCATTGCTTTGCACCACCCCATGTTCACTTATGGCTCACATGGAGGGCAATTCTCTTTTAAGCAACATATTTATCCTAGTGGTGGTGGGGTTCCACTTCCGGTTTTGGGTACTGTGGCCAATTTGCTGAGAAGGACAGCTGGGGTTACCATTGAAGATGTATCCAACAAAAAATACAATGAACTCAGAAAGCGAATTTTAACCCTCTCGCAATATTCGGATAAGGTCATTTTTGCTTCAGGGCATGAGCATACCCTTCAATATATTGTGGAATCCGGAAAACCACAGATTGTAAGTGGGGCCGGGGCCAAAACCGGTGCTACCCGACTGTTGAACGGTAGCAAGTTCTCCACGGGACAAATGGGTTTTGCAGTGTTGAAAGTGTTCAAGGATGGGTCGTCCAGCGTCAGTTTTTATGGGGCGGATGCATCTGATGACATTCCACTTTATACTTCCGAGGTCCTTCCACCCGATAGGTCTACACTAAAGACGTCGCTACCAGATGATTTCCCGCCGTTCAAGGAGGCTTCCGTCTACACTGAGGAAGAAATTGATAAAAGTGGATTTCATAAATGGTTATGGGGGGAGCGCTATAGAAAATATTATGCCGCCAAGGTAAAGGCGCCTACAGTTCGTTTGGACACGCTCTTTGGTGGACTTACCGTGGTGCGAAAGGGAGGAGGAAACCAATCCAATTCCTTGCGATTGGTAGATAGTGAAGGTAGGGAATATGTAATGCGTGGTCTACGTAAAAGTGCTGAGCGGTACCTTCAAGCCATCGCTTTTCAAGATCAGTATATCATTGGTCAGTTCGAAGATACCTATACGGAAAATCTGTTGTTGGATCTCTACACTGGTGCGCACCCGTACGCCCCGTTCACCATTGCCAAATTATCCGATGCCGTTGATATTTACCATACCAATCCAAAGTTGTACTACATACCCAAACAATCCGTTTTGGGTGATTTCAATACCGATTTCGGCGATGGTCTTTATATGATTGAGGAACATGTATCCGAAGGCCATGATGATCTTGAAAGTTTTGGAAAGACCGAGAAAATTGAAAGTACCTATGACCTTATCAATAAGTTAAGGAAAGATGAAGAATTTAAAATCGACCAACGAGAATATGTAAAGGCCCGTTTGTTCGATATTCTTTTGGGTGATTGGGACCGCCATGTAGATCAATGGCGATGGGCTGAGTTTAAAAGCGAGGATGGCACTAAAATTTACAAGCCTATTCCAAGAGACAGAGACCAAGTGTTTTCCCGTTGGGGTGATGGGTTGATTATGCAATTCGGTTCAAGGGCGGTACCTTCTTTGCGGATTTTTGAAGGTTTTCATGATGAGATTCGCAGCGTAAAAGGGTTTTCTTCTTCACCAAGAACCTTTGCATTGGATATGACCCTTCTGTCTGAAACTGATATGCAAATGTGGGTGGACCAGGCCAAGTTCATTCAACAACACATTAATGAGACTGTAATCGATGATGCTTTCACTGCTTTCCCAGAAGAAGTGCGGGATAAAACGGTTGATGACATCAAAAACATCTTGTTGGCCAGAAAGGAAAATCTGGTGGAAACGGCTAGGGAATATTTCGCTGTTCTTAACAAGTACAGCGTAATCACTGGAACGGACAAAGATGATTATTTTAGCATTAATTCCCTTACAGACGGAGGCCTTGAGGTAACGGGATACCGAATCAAAGGAGGCGAAAAGGCTGATATTTTCTTTCAGAAGGTCTATGACCCCAAATACACCAAGGAAATTTGGGTTTATGGTCTGGATGACGACGATGTTTTTGAAGTTCATGCCCAGACATCCAAGATAAAGATCAGGATTGTGGGTGGCCAGAACAATGATGTCTACAAGATTGGTGAGGAATCCAAGAAAACTTATGTTTATGATTTTAAGACGAAAAAGAATACTTATGACGAGGCCTTTGGAGGAAAAATCCATCGTTTGAACGACTATGAGACTAACACCTATGAGTTTTTAAAGATTAAGGCGAGCAACAACCAATTGCTGCCAACCATTGGTTTCAATCCAGATGATGGTTTTAGAATTGGGTTGACCGATACCTACACCTACAACGCTTTCAGGCAAAATCCTTTTACCCAGCAGCACACTTTTAACGCGGCATATTACTTTGCCACAGCGGGATTTGATTTCGGGTACAAAGGTGAATTTGCCAATGTGATCAATAAGGTAAATCTTGAGATTCAGGCTCGGTTTACGAGTCCAAATTTCACCCTAAACTTTTTTGGTTTTGGCAATGAAACTGAAAACAATGATGATGATGAACCTCTAGGATTGGATTACAACAGGGTAAAGTTGCGGACATTGCAATTTGCTCCCTCGTTGGTTTGGCGTGGTTACTTAGGGTCCAAAGTTCGGGTTGGGCTTTCATATGAAGATATTGAGGTCGAGGCTACTGAGGATAGGTTCATCAATGACTTCTTTTTGGCAAATGGAGAAGAACAACACCTAAATTTCTTTGGTGTGGATGCGGAGTACAGTTATTCAAATACAGATAATGAAGCTTTTCCCACTTTGGGAATGAGTTTTGGATTGCTCGGGGGGTATAAAACCAATCTTACGGAATCTGGCAGGTCGTTTGGATACGTGGTGCCTAGCCTTTCCGTGGATCATAGATTGTGTTCCAATGGTAGGTTGGTCTTGGCGACCAAAGTAAAGGGGCACATTAATATTGGAGATGATTTTGAGTTCTATCAAGCTGCAAGTATTGGAGGAAATGATGGGTTAAGAGGTTTCCGTTTTCAACGTTTTACCGGGAAGACTGCATTTTACCAAAGTACAGACCTACGCTATAGTTTTAGGCGAACACAAACGGGATTGTTGCCAGTAACCCCAGGGATTTATGGAGGTTTTGATTATGGTCGCGTGTGGTTTCCGGGAGAGGATTCCAATCAATGGCACAATTCATATGGAGGCGGGTTTTTTGTAAACGGAGTTGACATACTTACCGCTAATTTTGGACTCTTCAATAGTGCCGATGGCCTTCGGTTTGCTTTTGGGGTAGGATTTGGATTTTAATCGATGGAATAAGAGTAAAGCTTACCCCCTCCAGTTGTTTTATTTCTTTCGTCCGCAATCAAGAGTGTTTTTTCATCCAAAAAGCCAATGGACTCAGTCTGTGTGTTGCTATCAAAATCAATGATTTGGACAGAAGCAGAGTCAAAATTTGGCAATTCAAAGTTGGTCACCAAAAAAATAAAGCCATATCCCAGAAGGGCGATGGTTTTTCCATCAGCTGAAATATCTGCGCCTGTCACCGAACAATGGTCTTGACTTTTACACAGCGTTATGGATCCTAAGAATTCTGCATCGTATTCGCCTTCTTCATCTGGAACCCGATAAATTAAAGTTTCTCCACTATAAGGCCGTGTGCGATTCTTCGTGAAAATGTACAAGTGGTCTTTCCAATGGAAAAAACCCTCGGTATCAAAGAGCAAACTATCTTTTTGGGGCGGAAAATCTTTCTGTTCAGGGTAACGGAACTCAATTTTTTCAGCGTTGGGCTCCTTTTTCTTCAGCTGTGCACTTGAAACCCTATAAATGGTCAGATTTTTTCTGAGGTTAGCATTATTACCAAAATCACCGATGTAGAGATTGCCTTCTATGTCCATGGCCAAATCTTCCCAATCCTCATTTTTGGCGTGGTCAATTTTAAGGCTTTTGGTGATACTCCCCTTTTTATCAATTTTATAGATTCTGTCTTTGTTACCACTATCCTCAGCAACCCAAATATCACCGCTGTGAATGGCCATTCCCGATACTTCTTTAAGCTTTGAAGGGAAGTCCCCCAAATGATTCAATTTACCATAATGGGTTTTTTGGGCACATGCTTGGGCAACCACTAAAATCAAGAAGAGGAAAAACCGATTCATTTCTATTCTTTTATCGGCATGTACACTTCAGTTGTCCATTCCATTTCGTTGCCTCCCATGTTAGGGTTGTTGAAGAAGACTTCAATAGGTTTCTTTTCTATTGGAATATTGTTTTCTTCAGCATAGTTTACAAGGGCATACCAAGCCCTGTCAGAAGTTACATAGTTTCCATTGTAGATGGCCTTAAGTGCCGGTTTATTGAAAATCCTTTTATATTTTATGCTTGGATTCATCGGTAATTTTTCTGAACGGACAATAGGAAAGCAGAAGTTATAGGATAATGAATTGGATTTTATATCCCATTCCTCCACTTCTAAAAAAGGTGGGCCATTGGGTTCAACGCCATTCTCAAAAATCGTGGAACTTAGATACGTATAATTGGCCATAATTCCTCCAGCTTTTTCACCGGGTTCGGTGGTCAAAGGGACACAAGCGCAAAATGTGGAGAAAAGCTCTTCTTCACCCACAATGGAGACTTTGAACTTTTCAAGGTGTACCTTCAAGAACTGGTTGAAATCCAAGAGTGTTTTTCTTGAACCTTTCTCAAAATCGGTATCCGAAAATGGTATTTTGATTTTATTCATCAGGGAATGATCCTTGTCCTTGATATTTACATCAACCTGACTCAACGAATCGTGCACTTTGGTGATGTTCCATTGATAGGTGTGCAGAGAATCACCTGTAACGATAATCTGCGAAAAGTCTTCCAAGGTTTCAAATTGCACCGGAACTACACTGTCCAGAGTCTTATTCCATGCCTTAACGGTTTCAAATACGGTACCAGGAAGAGCTTTTGCCTTAAAACTTACCTGATAATCTTGTGGTTTTAGAAAAAGATACCAAAAGATGGCGATTACTAACAATGTTAAGACCAGTATAGATATTTTTCTCATAGCAGATGGCAAAAATAGGTAATTACCCTCTAGTCGTCATATCAAGTTTATTCACAATATATTCTCCTAAATCCCGACCTTGCTTTACACCTACCTCTATGGCCGCTCGGTAATGGATGCCACCATACATTCTGCTTATGGCCGCTTCATCCGCAGCCTGTTTAAAGGATGTGAAGGAGCGAACCGGCAAACCGTAGGGTACTTCTGTATCATCATCAAAGGAAAAGTTATCACCAAAAATATCGGTTAGGGCGGTGGAGGCCGCACCTGATACAACGCTATGGCCACTGGTATATTCAGGGAAGGGAGGGGTTTGCAATACGGGTTCCCAACTATCATCAATATACTCGTTGATCAAGGTCTCTGGGCGGATGAGATTACTTCTGTATTTTTCGTCCCAGCAGCTAATAAATGCATCGGCAATCGCAATTGAAGTTTTGGTATAGGCATAGACCGTTCTGGCAAAATCCGCATTGTCTTTTCTACTTGCTATTTTGGTAATGCCAATCCAATGCGCCCCCGGGGTTATTTTTTTTGTGGCGAACATCAGATGTCCCCTGGTCACGGATACATAGGGGTTACAATCCCAGAATTGGGCAATGGCAATTTCTTCGGATTTATCACCTTTGCCGACCATACTTTTTCTGACCTCATACACTTCCATCAATTCTTTGTAAAAGGGCGAATCTTCTTCCATGGAAAATTCGGGTGGGGGTATAGGTTTGAACTGTTCGGAAGAATCAATGGCAAAAGGGCGAATTTCGCTCCAATGGGGTTCAAGACCACTCATATATGCGGGAGGAGTGGGTTGCCAGCGCGAAGGGTCTTCAGTATTTACCGTAAACTTTGGCATGGTTCGCGTCTGCTTGTAATTATCTTTATCCATCCAAGCGGCTATAAAATCGGCAACCTCGAGGCCGTATTCCTTGGACGCGTTGAAAACAGGCTCATTTTTATCGGCCCATAGCGTATACAGGCTATCGCGGAAGGTTTTTACCCTATCTTCAGAGAAAATTAGCTTTCGGCTCAAATCCATATGCGCCACCAGAGCGGCCATTTCATAATTGATATTTTCATCCGTTTTGGGATTTGGAATTTCCCCTAATTCATGAATTTGCCCCGCCAACGATTTGTACCCGTCATCTTTTTTTGCGATGATTTCATACGCTGCAATATTGGGATAGGCAAAAATTCGACTTGCCACAGGAGGTGAGAAGATATCATGAATCATGACCTCGATTACTTTGTCCACCGATTTATGATAATCTTCGGGCGATATGGTTAAGGGCTCCTGCTTTTTTTGACAGGAAACAAAAACCAACAGTACTGTTACCAGTAAACTAATTCTTTCTTTCATGATCTTACTTATTTATGCTATAGACTTGTACTTTATCGTTATTAAAAATGGCAAGTATATACGTTTTGCCATTAAAGGTTAATGTGCTTAAATGCCTTACAGACTTCTTGGTAAAATCCAGGCCTAGCGTATTTCCCAAAAGTATTTCATTTTCATTTTTCAGAAGGGCCCCGGGAAAGGAGTCCAATCGTCCATGGTACGGTTTTACCCCAAAAAAATTACCGCCCATCAGTACTTCTTGGGTGCCGTCTCCATCAAAATCATCAACCAAAAATTCCAATATGGGCGAAACTTGGAGTTCGCTCTTGAACGGAACAAAAGTGAACTTCCCATCATCATTTTTTAAATACCCAGATTCAAGGGTATTCACTTCCAAAAGTGTTGACTTATCCAAGACTTCCTTTCCAAACAGTTCTTCCATGGTTTTTCCGGCAAAGGACCTGTAGGTTGTGAATTCCTTTCTTAAATATACCAACTGTGATGAAAGCCCATCCAATGATTCCAGCGGATAGTATTCGCCATTTTTTTCAAGGGCGGTTATGGTCTCAGTTTGACCGTTGTTGTCAAAGTCATTAAAAAACAACTTCATCGGATACTCTTTGGATGCCCTAAACTTTGAGTTGGTTCCCCAATTTCCCAAAAGATAATCCTTGTCACCATCTCCATCTATGTCAAAAGTAGCGATACTTTGCCATAGGCCGTTTAATCCCAAAGAATGGGCTTCACTGAACGCCCCATTTTTATATTGAAGGAATTTGGGCGACATCCATTCTCCTACCAAAATCAAATCTGTAACCCCATCACCGTTAAAATCATCCCAGACCGCGTCTGTCACCATTCCTTTGGAAAAAGCCTCAAATCCTTTAAAAACTGAGAAATTTCCATTGTTGTTCTCCAATACGTAGGATGTGGCCGGAGCACCAAACTTGGCAGTTAGGGTATGACCTCCCACAAAAATATCCAAATCCCCATCGTTGTCAAAATCGTGGGTTTTCATGACAGATGCATTCTGAAAAAATTGGGGCAATGCCACGGTTGAAAAGCCGGAATCTTGCTGAACGTAGTAGCTTTCCAAAAGGGCATTTGATTCACCAAAGAAATCGCCTCCGCCAGTAGCTACAAACAAATCATTTTTCGTGTCGTTGTTAAAATCAGCAATAGCCGCAGAAATATCTTCTTTAATGGAATCTTTGGCAATGCCGTCAAAACGTTGACCGACAAAAACAGTGTCTTGCTGGAGGTAAATTTTAGAAGGGATGAATTTTGATCCGCCTATGAAAATATCCTCTTTTCCATCGCTGTTGAGGTCGCCCAAAGCCAGCGCAGGCCCTCTATCGGAAACTTGGTATGGAATCAGCTTTTCCCGATTAAAATCAGTGTAATTGTCCTCCACATGGGTGAAGTCGATACCCAGATTGTCCGGGACCGCTTCAAAAAGATTTTTACGGCTCTTGCGTAACAAGTTGTAATCGAATGGCTTTACATTTTTGGGTGAAATGGTAAGCGTTTGGTTGGTGGTTACATCTTTTAAGATTTGATAGGTCCTATCTGGCCAAACAATTTTGAGCGAATCCACTTTTTGAAGGGGGCCGAATCCAAAATGAATCATGGGTTCGGAGGAAGCCTGAAAACCTCGCGTTGGGAACAATTCTTTGAATTGAAGTCTGCCATTTTGATACGAATACACTTTGGTTCCAATTCCAAATGTATTTTTTTGGGAGAATTTAAACTTCAATTTTAGGTAGTTCCCTTTTTTTGAAGCTTTATTGATGTACAACGAAGCGGGTTGGTTGATGTTGTTGGTGACCAAATCCAGGTCACCATCATTGTCCAAATCAGCCATGGCCGTAGCCCCGGAAATCAACGTGTCTTTAGTGATCCAGTCATCGGATTTATCCTTGAATTTTAGATCTTTGCTCCCTTGGAAAACATAGTTGTGTACATTTCCAGAGGGCATTAAGTTGATCGCCTCTTCATCAACAAGTTTGGTGTTGTCTATCTTTTTCTGGATTTCATCACTGGAGACAAACTTTATGAAATCGAGGTCATTAGGCCGTTTTGGAATTCCGTTTGAGATAAAAAGGTCTTGGGTGCCATCCAAGTCATAGTCTCCAAATAGGGCGCTCCAACTCCAATCCGTTGCTGCAATACCGCTCATAAGGGCGGTTTCCATGAAATTACCATCAGGTTGGTTCACAAAGAGCATGTTTCGGGTAAACTGATAGTGATATCCAAAACGGTCTACCCTGAGCTTTTGCGTTTGTATATTGTCATCACCTTCAGAAGATTTCAGGGCCACTTCATCTTCGGGCAGCATATCCAAAGAAATAAGGTCTGGACGGCCATCGTTGTTGATGTCGGTGACATCATTACCCATTGAAAACCGCGTGGTGTGCCCAAAATATTTTTTCAAACTCTCGGTGAATGTACCATCGCCGTTATTTAAATAGTAGTAATCATCTTCGTGAAAGTCATTGCCCACATAGATATCTGGGTATCCATCTTGATTAAAATCTGCAATGGCCAAACCGAGGCCATATCCATTTATACCACCATAAATGCCTGCTTCCTCGCTTACGTCTACAAATCTACCACCATCATTACGAAGTAATTTGTCACCTGTTTCATATCTGCGTTCAAACCGCAGGTCAAATCGTCCAAACGAGTTTTGGGTATGCACCGCATGGTTCAGGAGGTATAGATCCAGATCTCCGTCCAGATCATAATCAAAAAAAGCAGCGTTGGAGCTATAGGAATCAAAATCGAGTCCATATTGGGCCGCACTTTCGGTAAAGGTATTGTCTCCGTTGTTGATATAAAGTTCGTTGAACCCATTGAACCCATTAATGCCCACCACGGCACAAACGTAGATATCCAAAAGGCCGTCGCCGTTTACATCAGCCATCGTTGTTCCGGTGTTCCAGCTACTATTGCCCTCAATTCCTGCGGAACTGGAAATATCTTCAAATTTTAGGTCGCCTTTGTTGAGGTACAATTTGTTTTTCACCTGATTTCCGGTAAAGAAAACATCTGGGAGCCCATCGTTGTTGATGTCGCCAAGCGAAACCCCACCACCATTGTAAAAATAGAGGTAGTCCAAAATGCTAAGATCTTCTGTTGAAGTCAAGGTATTGGTGAAGTCCACCCCGGTCTTTTCGGCTGAAGGGTTTTCAAAAAGGCTACCTTCTTTCTTGCAACCCGCAAGGAAGAGTACAGCCAAAATTACTATGTAGAACTTATTCATCAATGGCAAAAATCTTTGGTTTGCTGTTATTGATGGCCACAATTACAAAGGTTTTTCCGCTTTTGTCCTTAAACTGTTCCATGTGTTTTACCTCATCCTTCACCTTAAAACCACTAACATCATACTCTTGCCAAGTGAACCCAAGATTTCCATCGCCCAACAAAAGATTGCCGTAACTGGCATCCAGTCTCGAAAACTGTGGTTTGAATTCAAAATTATTGCCGGCCATGATTAAGTCCAAGTTGCCGTCCTTGTTTACGTCGGTACAGGTTATATCGCATACGCAGGAAAGTTGAACCCTGGGAGGAAGGTTTTTGATGGTGAATTTGCCACCACCTTCATTAATGGCGATTACGGAGGCCGAAGTCTCCACCTTTTTTACAATGGCATTATTCACCAATTCTTCCGAAAACAATTCGTGGATGGTTCTTTGTGCATAGTCGGAAGCTTTGAGATTTTGCTTTTTTAGACCGGGCAATTGTTCGGTAAGTTCCCTTTTTTGATGGATGGGATAATCCCCACCATCTTGCCCCAATGTGGCAATCTGTTCAATGGTTCCATTGTTGTCGTAATCATTTATCCACAGTTTCATGGGGTTTTCTTTAGTGGGTTTGTAATGGAGGTTCAAACCCTGATTGCCCAAAATCAAATCCATATCCCCATCGTTATCCAAATCGGCACTTTCCACAGTGTTCCACCATCCGTAGAGACTGTCCAAGGACGAGGACATTTTTGCAAGTCTTCTGCCTGTATTTTTATAGATTTTTGGGGTATCCCACTCCGAGGTGATGATAAGATCTTTCTTTGAATCCCCATCAATGTCCACCCACTTGGAATCAGTAACCATTCCGGCATCTTTTAGGTCATATCCCAATCGCTCTGTCACATCATTAAAAGTGCCATCACCCATATTTTCCAAGAAAAGGTGATCGGGAGATATGCCATACACCCCAACAACACTTCGGGAGCCGATAAAGACATCCATATCGCCATCATTGTCAAAATCATACGGGGTTATGGTAGAAATATTTTTGAAGGTTGATGGCAGCTGACTTTGCGATTTATTGAAATTTCCTGTTCCATCATTGAGGTACAAGCGTGGGATGTAATTTCGTTGCTCGCTAACGTTGTTGCCGCCGGAGCCTACCATTAAATCCAGATCACCATCACCATCAGCATCAAAAAATGCGGCCGCTACATCCTCAAAAGCTCTATCCTCTTCAAAAGCGGATGATGTTTTTTGGGAGATTCTTCCATTTCCGTTGTGCAGATAGATGGTTCCCGGCTGATTTCGGGCTCCCCCTATAAAAAAGTCCTCATGTCCATCGCCATTAATGTCTGCCACCGCAAGGGAAGGGCCTTCTTGGGAGAGCTTTTGATAGATAAGGCCTTCGTAATCAAAATCATTGTAATTGTCCTCTTCGTGAGCCACTACCGTTCCAGTATTCACTTCGGACAGGTAGGATTTTTGGCTTTGTTTTTTGACAGGGACATATTTTTCCGATGCTTCATCATAGCTTAGCGTAATGCGCTGGTTGGCCTGTACATTTTCAAGCTTTTGGGTTTGGTCATCGGGCCAGACCACACGCATGGAATCCAATGTTTTCGATGCTCCGAGACCAATGGTCATACCGTATTCCATGGAGGACTGGAAGCCTCTGGACGGAATCATTTCTTGGTTGATGATGTTGTCATCAAAGTAAAATTGAACCAATGCACCTACACCAAATGGGTTGGTTTTTGGTCCTTTGAAAATCAATTGAATGTAGTTGTTGTTCAATTGGGTATCAGCGTTGTTTTTATAGATAAAAGTCTCTGTATTGACATTGTTGATGACCAAATCCAGGTCTCCATCATTGTCCAAATCGCCGTAAGCTGCCCCATTGGAACGCGTGGGCAGTTCAAAACCCCATTCCTTGTTGGCATTTTTAAAGGAAATGTCCCCATTGTTTTTATACGCATAATTGGGCTGTGGTTTTACCGGCATTTTATTGATGATGGAATCAATGGATTCCTTTTTACCCGTCAGGGCCATTTTTTGAACAATTTCATTGGCAAAAAAGTCCACAAAATCCAAATCGGTAAGGTCATGGTTAATGCCATTGGTGATGAAAATATCCTTTAGGCCATCGTTGTCCATATCAAATAGTAACCCCGCCCAACTCCAGTCTGTGGCATCCACTCCGCTATAATAAGCCACTTCCGAAAATGTGCCATTTCCATTGTTGAGCTGCAAGGTGTTCTGAATGTACTGCTGGCCAAAATCTTTACTTTGCTTGAGATTGAAAACAGTATATCCCTCAAATTCCATGACTGATTTTACCCGACGCTCTTCTTCAGGAAGCATGTCGGTGATGAAAATATCGTTATGCCCATCGTTGTTAATGTCAGCAATATCTATTCCCATTGCAGAAAGGCTCAGGTGTGAGGTCCATTTCTTAATTTCTTCTTTAAAGGTTCCATCTTTTTGGTTGATGTACAGATAATCCCGCTCATAAAAATCATTGGAAACGTAGATGTCTGGATACAAATCGCCATTAAAATCGGTGACCATGACGCCCAAGCCAAACCCGATCAAACTTCCATAAATACCTGCATCTTCACTTACATCTACGAATTTGCCGTTATCATTGCGCAAGAGCATGTCACCAACCCCTTTAAAAATATCGGGAACACCTTCCCAGTCTTGTGCACGTACTTCACGTTGTTCGGCATACCCAAGACTGCTCACCGGAATGTTGCTATTATTTAGGATGTAAGCATCCAAATCACCGTCTTTATCATAATCGAAGAATGAGGCATGGGTAGTGAACCCTGTTTTGGCCAAATTGAACTCTTCGGCCCTTTCGGTAAAGGTTAGGTCGCCATTGTTAATGTAGAGGTCGTTGTCATGGTTGTTCCCTTCCATATTTCCAGCATTGCAAACGTAGATGTCCAACAACCCATCTTGGTTGATATCCACCATAACCACGCCAGTGGACCACGGCTTGTTTCCTGTTACACCGGCACTTTCGGAAATATCCTCAAATTTAAAATCACCTTTGTTCAAATACAGACGGTTTTCCACCATGTTTCCGGTTAGATAAATGTCCGAAAGACCATCGTTGTTGATATCGCCGATAGCAACACCACCACCATTGTAAAAGTTCCGGTACTTGAAAATATTGAAGTTCTTTTGATTCTCAACCGCATTGACAAATTCAACTCCCGTTTCTTCAGGTGTGAGCAAGGTGAAGAGTGTTTCAATATTTTCTTCCGTTGATTCTTTGGATTCCTTGTCGGCACACCCCCAGTGAATCAAAATAAGGCATAGGATTACAGCTCTTAATCTCATTTGGTGTTCTGTTTTTTGATTAGAAAAACGGGAGAATCATTGTTCAGTGTGATGATGAGTTCTTCGTTCCCATTTCGTTTTATTTTTTCAATACTACGGGCGGCCCCGGAAATGTTCAAGTTTTCTTTCCAATAAATGGCGCCGTGTTCATCACTTTGTAATACTAACCCATGCGAAGCGTCTAATCTACCAAGTTGGGTGCTTATCTCAAAATTATTCCCGACCATTAATATTTCATTAATCTTTTTTTCGTCATTATTATTGATGTAGATATCGTTCACGGTTGAGGACTGCGCCATCAGTGGGAGTTCTCTGCTGGAGAAATTGCCATTACCATCGTTTTCAAAATAGGAGGTCTCCAGCCTATACACTTTTCTTTTGACAGCGTTCTCCAAATTTTCCTTGCCAAAAAGCTCTTCCAAAGAGGCCTTGGCGAAATCTTTGTAAAAGAGGAATTTTTTATTGAGAAAGGGCATTTGTTTAGCCAGTTCATCCTTGGATGAAAATACGGTTTCTTTATCGCCATGGAAATAAGTAACCACGGTCTCAATGGAACCATTACCATCAAAATCATTGATGTATACAGTTATAGGTTTGTCTTGGGAAGCCCTAAATTTTGTATTCAATCCCCAATTTCCGGCCAGAATATCCAGGTCACCGTCATGGTCTAAATCGGCCATTTTTATGCAATTCCACCAACCATTTGTATTTTCAAGGCCGTTTTTGGTTTGTTTTACCAATTTTTTGCCATTGTTGAGGAAAATGGTGATGGGGGTCCAGTGCCCTGCAACCACTAAATCTTTAAATCCATTACCATCTAAATCTGTCCAAATAAAATCTCGAATGTTTCCGATGGTCTCAAATTCTGGGGCATAAGAAGCGGTAATATCGGTGAATTTGAAGTTTCCATCATTCCTTAGGACATATTGCCTTGGAACTTCACCAAATTTGGTGGGAACAGCATTGGAGGCAATACAAATATCCAGGTCACCATCATTGTCAATGTCAACAGTGCCTACTTTTGAAGCATTTACCTCAATCTGTGTAAATAGTCCTTCTTTTTTAGTAAAGGTGCTATTCTGATTCATATAAAGTCTGGGTTGCAAAGGAGTGCCTTCGGTAAATTCGTTGCCACCGCTAACTATAATTAGGTCCATATCACCATCATTGTCCGCATCAAAAAAGGCATGATCAATATCTTCGGCGATAGCATCTTTAGCAAACAATTCTGTTTGATGCTCGGAATAGGAACCATTAGCATTGCTGATAAATAATTGGGAGGGTTGCATTTTTGCCCCTCCAATAAAAATATCATCCACTCCATCGTTATTGACATCCCCAACAGATGCCGAAGGTCCTTCATTGGAATAGGCGAAAGGAACCAAGGGATTTCTATCAAAATCCAGAGAGGGCCGCTCGTTATGGGCAAAATTCAAAATGTTTGAAACGGTAGAAAATTGAGATTGATTTTTGGTAGGAAGATTCATATAATAATTGCCCGATGCATTTTCGGCCGATACCACCAAAGTTTCATTGGCTGGGACATTCCTCAAGGTCTCAAACCTTCCATTAGGCCAAACAACTTGAATGGAATCTACTATGCTGTCTTTGCCGATACCAAAATTTAATCGGTTTTCCATAGCGGACAGGAAACCTCTTGTAGTTTTATTTTCTTGAACGGCTTTGTGATGTTTTTGGTAGAGAATGACTTTTGCACCAATACCAAATCTGTTTCTAGATGTTCCCTTCAATATTATCTTGATAAAATTTCCTTCGGACAAGGTGTTTTCAAGCACAAACGCCTCGCCGTTCACATTGTTCACCACCAAATCCAAATCGCCATCATTGTCGAGGTCGGCATAGGTGCAGCCATTGCTGTAAGATGGGGTTTTAGTACTCCAAGTGTGCGTTACATCAGAAAAAGTGATACCTCCATTATTTTTATAAAAGTAGTTAGGGACTTTTTTGCTGGGCAACCGGTCAATTAGCTCCATGTCCTTGTCGGACAGGCCGGAAGCAATGTTTTTTTGAATTTCGTCATTGGAAATGTAATTAATGAAGTCCATGTCATTGGTAACTCCTTGGATTCCGTTGGAAATAAAGAGATCTTTGAGCCCGTCATTGTCAAAATCTGCGAAAAGTGCTCCCCAAGACCATTCTGTAGCATTGATGCCACTTAGGTTGGCAACTTCCCCAAAATTTTCACCGTCCAAGTTCAGGTGGAAGGCATTTTGCATGTATTGTGGGGCAAATCCATTTTTAAGGTATTGTTGATATACGGGGTAAGTGTATTCCAACCCGGAGGTTTTGTAGGTTTCCAAATCTTCTGGGAGCATATCCAGGGATAGAATATCGGCCAAGCCGTCATTGTTAACATCGGCGATGTCATTTCCCATGGAGAAATGTGTGGTATGCCCCATTTTTGAACCATCTTGGGAAATAACTTCTGTAAATGTCCCATCTTTTTGATTGATATAGAGATAGTCATTTTCAAAAAAGTCGTTACCCACGTAGATGTCTGGGTAACCGTCATTGTTGATGTCACTGATGGCCAGTCCAAGGCCATAACCTATGGAGCCTTGAAAAATACCAGCTTCTTTGGAGGCATTTACAAAATAGCCATCATCATTCCTAAAAAGAATGTCGCCAGACATGGAATCTATCATTTTTCGTTTTGCACCTTTTCCGTAGGAACGGTTAGGATTTACAGAGTGATTTAAGAGATACATATCAAGATCTCCATCCAAATCATAATCAAAAAAGGCGGCTTGTGTGGAATATCCAATGAAATCAAGTCCATATGTTTTGGCCTGCTCTTCAAATCTGGGGACACCATTTTTATCACTGCCTTTATTGATATAGAGTAGATTATGACCTCGTATAGGGCCGTGGTCCCCCACTTTACAGACATAAATATCAAGAAGCCCATCATTGTTGATGTCCACATGGGTTACACCAGTGGTCCATCCAGAATCATTATTAATATGAGCAGCTTGACTGACATCTTGAAACTTAAAGTTCCCCTTATTAAGATATAACCTATCCGCTTCTTGATTGGATGTAAAGTATAGATCTACCAGACCATCTCCATTGAAATCGGCAGAGGCAACTCCAGCGCCGTTATAGAAATAAAGATAATTTAGAATGTTGAGTTGGGGAGTCTGTGTTAGATTGTTGGCGAAGGTAATTCCAGTTTGGGATGAGTTCTTTTGAACAAAAAGGGTTTTCGGTTCGTTTTTTGAACAGCCGTAAATCAGTAAAATTCCCCCAAAAATCAACAGACGTAATCCTCTCATTTCATGTATCAAAAGCGATTTCAAAATAGGCATTTCCGTAAGAAAAATAGAAGTGAAAACGATTAATCTTTGATTAATGATAGGTTAAAGGTCAGCTAATAATGGAGAAAACTTAGGTGTTGGGATATACCGTGGTATAGTATAAGAAAAGACCGCCCATGGGCGGCCTTTGTTATGTATAAACAACCTAAACTTTGTTTTGTTTAGTAACCGGGATTCTGAGTTAGATTTGGATTAGAGAGCAGGGCGTTTACAGGAATAGGGAACAATTCTTTATTAACGTCCCCCACAGCAGCAGGGTCTTTGAATTCCCAATCTCTGGTGTATTGTCCAAATCTTCTCATATCTTGCCTTCTCTGGAACTCTACATACAACTCTCTTCCTCTTTCGGCCAAAAGGTCGGCTTCAGAAACAGTACCAAGTGGAGTAGCGCCCCTAAGTGTTCTAAGCTCATTGACCATTGCGGTTGGATCACCACCAGTTCGCATTATTGCTTCAGCTTTCATGAGATGTGAATCTGCATATCTGAAAACGATCTGGTGTGGGTTGAAAGCATCGTATCTTGCTGCATACTTTTGCACACGAATACCTGTTCTTTCATTGTTACCAATTAATCCTGGCATTTCCCTTGTGAATACCAAATCATTACCTGGGCGGTCTTTTAATTTACTTCCATCAAGCGCATATTGCTGACCGATCAAGAAACCAAGACCAACATTAGATCCGTCCTCGAAACCTCCATTGTCGGTAGTTTCGTCAGCACCGGTAAATGGGGTACCTGCATTTGGTACCCATCCTCTACGCTCTTCTTGACCGTCCAATGGAGTACCGTCCAATTCACCTCTATTGCTATTGGGGTCTCCCTCAAATAAATCATAAAACTCGGACAGTGTGCTGAAACCATTCCATCCACCGCCACTAATTGATGTAGAATTGTAATGAAGTCCATTGAAGATTCGGTTACCAACAGCTGCACCCAACCACCAAATGGTTTCGTTGTCTGGAGCTTCACGGAAAATATTAAAGTAACCAGCCTCCAAGGCATACCCTTCAGCAGCAATTTGATCAACCAAAGAAATTACCTGGTTCATATCAGCAGCATCTGGGGCGGTGCCAAGATAAATATGCTTGTTCAATAAAACCTTTGCTAGAAGATGGCGGGCAGCAGCCTTAGAAGCTCTTTCTAAATCATCGCCTCCTGGAGCCGCAACGGAAGGTAATCCAGCAATTGCATCATTTAAGTCTGATACAATCAAATCCACGGCCTCAGTTGGAGTTAGAATTCTTGGGTTGATTTCTGGTCCTTCATCAACTTCCCTAAAAGGAACCTGGCCCCAGAAGTCCAATACATACCACATACTCCAAGCTCTTAAAAACTTCGCTCCTGCAACCACTTCGGCGGAAGCAGCAGTTCGCGAATCAATCAATTCGGAGGCACGGAACACATTTTGGTTCAAATTGTTCCAAGTATTCAAAATATATTGGTGGGTTGGAGACCATGTGTGCGCGTGTAATGTTCTCCAAATTCCATTATCTCCCCAGTCTGTTCCCCTTGTAGGAACCAACTGTTCATCGGTGGTCACTTCATTCAAAGCAAATAAGTTCGCTTGATCACCAACTTGTCCTTGAACATCTAGATAAAGGTTATTCAATCCAGATTCTGGATCTTCAACTCCTGTGAAACCTTCCCCTGTATCTTCTGGGAAAACCGAGTCAGTTTCATCAATCTCTAGATTGGTACAAGAGAAGGTGAGTGCGGCACTAATTGCTGCCGTCAAAAATAGTTTAAAATTTAATTTCATCTTTCTCAATTTTTTTTGATTAAAAAGTAGCGTTTAAACCTAAAGTGATAATTCTAGGTCTTGGGTAGGCTGTATAATCAATACCTGCAGTAGGTAAATTGTTCAGGGCATCACTAACACCATTTATGGGAGATCCTGGTTGAACGCTAATTTCAGGGTCTAAACCACTGTAATCGGTTATTAAGAATAAATTCTGGCCAGTAACCGACAGTCGCAAGCTTTTGAAAGTTCCCTCACCACTTAGAGGCACAGTATAGCCAAGGGTTGCGTTCTGAAGTCTTACAAAATCACCATCTTCCAAAAACCTAGTGGAAACTTCTGCCGCGGCACTTCCCGCCTCACCAGAAGTCAACACATCTGGAGTAACGTTACGAGCGTTGTTTATGGCACCTGCTGTGAAAAAGGCATTTCGGGTGTTGTTATATACTGAGAATCCGAATTGACCGGCAAGGAAAGTTGAAAAATCCCAATTCTTGTAGTTGAAGTTCAATGAAAAACCTGCGTTGATGTCAGGTAGTGCGTCTTCGTTAACAAAGGTTTGCACATCACCGATTGGCTGGCCATTTTCATCAAACCCTTCAAACTCTCTCAAGAAATAAGAGAATAGGGGTCTATCACCCGCAAGAATCTGGGCAAATGCCAAGGATAGTCCTTGTCCTCTAATAGTACCAGCTGGAATCTGTCCACCAAAATCCTGCAATTCGTTATCATTGTACGCAATGTTAAAGGCAGTACTAAAGCTTACATCTTCAGTTTGTACCCAATCAACATTAATATCGAATTCAACCCCTTGGTTAATTAAGGTTGCATCGATATTTTGAAAGAATCGTGGTTGTGGAGAAGGCTGAGCAGCTTCAATATTCAATAACAAGTCAGTAGTTTCCTTGCGATACACGTTGATGCTACCGGAAACCTTGTCGTTGTTGAAACCATAATCAATACCGATATTGACGTCAAAAGTTTCCTCCCATTTCAAATCTGGGTTTGCAAACGTTGCAGTGGTCAAGCCAGGTTGATCGATATTACCATTATCTTGGGTAGTGGCACCAGCATATCGTTGTCTTCTTAGGAAGTTACCGTACCCTAGACCTTCTTGGTTACCTGTAATACCTGCACCGAGACGCAATTTCAAGGTGGAAAAGGTATCGCCCATGAAGTCCTCCTCGTTAATTTTCCATGCAACGGCACCAGACGGGAAGTAACCGTATTGGTTATTTCCACCAAATCGAGAAGAACCATCTGCCCTAAAGGTGGCAGTGAATAAGTATTTATCTGCCAGTGTAAAATTTGCTCTAGCAAAAAAGGACTGTAGTTCGTCAACAGTAAAGTTTCTGTCTGCGAAAAGAGATCGAACCAAGGCGCCACTCTTAGCTTGGACTTGGTCTTGGGAAACCTCTGGAAACAGGCGGTTTACAAAAACATCGTTTGATCTTGAATCGAAACCATATTGTTGATATTCACCATCAATGTTGGATTCCACAGCTTCAACAGAAGCGATGATATCCTGCCCCATTTTATTTAAGTCTTGTGTGGAAAAGCCCCAAGCTTCGGTCACACGGCCGCTTGTTTTGAAGTCTTGGAAGGAATAACCGACCAAAAGATCCAGAAAGGAATTATCAAATTCTTTGTTGTATTGCAACGTGGCTTCCAGAAGTCTGTTTTCCAATTCCTGTGTACCGTATCCACCTCTACCATTTTGAAAAGTATTTCTATCCAAATTTCGGGCTGCGCCAGAGGATAGCGCAAGTGCTTCACTTTGTGAAGCGTCATAGCCAAGGTTTACTTTGGCTGCCAGTTCTGGCGTTATTTTGTATTCTGCAGAACCATTCAATAGTAATCGGTTCGTATTTACGGTGTTTTGGGTGTAGTTCAATAAGGTCGCAGGACTCAATTGCCCACCAGTGTCAAAATCTGGACTTGTGGGCCATGTTGGGTTGGCTGAATATGCGGCACCAAGGAGGTCACCTCTAAACCCTGCACTACCACTCAACGGAGCTTGCTCCTCATTAACGCGGGAAATGGAAGCTTGTAAAGTCACTGTCAAATCGTCATCAAGGAATCTATGTGTTGCATTGATTCTTCCTGTAATACGCTCAAGGGATGAGTTTTCAACTACACCAAATTGCTTACCATAACCAAAGGTAGCACGAACATTTCCACCCTCGTAACTTTGAGAATATGACAAGTTTTGGTTTTGGGAAGCAACAGTTCGGGTCACATAATCTTGCCAATCCGTGTCATTTCCAAAGTCTTGGGCGTCTCTGTCGCCTCCAAATTGCTCCACACCGTCCAAAAATGCGTTTCGGCCAAGCAAGTCATATTCATTAGCTGGCGTAGCAATACCCAAAGAAGAGGAAAACTCAAATACACCACCTCTACTTGCTCTGCCGCTTTTTGTTGTAACTATGACCACCCCATTTGCACCTCTGGACCCATAGATAGCAGTTGCAGAGGCATCTTTTAAAATACTGATGCTTTCAATGTCATTGGGGTTAAGGAATGATAATGGGTTTGAAGCTGGCGAAGTTCCAACACCTTGGTTTCCGGTGTTTGGAGCACTGGATCCCCCAGGTAGAGGGATACCATCCACCACAAAAAGTGGGTTGTTGTTGGAACGTACAGAGTTTGTACCCCTAATTCTCACATCGATTCCTGCTCCAGGAGCACCACTGGTCTGGGTAATCTGTACCCCAGCAGTCTTACCTTGAATCAACTGTTCAGGAGAAGCGATAATACCTGTATTAAATTCTTCTGAAGTAACAGCCGATACGGAACCGGTTGCATCTTTAATAGTGGTTTGGCCATAGCCGATAATAACCACTTCATCCAATGCTTGAGCATCTTCTTCTAAGGTAATGTTAATGGTAGACCTGTCATTAACGGAAACCTCAACGGTTTTGTATCCAATGTAACTGAACACAAGGGTGGCTGAGTCACCAACACCATCCAATGTGTAATTACCATCAAAATCGGTTTGCGTACCATTGGTTGTTCCTTTAACCAATACGCTTGCCCCCGGAAGAGGTCCGGTTGCATCCGAAACAGTACCAGATACTGTTTGAGCTTTCACCAAACCAAAGCATAAAAATGCTCCCAGCAGCAAAAAGCTTCTAAGTAGCGTAATCTTCATAAATAGTTAATTTTAAGTTTAGTTAATTTCAATTCAAGTGTTAAACATATATAAAAAAAATGTTAATCTAAATTTAAGCATATCGCAACATAGAGCGAAAACGGTTTCGTGTTAATAACTTTGTATCTGTAGAAGGTTGACAAAATTAATGTGCGTATAACACTTATATCATAAAATAAAAGCAAATAAATGAGAAAAGTGCAATTTTACCACTAATATAGTATTTTTATTCTTTAGTACCTATTAACGTTTTAATAAGAGTTTTTTCGAACTTCGGTATTGATTTTGTTAAAAAGTATATTTTGGCCTACCCCCTTTTCTTTATTATGTAAATTCCTAACTCATTTTTTGAACCAAATTAGCACCAACACAAAGTGAAGATTACATTAAAAGATATAGCAAGAGAGCTTGAGGTGTCCATTTCCACTGTCTCAAAAGCATTAAAAAACAGTGAGGAAATTAGTAGGGATACCAAGGAAAAAGTCCAGGCTTTTGCAAAACTCTATAATTACAAGCCCAACAATATTGCCATTAGCCTCAAAAACAAAAGGACCAAGAATATTGGTGTGGTCATTCCCGATATTGTCCATCATTTCTTTACCACTGTCATTCGGGGGATTGAGAAATACGCAAATGCCAGAGGATATAATGTAATTGTATGTCTTTCAGAAGAATCCTTTGACAAGGAGGTGATCAATATGGAAATGTTGGCTAACGGAAGTATTGATGGATTTATCATGTCTTTATCCTCAGAAACCCAGCAAAAAGGTGACTATAACCATTTAAAGGAGGTTACGGAACAAGGTATTCCTGTAGTGCTTTTTGACCGAATCACCAATGAGATAGAGTGTGACAAAGTAGTTATTGATGATGAACTCGGGGCGTATAGAGCTACACAAAAACTCATAGAGCAAGGACGAAAAAAAATAGCGTTAATCACTACCGATGACTACTTAAGTGTGAGCAAAGCCCGTACCATGGGATATAAAAAAGCGTTGACAGATAGTGGTTTGGGCGTTGACGAATCTAGAATACTGAAACTTCCCACCATGGAAATGGATGAAAAAGGGATCAAGGATTTTTTCGAGGGCCACCAAGATGTAGATGCCGTTCTATGTGTCAATGAGATTTTTGCTGTCTACAGTATGCGTTTGGCCCAAGAGAAGGGTCTTAAGATACCAGAAGATATCTCATTTATAGGCTTTACAGATGGGTTTTTATCGAAATATGCCTATCCCAGCTTAACAGTAGTGGCCCAACATGGGGAAAAAATGGGAGAAATATCCGCACAAATGTTGATAGACAAGGTAGAGGGAGAAAAAGAAGAGGAGGAAACCTTCCAGACCAAGATTTTGGAACCTACCTTGGTAGTAAGGGACTCCATATTTCATTAAGTTTATACTATCCTTATCATAAAGGTAACTACATTTGCCCCACAATTTTGGTAAGCAATGAATCAGGATTATATAAAGGCACACCCTTGGTCAATTATAGAGGAGGGATTTGATAGTGAGCAGGTTGAGTCGTCCGAAAGCCTTTTCAGTTTGGGCAACGGGGCCATGGGCCAACGTGCCAATTTTGAAGAACACTATTCCGGAGAAACGTTTCAGGGCAGTTATATTGCAGGGGTCTACTACCCGGACAAGACCCGTGTGGGATGGTGGA
>NZ_JBFCVT010000001.1:0-495688 GCF_040705235.1 Allomuricauda sp. ANG21 | reverse complement strand
CTGAAGGGCTGGTTCGATGCAGGGGTGGCCTGTGTTGGACTGGGCTCGCAACTGATCAGCAAGGAAACCATCCAGAATGGGGATTTCAAAGGATTGGAGAACAATGTGCGCAAGGCATTGGCCTTGATAGCCAAGATTAGGAAAGGTGGGTGAACCAAGGGTTTTTCATGAACCTTTATGCCACTACTTCCTAAATTCCAATTACTCAGGAGTAAAATAGAGTTTTATTGCTTAGTCTTTGAACCAGTAGTATGTTCCAAAGGCTTTGGGGTCAAAAACCTTGTCATCTAAACTTGGGTGTAGGTCAATATCGTTGTAACGTTCTGTTTGAATGAGGTGCCCATCCACATGAAACTCAATCCAAGTCTCCATCCAATGCCCTTCAATGTTTTTAAAGTCATCGTATTTTACCTCATAAAGCTCCCCTTGTTTGCCTTGACTGAATCTCCGAACCACATAAAGTTCCTCAGCATCCATCCATATTTGGGGCTTGCTGGTGTCATTTGGGGTGGAGCCCAAAATATAAACCGGTCTTTCCTTGTATGTGGAAGTACTGAAAATTGAAGTATCAATCCCTAAACTTTTAAGCCGTTCCAAAGTCTCGGCAGTGGAGTAATGAAAGAGGCCGCCTTCCAAAATCAAAAACTCCTGTATTTCTGGACCACTGTGTACCAAGGAATCCCCTCGGAATACATAAATACTGTCGTTCCGATTAATGTTGGCGTTCCTATTCTTGGGGTCGCCAAAATCTATTCTGAATTCTTTGGGATACCGAATGGCCTCATACCAGGTTGAAGTATTTTGCGGCTGGCCTTTTTCGTCAAAGAAAATGGTCTCTTGAACAAAGGTAAACTCAGCAATTTGGTCTTCACTTTTTTGGGTTTTAATAAAATCGACCAAGGCTTCTACCGAATCAATGGGATTTTCTTCCGTGGGTTTTTCTTTCTTGTTTTTACATGAAACCACGCAGAGCGAAATCAAAATAATAAGTAGGGCATTCCTATTTGGCATTTTTAGGGTACTTCTCATAAGCTAATGTTAAAAATGTCAAAATTAAGAAGGGCGTTGGGTAACAAATTGTACTTTTTGGACACCTGTACGGAAAAATTATGAGCTAAGATGTATTTCAAAGAGTACTATCCAGACCAATTTTTTTCAAGGTATATCGACAGTTATTTTACCGTGGATACTTCCTTGGTCTATGAGGATATCACGGATATTGTGGTGCCCGACGGAACTTTTGGACTGTTGTTCATCGATTCCCAAAATTCCATTCGGCGGAATACCTCCACAGAGGGCCCGCCCATAACCTTGAGCCGGACCAGTTTGTTTGGGCAAAAGACAAAACCGGTCAATTATTACTATTCTCCGGGCAAGACCACTTCTTTTGGAATCAAGATAAACCCAGAAGGACTGCCTTTGTTTTTGGATTACAGCTACAAAGAGCTCAAAAATCTTTTTGTAGAATTGGACGGTCTGGCGGACAAGGATTTAATGGAACTGGAGGAGCAGGTCTTTGAACAACCCTATGTGCAGGGTAAAATCAAGGTTGTGGAAACGTTTCTTTTGAAGCGAATTTCCAAATTAAATTCAGAACCGGATTATCTTTTGTTTTCCGCCCTGGTGGAGCACATCAAAGCAAAAAAGGGAGAAATACGCTCCCATATGTTGGCAGCAGATTTCAACATCAACTACAAAAAGATGGAGCGTTTGTTCAAATTTTACATGGGCATTGCTCCCAAAACCTATATCCGTATTATTCGGTTCAATGCCACCATACATTTACACGGTCAACTGACCGATTTAAACCTCACCCAATTGGGTAATGAGGTAGGCTTTTTTGACCAATCTCATTTTATAAGGGAGTTTAAATCATTTTCTTCCTTGACCCCCAAGGATTTTTTCGGAAAAAAACTATCCACTTCTGAAGAAGCGCTCATGAACATCATTGCACAGCGCTGGAACTGATTTCTGTCCAATTTTTACAATTTTGAGGTGTGACTCCCGAGTAGATTTGCCTTTTGAGTTATATTTAAAGAGACAACAGCACAGCAGCAATCACCAAACATGATGGGAAGCAAAAACAAGGCAGTATTCAGGGCATTCATTACTTTTTTATTTTTTCAAACATTTGTCTATGGACAAGAATTTTATACTGAACTTGAATCGGAACTTCATGCCAAATTGAACTCGATTGTGCAGGAGAACCAACTTCCCGGAGCAACATTTTCCCTCTTGCTTGATGAGCAGCATCAAATTACCTTGGCGGCTGGTTTTTTGGATACCGAGGAAAAAGAACCCATGAAGCCAAATATCAAAATGCCTGCTGGCAGTGTAGGAAAAATTTTCTTTGCTACGGTGGCCCTAAAGATGATTGAGGAAGGAAAACTGGATTTGGAAGATAAAGTGGCTACCTTTTTGGGAAATACGGAGTGGTATCCCACTTTTCCTAATCATGCAGATATAAAAATCATCAACCTGATGAACCATACCTCGGGTTTGCCAAGACATTTGTTTCAGCCGGAATTTTTGGAAGATTTTGCAAAAGATTCCAAAAAGAAGCGAGCACCAGTAGATTGTTTTCAATCCGTTGCCAATAAAGAAGCGGTGCATCCTGTGGGGCAGGGTTGGGCCTACTCCGATACGAATTTTATCTTACTGGGATTGATTGTGGAGAAAATAACGGGTCGTGATTATTACGATTTAATTCAGGAGCAGATTCTAGTTCCCTTACAGTTAGATTTAACGGTTCCGCAGCAAAGCAATGTAATAAATGGTTTGGCGCAAGGATATGTGGGTTCCAACAATCCATTTGGTCTCCCTAAAAAGGTTTTGGATGAAAATGGGCATCTGGTTTTAGACCCTTCGTTTGAATGGGCCGGTGGTGGTTTTGTCAGCAACCCTTCGGATTTAACAAAAATGCTGAAGTTCATCCATGAAGGCGATTATCTGAATGAAGATACCAAGGCTAAACTGAAAAAAGCGGTGAACATGTCAACTGGTCAAGCCTTTGATAATGGGTATGGATTGGGAATCTTTGTTTGGGGCAAGAGGAACGATACCCGATACGGGCATTCGGGCTTCTTTCCAGGATATGTGTCGCATGTGGAGTATTCCCAAAATAAGCAATATGCCTTGGCCATTCAAGTGAACGCTGATAGTAGTTACGCCTATTTGCAGCAGTTTTTACATGACTTGGAAGAAATTGTGGACAACTACTTGGACCGAATCGATGACCATAACATCCGGCAGAATTTTAAAAGGCAGGAAGACTGTTGGAACAATTCCAATATCGAATGCTATATGGAAGCCTATGCTGTATCAGAACCCATACAAACCGCCTCTCGGGGTGGTATAACCTATGGTTATGAGAATATTATTGGCGATTATAAAAAGTACTTCCCTAAAGAGCGTATGGGTAAATTGTATTTTGACAAAATCAAAACAAGACGGTTGAGTGCAAACTTGTATTTTGTGACAGGGCGTTTCAATTTAAAATTTTCCGATAGGGAGGAACTGAGTCGAGGCTGGTTTTCCGTAAACATGAAAAAAATTAAGGGCAAATGGTACATGATCACCGACCACTCAAGTTAAACCCAATGAAGAAACTGTTATTTGCCACTGCTTTAGGTTTTCTGCTGATTTCATGCACTAAAAAGGAAACACTTTCCGGAACTATTTTGGTTGAAAACGTATCTATTGTTGATGTGGAGACCGGGGAATTGCTTCCCAATCAAAATGTGTTGATTCAAGGTGATACCATTTTGGATATTAGAACAGCAGATGGCAATGTGGATTATGAAGTCGGTACCGTAATTGAAGCAGAAGGCAAATTTTTGATTCCGGGATTATGGGACATGCATACCCACCCAGATGACCCAGAGGTTTGGCGGATGAATCCTAAACAGGAGGAAAAAGACCGATTGATGCCCTTATTTGTAGTGAATGGGGTAACGGGTATTCGTGATATGGGAGGCGATATAAAATTGGTCCAACGATGGCGCAGCTTGTACAAAGAAGGAAAGCTGTGGGCTCCAAAAATCTTCGCAGGCGGCCCCTTATTAGATGGCCCAAACCCCATGTGGGACGGTTCTGTTGGGATAGATTCGCCAGAACAGGTCAAGCATGTGGTAGATTCCTTGATTGCAGAAGGAGTCGATTTTCTAAAAATATATTCCCTTTTACCTAGAGAAACCTATTTGGCCGTGAGTGACTATGCCAATGAAATCGATTTTCCATTCGTGGGCCATGTGCCGTACACTGTACCTCCTTCAGAAGCCGCCCAAACCGGAATGAAAAGTCAGGAGCACCTGTTGGAAATCCTCAAAGAATGTTCTGACGCCTCAACCGAGGAATTTATGGCATCCCTTCAACCTATCGATGATCGCATTGAGCGCTCAAACCGACTTAATGATTTTAGGTTGAATACCTTCAATACTTCCAAAGCGGATTCCTTGTATGGTGTTTTCAAAAAATATAACATTTGGCATTGCCCAACATTGAGTATGTGGTATAAAAACGCATGGTACGAAAGTGAGTATCCTAAGGATAAGGAATTGGTCGCACTATTGCCACCGTATTTACGGGCATACTGGACACCGGAACATAACGACCATCTTCAGTATCGGGATAGACCCGCGTATATCAACATCAAAAAACGGTTGTACCAATTGTATTTGGATATGGTCAAAAGCATGAACCAGAAAGATGTTATGCTTTTGGCAGGTACTGATGTTGGAGCCAACCCCTTGTGCCATCCTGGTGTTGGCCTTCATAATGAATTGGAAGCGCTCACCGATGCTGGATTGACCCCGGCAGAAGCACTTAAAACCGCTACCATAAATCCTGCTTTGTTTTTTGAGATTCAAGAAGAATATGGAACGGTGTCCCAAGGAAAAATAGCAGATTTGGTTTTGCTCAATGCCAATCCTCTGGAGGACATCAACCATATACGAAAAATTGATTTGGTCATTAGGGATGGGCAGGTGATTGATTCGGCCAAAATCGCCGAGATTAAGAATTCCATCAAAGCGGAAAATGCATATCCTTGGAGGGAATAGGTTGATACTTCGGAAAAGCTGTTCACAGCATTAGAATATGTTGTTAATGAAGGGTTAATGTCCAAATTATACAATTTAGAGTAGTATATGGGTAGTAAGTTGGTCGGAAATAATTTCTATCAACATGTTAAAAAACGTGCTTTTTATTTGCATACTGGGTGTTTTTCTTGCCACCTATTCTCAAAGCTCCCCCCAAATCCAAATCCCAAAATATAGTGTGCAGTATGTCTGTCCGCCCTGTGGGTGTTCCAAAGATGGTCAATGGTTTGATGCACCTGCAATTTGCAGCGAATGTAATATGGCGTACACCTCTCAATTAAGAGGTATGGAAGATAAACCGAGAAACACGATTTCTAGAAAGACGGCGGCCATTGTATTGTTTAATGGTGCGGACATTATGGATGTTACCGGACCGATGTCGGTATTTGAACATGCTGGATTTAATGTTATCACTGTCGCAAAAAATACCGAGGCAAAGGCAATAGGAATGTATATGAGGTTGTCCCCCGATTATACTTTTGCCAATCTTCCACAAGTAGATATAATAATGGTACCTGGAGGCGGGGCGGCAGAATCCAATCAAGATATGGAGATTGTGCAATGGTTAAAAGAAAGAGCAGGTGAAACGGATACTATGTTTTCCGTATGTAGTGGTGCATTTTTTTTAGGATTGGCGGGATTGCTGGATGGTAACGAGGCTACCACCTTTGCTTCACTCATACCAAACCTTAAAGCACAGTTTCCCAATGCCAAGGTTTTGAATGATGTAAAATATACCAACAATGGGCACGTCATTACGTCATCTGGACTCTCTTCCGGAATAGATGCTTCTTTTGAAGTAGTTGCCAAATATTATGGGGTTGGACGAGCCCAAGATGTGGCCAATAGAATGGAATATCCTTGGAAGCGCAAGCAGGATTATGCGCGGTCTCAATTGGCGGACAACTTTATCCTTAGTATGGGAGATTTGGTAAGGCGTTTTGCCACAAAATATCATTTTTCTGAGGGTGACATGACCACTTGGGAATATAAATACCTGCTTTGGGAGGGAGTGGATATTGACGAGTTTATGAAATTCATGGGGAATGAATTTCAAAAGCTTCCTGAATTTACTTTGGAAAAAGAGACCCCTAAAGAGTTGATTGGAGAATACACCCATCCTGTTTTGGGAAGAGGTCAGGTGGAATTGATTTTGCAAAGTACTGACGAGGGTGTCGAAGCTTCGGTTCGGGCAAGAAGGAAGCAACCCTATAATTTTTAAAAATGGGAAAAAGCTCAAAGATTTGTATCAGTGGATTTCTTTTTGTGCTGTTGGGATGTTTGGGAAAGGCGCAGACCTCTCCTGAGTTTGTCAATTTGGATTCTTCAAAGGATATTCTTCCGGGGAAAAATGTTGCCATTCCATCTCAATTTGAGACTTATCCCTTGGTAGAACCCACTATTATTTCCCACCCAAATGATAACAACTATCTCCTTGCGGCCGCTATGGTAGTTACGGATAACAATGACCCGTACCAGAGTTGTAGATTGTCCAGTTTTGTTTCAAAAGATGGGGGCCAAACATGGAAAGAAACTGCACATAACTATTGGGGGTATGATCCATGGGTGGCGTTATTGACCAACGGGAAAGCGGCCTTGAGTTGGTTGGGAACCCCTAACAGTTTTAAAGGTCAATTTCCTTTGGCCATTTTTACTTCAAATAATGGCGGGGAAAATTGGGATTCATCGGTAGAGGTGTTTTCTGGTTTGGGCCATGGACATGATGGAACAAAATTGGTGGGGCACAAGGATGCATTTTATCTGACTACAGTACAATTCAATACCAATATGGGAGCTGATGTAGTGCTTTATGAGTCCAAAAACAATGCGGGATTTAAGAAAGTGGCCACTATTGATGGGCAAGGAAGGCGACTCAACTTTTGTGAACCGGCCATTCTCACCAATGGCAGGGTAGTGGTACCCACCATGCATGGCCAAGGAAAAATTTGGACCAACATCTATAACCCCAAAACCCAAGAAATGTCAGAACGCTACGTGGTGTCCCATAATCCAAAACTGGGAAGGGGGTACGCTAGAATGGCTTCGGATGTGGGTGCACAATCAAAATTTACTGATAGAATTTATTTTGTCAGGGCCGTGGCCGATGGGTCAAGTAGTCAAGGCGTTTGGTTGAACTATTCCATGGATGAAGGAAAAACATGGACATCAGAAAAAAGAGTGGACCTTTTTAACAATGGCAGGCCAAGTAAGGCCAATGTGCCCAGTGTGGCTGTAAACAAAGACGGGGTGGTCGGAATTTCTTGGGTTGATGGACAACATTCCGACGACCAGAAATCGTATGATGTCTATTTTTCCATATCCAAGGATGGCGGGGAGCGTTTTCAACGTCCAGTTAGAATAACCGAAGTCAGTTCCAACCCACGAACCGAAGACAATGCCGATGTGGCCAACAAATTTATTGGAGGGGGGCATTATTTGGGGTTAACGGCCAAACCAGATGGTAGCTTTCAATTGATCTGGAGTGATAGCAGGACAGGAATGTTCAAGCTTCAGACCTGTAATGTGAAAATTAAATGAGACTGATTGTTGTTTTGGTGTGTTTTTTTCTTGGATTCTCTGGATGGGCACAAGCATTTCAACCCTTTCCAGAAAATCATAATCGATTAGTACAAGGGATTGATTTTTCTTCAGACGGAAAAGTATTGTACATGGCGTTTCCCCATAAAGAAAGATTACAACAATTAGGGGTTCCCGATGTTGAAGATTCCCCCAGATTGGCCTTATATCATTCAATAAAAACAAAAAATGGATGGGGAGAACCTATACTTTTAAAGATTTCGGGAAAATACAAAGATTATCAACCGTCTATTTCCCCCAAGGGAAATATACTTTTCTTTAACTCCAATAGGTCTTTGCCCGGTAATCAAACCCATGAAAAGAACAACATCTGGTATTCTAAATTTGAAGATGGGGGTTGGGGACAACCACAAAGCTTGTACAAAATCAATACTCCGGATGAAGAACAGTCATATACAGCAATGGCGGAAAATGGGAAACTCATTTATACTGCGGAGGTAATCCAAAATGGTAGACCGCACTTTGCTTTATTTGAAACCGTTTTTGAAGGTAGTGCTACCGAAATTGGAAAGGTCATGGAGTTTCCGGGATTTAACAAAAATGTTTCCGACCCTTGGATTTCCCCAAACGGAGATTATTTAATTTTCACGGGTTTTGATTTAGAGGATTGGCAGAACACATGTAACCTCTATGTTTCCTTTAATGAGGATGGAAAATGGACTATGCCAAAGGAGATAGAGGAATTGAACAGTAAAGGACCCGACTTTTCACCCACAGTATCACGTAATGGGAAATGGATATTCTACCGCAAAAATTATGAATTCCAACAACGGCACTTTAAAAAAATACTAAAAGGATATTCTAGAAAGCGTACGGAAGATAGTGTCCAATAAATACAATTTTAGTTTGTTCTACAATACTATTTTTCCTTAATAATCAAACTCTTGGTTGGTTGATTGCTTGATTGCTGATTGCCCGTTTATCCAAGTAGACGGGCTTTTTTTTGGTTAAATAGACGATATGAATGGTATTTTAAAAAAGGTTTTGGCCACTGATATGGATGTCACGCCAACCATCTTACGTATTGTTTTGGGATGTGTCATCTTCGCCCATGGAGTGCAAAAACTATTTGGCATTTGGGGCGGGCATGGCCCGACATGGACTGTTGAGGCATGGAAACAATGGTGGGGCGTGCCCTCTTTCTTAACATACACTGTAATTGGTATTGAATCATTTGGAGCCGTTCTGCTCATTCTTGGTTTGCTCACTCGTATTTGGGCATTCTTGATTGGGGCAGTCATGCTGGTAGCGGTTTATCTGGTTCATCTTCACTGGGGGTTTTACATGAACTGGTATATGCAGCCCCAAACTGGCGAAGGGTTTGAATATCACATTTTGGTTTTGTCTATTGTGGTTGTTCTTATGGTAAAGGGTGGAGGACGGTGGTCCGTAGATGGATTGCTACACCAAAAGTTGTAAACTGCCCTTGAAAAATACGGTAAACTTCTATTTCCAGTTTGGCTCTTGGAACTAAAATTTTATTTAAAAACAGAGGTTGAAGAAAAAAATGTAAGAAAAGAATTACTTTACATAATAAAAGATGTGGTATTATCGTCTTATTTACAATAAGAAACCATAAATGATGTTTCAATTAATTGATAAAAATCAATTTTTTAGTCATTTTAGTATATCTTTAAAAGAGCAATTAGCTTAAAAAACCATATCAACTAGACTTATTATGTACAAGGAAATTTATTTGGTCGATGATGAGGACCTTGTAAACACAGTGAATGCAATCCATTTCAGAAGAATGGGAATGGAAGACAAACTCAAGAGTTTTACAAACCCCGAACTAGCCCTTGACGACCTCAGATTTAGAGATAACCCGAATACAAAAACATTAATTCTTCTCGACATTAATATGCCGGAAATGAGCGGATTCGAATTTTTGGAATTCATGCTTTTGGAAGATTTTCCAGAGACCAATGAAGTGCTGCTGGTTACATCTTCCGAATCTGATGAAGACAGGGAAGAAGCCAAGAAATACGAAAAATACGTTAAGGAATTTATCACAAAACCATTGCGTATTGAGCATTTGGAAGACTACCTTCAAGGTTCGTACACTTAGGTTTGGTTGACCGCATCCAAATCACCTAGATGTTAATCAATTTCAGTTGTTTTTAGATTTTGTCCATAATGCCATAAAAAAAAGTGTTTTTTTAGGATATTTGATTACATCTTTAGGTCAAACTAAAGATTAAAGCAAAAAAAACTATTTTTTAGGTCTTGTTGGCAAATTGTTCCCCTTTGCAACATGCTATATTGGTAGTAGAAAAGTTTGTAACGGTGAAAACAAAGCAGGTTAGAGTACAGAATACAATTGAAATTGTTGAGGATGGTCGTGATGTGGTCTGGGCGATGGACAAGGATTTCCACTTAACAACATTCAACCATTCGTTTCGGGAAAAGTTTAAGGAGGAGCTGGGTAGTGAGCCCCAAGTTGGGATGAATTTGCGACCTGTTTATAAAGAATCCATTTTTTTTAGTTCTTGTGCCAAAGGGTGTGAGCGCGCATTGAATAGCAATGCCACCACAGCCAAACACACTGTGGAGCAAAGTGGAACTACCCGTGTGAACGAATTTGCATTTCAGCCATATATGGACAAATCCGGTGCAATAATGGGCTGTTGCATCTGGCAAAAAGATGTGACCCAAGAAGTTGAGAATATTCAGCGACTGGAGGAAAGTGAAAAAAAATACGGAGAGGTCCAAGAAATAACCAATGTGGGCCATTGGAGCTGGGATATGTTGAAAAATGAGATAACTTGGTCCGATCAACTTTTCAGCATCTTTGGGCAAGTGCCTGGCGAGTTTGAAGCTACATACGAAGCCCTAATGGAAATCATACATCCGGAGGACCGACAAATTTTTAATGAAGATGTTGAGCGGTGCATTAAAAAAAATGTGATGCACGATATTGTCCATAGAATTGTTATCAATGAGGGTGAAGTGCGCTATGTGCACCAAAAAGGGAAGGCTTATTATGATGAGGAAAAAAAGCCGTATCGTGTGTCCGGGACCACACAAGATGTAACCAAGGATGTGCAGGCCAATCAGCAGATTGTGCAACAGAACAACGAACTACAAAACTTTGTGCGAATCATCTCCCACAATCTCCGTGGACCCATTTCAAACTTGCTCATGCTTTCAAAAATATATGAATGGGGCAAGGATGAGGAGAATGATGATATTGTTAGGAAAATTGAAAATACCACGGAGGCGCTAGACCAAACCATTAAGGACCTCAACCTTTCATTATCCATGAAGAACACCGATAAGGAAAGATTCAGACAGGTTAGGTTGGCCGAGGTAATAAAGGATGTGGATGTGTTGCTTTCTGAGGAAGTGTCCAAAACCCAGGCGGTAATCCGTACAGATTTCTCACAAGTGGAATCCATTTTGGGACTCAAAAGCTATTTTGTCAACATTTTCTACAACCTTATCATGAATTCCATAAAATACCAACAAGAAGGGTTGTCGCCGTTGATTACCATTTTTAGCCAAAAGGTGGAGGATGGTGTAATTTTGAGTATTTCGGACAATGGTATTGGCATTGAACTGACACCGGAAAAGGAAAGGAAGATTTTTGATATGTACGGCAGACTCAGCGGGACTACGGATGGTAAAGGATTAGGTCTTTATTTGGTCAAGACCCAAGTGGAGGCCATGGATGGAAAAATTTCCGTGCAAAGTACCAAAGGTGATGGAACCACCTTTACAATGCATTTCCCCAAATAGTATCAGTTCTTGTTGAAAGGCAAATGATTTAAATCAACATTGCCACCAGAAATAATGATTCCAATCTTTTTATCCGTTAACTGATTTTTCTCCTTGAGCACAGCGGCAAAAGCAACGGCGCTAGAGGGTTCACAGACAATTTTTAAACGTTCCCAGAGCAATCGCATCGCTGCTACAATTTCTTCCTCAGTCACCCTTATAATTTGCTCCACATGTTGCTGAATGATGGGAAAATTTCGATCACCCAATTGTGTTTTAAGCCCATCTGCAATAGTATTTATGCTTGCATTGGTCTCTATGTGCCCGCTTTGTAATGAGCGATATGCATCATCCACTTCAAAAGGTTCTGCGCCAATCGTCTTACAGGATTTTCCAAAGTAATGGACGGCAAGAGCAGTCCCGGCAATCAATCCACCTCCACCAACTGGGGTTACTACATAATCCAAATCAGGATATACTTCCAATAATTCCATGCAGGCGGTACCTTGGCCTAAAATAACATCATCATCATTGGAGGGGTGTATAAAAGTGGCACCCTTCTCTTCTTCTATTTGTTTGGATGCCTGCTCACGAGCTTCCAACGTAGGTTCGCATTCCATCACAAAGCCGCCATACCCTTTTACCGCATTTATCTTTACCTGCGGCGCGGAGTTGGGCATAACAATATAGGCTTTAACTCCTAAGTTTTGGGCAGCCAAGGATAGCGCTTGGGCAAAATTTCCGGAAGAATGGGTGACTACTCCGTTTTGCTTTTGTGCTTCGGAAAGTTGCATAATGGCATTGGCGGCCCCGCGCATTTTAAAAGCCCCCATTCGCTGAAAGTTTTCACACTTAAAATAAAGTGAACATCCCACCATGGTGTCGATAAGACGAGAAGTTAAAGCAGGGGTGTTATGGATAAATGGTTTTATCCTATGATGACTATCAATGAGTTGCTGTTTGTCCATGAAGAATCCGTATCCTTATTTTCAAGAGCATAAAGATAGGAACCCTTTCGTTAATTAAGAGGAATGGTATGTCTGTTCATGTACCTCATCATCTTCGCTGGGAGAAACCCCTTCCATCCCCAATTCTGGAATTACGAATAACGGTATTTGCGTATGAAAAGCGGTTCTTTTTACAATGGGCTCCCGGGTCATTTTTTCCATATAGCCATGCTGATAGTTGAGCAGGGCCAGCAAATGGATGTCCAACTCCTTGGAGAAAATTTCCAAGGTTTGTGAAACAGAATGGATTTCTGAAACGGTGTGCACGTAATGTTCCACATCTTTTAAATACCTGCGCAACATGTTGAGGTTGAACTGTTGTAGTTCAGTCAGGGCCTTTATGCCATATTGCACATGCACAATCCGTATGCTAGCGTTGAACATGTTGGCCATTTCTATTAAGGGAATAAGCTCCGAAGTGGTATAAAAACGATTAAAATCCGTAGCAAATGCAATTTCTGACGGGGTGATGAACTCGAAATGGCGGGGTATCGCCAAAACAGGACATTTTTTGGTGTTCTTAATAATCCGGACCGTATTGCTGCCCATAAAAACCTCATCTATGCCCGAGGCACCCTTAGTGCCGGTGACCACCAAATGGATTCCCAAAGAATCCACAAGGCTCTTAACTTCTTCAACCAATAGATTAAATGAGGAAACGGTCTCAAAGTTATGGTTTGGATTCCCATATTTGCTCTTTATTCGGTCTACCGTTTTTTTTAGACTTCTCTCCGAGGCATCCCTTACGGCATCAACAATGCGCTCACCGTCAATCATTTTGGCCATGAACCTACTGCTTGGAATTACGGGCGTGTACGTATTGAGCAGGTAAAATGTACAACGCTTATTGTGAAACAATTGCATGGTGTAATCAATGGCATTCCATGCATTTTCCGAGAAATCTGTAGGGATTAAAATCTTTTGCATCTAACTAAGATTAAGATGCTATAAAATTACTGCTATGCCCAAGGGAATTCTATGACAATTATCAGCTTTTGAAAATAGATGCTTTAAAAGCCCTCAACGAGCTCCTTAAGTTTGCGCTCATCTTTGATACCGATTTTCTTGCCAGAGGTGTGAATCACCCCTTTTTTCTTGAATTCAGAGATGATTCTGATGGCAGATTCAGTGGCCGTTCCCACCACATTGGAAATATCCTCTCTTGAAAGGGTCAGGGCCAAAAAACCATCCTCGTCTTCACCAAAGTTGTTTTTGAGATAAAGGAAAGCCTCTGCAATACGTTGCTTAACGGTCTTTTGTGAGATGTTGACAATAACATCGTCGGCCTCCTTAAGATCGTGGGCCATGTGGCGCAATACTTCCAAAGTAAAATTGGGATTGGATTGAAGGGTATGGGTAATGCTATCCTTTGGAATAAAACAGACCTCCATATCGCTAACAGCAATGGCAGAGAGATTGGTGACTTCTTCCGAGATTACAGATCGTTGCCCCATTACTTCACCTTTAGATGCCAGTTTTACAATCTGGTCCTTGCCATTGGCACTCAGTTTGGAAAGTTTGGAAACTCCATTCCGAACACAATACACCCCATTAAGTTTGTCGCCCTCTTCAAAAAGTGGTTGCCCCTTCTTAATGATCTTGGTGGTCTTGGAATCGGAAACCTTTTTAAGTTCCTCCTTGCTCATGGCCCGTAAGGAATTAAATTGTCGAACAATACAATTCTCACATCTACTTTCCATAACTGACTTTAATTTACCTGACACTACAAATGTAGGGGTAATCCCTTGATTAAAAACTGATAAATGTCATGTTTTCAGAGAGAAGACTATTGCACATTTGTGCAAGGTAAAGCAAATGTAAATGACAAATATAAGCTGTTATCATTGTGGAGATGACTGCGGAAGAAATGTGGTGCAGTTTGATGAGAAGGACTTTTGTTGCAACGGTTGCAAGTCCGTTTATGAGATTTTTACGTCCAATGGTCTCTCTGCCTTTTATGATATAGAGGCCAAAGCAGGGAATTCACCCCATGAAGTTCAAAAAAAATATGATTTTCTGGACAACCAGGAAATTGTGGAACAGCTGGTGGAATTCAATGAAGAAGGGATGCAAGTGGTAAGCCTAAGTATTCCATCCATTCATTGTAGTTCCTGTATTTGGGTGTTGGAAAATTTAAATCAGCTCCATCCATCCATTGTAGCTTCCCAAGTTGATTTTCCCAAAAAGACCATTCGCGCTACCTACAAAACAGATGGTTTTTCACTAAAAGCCCTGGTGCTGCTCTTGGGGAGCATTGGATATGAACCTAACATTTCGTTGGATAGTTATGCCAAGCAGGAAAAGAAGTTGGATCGCTCCCTGATCTATAAATTGGGCGTGGCGGGATTCGCTTTTGGAAACGTTATGTTGCTTTCATTCCCCGAATATTTTGAGGTGGAAGAATTTTGGTTGGACCAATATAAGCAGGTCTTTCGATGGTTGATGTTTGTCTTTTCCCTGCCCGTGGTCTTGTATGCGGCGCAAGATTATTTTATATCTGCCTACAAAGGATTGCGGTCCAAATTATTGAATATTGATGTGCCCATAGCCTTGGGAGTGCTCACGCTTTTTATGCGAAGTACTGTTGATATTGCCTTTGATTTGGGTTCTAGCTTTTTTGACAGCCTAACCGGATTGGTGTTTTTCTTGTTGTTGGGGAAATTCTTTCAGCAAAAAACCTATGCCTATCTCTCGTTTGAGAGGGACTACAAATCCTATTTTCCCATTGCTGTAACCAGACTGAACCACGGTGGGAAGGAAGAGAACGTACAGATTTACAAAATTGAGAAAGGCGATAGAATCCTGGTCAGGAACCAAGAGATCATTCCCGTGGATTGTGTGTTGGTAAAGGGCACCGCTGAAGTGGACTACAGTTTTGTCACCGGGGAAGCCCAAGCCATTTTTAAAGAACCGGGCGATAAACTTTTTGCAGGCGGCAAACAATTGTCTGGAGTTTTAGAGGTTGAGGTGTTAAAATCCGTTTCCCAAAGCTATCTAACGCAATTATGGGGGAATTCCGTTTTCACAAAAGATAAGGCAAGTCAATTTCAAACCATTACGGATAGCATAGGCAAACGGTTTACCATAGCCGTGTTGAGTATTGCCTTTTTGGCAGCGATTTTCTGGCTTTTTCATGACCCTAGCTTGGCCTTGAACGTCTTTACGGCGGTTTTGATCATTGCTTGTCCTTGTGCCATAGCGTTGGCTGCCCCATTTACGCTGGGAAATATGGTCCGCATCTTTGGAAAGTACAAATTCTACCTCAAAAACACCAATGTTCTGGAGCGATTGTCCAAAATTGATGCCGCTATTTTTGATAAAACCGGAACCTTGACCACCAATCAGAAGGATGCCATCTTTTATGAAGGTATGGAATTGACCGATACTGAAACAGCTTTGCTGAAAACTACCCTAAGGGCCTCGAACCATCCGTTGAGTCGTTCCTTGTATGACATTTTAAAGTCCAATGCCATCATGACGCTGGATGAATTCCAAGAACATACCGGAAAGGGCATTGAGGGAAGAGCGAAACAACATTCCATAAAAGTAGGTTCTGCAGCCTATGTGGGCAGTAAAACATCCAGCTCTTTAACGAATACCGAGGTCTATGTAAGCTCGGATGAAGATATAAAAGGCCGTTTTGTGTTCAAGAACAACTATCGGGATGGGTTGAAAGAGGTATTTGATCAATTGGGCAATAAAATGGAATTGGGCATCCTTTCTGGCGATAACGATGGGGAAAGGGCACAATTGCAGGGCATATTCCCAAGCAATACCCGGATGCTCTTCAACCAAAAGCCAGAGGATAAGTTAGAACACATTCAAGAGTTACAGAAGAACCATAACGTGCTTATGGTGGGTGATGGATTGAACGATGCCGGCGCCTTGGCGCAGAGCGATGTGGGGGTGGCTGTTTCGGAAAATGTGAACGTCTTTTCCCCGGCCTGTGATGGTATACTGGATGCATCCAACTTTACCAAGCTGCCCACTTTCTTGGAACTGTCTCAAAAGTCCATGAAAATCATAAAAATGAGTTTCCTTTTTTCATTGTGCTACAACCTCGTGGGACTCTATTTTGCTGTAACCGGTCAGTTGCAGCCCGTCATTGCAGCCATTTTGATGCCCTTGAGTTCCATTAGTATTGTGGTGTTTACAACGCTTTGTACCAATTTTTTAGGAAAACGATTAAAATAATTAGAAAGCTGATATATGTCATTTTTTTCACCAGATCACCACAGTAGATTTACCCCGAAATTCAAACAGGTATGAGTGTCATTTATGTGTTATTGGCCATAAGTATATCGGTGGCCTTAGTCTTTTTTGCTGTCTTTGTCCTATCGGTCAAAAGTGGACAGTACGACGACACCTATACTCCTTCAGTTAGAATGCTTTTTGATGATGAATTGGTTGACAAGGCCGATACACCGGAAAAGAGTACTAAAAGAATCAAACAAACGAAAAGTACAAACCAATAAATATGGAAATTCAACAGTTCCACTACGATAACAAAATCGTTCAAAAGTTCCTATACGCCACCATGCTCTGGGGTATTGTAGGTATGTCGGTTGGCCTTTTGCTGGCCTTTATGTTTTTATTCCCCAATATTACGGATGGCATTTCATGGTTAAGTTTTGGTCGCTTGCGACCCTTACATACCAATGCGGTCATCTTTGCCTTTGTGGGTAACGCCATTTTTGCCGGGGTGTATTATTCTCTTCAGCGATTGCTAAAGGCCCGGATGTTCAGCGATGTGCTTAGTAACATCAATTTCTGGGGATGGCAGTTGATCATTGTGGCTGCGGCCATTACCTTGCCGTTGGGGTACACTACATCCAAAGAATATGCTGAATTGGAGTGGCCCATAGACTTGGCCATTGCAGTGGTTTGGGTAGTCTTTGGTTGGAACATGATCGGAACCATTTTAAAACGTAGGCAGCGGCACCTCTACGTGGCTGTTTGGTTCTATTTGGCCACCTTTGTTACCGTAGCGGTACTGCATATTTTTAATAGCTTGGAGCTTCCAGTAACAGCTTTAAAAAGTTACTCGGTTTATGCAGGGGTACAAGATGCCTTGGTACAGTGGTGGTATGGCCACAATGCCGTGGCGTTTTTCTTGACCACACCATTCTTGGGATTGATGTACTATTTTGTGCCCAAAGCTGCCAACAGACCTATTTATTCTTATCGATTGTCCATTGTGCACTTTTGGTCATTGATTTTTATTTATATCTGGGCTGGACCCCACCACTTATTATATTCTTCGTTACCTGATTGGGCACAAAATCTAGGTGTGGTTTTCTCCATTATGTTGATAGCACCGTCTTGGGGCGGTATGATCAATGGATTATTAACGCTTAGGGGTGTTTGGGACAAAGTCCGTACCGATGCTACCTTAAAATTCATGGTAGTTGCTATCACTGGTTACGGTATGGCCACATTTGAAGGACCCATGCTTTCTTTGAAAAACGTAAACGCCATTGCCCATTTTAGTGACTGGATCATTGCCCACGTGCACGTAGGTGCTTTGGCATGGAACGGTTTCCTAACATTTGGTATGGTCTATTGGTTGGTACCAAGAATGTTCAAAACCAATCTATATTCAAAAGGATTGGCCAACTTCCATTTTTGGATTGGTACTTTGGGTATTGTGCTCTACGCGCTTCCCATGTACGTCGCCGGGTTTACCCAAGCCTTAATGTGGAAGGAATTCAACCCAGATGGAACCTTGGTATATGGCAACTTCTTGGAAACAGTGACCCAAATCATTCCTATGTACTGGATGCGGGCGATTGGAGGCAGTTTGTACATTCTGGGCATGTTCGTGCTACTTTACAATATTGTGATGACCATTCGTTCAGGAAGCAAAGTGGAAGATGAATTGGCAGAAGCCCCAGCTTTGGCAAGGGTAGCCAAAAGACGGGTGGCAGGAGAAACTTTCCATAACTGGTTGGAGAGAAAACCGGTACAATTGACCATTTTGGCCACTATTGCCATCCTTATTGGAGGTATTGTTCAAATTGTTCCAACCATTTTGGTGAAATCTAACATCCCAACCATCACCAGTGTAAAACCGTATACACCACTTGAATTGGAAGGTAGGGACTTGTATATCCGTGAAGGTTGTGTGGGATGTCACTCGCAAATGATCAGACCATTCCGAAGTGAAGTAGAGCGCTATGGTGAATACGCCAAGGCAGGAGAGTTTGTCTACGATCACCCGTTTCTATGGGGTAGTAAACGTACTGGCCCTGACTTGCTTCGGGTTGGAGGTAAATATTCAGACAATTGGCACTTAAACCATATGTATGACCCTCAAAGTACCTCGGCAGGTTCCATTATGCCAGCCTATCAATGGTTGGTTCGAAACGAGCATGATCGTAGCGGGGTTCAGGCTAAAATGCGGGCCATGGTAAAATTGGGCGTGCCGTATTCTGATGAGGACATTGCCAATGCAACACAGTCCATGGCAGAACAGGCTCAGCAGATAGAAGAGAATCTGTATACCGACCCCGAGTTTGTAAAAACGTATGAAGCTGACAAGAAATATGCGGAAGAAAACGGATTGGAATTTGTAGAAATGCGCGATCGTGAGATTGTATCATTGATTGCCTACCTACAGCGGTTGGGTACAGATATAAAGATTAAGGAAACAGGTGAACTGTTATCAGAAAATAAAGAGTAAAAAGAAATCATGAATCAAGAGTCAATAAGCAGGACCAAAATTAAATGACTTTAAAGTCTAATGTCTTCATTCTTGACTCTATAATCTAATACAACCATGTTGAAATTTGTAAAAAACCATATGGAGACCATTGAAGGCGTGGCCAACTACCCCATGATTTCCTTGATGATTTTCTTCATATTCTTCGTGCTTCTTTTTTGGTGGGTTTTTACTGCATCAAAAGCACATATAAAAGAAATGGGCGAATTACCATTGGACAACGATCAACACCACAAACTATAATATTATGAGCACAAAAACACCTTGGTGGATACGCGTACCCGTACTGTTTTTCTTAATCTTCGGATTAATGGAATACTTTGTGGATTCTGGTGATAAACCGGCCATTATAGAATACCCCATTACCCAGTTTTTTATGCTGTTGGTGTTGATGATTCTTATTGCCATAGAACTCATTTTGGGTTCCATTGAGAATATCATGTTCCAAACATTGACTGAAGAAGGCAAGGAAAAGTATTTAAAAGCCAAAAACAAGAAATTCGAATGGACTTGGGCCAAAAACCTTATGAAGCGCCTAACAAGAACGAAACCCATTGAGCGAGAGGAGGAAATCATTATGGACCATAATTACGATGGTATTCGTGAGTTGGACAATGTTCTTCCGCCTTGGTGGGTATACCTTTTCTATGCCACGATTATATTTTCGGTGGTATATCTGGTGCGTTTCCATGTTATTGGTGACTATGACCAAGAACAGGAATACGAACAGGAAGTGGCCGCAGCTCAGACAGCCATTGAGGAGTATAAAAGAACAGCCAAAGATTTGGTGGATGCCAGCACGGTTGAATATTTGTCAGACCCGGCCGACTTGGCTGCAGGGGAGAAGATTTTTGCGGCCAACTGTGTGGTTTGTCACATGGCTGATGGCGGCGGCGGCATTGGCCCAAACCTAACCGATGAATACTGGATTTTGGGTGGAGGCATTAAAAATGTTTTCAGCACCATTTCCGAAGGAGGCAGAGCTGGTAAGGGTATGGTCGCTTGGAAACAGAACTTTAAACCCGCTGAAATTGCGCAAGTTTCCAGTTACGTGATTTCATTGGGAGGAACCACTCCCGCTAATCCAAAGGCACCAGAAGGTGAAATTTGGGTAGACCCCGATGCACCGGATGAGCCAGAGCAAACCGAATTGGAAACCCCGCCTGCGGAGCAGGTTTCAGATTCAACGGAAGTAACCATGAATTAGCCCTTTTGGGGTCGTCTATGGTAGCGTATGAAATGATGATTTAATTTAGATGGAAGAGAATTTTAGGGATTCCATAGGCACGATTACACAAGAAGGAAAGCGAAATTGGATTTTTCCAAAGAAGCCCAGTGGTAGATATTACGACTATCGAAAATATGTGAGCTACGCGCTGTTACTGTTTTTGGTTGCGGCTCCCTTTATAAAAATCAATGGGCATCAATTTTTAATGTTCAATGTGCTGGAACGTCGTTTCAACATCTTTGCACTTCCTTTTTGGCCCCAGGATTTTCATCTTGTGGTCATTTCTATGATCATTGGGGTCATCTTTGTTGCTTTGTTTACCGTAGCCTACGGCCGTATTTTTTGCGGATGGATATGTCCGCAGACCATCTTTTTGGAAATGGTGTTCCGAAGGATAGAATATTGGATTGATGGTGATCGTGGCGCCCAAATGCGTTTGAAAAAAGCACCTTGGAACGGCGAGAAGATTCGAAAACGGGTAACCAAGTGGATCATCTTTTTTATCATCTCCTTTTTGATTGCCAATGTGTTCTTGGCCTATTTGATCGGGAGCGATAAGTTGATTCAATACGTTACCGATGGACCTATGGCACACTTGGGAACCATGGTACCCCTACTGATTTTTACCGCGGTGTTTTATTTCATCTTTGCCTGGTTTCGGGAGCAGGTCTGCATCATTGCCTGCCCTTATGGAAGATTACAAGGTGTGTTGCTGGATGAAAAATCCATCGTTGTGGCCTACGACCATAAACGGGGAGAAGCGGAAAATGGCCGTAAAAAGTTCAGGAAGAATGAAGATAGGGAAGCCTTGGGCTTTGGCGATTGTATTGATTGTTTTCAGTGTGTGAATGTCTGTCCAACCGGAATTGACATCCGTAATGGAACCCAGTTGGAATGTGTGAACTGTACTGCTTGCATTGATGAGTGCGATCACATCATGGATAGCATTGATAAACCCAGAGGGTTGATTCGCTATGCAAGTGAGGCGGAAATTACCAAAAAGGAAAAGTTCAAGTTTACACCCCGAATGAAGGGATACACAGCGGTACTTGCGGTGTTGACCGGAATATTAATAGGAATGTTGTTCCTTAGAAATGAAGTGGAGGCCAATATTTTACGATTGCCCGGGCAATTGTATGAACGAAAAGAAAACAATATCATCAGTAACGTTTACACTTATAAATTGGTGAACAAGACGACCAAGGATATCGAGAATGTGTCCTTTAAGCTGATGTCGCACAAGGGGGAAATCAAAATGGTATCACAAGATCAATTTACGGTTCGTGCTGAGGAACTGATGGAGGGAACTTTATTCATAGAGATAAACAGTTCAGCGTTGACAGGCGACAAGGATAAATTGAAGATTGGGGTGTACAGTGGTGACAAGCTCATAGAAACAACGGCAACACAGTTTTTGGCACCGAGAAGTTATAATTAGATATTGGACAAGAGGTAAGAGACAGCAGTAAAATAGGATGAAAAGAATTATTGACTAATTACACTTAAAACAATAAAAAATGAAAATAAATTGGGGAACAGGAATCGTGTTGGCGTTTATAGGTTTCATCACCTTCATCCTATACTTTGTGTATAGAATGAGTACTGATGATAGGGCCAACCATGATTTGGTGACCGAGGAGTATTACAAAAAGGAGTTGACCTATCAGCAAGATATTGATGCTTCCAAAACCGCAAATGAATTCAACGCAAACTTAAAAGTGGAAAAATCCGAAAAGGGATTGACCATTAGTTTCCCGGAGCGTTTTGAGCCAGAAAAAATTACGGGTATAGTGTCCCTTTATAGACCGTCCAACAAGCATTTGGATACTGACTTTCCTATAAGTTTGTCCAAAACACATTTGCTCATACCTGACAATCGCTTGGTGGGCGGTCGCTGGGACATTACTGTAAAATGGCAATATGAAGGTAAGTCCTTTTTCCACAAAGAAAAATTGGTATACTAGATTATGATGACGTCCGCTTTGGTTCTTGGGTTATTGGGAAGTCTGCACTGCTTGGGCATGTGTGGTCCCATTGCATTTATGCTGCCTTTGGACCATGGAAACACTTTAAAAAAAACAGGCCAACTTTTTATCTATCATGCAGGTCGATTATTAGCCTATGGCATCATTGGGGTACTGTTTGGCTTCTTGGGAAAAGGACTTTCCCTTTTTGGGATGCAGCAAAAGTTGTCCATTGTAATCGGTGTGGTCATGATTGTTTTGGTTTTGATTCCCGCAAAACATTTGAACGGACATCGTTTTTTGAAACCTATTTATTCCATTCTGGGAAAGGTGAAATCCAAATTAGGGGGAGAACTCAAAAAAAAGACAGCTGACGCTTTCTTGACGATTGGCTTTTTGAACGGATTTTTACCCTGTGGATTGGTATATATGGCCTTGTTGGGAGCAATTGCACTGGGCACTCCCTTGCAAGGCGGATTTTACATGATGCTCTTTGGAATGGGGACCATACCCTTAATGTCATTAGCGGCCTTTTCGAAAGGAATGTTCAGTAATTCCATCAAATTTAAAATTCAGAAACTGATTCCCGTATTTGTGGTGCTCATTGGTATTTTGTTCATTGTACGTGGGTTGGGATTGGGTATTCCCTATGTGTCGCCCAAGCCTATGCCTTCGGACTCAGTGACAGCCACCATTGAATGCCATCAACCTTAAATCAGTTTAAAATGTAAACAATAACAATGACCAATCGTTGATTTGTGAAAAATAATTTCAGGAAGGATATTCATCAATTCCGAGGATTCTCTTGGTTGTTACGATAAACTAAAAAGGGGAAGTAGTATGTTCTACTTCCCCTTTTTTGAGTTGCACGAAACCAATCAAAAAAAATGCAACCCATTAAATTTTAAAGGTCATTACCGGAATGTTGGAATGGTTGGCAATATCCTCGCCTATACTGCCCATAAAGAAATGGGACAAACCTTTTCTTCCGTGTGTGGGTATACCGACAAGGTCAGCAGATACTTTGTCACAGTAGTTGAGTACACCTTTTTCAACGGTATAGTCATTATAAATTTCAACTACCAGTCCCAGATGGGCAACATCCAGGAATTTGGAAACTTTCGTGTAGGTATCTTCTGTGCTCAAAAACTCATCTCCAGGCGTGTTCACATATATCAATTGCAATTTGGCCTTGAGCAGTTCGGCCATTTCTATGGCTTTTTTAAGCGCAGGAATGTTTTCCTCTGAAAAATCACAGGCAAACACGAAGTTTTTAGGATTAAACTTGTCTATTCCACCCTTTATGACCAACACAGGGACATCAGAGTTACGGACAACCCTTTCAGTATTGGACCCAATAAAGATTTCTTGGAGTCCATCAGTGCCATGGGAACCCATCACTACGAGGTCGGCGTTGTGCTTTTCGGCCACTTCGTTTACCTCACTGAACACTTTGTAGTGTTTTATAACTGGAACGATTTTGATATCTTTTAAATAGGGTTTGTCCAAAAAGTCGGCAAAGCGTTTTTCACCGATTTTGATCAAATGCACAACTTGTTCTTGGGATACATAGCCGGAATCGCTCATTATTGCTGGTGAAAGTTCCAGCATATGGAGCACCAACAACTCGGCTTTGTTTTCTTTGGCCAAGCCTGCAGCTACTTTTAGTGCGTTTTCAGATTGTTCTGAAAAATCTACCGGTACAATTATACTTTTCATTTGCTTGTTTTTTTAGGTTAAACGGTCATGGAAAATATTCGGGTTTCCGGTTTCTTCCGGAGTAGTTTCAAGTCAAAGGCCATGCTGATGTTTCTCACAAAAGGCCTGCCTTTTTCAGTTACGTAAATCTGATTCCCATCAATTTCTACTAAGCCATCTGATTTCATTTCGGATAGGTTTTGGATGATAGCCTGAAAATCGACGACTTGGGCTTCTCTCTTTTTCCAAGTGGTTTGAAATCGGCACATTAAGTTAAGAATATGCCTTCTTATGATTTCATCCTCTTCATTAAGTATGTGTCCCCTAAAAATAGGAATAACTCCATCCGATACCAAATGTTCGTACTCCTCCAGACTTTTTACATTTTGGGCAAACCCATACCAACTATCGCTTATACTCGATACTCCCAAGCCAATCATTAATTGAGTCTTCGATGCGGTATACCCCATAAAGTTTCTGTGCAGGGTTCCACGGGTCAATGCTATATACAGGTCATCAGTGGGAAGGGCAAAATGGTCCATGCCCACATCGTTGTATCCATAATCCCTAAGCATTCTTTTTCCCATTTCATACTGAGCTTTTTTCTCCACTGAGGAAGGCAAATCAGCTTCTTTATAACCTCGCTGTCCATTACCCTTTAGCCAAGGAACATGGGCGTAACTGTAAAAAGCAATTCGGTCTGGGCGCAAGGCATTGGTCTTTTTAAGGGTTTCCTCCACATGGCAACAATCTTGAAAAGGCAGTCCGTAGATGATGTCGTGCCCAACAGAAGTATAACCAATTTCTTTGGCCCATTCCGTAACGTTTTTCGCATTTTCAAAGGGCTGAATTCGATTTATGGCCCGTTGTACGGTCATGTTGTAGTCTTGCACACCAAAACAGACCCTTCTGAACCCTACATCAAAAAGGGCCTGTAGATGTGCTTTGGTCGTATTGTTCGGATGTCCTTCAAAACTGAATTGTGCATCCTCTGCCTTTTTGCCGTGAAGTAGAATTCCCTCTATCAATAACTGTAAATGTTCTGGTGAGAAAAAGGTTGGCGTTCCCCCACCTAAATGGAGTTCTTTAATAACTGGCTTAGTGCCCAATAAATCAACATATAACTTCCATTCCTTGAGAACACTGTTGATGTACGGAGCCTCCAGATCATGTCTCTTGGTGATGCGTTTGTGGCATCCACAAAAGGTGCACATACTTTCACAAAAGGGCAAATGTATATACAGGCTTATCCCTTCTTTGGGATTTGCCTGAAACGTCTTCAATACTGTCGATTTCCAGGACTTGCCCGAAAAATTTTCCAAATCCCAATACGGAACCGTTGGATAACTGGTGTACCTAGGGCCTGGCACATTATATTTTTGTACTAATCCACACATAGCTCATACCATAATATTATGAGACCAAAATTAGGTAGTGGGCCCAGAATAAAACATGATAATTGTCAGCTGTGTCTCTTGGTCTTGGATAGTTCCATAGTTTTGACCAGACGGGTGTCAACTTTGTGTAGATTGAATGGACCTGGAAGTGATTTTACCAGAGTAACGCGTAGTCGCTCAATATTTATTTTGGTATGCAAAATCAGTTTAATCCAGTTTAAAAAGGATTTTTTTTGAAAACAAGGGGTACTTCACAACGTTTGAATATAGAAAATTGCAGGAAAGTGGTTTTATTGACCAAGGCTGGAAGACGTAATTCCATGCTCTTTTTGATTTTCCCAAATTAATGCAGCGGCACCACAGATGGCAGCTGTTTTACCTTCCATTTCAGAATACATCAATTTTACTTTGCCCTTATAGACTTCTAAAAGGTTGGCGTTGAAATAGCGTTCCAAAGGCTCCATAATCCACTTTCCGCTATTGGTGAGTCCGCCCATTAAAATAAACGCCTCTGGTTGGGTGAAAGCCGTAAAGTTGGCCAAGGCCAAACCCATGATTCTTGCAGTATAATCAAAAGCCTTTAAGGCAATCTCATCGCCCTCTTCGGCAGCCTTGGTAATATCCTCCCCGTGTAGGTCGTTGTACGAGACATCCCTGAACCTACTATCGACCATATATTTGCTCAACATGTACAATATGGTGCGTTTAAGGCCAGTGGCCGATACATAAGCCTCCAATCCACCCCGTACCCCAAGTCCGGTAAGCCTGCCATCTCCCAAAGTCATGTCTACATGGCCCAGTTCGCCGGCAAAACCATCATATCCGTCAATTAATTTGCCATTGGCTACAATACCGGCTCCAAAACCCGTTCCCAAGGTAATTACGATAAAATCGGTCATGTTTTTGGCACCTCCAAAGAGCATTTCACCCAAAGCCGCGGCACTGGCATCGTTCATAATACGCATGGGCATGGGCATCCGTTCCTTTAGTTTTTTAATAATGGGTACGCTTTCTTTCCAGACCAGATTACTGGCATTTTCTATGGTTCCATTCTTGCTGGATGCGTTGGGGGCACCAATACCACATCCCAAAACGTTTACCTCTTTTCCTAACTTTTGTATAAGCCCATCTGACATTTTCTTGATCTGGTCTAAATAGTCGTTCAGATTTGGAAAATCTTTTGTTCTAAAAAAAGTCTGCTCAAGACATTCACCGTTTTGGTCCACCAGTCCTATCTTGGTTTTGGTACCGCCAATATCAACACCTATTACAATGTCCATAGTCAAAGTTGTGTTCTGTTGTTGTTTTTTAAATATAACCATTCTGATTTCAAAAAATAAGCTAAGAGGTACTTAAATAGGGAGATTTTTAAAATGATATAGAAGATATAAACCTGACTTGTGTCATGTTTTAGATGGCTTGGCTACTCTAACTTTGAGATGAAAAGCAAAATCTAGTAATGGGCAGGATGGCAAAAGGGTACATTTCCATGGTTTTTTCGTTATCCCTAGCTATTGAATCCTTAAATTCACCCTTATGAAATCAAGAATACTTACATGGGGCATTTTGCTCCTTCTAGGTTGCTCCTCCACAAAGTTTGTGAGTACCTGGAAAAACCCGGATATCGTGCTTTTTGATGCCCACAAGGTTCTGGTGGTGGGGTTGGCACAGGATGAGAATATTCGCATGGAGTTTGAGACCAAGTTGGTCGACAAGTTGGTAGAAAAAAAGATTGAAGCTATGCGCAGTATTGATGTTTTTGATGTTGAGTTTACATCGGCGCAAAGGTCTGAAGAAGAAATTGCCCAAGTGGAGCAGCAATTATTGGATAAGGATTTTGATGCTATTTTGTTTACCAAGGTGTTGGGGGTTGAAAACAAAAGGACCCTAAAAGAAAAGGTACACAATATTGATAGAATGTTCAAGCGGTTCAGTGCAGACTATTTGGAACATCAAGATATTTACAATGACCCTGAGGCCTACGATTCTTTCAATATCTATCACGTGGAGACTTCGCTCTATTGCATTTGTGATGGTAAGGAAATGGAACTGATTTGGCGGGGAGACCTAGATGTCGCTGAAACGGTTAAGGTGGATAAGACAATTGACACCTACATTAAATTGATTACGGACAAAATGGGGGAACAGGAAATCATCTTTTATTAAGATGACAGTCCTAGCGCTTCCAACACACCTAGAAAATCCAATAAAATACAAACGGGTATCGCAATTAGAATAACGATCAAGACAAAGACCATTATTCGCAAAAACCCAACCATAAGTTTATTCCCAAAAGAAATTTCATCAGACATAATAGTGTAATTTACTCCAATGTACGGAATTATTCAGTTATTGCCCCTAACACCCAATGGGTTATTCGATTAAAGGTTGAATTTTTAGAGTAGCGGTGGAATTAACTTGACTTTCCTTTTTTACTGCTCAACATTTTGCCCAGTTCTTCCAAACTTATCCCTTTGGTTTCGGGCATCATAAAAGTGACCCAAAGCAATTGTAGAACCATCATAAAGGCAAAAAAGATAAAAATAGGCCATGGATTGTCCTTGAAGATTCCTATTTCTGAATCTAAAAAAGTAGGGGTCAATAAAGTGATCAATGCCGCAAATACCCAATGGGTTCCCGTACCCCACGATTGGCCGTAAGACCTAACTTTATTGGGGAAGATTTCTGAAATGAATACCCAAATCACCGCTCCTTGTCCAACGGCATGGGAGGCTATAAATACCAAAATGAAAATAAGCAACAGCACCGAACTTGCTCCTGAATAAAAACACCAACCTACCATGGCCAAACTAATAATATAGCCAATGGAGCCGATGTACATCAATTGTTTTCGGCCTAATTTGTCAATCACGGAAATACCAACAAATGTGAAAATTAGGTTGATGATACCAATGGAAATAGAGCTGAAAAGCGATTCTCCCGTGGCCAATCCGGCACGCTCCAAAATTTCAGGGGCGTAGTAGAGTACAAAATTAATTCCGGAAAGCTGGTTGAAAAATGCAATCAAAAAGGCCAGTATCAAGGCTTTGTTGTACTTGCCCGAAAAAAGGTTGGCCTTGTGTTTTTCAGTAGTATCCTGCAGGGCAATTTTTATTTTGGTGAGATGCACCGTTGCCTGTTCGGTATCAATTCCCAATAGGGTCAATGAACGAATGACCACTGATTCTTCCCTGTTTTTCATTAAAAGCCATCTTGGACTATTCGGAATTTTGAAGACCAATATGGTATAGATCAAAGCGGGTAGGCCTTCAATGCCCAACATCCATCGCCAAGCTACGCTCTCATCAAAGACGACCCCTATTAAATAGTTGGAAATAAAAGCAATTAAAATTCCAAAGACAATATTGAACTGGTACATAGCGGTTAACTTGCCTCGGTTTTCGGCTGTGGATATTTCTGAAATGTACACAGGAGCGGCTACGGACGAAGCGCCAACACCAACCCCGCCAATAAACCTGAAAAATGAAAAGCTATAGGCCTCTGGTGCCAATGCTGAGCCTACCGCTGATGCAAAATAGAGCACTCCAATCCAGAAAAGGGTCTTTTTTCTTCCCAGGCGATCAGTGGGAATTCCACCCAAAAGTGAACCCAAAACAGTGCCCCAAAGCGCCATGGACATGATAAAAATTCCGTGGAAGGTGAAAATGGAATCCCCCAAAAACCAATTGGTGCCCCAAATTTCCTTAATGGGTTGGTTGGCCCCAGAGATGACCACGGTATCAAAACCAAATAAAAAACCCGCTAAGGCAGCGGTCACAGAAATTCTAAAAATACGTTTGTCCATGTTGGCTCAATTTTGCTAAAGCTAACTAAAATTTAGAGAATTTTTTTGATGTGGTCCATCACCAATGAAGTAGCTCCTAAATTATTGGCAATGTAATCTGAGTTGATTTTCCCAGTTTTTGCTATGGATGTTGGGTTGGCCAAAAAGCCGTTCATAATGCTGGTAAAGCTTTCTTGGTTGTGGATGGGAAGGATACCCTTTTGAGCCACAAGGTCTTCCGCCTCTTTAAACCCTTCAAAATGGGGTCCGATGATGACCGGTACACCAAACACTGCAGGCTCCAAGGTATTGTGCAATCCAGTGGCAAAGCCCCCGCCAACATAAGCAACATCGGCATAGCTATAAATCTTGGTCAAAAGCCCAATAGTATCAATAATAAGGACACTAAAAAGAGATACATCTTCACCCTTCAATTGGGTATAGCAGACTGTTTTTTTTGTTAAGGCTTTGGTGATATTCTCAATATGAGTCTGTTTTATTTGATGTGGGGCCAAGACAAATTTGATGGAGTCTGGGGCATCGTTGATGAAATTAATCAAGATTTCCTCGTCTTCCGGCCAAGTGCTGCCGGCCACCAAGCAGAAACGATCTTCTTTAAATTTCGACATGAAATCCAGATGGTTGTCCTGCTTCAAAATTTCAGAAACCCGATCAAAACGTGTATCGCCACTAACGGTACTGTTTTTAAGACCAATAGATTCCAACAGTGTTTTTGAGCCTTCATCCTGTACGAAGAAATGGGAAAAGGCTTGCAAACTGTTACGCATAAAACCGCCAAATGGTTTAAAATAAATCTGTTTTTTGGAAAAACGACCAGATACCAGTAGGGTGGGGATGTTTCTTTGCTTTAAGCGGTTAAGGTAGTTGGGCCATATTTCGTATTTGATGAAGATGGCCAATTTGGGGTTAATGGTTTCCAAGAAATGTGCTACGTTGGATAGTGTGTCCATGGGGAGGTATACTACCACATCGGCAGCGGATGTATTTTTCTTCACTTCATATCCTGATGGAGAAAAAAACGTTAGTACGATTTTGTGCTCGGGATAGGCAGATTTTAAACGTTCAAGAATGGGAAGTCCCTGTTCAAATTCACCCAACGAGGCCACGTGCATCCAAATGGATTTGCTGCCCGAGGGAAGTTTGGTTTTCAGCTCGGAAAAGGTTTTTTTTCTGCCCGAGACAAACAGGTTTATCTTGGGGTTGAATAAGGCAATCACATGTAAGCCATACCAAGATAGCTTTATCAGAATCGTGTAGACAAAACGCAGCAACATCATATTTCGCTAAAATACATTTTTCGGCAATAGGGCATTATGGCATCTTTATTTCTTAATTTTGCAGCATAATTAATTCGGATGAAAAAAATACAGATGGTTGACCTAAAAGGTCAATATGAAGGTATAAAAAACGAGGTCAATGACTCCATTGCAGAGATTTTGGATTCTTCAGCATTCATCAACGGTCCCCATGTGCACGCTTTTCAAAGCGAGTTGGAGGAATACTTGGGTGTAAAACATGTGATTCCGTGTGCGAATGGCACGGATGCCCTTCAAATTTGTATGATGGGGCTTGGTTTACAGCCCGGAGATGAGGTGATCACCGCTGATTTTACCTTCGCGGCCACGGTCGAGGTCATTGCGTTGTTGAACTTGACCCCGGTTTTGGTAGATGTGGAACCCGATACATTTAATATAGACATAAAGGCCATTGAAAAGGCGATAACCCCAAAGACCAAGGCTATTGTTCCGATTCACTTGTTTGGGCAATGCGCCAATATGGATGCCATTATGGAACTGGCCGAAAAGCACAACCTCTATGTCATTGAGGACAATGCCCAGGCTATAGGTGCCACCTATACCTCTGTGGATGGCAAGAAACAAAAGGCAGGAACCATTGGTCACGTAGCATCAACCTCATTTTTTCCATCAAAGAATTTGGGCTGTTATGGTGATGGCGGGGCTATTTTCACCAATGATGATGATTTGGCCCATACCATTCGTGGTATGGTAAACCATGGGATGTACAAAAGATACTATCATGATGTGGTCGGTGTGAATTCACGTTTAGATTCTATTCAGGCTGCTGTTTTACGGGCAAAACTCCCCAAATTGGATATGTACAACAAGAAGCGTTGGGAGTCAGCAGCAAAATATAGTAAGGCTTTTGAAGGGCAAGCCCATATTGTGGCGCCTAAAATTACCTGCGTCTGTGAAGGTGGAAAGGCCTCCTGCGATTGTCATGTTTTTCACCAATATACCCTTAAGATAACCAATGGCAAACGGGATGGGTTGGTGCAACATTTACAAGATAACAACGTTCCTTGTGGAGTATATTATCCCGTTCCTTTGCACAAACAAAAGGCATATACGGACGAGCGTTACAATGAAGAGGATTTTCCAGTTACCAATCAATTGGTGGAAGAGGTGATTTCCCTACCCATGCACACGGAGTTGGATGATGAACAGATTCAATTTATTGCCAATTTGGTCATTGATTTTGTAAACAAATAAGAATGAAAATACTCGTAACTGGTGGTTTGGGTTTTATCGGTTCCCATACCGTTGTTGAATTACAAAATAAAGGTTTTGAAGTGGTTGTGGTGGACAATCTCTCCAACGCATCCATTGATGTCTTGGATGGCATTGAAAACATAACAGGAAAAAGACCCATTTTTGAAGAATTTGATTTACGGGATAAACCCAAAGTCGAAGCGTTTTTCCAAAAGCACAGTGATGTTGCTGGTGTCATCCATTTTGCGGCCTCAAAAGCCGTTGGGGAAAGTGTGGAAAAACCGCTTCTTTACTATGAGAACAATCTTGGGGTGCTGGTATACCTGCTTCAAGAGTTGACAAAAAAAGAAAATGCCAATTTTATATTCAGTTCGTCATGCACCGTCTACGGCCAGGCCGATGAACTCCCCATTACCGAAAATGCACCTGTGAAGCCTGCTGAATCACCTTACGGAAACACAAAACAAGTGGGTGAGGAAATTATTCGGGATACGTGTAAAGTAACCCCAAATGTAAAGGCCATTGCCCTGCGATATTTCAATCCGATAGGAGCCCATTCCAGTGGCGAAATAGGAGAACTTCCGTTGGGTGTTCCCCAGAATCTGGTGCCTTTTATCACCCAGGCAGGCATTGGGTTGCGTGACCAATTATCTGTTTTTGGTGATGATTACCCTACCGCAGACGGAACCTGTATTCGGGATTATATCCATGTAGTGGATTTGGCCAAAGCCCACGTTAAGGCATTGCAGCGTCTGCTCAATGGTGAGAATGATGGAAATTATGAGGTCTTTAACCTAGGAACGGGAACCGGTAGCTCAGTTATGGAGGTTATCCAAAGTTTTGAACGTGTTTCTGGTCAAAAATTGAACTATAAAGTAGTCGGTAGAAGGGAAGGTGATGTTGTACAAGCGTATGCTGATACCACGAAGGCCAATAGAGTTCTGGGCTGGAAAGCGGAATCTACCCTGGACGAAGCCATGATGTCCGCTTGGGAGTGGGAGAAGAAGGTGAGGCGTTGACCTTGGCCTCAATTTTTGGAGTAGACCGAATTTTAACAATAACGAATGGATACGTGAAGTTTTATCCGATCCTTTGGGGTAGGTTTTCTCGTAAATAGTATATGTTATCCAACTTTACCAATAGTCTTCAATTGCTTGAGGTGGTCCAAAAGGAGCAGCTTTACAAAGAATTGGTGCTTCAAATTAAAAAGGATTTTGAACTGGCCAATGTGCCTATCAAACTTACAGCCGATATTTCTCCTGAAGAACTGAAAACAATTTTACATGAAAAGGTATATGTTCTAATTGTGGAAAGATTTGAGCAATACCTTAACTTGTTGTATGTGGTGGACATTCCTGAAAGTGAAGTTCGTAAGATTGTTCCATCCGATGCCGTCGACATTTCTGCAGAAGTTTCCCTTTTACTGTTGAAACGGGAATGGCAAAAGGTGTGGTTCAAGAACAAGTACAGTTCATAAGGCTTGACTTACACCTTCACATAAATGCCTTTTTTGTCCATAAAATAGCCCACGACCCAACAAGTAAACATAATCCAAAGAGCAAATAAAAGTGAACCCATGTAACCGCCAGCGGTGGCCACAAATACATTTTGGGCAATCCATCCATACAATGAGCCTCCCTCAACGGGTATGGAAAATAAGCTGATGATAAACAGTTCGGAAAGTAGATAGATGAACAGGGGGTTTTTGCCAAAAACTTCAAAAAAGTAGGTCCACCGTTTTACTTTCTGCATATCTAAAATATACACAAGTACGGCTATAGCGAATAGGTCAATACCGCTAGTGAGCAATACAAAGGAGCTTGTCCAAAGTTTTTTGTTTATGGGCAGTAGTAAGTCCCACGCCAAGCCAGCCAAAACAAGGGCAAAGCCCATCATCATCAACTTGGCCACTGTCTCAAAATTTTGCCCATTTTTTTGGATGAATTTACCGGTAACATATCCTGCAACCACATTTACAATGGCCGGTAGGGTGCTGAGCAACCCCTCTGGATCAAAGGCAATACCTTCACCTTGGTACATGTGACTGGGCCCAATTAGCCATAAATCCAATTTTAGGACTGCATTGCCGGTAAGGGTAAGGTCACCAAAGGCAATCAATATTATATGATAAAGTACCAGAGCAGCAATACTGAAAATAATGGCCGTTTTGGTCTTTACATAATATAAAAGGATGGAGGCAAACAAGTAGCAAAGTGCAATACGCTGCAATACGCCAAAAATGCGTGTTTCAGCCAAAGGTTTCAATTGGCCATTTTCAAAAAATGGAAACCAGTACATTAAAAAGCCCAGCAAGAAAATGATTGCAAATCGCTTCAACACCTTCTTAAAAAATGCGGAACTGCCCATGGTTTCGTACTTTTTCATGCTGAAGCTCATCGAGTTTCCCACTACGAACAAAAAGGTTGGGAAAACTAGATCGGTCAACGTGAAGCCATGCCATTCTGCATGGAGCAACGGCGAGAAAGTAGTTTCCCAATTTCCTGGGGAGTTAACAATAATCATTAAGGCAATATCTAAGCCCCTGAAGACATCCAAGGAGAGGTAGCGGTTTTTTAAGGTGGACATGGTTGGTTGTTTTGGCTAAGCATCCAAGGTATGCTTTTTTTGGAAAATTGGCATAGAATTCCATTATTGTTGTTTTAACACAGATTAAACCCCTTAGTTGTGAAATCGTCTTTTTTTAAGACAATAATTTGGTTAAAACGCTCTTATATAAACGGCAAAACCCGTATTTTTGACAAAATTTTCCATAAAGTTTTGGAAATACACGAATAATGGACAAATATTCATTTTTAAATGCTGCGCATACCTCTTTTTTTGCGGAGCTGTATGATAAATACCTAACGAACCCGGATAGTGTTGAGCCCAGTTGGAGGGCTTTTTTTCAGGGATTTGATTTCGGTCTGGAGGGTTCATTGGAAGACTTGGGCATAGAATCCGGGCAAACCGGAATGGCAGTGCTTTCCAATGGGAAGAAAGTGGAAATGCCTGAGACCCTTCAAAAAGAGTTTCAGGTCATCCGTTTGATTGACGGGTACCGGTCCCGGGGCCACTTGTTCACCAAAACAAACCCTGTACGGGACCGCAGAAAGTATGAGCCCACTTTGGACATTGCCAATTTTGGATTGTCCCAAGAAGATTTGGATACTGTTTTTGATGCCGGTAAAATTCTCGGTATTGGTTCCACTTCCCTAAAGGAAATCATAGCGCATTTGGAGCGCATCTATTGTGATTCCATCGGTGTGGAGTACATGTACATCCGCACCCCGGAACGCATCCAGTGGATTCAGGATTGGCTCAATGTAAACGACAATCACCCAAACTATACACCAGAAGAAAAAAAGAACATTCTTAGAAAGTTGAATGAGGCTGTTTCCTTTGAAGGGTTTTTGCATACCAAATATGTAGGGCAAAAACGTTTTTCCCTTGAAGGAGGCGAATCGTTGATTCCTGCTTTGGACGTGATTATTGAAAAAGCTGCTGACAAGGGTGTAAAGCAATTCGTTGTGGGTATGGCCCACAGGGGGCGGTTGAATGTGCTTACTAACATTTTTGGAAAGTCGCCAAAGGACATCTTTAGCGAGTTTGATGGAAAGGATTACGAAGAAACCATTTTTGATGGGGATGTAAAATATCACTTGGGATGGACCTCAAAACGTGAGACCGACTCGGGGAAAATGGTCAATATGAACATTGCCCCAAATCCATCGCACTTGGAAACCGTAAACGCTATTGTTGAGGGGATTTCCAGGGCCAAGCAAGACCGCGACCATAGCGAGGAAATATCGGAGGTGTTGCCGATTTTGATTCATGGTGATGCCGCTTTTGCAGCACAGGGAGTGGTTTACGAAACAATTCAAATGGCGCGTTTGGATGGATACACCACAGGAGGTACCATCCATATTGTAGTGAACAACCAAATTGGATTTACCACCAATTATTTGGATGCAAGGTCATCAACCTATTGTACCGATGTGGGCAAAGTGACCCTTTCTCCCGTACTTCACGTAAATGCCGATGATGCCGAGGCCGTGGTTCATGCTACAACTTTTGCATTGGAATATAGGATGCGCTACAAACGGGACATTTTCTTGGATTTGTTAGGCTATAGAAAATACGGTCACAATGAGGGCGACGAACCTAAGTTTACCCAACCCTTATTGTACAAATCCATCTCAAAGCACAAAAACCCGAGGGATATTTATGCCGAAAAATTGATTGCCGAAGGAGTGATTGATGAAAACTACGTAAAAGAACTCGAAGAAAAATACAAGAACGATCTTGAGGAGAATCTTTTGGATTCCCGTAAAATAGAGAAGACCAGAATAACCCCTTTCATGCAAGATGAGTGGGAAGGATTTGAGCAGGTCACCGAAGAGGCGATGTTGAAATCCATGGACACTACCTATGACCTTAAAAAGTTGGATGAGGTTGCCAAGAGCATCACCAAACTCCCCGAGGATAAAAAATTCCTCAGAAAATTGGTGCGATTGGTGGAAGCCCGCAACGAAATGTACTTTAAAGACAACAAATTGGATTGGGCCATGGGTGAATTATTAGCCTATGGATCCTTGATTGAGGAAGGTTATGATGTGCGCATGACAGGTCAAGATGTGGAACGTGGAACGTTCTCGCACCGCCACGCTGTCATCAAAACCGAAATGCATGAAGAGGAAGTGGTGTTGTTGAACGAAATGGGTGATAACCAAAATGGGAAGTTCCATATCTACAACTCCCTGCTATCCGAATATGCGGTCATGGGATTTGATTATGGCTATGCAATGGCAAGTCCAAACACCCTCACCATTTGGGAAGCGCAGTTCGGGGATTTTAGCAACGGGGCCCAAATCATCATAGATCAGTATCTTTCCGCCGCTGAGGATAAATGGAAACTGCAGAACGGATTGGTTCTGTTGTTGCCCCACGGGTATGAAGGTCAAGGTGCGGAGCACTCTTCCGCCAGAATGGAGCGGTATCTTCAGCTTTGTGCCAAGGACAATATGTACGTTGCCGATGTAACCACTCCGGCCAACCTGTTCCATTTGTTCCGCAGACAGATGAAGGCCAAGTTTCGTAAACCTTTAGTCGTATTTACGCCAAAGAGTTTGTTGCGCCACCCTAAAGTAGTGTCCACCAAAGAAGAAATGGCCAACGGAAGTTTCCAAATGGTAATTGATGATGAGGCGGCCAAAGCGGATAAGGTAAAAACCTTGGTCTTCTGTACCGGTAAGTTCTATTACGACCTTCTCGACAAAAGGGAAGAACTTAATAGAGATGATGTAGCTTTGGTTCGTTTGGAGCAATTGTTCCCATTGCCTGCTAAAGAAATGCGAAGCATCATCAAGAAGTATAAGAATGCGGATGATGTGGTCTGGGCGCAAGAGGAACCTAGAAATATGGGTGCATGGGCCCACATGCTGATGCACTTTGATGAAGCCAAACAGTTTCGAGTGGCATCCCGAAGATTTTACGGAGCACCTGCCGCAGGTAGTGCCGTACGCTCAAAAAGGCGTCACGCCCAAGTATTGGAGTACGTTTTCGACAAGAGCAAGGACAATATGAAAATTCGATAAAACAAGATAAACTATAACAGAATGGTTTTAGAAATGAAAGTTCCCTCACCTGGGGAATCCATTACAGAGGTTGAAATAGCCGAGTGGTTGGTTGAAGATGGCGATTATGTGGAAAAGGATCAAGCCATCGCTGAGGTGGACTCGGACAAGGCTACATTGGAACTCCCGGCGGAGGAAAGCGGAATAATCACCCTTAAAGCTGAAGTTGGGGATGCCGTGGCCGTTGGTGAAGTGGTATGCCTTATTGATACCAGTGCTGAAAAGCCCGAGGGCGATGCCCCAAAAGCTGAAAAGAAAGAAGAGCCCAAAAAAGAAGAACCTAAGAAAGAAACACCAAAAAAGGAGGAACCCAAAAAGGAAACCTATGCTTCGGGGACGCCTTCTCCAGCGGCCAAGAAGATTTTGGATGAAAAAGGAATTGAGCCTTCATCTGTTTCCGGCTCTGGAAGAGACGGAAGAATCACGAAGGAAGATGCCGTAAAAGCGGTTCCATCCATGGGTACCCCAACTGGTGGGAATCGAGGTGAGTCACGCTCCAAACTGTCCATGTTGCGTAGAAAAGTGGCAGAACGTTTGGTAGCTGCAAAGAACGAAACCGCCATGTTGACCACCTTTAATGAAGTGGACATGTCGGCTATTTTTGAATTGCGTAATCAATTCAAAGAAGAGTTCAAAGAAAAACATGGTGTTGGTTTGGGCTTCATGTCCTTCTTTACCAAAGCGGTAATCCGCGCCTTGCAAATGTATCCTGCTGTTAACTCTATGATTGATGGCAAAGAAATGATTTCGTACGATTTCTGTGATATCAGTATTGCTGTTTCTGGACCTAAAGGTTTGATGGTTCCCGTTATCCGAAATGCAGAAAACTTGACCTTCCGTGGTATTGAGGCTGAGGTAAAACGATTGGCACTCCGTGCCAGGGATGGACAGATTACTGTGGATGAAATGACCGGAGGTACTTTTACCATTTCCAATGGAGGGGTATTTGGTTCCATGCTGTCCACGCCAATCATCAACCCGCCGCAAAGTGGCATCTTGGGCATGCACAACATTGTGGAACGCCCAATTGTTAGGGATGGTGCCATTGCCATTGCTCCTGTTATGTATGTGGCCTTGTCTTACGACCACCGAATCATTGATGGAAAAGAATCTGTTGGGTTCTTGGTGGCTGTAAAGGAAGCTTTGGAAAGTCCAGAAGAATTGTTGATGGACGGCAACGTGAAAAAGGCGTTGGAGTTATAACATTCAATAGCTCTTGGGTGGAACTAGAAGTAAACCCATTCAAACTAAGACAAGGAATCGATGCGGATTGCCAATAGCAACGAAAATGATATTCCTGAAATTTTTAGACTATATCGTCTGGCTACCAATTTTCAGAAAGTAAAATTTCCCGAAAATCAGTGGCCAGAGTTTAGTGAAGAATTGGTTTTATCTGAAATCAAGGATAATAGGCAGTTCAAATTATTGATTGATGAAAACATAGCTTGTGTTTGGGCTATTACGCACAGCGACCCACAAATTTGGGAAGAAGACGAAAATGATTCATCCATATATATCCATAGAATTGCCACCAATCCTAATTTTAGAGGAAACAATTTTGTTCAAAGAATTGTAGATTGGTCTATTGGCTTTGCCAAGGATAGGGGTAAAACATTTGTTCGGATGGACACATGTGGAAAAAATGACCGTCTAATAGAACATTATACCAAATGCGGGTTCGAGTTTTTGGGAATTAGGAGGCTCAAGAATACTTCAGGTTTACCCTCCCATTATGAAAATGCAGATGTTTGTTTTTTTGAAATGCGATTGGATTAAAACACCACCTTATTTTAAATAAAGGGATTTTTTGCTGTAATCAATCACTGCTTTTCCTTTTTTAAGGATATCTGCCCCAATAATCCCATCAACTGGAAGAGCATTGTGGGAAGTGAGTGCTTCGTTTACATGGGAGAGGTCAAAAAGCACAATTTTTTGTCTACTCCTTTTCCAATCCCCAATTTGGATTTTGTTTTTGGTAGATACCAAGGTTTCCATTTCGGTTGCCCCGGCACCAGCGGCTTTAATGTCGGAGGTTTCCGAAAGCATTTGGAACACATCGATTTTGTCCATTCCAATGCAGGTATTGGAAGCACCGGTATCCAGAATAAATCTGCCTGTAACCCCATTGATTTTGGCCACGACTTCAAAGTGGTTGGTCTCGGTTAACACCATGGAAATCTTGGTGTAGTCTTTTGATTTGAGAAACTTTTTAAGTGATGTCATATATAAACTGTCCTCTTGAGGGGACTTTAGGGGTGCTTAAAAGTTTTGCCACCTCTAAGATAAACCTATTTTTGTGGAGCATTAAGGTTTCATAATGCAAAATGATATTGTTTTAGGATATTATTTGCAAGGGCAGGATAATGATTCATTTTTGAATGAATCATTGGAGCAAAAAGGAATTTGCTTGTGTTTGGACTACATAAAGCATAGAGAAAAATATATTTCTAAAAGTTTTGAAATCAAATATGTAAAATATGATTTTTCATATACCTATGATGGAGCACTTATTATTTCGAGAAGGTTTAAAGATTTTTGCATTGAGATGGGTCTAGAAGGACTAAAATTTTATCATATCGAAAGCCAACCTGATTTTTTCCTTTTAAAGGTTGGGTATATTGTTGAGTTTGATTGTGAAAGGAGAAAAACAAGATTCTTGGAGTTTGACGCATCTTGTGAAGAATATAATGAAGTAGTTGGAGCAACACCTGTTTGTTTAAAGGAAAACAAATCGCTTGAAAATGGGATTTATAGAACTGATATAGAATTTGGACGTGGCTTTGCAAAAGCACCTCTGATATTGGTCGGAGTTGAGATTTATCAGTTGATGAAACAAGAAAAATTTAGTGGGCTATTTGGAGAGAAAATTTTGGACAAATATAATTGGGAGAAATGAAGACTGAAATATGATTATAACCGACACCCACACTCATTTATATAGTGAAGCTTTTGAGCAGGACCAGAAAGCAATGATGCAACGCGCCTTCGATGCTGGCGTGGAACGTTTCTTCATTCCTGCTATTGATTCCTCCTACATGCAGTCCATGTTAGAGTTGGAATCCAACTATCCCAATAATGTCTTTTTAATGATGGGCTTGCACCCCACCCATGTCAAGGAAAACTATAAGGAAGAGTTGGCGCTTGTAGAAGAATGGCTCTCCAAAAGAAAATTCTTTGCTGTGGGTGAGATTGGCATCGACCTATATTGGGATAAAACCTTTTTGAAGCAGCAGCAAGAAGCGTTTGTATATCAGATTCGGTTGGCAAAAAAGCATAAATTGCCCATTGTGATTCATTGCAGGGATGCGTTCGATGAAATTTTTGAGACCTTGGAGCAGGAAAAAGGGGAGGACCTTTTTGGGATTTTCCATTGCTTTACGGGAACCTTGGAACAGGCCCATAAAGCCCTATCCTACAATATGAAACTGGGCATTGGTGGTGTGGTCACCTTTAAAAATGGTAAAATAGACCAGTTCATAAACCAGATCGACCTAAAACACATTGTTCTAGAAACCGACTCCCCTTATTTGGCCCCAACGCCCTATCGCGGAAAACGCAATGAAAGTGCCTATATTGGCAGGGTGGTGGAAAAGCTTTCTGCATTATATCATATTTCGGAGGAAGCTATTGCACAAATCACTACTGATAACTCAAAGGAAGTATTCGGAATCTAAACCATGAAACAAAAAACCAACATACTGCTCATCTATACCGGAGGGACCATTGGAATGGTAAAAGATTATAAGACCGGTGCACTTAAAGCTTTCAATTTTGACGAGTTGGTTAAGAACATCCCAGAATTGAACCAATTGGATTGTGTTCTAAGGGGAGTATCTTTTAAGGAACCGATTGATTCCTCTAAAATGAATCCGAAATACTGGGCGTTGATTGCTTCCCTCATTGAAGAAAACTACGAGGCGTTTGATGGGTTTGTGGTGCTTCACGGCAGCGACACCATGAGTTATTCTGCATCGGCACTAAGTTTCATGCTGGAAAATCTGGACAAACCGGTCATTTTTACAGGATCGCAATTACCCATTGGAGATTTGCGCACGGATGCCAAAGAGAATCTGATTACTTCCATTGAAATTGCATCGCTAAAAGAAAAAGGTAAACCTGTAGTACAGGAAGTGGGACTGTATTTTGAGTATAAGCTCTATCGTGGGAATCGGACCACCAAAATCAATGCAGAACATTTTGAGGCTTTTGCCTCACTCAACCATCTGCCTTTGGTGGAATCGGGAGTGCACCTAAAAGTACATCATGCCAATTTGTTGAGCCGGCCACAGCGAAACAAAAAGCTTCAAGTGCATAAAAAAATGGATGACCGTGTGGCCATCTTAAAGTTGTTCCCGGGATTGAACCAAAATGTACTCAAATCTGTTTTGAACATTCCTGAATTGAAAGCCTTGGTTTTGGAAACGTACGGCGCAGGGAATGCCCCAATGGACGAATGGTTTTTACAAGAATTAAAAAATGCCGTAAAAAGCGGTCTGCACATAATTAACGTAACCCAATGCTCCGGAGGGAGTGTTTCCATGGGGCATTATGAGACCAGTGAAAAGCTCAGGGAAATGCAACTTATTAATGGAAAGGACATTACAACCGAAGCTGCAATTGCCAAGGTAATGTACCTTTTGGGAACAGGTGTCTCGGATAAGTTGTTCAAGACAATTTTTGAAACACCACTCCGTGGTGAGATGGTGTAAAATTAACGCCTCAAATTTCTATAACTGATTATTTTTTTGTTTATTGGTCGGCCCAAGAAAGGAATTAGAGAGGTGGCCGAGTGGTCGAAGGCGCACGCCTGGAAAGTGTGTATACACCAAAAGTGTATCGAGGGTTCGAATCCCTTCCTCTCTGCTAGGTATTTTAGTTTTACAATTACAAAAATTTTATATCTTTAACATTATTAACTAACTAAATTTAAGTTTAAGAAAAATGAAAAAAGTAACCTTTACTCTGGCTGCTGCCGGAATGTTTGTTTTGGGAACTACAACTGCATCTGCAGCAATGTTGCAAGAAGAAGCGGCCAGTCCAAGTTTCACCCAAGTATTGAAAGAGCAATTTATCCAAGGAGGTCCTGCCTTTATGGGAATTGTACTTCTTTGTTTGATCTTGGGGTTGGCAGTTGCTATTGAAAGAATAATTTATTTGAATTTGGCGACCACCAATACCGCTAAATTGAAGCAACAGGTTGAAGACGCCTTGGCTTCCGGTGGTGTAGAAGCGGCCAAAGAAGTATGTAGAAACACAAAAGGCCCCGTTGCCTCCATCTATTACCAAGGTTTGGATAGAGCAGGTGAAGGATTGGAGTCTGCTGAGAAAGCTGTTGTTGCCTACGGAGGTGTTCAAATGGGACAATTGGAGAAAAACGTTTCTTGGTTGTCTTTGTTCATCGCCATTGCGCCCATGCTTGGGTTCATGGGTACGGTAATCGGTATGATCGCGGCCTTCCAGAAAATTGCTGCGGTAGGTAACTTGAGTGCCTCTTTGATTGCTGGTGATATTCAGGTGGCGTTATTGACTACGGTATTTGGTTTGATCACAGCGATTATCCTACAGATTTTCTATAACTATATCATTGCTAAAATCGATAGTATCGTAAACGACATGGAAGATTCTTCCATTGCCTTGATTGATATGTTGGCAGCCCACAAGAAGTAATTTACGAATCAAAAACTATCGAGAATCATGAATAAGATTATAAAAATAATACTCATTGTCATCGGGTTGGTAGCAGCCGTTCTTTGGTTCTCCTTGCCATCAGCTGATGACCCAGATGCCATCAACAGTGGTGCCATGAACTTTATGTTCATTATCATGTACCTTTTGTTGGCAATCGCGGTTGTGACTGCACTGTTTTTTGGACTTTCAAAACTGTTCACCACACCCGGTAGTATAAAGAAGGCCCTTTTTGCCCTTGGCGGATTGGCTATTGTTGTAGCCATTTCATACGGCCTTTCTTCAAATAACATGGCTGTGGTTGAAACAATGTCCCAAAGGGGTATTGAAACTACGGAAGGAACTGTAAAAAACATTGGAATGGGATTGAATGTATTTTTTATCCTTACTGCCGTTGCGGTAGTTCTAATGATTTTTCCAGGCTTGAAAAGAATGTTTGTTAAGTAAAAAGTTGAATTATGCCTAGAAGAAAAGGAGCCCCGGAGGTTAATGCCGGTTCCATGGCAGACATCGCGTTCTTGCTGCTTATCTTTTTCTTGGTTACCACAACCATTGAAACAGATGCAGGATTGGACCGTATGTTACCGCCCATTGAGCCGCCAGAAGAAGACGTTATCATAAAGCAGAAGAACATTTTTACGGTGAACATCAACAAAAATGGACAGTTGCTTGTAGAGGATAACCTGATGAAATTGGAAAATTTGAGAGAAGCTGCAGTTGCGTTTCTTGAAAATAATGCCGATGGGTCATGTACCTATTGCAAAGGAAAGAAAGATCAGGCTTCCTCGGACAACCCTAGTAAGGCCATTATCTCTTTGAAGAATGATAGGGAGACAAAGTATAGCACCTATATTACAGTTCAGAATGAATTGGTGGGGGCCTATAACGATCTTCGTAATCGCGAAGCCCAAAGATTGTATGGTCAGGATTTTACCAAAATGGAAGCGGAGTACCTTAATCCTGAAACACCTTCATCCGTTCGAGATGATTTGAAGGATAAAGTGAAGCGTGTTCAAGATATGTTTCCACAAAAGCTTTCAGAAGCAGAAACATCAACTAATTAAAACTATAATTCAGTATGGCCAAGTTTAATAAAAAGAAGGAAGGTGATTTACCTGCGGTATCAACGGCTTCATTGCCCGATATTGTTTTTATGTTGTTGTTCTTCTTTATGACAGTGACCACTATGAAGGATAGTTCGTTGTTGGTTGAAAACACACTTCCCAATGCAAGTGAGATAAAGAAATTGGAGAAGAAAGATCGTGTAATCTATATCTATGTTGGTAAGCCGACCCAAGAATACCAAAAGGTTTTTGGAACGGAACCAAGGATTCAGTTGAACGATAAGTTCGCCAAAGTGGACGAAGTAGGGTCCTATATTTTGGCTGAGCGTGCAAAAAAGCCTCAAGAGCTTCAAAACGTATTGACTACTGCACTTAAGGTTGATAAGAATGCCAATATGGGTCTTATCACTGACATTAAACAGGAATTGAGAAAGGTAAATGCCCTAAAGGTTAATTATACGACCTATGAAGGTAATGCTTTTAACAATCTACAGTAGGCAATAGCTTAGATTTAGTGGGAAACGCTCCAAATACTAATTTGGAGCGTTTTTTGTTTAAAATTTGAAATGGTTCATAAAGTGTCGCGATATTTCATAGTGTTTCTAGTGATGTTGGCTTCGTTACATCTCAAAGCCCAATCAGATTCGTTGGAATTGGATAACAAGAAGTTTTCCAGATATCTCGAAGATCAGTTTTATATTGGCTTTGGATATAACTTGCTGCTGAATAAGCCTACTGATGCGGTCCAGAGAAACTTATCGTACAATCTACAATTGGGCTTTATCAAGGATATTCCCTTGAATGTAAGACGGAACTTTGGCATTGGCATTGGTTTGGGGTATGCGGTAAATTCATACTACAGTAATGTGGTGGCCGTCCAAGGTGGTGATGAGCTTACGTACGAAGTGTTGAATACTTCCGAGTTCAATAGAAATAAACTGGGAACCCATTCCCTTGAGCTGCCTTTTGAATTCAGGTGGCGTACCTCCACTGCTGAAGAATATAGGTTTTGGCGAATCTACGCAGGAGCCAAATTGGGTTATGTCTTTTCGGGCAGATCGCGCACGGTAATGGAAGATGGTACCATGGCATTCTCCAATCCTGATATCAATGAGTTTCAATACGGCCTTATCCTAAGTTTTGGCTATAATACTTGGAACGTGCATGCCTATTATGGTCTTAATCCTTTGTTGGAAAATGGCACCGATCTCCAATCTGGAGAATCGCTCGATTTAAATGTGTTGCGTATTGGCGTTATTTTCTATATCCTATAGCCAATACTTCAAAATAATCAGTTGTGAGCAACAGCCAATCAGGAAACCAATAAACAGCTCCGCTCTATTATGTGCCTTTAAGTAGAGTCTAGAAGTTGTTACCAGCCCCGTAAACAGTACAAAGAGACTTATGGCCAGCGTAATATTCACTTCAAAATGTATGCTGAGCCCAACCATGAACATTAAAATGCTTCCCATACCCAAAAGGTGCATGCTGGTCTTAAATTTTAAGAATAAAAGAATAAGTGCGGTTGCGGTGGCTGTTAAAAGCCCTGTAAAAAAATAAAAAAGCTCATGTACGTAATTATTGGGAATGACCTTATACAGAATCATCAAAAATAAAATACAGCTGATATAGAGGGGGTATTTTCGTTCTTCAATGGTGGGCAAAAATATAGAGTGAATGACGCCTAGATTCTTCAAAATCAAAAAAAAGATAATCGGAATGATGACCGTTAGTATGAAAATGGGGAGAATGTTGCCGCTTTGTATCTCCAGTGTACTGTATGGCGCCACTATAAAATAGAGAATGGTGCCTCCAATGGGTATAAACAAAGGGTGGAAGAGGTAAGATACAATGTTGAATAGATGGCGCATTAGATTTCCTTTCTTAGCCTTGCCACGGGAATTCCCAATTGTTCCCGATACTTGGCTACAGTTCTCCGAGCTATTGGATAGCCACGTTCCTTCAGAATTTTGGCCAACTTATCATCCGTTAGAGGTTTTCGCTTCTGCTCATCCTTGATAACGGTTTCCAGTATTTTCTTGATTTCTTTTGTGGATACATCTTCACCTTGCTCATTTTTCATGGCTTCGGAGAAGTAGTCTTTTATAAGTTTAGTGCCATAAGGTGTGTCTACATACTTGCTGTTCGCCACGCGTGAAACTGTGGAGACATCCATATCAATTTCATCCGCTATGTCTTTTAAGATCATAGGGCGCAATTTTCGCTCATCTCCGGTCATGAAGTACTCCTTCTGATAGTTCATGATGGCACTCATGGTTACAAAGAGTGTCTGCTGACGTTGCTTAATGGCATCAATGAACCATTTGGCCGCGTCCAATTTTTGCTTGATGAAAAGGACGGTATCCTTTTGCGATTTGGACTTCTCCTTGGCATTCTTGTAGCCCTGAAGCATGTTGCTGTATTCCTTGGAAACATGCAGCTCTGGAGCGTTTCTTCCGTTAAGGGTGAGTTCCAGTTCCCCATCCACAATTTTAATGGAAAAATCGGGAACGATATGCTCAATCATGCGGGTGTTACCGGAATACGAGCCACCCGGTTTGGGATTTAACCGTTCTATTTCTGTAATGGCTTCTTTAAGCTCGTCTTCGCTAATGTGGTGCTTTTGAATAAGCTTTGAATAATGTTTCTTGGTGAATTGGTCAAAAGACTTCTCCAAAATGGTTATGGCCAGTTCCACGGCAGGTTTTTGCTCCTTTCGCTTTAATTGAATGATGAGGCATTCATCCAGCGACCTTGCACCAACACCTGGTGGGTCCAACTCTTGCACTACCTTCAATACGGACTCAATCTTTTCCTTCTCCACATAGATGTTCTGTGTAAAAGCCAAATCGTCCATGATGTCCGCAATCGGCCGTCGGATGTACCCACTCTCATCGACGCTGCCCACCAAAAATTCGGCAATGGCCCACTCTTCATCATCCAAATACACCGTGTTTAGCTGATTGATCAAGTACTGGTTAAAAGAAATCCCTGCCGCATACGGAATACTTTTTTCGTCATCATCTGGACTGTAATTGCTGGTCTGGGTTCGGTAATCCGGGACTTCGTCATCACTTAAGTAATCATCAATATTGATGTCTTCCGCAGAAATGGTCTCGTTATCCGCTGAATCATCATAGCTGTCCTCGTAAGGATCATCCATAGCCTCGCTCTCCGCCTTTCCACTTTCCAATGCAGGATTTTCTTCCAACTCTTGTTTCAAGCGTTGCTCAAAAGCCTGTGTGGGTAATTGAATGAGCTTCATGAGCTGAATCTGCTGTGGAGACAGTTTTTGGGAGAGCTTAAACTGTAGATGTTGTTTCAGCATACAGATTGATTTACAATCGTCCTTCTTATAAATTTAAGAAATCCAATTAAAACTCCGCATTCTGCGGCGTTCTAGGGTAGGGGATTACGTCCCTAATGTTGCCCATGCCCGTGGCAAATTGCACCATACGTTCAAAACCAAGTCCAAATCCACTGTGCACAGCCGTTCCAAAACGTCTTAGGTCTAAATACCACCAGAGTTCTTTCTCGTCAATGTCCAACGCCTTTATTTTTTGTTGAAGTACATCCAGACGTTCCTCACGTTGGGATCCCCCGACAATTTCTCCAATACCAGGGAAAAGAACATCCATGGCCCGTACTGTTTTTCCGTCCTCGTTCAAGCGCATGTAAAACGCCTTGATGTTGGCTGGGTAATCAAAAAGGATCACGGGGCATTTAAAGTGTTTTTCCACCAAAAAGCGTTCGTGTTCGCTCTGTAGGTCAGCACCCCATTCATCAATAGGGTATTGGAATTTTTTCTTTTTGTTGGGCTTGCTGTTTCGTAAAATATCGATGGCCTCCGTATAGGTAACCCGTTTAAAATTGTTTTCGACCACAAACTTCAACTTCTCCGTCAAGTTCATCTCGGAACGCTCATTTTGAGGTTTGGTTTTTTCCTCATCCAATAAACGTTTTTCTAAAAAGTCAAGATCATCTTTACAGTTGTCCAAAACATATTGAATGATCCATTTAATGAAGTCTTCCGCCAAGTCCATATTGGCATCCAAATCATAAAAGGCCATTTCAGGTTCAATCATCCAAAATTCGGCCAAGTGTCTCGATGTGTTGGAGTTCTCCGCCCTAAAGGTTGGACCAAAGGTGTATACTTTGCCCAAGCCCATGGCGTAGGTTTCGGCTTCCAATTGTCCGGAAACGGTTAGGTTAGTCTCTTTTCCAAAAAAATCCTCGGAATAATCCACATTGCCTTGCTCGTCAATAGGAGGGTTCTTGGCATCCAAAGTGGTCACCTGAAACATCTCACCAGCACCTTCGGCATCAGACCCAGTGATGATGGGGGCATGGAAATAATAGAATCCATTTTGCTGAAAATAGCTGTGAATAGCAAAAGACAATGCTGAACGAACACGCATTACGGCTGAAAATGTATTTGTCCGTACCCGCAAATGTGCCTTTTCACGCAAGAATTCCAAAGAGTGCTTTTTTGGTTGAATGGGGTAGGTTTCCGGATCGGCGGTACCATGAACAAAAATATCAGTTGCCTGAATCTCCACACTTTGTCCCTTACCTTGACTTTCTTCCAGCGTACCGGATATTTTTAAGGCTGCCCCCGTAGTGATTTGTTTAAGGATGGTCTCATCCAAATTTTCAAAATCCACCACACATTGAATATTGTGCAGGGTTGAGCCGTCGTTCAAGGCTATAAATCGGTTACTCCTAAATGTTTTTACCCATCCATTTACTTCAACAGGTTCTCCTACGGGCTGCTTTTCCAGCAATTCTTTTATGGAATAAGATGTCATTGTCAAGCTATCGTAATTTAATGGGTAAAGATAGGTTTTTGATCAAAAATGAGGGCAATGGAATTGCCATATTTATGGCATTCCCTAGGATTATTTGTCCTTGAGGTTATCCTCTTCCTGTGGCAAAATATCGATTTGGGGTTCTTTGAGGACCTGTTTGTTCGCAATACTCCGTTCCAAGGATAAGAGCAGTGACGGTAGTAAAATCAAATTGGAAAGCATGGCAAACAGAAGGGTTGCAGATACTAGTCCACCTAGTGCCTTTGTGCCTCCAAAACTGGAGATAATGAATACTGAAAAGCCAAAGAAAAGCACAATGGAGGTATAGAACATACTTACCCCGGTTTCGCGCAGAGCAGCGTATACTGAGCGCTTAATATGCCACTTGTGTGCGGCCAGTTCCTGCCTATATTTGGCCAGAAAGTGAATGGTGTCGTCCACTGAAATGCCAAAAGCGATACTGAACACCAAAATGGTGGAGGGTTTAATTGGAACGCCCAAATAACCCATTACACCTGCCGTGATGACCAACGGGAGCAAATTGGGCACCAATGAGATAATCACCATTCGGAAGGAGCGAAACAAGTAGGCCATAAAAATGGAAATCAAACCGATGGCCAAAGCAAGGGATAACAAAAGATTTTTGACCAAATATTTGGTCCCCTTTAAAAATAAAAGTGCCTTTCCGGTCATAAAAACCTTAAAACGCTCCGAAGGAAAAAACTTGTTGATGGCCTGTTGTACATCTTCTTCTATTTCCTCCATGCGGTCAATCTTTACGTCGCGCATGTAGGTGGTTAAACGAGCAGTTTGACCTGTACTGTCCACGAAACTTTTTAACAGGTCTCCATCGCTGGACGATTTTCGAGCCACATCCATGATAAACGTATTCTCTTGGGATGTGGGCAACTGATAATACTTTGGGATGCCATTGTAAAACGCCTGTTTTGAATATTTGATCAAATCTACAACGGACAATGGCCGGGAAAGCTCCGGAATTTCATCGATGACCGATCCCAATCGGTCCATCCGTTTAAGAGTAGCAGGTTTAATGATCCCATTTTTGCGTTCTGTATCCACAACAATTTCCATGGGCATAATACCATCAAACTCTTGTTCAAAAAAACGAATGTCCTTAAAAAAGTGAGTGTTTTTGGGAAGGTCTTCAATCCTGCTCCCTGTAATTTTTATTTGATAAATGCCGATGATGCTCAAAACCAGAACACCAACAGTGACTAGATAGACGGCAATTCTATGGTTTCGGACAATACTTTCCATGCGGTTCACAAAAAAGTCAATCCACTTTTTATTCAGGTGCTTCAGGTGTTTGGTCTTGGGAAGTGGCATGAAGCTGTATATGATGGGGATAATCAATAGGGAAAGGATAAAAATGCCCACAATGTTGATGGAGGCCACAATGCCAAATTCTTTAAGCAGGTCGCTATCCAAAATAATGAAGGTGGCGAACCCGGAAGCTGTGGTAATATTGGTCATTAAGGTGGCGTTGCCAATTTTAGAAATGACCCGTTGCAGGGACAGTGCTTGGTTTCCGTGTTTTTTGACCTCTTGCTGATATTTATTGATAAGGAATATGCAGTTGGGTATTCCAATTACGATAATCAAAGGAGGAATCAATGCGGTTAGAATGGTGACCTCGTATTTTAATAGTCCCAAAAATCCAAAGGCCCACATCACACCAATAATAACAACGCACATGGAAATGAAGGTGGCTCTAAAGCTTCTGAAAAAGAAGAAGAATATCAGAGAAGTAACCAAAAGGGCCGCCAAAATGAAAACTCCAATTTCGTCCACAATGGATTTGGTGTTCCAAGTTCTTATGTATGGCATTCCGGAGACGTGCACATCCAGCTGGGTCTCTTCCTCAAAAGCTTTCACCAAATCACCAAGATCATTCAAAATAAACTGGTTCCGAACCTCAGTATTCATAATGTCCTTATCCAAATAAGCAACAGTTTGTATGGTGCCGCTTTTTGGGTTGTAGACTAAATTGTCGTAAAAAGGAAGCTCATTGAAAAGGTGGTTGATAAGGGTGTCCACCTCTTTTTGGGTCTTAGGCGGACTTTTGATGAAGGGCTCCATAACAAAAGCCTGTGCTTCATTATCTTTTACCAATACCCGAAGATTGTCCGTGGAAACCACAAAATCAATTTCTGGAAAAGCATCCAATTGCTTGCTGAGTTTGTTCCAGCGGTTGAAGTTTGTAGGGGTGAACAGCGCGGAATCCCGAACGGCTATTACAATGGCATTGCCTTCTTCCCCAAAAACTTTGGTAAAGGCATTGTATTCTATGGTAGCAGGATGGTCGTCAGGAAGAATATTGGCCTCGGTATTGGAAAACTGCATGTTTTTCCATTGTAGGGCCAAAAAAACGGTGAACCCGACAATGGCAACGAGAATGAGAATTCTATTGCGAAGAATAATACGTGAGACCTTAGGCCAAAATCCTTTAGTGAGCTTTGCTACCATTTGGGTTTTGTTGGGCGCAAAGGTAGAAAATGATAAGCTGTGTTCCTAGGAAACAGTAGAATCAATATAGGGGTTTTATACCTTCATGATTTCAGCTTCCTTGTTGGCCAAAATAGCATCTATTTTTTTGCTGTAGGAATCGGTGAGTTCTTGGACATCGACTTCGGCATTGCTCAACAAATCTTCGGATATATCCAAGGCTTTAAGTTCTTTGTTGGCATCTTGTCTGGCACTTCTCACACTTACTTTGGCATCTTCTGCTTCTGCTTTGGCCTGTTTAACCAATTGTATACGTCGTTCCTCCGTTAATGGTGGGACGTTGATGATGACCATTTCACCATTGTTCATGGGGTTAAAGCCCAAATTGGCGTTCATAATGGCCGTTTCAATTTCGCCCAAAAGATTCTTTTCCCACGGTTGCACGGAAATGGTCCTTGCATCTGGGGTGTTGATGTTGGATACTTGGGAGAGTGGGGTTTGGGAGCCATAGTATTCCACCATTACCGTGGAGAGCATCATTGGACTTGCTTTACCTGCACGAATTTTAACCAAAGCTTTTTCCAAGTGGGAAATGCTCGCATCCATGCTTTCTTTGGTAGTGTCCAAAATAAATTTAACCTCTTCGTCCATAATTTTTAAAATTTATAATCCAAAATCAAAGTATATGCCAACTTAGATATTGACAACGGTTCCAATGTTTTCACCGGAAACTATTTTCATAAGATTGCCCCGCGTGTTCATATCAAAAACAACAATGGGCAACTCATTTTCCTGACTTAGTGTAAATGCTGTGGTATCCATGACCTTAAGCCCTTTAGAAAGTACTTCCTTGAAAGAAAGTGAATCAAACTTTGTTGCGCTTTTGTCCTTCTCTGGGTCAGAGGTATAAATGCCATCAACACGGGTGCCTTTTAGGATAACATCGGCATTGATTTCAATGGCCCGCAATACCGCAGCAGAATCTGTTGTAAAATAGGGGTTACCGGTACCACCTCCAAAAATAACGACTCTTCCTTTTTCCAAGTGGCGAACAGCTCTTCTTCGGATGAAAGGTTCGGCCACTTCATTGATTTTTATGGCGGATTGCAATCGCGTCTCAACCCCTTGGTGCTCCAAGGCACTTTGGAGCGCTAAACCATTGATCACGGTGGCCAACATGCCCATGTGATCTCCCTGAACCCGGTCCATTCCTTGGCTGGTTCCCGCAAGACCCCTAAAAATATTTCCACCGCCAATGACAATAGCAACCTCAATACCCTTATCCACTACGGATTTGATGTCCTCGGCATATTCCGCCAACCGTTTGGCATCAATACCGTACTGCTTTTCGCCCATGAGGGCTTCGCCACTAAGTTTTAACAGAATTCTTTTGTATTGCATTGAGGGTGTCTTGAAGTTCGGACAAAAATAATCAAAAATATTTATGGGAAACCATTGAAAAAGGAAGGGGACTTAGAAGGCTTAGCGCAAAAAATCCCTACATTCTGTAACCTTTTTAAAAAACTAAAGTATATCCTCCAGTAGACCAAAGACCACGGAATTGCAAAACCTGACCGACAACACTTTAATGATGCAAGTGAAAAATGGAGACTTGAACAAGTTGGGCTTGCTCTATGAGCGGCATAAGAAAAGGCTATTCGGATTTTTCTACAATTTGGGAAACAACCCGTCAGTAAGTGAGGACTTGGTACAAAACGTTTTTGTGCGCATCCTTAAATATCGGAAATCCTATACAGGGGAAGGGTCTTTTGCGGCTTGGATGTTCCAGATGGCCCGAAATGTGAATTACGATTACCATAAAAAAGCGAAGAAGCAAAGGGTGTCCCCAGGAATTTCTCCAGAAGACGCCAATATAGGTTCAGAAGATGGTCTTAATGAAGCTTTAGAACAACAGGGAAATGTTTTTTTAGTGAAAAAGGCCCTCAATCTTTTACCTGTTGATAAGAGGGAAATATTGTTGTTGAGTAAATATCGGGAATTGAAGTTCTATGAAATAGGAGAGATACTGGGTTGTACAGAGGGAGCAGCCAAGGTGAGGGTGCACAGGGCCTTAAAGGATTTAAAAACTATTTTTTTACAACTGGAAACAAGATGATGGACCAAGAAAAGTTTGAAATACAGGCGATGGATTTTATGAGCGGAACAATGTCGCCTAAGGAGACCAAGGACTTTGAAAAGTTTCTCGCCGAGAATCCAGAATATGACGAGAAATACAAAGCCTTGCTGGCGTCATGGGAATTGATTGAAAATCTTGACACTCCGGAAATTTCTCCGCAAATGGATGAAGCTTTCTTTTCCATGCTTTCCGATGAGATGGAAAGGAACAAGAAGAAAGAAACCAAAAAGCCATTTTGGGATGGGATTTTCACGGTGTTCAGGCCGCAACTGGCCTATGGGATTCTTCTGTTGGCCATTGGGTTGGGTGTTGGGTATTATTTGAGCTCACCCCAACAACCAAAACCTATTGAAACCACAGTTTCCAACAATGAAACTGAAGAAGTACGTCAAAAATTGGTGTTGACTTTACTTGAGCAGCCTTCTGCCAATCAGCGATTGCAAGGGGTAAGTGAGGCCAACAAATTTGAGAATGCTGATGAAATTGTGATCCAGGCCCTTTTACAAACTTTGAACAATGATTCCAATGTAAATGTGCGTTTGGCCGCCATTGAATCTTTGACGAGTTATGTGGACAATCCCATGGTGCGGCAAGGGTTGGTACAGTCCATTCCAAGCCAAGAGTCGCCCATTTTGCAGATAACCTTGGCTAATCTTATGGTAGCCCTGCAGGAAAAATCATCTATTGAGCCCTTCAAAAAATTGCTGAAGGAAAAGCAGTTGGACACCACCGTGAAGAAGCGTATTGAGAGTAGTATAGAATCAATCATATAGTTTATTTATCAATCTACCCTAAAGGGTAAAATCAAATTACGAACAGTTAAATTTTAGAAAGATGAAACAGTTAGTTGTCATGTTGTGTCTGTGCCTATGGGTATGGACGCCAAGTGTAAAAGCACAGCAAAAAGAGTTTAAGGAGACCATTACAAAGGAACTTCCATTTAGTAACAGTAGTAATAATACGGTGGTGGTGAAGAATGTATTTGGGTCGGTAAATGTTGAGGGATACCAAGGGAGCAAGGTCATTTTGGAAGTGGAGCGAAAAATCATGGCGCGCAATTCGGAAGATTTGGAGCTGGGAAAGAAGGAGTTGCAACTCAAAATCATTCAGGAGGATAATCGCATCATTTTTCATCCGGATGCACCCTATATCAATTTTGATACCGACAAGCTTCGGTATAATTGGTGTAATGATAATGGTGATATACCGTACGATCATAATTTAAATTTTACCATAAAGGTTCCCAATACGGTACAGGTCAATGTAAGCACAGTCAATAATGGAGTCATTGATGTAAAAAACATCCGGAGCAAGTCCATTATTGCGGAGAACATCAACGGTGGAATCAGTTTGAGCAATATTGCAGGGAAAACAAAGGTGAGTTGTATCAACGGTAAGGTGGACATTTCGTATGCGGAAAACCCTACGGAGGAATCCATGTATCATTCCCTAAACGGAGATATCACCATAGCCTTTCAGAAATCACTTTCAGCCAATATTTCTTTTAAGACTATGAACGGGGAAATGTACACCGATTTTGATGTGAGCAAACAGTTTGTAAAAACAAGCAAAAATACTGGTGATAACAACAAACCCAAGTATAAGTTTGAAGCCAATCCGGTTGTGCAAATTGGAAGTGGGCAAGTGGACTTTGATATAGAAACCTTGAATGGAGATGTATTCATTAAAAAAATATAAATGATGAGAGCAATAGTTATAGTAATGCTACTTCTTGTGACAAATGCAGTAGTAGGGCAACAAAAGGAAATAGATTTATTTACGGTGCCTTTGAGCAATCCTAGCAAAGCGGGCAAATTGGAACTAGATCAAATCAGTGGTTCCATTTCGGTGGAAGGTTATGAAGGTAAGGAAGTGATTGTAAAAGTTTCGGTGATGGATGGTGATAATTCCTCTTCAACCAAAAATGGAATGAAACGCATTGGTGGATCGGGATTGAACATAAGTGCAGAGGAGAGCAACAATGTGGTGGAGATAGACAATGAAGTATGGAACCGAAAAACTGATTTTGAAATAAAAGTGCCCTATAGCTTTTCGTTAAAGTTGAGTACTGTGAACAACGGGGACATTGACGTAAGTGGAGTAAAGGGTGATTTGGAAATCAGTAATGTTAATGGAAGCATTACGCTTGAAAATGTGGAAGGAGCAGTTTCAGCAGATACCACCAATGGAGTTGTTAAGGTTGATTTTAAAGCCATAGACAATTCGGCGAATATGGTATTCAGCAGCTTTAATGGGAATGTAGAGGTTACTTTTCCAAAATCGTTAAAGGCCAACGTAAAGGCAAAATCAGATATGGGTGATGTGTATACTGATTTTGATATGGCTCTAACAGAAAGCAAGCCGGAAGTGGATAAAAAGCAAGGCTCTGGAAGTTATAAAGTTACCTTGGAACAATGGGTGAGGGGAAAGATCAATGGTGGTGGCCCTGAATTGCTGTTCAAGACGTTCAATGGTGATATCTTAATAAAAGCGAAATAACAGAAAGTCCAAAAACAAAAAAAGCACCTTAAAAAGGTGCTTTTTTTATGTGTAATATTTAAATACTTATCCCAAAGCTACTCTAGAAAAACCGGTAACGGTCAAATCTCCGTTTACGGATTTCACGTATTGGGCTACACTCTGCTTACTATCTTTGATAAAATCTTGGTTCACCAAGGTGTTGTCTTTAAAGAAACGCTTCAATTTACCTTTGGCAATGTTGTCCAACATTTCCTCTGGCTTTCCTTCTTGACGCAATTGATCTTTGGCAATCTCAATTTCTTTGTCGATAACAGATTGGTCAACACCTTCTTCGTTAAGGGCAACCGGGTTCATGGCAGCAGCTTGCATGGCAACATCTTTTGCGGCTTCAGCGGCACCATCAACGTTTGCAGACAACCCAACTAAAGTTGCAATTTTGTTACCTGCGTGGATGTAAGATCCAACAAAGGGAGCACTCAATTTCTCAAAACTGCCAATTTCGATTTTCTCCCCGATAACACCAGTTTGTTCTGTCAACTTATCGGAAACAGTCATGCCGTTGAAAGAGGCCGCAAGGAAATCATCCTTACTATCAAAGCCCAAAGCTAGGTCTGCCAGTTCTGTGGCTAATTTCACAAAGCTTTCGTTTTTGGCAACAAAGTCGGTTTCACAGTTTAATGAGATGATCACACCTTGGGTGTTGTCATCATTTACCTTTGCGATAGCGGCACCTTCAGAAGAATCTCTGTCAGCTCTGTTCGCTGCAACTTTTTGACCTTTCTTTCTTAGAATTTCAATTGCTTTATCAAAATCACCATCAGCCTCAACCAAAGCTTTTTTACAATCCATCATTCCAGCTCCGGTGGTCTGTCTTAATTTATTTACCTCAGCGGCGGTAATCTTTGCCATTTTTTATGCTTTTAAAAATTATTGTAAAGTAAAACACTATTAAAGTGTTTTGGTTTAGGACAATGTTAAATCAAGGTTGAATTATTCAACTCCCCCTTTTACACTGTCTTGCCATTCTTTTAATTCATCCCATTTTCCATCTGCAGCCATTTTAGCTTGTTTTGGCCAAGAAGTAGGGTCCAAGTGGGCCAAGTTTGAGCTGGCCTCGGTCAAAATTTCCTTGATTTTCTCAGGGTCAGCTTTGGCCAATTCTGCGTAAGTAGCAATTCCGCTGTTTACAATGGCTTCAGCAGCTTTAGGTCCAATACCTTCAACTTTGGTCAAGTCGTCTGCTTTGGCTGCTTCCTTCTTTTTAGCGGGCTCAGCAGCTTTCTCTTCTTTCTTTTCTACAACCTTCTCCTCTTTTTTGGCAGCAGGCTTTTCCTCTTTCTTAGCTGTAGGCTTAGCTTTCTTTGGTGCTTTTTTCTCAACTACATCGTCATCATCGTCATCAGAAACAACAGTTTTTGCAACTACTTCTTCCTCTTCCTCCTTATCGTCTTGTTTATCATTTTTGCGCTCAGCCAAACCTTCGGCAACTGCTTTAGTCACTTCTTCCAAAATCGCTTCAATGGATTTTCCGGCATCGTCATTGGCGGGAATCACAAAATCGATAGGTCTTGGGTCAGAATTGGTATCGACCATGGCAAAAATTGGTATGTTCAATTTTTGAGCCTCTTTCACAGCAATGTGCTCACGCATGGTGTCCACAATAAAGATGGCACCGGGCAAACGGGTCATGTCGGCGATAGAACCCAAGTTTTTGTCCAATTTTGCACGTAGACGGTCTACTTGCAATCTTTCCTTTTTGGAAAGGGTGTTGAACGTACCATCTTTTTTCATACGGTCAATGGCGGCCATTTTCTTAACAGCTTTACGGATAGTGACAAAGTTGGTCAACATACCACCAGGCCATCTTTCGGTGATGTACGGCATGTTTACTTTGGATACTTTGTCTGCAACAATGTCCTTGGCTTGTTTTTTTGTGGCTACAAAAAGGATTTTACGTCCAGAGGCAGCAATTTTTTTAAGGGCCTCGTTGGCTTCCTCCAATTTTGCTACTGTTTTGTAAAGGTTGATAACGTGGATACCATTGCGCTCCATGTAGATGTAGGGCGCCATGTTGGGGTTCCACTTTCGTGTTAGGTGTCCAAAATGCACACCTGCTTCCAGTAAGTCTTTTACTTCAATTTTACTTGCCATTTCTTGTACTTAGTTTACGTTCCGTTGTAGTAGCAATGGAATGGTGGTCACCTACGTTCGCCCAGCCCATTTAGATGCTAAACTAAATTCCAAAAAGTCGAATTGTTTTTTCCTTTTTGGAACAACGACAACTTGGTTAAAAATTTAACCCTGAAACAATTTTCAGGGTTTTCAATGAACTTATATAGTGGTGCCAAAGGCACCGAAATATTAACGTTTGGAGAACTGGAATTTCTTACGGGCTTTCTTCTGTCCGAATTTCTTTCTTTCCACCATTCTTGGATCTCTTGTCAATAGACCTTCTGGCTTAAGAATTCCTCTGTTCTCAGCATCGATTTCGCACATTGCCCTGGACAATGCCAATCGAATAGCTTCTGCCTGACCTGTGATTCCGCCTCCGTAAACATTTACTTTTACGTCGTAAGCATCTTCGGTATCGGTCAAGGTGAAAGCTTGCTTTACTTTGTATTGTAGTGTACCTGTGGTAAAGTACTCGTTCAAGTCTCTTTTGTTGATGGTGATGTTTCCTTTTCCTTCAGAAACATAAACCCGTGCCACGGCAGTTTTTCTTCTACCTATCTTATGAACCACTTCCATTATTTGTAGTCGTTTAAGTTGATTGCTTTTGGTTTTTGGGCTTCTTGACCATGTTCGGCACCGGCATATACTTTTAAATTTCTAAAAAGGTCAGCGCCCAACTTGTTTTTGGGCAACATTCCTTTTACAGAATTTTCAATGATACGCTCTGGGTGTTTGGCCAAAACCTCTTTGGCAGTAGCAGAACGCTGACCGCCTGGATAACCTGTATAGCGAATATATTCTTTGTCATCCCACTTATTGCCGGATAGATTTATTTTTTCGGCATTGATGATTACCACATTATCACCACAATCTACATGGGGAGTGTAATTGGTCTTGTATTTTCCCCTAAGCAACTTGGCTACTTTTGACGCCAATCTTCCCAAGGTCTGTCCTTCAGCATCAACCAATAACCATTGCTTGTCAACGGTAGCTTTATTGGCGGAAATAGTCTTATAACTTAATGTGTCCACTTCTCTAAAAATATTGATTTTAATAACCTATCCCGATAAACGGGCTGCAAATGTACAATTATTAGATTGAATTACAAACGGTTGATTGGGATTATTTTTTCTCTTTTTTTATTTACGGTTTCATGGGTTCAAATTCAGGCTTCATCCTGTAGTTGAAATGTTAAAAAAAACCTAAATGGATTTGGTCATGTAACAGTTCCAATTTTTACGGGTCTATCAGTTACATCAATCAATCAACAACAAATCAGTGAAGCAATTCTGCCTTTTTCTCACCTGCTCTTTTTATGCCTTAATCAATCACGCCCAAGATTCCACCAACGTAGTTCCAAAAAAAATATACATGACCCAATCCTTGGATTCCGAAGATGCTCCTGAAATAGATGGGCTGTTGAATGACACCGCCTGGGATTTAGTGGAATGGGGCGACAATTTCATAGAGCAACGACCCGATGAGAACACCCCACCTGGGCAGCAGTCAGCCTTTAAAATACTGTACGATCAAAAATCATTGTACGTAGGGATACGCTGTTTTGACACCGAACCAGACAAAATTGAAAAGCGCTTGTCCAGACGAGACGGTTTTGAAGGGGATTGGATAGGTATTTTTATCGATAGTTACCACGATAAGCGCACCTCTTTCGGTTTCATTGTAACAGCTGCTGGGGTAAAGGGCGATGTTCTTGGTTCCAATAATGGCAACAATGAGGATGATAGCTGGAACCCTATTTGGTATGTGAAAACCCATACTGATGAAGAAGGGTGGACCGCCGAAATGCGTATTCCGCTCAGCCAGATTAAGTTTGGACAGGCTGAGAATCAGGTGTGGGGATTGCAGATCATGCGCCGGTATTTTAGGAATGAAGAGCGTTCGGTATGGCAACGCCTTCCACGAGACGCAGCAGGATGGACCAGCGAGTTTGGAGAGTTGCACGGTCTCAAGAATATTCAGCCGCAGCGCCAATTGGAAATACAGCCCTACACCGTGGCCAAGACGGAGACTTACGAACCTGAAGAAGGCAACCCTTTTCAAGATGGAAGCGAAGATGACATCACAGTAGGGTTGGATGCCAAAATAGGTATTACCAATGATCTTACGTTGGATTTGACCGTTAACCCGGATTTTGGTCAAGTGGATGCCGACCCCTCTGCTATTGCTCTAGATGGATTCCAGATTTTCTTTCAAGAGCGACGCCCCTTTTTTGTGGAGAACAAGAATATTTTCGATTTTAATGTGTCGCAGTCTGAGGCTGGGAACACTTTCGGGTCGGATAATATTTTTTATTCCAGACGAATTGGAAGAAGTCCACAAGGCTATCCTGATACTGATGATGGTGAGTTTGTGGATCAACCGGACAATACACCCATCATTGGAGCAGCCAAATTCAGTGGGAAGACCAAAAATGGCTGGGCCATAGGTGTGTTGGAAAGTGTTACCGCTCAACGAACGGCCACCATTGTCTCCGATAACGGGGGGCCTAGAAAGGAAATGGTGGAACCTTTGACCAATTATTTTGTGGGTAGGCTCCAGAAGGATTTCAATGACCGGAATTCCTATATCGGTGGAATTTTTACCGCTACCAACAGAGAGCAACTACCTGAAGAATTGAATTTTCTCCACAAATCAGCGTTTACGGGAGGCTTGGATTTTAAACACCAATGGAACAATAGGGACTGGTATTTTGGAGGTAATGTCACCTTTAGTCATGTAACAGGAGGCGTTGAGGCCATCAAAAATACCCAAGAGTCCATTACGCACTTGTTCCAACGGGTCGATGCCGATTACCTACAGTTGGATTCAACCCGAACCAATTTAACCGGGACTGCCGGGAATCTTCAGATAGGAAAATTGGGCAAAGGTAATTTTAGATTTGAAAGTGGAGGCACTTGGCGCTCCCCCGAGCTCGAACTCAACGATATTGGATTTCAACGACAATCTGATGATATACGCCATTACACTTGGATTGGATATCGAACCCTAAAACCGGATAAGACCTTCAGACAATTCGGCATTAATTACAATCATTGGACGGCCTGGGATTTTGGGGGCAATCATAATTACATGCAATTCAATACTAATAGCTGGCAAAACTGGAAGGGCAACTGGTTCACGAATATTGGATTGAACTATGCTCCCATTGAGTATTCCAATTTTGCGCTTCGCGGTGGACCTAGATTACGACTATCACCTTGGGTAAGTTTTTGGAACAATATTGAAACCGATAACCGTAAGAAAGTCCAATTTGCTTTTTTCCATAATGGAAGAAAGGCTTTGGACAACTCCTACAAATCCTATTATATGGAAGGCGGAATCAACTACCAACCCATCAACGCGCTGAGAATTTCTGCGTTTCCCTCACTGCGAATCAATCATGATAAACTTCAGTTCATAGATAATTTTGATGCTGTCAATGGTTCGCCACGATATCTTAATGGGGAGATTGACCAGCGGACTTTGAGCATGTCGGTTCGCTTAAACTATACTATAAATCCCAACTTAACCATTCAATATTGGGGGCAACCTTTTATTTCCCGCGGACGATATTCCAATTTTAAGCATGTCACCAATCCAACCGAAAAAGTATTTGAAGATAGGTTCATGGGTTACGGCTCCAATCAGGTTGAACTGGCTGATGGGGTATATTCCGTGGATGAGGATATGGACGGCGTTGAAGACTTTAATTTTGATGACCCCGATTTTTCTTTTGTGCAGTTTCGTTCCAATTTGGTAATTCGGTGGGAGTATATTCCAGGTTCGGAAATATTTTTAGTGTGGTCTCAAGATGTATCCCGGGATGGTGACCCTAGTAATGGACTTTTACCCAGTTTGGGCGATAATATTTTTGGTCAAAAGCCACAGAATATCTTTTTGTTGAAAGCAACCTACAGGTTTGTATTGTAAAGTAACCTTGTCAATTCGAGCGGTTTTTGGAGTGGAACAAAAAACTGTATCAAGAATTTAAACTGGGAAAAAAAAGAAAGCAGTTCTTGATACTTTTCCTATTGGAAAAACTCGAACTGACATTCATTTTACATGGATGTTGAACTAAATTCAGCATGATGGTCACGCACCCATTATTTTCCGCAACGCGTTAACCAAAGCCTCATTGGCTTCTTTATTGCCAATGGTGATCCGCACCTTTCCCGGGGCTCCAAATTGCGAAACTGGTCTGACCATAATGCCTTCCTCCATCATCTTGTCCGTGAACTCCATTTCGGGAAAGGGCGGGTCAATGATAAAAAAATTGGCTTGGGTTGGCCAGTAGGTAATGCCCAATTCATCAAATGCTTTGGCGATAAACGTTCTGCCTTCTCTCACCGTTTTCACAGTTTCAGCTATGAATTCCGTATCGTTCAACGCTCCAATGGCCGCTTCTATTGAGGTTAAGGGTAACAAAAATGGTTTTTGGATCAAGCGAACATAGTTGGCAATAGTGGCTGTGGTGTACCCATACCCAATACGCTGCCCTGCGAGACCGTAGGTTTTGGAAAAACTGTTGAGTCCAATGACATTGTGGCCTTCCAAAACATAGGGCAATGCAGTGACGTAATCCTCAGCATCGGCAAAATGGCGATACACCTCATCAAACACTATAACAATATTTCTGGGAACCCAATTGAAAAAATCATCCAATACCGCTTTGGGAATATAAGTTCCCGTTGGGTTGTTGGGACTGGTCAAAAAGATGATTTTCGTCCGTTCTGTAATGGCATTTAAAATATTTTCCACATCTAAATCATAGTTGGGAGCCAATAGCGGGACATCAATTTGTTTAGCACCATACCAACGGGAAAAAACGGAATAGGGCAGGAAGCAGGGATTGGAAAAAATCACCTCGTCACCCTCATTGAGAAAAGCCCGCAGGATTATATCTATCACCTCCGAACCGCTATTGCCACATAAAAATTGATCAGCAGCCAGTTGACCCTCAAAATCTTGGGCCAGTGCTTCACGCAAACGAATATCGGTCTGGTCTGGGTAAACATCTATTTTGTCCAAGGCAGCTTTCATGGCAGCGATGGCCTTGGGCGATGCGCCCAAAGGATTCTCGTTGGAAGAAAGCTTATAGATTTTTTTAAGGGAAGCCGGTATATTCTTTCCGCCTTTATAGACCTCTTTGGGAACCAAATGGGGTTTAAATATGGATTCGATGGTTTTTTTCATGGTTTGTTCAAACTTTAGTGTTGACTAATTTTAAAGTTTAGTTCCACACCATGGACAAAAGTTGATTTCAATTCCTGAAGTTCCACCGTCATGGATAATAATTGAATAATAATTTGATTTTGGATTGTAGTCAATCAAAGTATCTGGGCATTCATATTTATCTATGTGTAATTCACAATTAAATGCTGTGTTGTTTTCCATCATTTCACAGCAGTAAGATTTCTTTTCCGACATCTTTTTCGAATTTTATAAACTTTCAGCATATAACAAATACGCCATCGCCTTTTCTGTATAACCATCCTCCAAAAGTTGTTGGGCCAGGGTATGCAACTCGGACTTGGAAGCTTTTTCTAAACCTTCCTTCTCAATGATCGCTTTTATTTCCTTCGTAGAAGGTACACGTTCCAGATTTCCCAAGCGACCTAAATTGTTACCGGTAAGCACCGTACTTTCCCGAATGCCTTTGGGCAAGGCATCCACACCAATGCCATGGGTACGGATGGGTTTCGGAATCTCAAACAACGATTCCCTGATGGCCCGGATGTACCAGTTGCCACCCATACGGCCCACCAAATCCAGTTTTTCGGTGTCCAGCACCCCATTGGTAAAGTAATCATCGTTTACATGGATCATATCAACCTGCACAATGACCAAGTTTCCGGCACCCGGTGTTTGTGCCAGTTCAACCACTTCCAAAACGGTACATTCAAAAGATACGGGAGCTTCGCCCACACGTGGCGGTTTCACTTTTACACTTGGGACTTGGGTAAAACCTGCTTTCACGAATTCGTTCACCCCTTTGTCATACGCCGTGCTCGAGAGCGACATTTGCTCGGCCATGGCATGGTTCACCACATTGATAACCACTTGGGGCACTTCCACCACATTTTGATGGGTATGTTTTAGGGAATTGTCCCTACCGCTTCGGGCCGGTGAAAATATCATAACCGGTGGACTGGAGCTGAACATGTTGAAAAAACTAAAAGGGCTTAGGTTCACGTTGCCTTCCTTGTCCATTGTACTCGCAAAGCAAATGGGCCGCGGCGCAATGGCAGTGGACATGATACTATAAAGTTCTGGTTGGGATAACGTTTTTGGATCTAAGGTTTTGATCATCAATTCTATTCTATATCATTTCCACGAAGGTGGAAATCTATTTAATTATTATAAAGGTGACTGAGCGTAGTCGATGTCACATTAAATTCACAGTGGTTTCGACTACGCTCAACCACCTAGATTATTTAGCCGGCAATACTTTAGTGGTGACTTCGCCAAATCCGACTCTAATATCGCCATTTTGGGCATAACCCCGCATCGTTATCGTATCACCATCTTCTATAAATTTGCGCTCGGTTCCATCTTTCAGTGGGATGGGTTTTGTGCCTCCCCAAGACAATTCGAGCATGGAGCCAAAACTGTTTTCTTCTTGTCCCGAAATCGTTCCCGAAGCCATCATATCCCCCACATTGATGTTACAACCATTTACCGTATGATGCGCCAATTGCTGACTCATGTTCCAGTACATATGTTTAAAATTGCTAAAGCAAACTGTAGTTTCTTCGCCTTTTTCCGGTTGGATGCCCACTTCTAGATGAATGTCATAGTTCTTTTCTCCTTTGTATTGAAGATACGGCAGTACTTTGGGTTCTTGTTTTGGTCCTTTTATTTTGAAGGGTTCCAAAGCCTCCAAAGTGACAACCCATGGCGATATGGATGAAGCGAAATTCTTCCCCAAAAACGGACCCAGTGGCACATACTCCCATTTTTGAATATCCCGGGCCGACCAATCATTGAACAAAACCAGCCCGAAGATGTAGTCTTCTGCATCTTTTGTTGGGACGGATTCACCCAATTCAGTGTCTTTTCCACAGATAAAACCCATTTCCAGTTCAAAGTCCAAACGTTTTGTTGGTCCAAAAATGGGAGATTCCACACCATTGGGCATAGTTTGGCCTTTGGGACGATGGATGGGCTGTCCGCTCACAATTATTGAACTTGCCCTGCCGTGATACCCTACGGGTATATGCTTCCAGTTGGGCAAAAGAGCATTCTCGGGGTCACGGAACATTTTTCCCACATTGGTGGCGTGCTCCATGCTGGAATAAAAATCGGTATAATCGCCAATGGAGACCGGCATGTGCATTTGTGTCTCGGATTGCTTTACAAAGAGTTCGGGCTTTCCGGCCAAAACGGAATTATCGTCTTTGAGCCAATACTGAATCTTTCTTCTGACCTTTGTGGTGATTTCCTTTCCCAACGAAATAAAATCATTCAAAGTGTCTTTTTCCAGCAAGGCCGTGTTGAACTCAAAGACATCGAACTCAGCTAAAGCAGCCAAATCAAGGATTTGTTCTCCAATGGCTACGCCAACGCGAGGACTTCTATCCTGTGTGGAAAAAATCCCGAAAGGGATATTATGAATGGAAAAATCTGAGTTTTCAGGTATTTCTATGATCATTCAAAAAACGTTTATGCCATTCCCATGGAAATGGGAGTCTATTTTAGTTATTTCGAACTGTCAGATTGAGCCTGCCTTTGTCGGCAGACAGGCGCAGTCGAAATCAAAGTGAGAAATCTCAATTTTGGATTTCTCAATCGGTACGCTCATTTCGAAATGACATTAAATTCATCAGTTCTACTCCAACCACGACTTGTAATACTTGCCATCATCAATTTTCAGGGCGTTCTCGGTAACCTTCAAAGGCTTAAAAGTATCAATCATCACCGCTAATTCCTCTGTTCCTTTTTTGCCGATGCTGGCCTCGTAAGTGCCAGGATGCGGCCCGTGGGGAATTCCCGCCGGATGCAATGAAATATAGCCTGGACCTATTCCTTTACGACTCATAAAATCACCATCCACATAATACAATACTTCATCCGAATCTATGTTGGAGTGATTGTACGGTGCTGGAATGGATTTTGGGTGATAATCGTAAAGTCTCGGACAGAACGAACACACCACAAAAGCACCGGTCTCAAAAGTTTGGTGCACCGGTGGTGGTTGGTGTACCCGCCCCGTTATGGGTTCAAAATTGTGGATGGAAAATCCGTAGGGATAGTTGTAACCGTCCCATCCCACTACATCAAAAGGATGTGTGGCATAGACCAATTGGTGCAACATGCCCTGCTTTTTGATTTTCATCAAAAACTCACCCTTTTCATCGAAGGTTTGAAGGTCTTGTGGCAATTTGTAATCCCGCTCGCAGAAGGGGGAGTGCTCCAATAGTTGCCCAAACCAGTTTCGATAGCGTTTTGGGGTATAAATGGGGTGAAAGGATTCAGCATATAAAATGCGGTTTTCCTCTGTATCAAACTCAATTTGATAGATCATCCCACGCGGAATGATGAGGTAATCCCCATATTCAAAAGGAATGTTTCCCAAAAAGGTTTTTAAGGTTCCCGAACCTTTGTGAATAAAGAGCATTTCATCCGCATCGGCATTTTTGTAGAAATAGCTCGTAACGGATTTTTGTGGAGCTGCCAATCCTACATGAACGTCATTGTTTACCAAAAGTGGCTCTCGTGCCTCCAAAAAATCATCTTTGGGTGCTACGTCAAAACCGATGAACTTACGGCTGGTAATGTTCTTTTCCACAGCAATTTTTGGACTCACATCCAAAGCTTTCCCAATTTCCTTAACCTGAGTAGGTCTGTGGATGTGGTAGGAAAGCGAGGACATCCCATCAAATCCGATAGTGCCAAAAAGCTGCTCGTAATAAAGTCCGCCCTTGGGTTTCTCAAATTGGGTGTGCCGCTTTTGCGGAATTTTCCCGAGTTTATGATAAATAGGCATTTTTCTTTAGGTTTAGAGTTAGGAGTTCAGAGTTCAGAGTTCAAAAAATTCATAACTCAACACTCATAACTATGATTAATGCAATGTGCCCCGAAGCTCTTGCTCACGCTCAATGGCTTCGAACAGTGCCTTAAAGTTACCTTTTCCGAAGGATTGTGCGCCTTTTCTTTGGATAATTTCGAAGAACATTGTAGGTCTGGGCTCCACAGGTCGGGTGAAAATTTGAAGCAAGTAGCCCTCATCATCACGGTCTACCAAAATACCCAGCTCTTTTAATGGGGCAATGTCCTCATCAATTTCCCCTACGCGTTCCCCAACTACCTCATAATAGGTGTCAGGCACGCGAAGGAATTCAACACCACGACTTCTGAGGTCCCGGACGGTTTTTATAATGTCATCTGTGGCCACGGCAATATGCTGAACGCCTTCCCCCTCGTAAAAATCCAAATACTCTTCTACTTGCGATTTTTTCTTGCCTTCGGCGGGTTCATTGATCGGGAATTTGATACGTCCATTGCCGTTGCTCATCACCTTGCTCATTAGAGCGGTGTATTCGGTGGAAATGTCCTTGTCATCAAAAGAGAGAATGTTTTTAAAACCTAATACATCCTCATAGAAATTAACCCAATGGTTCATTTTGTTCCAACCTACATTGCCGACCATGTGGTCAACAAATTTCAGTCCTGTGGGTGCGGGGTTGAATTCTGGAGTCTCCCATTTTTTAAAACCGGGCAGAAAAATACCGTCATACTCTTTTCGCTCCACAAAAATATGTACTGTTTCACCATAGGTGTAGATGCCGGAACGGACCACTTTTCCGGTTGAATCTTTTTCTTCTTTGGGTTCCATGTAGGATTTGGCGCCTCTTTCAATAGCTGCATTGTACGCATAGGTGGCGTCATCTACCCATAGGGCCACAACTTTTACCCCATCACCATGTTTGTCTATATGTTTCCCAATTTCAGTACCACTTTTAAGAGGAGAGGTAAGTACCAATCGGATTTTATCTTGGACCACAACGTAGCTTTCACGGTCTTTTAATCCAGTTTCCAATCCAGCATAAGCCAATGATTGAAAACCAAAAGCAGTCTTGTAAAAATGGGCAGCCTGTTTGGAATTGCCCACATACAATTCAATGTAGTCCGTGCCATTTATTGGCATAAAATCTTGGGCTTTGTTCGATGATTTTGGAAGAGTTTCTGTTTCCATTTCAGTAGATTTTTATATGTTGGATTGAATATTGTTGCTAATGCAACAAAAATAATCTTTTTTGGAACACAACAAGGGTTTCTATACCAAATTTTAGGTTAAAATTGGCATAGGATGCTGGTAAGCCTTGGATTGTCATATAAAATGAATCCCTATTTTTGTGCTAATCGTTTACAAATGCTCAACCACATAGATGAAATACAGGGAATTGGATTGCACCTTGACCTAGTGCTCCGAAAAATCCAAAATGCCTACTTGCGGACGTTTGAAGAACTGAACGTGGAAATGACCATTGAGCAGTGGGTAATTTTGCACCGGATTTATGAGTTGGGTGATGAAGCCAGTCAGCGGGACATTGTGCAGAGCAATTTTCGAAATAGAGCTACCACATCACGCGTAATTGGTGGATTGGAGCGCAAGGGTTGGGTAGGTAAAACCCGTTTTGATGGGGATCAAAAACGGTTTAAACTGGAGTTGACACCGGAAGGGCAGGAGGTCATAGATTTGGTTATGCCCAAAGCGCATCAATTGCGAAAGCTGGCTGTTAAAAACTTACAGCCTTCAGATTTTGCTACTTTCCTTGCAGTGTTGGATCAGGTTGGTGAAAACTATTCGCAAGAAGACTGATTGTATCTTTGCAATAATTTAAAGATTCGTTTTCGTTAAGGTGTAAAACCTATGGTTTCGCTTCGCTTAAAACCAATACGATGTGCAACAATTTCAATCTTTTGGTCAGAGCGCACTGGAATTGGTCCGTTGTAGATTTTCCAAGGGGCATCCGATTCAAACCGATACCCTATTGATGCACCATCGGTAGCACAGGAAATATGTAGCAATCCATCCGCAAACTCCAACTCTGGAGCAGCAGTCAAAGGTTGTTGTTGATTGGGCCAAAAACTTTCTATGAGTTCTTTTTCAGGCTGTAGCCCTGTATCGTCGATATGTTCAATCCAATCGGTACAGGCCCGTCTCATTTTTTCCAATTGCTCCTGAAATTCTGGGTTTTGGGCAAGGTTATTTAACTCGTGTGGGTCATTCTCTAGGTCGTAGAGTTCTTCTTTTTGTTTTGGATGGGCAAACCATAATGTTTGTTCAGGCGTCAATAGATTTTGTTCTTTCAATCGAAGCAGTTCTTGCATAATGGGCATTTGTTTTCGATACGCTACGTCTGAATATACGGGTTTATCCAGTTCATAATTCCTGATATATTTGAACCTTTTGTCCCGTACTGAGCGCATGTGATCGGTAAATTCATCGAATCGGTCAGCCGCGCCAAACGCATATTCAGGTTCATTGTTCCGCATATACTCGCCTAAAAAAGCCTTGCCTTCCATGTAATGCGGAGGCTCAATTCCGGCTAAGGAAAGCGTGGTAGGAGCTAGGTCGATAAAACTGATAATGCGATTATCCCTATGTCCATAAAACTCCCCATTGGGAAAACGAATGATCATGGGTACTTTTAGCCCGCTATCATACAGTACCCTTTTTTGTCGTGGCAAAGGACCTCCATGGTCCGTGTACCATACCACAATGGTGCTGTCTAGGAGCCCATCTGATTTTAACGCTTCTAAGATTTGCCCTACTTTATTGTCCATCTCCAAAATGTTGGAGTACATGCGCCTAACATCCTTTTTGCCCACTTCCGTGTTGGGAAGGTAGGGCGGCACTGAAACTTCCAAGTATTTATCCACCCACAGTGAATCATTCGCTTTTGACCAAATTCTGGATTCGTGGGTCACCTCAATATTAAAAACAGAGAAAAAAGGAGTGTTGCGCGGTCGGTTTCTCCAATGCGCGGCGTCACTGCTCTCATCCCAGGCTGTCATTGTTTTCCTGAATTGATAGTCTTCTTTTTTGTTGTTGGTGCAATAGTATCCCGTGGTGCGAAGGTATTCTGTGAACATTTTTACTTCTTCCGGGGGTACAGCCTCATAATTGATACTCTCTGCGGGTTTGGATGCGTAATTATTGATAACTTCTTCTGAAACAGTGTCACTGAACCAAGGCCCTGTACGCATATGGCTGGCACCTATACTGTTGGCATACATTCCGGTGATGATGGAAGAGCGCGCAGGCGCACAAACAGGGTGGGGTGAAAAAAAATTGTCATAGCAAACGCCTTCTGCTGCTAATTTGTTGAGTGATGGAGTTACAATTGTGCTATCTCCAAAGGCTGGAATGTAAGGGCTTAAATCTTCGGCAACAATCCAAACAATATTAGGTTTAAAATCTAATTTAGGGTTTATGATGATTGGTTGAGCATTTTCAATTTGTTGTTTTTCGGCATTTTTACAAGCCAAAATCAGGATGGAAAATGCTAAACAGAATAAAATTCTTTTCATGGATATAAGTTAATGGATTTTTGTTCAATAGTATACTCCTTCAAGAACATTTGATAATTGGGAGAGTGGTATAAAGAAAGGGTCACAGATCTTCAATAATATTGATAATCCGACGAGCAGCATCAAAAAAATAGGCTGGTTCATAACTCCAAGTATTTTACAATACCACCGTCTTGTTTGTGCCATTTTAACATTAAATAAACATTTGAATGCTTACTGAAGATAATTTAGCATAGAAACTGGTGAATTTTATAGACGCACAGGTGCGAAATCAGCCCCAATTTTGCAGTGTATAATTAAATATACAGTGTTATGGAAAAAAATAGAATTTATCCGAATAAATGGCAGACCGTGCCTTTCTCATTTGATCTATTGAATCAGATGGAGAATAGGGGAAGGGCTGTCCAAGAATTGATTTTGAAAAATGAAGCCGCGACAGAACTCCATGTATCTGAAATGAAATTGAACATCACCAAGTTTTCCGCCTTTGATATGGAAGGCAATGAGCATATTGTTTCAGATTTTATGGGTCAAAGTGCAGTGACGCTGAAAGGAATTTCATCTGGAGAGTTTTTACGCTCCAAAAATGTAGTTGCTCTTCCTGAAGGGACATATAGAACACTGCGCTTTTACTTAGCGAAGGAGGGCAACGAGTTTAGATACCGGGATGGTGTGCTAGAGTCAGTTGACCATTTTGGGAGTCTGGATTTTACCATTGAAAATGGGCTTCAGATTATAGGAAATGAAGTCACTGAGGTAAAGTTGTGGTTTGACTTTGCTCCTTTCCTGTGGAGCAGTCATTTTAAGACTTTCTTGGATTTATTTAAAGGAAACAAAAACCCAAGGCCCCGTTTGGCGAACAGTTTCGGGAATTAATAGTAGCTATGAAATGGAAGAAAAGGCACCCAAAGTTGGGTGCCTTTTTTAATTTTGTCTTTCAAAGGTTTCTCCGAAAGCCTCAAATGATTTTACGATGGCGTCCGCCCCAATATTGAAATTAAAATCTATCGCTGCCCGATATGGATTTTCTTTGGTGGACATAAAAGTGTCATAATGCCAATGTTGGGTGGGCAACATCAAAAAATCATTGAAATTTATGGTCAATCCAGCGTCGGTGTTTTTTACCGTCGCCTTGCCTAACATTGGGTGGGCATACTCACCTTCGTAATGCTCCAAAGGCAAAGTTGTTTTGGTATCCGCTACCTTTTCATCACGCAGTTTTTGATGATATTCTTTTTCCTGTTCCTTTAATTTGGAATAAAGTTGAAAGACTTCTTCGTGCCAATTCCTGCTATTGTCATCAAAAGCAAACAAATCCATGGATTTATAAAGTATGGCATGCCGTAATTCTGCATGGTCCATATTGGCAAACACATAAACGGCGACATCTTTATCCCTAATAATCCCGCAGATGGCAATTAAACCACCGATGCTACCGGTATGAAAGTCAAGTTTTTTACCGCGATAATCATGTTGAAACCATCCCAAACCATAGGTTTTCCAGTGGGGCTTGGTCAACTGTTGCGTGGGGTAGAAGCTAGCATCGGTAACAAAGGCGTGAGGTTTGAAGAGATAATCGAAGGTGTTTTTGGATAAAATAGTATCATTTTTGACCACACCGTCATTCACCAAATACTTTAGGTAATTGGTAACATCCGACATACTGGACCAAATCATTCCAGCGGCACCGATTTGGTCAGCAAGATTGTAATCCACTTGGACGATTCCATCATCCAAATCGTTGAGATATGGCGTTGTATAGTTTCCTTTCTTAAAAATGTCGACGGATTTTGCCACGGCATCGTTCATACCAACGGGCTTAAAAATATTTTCAGTGACAAATGCTGTCCAATGTTGGCCGCTTACCGCTTGAATCACCTCACCGGCGGCAGCGTACATGATATTATTGTAGTCAAACCCTCCCCTAACCGGATAGTTCTTTTCCGAAAGCGCAAATCGCTGAAGTGTTTCTTTGGTGGAAACACTGTCCATGGCCCAGAGCAAATCGGCTTGTTGGATTCCTAGATTGTGCGTGAGCAAATCCTGTACACGAGCTTCTTCGGTCAGATAGGCATCTGAAAGGTTAAAATACGGCAGGTGTTCACGGACTTTGTCCGTCCAGTTTAATTTACCTTGGTCAACCAGAATACCCAGTGCTTGGCAAACAATGGCTTTGGTGGTGCTGGCCATGGTAAAGAGCGTGTGTTCATCCACAGGGGATTTACTTTCCAAATTTTTGACCCCGTAGGCTTTTTGGAACACGGTTTCACCATCCTTTACCACTACGGTGACCAATCCTGGGATTTCCCAATCGGCCATACCTTTTTGAATCATGGCATCAAGTTGCTTGGTTTTTGCGTTTTGGGCAAGAGCGATTGTTGATGCACTTAGCACAATGGCCAAAAAGAGCGTTGTTTTTTTCATGGGTTAAAGGTTGGCGGTTAGGACACTAATATACAATCATTTTCAGTGGCTCGAAATGCTATTGTCCACTAAGCATTGCTGTCCGTGCTGCGGTCATCATAAAAATTGGTAAGGATGGATTCCAGTTCCTCTTTTCCTGATACAATTCGCTCCACTTGGTCCCACAGTCCTTCTGGGAGTAAGGTGCGAAGCGGTTGTTGCAATTGGGTAATGTTGCCAAAGACCTTCTCAATTTTTTTGTCCCAGACCTTATAGTATTTCAACAAGTCATCTGGGTAGACAATTTTTCGGCGGGTGCCCTCATCGGCGGCCCGAAAGGGAAGGGGGATGTTGAGGTAGCCATAATCGTCCGTGAGTTGTTCCCCCGCATGGATATCGCGGATGGCAATCTCAAAATCGTAGGCAGTGGTAAGGCAGTTTGAGTTGAAACTATGGTTCACATACCGGCCGTTGTCCCAACAAAGGATGTAATTGCCCTTGTTGTTGCGAAAGGTGTACGTATCAAGTATGTTTTGGTAGGTGGGGTCCATTTGTTGGAGTTCCAAGGGAGTGAACTCGCGGTCCAAACGGTCCAACACCCAAGTAATGGTTCCTGCGGGAATGAACTTGGTGGCCACCACGCCGTAGCCAATTTCACTGCTGATAAAACGTAATTCTGTATCGGGATGAATCATTCTATACCTGTTGAATTTTTAATTGAAGGTATAAAATAGTTGGATTGGTTTTGAAGTATTTTTTTGGGAGAAAATGTCTTTAAAACAGACAAGTAACTTTTTAATGCGAAACGATTTTAAGTCCAACTAGCGATATTACCAAAGTGGTTAGGAAAAGCAATCGCAAAAAGGTGGTTGGCTCCTTAAACACAAAAATTCCGACAAGAACCGTTCCCACTGCCCCAATTCCGGTCCAAACGGCGTATGCAGTTCCAATCGGCAGGGTTTGGGTAGCTTTTATTAAAAGTCCCATGCTTATGATAAGGGTCACTAAAAATCCCGCATACCAAAAGTACATATCAGCTCCCGTGGACTCTTTTGCTTTTCCCAAACAAAAGGCGAAGGCAACTTCAAATAAACCAGCAACTATGAGTATAATCCAATTCATGTTTTACTAAAATTGAGTATTTAGCCTTCTAGTTTTCTTGGCTTTGATTAAAGATAGTGTTTTGTAGGATTTCTAATTCACCTGAATCATTCAAGCGGGAAATCAGGTTTTACCTTTTACGAACAAGTGCCAGCAAACCCAAAAAGGGGCCTAGGGCCAATACCATGTACATCTTATTTGAGATGGTAAAGGTGTTTAGTCCATTGAGCAATTGAATGCTAACAATAGTAATGGCAAAACCTACACAATTTACGATGGTAAGTGCGGTGCCTTTGAGTTCTGGCAAGGCATTTTGGGCCACCAAAGTGGAAAACAAGGGCGAGTCTGCAATCACCACCATCCCCCAGAAAAGTAGAAAGGCTACGAATACCACTTCTGAGGTTTGGGCAAATAGTAATGGCGAAACCAAACAGCATATTCCAGAAAGAAGGAGCGCCACAAAAGCCACTCGTTTTGTGCCTAGAGCCTCTGCCAAATAGCCGCCCAATACGCAGTCCAATCCCCCGATGGCAATGATGAAAAATGCTAGCAGTGGAATATTGAAGGTTGTAGTGGGATGTGTCATGTTATACGTTTTCAGCATTAGGGGTACAAACGCCCAAAAGGCATACAATTCCCACATGTGTCCAAAATAACCAAAGGCTGCCGAACGAAATTTACCATTTTGGAACACTTTTAAAAAAGCGGACAAGTGGAGTTTTTGACTTGGTTTGCGGAAGGGGCCATCTGGGACCAAGCTTACCATCAACACTCCACCTAGCACCGCCAATGATGAGGTGCCCACCAAAACTGATACCCATGAGAGGGTATGGGTCATCTCATTTAACAAATGAGGAAATGCGGTTCCGACAACCAATGCGCCGACCAAAAAGCCAAGGGATTTACCAAGGCCTTTTTCAAAATAGTCTGCGGCGATTTTCATCCCTACGGGATAGATTCCGGCCAGAAAAAAACCGGTGCAAAATCGAAAAGCAAGCAGGGTCACCAGCGAATTTCCTTCCCAAATCACCCCTAAATTGAACAAAGCACCCAACAGTGCACAGGATAAGAATACTTTAGAAGGTGAAAACCGGTCTGCAATGGACAAAATGGCAAAGACCAAGGTCCCCATAATAAAACCAAATTGTACTGCCGAGGTTAAATGTCCCACCGCACTTTCAGTTAAGCCAAAAGCGGACACCAAGTTGGGCATAATTCCATTGCTCGCAAACCATAGCATGTACAGCAAAACTGGGACACTACAATGATGGGGAGTATGATTTTGGAGGGTTTCATTGAGTAATTTCAGGGATAGATATTTTTTAAAAATTAAAGCGGCTTTGTGCAATTATAAGTTTACATATTCTTCTTTTTTTCCAAGGTGTTTTTGCCAACGGTGTAGGCATATGAAGAAGAAGGAAGAAACTGAATATTTGTTCCTTTAAATTCTTTTTCACCCTCTTTATCTATGGTGGTAACAATAGGGTTGTTCAAATGGGTCTCATTACAAAACTTATATAAACTCTTTAATCCATTTGGTTTGTCAAAATATCTATTGGACCATTTAATTTCAAGGGCCCATAACGGTTTTAAGGTAGAGTCGCTTAATCCTACCATATCAACTTCGCCACCAGTCCATCTAGCATACCAAGGTGTAAACCAATCTCGGTGCATCCATTGGGCAAAAATTGCAGTTTCCACCATATTCCCCATCATTTCATCCGTGGCGGACATGGGTGAAAATAAAGCACTTCTTAAGGATGGATTGGTCAAATAGATTTTGAAAAAGTTGTCCCTTTTAAAACGTTTTCCACTTTGATCAATCCGCCTTACCTGTTTTATTAAGTAAGCAGCTTCTAGATATTCAATGTATTTTTTTAAGGTATTTTTTGGAACTTGGGATTGCTTGCTGAGGGTTTCAAGGGAGAATTCACCACCACTATTATAAGCAATGGTTGTGAATAAAGAATTTAGTTCCCGTGTGTCGCTTATACCATACAGACTGGGCAAATCCCTCAAAAGAACCTTGTCTACAATGTCCTGTCTAATATATCTTCCTGGGTTGGCCTGGATTTTTTCTGAAAAAATAACCTCTGGGTATCCGCCAAAGTTTATGTAATCCAAAAAATGCCTGTTCAATTCATCAAGGTGCGAAGAAGTGTAAAACTCAGTGATATGCTCTTTCCATTTCAACTTAGTAGTAGTGATAATCCTATCTAATCCCTTTAAAGAGATATATTCATTAAAGGTCAAAGGAGGCAGCAAAAAATCTGTAAATCTTCCAGCGCCACTTTCATTGCTGGCAAATTTTAACGCAGCAGCGGCAGACCCCGAAACGATGAACTTATCTTTTCGGTAGCTGTCCACTAAAGATTTCAAATGCACTTCCCAATCCCTGCAATACTGAATTTCATCATAGATGATGTGCCAATCTTCTTTGTCCTTTAGGCCTGTAGCTTCTTTGGCGTAAGTGAAAAGCTGTTCCAACGGGATATTATTATAGATGGGGTTTTCTATGGTTATGAATATGATTTTTTTTGGATCCGTGCCGTTTTGAATCAAATCCTCAACAAGGTGAAACAACATAACCGTCTTGCCCACACGTCTTGGGCCCATTAGGACAACAGCTCTACGAATATCCCGTTCATAGACCAACGGCTTGAACAGTTCAAAATAAAGTCTCCGGGGCATTTGGTTGTAATCATCCTCAATATGACCATCAACCCACCAAGGATTTTCGAACCTGATTCGGTCCAAAACCTGCTTTTTAGAGATTTCTTTAATCAATTTAATTCTTATTTAAGATGAAAATACAAAATAAGGTCAATTTATTATCCTTATTTTAAAAAAAAATATAAAATAAAAGAAATGAAGCTAACGTTTAGGCTTATTTATTAATTTAATGCGCCTCCAGCCAATTCTTCCCTACACCCACTTCCACGTCCAAAGGCACTGAGAGTTTATAGGCATTTTCCATTTCGGATTTGATGAGTTCTTTCATTTCCTCCAACTCAGGTTTGTAGCAATCGAACACCAATTCATCATGTACCTGCAACAGCATTTTGGTTTGGTATTTTCCTTCGGAAAGTTTTTTATGGATGTTGATCATGGCAATTTTAATGATGTCCGCAGCGCTTCCTTGGATGGGTGCGTTCACGGCGTTGCGTTCTGCAGCCCCTCGCACCACTTGGTTTCCCGCGTTGATGTCCTTTAAATAGCGTCTTCTACCTAAAATGGTCTGCACATAGCCATTATCACGTGCAAAATCTACCAGTTCGCTCATATAATTGCGCAATTTGGGGTAGGTTTTGTAATAGGTATCGATCAATTCCTTGGCCTCGGTACGACTCAAATCGGTTTGGTTGCTCAACCCAAAAGCGGAAACCCCGTAAATAATCCCAAAATTCACCGTTTTGGCGTTGCTGCGCTGTTCGCGGGTCACCTCTTCAATTGGTACATTGAACACTTTGGATGCGGTGGAAGCGTGAATGTCTTCCCCGTGTTTAAAGGCTGAAATCATGGTGTCCTCTTCACTCAAAGCCGCAATAATGCGCAATTCTATCTGGGAGTAATCCGCAGCGAGCAAAACATGGTTTTCATCCCGTGGGATAAAGGCTTTTCGCACTTGCCGACCCCGCTCAGTCCGGATGGGGATGTTCTGCAAGTTCGGGTTGTTGCTGCTCAATCGACCTGTGGCGGCCACGGTTTGCATATAGTCGGTATGTACCCGACCACTGTGCTTTTGCACTTCATTCGGAAGGGCATCCACATAGGTGCTCTTGAGTTTGGCAAGTCCACGGTAATCCAACACGTTTTGAATGATCTCATGGTCTTTGGCCAAATAGGAAAGTACATCCTCCGAGGTAGAGTATTGCCCTGTTTTGGTCTTCTTGGGCTTGTCCACCAGATTCAATTTTCCGAAAAGAATGTCACCGAGTTGCTTGGGTGAAGCAATATTGAACTCCTCCCCAGCATCTTTGTAAATTTTTTGCTCAAGTTCTGCGATGTCTTTCTCTAGTGCAGTCGATAGGTCTTTTAAATAGGCCTCATCCAAATTGATGCCCTCTCGCTCCATATCGGCAAGTACACGAAGCAAGGGTACTTCAATATCCTCAAAAAGTTTGTCGGTCTGGGCTTCCTTCAACTCCGGTCTGAACTTTTGTGCCAATTGAAAGGTGATATCAGCATCTTCCACGGCATATTCGGTTTGTTTTTCCAGAGGAACCTGCCGCATGTTCAATTGGTTCTTTCCTTTTTTCCCGATGAGTTCCGTAATGGAAACGGGAGTGTAATTGAGATACGTTTCTGAAAGCACATCCATGTTGTGGCGCATATCGGGGTTGATGAGGTAATGGGCCAACATTGTATCGAACAGTTTGCCTTTGACCGCTACGCCGTAGTTCAGCATCACTTTGATGTCGTATTTGAGGTTCTGCCCGATTTTTTCAATGTTTTCCGCTTCAAAGAAAGGTCGCAATTTTTCGATGAGGGGCATGGCATCGTTCTTTGTTTCGGGAAAGGGAACATAGAAACCTTTACCAGCTTCCCAACTGAAGGCGATACCGACCAATTCGGCTTCTAGAGGGTTGATGGAAGTGGTCTCCGTATCAAAACACACTGAAGTCTGGGCCATTAAATTTTTCAAAAACAATTCCATGGCCAATCCAGATTGAACCATTTGGTAAAAATGCTCCACATCGGCAATGGTTTTGCGGCCGCTCACGTCTTTTATGGTGGCAGCTGCTTCGGTAGGGTCGCCACCAAACAGCGTAAACTGCCCGCTTCCAGCCACTTTGGCTTCTTGTTTGGCGGTCTCGGTGCTGGTGACTTGGGTCGAAGGTTCCACCTCACCAGAAAATAGTTTCACAAATTGTTCCCGTAATCTTCGAAACTCCAGTTCCTCAAAGATTTTCTGTACTTCTTCGGCATCGGGCGGACACATTTCGTAGTCTTCGGCATGGAATTTTACATCACAATCGGTTTTGATTTCAGCCAATTGGCGTGAAAGTCGACCCAACTCGGCATTCTCCTCTACCTTTTCCTTCATCTTGCCTTTAAGTTGGTCCGTGTTGCTCAACAGGCCTTCCAACGAATCAAACTGCTCCAGGAATTTTTTAGCGGTCTTGTCGCCCACACCGGGCAGACCTGGAATATTATCACTGGCATCGCCCATCATCCCCAAATAGTCAATTACCTGCTCTGGACGTTTGACACCAAATCTTTTTTGTACTTCCGGGATACCCCAGATTTCAATGCCGTTGCCCATACGTGCCGGACGGTACATGAAGATATTTTCACTGACGAGCTGACCAAAATCCTTGTCGGGCGTCACCATAAAAACCTTGTAATTTTCTTTTTCGGCTTGTTTGGCGATAGTTCCAATGAGGTCATCGGCCTCGTAACCTTCCAATTCCACAATAGGAATTTTCATGGCCTTCAAAATTTGTTGGATATATGGAACGGCAATTTTGATGGCATCCGGGGTCTCATCCCGATTCGCTTTGTAGTCTTCAAACAGTTCGGTGCGTTCTACACTACCGCCTTTGTCAAAAGCGACGGCCAAATGATCGGGCTGTTCGCGTTTTATGACATCAAAAAGGGAGTTTACAAATCCCATGATGGCCGAAGTATCCATCCCTTTGGAATTGATACGGGGGTTTTTAATGAGTGCATAGTATCCCCGGAAAATCAAGGCGTAAGCGTCGAGGAGAAAAAGTCTTTTTTGTTCGGACATGGTGTTCGGTTAGCAATTAACAATTATCAATTAACAGTTTTCAATGGGCAGGTTTTAAAAGTAGAAAAAAGAAACAAGAAACAAGAGTCAAGTACAAGAGTTAAGTTCAAGAAACAAGTTCAAGAGACAAGTTCATCTTTGTTCCTGCTTCCAAAAGCGTAGCAGTCTTGCCTCTTGTATCTATCAGCGCAGCGGTCTTTATTCTAACATCTAATGGCGTAGCGGTCTTGATTCTAACTGTAAAAACTGCTCACTTGTCGATTCTCGTGTCCCTTCTCGCTGTATTCGCGATAGGTAAACCCTGGGTGGACACAATAACCACCAGTTTCCCCATTTTTGTTGATGGCCAAAAAGCCAATCTGAAAATCTTCCCGACCTTCATTTTTCTTCATGATTCGTTTTACTCCTTCTTCACAGGCTTCTTGAGGGGATTTTCCTTGGCGCATCAATTCCACGATCAAAAAACTACCTACGGTACGGATTACTTCCTCGCCTACCCCGGTTGCCGTTGCTCCGCCCACTTCGTTATCCACAAACAATCCGGCTCCGATAATGGGGGAGTCCCCAACACGTCCAGCGACTTTATAGGCCATACCGCTTGTGGTACATGCTCCGGAAATATCTCCATTTTCGTCAATGGCCAGCATACCGATGGTATCGTGGTTTTCAATATTAATGGTGGTCTCGTATTTTGAGGTTTTTAACCATTCTTGGTATTGTTGTCGTGTACTTTCGGTCAACAGGTCTTCTTTTTCAAACCCCTGTTCATATGCAAATTTTTCAGCGCCTTTGCCCGCCAATAAAATGTGTGGCGTTTCTTCCATCACTTTCCGGGCCACGGAAACGGGGTGTACAATATTTTGAAGGTATACCACCGAGCCACAATTTCCATCTTTATCCATAATGCAGGCATCCAAAGTCACATTGCCATCACGGTCGGGGCGTCCCCCTTTGCCAACAGTTTCATTGGTTTCATCGGCTTCTTCAACCCGAACACCTTGCTCCACGGCATCCAAAGCAGTTCCTCCTGCGCTCAATACTTCCCAAGCTTTGCTGGTGGCATTGCCAAAATTCCATGTACAGACTACAATGGGTTTTATGGGTTGTTTTGGCGCTACTACATTTTCTTCAGTCTTGTTTTCTGTGTTGCAAGCGGTTAGGGTAGAGGCTGATACGATTCCAACTGTGGTAAGGCTGGAATTTTTAAGAAATTTGCGTCGTTTCATGGAAAGGGATGTTTATTTTTAAGGGTGATAAATATAGCAATATGCTCGTAGAAGTTTGCGCCAATTCGCTGGAATCAGCTTTAAATGCCCAGAGTGCGGGTGCCGATCGGATTGAGCTTTGTTCCGAACTTGGGGTGGGGGGCATTACACCTTCCATAGGGTTGATAAAACTAGTGAAGGAGCGTTTGGATATTCCGGTTCATGTGCTTATCCGTCCACGTAGTGGGCATTTTCATTATTCCATTACTGAGTTCGAGGTGATGAAGTCTGATATTGAAGCGTGTAAAGAATTGGGCGTAGATGGCATTGTATCAGGAATGCTTCACAATAATTTTTCTATCGACGTTGAGGGAACCCGAGAGTTGGTGGAACTGTCAAAGCCCATGCATTTTACGTTTCATCGCGCGTTTGATTGGTTAGATCAACCAAAGAGTGCACTGGCAACACTTGCGCAAATAGGTGTTGATACTGTTCTTACTTCTGGTGGTACATCTTCTGCAGCAGGCGCTTTGGAAAATTTAAAAACTTGGCAGTCCCAGACCTCTGTAATAATCATGCCCGGTGGTGGCATCAATCTCACTAATGCCCGTAGTTTTAAGGAAGCAGGGCTCCAGATTATCCACCTATCTGGAACTACCTTTGGCAATTCAGTAGATGTTTCTGGGAAAATCAGTATGAATTCAGCGAAACATTTGGTGGAAAATCAGGTAGGAATTACGAATACCATGTTGGTGCAAAGTGTGGTGCAGGCCGTTAAATAAATCCAAAATCCCTATTTTTTAGAAGATTAGCAATAGTTTTGTACAAAGAAATTGCATGTCTCGTCTTATCATTCTAGGAATTTTTTATGTGGTGTTGGCTGTATATGGATTCCAAGCTTTTAAAACCTTGTTCCGCAGTCCATGGATGCATTGGGCCTATGGGTTTCTTTTTCTGGGTGCGCTGCTGTTTTTGGTGATTAAAATAATGACCTTACAGGCTAATGATGGCTTTAGGGGAACAGTGGCCGTTGCTGGTGGAATTTTTGCCGCTTTTTTCCTAATGGCCTTGGTGCTCGGCTTCTTTTTGTTGTTGGAGGATGTTATTCGACTTTTTGTGTTTGGTTATAACAAGATTGCCACTTGGTCCAGCTCTGAAGCTGCCCATTTTCCTTCCCGAAGAAAATTCATCAGTGGTTTGGCCCTTGGTTTGGCCAGTTTGCCATTTGGGGCCATGTTGTATGGAATGTACCGCGGAAAATACAATTATCAGGTGTTGAAGTATGAGCTGGAGTTCGATGATTTGCCCGATGCGTTCCACAACTATCAGATTACCCAGATTTCTGATGTGCACAGTGGCAGTTTTGACGATTACGACAAGGTGACCTATGGCGTTGATCTTATCAACAAACAGGAAAGTGATGTGATTTTCTTCACGGGGGATTTGGTCAACAACAGGTCTGATGAGTTGTACCCTTGGAAGAATGTCTTTTCCCGTTTGGAGGCTAAGGACGGTGTATTTTCCATTTTAGGAAACCATGATTATGGAGATTATACTTCGTGGAAAACCAAAGAAGCCAAGGCGCAGAATCTTGAAGAGTTGAAGAAGATACAGAAGGAGATGGGCTTTGATTTGATGTTGAACACCAATCGCTATTTGGAAAAGGATGGGCAGAAAATTGCACTGCTAGGAGTAGAGAATTGGGGTCGCGGTGGATTTAAAAAGGCCGGCGACCTTCAAAAAGCCAAGGAAGGTATCCATAAAGACGACTTTAAAATATTATTGAGCCACGATCCTTCCCATTGGGAAGATGTGGTATTGCACGATGATTATCACTTTCACCTAACTTTGAGCGGACATACCCACGGTATGCAGTTTGGGGTTGAGATTCCGGGATGGATAAAATGGAGCCCTGTGAAATGGCGCTATAAATATTGGGCGGGAATCTACAAAGAGTTGGACCAGTTCATTAATGTGAACCGTGGGTTTGGCTTTATTGGTTATCCCGGTCGCTTTGGCATTTGGCCCGAAATCTCTGTTATTACGCTAAAGAAAAGGGGAAAACTATCCTAAAATGTTTCGCTCTCGATGTGGGTGATCTACATTGATTTCCAATGTTCAGATTTCAATCCCATGGTAGCTTTTAATATGTCTTTTTGGGATATTTGACCTACAAGCTTTCCATTTTCTACAATAGGAAAACGGCGCCTTTTAACTTCAAGGAATTTTTTGGCCGCATCAAAAATGTTCATGTTCCCATCAATGGTTTCCACATTTTTAATCATACGGAGCTCAACCTTGCTGTGCTCCATGGGCATGTTGTAGTAACGACTATCGCTAATATGTTTGATACAGTCTCCTTCTGAAATAATCCCAATGAGCTCGTTGTCTTCGTTAACAACAGGACCTCCTGAAACCCTATGTATAATCAATGCTTCGATGACCTCTTCAATAGATTGCTCTGGACGAAAGGTGATTAAGTCTCTGGTCATATAATCACTTACCTTGAGCGATATTTCCTTTGGAGTTTCTTTAACCCTTTTTCCGGTGTAACTCTTAATTGCCATGACGATATATTTTATGCTCTCTATTAAATATACTGAAATTCAGTGACTTAAAATAATGTAAGCTTTAATTTAATACACTTCTTGAAGGAAGGATGATAAAAAAGGATGTTGGTTCGGATGAAAATTGAAATAGGCAATGCGGCTAATTGAAAGGAGGATGGTTTCAAGAGAATTTACCGTGGACTATACAGTAATGTTTTACCAAGGCGCCAAACATTGACATTTTTTCTTACTTTTGACTGTAAACCATTGAATACATGTCAAAGTTTGGTGAACTCATAGATTTAAAGGTCCCTGTGTTGTTGGACTTTTATGCAGAGTGGAACGAACAGTCCACCTCCATGCACCCTGTTTTGCGCGATGTAGCGGCAGCCCTTGGCGATAAGGGGAAAGTGATAAAAATAGATGTGGACAAAAACAAAGAGCTTTCCCAAGCGCTTCGAATTAAAGGATTGCCCACGCTAATGATCTATAAAAAAGGAGAAATGGTCTGGCGACAGAGCGGCGAACAAGATGCCAATACACTGATTGGCATTCTAAACGAATATATTTAAAGCGAGGTTTTACCTCGCTTTTTTTATGGTTCTACCCGGGCACCGTCTTGTACGGCCTCGATAGTGTCCAAAGGAATGGAATCTTCCAAATCTGGATTGGGCTCTAGAATAGGTTCCTCCAATACATCTTCCTCTTCACCTACAAATTGAGAGAACTTGTCGATGTACTCATTGAAGATTAGCGTTTCAGATTCTGCCAAATCCCTATCCTGGTTTTCAATTAAGATATCAATGTTTCTTCGATAGGCTTGCATGTCGGCCAAAATATCGTCTATCTTTTCGTATTGTTCATCCAATGGAACATTGGCATAATACTCCAAATGCTCTTGGTAGACTTTCTTAAGTTTTTCAAAGAGTGCACGAGCCTTTTCCGTCTCACCAACTTTGTAATAACCATCCACAAAAGGTTCCACAAAGGCATAGAATCCATAGTGGTCCACAGGCATGTTGTTCATGGCAATGTCAATTACATTCTTGGCCTTATCAATTTTATTTTCGGCGATGAGCTGTTCCATTAAGCGTGCGATATTACTCCTGAACGACAACCCTTGTGAACGGGTTTGAGGGTCGTGGTAGATGTCCTCACTTCCAGAGTTGCCCCAATCCCAATCTGTCACAATATCGTACATAAGCTCTGTGTCAATTCGGCCCATTTCAAAGGAATTTCGGTTCTCGGTTTTGATTGGGACCAATTTATAGGCCAGCCCATCCAATTGGAGGTAATCTTTCATCCAAATGTATTCAGCACTGTCAAAACTTCCTCCTGAAAAATAGATGGGACGCTTCCAGTCATTGTTGGCAATAAGATCCAACATTAAAATCCTATTTTTTGGCAAGATGCTCTGCGGAAGGTCAATGTCGATATAATCCACGATCAAAGCCGAATCCTTTTCCTTGACCAACCCACTTTCCAAAACATTCTTCTTATTGACCGGAATACGGATTTTGTTGGTAGGATAATAAATGATATCCAAGGTGCTTTGGGGATATTGACTAATATCGGCTCCTTGGCTTTCCAATAGGTGTCCAAATTTGGTCTGGGGTTTATCGCTGCCTACCCAGTTGATGAAGTCTTGAATGCTCCAACGGTTGTCCGTGATTCCTCGATAATAGATGGCATCACGCGTGCCGTAGCGATATTTGTCATGGGTAAGTTGAGATGGTATGGGGTCGCTTTCATAGGCTTTACGCTTCATCTGGTCAATGTACCAATCTGTTGCAAAAAGGCTGGTATTCACAATTCGGACATCGGTTCTGTACTGCTCAATTTCCTGAACATACCATAAAGGGAAGGTGTCATTGTCCCCAATGGTGAACAAAATGGCGCCAACATCCTCTTGGCAAGAGTCCAGATAAGCTTTTGCGGTGGCAGGAGCAGTATATCGGTTAGACCGGTCATGATCATCCCAATTCTGGAAGCCCATCAACATAGGGACGGCCAACAAGCATATCGTGGCAATTACAGGGGCTGCTATCTTGGGTGCGATGAGTTTCCGGAATTCATCGAATAGACCATAGACACCAATGCCGATCCAAATACAGAAAATATAAAAAGAGCCTACAAGTGAATAATCCCTTTCCCTAGGTTGAAAGATGTAGGGGTTCGTATAAAACTGAATGGCGAGACCGGTAAACAAGAAAAATACGAGTAGTACCCAAAAGTGTTTCGGGTTCTTGGAAATTTGGAAAACAATTCCAATGATTCCCAAGAGCAATGGCAAAAAGAAATAGGTGTTCCTTCCTTTGTTGTTTTTCCAATCACTTGGGAGGTTTTCTTGGCTGCCCAGTCGAAGGCTATCCATAAAACCAATACCGCTGAGCCAGTGTCCATTTTCATCATACCTGCCTTGTACATCGTTCTGCCGGCCCACAAAATTCCACATAAAATAGCGCATATACATATACCCAAATTGAAATTCAAAGAGGTATTTTATGTTTTGCCAAACCGTGGGCGGCTCCACTTCAATATACTCCCCAAATTCACGTAAAAACCGGATGTATTGTTCGCTGTCCAGTTCTCCTTGGGAATAGGCGGTCTTGAACTGTCCTACTGCTTCCCTAAGCTCGTTGTTGGAGATATATTCGGATTTTATACGGAAGTCCAGAGCGCCAAAATATCGCATGTAATTTTCGGCATGCTGATCGCTCCACATTCTGGGCAATAGTCCCACATGCTTTTTGTTAGGACCTTGAATGGCATTTTCGTAGTGGTTTACGATAACGTATTTTCCTAGCTTATGGTCTTTTTCATATTTGGGACTGTCATCTTTATCTTCTCCTGCGGGAGCGAACGTATCAGAATAATAAGCCCCATAGACCGGACTTTCCACGCCGGGGTATTGTTCCCGATTGTAATAGGCCAAAAGTGCACGGGCATCGGCTGGATTATTTTCATTTACCACGGTTTTTGCATTGGCACGGATGGGTAACATCAACCATGAAGAGAAACCGAGAAAGACAAACATCATACAGAGTACGATGGTATTTCCGGAGTAGTAATTGTGTTTTCGGGTGTATCGCAGTCCAAAGTAAAAAGCTGCAATAAACAGGAGTCCCATAATAATGGTTCCTGAGTTGAAGGGCAATCCAATTTCATTGATGAAAAATACCTCGCTCCAACCAAAGAGTTCCAAAACATAGGTCAATGAGAATTTGTAAACCAATATCAACAGGCTTATGACAATGATATTGGCCAAAAGGAAATTCTTGGTGGTTGTCTTCTTATATTTTTTGAAGTAGTACAACAACCCTATGGATGGAATGGCCAAAAAACCCATAAATTGGATTCCAAAAGTAAGCCCTACCAAAAAGCATATAAGCAAAAGCCAACGATGTCCCCTCGGGTCATCTAGATTGTCGGTCCATTTTAGGCCCAACCAAAGTAAGAGTGCCATGATAAGGCTGGCCATGGCATACACTTCAGTCTCCACAGCGTTGAACCAAAAACTGTCTGAAAAGGTAAACGCCAACGCCCCAACCAAACCACTTCCTAAGATGGCAATGGCCTTACTGTTGGTAATGGTTTTATCCTTGGCAATCATTTTCTGCACCAAGTTGGTTATGGTCCAAAAAGTAAACAATACGGCAAAAGCACTGGAAACTATGGATACGGCATTGACCATGAGTGCAATTTTGGAGGGGTCCCCAAAAGCGAACATGGCAAAAAAGGCACCGATCATCTGCAAAAGCGGAGCTCCTGGCGGGTGTCCTACCTGTAGTTTTGCAGAGGTTGAAATGTATTCCCCGGCATCCCAAAAGCTTCCGGTGGGTTCAACGGTTATGGAGTAAACAATAAATGCTATGGCGAAGGAAATCCATCCAAGGATGGTATCCCATTTTTTGAAGTCTTTTGCAAACATAGAGATGGTTGTTAACCAAGTTGTGGCGAATTTAGTAAATATCAGAGAGAAGGTTCGCCCTTTTTGAAAAAGCTTTAACAGTAATGGAGCAAAAATTAGCGTGTAATCTTGCTAAAATATTTGTCGAAACCAAAGTTTGTTATAAATTTGCACGCTCAATTGTGGTACTGGCCTATGGTGTAATTGGTAACACAGCTGATTTTGGTTCAGTCGTTCAAGGTTCGAGTCCTTGTAGGCCAACAAAAACCCCTAAAATCATTGATTTTAGGGGTTTTTTATTGTTGAACAGAGACTCAGTATCCATATTTAACCTATCAATGGAGGTCTATCTGTAATAAACGGTTGGTGATAGTACCTTCTCCCCGTAGCTTTGTAAAGCGCATTGGCCAAAGCACCCATAATGGGTGGGAAAGGAGGTTCTCCCATTCCCGTTGGATCCACATCACTTTTTACAAAATGGGTTTCAATGGCTTTTGGGGCTTCACTATGTCGAATTAGGCGATACCTGTCAAAATTGGTCTGTTCAGGAGCTCCATCTTTGAAGGTCAGTCCACTGTACATAGCATGACCAATTCCGTCAACAGCTCCGCCTTCTGACAGATTTGAAGCAGCGTCAGGGTTTATCACTATACCGCAATCAATAGCAGCAGTAACTTTTTGGACAACTGGGGTGTCACCTTCCATTACAATATCAAGTACTTGCGCCACATAACTTTGATGGCAGAAATAAGCAGAAACGCCACGATGGACGCCAGCCTCGGTTTGTCCCCAATTTGATTTTTCCCTTACCAATTCCAACACACCGGCATAGCGTGAAGCATCATAATCATTGGACTCTGGACTGCCGACAGGATTTTCTTCGGCACGTTTCAGCAATTCCAATCTGAAATCGATGGGGTCTTTGCCCATTACTTCGGCCAATTCATCCAAGAAAGACTGTTCTGCTCCAGCAATAAAATTGGAACGCGGTGCTCTAAACGCACCTGTGGTGATATTGGTATCAACCGTAAAATCTTCTGCCAAATAATTGTCAATGGCACCCGCAGGAAAGCGGTTGGCAAATAACGGGCTCTCTGGTACTCCACCCGCTTTCACATGAAACCCGATTAGGTTATTATCGGCATCCAATGCGGCGCGGTAGGTGGCGTAGTACGATGGTCGATAAATACCTTGGGACATATCGTCTTCACGGGTGTACATCAATTTTACGGGAGCTTTCATCCGTTGTGAAATAGCAGCGACCTCTACCATAAAATGACCGTACAATCTACGGCCAAAACCACCACCTTGACGGGTCATCTGAATGTCCACTTTTTCCAAAGGCAATCCCAAACGTTCTGCCACGGCTGGCTCCATCCATTCTGGGGTTTGGGTAGGCCCAAGCAACTCGGCATGGTCTTCGGTCACATTGGCAAAAAAGTTCATGGGTTCCATGGTATTGTGGGCCAAGAATGGACAACTGTAGCTTCGTTCAATGATTTTGTCTGCATTTTTAAATGCTTGCTCTGGGTTCCCATCCCTTCGGGCGACCTTAGCATTGCGTGCAATCAATTCTTTTAATTGTGCAGTATGGCTATCAGAATTTTCCATGCCAGCAGGATGTTTTACTTCCATTGCATTCCCGAACAACGTAAGGTTTTGGGTTGTGTCCGGTGCATCTTCCCATTCAATATTCAATGCTTTTTTAGCCTGAAATACTTGCCAAGTCGTTTCTCCCACAACCACGACTACTTCATTAAAGGCGGTAAAATGAAACGCCATTTTATCAAAGTCATCATCATATAATTTTATGGAAAAAACATCACGAATACCGGGCATTTGTTTGGCCTCTTCGGCATCAAAGGATTTTAATCGTTTACCGAAAGCTGGTGGGTGTACCAAGGATGCAATCAACATACCTTCGCGTTGAACATCAATGCCAAATAAGGGTTTGCCGGTAACTATATTTTTACCATCCACATTTTTTCGTGATGTACCGATTATGGAAAATTCTGACCTTTCTTTGAGTTCAACTTCTTCGGGCACCTCTATTTGCGCCGCTGCGGAAGCCATTTCTCCATAACCCGCTGAATTGCCACTGGCCTCATGTGATAAAACTCCAGCTATTGCAGTAATTTCACTGGCAGGGACCTGCCAAGCTTGGGCAGCAGCTTCTTTTAACATATGCCTAGCGGTTGCTCCGGCCATCCTAAGGTTCTGCCAAGAGCTGCTGATGGACCTACTGCCTCCAGCAACTTGCCAGCTATACAAATTGGTGTTGAGTGGTGCTTGTTCCACCACCACATTTTTCCAATCAATTTCCAATTCGTCCGCCACGATCATGGGCATGGATGTTCGTACATTTTGACCAATCTCAGGGTTGGGGGACATGATGGTGACTACCCCATTATCGCCAATTTTTAGATAGCCATTCATTTCATACCATTCTTCGGGCATTTCCAATTCCATGGCAACGGCTTCGGCAACCTTGGGTTTGCAAGCATTAAAAAAGCTGAAACCGAGAACCAATCCACCCCCAGCCAAACTGGTGTTTTTAATAAAGGCCCTACGACCTATTTGTGTTTTTATGAGTGTCATTTTTTTAAAAGTTTAGGGTGAATTAAGAGTTGTTTTCTGCAGCGATTTTAACGGCTTTTTTGATACGGATATAGGTTCCACAGCGACAAATGTTCCCGTTCATGGCTGTTTCTATTTCATCATCTGTTGGCGAAGGGTTTCGTTTTAACAAGGCCGAAGCTGTCATGATTTGCCCAGCTTGGCAATAGCCACATTGCGGAACATCAACTTCCAACCACGCTTTCTGTACGGGGTGGTCTCCATGCTCAGACAAGCCTTCAATAGTTGTGATTTCTTGCTCTCCAACGGTGGAAACCGGTAATTGGCAAGAGCGCACCGCATTGTCTCCTAAATGGATGGTACATGCGCCGCACTGTGCAATTCCACAGCCAAATTTGGTACCGACCATTTGTAAATGGTCTCGCAATACCCAAAGCATTGGTGTGGTTGCATCTACATCCACTGTTTGGGATTTTCCGTTGATTTTTAGATTGTATGTTGCCATGTTGAAATTATTTGTTTTAAGGTACTAAATTATCCGTTCGGATTGTGTCTAAATTATTGGTATTGTTAGGATTGAAAAATTATTTTTTTATGTGCTTGTTCAACTCCCGAAACTGTAGTTTACGGATACGTTCCATATAAAATCATCTTCGGGTACGATTTGGGTATCGATGGCTTTGTTAAAAATGGCCGAGATCGATACGGGAAAATCCCTTTTGGCCAAAGTCACAAACCCTACCGCATAAAATCCCTCTTTGTCATCCATTCTCAAATAATAGGTTTGAGGGGATATATTAAAATAGAAGTCTTTGGTTAGGTTGAGGTTGTTGAAATAGGAATTCAGCACAAGAAAATTAGTCTGTTTTACGCCCTCGTCGAAACCCCTGCCATGAAGATAGTAGATACCAATTTCCGTATTTTCCCCTAATTTGTAATTCGGCGCAATTTCAGCGGCCACATAGCGTCGGGATTCCAGAATTTCCTCAGGTTGCCCATCACGAATTACGGTTACCGTTCTGAAGTTTAGCGCCGGATGTGCTCCAATCCGCAAGGAAAACCGTTCTTTTTCAACCGCTTTATATCGAAACCAAAACAAAAATGACCATGGTTTGCCCTCTAGGGCAAAACGCATATCGGGTTCAAAGCTCAATTTGCCTTTGGTGAATTTTAAATCGAACAGCAAAGCTGGGTCACCCAATGAAAAGGAGGGAACCAGGGAAATTCCATTATGGGTAACACTGGCCGTGCCCCTAAAGTCATCCAAAAATTTACGGTCATTCTCTTGGGAGTACCCTTGGTACAATAGGGTAGTAAAAAGAACCAGGAAAAGGTTGACGTTTTTCATTTTCGGCTTAGTTACCTATTCATAGTATGCTTTACTAGACAAACTTTAAATGATAATTACTCACTCAATTTTTTTGCTACAGTGTCATAATATTCTTGTGTTACCACTTCTGTCCAAACGGTAGGTGTTTCTCCGCCGTAGATGGCCAGATAGGTCACATCACTGTTCTTGGAAGAAGAATGCCAATGTTCCGTGTTTTTTTCGCATCTGATTACATCACCCTCTTTCAAAACCGTTGGTTCCTTTCCTTTTTCTTGATAGTAGCATTCACCATCAACGATGATCAATACTTGTACAGATTCATGGGTATGCCAGTCTAAGGTGGAATTCGCCTTAAATGTTGCCTTGGTAATGTTGTATGTTAAATCGCCATCTGCTTGCAGAACAGGATTTAGCCAAGCTTCTCCAATGTAATGTGTGTTAGGTGCTTTGAAACCTTCGGTGAAATAGGAAGAAACGGTGTAAATTGAATCTTGGGCAGAAATGCTTGCAGATATGGCAAACACGATGAAGCAAATTATTTTTTTCATGATGATGTTTTTTTAAGATTTTCCATCAAACCAAAAGTATTCATCTATGTAAGTGGAAGTAATACCCAGATCACGGATGTTTATACCATTATTACAGATTTTGTGCATTGAGGTTGATTAGCTGACAATCAATCCCTTATCTTTAGATAAAATTTAACAATAGATGGAAAACATATACCATATACAATCAGTGGCGGATTATTTCGCTTGGCGAAATTCCAAACCAGATCATCCACTGGTGGGCATTTTGGATTATGAGCGAACAACCGCATATCCTGATTATTCGTACGACGGTCTGCAGTTTGATTGCTTCGCCGTTTTCCTGAAGGATGCCAAGAATTGCAAGTTAAAATATGGCGGTGGCGAATATGATTTTGATGAAGGTTCCATGGTGTTTATGGGGCCGGGTCAAAAAGCGGGAATTAGTTATGACCCAGATTACAAGCCCAAAGGGTATGCCTTGATTTTTCATCCCGATTTGTTGTTGGGAAGTGATTTAGGGCGAAAAATCAATAGCTACACTTTTTTTTCCTACTCCGTGAAGGAAGCCTTGCATTTATCTGCCCGTGAGCGCGGGCTGATTTTAAGTGTTATCGACAAAATTCAGTATGAATTGGAGCAAAATCTGGACAAGCACAGCAAAAAATTGATTGTGAGTAATATTGAGCTCTTGCTGGATTATTGTCTACGGTTTTATGACCGACAGTTTTTGACCCGTGAGATTCCCCACCAAGGAGCCTTGGAAAAATTTGATGTGTTGCTCAATGATTACCTGTCTTCGGAAAAACCACAAAAACACGGCTTGCCCTCCGTAGGGTATTTTGCGGACCAACTGAATCTCTCTCCAAATTATTTTGGAGATTTGGTGAAAAAGGAAATGGGCTATTCGGCACAAGAATACATTCAGAACAAGCTTATTGATGTGGCCAAGGAAAAGGTGTTCAATCCCAACAAATCAGTCAGTGAGATAGCATATGAGCTTGGATTTAAATATCCGCAGCACTTTAGCAGATTGTTCAAAAAGCAAGTGGGGCATTCGCCCAAAGAATTTAGAAGCCTTAATTGACCTGAAAATAATGGCCGAGGAAGAAAATAGCATTTTTGAGCTAATGCTTATTGGCGGCATTGTTCCAAAGGAACATTCGGGCTGGCCAAAGGCATGGAAGTTGGTGAATCGAGCCATAAGGCTTTCGGCTGATTTAAATACCGCTACAAGTGTTGATGAAATTCGAGAGAGACTTTCGGAACTCATAGGGAATCCCATAGATACTACCACAAGGGTATTTGTACCTATCTATACCAATTTTGGAAAGCACATTAAACTTGGCAAAAATGTTTTTATAAATCATGCCTGTACCTTTCTTGATTTGGGGGGCATTACCATTGAAGACGATGTACAAATCGGTCCAAAGGTAAATTTGATTACCGAAAACCACCCACTTGATCCTTTGAACCGTAAATCCTTGGATTTGAGTTCTATTCTCATTAAAAAGAATGCTTGGTTGGGGGCGGCCTGCACCATTTTGCCAGGGGTAACTGTTGGAGAAAACTCCGTTGTCGCTGCTGGGGCCGTAGTAACCAAGAATGTGCCTGATAATACCGTGGTAGCAGGGGTGCCGGCCAAGGTGGTAAAGCAATTGGACGCGAACAGATAGGCGAATATGAAAAAACTTGGCTTACTCACTATACTGACAATTCTTCTATTGGGTTCGTGCAACCAGGGTCATATAAATGAGACTGAGGTAGATTATGATAGTGTGATGGTCCGTATTGCCGAGATTGAAATTGTCCCAGAATTTCGGGACGACTATGTGGCTATTTTAAAAGAAGAAGCGGAAGCTTCGGTACGGTTGGAACCCGGGGTTATTTGTATTTACCCGATGTTCCAACGCGACAATCCGAACCAAATTAGGCTATTGGAAATCTATGCCAGTGAAGAAGCTTACCAATCACATTTGCAAACGCCACATTTTATACACTACAAGACAAGCACGAAGCACATGGTAAAATCGCTGCAATTGGTGGACATGGAAGCCTTAGATTCTGAGACCATGCCTGCACTTTTTTTAAAGTTGGGGGAATGAGTAAGCCGAGGAGTGTTTAGGACTGTCAAAATGCTTGTGCTAACTGACTCGAAATCATCTAAAAACCCAAATCTCTTTTAGTTTACCGACAAATCTTCTCTCTCTACCACCGTATCGCTTACAAATAGTTTTTCAATGGCATTGTAGGCTTCTATGTCTTGCAATGGGTTTTTGGACAGAAGCAACATGTGGGCCTTTTTTCCCACGGCAATGGAACCCACAGAATCCAATGCAAAAGCTTGGGCATTGTTGATAGTTGCAGAGGCCAGTATTTGATCTAAGGGCATACCGGCTTCTTTCATCAACTTGAGTTCCCAATATCCATTGTGCCCAGGTTGATTTCCATAGGTTGGGGCAGAGGGGGTATCGGTGCCAAATAGAATACGTCCATTGTTATCAGACAAATATTTAAGTGCCAGCATGGCATGTGCTTGAATGTCCCCATAAATTTTGTGGACTTCTTCCGCAGGAAGTTCTGAAAAAAGCTCTTTGGCAAACCATTGTCCCTCTTCAGTTGCATACCACTCCAATAGTTTATGCGGCACTACTTTTTTGAGTTGGGGATCGTTCAGAAATAGGGAGTCGGCCAATGCTTCCTCACCAGCAAGAACGGTGAGCGTTGGGGTGTAACCAATTTGCTTCTGAATTTGCAGGTCCAACACGTTTTTAACTTCGTCAGGCAACGAATCTGACGGAACATTTCTGTATTCGCCCCAGTTCCACATGCCATGGGCAATAACATCGACTCCCACATCGGTTAGGAAGGAATGGGCTTCCAATGAATTTCCATGAACCGTCAACACCATTCCATTCTTGTGGGTGTTTTCCATTAAATCGTTCATGATCTGTTTGGTTGGAACGGGTAGTTTTGGCATTCCCCTAAAGCCGGACTCGTAATAGGATTTTACGGCGATGCCACCAGACTTTTTGATGCGCTCCACCACAGCTTTTGGTGTATGTTCGCTAGGATTGAATTTATCAGGAATATTATCTGCTTCGCTTTCCAAATAGATGAAGTTTGGTGCTCCATCAAAACGGAACTCTTCAGGAGCAAAATTCATGGGGTAGCCATTTGCCACGGACGCCCCTGATCTTCCGGTATGGTATAGGTCGGGGTGTAGGGGTTGGCTGTTAAAGTCTGAAATTTGTTTTTCCGATATTCCACCCAGATTGATCAAAGTTGTAAATCCAAAATAGAGATAACTTCTGGGCATTTGTGCAATGAACGCCTCCGCCAGTTCTGGATAGGCTTCCATCTGGTATGGGAGCATACCTTGCACTTCGGTAATATGGGTGTGGCTATCTATTAATCCGGGAATTAAAAACTTCCCTGTCCCATCAATGCTTTCAAAACTTCCGTTGATAGTGGGCTCTTCTTCCCCAACATAGATGATTTTACCTTCTTCTGTAACAACATGACCCACATAAGGGGAGTAGGTGCCATCTTCGGATGTTATGATGTGCGCATTTGAAATATGGATTCCGTTGGAAAGAGTAAGGACCGTTTTGTCACTTTTGCAAGAAACCACAACTATAATGGCTCCCAAGAGAATAAGAAATTTGTTCATTGGATTTTTTATGTTTTTACTAACCAGGTTATGAATAAGGTGCTTAAATTTTGGAGACCAGAAACAATATTCCTCCCCGAATACCTTTATAGGCTATGAAGCATAATATCGTTAAAACAAGTCCTATGAGGATAGGTAATATGCCACCAAAAGTGTACAGCATTCCATATACAAACCCTAAAAAGCATTCGGGCAAATAGACAGGTCGGAACAACGCGATGACCACAGGCAACACTATTAAATATTGCATTATTTCCACAAGCCCAAATGCCCATAAAATGCACATTGCAATACCCAAGGTAAGTGCGCCAAAAAATCGGTACAAAATCCCATTTGAATCGTTATGGGAGGTTGTCTTATTTTGTCTTTTTTGAAGTAAAGTAACCACCACATAGGTTGCTAATGGGACAGTAACAAGTCCCCACCAGTTGGAAACCCCCGGTAAATTATCATCTGCCAGTAAGTGATGGGTAATAACGCCTCCGTTCAAATATTCCACAATAATCAGGGCAAGGGTCAATGCCAAGGCTCCCAGTGTAAGTGGTATTTTGTGGTCTAACAGGGGTAGCGGTTTCATGGTTGTTTGTTTTTCGTTTCTATGTGTTTGGACCGTAAGATACTTAATTCAAGCGGCTTAATCTTTTTTCTAAACATGGTTTCTTGCATTACTAGAATAAATAGACCAGCCCTTGGGAACTGATATTGCTCATTATATTCTTTTTAGCATAGGGTGGTCAGAATTCAGTTCCAATAAATCCCACAGGTTGCCATAGAGATCCTTGAAAACGGCCACTGTTCCATATTCTGCTTCTTTCGGGTCTCTAACAAATTCAATTTCCTTGGATTTCATTTCGTTGTAATCCCTCCAAAAATCATCAGTATGCAAAAACAGAAAGACCCTTCCTCCCGATTGGTTGCCTATAAACTGCTCTTGTTCTGGTTTTGATGCCCTTGCGAGCAAGATTGTTGTCCCAGTGGAATTAGGCGGGGCCACAACCACCCATCTTTTGTCCTGTTCGGGTTGGTACGTATCTTCTAGCAAGTTAAAATTGAGCTTTTTGGTATAAAATTCAATGGCTTCATCGTAGTCTTTTACCACCAAAGCAATGTGTATTATAGATTGTTTCATTCAGGAATTTTTTAGAAGAAGACGGGAACAGCACTATATGGTAAATCTTTATTTTTTGGGTTTAAAAATAAGGGTGTCCAATTCCAAATATTTTTCTTTCATAAGACTTAAGGCAAAAGCAGCCGCGGCAGCGCTGAATACGGAATAATCAAATGCGCCCTTTATTCCGGTTGAAAAAGTCATAGATAAGGCAAATAACAAAAGGAGAAACCCGCTCAATTTCGCAAACAATTCCGTTTTAAATCCGATAATCAAGAAGATGGCAAAAATAACTTCCGCTGCCGTTGCCAAGGTTCCAATGGCCGGAATTATGGAATCGGGAAGCCAGGGGTTGATCAATTCTGTATAGCCCAAGAAATTTTCCCAATTCCCCCAAACCGAAATTTCTTCGTCCCACATCCCAAATCGGTCCGCAACCGCGGATAGAAACCCTAATGATAGTGCAAGCCGCAAAAAGAGCTTTATTGCTTTATGATTCATGTATAACAGTGCTTATTTTTGATTGTTTCCTTTCTTAAATGTTGATGATGGCTTATTTATTCCTGAGGTTTTCGATAAATCCAGCATCCACCCAAAAGATATCTACATTTTCGTAACCATCATTTTCATTTGCAGCGGGGCCAACGGTTCTATTGAAAAAAAGGTATTTTCCATCTGGTGTAATGCTGGCGCAGGCCTCCCATGCTTCCGTATTTATTTTGTCCCCTAAATTAATGGGATTGCCCCATGAGCCATCTGGCAGCCGGAAGCTGATATAAATATCAGAATCGCCATAACCGCCCTCTCTCTCGCTATCAAATATAAGATAGGACTCATCTGGAGCGATGAAGGGGTGGAAACTTTTGCCAGTATTGATGGTGTTGGGAAGACGTTTTGGTTCTTCGTGCTTTCCATCAATAAATTGCGAATACCAAATATCACCTGTAATATCCGATTTAAACTCATCAAAAAAATAGGTCCCCTTGTCCGATACGGAAAGACGCATGGTTGGTAAGGTGTCAAAGGGTGAAGTAAGAGCTTCCATTTCGGACCATTCACCAGTTTCTGTGCGCTTTCTGTGCCAACTGCTCAAATATAGGGTCTCTCCATCCGAAGAGAAAAAGGGTTGTCCCCTACGGGGAGCAGTGGCCGTTTCATGCCATTGGCCATCTTTGTTGGTAAGGGTGACCATTTCTTGTTTTTCCTTGTTCGCATCCCGTCGAATAAAATAAAATTCGTTTAGGTCGGGTGTAAAGACACCACTCACCTCCCAATCTTCTGAAGTCACTATTCCTGGAGCAAAAGGCTCTGGGGTGGAGCCAGGCGGTTTTTGGCCCAAATAAAGATTATCTTCTTTGGATGTATTAGGGTCTTCTGTTTTCTGATTTTTGGAACGGCAAGCACCAAAAAGTAGCACCGCCGCGGATGTTAGAAAAATAATATGATTTCTTCGGGTGAGACGCATTCTGAACGTTTTTATTATGATGCCTCGAAGTTAGCCAAAAAAGACTTGCTTTTTTCTCAACCCTTTAGGATCATTTTGTTTGTTTCAAATTTCAATTCTAAGGAGAATTATCAAGGTCACTGTCCCAAAACAGAGCAGCCCGAACATACCACCTCTAACGAAATCGGTTTTTGTGACATCCTTTTTTCTTTGGGATATGTTCTTTCTAAAAATCAAAGCTAAGAGGAGGGGCCAGAACACTAAAAACGCATAGCCATAAAAGGTGGTGGGATGATACAAATCGTCCATTGCATTTCTGATAAGGCCAAAGAAAATATAGTCCAGTATTACGGCCAATACCAGAAAGATAGAGGCAATCTGTAAAGCGCCCTTTAACAACCCTTCATTTGGATACGTTTTTAGAGCTAGAAACGTAGCGTAAGCCCATAAAAGAGGTACAACGGTCAACATTAAGGTGATTCCCAAGGTTGGGTTATAACTCCAGGGAAACCACAACAGTAGGTTGGATGCCCAGTAGGAAGAAAATCCAAGAGCAATTATGTATAAAATCCATTTTTTCATTTCGGTATAATGTGGGTTGTAAGCTTGGTAAAAATGATTTCCAATGTTGCAAAACTTTTATTCAAATACTAAATAAGTCCATAATCTTGTTTTGACTATTCTTCCATTGTATTGGGCATGGCGCATCGTTAGTTTTTTGGTGACCTTTTCCAAAAGATTATTTATTGAATTAGATTTAGGATAGGAGGTAACGTTAACATCTTTAATCTCTGCATTTTCGTTAACTGTGAAATAAACGTATGCCCGCCCCTTATACTTGGGCTTATTTTTTAATCCATCATTTATTAGTTCTGATAGTTTTTCTTCGGTACAATCTATCTGATTCTTTTTTGGGCAGGTATTTTCAAATGGCAACTCAGATAGAACAGCATAATGATAAATCTCCTTTTCCTCTTGCTTGAAAGGTTTTATTTCTCCATCTGAATCAAGAAAATGTCCCTTTGGAATTTGTGCAAATGAAAGGGTAGGCAATACCATGAAAAGAATCAGAAAACTTAGATTTGGAATATTCATTGTAGGTTTAAATTAAATAAGTTACAACGTATTTGAAACATTTAGATATACCCAATAACGACATGCTAATGATGTGATGCATTATTTACGTAGGTGCAACTCCCTTCAAATATATCATAAATTCAAAAGGCAAAAGCTTGGAGTGGAACAAGGGAGACTAAAAAAAGAAAACCCTGCAAATTTGCAGGGCTTCCCATAGTATTGGTTTGGTTGTATGTCTATGTTAATTTTTATTCACTCTATAGGTAATTCTACGGTTGGTAATCACGGTACCAACGGTAAGGTTCAATGTGGCTTCATTGGAGGTTAAATCCCCACAGGTAGATCCTGAATTGGATACCTGCACGCGATAGATATAGCCATTTTTATCCATATCTGGACTGGTCACCGTCAGTGTGGCCGTTTGCGTTCCTGAATATTCGGCCCCATCCGTAATGGTCGCAAAAGAACCACCACCATTGGTGCTTACTTCCCATTGGTAGGTATCCGCACCGTTAGTAGTTACTGAAAAAGTTCCGTTGTTGCCCACCACCACATTTTGGTCGGTTGGTTGTGATGTTATGGTAAAAGGCGTTACGGTGATAAATTGGTAAACATCCACTGAATTGCCAGAGGCATCCGTAATACGATACGTTCGGGTAATGGTCTCTGGATTTGTTCCCCCATCGCTGACATCACTAATAAAAGTTACGGTAGGGCTTGGGTCGCAATTATCCGCTTCATCCGTAATACTGGAAACATCAGCTGCGGGAATATCTGCGCTACAATACACCGTTACTGGTGAAGGAGCCGTTGCAGTTGGATCTGTATAATCCACGGTAATGGTTGTAGTGGCTGCTAAATTGGGATACGGTGGGTCTCCCGGCATACCACCATACTCTACTAAATATCCTTTAGGTTGATAGTCTCCGCTACCCGCTCCAGTGTTGGAAAGGTCGTTCCATGACCCAGGCAAACCTACCCCCGGTGCGGTAATGTGGGCATAATCTTCATTTCCACTATTATTGGGCTCGCCACCATTCCAAAATTCGTAGGCAAAAGCGGTTCCTCCTGCAGTTCCACGCCAGAACAGGGTTCCCGCCTCGGGTCCGGTTACCCAGTACCAATCGCCTTCCAAAGCAGCATCGCTGGCTCCGATCCATCCAGCGCCTGGCGCCTGAGAACCCAAAAGATCGGATTCATCCTGAATGGAAATAGTGGCCAAATAGCCTTGTAAGCCATAAAAGGTTCGCAAGGCAGCTGCATCACGCGCGTTGGTCCAGGTAATGCCTAAAGAGGGCACATATTCGTAATAATGCCCGGTTGATTCCAAGTAGTTGGCCTCATTCAAAACAATTGAAAAGGTGCGGGTATCTCCTGAGGTCACTGTTGCCGTGGTTTGGAATTCAACGGCGGCTACGGCTGCTTCGAATTCTGCCAAAGTTGTTGGCCCGGTCAGGGTCAACCTTCCTTCGGAAACATCCCAGCTTGAAGTAATATTGGGGTGCGTCCCTGTGAGGCTTAAAATATCACCGGAAACATCATAGTTTGATGAAATTTGAATATAGACGGCATCCAAAGTGGTATCATCCGGATCTTCAATGGAAACACTTTCCACAATGGCAATGGCATTGCCAGGACAGAATTCTTGATCGCCCGTGGCTGTAATTGAAGGTGGTTCGTCAGCATCCACAGTGTCATCCCTAAAATCCAAATCACCGCCAGAAGCCACATCTCCATCAGAGTCAGGAAGCATAAGTGTCCCCCCTGTGGTGTTCAACGGATTGTCTATATCTCCCCCTGGATCACCATACCCGGTTGTGGTATCTATAGCGTTATCCAAACCGTCCCCGTCGCTATCTGTTCCGGAAAGGGTCAAGGCTGCTTCGCTGGTGTCGTTAGTGCCATCATTGTCGCTATCTGTATCCATAAAGTCGGGAGTACCATCTGAATCTGAGTCTACAGGGGAAATTCCACTAGACTCATAAGCGTTGTCCAAACCATCATTATCCGAATCAGAGCCTGATGGTGCCGTATATCCTAATGAAGTTTGGGCTTCCACATTGTCTGGGATGCCATCTCCATCACTATCTAAATCTTGATAGTTGGGGATTCCGTCTCCATCGGTGTCTACTGTGGTACAATCCACAGCTCCACCGTAACTGGCGCCATACACTCGAGCTCCAACGTTCCATGCTATTATTTTAATGTATTGTAAACTAGTGCCACTTACGGTAAAGGTCACTTCTCGAATGGAACCTGGGGTTGTGCCATTGGCGCCGGCCAACCAACCATCGCTTCCTCCGGCAGCAGAGGAACGTTGCACTTGCATATCTGTGCTGGACACTCCGGGGTCTGCTCCTAAAAATACACTTACGGAAGTACCTACAGTAATGGGTTGGGCAAATTGCAATAGTATTTCAGATTGTCCTTCGTAGGTGGATGTTGAATTGTAAGCGTAGGTGGTTCCAGGAGATCCCTGAGCATTTGTTGGACTCCTAAAAAAGGCCAAATTTGTTGCGGTTTGCACAAAATTTCCTCCTGTGCCACCACATTCGTCGGTATCTAAAATACCGTCATTATCATCATCAACATCCGCACTGTCCTCAATGCCATCACCGTCCAAATCGGCCACAGGAGCACTACAGTTCGAATAAAGTATGGAAAAAGGAATGTTCTGTTTGGAGATGGAAGGGCCTTGGTACTGAACGGTCAAGGTTTCACCACCACTGTTTTCAAAGAAAAGCACTCGAATATCATGTAGTCCTGTGGTAAGTGTTACGGTACCTGACCTTTCCTGTGTGCCATGAAGTCCATCGTTGTTTACAATTTGAACCCCATCAATATAGAGTTTCGAGCCATCATCGGAAGAGGTGTAAAAGGTATAAGAACCTGCAGTGTTGATTTGGATATAGCCATCGTATCGAATACTGAAGGTATTGGTATCCCCGGGGTCTTCTTGGTTTTGAAGGGCATCCACATCAAAACTGGTGTAAGTTCCTGTGCCCAATGCACCACTGGTGGGAATATTGTCCACTGTATTTCCTGAAGGAACACTATCGTAGAACTCAAAATCTACTTCACCCGAACAGAAGGGAAGGGTTCCTTGTACCGAAACATTGTCAATGTAATATGTTTCGTTGTTTGCGGTATTGTAAAATCGTATTCTGATTTCCAAGGTTGATCCTGTGGAAGGCAGGTTTACTGTATACGATGGATTTAAAGGATCTGAGGGGCTGGAATCTCCAGAAGCATTTTCAAACTCGGTCCACGAGGCAGCGCCATTGATTCGATATTCACCAATAAAATAATCGGTTCCTGCTTCAAATTGATTTGTGGCAGCCATAGTGGCCACATCCAAACTAAAACTAACCGAAGTATAACCGTAAATGTTTATGGCATTCGTCTGCCAGATGCCCTCGGTACCCAAATTATTGGCCTCAATACGGTTGCTTTGTACCCAAACAGCTCCTGTTAGCGTTGTGGTCCATGCTGTTGCAGAAGGTCCAGAAGCCGTTCCGTTTTCCGTTCCATTGGCATAGCTATTGAAGTTCTCACTCCAAATAGTAGTTTGCGAGAAAGAAAGGCAAGTCCCCCATAAGAAGAATGCCAAAAGTGCCTTGTGGCTTTTGGAAATTCTAGGTGCTATCTCCTCAGTGAACAAAGTTGAGGTCATGTTCTACGTTGATTTATATGCAAAGCTACCTTCATATGAGGCATTGGAAAATATTTGTTGTGAAATGGGAGAATAGGGATGTTTAACCCTTGATTTGTAATGTTTCTTGCTGCTCAGTTTTGTAGTAAAATGATAGAGAGGTTGAATTAACCCGGATTCACCAGAGTTTGGTAGTGCGTTTTCACTAAAATACTGGGGCAAAATGAGTTTTGTTCGACTTGGGTTGCACATCCTGTATTAATTGTCGTATATTTGCACCACTGAACGGATATAAAAGTATTCATGAGGGGACTTAGGTCCCCTCTTTTATTACTGAATTCTTATGTTTAAGGAGAAAGTGAAGTCGCTGTTAGATAAGGCTTTGGAGGAGCATCCATCGTTGTTTCTGATAGATTTTACGGTGGGCGGAGATAACAACATCAGAGTGATTTTGGATGGGGATACAGGTGTCAATCTTCAGGATTGTATGGACATCAGTAGGGCCATTGAGCACAATTTGGATCGTGAGGAAGAAGACTTTTCCTTGGAAGTCACCTCTGCGGGAGCTACATCGCCACTTCTGTTACCGCGTCAGTACCATAAGAATATTGGAAGAAAAATAAAGGTTAGGACAGAGGCTGAGGAATTGGAAGGCACCTTGACCCAGGCTTCGGAAAATAGTATTACCTTGGAGTGGAAGGCCCGTGAGCCCAAACCAGTGGGTAAAGGAAAAGTTACCGTGCAGAAGAAGCAGGAAATTGCATATTCTGACATTCAACAAGCAAAAGTGATATTAAAATTTTAATTGTAGATCAAAAATGGAAAACCTAGCGCTCATCGAATCCTTTTCGGAGTTTAAGGACGATAAGTTTATTGACAGGGTGACCCTTATGGCCATTTTGGAAGATGTGTTCCGAAATGCACTCAAGAAAAAATTTGGTTCCGATGATAACTTTGATATCATCATCAACCCAGATAAAGGGGATTTGGAGATTTGGAGAAACCGTGTGGTGGTCGAGGATGGTGAAGTGGAAGAACCCAATGAAGAAATCTCATTGTCTGAGGCCAGAAAAATTGAGCCCGATTTTGAAGTGGGCGAAGATGTTTCTGAAGAGGTAAAATTGATAGATTTGGGAAGAAGGGCCATTTTGGCGTTGCGCCAAAACCTGATTTCCAAGATCCATGAGCATGATAATACCACCATCTACAAGCAATTTAAGGACTTGGAAGGTGAGATTTATACCGCTGAGGTGCACCATATCCGCCACAAGGCCATTATTTTGTTGGATGACGAGGGGAATGAAATCATCCTTCCCAAGGAAAAGCAGATTCCATCTGACTTTTTCCGTAAGGGAGACAACGTTCGAGGTATCATTGAGAGCGTGGAATTGAAAGGAAACAAGCCCGCCATTATCATGTCCCGAACTTCTCCCATTTTCTTGGAACAATTGTTCTTCCAAGAGATTCCAGAGGTATTCGATGGTTTGATCACCATTAAAAAAGCTGTTCGCATCCCAGGGGAAAAGGCAAAAGTGGCAGTGGATTCCTATGACGATAGAATTGATCCTGTAGGTGCTTGTGTGGGGATGAAAGGTTCCCGTATCCATGGAATTGTTCGTGAACTAGGTAATGAAAATATTGATGTCATCAACTGGACCAACAATCCACAATTGATGGTGACGCGGGCATTGAGCCCTGCAAGGGTATCATCAGTGAAATTGAACGATGAGAAAAAAACCGCCCAAGTATACCTGAAGCCAGAAGAAGTTTCCAAGGCCATTGGTAGAGGTGGGCATAACATTCGATTGGCGGGTCAATTAACAGGATATGAAATTGATGTGTTCCGTGAAGGCGTTGAGGAAGATGTGGAGTTGACCGAGTTTTCGGATGAAATAGAAAGTTGGGTGATCGATGAATTCAAGAAGATTGGATTGGATACCGCGCGCAGCGTTTTGGAGCAAGATGTGTCTGACTTGGTGAAGCGTACCGATTTGGAAGAGGAAACTATCCAAGAAGTCGTTCGCATCCTCAAGGAAGAGTTTGAAGATTAAACTATATATTAGCAGCGAAATTTAGGGCAAGTAAGACAATTTATGGCAGGAAACCCAACAATACGACTTAATAAAGTTCTCAGGGAATTGAACATTTCACTAGATCGGGCAGTGGACTATCTTACCTCCGTTGGACACGACGTAGAGGCACGCCCCACTACCAAGATTACGGACGAAGTGTATCAAGTCCTGTTGGATGAGTTTCAAACGGATAAGAGTAAAAAGGTAGCTTCCAAAGAAGTTGGTGAAGAAAAACGCAAGGAGAAGGAAGCCATCAGAATCCAGATGGAACAAGAGCAGGAAGAACGCAGGTTGGCACGGGAGAAAAAGAATGCCGAACAACAGGTGATCAAGGCCAAAGCGGAGCTTTCCGGGCCAAAAACTGTTGGCAAAATTGACTTGGATAAGAAAAAGGAAACCCCAAAGGAGGAGGAGCCAGAAGAAAAAACCGAAGCCCCTAAGGCCAAGGAACCTGAAACTCCAAAAGCTGAGACCAAACCCAAAAAGGTAGAGGAGCCCAAGGAGCCAAAAAAGGAAGCAAAACCTGAAGAAAAGGAAAGCGAGCCAGAATCTGGAACCATAAAGACCCAATACCAAAAGCTGAGTGGTCCCAAGATTACAGGGGATAAAATTGACCTTACCCAGTTTAACAAGCCCAAAAAGAAGAAAGAGGAGCAGCAAAAATCAAGTGGTGGCTCTTCTGATAGTAGCTCAGATAGAAAGAAGCGTAGAAAACGCATTGTTAAAAGTGGTCCGCAATCTGGAAACGGACGTCCCAATAAAGGTGGTGGCGGCCAAGGAAGAAGAGGACAGCGAGGTTCCGCTCCCAAGGTAGAGCCTACCGAAGAAGAAGTACAAAAGCAAGTGCGTGAAACCTTGGAAAAACTCCAAGGAAAATCCAGTAAGGGTAAAGGCGCAAAATATAGAAGAGAGAAAAGGGATCAGCACCGTCAGCAGACAGAAAAAGACCTGGAGCAACAGGAGCTGGAAAGTAAAATCCTAAAGGTTACCGAGTTTGTTACTGTGAACGAACTTGCCACCATGATGGATGTGTCCTCAACCCAAATCATTTCGGCATGTATGTCCTTGGGTATCATGGTTACCATGAACCAGCGCTTGGATGCAGAAACACTCTCCATTGTTGCTGATGAATTTGGCTATGAAGTGGAATTCATCACCGCAGAAATTGAGGAATCCATTGAGGAGGAGGAAGATGCTCCAGAAGATTTGAAATCAAGGGCGCCGATTGTTACCGTTATGGGACACGTTGACCACGGTAAAACCTCTTTGTTGGATTATATTCGTGAAGAGAATGTAATTGCAGGTGAGAGCGGTGGAATCACCCAACATATCGGAGCATATGGAGTTTCCTTGCCTGATGGTCAAAAAATCACCTTCTTGGATACCCCGGGTCACGAGGCCTTTACGGCAATGCGTGCGCGTGGTGCCCAAATTACGGACATTGCCATTGTGGTGATTGCTGCGGACGATGACATCATGCCCCAGACTAAGGAGGCCATAAGTCATGCCCAAGCCGCTGGAGTTCCCATAGTATTCGCTATCAACAAAGTTGATAAGCAAACGGCCAATCCTGATAAAATCAAAGAAGGTCTTGCCCAAATGAACCTTTTGGTGGAAGATTGGGGTGGAAAAATCCAATCCCATGACATTTCGGCCAAAACTGGACAAGGGGTCAAGGAATTGTTGGAAAAAGTATTGTTGGAAGCCGAGTTGCTGGAATTGCAGGCAAACCCTGATAAATTGGCTTCAGGTGCCGTAGTGGAAGCCTTTTTGGACAAAGGGCGAGGCTATGTGTCCACTATTTTGGTGCAAAGCGGAACGTTGAATATTGGAGATTATGTCTTGGCTGGAACCTGTAGTGGTAAAGTTAAGGCAATGCAGGATGAACGTGGAAAGACTGTGAAGAGTGCAGGTCCCTCCACACCTATTTCAATTTTAGGGTTGGATGGAGCGCCCCAGGCTGGGGATAGGTTCCACGTGCTTGAGGATGAACGGGAAGCCAAACAGATAGCAGCTAAACGTTCGCAATTGCAACGCGAGCAATCCGTCCGTACACAACGACATATTACACTTGATGAAATCGGTCGAAGAATTGCTTTGGGCGATTTCCAAGAGTTGAATATTATATTGAAAGGTGATGTGGATGGTTCTGTGGAAGCATTGACGGATTCTTTCCAGAAATTGTCCACAGACGAAATTCAGGTGAATATTATCCACAAAGGTGTTGGCGCCATTACAGAATCTGATGTATTGTTGGCCAGCGCTTCAGATGCCATCATCATAGGATTTAACGTAAGGCCAATGGGCAATGCCCGAATGGTAGCTGATAAGGAGGAAATCGATATTAGAATGTACTCCATCATCTATGATGCCATCAACGACCTGAAGGATGCCATGGAAGGTATGCTTTCTCCAGAGATAAAAGAGGAAATTACCGGTACTGCAGAAATTAGGGAGACTTTCAAGATTTCAAAAATTGGAACCATTGCAGGTTGTATGGTCACCAATGGTAAGGTCTTTAGAAATTCGCAAGTACGCTTGATTCGTGACGGTGTGGTAATTTACACTGGGGAATTGGCTTCGTTGAAACGATTTAAGGATGATGTGAAAGAAGTATCCAAAGGATATGATTGTGGACTTCAGATAAAGAATTATAACGATATCAAGGAAGGGGACATTGTGGAGGCCTTCCAAGAAGTTGCGGTCAAGAAAAAGCTGTAATTTTTCAAATACAGGTTGAATATAAAAAATCCCGCAAGTGCGGGATTTTTTATTATTGGGAACTGCTTTCCGGCTTTAAGAGCATGGCGTCTGGATATTTTTTCCGGACTTCCAAATACTTTCGTTCCGCTTCCAATTTGGTTCTGAACCTGCCCAATCGAACCCTATAGGTTGGTGATTCAAACTCTATTTTAGAGTACCATCCCGGGAAATCGATGTCCACTTGGTTCTTGAGGTTCTGTGCTTTTTGAAAATTGCCAAAACCTACCTGGATTTGGTAAAATTCTGCCTTGGAATTCGCCTCGGCATATAATTTTACAAGTTGCTCTATTCTGGGGTCCTGCTGTATGGACACGGTGCCTTCCTGTGCCGAAAGTTGAAAAGCCAACCCTGTTAGAAATGCAATAAATACGGGTGTTTTCATGGGATTTCGGTGTTTTTTAATTTTATTTTTCACAAATGTAATTCTTTAAGTTCTAAACCAGTGAATCGCCTATTATTTAGAATGCTTATAAATTAGATGTTATCAATACCTTAACATTTCAAAAAATGACTCTATGTCGTACTTTTGTCACCAATTTTGGTAGGTGAAAAGCTATTGCTCTCAATATCAATAGAAAGAATCATACCAAAGATTTCGACAGAAATTTCGATAATATGAAAAAGGTTTTATACCGCCATCTATTTTCTAAAGTTTTAGGTTTTTCTCTTTTACTTTTTTCCGCTTCATTTTATGCTCAAGAGGAAGCTGCCAACGCAACTGCGGAGGATGCTGCCCAAGAGGTTGCTGCCGATGCTGCTGGGGGTGACCCGGCGAAGGGAAAACAGATCTTCAATCAAAATTGTGCCGCATGTCACGCCCTGGACCGTAAAATGACCGGCCCTGCCTTGGCCAATGTGGAGCAACGTCTTTCCGAAGAGGAGGGATTGGACAAAGAATGGCTCTATGCATGGATCAAGAATAGTCCTGGGGTGATTGCTTCGGGAGATGCCTATGCCAATAAAATCTATGCCGAGTACAACCAGGCGGCCATGACACCTTTTCCAACCTTGTCCAATCAGGATATTGATGATATTTTGGCCTATACCGCTGCACCGCCATCTGCGCCTGCGCAAGCAACTGCTGCAGCTGCTGGAACGGGAGAGGCTGGGGCTGCTTCAGGTGGAATTTCCAACGAAATAATTCTAGGTGCACTAGCATTGGTGTTTGGTCTGTTGGTGGTGATGCTGATTTTGGTAAATAAGACCTTGCGTCGCATTGCTGAAGCCAATGGTGTAATCCTTGAAAAGGAAAAAGCGGAAAAGAGCGTACCGTTATGGAAAGCTTTTGCACAAAACCAGTTCTTGGTATTGATGAGTGTCATCTTTCTGTTACTGGCCAGCGCCTATTTTGCTTACGGGTGGATGATGCAGGTTGGGGTTGATCAAGGATACGCTCCGGTACAGCCCATCCATTTTTCACACAAAATCCACGCAGGAGATAACAGGATTGAATGTAAATACTGTCACTCTTCGGCAAGGGTTTCCAAGCATTCCGGCATACCATCATTGAATGTGTGTATGAACTGCCACAAGTCCATCTATCAATATACTGGAAATCCAGAAGGGCCTTCCGCAGAAGATTTGGCCTCTGGATATACCAATGAATTCTATACCAAAGAAATCAAGAAATTGTACAAAGCTGTTGGATGGGACGAAGAGAACCAGAAATATACCGGCGAGGCACAACCTGTGGAGTGGGTTAGGATCCACAACCTCCCTGATTTTGCCTATTTCAACCACTCACAGCACGTTTCCGTTGCGGGAATTGAGTGCCAGACCTGTCACGGACCCATAGAGGAAATGGAGATTGTGGAGCAGCACTCACCACTGACCATGGGATGGTGTATCAACTGTCACCGTGAAACCAATGTTAAGGTTGCTGGCAATGCATATTATGAAGCTATCCATGCGGAACTATCCAAAAAGTATGGGGTTGAAAATTTGACCGCAGCGATGATGGGTGGTTTGGAATGTGGTAAGTGTCACTATTAAGAATATAAAGAAGATAATCTCAGATATATCGTATGGCATCAAACAAAAAATATTGGAAAAGCGAAGCGGAGTTAAATCCGAACGATTCCATTGTTGAGGCGCTAAGAAATAACGAATTTACAGAACAGATTCCCGTGGATGAGTTCTTGGGCGACAAGGAGAAATTGTCGGCTTCAAATACCAACAGAAGGGATTTCTTAAAATATGTTGGATTCAGTACCGCGGCAGCTACCATGGCAGCTTGTGAAGGTCCTGTTCGTAAATCCATTCCGTATGTGGTGCAGCCAGACAGTATTGTTCCCGGTGTGGCCAATTACTATGCAACCACCATTGCAGATGGGTTTGATTTTGCCAGTATTTTGGTGAAGACCCGTGAAGGTCGACCCATTAAGATCGAAAACAATACTGATGCAAAGATTAATGGAGGGGCCAATGCCCGTGTTCAGGCATCTGTTCTGACACTATACGATAGCAAGAGGGTTCAAGGGCCTATGGCCAACGGTGAGCCTATTGAATGGAAAGTATTGGATGCTACGGTACGAGCCAAATTGGGAAGTTTAAAAGGAGGCAACAAACAAGTTGTGCTTCTTACCCAGACCTTTGCCAGCCCGTCAACAGATAAATTAATTGCCGAGTTCAAAGCAGAATATGGTGAAAATGTAAACCACGTTGTTTACGATGCCATTTCGGAAGATGCTGCCCTAAGTGCTTACAATGCTGCTTATGGTGAACGTGCTTTGGCTGATTACGATTTCGAAAAAGCGGATGTGATTGTCTCTTTCGGGGCTGATTTCTTGGGAGATTGGCAAGGTGGAGGATATGACAGTGGTTATGCCAAAGGACGCGTGCCCAAAAACGGCAAAATGTCCAAGCATATCCAGTTGGAATCCAATATGTCATTGACCGGGGCCAATGCCGATAAGCGTTACCCGATGACCCCAACCCAACAAAAAATTGCTTTGGCCAAATTGTATGGCAAATTAAATGGAAGCAATGTGGGTGGCGGTACCTCAGATGTTGATGGAGCAGTTGATTATGTAGCTGCTCAAATCAAGAAAGCTGGAAGTAAGGCAGTTGTGGTTTCTGGATTGAATGATGTTCATGCGCAAACTGTTGTATTGGCCATCAACAAATTGTTGGCCAGTGAGGCGTTTGATGCAGAAAACCCAAAATATGTACGTCAAGGGGATGTTGCCAAAGTAACCAAGTTGATTGCCGATATGAATGCAGGTCGTGTTGGTGCTTTGATCATGGCTGGAGTGAATCCGGTGTACACCCTTCCAAATGCTGATGAATTTGTGTCAGGGCTTGGGCAAGTAGATCTTTCTGTTGCCTTTGCCTTCAACAATGATGAGACCGCGCAAGCATCACAATATGTTGCTGCGGCATCCCACTACTTGGAGTCTTGGGGTGATGCGCAATTCAAGAAAGGACAATATAGTTTGATGCAGCCTGCTATCCGGGAATTGTTTGATACCAAGCAATTTCAGTCAGCACTACTGACATGGATGGGCAGTGAAAAAACATACTACGATTACCTGAAAGAAACATGGAGTACCGATATCCTTCAGGGAGGTTCTTGGAACCAAGCACTTCAGGATGGTGTTTTTGTGCCATCCGCAGTTACTCCTGTTGAAGGGGAGGAACAACAACCTATGGTTGCTGCCACTGAGTCCACCGAAGAGGAAGTTGAGCCAAGCATCGTTCCGATAGCTTCTGCGATACGTTCTTTGGTAAACGCAACAAGTAGCGGAACCGAAATGGTGTTGTACTCCAAAGTGGGTATGGGAGATGGTCGACAAGCCAATAACCCATGGTTGCAAGAATTCCCTGATCCTATTTCTAGGGTTTCTTGGGACAACTATGTAACGGTTTCCAAAGCTGATGCTGAACAATGGGGCGTGGAAAACTTTACCGTGGCAAATGGTGGGGTGAATGGTAGTTATGTGAAGCTTACCGTTGATGGAAAGGTGTTGGAAAATGTTCCTGTAATCGTTCAGCCTGGGCAGGCTGTTGGTACTGTTGGACTTTCATTTGGATATGGAAAGAAAGCAGGAATGCAGGATGAAATGGCCACAGGTGTCAATGCATATACATTGTACAAAGATTTCTCCGATGTTCAATCCGTAACAGTTGAAAAGGCTGCTGGAGAACACGAGTTTGCTTGTGTGCAACAACAAAAAACACTGATGGGTCGTGGAGATATCATCAAGGAAACTACCTTAGAAATCTTCAATACCAAAGACCATGCAGAATGGAATCCCATGCCGCATGTTTCCTTGAACCATCAAGAAATTCCGGTGACATCTCCAGATGCTGACCTATGGGAAAGCTTTGACCGTTCTATCGGACACCACTTCAATCTATCTATTGATTTGAACGCTTGTACCGGTTGTGGTGCGTGCGTGATCGCATGTCATGCCGAGAACAACGTTCCCGTGGTTGGAAAACAGGAAATCCGTCGCTCACGAGATATGCACTGGTTGCGTATTGATAGATACTACTCTTCAGAAGATACTTTTGAGCAGGACAATGAGAAGAAAGAGAGCATGGATGGTCTTTGGGGCGATAATGGTTCTTTGGGCGGATTCCGTCAAATGGAAGATCCATCAGCCAACCCGCAAGTGGCTTTCCAGCCGGTTATGTGTCAGCACTGTAACCACGCACCTTGTGAGACCGTTTGTCCGGTTGCGGCAACATCGCACAGTAGACAAGGTCAAAACCATATGGCTTACAACCGTTGTGTAGGTACAAGATATTGTGCCAACAACTGTCCTTATAAAGTACGTCGATTCAACTGGTTCTTGTACAGTGACAATGATGAGTTCAATTTCAACATGAACAATGATTTGGGCAAGATGGTCATCAACCCAGATGTCAACGTACGATCCAGAGGGGTTATGGAAAAATGCTCCATGTGTATCCAAATGACTCAAAAGACCATCTTGGATGCTAAACGGGATGGAAGAGTTATCAAGGATGGTGAGTTCCAGACTGCTTGTTCAGCGGCATGTAGTAGTGGGGCCATGGTCTTTGGAGACATCAATGATAAGGAGAGCAAGGTAGCCCATTTGAAGGAAGATGATAGAATGTACCACTTGTTGGAGCACGTGGGCACAAAACCCAATGTGTTCTATCACGTTAAGGTAAGAAACACAGACGAGGCTTAATCAATAATAAGAAGTAACTAGAAGATAAATTATGGCGTCGCATTACGAAGCACCTATTCGAAAGCCCTTAGTACTCGGAGATAAAGGATATCACGATGTAACTGTTGATATTGCAGCTCCAGTTGAGGGAAAGGCCAACAAACAATGGTGGATAGTGTTCTCCATTGCTTTGATAGCATTCCTTTGGGGTCTAGGATGTATTATTTATACCATTTCCACAGGTATTGGGGTTTGGGGTCTTAACCGAACCGTGAACTGGGCCTGGGATATTACAAACTTTGTTTGGTGGGTAGGTATTGGTCACGCAGGAACCTTGATTTCGGCGGTATTGTTGCTCTTTAGACAGAAATGGAGAATGGCGATCAACCGTTCCGCAGAGGCAATGACCATCTTCTCAGTTATCCAAGCAGGATTGTTCCCGATCATTCACATGGGTAGACCATGGTTGGCTTATTGGGTACTTCCAGTTCCTAATCAATTTGGTTCCTTGTGGGTAAACTTTAACTCACCCTTGCTTTGGGACGTATTTGCGATTTCAACCTACCTTTCCGTATCCTTGGTATTCTGGTGGACAGGATTGTTGCCTGACTTCGCCATGATTCGTGATAGGGCGGTAAAACCCTTCCAAAAGAAAATATACAGCCTGTTGAGCTTTGGTTGGACAGGTCGCGCCAAAGATTGGCAGCGTTTTGAGGAAGTTTCCTTGGTTTTGGCCGGTTTGGCAACACCTTTGGTACTTTCTGTACACACTATCGTATCCTTTGACTTTGCCACATCGGTAATTCCGGGATGGCACACCACCATCTTCCCGCCCTACTTTGTTGCGGGTGCGATTTTCTCCGGATTTGCCATGGTGAACACGCTTTTGATCATTATGCGTAAAGTGTGTAACCTTGAAGCATATATCACTGTACAACATATTGAGTTGATGAACATTGTAATCATGATTACAGGTTCCATCGTAGGATGTGCCTATATCACGGAGTTGTTCATTGCTTGGTATTCGGGAGTAGAGTACGAACAATACGCCTTCTTGAACCGTGCTACAGGGCCTTACTGGTGGGCATACTGGTCCATGATGACCTGTAACGTGTTCTCGCCGCAGTTCATGTGGTTCAAAAAATTGCGTACCAGTATCATGTTCTCTTTCTTCATATCTATTGTGGTAAACATAGGAATGTGGTTTGAGCGTTTTGTGATCATCGTAACCTCATTGCACAGGGATTACTTGCCCTCTTCTTGGACCATGTTCTCCCCAACCTTTGTGGATATCGGAATATTTATTGGAACCATAGGATTCTTCTTCGTATTGTTCCTGTTGTACTCAAGAACGTTCCCGGTAATTGCACAGGCGGAAGTAAAGTCCATCTTGAAATCATCAGGTGAACGCTATAAGAAATTGAGGGATGCCGGAAAACCATTGTATGAAATGCCCGCAGGTGTCAACAAGGTGGTAAGTCAGAAGGAATCCATCACAGATGATGTGTTGATGGGCGAACCAAAACCCACCGTAGGTGATAAAGTAGGCGTTTCCGAATTGTTGGGCTCCATAGGAACTTTTGATCCAGCAACTGAAACACCAGACGATTTAAAAAAGATAAAAGGTGTAGGTCCTGAAATGGAACGCACTTTGAACGAAATAGGCATATTTACCTATGCCCAGGTCGCCAGAATGACCAAAAAGGAGTATGATTTGTTGGACTCGATAACCGGAAGGTTCCCAGGGCGCGCTCAACGCGACGATTGGGCGGGACAGGCAAAGTTGTTAAACAATAAAAAATAGTTATGGCATCAAAAGTTATACAGGCACTTTACCACGATGACGATGTGTTGATGCATGCCGTAAAGAAAGTGAGGGCAGCGCACCATCATATAGAGGAAGTGTACACACCATTCCCTGTCCACGGTCTAGACAAGGCCATGGGATTGGAAGATACCCGTATCGCAATCACCTCCTTTATGTATGGCTGTTTGGGATTGACCGTTGCCATTGTGATGATGAACTACATCATGATCGAGGATTGGCCTCAGGATATTGGTGGTAAGCCCAGCTTTAGCTATTTGGAGAACATGCCAGCCTTTGTGCCTATCATGTTCGAGTTGACGGTTTTCTTTGCAGCCCACTTAATGGTGATTACCTTTTACCTTAGAAGTAAAATGTGGCCCTTTAAAAAAGCGGAAAACCCAGATGTACGTACAACAGATGACCACTTTTTAATGGAAATCGGCGTACACGATAATGAAAAGGAACTAACCGATTTGTTGTGGGAAACAGGTGCGGTGGAAATAAATGTTACAGAAAAGGAGTCTTAAAACTATGAAGCATTTAGGTAAAATAAGTGTTGTCTTGGTCTTGGTACTGTTGGTTGCAGCTTGCGCCGATAAAAACAGTCCCAACTACCAATATATGCCAAACATGTACGAACCCGTAGGATATGAAACCTATCAAGGTGTGGACAATGGGTTGTTCCCCGAAGGAACAGCGGCCATGCTTCCTGTTGAAGGAACCATTTCCAGAGGCTATATGCCCTACGAGTTTGAAAACACGCCAGAAGGTAAAGAGTTGGCCCGTTTAAACCCTAGCCCATTGGATTCCTTGGATATGGAGGATAACATGGTAAAAGGTGCCGAATTGTATGCGATTTATTGCGCAGTATGTCACGGACCTAAGGGAGATGGACAGGGCAATTTGGTAAAACGAGAAAAAATATTGGGTGTTCCCAGCTATGCGGATCCAGCACGTAACATTACTGTGGGTACCACATACCATACCATCTATTACGGATTGAATTCAATGGGCTCCTATGCTGCACAATTTGCTAACGAAAAAGAAATGTGGCAGGTGTCCGAATACGTGATGAAATTAAAGGAAGACCTAACAAAATAATTGGATAAGAGTTGATTATGTATACCTTTTCAAACAGACTAAAAATAGGATCTTTCATTGCCATGGGTCTTGGACTTATTTTCTTGGCAATAGGCTTTGTATCCGCACCCTCAACCGTGGAAGAGGCAAAAGCTATTGTGGCAGCCGCCCACGGAGATGGTCATGGTGGAGGTCATGCCGAAGAAGCAGTAAGTCATGGTGAAGACCATGGAGCCCAAGCTGCCCATGGAGCTGAGGCAAGCCATGATGAAGGTCACGATGCCTCCCACGATGAGCATTTGTTGCATCAATTGCAGAACAGACCGTGGGCCGCGTTGTACGTTGCTGCATTCTTCTTCTTTATGATTTCATTGGGGGTACTGGCATTTTATGCCATTCAACGAGCTGCTCAAGCCGGTTGGTCACCTTTGCTGTTTAGAGTAATGGAAGGGATAACTGCGTACATTGTTCCCGGAGGTATCATTGTTTTTGTGATATTGGTGCTTTCTGTATTGCACATGAACCACATGTTTGTTTGGATGGATGCTGAAGTTGTGGCACATGATGAATTACTACAAGGAAAAGCAGGATATTTGAACCCAACCTTCTTCTTGATTCGTGCTGCCATTTTCTTGGGCGGTTGGATTTTCTACCGTGAATATTCAAGAAAATTATCCTTAGCGCAAGATGAGTCTGATGACAATTCAAACTTTGTAAAGAATTTTAGATGGTCTGCCGGTTTCTTGGTATTTTACTTGGTAACCGAGTCCATGATGTCTTGGGATTGGATCATGAGTTTAGACCCCCACTGGTTCAGCACCTTATTTGGATGGTACGTGTTCGCTAGTATGTTCGTATCAGGTATTACTGTAATAGCTATGGTGAGCATCTATCTGAAATCAAGAGGGTATTTGGAAGTGGTAAACGACAGCCATATCCATGATTTGGCCAAATTCATGTTTGGTATCAGTATTTTCTGGACCTATTTGTGGTTCTCGCAATTCATGCTGATTTGGTATGCTGATATCCCTGAAGAAGTTACCTACTATATCGCCCGTTTTCAAGACTATAAACTGCCATTCTTTGGTATGTTGGTCATGAACTTTGTGTTCCCATTGTTAGTGTTGATGAACAGCGATTACAAGCGGGTGAACTGGTTTGTGGTAATGGCTGGTATTGTGGTATTGTTGGGCCATTATTTGGATGTTTTCAATATGGTGATGCCTGCTACAGTAGGAGATCAATGGTATATAGGATTACCTGAAATAGGTGGGATTTTGTTCTTTGGTGGACTCTTTGTGTACTGGGTGTTCAATACCCTAACAAAGGCTCCATTGTTGCCAAAACGAAACCCATTTATTGAAGAAAGTAGACATTTTCATTATTAATACGATTTAAGTCTTAGATAGATACACGATGACTGCATTATTAACTTTGACTGTTTTAGTACTGGTGGCGATTGCAATTTGGCAAATGACCAAAATCTTCGAATTGTCCCAACTCAAAACAGAGCACACTGAGGTAGCAACTGACAATGACAATAAGAATAACGGCTATCTTATGTTTGGATTCCTCGTATTCATATACGGAATCACCATATTTAGTTTTGCAAAATATACAAAAATGCTGTTGCCAGAAGCGGCATCAGAACATGGAGGTGAGTATGATCAATTGATGTGGGTATCCTTTGCCATTATTTTCTTTGTTCAGTTCATCACCCAAGCTCTATTACACTACTTTGCCTACAAGTACAGAGGTGAAAAAGGGAAGAAAGCACTTTTCTTTGCCGATAACGACCGTTTGGAATTTATTTGGACCATTATTCCTGTGATTGTGTTGGCAGGGTTGATTCTGTGGGGATTGTACACTTGGTCCAACATTATGGATGTTAACGATGAAGATGACCCCATCATCATTGAACTATATGCACAGCAATTTAATTGGACGGCCCGTTATGCCGGCAATGATAATGTTTTAGGTGATGCCAGTGTACGTTTGATCGATATTGACAAAGCCAACGTTTTGGGATTGGATGAATCCGACCCTAATGGTGAGGACGACGTCATTGTAAAAGAACTGCATTTGCCTGTAGGAAGAAAAGTGAATTTTAAAATGCGTTCCCAGGACGTATTGCACTCCGCCTACATGCCCCACTTTAGAGCGCAAATGAACTGTGTTCCCGGTATGATTACACAATTTTCATTTACACCCACCATCACCACGGAAGAAATGAGATTGAATCCAGATGTTGTGGATAAAGTCAAAAGAACCAATGCCATTAGAGCTGAAAATGCACAAGAGCCTTGGGAATTTGATTACGTGTTACTTTGTAACAAGATTTGTGGAACATCACACTACAATATGCAAATGCGGATAGTGGTGGAGACTGAGGAGGAATTCAACAATTGGATGGCGGAGCAAACTACCTTCAAGGCGAGCATGGCACCCGCAGAATAATATTAGGCTAGGAAAAGAACCAAAATAAATTTAAAAAAGATTATGTCAGCTACTGGACACGAACACGGACACGACGATCACGGGCATCATCATAAGGAGACCTTTATCACGAAGTATATCTTCAGTCAAGATCACAAGATGATATCCAAGCAGTACCTTATTACGGGTCTTATTATGGGATTCATTGGTATTGCAATGTCATTGTTGTTTAGAATGCAATTGGCCTGGCCAGGGGAATCGTTCCCAATTTTTGAAGCCTTGCTTGGAAAGTGGGCCCCCGATGGTGTTATGGATGCCGATATCTATTTGGCATTGGTGACCATTCACGGTACCATTATGGTGTTCTTTGTATTGACGGCCGGATTGAGTGGTACCTTTAGTAACCTATTGATTCCATTGCAGATTGGGGCACGGGATATGGCATCAGGCTTTTTGAACATGGTGTCCTATTGGTTGTTTTTCTTGTCTTCGGTAATCATGGTGATTTCTTTGTTCGTTGAGGCAGGACCAGCCGCCGCAGGATGGACCATTTATCCTCCGTTGAGCGCGCTGCCCATGGCCCAACCTGGTTCAGGGGCCGGTATGACCCTTTGGTTGGTTTCCATGGCTATATTCATCGCATCTTCATTATTGGGCTCTTTGAATTACATCGTAACCGTAATTAATCTAAGGACAAAAGGAATGTCAATGACACGTTTGCCATTGACCATCTGGGCCTTCTTTATTACCGCTGTAATTGGTGTGATTTCATTCCCAGTTTTACTTTCTGCAGCCTTGTTGTTGATTATGGACAGAAGCTTTGGAACATCATTCTTCCTATCCGATATCTTTATCCAAGGAGAAGTATTGCATTATCAAGGCGGTTCGCCCGTATTGTACGAGCACTTGTTCTGGTTCTTGGGTCACCCCGAGGTATACATCGTATTATTGCCGGCATTGGGAATTACTTCCGAAGTAATGTCCACCAACGCACGTAAGCCCATCTTTGGATATAGGGCGATGGTTGCCTCTATTTTGGCAATTGCCTTCCTATCCACCATTGTATGGGGCCACCACATGTTTATCTCCGGGATGAATCCATTCTTGGGCTCTGTTTTTACATTTACAACCCTTTTGATTGCAATTCCATCGGCAGTAAAAGCATTTAACTATATCACCACACTCTGGAAAGGGAATCTGCAATTGAATCCGGGGATGCTATTTTCCATTGGTTTGGTTTCTACCTTTATTTCAGGGGGTTTAACCGGAATTATTTTGGGTGACAGCACATTGGATATCAACGTTCACGATACCTATTTTGTAGTGGCCCACTTCCATTTGGTAATGGGTATTTCGGCATTGTACGGACTATTTGCAGGGGTATACCATTGGTTCCCTAAAATGTTCCAAGGTAGAATGATGAACAAGAACTTAGGGTACGTGCACTTTTGGATTACTGCAATTTGTGCCTATGGGGTATTCTTCCCAATGCACTTTGTGGGAATGGCAGGAGTACCGAGACGTTACTACCAAAACACGGCTTTCCCAATGTTTGATGAGTTGACCAATGTTCAGGTGTTGATGACGGTATTCGCCATCATTGCTGGATTGGCGCAATTGGTGTTCGTATATAATTTTATCTCCAGTATTTTCTACGGAAAAAGAGGTCCTTTGAACCCATGGAGCTCCAATACCTTGGAGTGGACAGCGCCACAAGAGCACATCCATGGTAACTGGCCTGGTGAGATTCCACATGTATACCGATGGGCCTATGATTACAGTAAGACCTATGAAAATGGAGAGTACATTATTGCGGGACAAGATTTTGTGCCACAGAACGTGCCTTTGCAAGAAAACGAAGAAGAGCTCAATCATTAACGAGTTTCTGTTAAAAATATTCGGCCCATCCTTCAGGATGGGCTTTTTTTTGGCATCTGGTTGAATCACAATAGTTAGCAGTATTTGTAATATCTTTAATGCACCATACCCCAAAAAAACAATCGTGAAAAAAATACTTGTAGTCGCACTGCTCATCATTCCCATCATCACCTTGGCGCAACGGAAACCCAGAATAAAAGGAAGTCGTATTGTAACCGAGGTCAACGAGGAACTGCCACCCTTTAATGCTATAGTTTTAAATGATAATTTGGATATTGTTCTAAAAAAATCCTTTGGGCCGGGTTATGAGATTGTGGCTGATGATAACCTAATCGACATCCTCAAATTTGAGGTGCAGGATGGCACCTTGGTCATTAGTTCCTATTATGATGTTACTGCAAAAAAGCAGCTCGATATCACCGTGACCTATACAGAACTTAGGGCAATTTCCCTAAAAGATGGGAGTGTTAGCTCATCGGACATCATTGAAAGTGATGAGCTCTTTGTGGATGGATTCAACAATACCAAGTTGGATATCAAAGCCAGTGCATCCATAATGGATATTAATTTGGAGGATACCAGTCATGGCGATTTTAATGTGGATGTAGATTCGCTTAACATTACCATTGGGAATAGGGCTGATGCTTACATTTATGCCGTAAACGGAACCAGTTTGGTGGACTTGGACGAAAACGCAGCCTTGACCCTTGAAGGAACATCCAATACAATTCAGGCACGCTTGGTCGGTAATTCAAAATACAAAGGGGAGGCCATGGAGGCTGGAACCATGAAGGCAACCTTGGAAGAAGATGCCACCGCCGACATTTATGCACATGGCGATTTTGAACTGAGTGCCAAAGGAAGAACCAGAGTTTATTTGTATGGCGCACCCAAGATCACGGTTTTGGAGTTTTTGGATACCGCACAACTCATCAAAAAAGAGGACTGACCTATTTTATTTGGCGATAGGAGCCGTCAAGCAATGCTCGGGAATCCCAAAGCCATCCACTAAAACCTCAATATGGGGACGCAATTCTGTAGATAACCGTTCGACACGCTGCCGAATGGCCTTGGATTTGGTTCCACCGATATAACCCTGTTCCAAATACCATCGCGCATTCGTATGAATTTCATGTAACGCATAGAGCGCTCCCAATTTTTCCATAAGACCCCTGTATTCCTCATCCTGAACACTGGTGCAAAAATCACTGAATATTTGATAGGCCAGTTCCACACTATAGGCCTTTCCCAAAGCCAGCAAATGCGTCTGCACTTTTAAAAAAGCTTGATAGGATGGTATCCCTTTTTTAATGTAGCCACGAATTCGCATAGCCAAAGTATAGGTCAAGCGTCGCGTTCTGTAATTAAAAGCATGTTTGTGAAACTTTGGATTGTACAAATGCTCCGCATCCACTTTATTGGAATATAGTGGGTTGATGGCTGTTAACTTATCCGAGAGCTGGGTTTGTAGCAATTTAAGCACCGATGCAAACCCAGCACTGTTGAACTCTGCTTTAAAATCAGATAGAACGCCTTTGGCCGCCAACTGTAGTAATACGGTATTGTCACCTTCAAAAGTGGTAAAAATATCCACATCGCCTTTGAGGTCTGCTATTCGATTTTCCAATAAGTATCCTTTTCCGCCACAAGCTTCACGACATTCTTGGATGGTCTCATTGGCAAACCACGTGATGACCGATTTCAATCCCGCCACTTGGGTTTCAATTTGCCGTTTATCAGGCTGTGATTCGTCACTATACCTTTTCATCATTTCCTCCAAAGTAATATGGTACACATAAGCACTGGCCACGGCAGGGGTCAATCGCAGTTGATGTGTGGGGTAGTCCATAATCAAATCCTCTTGGACCTTAACGCTGTCATTGAACTGTCTCCTGTTCAATGCGTATTTTACGGCAATGGCCAAAGCCATCTTTGAACCGCCAAGGGCACCTCGCGCTACGCAAATACGACCACCCACCAAGGTGCCCAGCATGGTAAAAAAGCGTTTGCTAGGATTTTTAATGGACGAATGGTAAGTGCCATCAGACTTGATTTCCCCATACTTGTCCAAAAGGTTCTCTCGAGGTACTGTAACATTGTTGAACCAAATTTTCCCATTATCTACCCCATTTAGGCCAAGCTTATAACCGTTATCTTCTATGGTGATGCCATCCAAAAGTTCATGACTTTCATTTCGTAAGGGAACCAGAACGGCATGCACTCCTTCATTTTTTCCGTTAACAATCAGTTGGGCAAATACCGTAGCTATCTTGGAATGCAGCGCATTACCAATGTATTCCTTATTGTCATTTTTCCCTGGAGTATCAATTACGATGGAATCTGTGGTTGGGTCATATGTAGCGGTAGTTTTGATCCCGCGCACATTGGAACCATGCCCGGTCTCGGTCATGGCAAAACAACCCAGTAAATTTGTGGTGCCTGCATCGGATAAGTATCGGTCATGGTGTTTTTTGGTTCCTAATTTTTGAATACTGCCTCCAAAAAGTCCAAATTGCACCCCGAATTTTACGGCCAGACTGCCTTCAACAAACATTAAGTGTTCAAAAATGGCGGCATAAGCCGGCATGTTTCCCGTTCCGCCATATTCTGAGGGGTACGCTAGGGCACCATATCCCTTTTGACCTAAAACTTCAACCTGTTTCAAAACCTTGCCCCGGAATTCCGCTTTGTCCCTTCGGATATCCCAATTGAAAATGGATTGGTCCAAGAAGTTTCGGAATTCATCTACCACCAAAGAATGTGGCCCCTTCAAAAGATTGTCCAATACGTTGGCATCATATTGGTCTGAAGTTTTTTCATGCACCACTTCAACTTCAAACAAATGATTGTAATGGTTGGGCTGAATTCCCAAGTTAATCTCGATATGCTTTAAATGCTCATTAAAACCCAATGTGTCAGAATGTGTATTCACCAATCGCTGACTAAGAGAGGTCAAAGGATAGGTGTCACTCTCAATAAGTTTCACCCCAGAAGTGGCAATGCTTTGTTTCCAAGTTTTTAACTCTTCATTCGAAGGTGGATTTTCACGGATAAGCCAATGTCTAAGTTGCTCTTTTTCACTGGGGTCAAGGGAAGAGTCCTTCTCAATGGTATTTTCAACAACGGAAATTTCAGAAGTTGATAAGAGGTCATCAGACCAAATAACATAGAAAAAAGGAATGTATTGTAAAATTCCAAGGGAATAATCTGTGGTAACCATAATTTGAGGGTTGAGGCAAGGCCTGTTATTTCAGAATAACTAAGGTAAGGCTTAGAATATTAAGATGTGCACGCAAGCTCATTTTAGGTGAAATGGTTTTAGGCTGATTGGGTTTTCAACTATATTTGTTAAGAGATGAATGAACATTTAGACCCAACTGCCGAGAATTTTTCCCAAGAAGAGCTAGACATTGAAAGAGCGCTCAGACCCATCACGTTTGAAGATTTTACGGGTCAGGCGCAGGTATTGGAAAACCTGAAAGTATTTGTTGAGGCCGCCAATTTGCGTGGAGAGGCCCTAGACCATACGCTATTTCATGGCCCTCCGGGATTGGGAAAAACTACCTTGGCCCACATTTTGGCCAATGAGTTGGGAGTGGGCATAAAAGTGACCTCGGGCCCAGTGTTGGACAAACCCGGTGATTTGGCGGGGTTGTTGACAAACCTTGAAGAACGGGATGTTCTCTTCATTGATGAAATCCATCGGCTGAGCCCCATTGTGGAAGAGTATCTCTACTCGGCCATGGAGGATTATAAAATTGATATCATGATCGAGACGGGCCCCAATGCCCGAACGGTGCAGATAAACCTTAGTCCGTTTACATTGATAGGCGCCACAACACGCTCAGGATTGCTAACCGCACCCATGCGAGCTAGGTTTGGCATTCAAAGTCGATTGGAATACTACAACACTGAACTACTTTCTACCATCGTGGAGCGGAGTGCGGAAATCTTAAAAGTGCCCATCAGTCAGGATGCAGCCATAGAAATTGCCGGGCGGAGCAGAGGCACTCCAAGAATTTGTAATGCCTTGTTGAGAAGGGTACGGGATTTTGCCCAGATTAAGGGTAATGGAAGTATAGACTTGGATATCTCCCAATTTGGACTGAAAGCGTTGAATGTGGATGCCCATGGTCTGGATGAAATGGACAATAAAATCCTCACCACCATTATTGATAAATTTAAAGGAGGACCTGTGGGAATCACAACCTTAGCCACGGCGGTTTCGGAAAGTGCTGAAACCATCGAAGAGGTCTACGAGCCTTTTCTAATTCAACAAGGGTTTATTATGCGCACCCCAAGAGGGCGTGAAGTCACCGAATTGGCCTATAAACATTTAGGGAGGATTAAGGACAGAACACAGGGAGGACTTTTTTAGGTTGAATTAAGAATAATGGATAAGTAAGCGTTTCGACTGCGCTCAGCATGACAAATGACCAATAAGCACCAGTACACAAAATTAATCAAGACCGAAGCCAAGCGCCTCGGTTTTTTGTCTTGTGGTGTTTCCAAAGCGCAATTTCTGGAAGAAGAAGCGCCAAGATTAGAGAGATGGCTCAAGAACAATAGGCATGGTGAAATGCAGTACATGGAAAACCATTTTGACAAGCGGCTAGATCCAACTAAACTGGTCGAAGGTTCAAAATCGGTCATTTCATTATTGTTGAATTACTATCCTTCCGAAGAACAAAACCCAGACTCTTATAAAATATCCAAATATGCCTATGGAACGGATTATCACTTTGTGATAAAAGATAAGCTCAAAAACTTGTTGCAGTTCATTCAGGAGGAAATAGGGGAGGTGCACGGAAGAGCTTTTGTCGATTCTGCTCCGGTTTTGGACAAGGCCTGGGCAGCCAAAAGTGGCTTGGGATGGATGGGCAAGCACAGCAATCTGTTGACCCAACAAGTGGGCTCTTTTTACTTTATTGCCGAACTTATCATTGATTTGGAACTGGAATATGATACCCCAGTAACGGACCACTGCGGTACATGCACTGCCTGTATCGACGCCTGCCCCACGGAAGCCATTGTAGAGCCTTATGTGGTGGACGGCAGTAAATGCATTTCCTATTTCACCATCGAGCTTAAAAATGAGATTCCCTCAGAATTCCAGGGGAAATTTGAGGATTGGATGTTTGGCTGCGATATTTGTCAAGATGTATGTCCTTGGAACCGATTTTCAAAACCACACCAAGAACCCTTGTTCAATCCCAATCCGGAGTTGCTCACATTCACTAAAAAAGATTGGGAAGAAATTACCGAGGACGTCTTCAAAAAAATCTTCCAGAAATCTGCAGTAAAGAGAACCAAGTTGTCTGGGCTTAAACGGAATATTGATTTCATTAAGGATTAGAAAACTTTCTGATTAGGCCTTTCAGGAATTATTTCCCCGGCCATTACGAAAAAATGCTATCTTGAAGTCGGGTTTTGAGGAATTCTCAATTATTTCCTATACCCATTGCTAACTAACTAAACTCTCGCAACAATGAAGATTACCAAACCAAGGTTGAACTTTTGGCAAATCTGGAATATGAATGTTGGATTCTTCGGAATCCAATTCAGTTTTGGGTTACAGCAAACCGCCGTTAGTCCCATTTTTTCATTTTTAGGGGCCCATCATGATGAATTGCCACTCCTGAACTTGGCCGGCCCAGTCACCGGATTGCTGATTCAACCCATTATTGGTGCCATATCAGATAAAACGTGGTCACCTAAATGGGGTGGTCGTCGTAAGCCTTTCTTTTTAATAGGGGCCATATTGGCCAGTTTGTGTCTTTTTGCTTTTCCATTTAGTCCTGAATTATGGTTTGCTGTGGGACTTTTATGGATTTTGGATGCTGGCAACAACACTGCCATGGAGCCCTATCGGGCTTTTGTGGGGGATAAACTACCAGATAGTCAATTGACTTTTGGTTATCAGATGCAAAGCCTTTTTGTGGGAGCTGGAATTACCTTGGCCAATCTATCACTTTTTATGTTCCAACACTGGTTTAGTACCCCAGTTGAAGGAGGTGGTCTTTTTGATGCTAGTACGGAGAGTGTTTCTTCGATACCTACTTGGGTGTACTACTCCTTCTTTTTGGGTGCATTGGCATCTATTGGAACCGTGATGTGGTCCGTTTGGAAAACCCCAGAAATTCCTCCATCACCTGAAGAACTTGATGAAATTAAAGAACTCAATAAAAATACTCCAGCGCCAATCATTCAAATATTGAGCGTGCTTTTCGTCATTTTTTCTGTCCCGTTGGCCTTGGGTTATCTTGTTGGCGGAGTTTATCCAGCACTTTGGGATAATATCAACCTTTGGGTCATTATCGTCTTGGTGTTTGCCTTTTTTTGGTTGTACATGCTATATAAAATCATTAAAAGGAATACTGGAAATCCAACCATCAAAAAACTGGGCGAAACTTTGAATCCCCTGCTTGAGGCTGCCGAAGCTATTGGGGTTATGCCCGGATTTTTGTGGAAACTTGCCGCCGTTTATTTGTTTCAATGGTATGCATTGTTCGTGTACTGGCAGTTTATGCCACCTATGCTGCGCAGTAGTCTTTACGGGATAACCAATGAGGATAATGAACGGTTTGAATCCATAATGTCTTCTTTTCGGGAAGGAGCTCAAATCAGTGCCGAAGATATGACCTTCGCGGAGCAGATTCAATCTTTGGCCGAGCAGGCATTGGGCCATGCTGGATTGATGAACGGGACTTACAATTTTGTCACCATGCTGGTGGCCTTGGCATTGGTGCCCATTGCTTCACGGATTGGTTCAAAATTGGTGTATGTCCTCTGTCTGTTTTTAACAGGAATAGCTATGTTGAGTATGCCCTTCATTACAGACAAATGGCTATTGTTGGCGCCCATGGTCTTATTCGGAATAGGTTGGGCCGCTATGATGGGTATTCCTTATGCCATGGTGTCAAAGGTTATTCCAGAAGAACGTCGAGGGGTATATATGGGTATTGTCAATATGATGATCGTTATTCCCATGCTGATTCAAACGGTAAGTTTTGGGCCAATTATAAAAAGTTGGATGAACAATAGCGCAATCAATGCTATTTTGTTTGGAGGCATATTTTTTATCATAGCTGGGTTGTTGGCCATGCGGCTTAACCTTCCTAAAGACAAAGTGGATTCTGAGTTGGATACAGAAATTCCCGAATGATTGTGAAGTAAAGGGCTGAGGCCCTATAATTTGTTTGAGGTTTCACTTTTCTATCAAAATTGGTGTTTATGGTATTGCCCTAAAACCAACGAATGCCCTACCTTTACCCTTTCATTAGCTACTATATGAGTAAGGAAAAGCAAAGAAGAGAGGCGTTACTTTATCACGCCAAGCCACAACCAGGAAAGATAAAGATAGTGCCAACCAAACCCTATTCAACACAAAGAGATTTGGCATTGGCCTACTCTCCAGGGGTTGCCGAGCCCTGTCTGGAAATTGAAAAAAACAAGGACGATGTCTACAAATACACCGCCAAGGGAAACATTGTTGCCGTAATTTCTAATGGAACTGCTGTTTTGGGGCTAGGCAATATTGGACCGGAAGCATCCAAACCGGTCATGGAAGGAAAAAGCCTGCTCTTTAAGATTTTTGCGGATATTGATGGAATTGATATTGAATTGGATACCGAAGATGTCGATAAATTCATCGAAACCGTAAAGACCATTGCCCCAACGTTTGGGGGAATCAATTTGGAAGACATTAAAGCTCCCGAAGCATTTGAAATTGAACGTCGTCTAAAAGAGGAATTGGATATTCCCGTGATGCACGATGACCAACATGGGACAGCCATAATTTCCGCAGCAGCTCTGTTGAATGCTTTGGAGTTGACCGACCAAAAGATGGATGAGGTCAAAATAGTGGTCAGTGGAGCCGGAGCAGCAGCCGTGTCCTGCACAAAATTATATAAAGCATTTGGGGCAAAGGCAGAAAACATTGTGATGTTGGACAGTAAGGGGGTTATCCGAAGCGATAGAGATAACCTGAGCGAAGAGAAGAAAGAATTTGCCACAGACAGAAAAATAGATACACTGGAAGAGGCCATGAAAGATGCCGATGTGTTTATTGGACTTTCCATTGCCGACATTGTAACACCTAAAATGCTAAAGTCCATGGCAGACGACCCGATAGTTTTTGCCATGGCCAATCCAAATCCAGAAATTGCCTATGATCTGGCTCTGAAGACCCGTAAAGATGTCATTATGGCTACAGGTCGTTCAGACCATCCCAATCAAGTGAACAATGTACTAGGTTTCCCTTTTATTTTTAGAGGAGCATTGGATGTTAGGGCCACCAAAATCAATGAGGAAATGAAAATGGCCGCAGTTCGGGCATTGGCCGATCTAACACGTGAGCCTGTACCGGAACAGGTGAACATAGCTTATGATACAACACGATTGGCTTTTGGGAAGGAGTACATCATCCCAAAACCATTTGATCCGCGGTTGATTACCAAAATTCCACCTGCGGTAGCTAAAGCTGCGATGGAAAGTGGTGTGGCCAAGTTCCCCATACAAGATTGGGAAAAATATGAGGAAGAACTCTATCTAAGATCGGGCAATGACAACAAAGTGGTGCGATTGATGCACAACCGCGCCAAGCTGAACCCAAAACGCATTGTTTTTGCCGAAGCCGAACTATTGGATGTTCTGAAAGCAGCACAAATTGTACACGATGAAGGCATTGCCATGCCCATACTTTTGGGGCATAAGGAGACCATAGAAAAATTGAAACAGGAGCTGGATTTTGATGCCGAAGTGCCCATAATAGACCCAAGGTCGGATGAGACCAGTGCCATGCGTACAAAGTACGCCTTGAAACTTTGGGAAATCCGAAAGCGAAAAGGAGAGACCAAGTACAGTGCCCGGGTAAATATGGGCAAACGAAACTATTTTGGTGCAATGATGCTTCAGGAAGGGGATGCCGACGGAATGATTTCGGGATATTCGAGAGCATATCCAAGGGTGCTAAAACCGGTTTTTGAAGTCTTGGGTCGTGCCAAGGGAGTTAAGAATGCTTCCACAGTAAACATTATGATTACAGAAAGAGGACCACTTTTTCTAGCGGATACCTCTATCAATATTAATCCAAATGCCGAGGAATTGGCGGAAATCGCCCAAATGACCGCCAACGTGGCCAAGACATTTGGTTTTGAACCGGTTATGGCCATGTTGTCTTATGCCAATTTTGGCTCCTCAGGGCACCCCCATGCCCAAAAGGTGAGGGATGCGGTTAAGATTCTTCATGAGACAAATCCTGATTTGATCGTTGATGGTGAAATTCAGACCGATTTTGCCTTGAGCCAAGAATTGTGCAACAACAATTTTCCGTTTTCTAAAATTTCAGGAAAGAAAGTGAACACATTGATTTTTCCTAATTTGGAATCGGCCAACATTACCTATAAATTGCTCAAAGGATTACATGAAGCAGATTCCATAGGTCCCATTATGGTAGGTTTGCCCAGAGCGGCCCATATAATCCAGTTGGGTGCAAGTGTGGATGAAATGGTAAACATGGCCGCAGTGGCAGTAATCGATGCCCAAGAACGGGAAAAACGACGAAAAGCCAGAATGGAATCCTAATTTCAAAATAAGAGTGACCAAAGGTTAGCCTAATGATCAACCATTTAAGAGGAAAATTGGTAGAAAAGAATCCCACCTATGCCATAGTGGAATGCAATGGGGTGGGGTACTTTTTAAACATTTCCTTACATACCTTTTCCTTGCTGAAGGATGACGAAAACATTCATTTGTACACCCATCTTTTGGTAAAGGAGGACTCCCATACACTGTTCGGTTTTGCCGAGCGATCAGAACGGGAGATATTTAGGTTGCTCATTTCCGTTTCAGGGGTTGGGTCCAGCATAGCTAGGACCATGTTATCCTCACTCTCACCAACCGAAGTGAGGGATGCCATTGCCAATGGTGATGTACCTTCCATACAGGCAATCAAGGGAATTGGGGCCAAGACGGCCCAACGCGTAATCTTGGACCTTAAGGACAAGATTTTGAAAGTCTACGATATGGGAGAAGTTTCCCCTCAATCAAACAATACAAGTAAAGAAGAAGCGTTATCTGCTTTAGAGGTTCTTGGTTTCACCAGAAGACAATCTGAAAAAGTGGTTGATAAGGTGCTTTCCCAAGACCCTTCACTTAGCGTCGAGAACACTATTAAATTGGCGCTGAAAAATTTGTAACTAGTTTGAAAAGAGGGGCAAAACCAATGCTTAAACCATCGAGTTTTAAGTACATTTTCTTGTTTACTTGTTTCTTTGCCGTGACCACCATGATGGGTCAGGAAACCGATGAACAGGCTCAAGATTCTGTACAGACAGGCGTAGCGCTTGGTCGCTTGATATTGGATGACCCAGACAGTATCGTTGCCAAGTATACCTACGACCCAGAGACCGATCAATATATCTACACAGAGAGCATTGGCGATTTCAATGTGAGTTATCCGCTCATCCTTACCCCAGACCAGTACTATGATTTGGTTGAAAAAGAAAGGATGAAATCCTATTTCAAGGAAAAAATAGATGCCTTTACCGGAAGAAAGGAAGGAAGTGAGGAAGCTCGAAAAAATCTACTGCCCAATTTTTATGTGAACAGCAACTTTTTTGAATCCATTTTTGGAGGAAATACCATTGAAGTAATTCCACAAGGTTCTGTGGCCATGGATTTGGGAGTGTTGTGGCAAAAAAATGATAATCCAGCATTATCACCACGAAACCGAACCAACCTTTCCTTCGATTTCGACCAAAGAATCAGTTTAAGCTTATTGGGAAAAGTGGGCGAACGACTCCAAGTCACTGCAAACTATGATACCGAGGCCACTTTTGATTTCCAAAATTTGGTCAAACTGGATTACACGCCAACCGAAGATGACATTCTTCGGAAAATTGAAATTGGTAACGTAAATATGCCGTTGAACAGTTCCTTGATCACTGGGGCACAAAGCCTTTTTGGGGTAAAGACACAATTGCAGTTTGGAAAAACCACCGTTACCGCAGTTTTTTCTGAGCAACGTTCCCAAAATAATACCGTTGTAGCACAGGGTGGGGGAACCTTAAATGAGTTTGCTCTTACCGCTTTGGATTATGATGAGGACAAACACTTCTTCTTGGCCCAATACTTTAGGGACAATTACGACCAAGCATTACAAAATTATCCCTTCATAAGGAGTCAAATACAAATTACCCGTTTGGAAGTATGGGTGACCAACCGTAACCAGCAGACCTTGAACGTACGGAATGTAGTGGCCATTCAGGATTTAGGTGAAGCTTTATCGGATAAAACCCGAATCGGAAGAAACAATGGGGACCCAGCAGGATTTTTTAACCCGGCGGCCATTGCTACCGGGCTTCCCCAAAATGCGGCCAACGACTATAACCCCAACCAAATTGGGTCTGGGGCACTGACCCCTTCCATTCGTGATATAGCCACCGTGGAAGCTGGTTTCAATATCCCTGGATACCAAGTGAACCAAGGTTTTGATTACGCCATTTTGGAAAATGCACGAAAATTGGAACAGGGGCGGGATTACCAATTCGATTCCCAATTAGGGTATATCTCCTTGAACCAGCGTTTGAGCAATGATGAGGTGTTGGGGGTTGCATTTCAATACACCTTCAATGGAGAGGTCTACCAAGTAGGGGAGTTTGCCAATGGGGGTGTGGATGCCACGACCGTTTCAGGCGGTGTAAATCCCATAATTGAGAACAACACCCTTATTCTAAAATTGTTGAAGAGCAATATCACCAATGTGGAGGATCCCATTTGGGATTTGATGATGAAGAACATCTACGCCACTGGAGCTTTTCAGTTGAGTGAAGAGGATTTTAAGTTGAATATTCTTTATTCCGACCCCACTCCACGGAACTATATTACTCCTGTTGATCCCAATGCAGGATGGCCCGAAGGCTTGGAAGACCGAATTTTAATCAACGTTTTCAACCTAGACCGCCTAAATGTCTACAATGATGTGCAACCTGGTGGGGATGGCTTCTTTGACTATGTGCCCGGTATTACGGTGGATCCCCAATCAGGACGTATCATCTTTACCAAAGTGGAGCCTTTCGGGGAATATTTGTTTGAGCAATTGGGCGGTGGAACCTATGATGTTGAGAATGATCAAGGCTATAACGCCAACCAACAGCGGTACGTGTTCAGAAACATGTACGCCAAGACCAAGGCAGCTTCGTTACAAGATGCCGAAAAGAACCGTTTTCAGATAAAAGGACGATACAAATCTCAAGGAAACAACGGTATCCCTATAGGTGCCTTTAATGTTCCGAGAGGTTCGGTAAGAGTAACGGCCGGGGGGCGTCAACTTCAGGAAGGGATTGATTATACCGTGAACTATCAGGCGGGGACCGTTCAGATTTTGGACCCCAGCTTGCAAGCCTCCAATACGCCCATCAACATTTCAGTGGAGAACAATGCCGTTTTCGGACAGCAAACCCGAAGATTTACCGGAATCAATGTGGAACACCAGTTCAATGAAAATTTTGTGCTGGGTGGAACGCTTCTCAACCTGAATGAGCGACCACTCACCCAAAAATCCAACTACGGAATCGAACCCGTGAACAATACCATTTTTGGTTTGAACGGAAACTTCAGTACCGAAATGCCCTTTTTGACCCGATTGGCCAATAAATTGCCCAACATTGATACCGACGTGCCATCGAACCTGTCTCTACGGGGTGAGGTGGCATTTTTGAAGCCGAACTCACCGAAGAATGCAGATTTCCAAGGAGAGACCACTACCTATTTGGATGATTTTGAAGGCGCACAGGCATTGATAGATATCCGTTCGTCGCTGGGATGGACCTTGGCGAGCCCTCCAGTTGAATTTATTCAGGACCGAACCGATATCGATGTAGGATACGAACGGGCCAAAATGGCTTGGTATACCATAGACCCTATTTTTTATACCAATCAGAGACCAGCAGGGCTTTCGGATAATGATATTTCGTTGAATTCCACCCGTAGGGTGTTCATTGACGAGGTCTTTACAGAAACAGATATCGCCCAAGGGCAAACACAAGTGCAGAGTACCTTGGATATTGTCTATTACCCCAATCAAAAAGGGCCCTATAATGCCAATCCCAGTTTTGAAACGGAGACACCAGATGCCAAATGGGCCGGTATTATGCGTCCCTTGAGCAGTACCAACTTTGAACAATCCAATGTGGAATTTGTGCAGTTTTGGGTGCTAGACCCTTATGTGGATGGTGAGACCACTGATGCCAATGCAGGAGAATTGGTATTGAACCTAGGAAACATTTCCGAAGATATTCTACGCGATGGTCGTAAGCAATACGAAAATGGATTGCCGGCAAGTACCAACAATGAAATACCGCGACCTACAATCTGGGGTCAGGTTCCCTCAACCCAATCATTGGTGTATGCTTTTGATGCCGATGAAACCAACCGGACTGCACAGGATGTTGGTTTGGACGGATTGGATGATGCTGCGGAGCAAGCCATTTATAACGGTCCCGCGGAAGATCCTGCCTTGGATAACTATCAATATTATTTAAATAGGGACGGAGGTATTTTACAACGATATTCAGATTTTAACAATACCGATGGGAACTCACCTGTGGCCGTGACCAATACCAATAGGGGTTCCACGACTTTGCCCGATGTGGAGGATATTGACCGGGATTTGACGATGAACACGGTGAACAGTTATTACGAGTACCGTATCGAAATCAAGCCCAATACAACGATCAATGACAAATATGTAACGGATATCCGCGAAGGACAAACTCCTTCATTGCCCAATGGTACCCAATTGAACCGCAGATGGATTCAGTATAAAATTCCATTAAGTGATTTTACTGATGCTGTGGGCGGAATAACCGACTTTAGGTCTATTAGCTTTATGCGGATGTACCTCACCGGATTTTCAGATGACGTAGTGCTTCGTTTTGCCACTTTGGATTTGGTTCGTGGTGATTGGCGTACGTATACCAGGTCTTTGCAGCCCGATGTTGACAATGACCCATCGGATGATGGTACCGTAACCGATGTGAACACCGTGAACATTGAAGAGAACTTTGGACGTCAGCCTATTCCTTATGTACTGCCTCCAGGAGTTGTGCGGGAGCAGTTGAACAACAATAACACCATTATCCGTCAAAATGAACAATCCTTGTCTTTTGTGGTTGAAAATCTTGAATCTGAGGATTCGCGAGGGGTTTTCAAAAATGTGAACATTGATGTGCGTCAATATCAGCGGATAAAAATGTTCATGCACGCGGAGAAAATATTAAGTGGGGATTATTCAGATGATGATACGCCTTTGGTTGGTTTCTTGAGAATTGGAACCGACTTTTCGGAAAACTTTTATCAGATAGAATTACCGCTTCAGTTTACGCCGTTCAATGTTACATCAGCAGACCAGATTTGGCCGGATGTCAACCAAATTGACATTGCTTTGGATGATTTGAACAAGGTGAAATCGAGAGGTATTGCCGAACAGACACTGAACCAAATCAGCTACTATGAGATAGTGGATGGCGAAGTGGTTCCTGTGGATGAATTTTCGCCTAGGACTTTAGGAAGAGTGCGGATTGGAATTCGAGGAAACCCGTCTTTGGGAAGTATTCGGGGGATGATGGTTGGAATCAAAAACATTGACGATTTGCCGGCTAGAGGTGAGGTTTGGTTCAATGAGCTACGCTTGGCCGGATTGGACAATAACGGAGGATGGGCTGCTATTGCTGCCTTGGATGCCAACATGGCTGATTTTGCCAATGTTTCGGCCACGGGAAGCAAAAGTACTTCTGGGTTTGGGTCCATTGACCAAATGCCCAATGAACGGTCTAGGGAAGATGCCATTTCCTACGATGTGGTCACCAATGTAAATGTGGGGCAATTGTTTCCGAAGAAATGGAATTTACAATTGCCATTCAACTATGGTATATCGGAAACCTTGATCACTCCGGAGTTCGATCCTGTTTATGACGACCTAAAATTGGAAGATCGAATTGATGCTGCAGCAACTCCTGAGGATGCGGAGGCCATCAAAAAACAAGCTGAGGATTATACCAAGCGCACAAGCATCAACCTGATTGGGGTCCGAAAAAACAGAGGTGAAGAGGCCGAGGCCAACTTCTTTGACGTGGAAAACTTCACCTTTAACTATTCCTATAATGAAACCAATCACAGGGATTTTGAGGTAGCTGACCTTCGGGATCAAAACGTGAACACCGGGTTTGTGTACAACCACAATTTTAAACCGGCACCGGTAGCCCCTTTTGCCAAGAAAGATTCTCTTTTTATGAGCAAATATTGGCAATGGCTCAAAGATTTAAATTTTAATGCTTTGCCTACTAGTTTGTCAGTAAATGCAAACTACCTCCGTTCCTTTAACCAACAGCGTTTTAGAGACGTTTTGGAACCCGGTGTAGATGCTCTGGAATTGCCGTTGCTGCAACAGCGTAATTATCTTTTCAATTGGCAGTACACCTTAAATTATAGCCTGAGCAAATCCTTGCGATTGAATCTGACCGGCTCCAATAACAATATTGTTCGGAATTATTTCAATATGGATGATGATCCAGACTCGGGTATTGACGAGACATTGGATTTATGGGCTGGTTTTTTTGATGTTGGGGAGCCCAACCGTCATGCCCAACAAATGCAATTGAACTATGAATTGCCGTTCAGTAAGTTTCCGTTCTTGAATTTCATCAATGCCCAATACACCTATACCAGTAATTTTGACTGGCAACGTGGTGGTGACGCACTGGCTGAAGTGGTACAGGAGGCATTGAACGATCCCAACGCCCAAATCAATACGGTACAAAATGCCAGCACCCACAATATTACCGCCAATATGAGTATGCAACGCCTCTACGACTATTTGGGGTTGAAGAAGCGAGATGGAAAGGTTACGGCGAACCAAGCGGCCATCAGAAGGGACAAAGCGGGTAACCCTGCCAATGGTACTGATGGCAACGCACCCAAGAAGACCAGTAAAGGGTTCAATACCTTGGTAGATGTGTTGACCATGGTAAAACGGGTAAACGTAAATTATAGCGAGAACCGTGGTAAGGTCTTACCGGGATATACCCAGTCCATCGGATTTATCGGAACAACGCGTCCCACTTTAGGTTTTGTATTCGGTAGCCAGGCCGATGTTCGGTTTGAAGCGGCCCGTAATGGATGGTTGACGACTTTCCCGGAGTTCAACTCGCAGTATATGCAAAATTCAACCAAACAATTGAACATTACAGCTACGGCGCAACCTACCCAGGATATTACCATAGACTTGACCGCCGACCGCCAATTGACCAATAGCTACCAGGAAAACTTTAGGGTGAATGATTTAGGGGGTGGACAATTGGAATATGAGACCTTATTGGGCAATACCTTCGGAAATTTCAGTATTTCAACCATCATGATCGGGACTATTTTCAGCAAGAGTGATGAGTTTGATTCCGAAACTTTTGAGACCTTTAAACAAAACCGACTAACCATAGCCAACAGACTTGTTGCCGATAGAGGGGAAAGTCCAGGTACCCTAGATGAGGATGGATTTCCAGAGCGCTATGGAAAAACGCAACAAGAGGTATTGCTTCCTGCATTCTTTGCAGCCTATACAGGTCAGGATGTGAACCGGGTGAATCTGGATGCCTTCAGGCAAATTCCTATTCCAAACTGGAACATTAAATACACGGGATTGATGAAAAACAAGTGGTTCCGAAAGAAATTCAAGCGTTTTTCATTGAGTCATGGATACCGAGCGGCGTATTCCATCAACTCCTTTCAAACCAATTTGGAAAAAAGAAATACTGCCACAGATCCTGAAACTGGAGATGTACTGCCAGACAACATCATTAATAATGTGGTGTTGACCGACCAGTTTAACCCATTGATGCGGGTTGACTTTGAAATGGCCAATTCCTTCAGTTTCTTGGCTGAGATAAGAACTGATAGAACCCTTTCGCTCAGTTTTGACAACAATTTGCTCACCGAAATCAACGGTAAGGAATACACATTGGGCTTGGGATATCGCTTTAAGGATGTAAAGTTCGTGACCAATATTGGGGGCGAAAAAACACGCTTGAAGGGAGATTTAAACCTAAAGGCCGATCTATCACTTCGTGATAACATCACCATTATCCGAAACTTGGATATTGACAACAACCAAATTACATCCGGGCAACAATTGGTTTCCTTAAAGTTTACAGCGGATTATGCCTTGAGCAAAAGCTTGAATGCCCTATTTTTCTACGACCATTCCTTCTCCAAGTTCGCGGTTTCCACAGCGTTTCCGCAAACCACGATCAATACAGGTTTTACCTTAAGGTACAACTTTGGCAATTAACTGGGGTTGACTCTGAATTTGTCCCAAATTTAATTGAAAGCTTTGTTTGAAAACCAAACCATGATCCGTTACATTTGTCCATCGACTAATTTCAAACTTTGACAAATGAACATACCATCCGAACTAAAGTACACCAAAGACCATGAATGGGTCAAGATTGACGGAGACATTGCAACTGTAGGAATAACAGATTTTGCCCAAGGAGAATTGGGTGATATTGTGTATGTGGAAGTGGAAACCGTGGATGAAACCTTGGATAAAGAGGAGGTTTTTGGAACAGTTGAGGCCGTTAAGACGGTTTCGGACCTTTTTTTGCCACTGAGTGGTGAAATCATCGAATTCAACGAAGCCTTGGAAGATGAGCCAGAAAAAGTCAATACCGACCCGTATGGTGAAGGCTGGATGATCAAAATCAAAATGAGCGACGCTTCTGAGGTTGACGACTTAATGAGTGACGCGGATTACAAGGCATTGATTGGTGCTTAAAAAACACAGATATACCTTATTATTTATAAGCTGGGTGATGTTCATAACAACGCTCAGCTTATTTTCTTTTTCCGATATGGATTTGGATACCGGAAAGTTAAACATCCCCTATGCGGATAAAATGACGCACTTTGTATTTTACATGGTCTTTGCGTTTTTGGGATGTTTTTTTCTAAGGGAACGTACACGCGGCCATTTAAAATTGGATAAAACAATTGTCTACGTTTTGCTTTCAGCTATTGGGTATGGCATACTTATTGAGGTTTTACAATATACACTTACAGACGATAGAATGGCCGAATTGGGCGATGTTTTTGCAAATTCTTTAGGAGCATTTGTAGGAATTGGCCTAGTTCAATGGCTTTTTTCCAAGAAAAGGCCGTTAAAATGGAAATTTTAATTGCTTATTTAACGAATTAATAATTAAATTAGCGAACACTAAATTCAAAAAGATGGAACCAAAGAAGAATCCAAAAGCTGATGTAGGAAGAAACAGTTCACTCTATTTTGTTGTAGGGCTGGCAGCTGTTTTGGCATTGGTGTATGGAGCCATGGAATGGAAAAAATATGACAAGGCAAACGATTATGATATTGCCCTTAACGTAGAGGATCAGCTGGACGAAGAAGTGCCAATGACCGAACAAATAAAAACTCCGCCACCGCCACCGCCACCTGCAGCACCTGAGGTTATCGAGGTTGTTGAGGATGAAGAGGAAGTAGAGGAAACCGTAATAGAATCCACCGAGACCAGTCAAGAGGAAGAGGTTGTTGAAATAGAAGAAGTAGTGGTGGAAGAAGTTGAGGAAGATATTTCAGTTCCATTTGCTGTTATTGAAGATGTACCTGTTTTTCCCGGTTGTGAGGGAGCCAGCGATAAAAAAGCATGTTTTCAGGAAATGATGCAAAAGCATATCCGTAAAAACTTCCAATATCCAGAAATCGCCCAAGAAATGGGAGTTCAAGGAAGGGTGAACGTAATTTTCGTTATCCAAAAAGATGGAAGTATCGGAAATATTAGAATGCGTGGACCGGATAAAAACTTGGAAGCAGAAGCAATGCGTATCATCAAGAAATTGCCAAAAATGACCCCCGGAAAACAAAGAGGTAGAGCTGTAAAGGTACCTTTCAGTATTCCAATTACATTTAAGCTTCAGTAAAAGAATTATAAATTCCTGTTGAGGCAGGAATGGGAAAAGCCCTGATGGAAACGTCAGGGCTTTTTTTATGCATATTTTTCATAACTATCATAAAACCTTGTATTTGGTTGGATAAGATGTAGGCTGACATTATCTTTGCCAGCCAATTATATGTGTGGATGAAATCTGCTGTAGGTTCCGTTAAAAATACGTCCCTTTCCTTACTATTTTCCGATTTTAAGGAGATCACCAAGGCCAAGCTGGCCATTAGTGTGGTATTTTCATCCATTGCCGGATATTTTTTGGGTGCTTACCAGATCAATGCAGTTTCCCTTTTGCTCCTGACGTTTGGTGGATATTGTATGGTTGGGGCCTCCAATGCCTTCAATCAGGTTATTGAGAAGGATTTGGACGCCTTGATGAACCGAACCAAAAACCGACCCATACCCTCAGGGCGAATGTCGGTTAAAACTGCGCTGACCATCGCTATTGTGCTTACCGTTCTTGGGGTGGTTTCACTATTTGCCCTAAGTCCCAAGACCGCAATGTTCGGTGCCATATCCATTTTTCTGTATACCAGTGTGTACACCCCCTTGAAGACAAAGACGCCATTATCTGTTTTTGTAGGAGCATTTCCAGGTGCCATTCCCTTTATGTTGGGCTGGGTAGCTGCCACGGACGATTTTGGCATTGAGCCTGGAACCCTTTTCATGATTCAATTTTTTTGGCAATTCCCCCATTTCTGGGCACTGGGCTGGATGTTGGACGAGGATTATAAAAGAGCAGGGTTTAAAATGCTGCCCACTGGAAAAAAGGACAAGGGAACGGCCATGCAGGTTATTCTCTACACCATTTGGATGATTGTCATTTCCGTTATTCCAGCTTTTGGCATTACGGGAAGGTTGAGCCTGTCCATTCCAGCAGCAATACTAGTACTTTTAGCGGGCCTGGTTATGCTCTTTTTCGCATTCAGGCTTTACGAAAAACAGGAAAACCGCACGGCAAGACATTTAATGTTGGCCAGTGTCACCTATATATCATTGATTCAAATAATCTACGTAGTAGACAAGTTTATTTCATAAAATGGATTTAACCCAAGGAACAGCAGAGGAAAAGAACAAAAGGGCGAAGAAGATGATGCTCTGGTTTGGCATTGTTAGTCTTATCATGGGGTTTGCCGGTTGGACCAGCGCCTATATTGTGAGCAGCAAAAGGGATGATTGGATCAGTGATTTGGAATTGCCCCAAGCTTTTTTCATTAGCACGGCAATAATTATCCTGAGTAGTATCACCTATTTTATCGCCAAAAAGTATGTGAGTAGAAACGACCAGAAAATGGGGACTATCTTTTTGCTGGTCACTTTAGTTTTGGGAATATGCTTTATTGCACTTCAGTTCCATGGATTTTCTCAGATGCTGGAAAACGGCTACTACTTTACAGGGCCTACCAGTAATATTAAAATGTCCTATGTGTTTTTAATTGCAGCGGTGCACATTGCCCATGTTGTAGCGGGCTTGATATCACTTTTAGTGGTCTTGGTACAGCAACTGCGGGGAAAATATATGCCAGATGATATGTTGGGGATGGAATTGGGGGCCACCTTTTGGCATTTTTTGGATTTTCTTTGGGTATACTTAATACTATTTATGTATTTCGTGAAATAAATCTTTGTTCAACAAGTTTTCATTCAAGTTTATCTTTTTGAATACGTCAAAAGGTGTAAATTTGTGAAAGTTTTACTAAAACGACCTTTTTATATGGATACAACGGTGACTACCGGTACAGAAGACAGCGTTTGGGGAGGCGGAAATAGACCACTCGGCGCTAGCTATGGAAAAATGATGATGTGGTTTTTTATTGTCTCGGATGCCTTGACCTTTTCTGGGTTTTTGGTGTCGTACGGCTTTTCCAGGTTTAAGTTCATTGAGACTTGGCCCATTGCCGATGAGGTATTTACCCACGTACCCTTTTTCCATGGAAATTATCCCATGTACTATGTGGCCTTTATGACCTTTATTTTGATTATGTCCTCCGTGACCATGGTATTGGCTGTGGATGCAGGACATAAAATGAAACAAAACAGTGTTATTCTCTACATGTTCCTGACCATTATTGGAGGTGCCATTTTCGTTGGTTCACAAGCATGGGAATGGGCTACCTTTATTAAAGGAGATTTTGGAGCGGTTGAAACCAAAGGAGGTCGTATCCTACAATTTGTAAATGCAGAGACTGGTGAAAGAGCGGCATTGGCTGATTTTGCCACTACACTTCCAGAAGAACGGATAAAACATTTGAAGAGTGAGGGCATTTGGTTTGAGCAAGAAGGGTACAAAACTTCATTCTCCTTGAATGAGGTGGTGGAAGGATTCAAGACCACACCAAATATTCTTATCCGAACTGAAACAATCAATGAAGAAGGTGAGAAAACCCTTTTGAACAGGGAAGAATCTTTGGCCAAATTATTGGACGCCTCACAAGTCGTTGAAGGTGCAAACCTTATCCATAATGAATACGGTAGCCGCCTTTTCGCAGATTTTTTCTTCTTTATCACAGGGTTCCACGGATTCCACGTATTCTCTGGAGTAGTGATCAACATAATCATATTCTTTAATGTTATTCTCGGTACCTACGAGCGCAGAGGACATTATGAAATGGTGGAGAAAGTGGGTCTGTACTGGCACTTTGTGGATTTGGTATGGGTATTCGTATTTACATTCTTTTATTTGGTATAAAAACATTGATTAGATAAATGGCACACGAGCATAAACTTGAGATTTTTAGAGGACTGGTAAAGTTTAAGTCGAACACCCAGAAAATTTGGGGTGTGTTGATATTCCTTTCCATTGTAACGGCTGTTGAAGTTGCTTTAGGTATCACCAAGCCACGGTTTTTGACGCACAACTATTTCATAGGCATGAAGCTCTTAAACTGGATATTCATTATCCTTACATTGGTGAAAGCCTATTACATTGCGTGGGACTTTATGCACTTGCGTGATGAGAAGAGTTCCTTGAGAAGAGCAATAGTTTGGACCCCAATATTCTTGGTCTGCTATTTAATATTCATCCTTCTTTTTGAGGCGGATTACATTTACAACGTCTTTAAGGAAGGCTTTGTAGCTTGGAATTTCTAAACAGGATTTAAGATAGTAAAAGACGGTTTTTCAACCGTCTTTTTTTATTTTTGCAAGGCTTATAATGTTATGAAAAAGACCTTTGTTTTAGTGGTTCTCTTCATCTTTCCATTGGTGGCCTATCTGTTTTTTGCCTCAGGGGTCAACAACTTTGGAAAATTGCCCACACTTACCGAGAATGTCCCTGATATTTCACAGGTGGATTCCTCAGTCACATTGGATGGAAAAATTACCATCTTGGGCTTTTTGGGGAGTGATGTGGAAGGTAAAAAAGGCAATGCCTTCAACCTGAACCAAAAAATCTACAAGCGTTTTAGTGAGTTTCAAGATTTTCAGATAGTTATGGTGGTGCCAGAAGAAAGCAAAAGCCAAATCGAACCACTTCGGGAGGAACTCAGTGAGCTCTCCGATGACCAAAGGTGGAATTTTGCCCTTGGAAGCAAAGAAGCTATACGTGTATTTTTCCAAGAACTGAAAACAGACATCACATTAGACGCTGATCTTTACACACCTTATGTGTTCATCATAGACAAAGACCGTAACCTAAGAGGAAGAAATGACGATGAGGATGAAGGTGTCAAATTTGGGTTCAATACAACATCAGTTGCGGAACTCAACAATAAAATGGAGGATGATGTCAAAATAATTTTGGCTGAATATCGTCTCGCTTTAAAAAAGAACAATGCCGACAGGATCAAATAACAAGAAAAAATATACCTACGTTTGGGTATCAGCGATTATTTTGGTTTTTGGGATTTTCGCCGTCTATGAAATTACCAAAAGGGTCAAAAGTGGCACTGTGGTGGAAAACGACCGTATGAGTATGGCGGCAGGGCAAAACAAGGTGGGTTTTGTAGTAAACCAAGGTAAAAAACGAAAAGTGCCCGAATTTCAATTTCTAGATCAGGATAGCATATTGGTCACCAATGAAGACTATTTGGGAAAAGTGTATGTGGTAGAATTTTTCTTCACAACATGCCCAACCATTTGCCCAATAATGACCCAAAATTTGGTGGAATTACAAAACACCTTCAAGGATAATGAGGAATTTGGTGTGGCATCCTTTACCATCAACCCCAGATATGATACACCGTCTGTGCTAAAAAGGTATGCAGAAAAATATGGTGTCACAGATAAGGATTGGCACTTCTTGACAGGAAATCAGGAAAAAATCTATGAACTGGCACGAGAGGGATTCTATATTTTGGCCAATGAGGACGAGGATGCCCCTGGCGGGTTTGAGCACTCTGGCATGTTCGCCCTGATCGATAAAAATGGGTATATTCGCTCGCGCGAAGACCAATATGGCAACCCACTGATATATTACAGAGGTACCATTACAGAAAAACAAGGGGTAAACGCGGATGGCGAAGCTCAGCAGATTACCATATTAAAAGAGGACATTAAAAAATTGCTGGCAGAATAATGGAAGATTCAATCAAGGAAAAGAGAATTAATAAGTGGATTACGGTGACCTCCGTGGCGATTCCGTTGGTTGTAGCATTATTGTTTGCATACAAAATACCGAATTCGGAACCTCTAACCTTTTTACCGCCTATTTATGCAACTATAAACGGTATTACCGCAATTTTGTTGGTAGTGGCCGTAATTGCAATTAAAAACGGAAGGAGGGCTTTGCACGAAAAGCTCATGACCACTTGCATCTTTTTGTCAGCCTTGTTTTTGGTCATGTATGTGGCCTATCATATGACTTCCGAGACTACACTTTATGGAGGAGAGGGAAACATTAAATATGTGTATTATTTTATTTTGATGACACACATTGTACTTTCTATATCGGTGATTCCTTTGGTTTTGATTACCTACTCAAAAGTGTATTTGGATGATTTTGAAAGTCATCGGCTATGGGCCAAATATACCTTCCCCATTTGGCTTTATGTGGCAGTTACGGGCGTTATTGTCTATATCATGATTTCACCGTACTATTAATAGCACAAATAGTATGAAGACTAAACTTTTCTTGATTACACTACTTATATTAATTTTTCCATATACCATGGAGGCCCAATGTGCCATGTGCAGGGCGGTAGTGGAAAGTGAAGCTGATGGAAGTACAGCGGAAGGCATCAACAACGGTATTGTATATCTTATGGCCATTCCGTATATTTTGGTGGCCGGTCTCTTCTATTTTATTTACCGGAGAATGAGAGGATGAAAATTTTTGGGAAAATTTCTTTCTCAAAAGTGTAACAAACTCAATTTGATGAAGTCCTATAACTGTACGCATGCGTACTTCATCAATCAAAACACTGACCTATGTTCGATATTGAACGGTGGCAAGAAATATTTGACACCATCCGAAAGAACAAGCTTCGTACCTTTTTAACTGGACTTTCCGTAGCCTCCGGCATCTTCATTCTTGTAATTTTATTGGGTTTTGGGCAGGGTATGCGAAATGGCATTGAACATGAATTTGAGCAAGACGCCTCTACCAGTGTTTGGATTTGGCCGGGAGTGACCTCCAAAGAATATAAGGGTCTCAACCCAGGGCGACGCATTCAATTGGTCAACGAAAACTTTGAAAAGGTCAGTGCCATGTTCAACGAGACCATTGAACATGAATCTGCTCGAATATATGTTGGTGGTATTAGCGTAAATTATGGCAAGGAGGCATTGATCTATGGGGTACAGGGTGTGGGCCCAGATTTTCAATTCATTGATAATGCCTCCATGGTAGAAGGACGATTTATCAATTACCAAGATGAAGTTTCCACAGGAAAGGTGGCCATCATCGGGAATAAAATCAAGAAAGATGTTTTCAATGAAGTGGATTCACCCATTGGGGAGTTCATCGATATTTCTGGGATTCCCTTCAAGATTGTAGGAGTATTCAATGAAATGGAAGATCGCGAGGAGGAAGTAATCTACATCCCGATCACAACGGCCCAACGTGTTTTTAATGGAGGCGATAGGGTAAGTAATATGTCGTACACCCTTCCACCAGTTGAAAATTTTGATGAAGCTGTGGCACAATCCATCACCTTTAAAAATAATCTCAGACAATATATTCAACAGGCACATACCATAGCCCCGGATGATACAGGTGCGGTGGAAGTTTGGAGTGCCTTGGAGGAAGCCAAGCGCTATTACGGACTTACCAACAACATTAAACTCTTTTTTTGGTTTGTGGGCATTTGTACCATTATTGCCGGAGTTGTAGGGGTAAGTAATATTATGCTGATCGTAGTTAAGGAACGTACTAGAGAGATAGGAATTCGTAAAGCCTTGGGGGCAAAGCCTTGGTCCATCATTGCCATGATTTTGCACGAATCCATTTTTGTGACCGCTATTTCTGGCTTTGCCGGTCTCATTTTTAGTATGGCTTTATTGGAATTGGTGGGTCCACATGTTGAGATTGACTATGTGAAGAACCCCTCTGTAAACTTTAACGTGGCCTTTGCTACTGTGCTTGTATTGATTTTGGCAGGAACCTTGGCTGGATTTGTGCCAGCTTGGAGGGCGGCTCGGGTTCAGGTCATAGAATCACTGCGAGATGAATAAAAAGAGTTTTTACCATGTTCAATAGAGACAGATGGCGCGAAATATTGGAAGTCCTTACCACCAATGTGTGGCGTACCATATTCACGGCTTTTGGAGTTTGCTGGGGTATCTTTATCCTAATAGTATTGCTGGCAGCTGGGAAGGGGCTCGAAAATGGTATCAAGCAAGATTTTGGGGATACAGCCACCAACACCATGTTCATGTGGACCAGAGCCACGACCAAACCTTATGAGGGGCTTCCCAAGGGAAGGAGTTTTGAATTCAAGATCAGTGATGTGCAAGCCATCCAAGATAATGTTCCCAATCTGCGATTCATCTCACCCAGAAACCAATTGGGCGGATTCCGGGGGTCCAACAATGTGGTACGTGGAATTAGAACTGGAGCCTATAGTGTGTATGGAGACTACCCAGAGATTATCAACCAAGACCCCATGACGGTAACATCCGGTCGTTTTTTAAACTTCAATGATATTAAAGAGAAGCGAAAAGTGGCCATCATTGGCCAAGGGGTCAAAAATGACCTTTACGATCGGGACGAAGAGGTTTTGGGAACCTATATCAAGATTCAGGGGGTCAATTTCATGGTCATTGGAACGTATAAAAAGAACAACAGCGGAGGAGGGGAAGAAGGACAAAAGGAAATTTTTGTGCCCTTTACCTCATTCTCGCAAGCGTTCAATAGAGGTGAAGATGTGGGGTGGATGGCCATAACGGCCAAAGATGGAAGCTCCATATCCCAATTGAAGGAAAAGATTGTCCAAGTCATGAAGGAAAGGCATAAGGTACATCCAGAGGATAATCGCGCCATAGGTTATTTTGACCTTTACGAACAATACAACCGAGTGGAAAGCCTTTTCGGTGCGCTAAAAGGTGTGGCTTATATAGTTGGAATCATGGTTTTGCTTTCTGGAATCATCGGGGTCAGTAATATTATGCTGATAGTTGTTAAGGAACGCACCAAGGAAATTGGAATTCGGAGGGCATTGGGGGAACAGCCTTGGTCCATCAAAAAACAGATTCTCATGGAATCCATTTTTCTTACCATCATATCAGGTATGGTGGGGATTATTTTAGGTTCCCTGATCATTTATGGAATCAACTCTCTGTTGGAAAGTGTAGGACCAGTGGATATGTTCATGAATCCCAGTGTTAGTGTCGGGGTTGTAAGCGGTGCATTGCTCATACTGATGATATCCGGTCTTTTGGCAGGATTCATTCCGGCGCAAAGTGCCATTAGGGTACGGCCCATTGAAGCATTACGAACAGAATAAACAAAATCAAATCAATCAAAATTAGTTAGATAAAAATGAAAAAATCGGTAACCATTATCATCCTGTTGCTCATTGTGATCGTATTCGGGGGCTCTATGTACTATTTGTACTCAAAAAATGCGGAGGATCCCGTGGTGTACGAAACCGAAACGCTATCCACCCAGACCATTGTAAAAAAGGCAGTGGCCACAGGAAGTATTCTTCCTTTGGAGGAAGTATTGATCAAACCCAACATTTCGGGAGTGATTGAAGAAATTTATGTTGAGGGAGGTGATTACGTGAAATCAGGCGACCTTTTGGCCAAAATAAAGGTGGTGCCCAATCTTTCCGCTTTAAACGATGCCAGAAATGCCATTGATGAGGCCAAAATTAATTTGGATGATCAAAAACGAAACTATGAGCGCCAGTTGACACTTTTTAATAAGGGCGTTATCTCCAAAACGGATTTAGAGCGTGCACAAGTATCCTACGATCAGGCGAAGCAGTCGTATGGAGCGGCCAATAAACGCTACGATATTGTCCAGACCGGAACCACAAGTGGTCTCAGCAGTGCGGCCAACACTTTAATCAAGGCCACAGTAAGCGGAATGGTACTTGAAGTTCCTGTTGAGGTGGGGAATCAGGTCATTGAAGCCAATAATTTTAATGAAGGAACCACCATTGCCGCCATTGCAGATGTGGACAAAATGATTTTTGAAGGTAAGGTGGATGAATCCGAAGTGGGGAAAATAAAAGAAGATCTGCCCCTGGAAATTACGGTTGGTGCCATTGAAAATAAAGTTTTTGATGCCGTCTTGGATTACATCGCTCCCAAAGGGAAAGAAGAAAACGGGGCCATTCAATTTGAGATAAAAGGCAGCTTGAAAAAACTGGATACCACTTTCATCAGAGCTGGGCTGAGTGCAAATGCTTCTATTATTTTGGCACGGGCCGACAGCGTTTTGGCTGTAAAGGAAGCTTTGGTCCAGTTTGATGATGACACCAAAGCACCCTTTGTGGAAGTGGAGACTTCGGAACAAAAATTTGAACGCAGGGACGTGGAGTTGGGTGTTAGCGACGGAATTTACGTAGAGGTTAAATCGGGTGTCAATGCCAATGACAAAGTAAAAGTTTGGAACGCCATAGAGGAAGATCCTTCAAATTAAGTAATCATTTAACATAAAATTTCAACACTATCTTGTAACAATTTAACAACTTGTATGTCTTACATGCAGAAGTTAAAAATTAGATAGCTAACATAACCAATCATGATAGAAATCAAAGATCTTCACAAGTCCTATAAAATGGGGAGCAATTCCCTTCATGTTCTAAAAGGGATAAACTTCAAGGTAGATGATGGGGAGCTTGTGGCCATAATGGGATCTTCGGGATCGGGAAAATCAACGTTGTTGAACATATTGGGAATGTTGGACGGAGCAGATTCTGGCGAATATACCTTGGATGGAGTTCCCATTAAAAATTTAAGTGAAACCAAGGCGGCTCAATACCGAAACAAATTCTTGGGATTTATTTTTCAATCCTTTAACCTTATCAATTACAAAAGTGCCTTAGAGAACGTGGCGCTCCCTCTATATTATCAAAAAGTACCCCGAAAAGAACGTCAGGAAAAAGCCATGCAGTATTTGGAAAGGGTTGGACTAAAACCATGGGCCAACCACCTTCCCAGCGAGCTGTCTGGTGGTCAAAAACAACGGGTGGCCATAGCTAGGGCCATGGCTGCGGAGCCCAAAGTGCTTTTGGCGGATGAGCCTACCGGTGCTTTGGACAGCACAACTTCCTATGAGGTCATGGATTTGATCCAAAAAATCAATGATGAAGGCAACACCATTTTGGTGGTGACCCACGAAGAGGATATTGCGCATATGTGCAAGCGTATTGTGCACCTAAAGGACGGTGTTATTGTTGAGGATAAAAAAATAAAACAAGTAAGGGCGGGACAGCATGTTTGATCGGGACAACTGGAAAGAGATATTCGAAACCATTCAGAAAAATAAGGTAAGGACTTTCCTTTCTGGTTTTACTGTGGCTTTGGGCATTTTAATATTTGTTGTTCTCTATGGTTTTGGGAATGGGCTCATAAATACCTTCAATGATTTTTTTGAAGACGATGCCACCAATACCTTTTTTGTATTTCCTGGTAGGACTTCCAAGCCTTATAAAGGATATAAATCCAATAGACAAATTGAATTTGATAATTCAGACTTGACCGACATTGAGGAGTATTTTCCATTATTTGTAGAATATATTTCTCCACGAGTGGACAGAGGTGGAATGGTTAAGTACAAAAATGAATCTAATAATTATACCACAAGAGGGGTTAGTGAATCCTATCAATTTGCAGAAAAGACAATTATTATGAAAGGCAGATATCTTAATCAAGAAGATATCAAAGAAAAGGCCAAATATGCTGTAATTGGGAGGCTGGTGGAAAAAGATTTGTTCAAAAATGAAAATGCCTTGGGGAAGTACATAGATGTTACCGGAAGTGCGTTTAAAGTCATAGGTGTTTTTCAAGATGATGCAGGGGATGATGAGGAAAGAAGAATCTACATTCCCTATACAACAAGACAGTTAATAGAAAAGAATACGGATAAGATAGATCAAATTGTAATAGGGTTTAAACCTGAAATAGGATATAACGGGGCCATGGCTTTTGAGAAAAAGCTCGGAGACTTTATACGGGAAAAGAAATTTATTGATCCCAATGATCAACGGGGTTTCTTTATTAGAAATGTAGCCGATCAACTAAAGCAAAACCAACAGTTTGCTGGAGTTTTGCAGATAATTGTGGCTTTTGTGGCTTTTGGGACCATAATTGCAGGTATTATTGGTATCAGCAATATCATGGTATTTGTAGTGAAGGAGCGCACCAAGGAGATAGGGATACGAAAGGCTTTGGGCGCTACACCTAAATCCGTAATAGGAACTATACTTTTAGAGTCTATTTTCATAACTACAATATCTGGAGTTGTAGGTATGGTTATTGGTGTAGGGATGTTAAGTTCCTTGGGTGATACGCTAAAGGACTATTTTATCACGAATCCTTTCATAAATATGGGCACTGCTGTCTTCGCCACCATAGTATTGGTTTTTTTTGGCGGATTGGCCGGATACATACCTGCTAGAAGGGCAGCTAGAATAAAACCAATCGTAGCGCTAAGGGACGAATGATATGAAGTTTATTTTCGACAGAAATACTTGGCAAGAAATATTCGGTTCTATCGGTAAGAATAGGACAAGGACCATTATCACTATCATAGGTGTATTATGGGGAATCTTTATCTACATAGCATTGTCAGGTGCAGCCAAGGGAATGGACAATGGTTTTGAAAAAGTCTTTGAAAGTGTTTCCATGAACAGCATGTTCGTTTGGGGGCAAAGTACAAGCATGCCCTACGAAGGGTTTAAGACGGGCCGACCCATGCAGTTAAAATTGGGGGATGTTGCTAAATTGGAAAATAGAATACCTGAGATCAACAATATTGCTCCTAGGATTACTTTAGGAAATTTTGGGACCGATCCCGTTTTTACGGTACGAGGACAAAAGTCCGGTTCATATCCTGTTAATGGTGATTATCCAGTTTATACCAGAATAGCAACAAAACAAATTTTTGATGGCGGAAGGTTCATTAATGATGAGGATATTAAACAAGCCAGGAAAGTCTGTGTTATTGGAGAACGAAACGTTCAAGAGCTTTTTGAAAAGGATGAAGACCCAATTGGTGAATTCATTAGAATTGGGGACGTTTATTTTCAAGTGGTAGGAATTCATAAACTATCGCAAGGTGTAAGCTTTGACAGTGATGCTGCTATTTTTATTCCTTTCTCAACGTTTAGGAAACTATATAATACTGGTGACAATGTAGATTATTTCTGTATAGCCGCTTATGACGATGTAGACGTGGTTCAAGTAGAAAAAGATGTAAAGGCCTTGCTTAGAAACATTCATAGGGTTAATCCAGAGGATGAAAGAGCATTTGGTTCCTTTAATCTGGGGGAGATGTTTACCAGGGTTTCGGGTTTTGCCAAGGGAATGACATTCTTGAGCTTAATTGTGGGTATTGCAACCATATTGGCAGGGGTAATTGGTATTGGAAATATCTTGCTGATATCAGTAAAGGAGCGAACCAAGGAGTTGGGTGTGAGAAGAGCCCTTGGAGCAACTCCCAGGGAAGTACGTTCCCAGATTATTTTGGAATCTGTTTTTCTTACCATGGTTGCAGGGATTATGGGTATAATTTTGGGTGCAGGTGTATTGTCTATAATAAACAATCTCACCAAGGATTTAGATTTCCCATATGCCAATCCCACAGTACCAATTCCTTATGTTCTGGGTGCACTTTTGATAATGGTGGTGTTAGGAACCTTGATTGGATTAATTCCAGCGCAACGCGCAGTTAGCATAAGACCAATAGATGCATTAAGAGAAGAATAACAACCGTTTAATAAACACTTATAATGAACAAAATTGTAAAATATATTTTAATAGGAGTATTGGTGCTAGGTGCACTTTGGGCCGCTGTTTTCTTTATTAAATCGAACAGTAAATCTGCTATTACATATGAGACTAGTCAACCCTTCGTTTCCAGCATTGAAAAGAAGACAGTGGCTACGGGTAAGGTTGTTCCAGAAGATGAAATTGAAATAAAACCTCAAATTTCAGGAATCATAGAAAAGATTTATTTGGAAGAAGGGGCCAAGGTTCAGGCTGGTGACCTCATTGCAGTAATTAAGGTGGTTCCCAATGAACAATCATTGAATCAAGCCAGTGGTAGAGTAAGAAATGCGGAGCTCGCCTTGAATAATGCCAAAATTGAGTACGACAGAAACAAAGCACTTTTTGATAAAGGGGTTATATCCAGTCAGGATTTTAACAACCAACAACTGACGTATAATCAAGCTAAACAAGAATTGGAAAATGCCAGGGCAGACTACCAAATTATACGTAGGGGGTCGGCTGGAGGTTCTTCAAGTGCAAACACCAATATCAGGGCCACTGTTGATGGTACAATTCTGGAGATTCCTGTGGAAGAAGGAGACCAAGTAATCCAAAGTAATAACTTTAATGATGGCACTACCATCGCTTCCATTGCGGATTTGGGTAAAATGATTTTTGAAGGAAAAGTAGATGAAGGAGAGGTAGGAAAACTAAAAGTAGGAACCCCATTAAAAATAAGTTTGGGAGCCGTTGAAGATGTGGAGTTAGATGCCAAATTAAAGTTTATTGCACCAAAAGGTATAGAAGAGACAGGAGCTGTTCAATTTAAGATTGAAGGCGATGTAGAGGAAAAAGATGATGTGTTCATTCGCGCGGGCTATAGTGCCAACGCCTCCATTGTTTTGGAGAAGAAAGATAGCATTCTTGTGATACCCGAAGCAGTATTGCAATTCGACAAGGAAACGGATAAGCCTTATGTAGAAGTAGCGGTTGGTTCAGTGGAAGAGCAAAAGTTTGAAAGAAGGGATATTGAGACTGGCATTTCAGATGGAGTGAATGTGGAAGTTTTATCTGGACTTACTAAGGAAGATAAAGTAAAACATTGGAACAAAACCGAGCCTATTAAGAAAGGCGATGAAGATTCCAATAGCTAATGAATCAACCAGAAACCGAAATCAAAAAACGACAAATCAAAAAACGAATGAAACGTAGTATTACGACCTTTCTATTGCTTTTCGCCATTTGTATTTCCAATGCGCAAATGCGCAAATGGACCCTGCAGGAATGTGTGGAATATGCAGTGGAGAACAATTTAACAATAGAGCAGTTTGAATTGGATTTAGAGAATGCCATAATCGATAAGTCAGATGCGTTGGGAAATTTACTTCCCAATCTCAATGGGTCAACATCCATATCGAGCAATACGGGTTTCTCCATTAATCCAACGAATAACCTGCCCACAAACCAAACAGCCTTAAACGTTAACATGGGACTTAGTTCCAACGTTACCCTGTTCGATGGTTTGCGAAATTTGCACCAGATAAATAGGGCCAAAATCAACGCCATAGCCAACCAATATCGGTTGGATGATCTAAAAGATGATATTCGGTTGAGCGTGGCCAATGCGTACTTGCAGGTGCTTTCAAGCAAAGAACAATTAAAGACCTTCAGGGCGCAATACGCAGTTACGGAGCAAGAACTCAACCGTACCAAGGAGTTGGTGGAATCCGGCGTACTGCCCCGAGGGGATTTACTGGAGATCGAAGCGACTGCGGCCACACAACAACAACAGATTGTGAATGGGGAGGGAATGGTACTTATATCCCGAGTAAATTTGGCGCAATTGCTTCAAATAACCGATTACGAGAATTTTGATATAGCTGAAGAAGAGTTTTTGATTCCACCTTCAGACATTTTGGATAATTCCGCAAAAGTAATTTTTGATAAGGCACTGTCTTTTAGAAATGATATCAAGTTTTCAGAGTCCAATGTGGATTTGGCCGAAGAAGACCTAAAAATTGCAAAGGGAGCGTATTATCCTACACTATCTGCCTTTTTCCAATATGGAACACGGTATTCCGATGTGACCCAGATTCCAGGGGCCAATGGGCCCTATACCCCCAATTTCACGGATCAACTTTGGATTTTTGATGGTATCTCCTACGGAGCGCAATTAAATGTGCCTGTTTTTAATGGATGGAGCACCAAGAACAATGTTAAACGGTCCCAAATAAGTTTGGAAAGAGCCAAATTGCAGTTGGAACAGACAAAACTGGATTTGGAAACCAATATTCAGCAGGCCTATGTGGATGTAAACACTTTTGAAAAAGCCTATGAAGCCGCGGAAAAGACTTTGGAGGCACGTAGATTGGCCTATGAATATGCCAAGGAACGTTATGATGTAGGCTTAATGAACGCTTTTGATTTTAGCCAGGCACAAGCAAGGGTGGACAATGCGCAGGCCGATGTAATCCGTACCAAATATGATTATATCTTCCGATTGAAAATTTTGGAGTTTTACTTTGGTCTTCCCATTTCTTTAAACTAGTATATTTGTGGCCACTATGGCCCTATTACTCAATTTAGAAACAGCAACAACCAATTGTTCGGTATGTATTTCCAAAGGAAGTGAAGTTATTCTCCTAAAGGAAAACAATGCGGTAAACTATTCCCACTCCGAGCAATTACACGTATTTATCAAAGAAGTCTTACAAGAGGCTTCTTTGTCATTTTCAGACCTGAATGCCATTGCCATTAGTAAAGGGCCAGGTTCCTATACCGGGCTTCGGATAGGGGTTTCCGCAGCCAAGGGATTGTGTTTTTCGTTGGATGTACCATTGATTTCGATACCTACCTTGGAAAGTATGGCGCATCAGGTGCAATTGGAAGAAGGGGAGTTGGTCATTCCGGTTTTGGATGCCCGAAGAATGGAGGTCTATTCAACTGTATTCAATCATCAGTTCGAAAAAATCAGTGAGACGCGAGCGGAAATTATCGATGAAAATTCTTTTGCCGACTATGTTTCCGAACATAAAGTACATGTGGTAGGTAGTGGTGCTGCAAAGTGCAAAGATGTGCTCACACACCCCAAATTTAAATTTGATGCGTCCATAGTGCCATCTGCAAAAGAAATGGCCCCAATTGCCTTTGAAAAGTACAAGAAGGGCCAGTTTGAAGATGTGGCGTATTTTGAACCGTATTACCTAAAGGATTTTGTAATCCAATCTAAAAAAAAGCCTAGTTTTTAACTTGATGCATAACCCGTTGTGGGAAAGGAATCTCAATTCCAGCAGCATCAAAGCGTAATTTTGTCTGTTCCATTACATAAAAATGTGCAGGCCAAAATACTTCATTGGCCGCCCAAAACCGTAAGGTCAAATTAACCGAGCTGTCCGCCAAAGCGCCTACGTACACTTCTGGAGCAGGCTCTTTAAGGATGTTTTCATTATCCGCACAGATTTGTAGAAGAATGTCTTTCGCCTCTTTTATATTTGAGCCGTAGCCAATCCCTATATCAATTTTGTCCCGGCGATTGTTCTCCATGTTATAATTGATAATATTCCCGTTGGACAACTGCCCGTTTGGTATAATGGCCACTTGATTGCCAAAAGTATTTATCCTAGTGTTAAAAATGGAGATTTCCTTTACGGCTCCGTCAACCCCTTGTGCGGATATCCAATCCCCAACTTTAAAAGGTTTGAAAATTAAAATAAGCACCCCTCCGGCGAAATTGGCGAGAGAACCTTGCAGGGCCAAACCAATGGCCAAACCGGCAGCACCCACTATGGCCACGAGTGAAGAAGCCTGTACACCAAGTTGGGTAATTACAAGTACAAAGAGCAATGCTTTTAAGGCAATACTAAAGAAACTTTGTAAAAAGGTTTCCAAGGTTTCGTCATAATCCTTTTTCTCGAAAAACCTTTTAATCAGTTTATTTATAAATCGAATGACCCATAAACCAATAAAAAAAGTAAGGATGGCCAAAACAATATTCGGCAAAACCCCTATGACCAATTCAATACCTTTATCAATATACTCTTCGTAATTTTTAAATTCGTCCATAACTCTTTTTTGTTTTGTGATAACTTAATTGAAAATTTTATAAAATTCAAGAATACCTATTTAAACAAATGTTAACCTTTACTTGAATGATTTAATTTGCTGTAAAACCTCCTCTGCAGTAGTCACGGGCAATTTACAGGTACCTTCAATACAGACGTAAGCCAAAGTGGCACCAGGCACATATCTATTTTCCAAAAGCTCAAGTTTGCCTTTCTCTTTGGAGCCCACCAAAATACTGTTGGGCAAATAATTACGGGCAACTTGTTTGCCGAGTTCTTTATAATTTTCACCCACTATGGCAACTTCGTAAAAGTTTTGATTTTCATACAAAACCACATGCAGCCAATTGGCAAACCCTTGCGCACTCGTGTCAAAATCCTTTTGCACGTTAATGACCATTTGCTTTGCAATGTCCCCATAATCCTCATCAGGGTATAGTTTATGAAATTTCAGCAAGTTTTTGGCCATAATGGAATTCGAAGCCGATATGACATTATCATTGGTTTCAATGCTTCTTCGAATCAAGGAGTGGTCCTCATCCGAAGTAAAGAAGAACATCCCTGATTCTGAATCCATAAAATGAACCTTGGTATAATCCAACAGTTTTTTGGAATGGTTGAGCCATTTTTCATCAAAAGTCACCTCGTAAAGCGCCAAATACGCTTCAATGACAGAGGCGTAATCCTCCAAAAAGGCATTGATGCTACTTTTTCCTTCTTTATGATTTCGAAAAAGTGAATGGTCATCCTTGATCATTTCTGTTTCAATGAATTTTGCATTTTTCAGGGCCATGTCAAGGTATTCATCATTGCCCAAATATCGATGGGCATCTACCAACCCTTTAAGCATCAATCCATTCCAAGAGGTCAGGATTTTATCATCCAATCTGGGTTTGGCACGTTTTGCTCGTTCTTTTTTCAAAATACCAAGGGCATTTTCCATTTTGGTCTTCAGTTCGGAAACCGAAATATTGAATTTTTCAGCGATTTCTGCATCGGACTTATCCTTGATGAGCACATAATTACCTTCTTCCCATAAACCATAGGAATTGATATTGAAATAAGCCTCAAAAATGCTGTAATCCTCGCCCAAAAGCAGCTGTAATTCTTCTTTGGTCCAAACGTAATAGGCACCCTCTTCCAGTTCGCCTTCGTCGTTTAAACTGTCGGCATCCAATGACGAATAAAAACCTCCATTTTCATCCCAAAGTTCTTCTTGTACAAATCCGATGGTCTCATCAACCACCTCCTTGTACATTTCATTTTTAGTAACGGCATAGGCTTTTGCATACAAACTGGCCAATTGCCCATTGTCATAGAGCATCTTTTCAAAATGGGGCACGTGCCAGGTAGTATCCACGGCATATCTGGAAAAGCCGCCACCCACATGATCGTAGATACCTCCATAGGCCATTCTTTGCAGAGTGGTATTGACTTGCTCTAAAAGCTCAGGTTTGTTGTTTGCGGTGGCGTAGTGCAGCAAAAAGTCCCAATTATTGGGCATCATAAATTTAGGGGCACGTTTATATCCTCCTAAAAACGAGTCAAAATATTGCGACCAGTTGGTAACGGCAGCGCCCAATTGGTCCAGATTATAAAAATCAGAATCCGTTGCATTTTCCACTAAGTTGATGGCATGAATGCCATTGGCAAGGTCAGCGGCATACTGGGTGACCCTCGACCTATCATTTTTGTAGAGCTCCGTCAATTGTTGAAGGGATTTTACCCAATTGTCCTTAGGGACATAGGTTGCGCCCCAGAAAGGCCTTCCGTCGGGCAATGCCACAATATTAAGGGGCCAGCCCCCGTTGCCGGACATCATCTGGATAGCATCCATATAGATTTGGTCCACATCGGGACGTTCTTCACGATCTATTTTTATATTGATGAAATTCTCGTTCATCATTTGGGCCACTTCCTCGTCTTCAAAGCACTCTTTTTCCATAACATGACACCAATGGCAGGCCGCATAACCAATACTGATAAGAAGGGGTTTGTCCTCCTTTTGGGCACGTTCAAGCACTTCTGGGCTCCATGCTTCCCAGTTTACAGGATTATGGGCATGTTGTAAAAGGTAAGGACTTGTCTCGTTGATTAAAGCGTTGGTATGTTTGTGGGTCACTTTGTCGGGTTTTTGGTTACAACCAAGGAAGAAAAAGGGTAAAACCAATAAAATGATGGTTCTTTTCAGCATAGTTTTCTTTTTGAACATAAAAAAAGCGCCCAATAAGGGCGCTATCTTGGCATTGCCCTTGGGTTATTTCACCTCAAAGGTAATTTTAACGTTAACTCGATAATTATCGATTTTTCCGTCCTTAACCGTGGCACTCTGCTCGTTGATATAGACGGAACGAATATTTTTAACCGATTTAGTGGCTTGGTCCAATGCATTTTTAGTTGCATCTTCCCAGCTTTTATCGGAATTTGCCAATACTTCAATTACTTTTAAAACTGCCATGGGTAGTGATTTTTAAATTTATTCAATTTAACAAAAATTGACCACAATAGTGGTAAGAATACCTTAAAAATCAGCCGTTGAGCGCAACAACTTCTCTAATTTTATCACCCATCATATTTTTAAGCATAGTCTCAATGCCATTTTTTAGGGTAAAGGTTGATGATGGACAACCGCTACAGGCACCTTGGAGTATGACACTAACCGTTCGGCTTTCTTCTTCATACGATTGGAACATGATATTTCCACCATCACTGGCCACGGCAGGCTTTACATATTCCTCCAAAATATCAATGATCTGTTGTGAGGTGTCATCGTACTGTATCTGCGTAGCACTTTTTTCTGCACTTTCTTTGGTTTTTTGAATGGCCTCAGCAGAAATCACTTCTTTGCCATCCCCTAGAAAATCTCGGATAAACTCACGAACTTGCATAGTAATTTCCTCCCATTCGGCCACTTCGTATTTTAGAACGGAGATGTAGTTTTCATCAAAAAACACCTCTTTCACAAAGGGAAACTGGAAAAGTGCTTGGGCCAAAGGTGAATCCTTGGCCTCATCAATATTTTTAAACTCGTACGTACTGGGTACAATGCGTTTGTTGCACACAAATTTCATGGCGGCCGGGTTGGGGGTGACCTCGGCGTATACGGTAACAGGTTCCTTTTTCTGGGTCAATTCCTCATGAACCACAGGTTCACCGGCATTGAGATATTCTACCAATTGCTGGGCAACTTCATCCTTTACGTCTTCCCATTCCACAATATCATATCGCTCCAGAGCAATGAAGTTTCCAGAGATGTAAACCGTTTTAATGAACGGTAGGTAAAAGAGCTGTTGCGCCAAGGGGGAGTTCTTGGCTTCATCTATATTTTTGTATTCATAATTGCCCTTTACCAAGAAATGGTTGGCTTCCAATTTTATTATTTTTGGATTGTTGGTGGCAACTATGGTGATATTATATTCTTTCATGGCTAATCTTTCCTGCAAAAATACCAATAGTTAGGATGCGTTGCAAAAAATATAATAATGTGGTGCATCAACCGTTATCTTATTGTTTAATTGTACTTAAACCTCAATCATAGCCCAAAATCGTCACATGAGACGCTACCTAACCTCAATCATCATCAGCCTGTTTTTTGGGCTAGCAGCCAAGGCTCAAGAAGGTATTCCGGTTTATTTTGATTACCTGTCGGACAACTATTACTTGGTGTACCCATCCATGGCAGGGATTGCCGAAGGAACCAAAATTCGTCTTACTGCCAGAAAACAGTGGTTCAACGTGGACGAAGCGCCCAGTTTGCAGACGTTTAACATGAATTCTCGTGTAGGCTCACGGAGCGGGGTTGGAGGTATTATTTTCAACGACGCCAATGGGTATCATTCGCAAACCGGATTTAAGGCGACGTATGCACACCATTTGCAGCTGGCTGGAGATTTTAGAACCTTGAACCAGTTATCTTTTGGTTTGAGTGCAGGTGTCATTCTGAGCAGTTTGGATGAAACCGAGTTCAGGTCGGTCATTCCCGACCCGGCAGTAACTGGAGTAAAAAACACGACCAGTTATTTTAACGTGGACCTGGGAGCTTCATATAACCTTTTCGAGTTTTACGCCCATGCCGCCATCTTGAACGTTCTGGGAAGTGGGCGAGATTTGTACACCGCTGCCGAGTTTGACAATTTAAGGAGGTATTTGCTGTCAGTAGGATATGTATTTGGGAGGAGCACTCGGATTGAGCCCTCCATTTTGTTTCAAATGACTGATTTTACCAAAGAAAAGACCATCGATTTGAATGCGAAGGTATATAAAGACGTAAGTTTTGGGACGGTTTGGGGAGGATTATCCTACCGAAGAAGTTTTGATGGAGCCCAATTTCAGACCAATGGTGGTTTTGGGGAGCAGCGATTGCAATTGTTCACCCCAATCATTGGTGTTAACGTCAATCGATTTTTGTTTTCCTATAACTATTCCTACCAATCTGGGGACATCCGTTTTGATAATGGTGGTTTCCATCAGATTACCTTGGGGTACGATTTTGGACAGAGCGATCAAGGCAAACGTTACGATTGTTATTGTCCGGCTGCCAACAACTAAAAATGGCCCATCGTTTGGGATGGACCATCTTTCACTGTTCAACACAACAACCTAAGTCTAATCCCAGGTGTAATTTTTCTTGGAAGCCTGTGTTTTTATGGCACTCAACAAGGCATTTTCCAATTCTCCCGTTTCTTCTTTTTGATGCTTGGCAATATAGGCTTCGCGCTTGACATTTAGCTCTTGGATTTGATTTTGAATATCCTCGCGCTCCGCTTTTTTCTTGTTTACATAGGTCTTTATCTCACTTTCCGATTTTCCTTGGAGTTCTTGGGGAAGTTCCTCTTCCTTCAATTCTGACAGGATTTCCTCGTCGTCTTCAATGGCATCCACTAAATCCCACTGTGAGTTCTTATACAATCTTGAACTTTTGCTGACCGACCTTTTTACCGCTACAGCGGCTTCCATTTCTGCTGCATTGCTATCCTGAACACTTTGCAGGGCTTTCTTTTGCCTCCCCAAACTTCCGTAGGAAATATAGGTGTTGTTCAATTTGGAGTTCAAACGAATGATGACGTCATCATAGGGAGTGTTGATGTGGACCACCTGTCTGTTGTGGTCAATGGCCATATAGTCCCCACCGGTCAATGTCGCTCCATTTTTCCACATGGTGGAAATGCCTTGTTCGTAATTCCCACAGAAAATGGTATTTACAATGACATCCTTTTCCTTGGCGTTGTGTGCGGCATCCTTATAGTTGAGTTTGCCTTGGGTAAAGGGTTCATTGCCCGCAATAAAGATCATTTTAAGGTCATCGGCATTTTTACCCCAATCCAACTGTTTCAGGGAGGTTTGAATCACCTCACCACAATATTCTTCACCGCCATTGGTGGTCAGGGAAAACAATTTTTCAGAAATCTCATCCAAATCATTGCTAAAACCTATGACCTGTCTTATATACCCTTCGCGAGAGGAAAGATTGTCGTTTCCATATTCATAAAGGGCAATTTCAAGAGATGGTCTAACGTCATTGCCACATTTAGCATGGGTGAATTCATTTACAATATCCCAAAGTTGCGCTTTCGCTTGATTTATGAGTCCATCCATGCTGTTACTGGTGTCCAACAATAAGGCAATCTTCACATATTGTTTTGCTGGTTTTTCAGAAATGGGTTTAGAAATCAAGGCTGTGTTATTGGGTTCTTTGGCTTTTAGATTACAACCGTAGGATGTTCCCGTTACGATTATAAAAAGTACTGTTCCGAATAGATGTTTCAAATATTTCATGGTTCAATTTTTTAGAATGATGTGCTAAAAGTACCTGCAACTTTTTTCAATAAAAATCCAAAATGAGGGAACGGTCATCTACAGTGAGCAAGTGGTACAATTGATTGTGTAAAGGCGGAAAAAAGAGTTGTTTTGGCCCGTTATTTGAAGCTGCACCATTTTTTAATACGCTTGGGATGAAGTAAGTTTACTATGTAGTATAGGAATATATGGCCAAAGGAAAACTCATAGCATTCTTTTTTTTGATTCTGGCATATACAGGTGTTGCTCAGGAAGAGGGCAAGCGTACCTCAAATAAAGTCTTGGGAACTGCAAAGAAAGAGAATAGAGCCGGTTTAAGTACAGCACAGGCTCATCAACGATTCTTGGACTCCGCCAACATTTACAAAAAGTCAGATTTGGAAAAAAGCATCGATTTTATTGCCCAGTCAATGGAATCCTTGGATGCGTTGGGTAATAAGAGAGAATTGTCCAGTTCACTCACGGTGTTGGGAGAGATCTACATGTATCACAAGCAATATGACTTGGCCATCACCAATTTTAAGGATGCGCTTGCTGCCAGTCCTTCCAACAAAACAAAACTCCTTTTGGGCAAAACCTATGTGTTGCACGGGGAGTTTGAAAAGGCCGAGACCACTTTGTCTCCTTTGCTCGACGTAAAGAACATGGTGCCCTATCGGCGGGTGGAACTTTATGAAGCCATGGGCGATGCGAACATTGGTATGTCCAATCCAAGACGGGCACAGGAATTTTACCAAGAAGGGCTACGAGTAGCGGAAAAAAACCAGATATCTCCAAAGGTCATCGACCTCAACTCAAAGATAGCCGATACCTATGCCAGTGAAAATAGGGTGGTTGAAGCGGAGGGTTTTTATCAAAATAGTCTAAACCTTTCCAAAAGGGTAGCTCCGGAGCGATTGATTCAAGAAAGTGAGCGAGTCGCAGATTTCTATAATCAAAAGAACCGGTATGATGATGAAATTCAATTGCGCAAAAAAAGCCTGAACGAGTTACAACAGTTGCCCCAATCCAAGGTAAGTGTGGAAAGTCGAGGGGTTTCAGTATCGGATACGATCACTTCCCAGCGTATCAATTACAAAATAGCCAATGCCTACATTGCACAAGATAAGCTGGATGAGGCCATACCTTATTTGGAAAAAAGTATTGTGGAAGCCGATGAAGAGGACGATTTGATTGTGCAAAAGGATGCCACTAGGCAACTCTCAGAAGTCTATAGAAACAAAGGGGATTTTACAAAGGCCCTGGAATCTTATCAAGATTACGTTGCCGTGGTGGACAGCCTATATGTTAGAAAGGAACAGGAGCTTTCACAAGCAGCTCGTTTTAATAGAGAAATTGCCAACACACAAAATCGAATTTCAAGCTTGGAACAAGAGCGTGAACTCAACCAAAGTAAATATAGTTTGGCGGTTACTGAACAGCAACTTTTTGAAGAGACCAGCAAACGTCAAAAATGGATAATCTATTCCTTGGTCTTCGGGATTTTACTCACTGCATTGACCGCTTTGTTGTACTATCGCAGCAATCGACAACAAAAGTTGGCTAACAACCTTTTGGCCTTGAAGTCCCTGCGAACCCAAATGAACCCACATTTTATTTTCAATGCACTCAATTCAGTGAACAATTTTATTGCCAAGAGCGATGAAAGAAGCGCTAATCGGTTTTTAAGTGAATTCTCTGTGTTGATGCGCAGCGTGTTGGAAAATTCAGAGGAGGATTTTATTCTGCTCTCAAAAGAATTGGAACTTTTGGAGTTATATGTAAAACTGGAACATTCCCGTTTTTCGGACAAGTTCGATTACAGTATCAATATTGATGAGCAAGTGGATGTGGATGCATTTCAGATTCCGCCAATGCTTCTGCAGCCCTATATTGAAAACGCTATTTGGCACGGGTTGCGATATAAGGAAGAAAAGGGATTCTTGAAAATCAACCTAAAACAACTCACCGACACCTTATTGGAGATTACAATTATGGACAATGGTATCGGGAGAAAAAAATCGGCTGAGTTGAAGACCAGCAATCAGAAAAAACAAAAATCCAAAGGAATGGGCAACATAAAAAAGCGCATACAAATCCTCAACAATATGTACAAAAATAAGGTGGATGTGTCCATTGCAAACCTAAACGAAGACCAAACAGGGACCAAGGTGACCCTAAAGCTAAAAAAAGACTAATGGAACTGCGGGTGATTATAGTGGAGGATGAGGCCAATAGCCGGGAAATCCTTCGAAATTATATCAGCAAATATTGTAATGGTCTCAAATTGTTGGGTGAAGCCGCGCACATTGAAGAAGGAATCACATTGATTAAAAAGCACCGGCCCGATGTGGTATTTTTGGATGTGGAAATGCCTTTTGGTAACGCGTTTGATTTGTTGGACAAGATTCCAGACCGAACGTTTGAGGCTATTTTTGTAACGGCATACAATCAATACGCCATGGATGCCCTTAACCATCACGCCGCTTATTATTTGATGAAACCCATCAATATTGATGAATTGATCAAAGCGGTGGATTACGTAAAGACCGTCAAGGAAAAAGAAAATGCGTTGGAAGGTCAGGTGTTAAAAACTACGCCCTTTAAGGCTGAAGGGAAAATAACATTACCACAACAAGATGGGTTTCAAGTGTTGGATGTAGGTGATATTTTTTTCTGTAAGGCTGATGACAATTACACAGAAATCTATTTGGAGCACAAAAAGATTTTGGTGAGCAAGACACTAAAATATTTTGAAGAAGCCCTTCAAGGCTATGCCTTTGCCAGAATACACAAATCCTATTTGGTAAATGTGGCTGAAGTGGTCAAATATAAGAAAGGCAAGGGCGGCAGCGTGATACTTTCAAATGGTAAGGAATTGTCCGTTTCTGCCTCCAAAAAAGCTGAACTATTGTCGTATTTTCAGTAGGCCATAAAACAGGTTCCTGAGCGAAGTCGAAGGAACGGTTTAGAATGGCTTAAAGCAGAATAAATGAATTGATTCGAATAATAAAAATATGATACTGAAATCCGTAAAAGGTAAATCCCCAGAAATAGGAAAAGATTGCTTTATTGCCGAAAATGCCACCATTGTGGGTGATGTGACCATGGGCGACCAGTGCAGTGTGTGGTTCAATGCCGTAATCCGTGGCGATGTGCATTACATTAAAATGGGGAATAAGGTAAACGTGCAGGACGGCGCCGTGATTCATTGTACCTATCAAAAATCACCCACAATTATAGGAAACAACGTTTCCATTGGCCATAATGCCATTGTGCATGGTTGTACCCTAAAAGATAATATATTGGTGGGCATGGGTAGTATTATTATGGATGATTGCGTGGTGGAAAGCAATTCCATTATCGCCGCTGGTGCTGTTGTGACCCAAGGAACCCATGTAGAGGCTGGCAGTATTTATGCCGGAATGCCTGCCAAAAAGATCAAAGATATCAGTCCAGAGTTGAGTTCTGGGGAGATAGACCGAATTGCCAACAATTATGTAATGTATTCCAGTTGGTTCAAGGAAGATTAAGAACTCAATAATCCATTAATCCAAGTTGTCCAAACATCTAAGAGTCTAAATTATCCCTATTTTTACGCACTCAAAAAACTCGACTATTATGAACGCATATATTTTTCCAGGACAAGGCGCGCAATTTGTTGGAATGGGATTAGATCTTTATGAGAATCACTCCCAAGCACAAGAACTGTTTGAGCTGGCAAACGAAATTTTAGGTTTTTCCATTACCGATACCATGTTCGAAGGTACCGCTGAGGATTTAAAACAAACGAAAGTAACCCAGCCAGCCATTTTTTTACACTCTGTGATTTTGAGCAAGGTATTGGGTGACGATTTTAAACCCGATATGGTCGCGGGGCATTCCCTAGGTGAATTTTCCGCCTTGGTAGCCAACGGCACCTTAAATTTTGAGGATGGACTAAAACTGGTATCCCAACGTGCACTTGCTATGCAAAAAGCCTGCGAGCTAAAGCCCAGCACCATGGCTGCCGTTTTGGGATTGGACGATGCTATTGTGGAAAAAATATGTGCAGAGGTGGAAGGTGTGGTCGTTCCTGCCAACTACAACTGTCCCGGTCAATTGGTAATTTCAGGTGAAGTGGATGCAGTGAACATTGCCTGTGAAAAATTAAAAGAGGCCGGAGCAAGAAGAGCTTTGTTGTTGCCCGTGGGCGGTGCATTTCACTCCCCATTGATGGAACCTGCCCGAGAAGAATTGGCTGCAGCCATTGAAACTACAGAGTTTAGCGTTCCCAGCTGTCCTATTTATCAAAATGTGACTACTACTGCAATTTCAAGTGCTGACGAAATCAAAAAGAACCTAATCTTACAATTAACGGCCCCCGTAAAATGGACCCAAAGCGTACAACAAATGGTGAAGGATGGTGCTAAAACCTTTGTGGAAGTGGGCCCAGGCAAAGTATTGCAAGGTTTGGTGAAAAAGATAAACCCAGATTCCGAAACTAGTTCCGCGGCACTCTCCTAGATAACTCAGGCAGTTTATCCGATTTAACCAAGATTTGAACCGATTGGTTATGGGGATTGTTACCCTTTTTTGTAATATTGATTTTCCCAACTCACCAACCTAAACATGGCATTTACGAACTAAACTGAAAACGCATTTACAGGTGATGGTAACCTCCCGGCAGATAACTTTAAAGCGGTCCTTTACAAACTACAGTAAAGGAATAATGTTGGTGTTGACACTTGTGTTATTTGGAATTGGATCAGGGTATGGACAAGATCCAATAAGCATCGGGGACGTGACCTTGGCGGAGGGCGACGCCGGGACGACGGACTTCATCTTCACGGTGAGCGTTGACGGCGGCGGTAACGCGGCCGCCCAGATAGACTTTGATGTGGACACCTCTGACGGGACCGCCACGGCGGGCACGGACTACGTCGCGATAGTGGGCGGTACTGGCACGATAGCCGCGGGCACCCCCAGCACTACGATAACGGTACAGGTGAACGGTGACACCGATGTTGAGCTTGACGAGGGCTTCACGGTCGTGCTGAGCAACCCGACCAATGCCACGATAACGGACGATACCGGTGACGGCACGATCACCAATGACGATACGGATTCGATAAGCATCGGGGACGTGACCTTGGCGGAGGGCGACGCCGGGACGACGGACTTCATCTTCACGGTGAGCGTTGACGGCGGCGGTAACGCGGCCGGGAACATAGGTTTTTCCTATGTAACGTCTAACGGCACAGCTACAGCAGGAACAGATTATGTGGCTACATCTGGTACGGGACAGATTAACGTAGGTGAATCAAGCACAACTATTACCGTTGTGGTTAATGGTGATACCGATATTGAACTAAACGAAACATTCAATCTACAACTGAGTTTAGTTTCCAATGCAACGATTAACGATGGTACGGGATTGGGGACAATTAATAATGATGATACGGGTATTGCCACGGTTACAGCAAGTGATGATACCGCTACAGAATTGGGAACGGAAACCGGTTCTTTTGAGGTGAACCTTGGCGCAATCAACAATACGGGCTCTGCAATTATTGTAGGATATACAGTTGGTGGGGATGCAACTCCTGGGAGTGACTATAACACGCTTTCGGGTACTGTATCTATTGACAATGGCCAGCAAACCGCCACAATATTAGTAACCCCAATAGACGATTCCCTTGTCGAATTGGATGAAACGGTAACAGTCACTCTTAATTCAGGTGCCGGTTATACCGTCGGCATTCCAGCCAGTGCCGATGTAACCATCGTAAGTGAGGACAATACACCTCCGGATGGATACACAGTAACCATCAACCAAGATCCCATAAATTTGACGAATGAAGATGATGTAAGTTTCTCTTTTTCTGGAGCTCCATCGTTTCTAACAACATATGACTATGCCTTTACTAGTGATGGTGGAGGTACTCCGGTTACAGGAACTGGACCTGTTGGAAGTCCTAATAATACAATAACAGGTATAGATCTTAGCAGTTTGCCTGATGGAATCATTACGCTAACAGTAACTGTTACCAATGCTTTAGGAAATGAGGGGCCTCCAACATCAGATATGGCTGTTAAAAATACGGTAGTTCCCTCAGGATATACTGTTGAGATAAACCAAGATCCCATAGATGATGGTAACCAGACAGCTGTTAGCTTTACTTTTACAAATGCGGTAGTCGGCGCGATATACGATTATACCTTTACAAGTGATGCAGGCGGAACTCCAGTGATGGGCTCAGGATTGATTAGTTCTCCAACTCAAAGCGTTACGGGAATCAATGTTAGTGGTGTTGAAGACGGAAATGTTACGCTTGCAGTTACACTTAGCAATGGCAATGGGGTTGGTCCAATTGCCGATGATAGTGTTGCCAAGAATACGGCTCCTTGTAATGCCGATGGTGCTACACCTTCGCTTGATTTGACCCAGCCCACAACTTTCTGTGGGGAGGAGCTTTTAGTGGATTTGGATGATTATGTGACCAATGCTGCTCCTCCAGGAACTGAATTGAGATGGAGTACAGATCCAGACCCTTTACAGACGGATCAGCATCGAAATAGTCAGGTTACCAATCCAGCTTCTTATTTCGGATTTTTTTGGGATGCCATAAACAATTGCCCCAGTGCTGTGGTTACAGTTACTTTAGAGCTTTTTCCAACTCCTACCATAACAAACACTACTGGTGCTGAACGCTGTGGTGAAGGTACATTGACCTTGACGGCCACAGCCAGTAATGGGGTTATCAACTGGTTTGATGCGCCCACTGGAGGCGCCATGCTAGGAAGCGGTGGCACGTTCATTACGCCTTCCATTTCAACCACCACCTCATTTTATGTGGAGGCCACTGCCAATGGATGTGTTTCAGACCGAGTGGAAGTAGTGGCAACTATAAATGATACCCCTTCTACCGGTACCCCAACCAATACGGTTGCCTGTAATACGGTAGGCCTTGGAGGGCCTAATATCATTGATTTGGATGCTACCTTATCAGGCGCAGATGCTGGAGCATGGACCATTATAACCGACCCATCTGGGGGTTCTTTGGCCATTGGAAGCGGAAATACGGTTGATTTTGACGGTTTGCCCGTTGGGGATTATGTGTTTGAGTTCACGACTACAGGCGCTATTGCCCCCTGTACTAATGATTCGGTGCAAGTGACCATATCCGTGAGCGACTGTAATGTGGATACGGATGGTGACGGTCTAACTGATTCAGAAGAAAATACCTTGGGTACCGATATTAATAACCCTGATACAGATGGTGATGGATTAACGGATGGCGAGGAAGTATTGGTAGTTGATGATCCAAGTACAACCGCAGTTCCCGAAAATGCTACGGATCCCTTGGATGCTTGTGACCCGTTCTTGACCGTGGATTGTAATCCAATGGATATTGATTTGGCCATTACAAAAGTGGTAGATGAAGATGAGCCTCTTTTGGGTGAGCAAATCGAGTTTGTCATTACTATCGAAAATGTGGATATGGCAAGGGTCTTGGATATCGTTGTGACCGATGTATTGGATGATGCTTTTGAATATGTTTCCCATGTGGCTTCGTTAGGAACCTATGACGAAGAAACTGGGGAATGGTCCATTCCCGAAATGAACGCGACAACGGCAACGGCAACTCTGGAGATTACAGTAGCTGTCACTGCTTCAGGGACCTTCCAGAATACGGCAGCATTGGTTTCATCCCTTCCCTCAGACAATACCGTAACCGATAACAATTCATCAACCGTTTCTGTTCAGGTAAATCGAAGTGCTTGTGAAGACCCCGGAACCATTTGCAATATCTTTTCACCCAATGGTGATGGTAAGAATGATAGGTTGATATTGGTGGGTCACGAACAATATTCAAATAACACTCTTGAGGTTTTTGATCGCTATGGGAACAGTGTATTCCAGATGGATGGGTATGATAGTTCTTGGGATGGAACAGGTAAAAATGGTGATCTGCCCAAAGGGACGTATTTTTATATTCTTGATTTAAATGGAGATGGAACGGAAGTAGTAAAGGGATGGATTCAAATTGTAAGGAACAACTAAAATGCCAGATAAAAAAGGTTTGTCAAAATACAGAATTGTTCTTTTAGTGCTGCTTTTGGCCATCGGTTTGGCCAATGCCCAAAAAGAGCCCCAATACACCCAGTACATGTACAACATTGGCAGTTTTAATCCGGCCTATGTCGGTACCGTGGAGAGTCCAGAGGTCATTGGCCTGTACAGGGCGCAATGGGTTGATATTGAAGGTGCACCGACCACTATACGTGGAGGGGCCAATATTCCGTTCAGCAACGAAAAAATGGGATTGGGGATCAATATTGTGAGCGATCAACTCGGTCCGTCCACACAAACCTATTTTGATGTCGCCTATTCCTATCAAATTCAACTATCCGAAGACACCAAATTGTCATTTGGATTGAATGCTGGTGGTTCTTCCTTGAATATCGACTACTCTAAGGGTACCTTTATTGACCCATCGGATGAATCCATTTTGGGTGGGGAGTATACCAACTTTTATCCGACCGTAGGTGCAGGGCTTTTTATGTACCATGAAGAGGATTGGTATTTAGGTGTTTCGGTTCCCAATTTTTTGACCAATGCTCTTTATAATGATGAAGTGGCCACCATTGTGGAGGACAATATGCAGTTCAATGCCATTGGGGGTTATGTGTTCCAGATATCCGATAGGACCAAGTTTAAACCGGCTTTTTTAGTAAATTACCTTCAAGGGTCCCCTGTAAATGTGAACCTATCGGCCAACTTTCAGTTTATAGATGCCCTTACCATTGGCGCTTCGTACCGTTTTGACAATGCGGTGAGCGGTTTGGCAGGATTTCAGGTATCCAATGCTATGTTTATTGGTTATGCGTATGATTACAATACCAACGGATTGGGCGAGTACAGCGGAGGCTCGCATGAGGCCATATTGAAATTCTATATTGGTCGAGGTGGTTTTGGTTCCGGAGGTTCCAAATCAAGAAACAAGAACAAAAAGACAAATGATAAAGGAAAACAGATAGATTCCCCAAGATTTTTCTAACATGAGCAAGGCGCACAATATACAGCTAACAATTTTGGCAACCCTTTTGGGCGTGGTTTTCTGCTTTGGTCAGAAAAAGTCTAAGGGAGACAATCTTTTTTTTCAATATAAATACCAGCAGGCCATAACGGCGTATGAAGACCAATTAAGGGAAGGGGTTTTGTCCGAACAGCAATTTTTGAATTTGGCGGATTCCTATTTCGAAACCAACAATTTTGAGAAGGCCTCTGAAATGTATTTAGAGCTTTATAAGAAAGACACCTTGATGGGAAGCCATCATTTCAATAAAATGCTGCAGAGCTTCTCCAAGACGACCAATAAAGAGAGAAAAGAAGCTTTTTTGTCCACAATGTCCTTAAGTTTTTCAAAAGAACTAATGGAAAACATGGAGTTTAATCAGCAGTTATTGGGAAACGAAGCGGCGGACCCTGGCTTGGATTATCAAATCTTTAACTTGTTGGGAAACAGTCCACAGACCGATTTTGCTCCAGCTTTTTACAAAGACCAACTGCTGTTCACCAGCGGGCGCCCTCAACAAAAAGGCAACAGATACGAACCTGGTAACGAAGACTATTTCAATATTTATTCGGCACGGCTGCAAACCGATGGGCAGATTTCTAGCATAGCACCTTTTTCCGAGATTGGTAGTTCAAGATTTCATAAGGCCACTCCATTTTATTCCGAAAGTTTAAAGAGCATATTCTATGTATTGTCCAATACCCAAGATGGTGAGCTTGCGTTCGACAATACAGGAAAAAATGCCTTGTCCATTGGAAAACAGACCATTGGTGGTTCATTTCAATTGCTTCTAAAGGATTTAAGTACGTCTTTTTATTACCCGTATTATGATGAAGCCTCTGGAAAATTATATTTCTCGGCCAATTTTGAAGATGGTTACGGTGGCACCGATATTTATTACGTGTATACGAACAATGGCCAGGTGATGTCGGCTCCAATTAATTTGGGTCCCCGCATCAATACCCCCGGTAACGAAATAGCACCTTTTATGTTTGAAGGGAGTTTGTACTTTGCATCAGATGTGTTCTATGGGTTAGGGGGAATGGATGTTTACAAATCGAATATGGAAGGAGAGGGCTTTAGTATTCCTATAAACTTGGGAATGGGCATCAATTCACCTGAAGATGATTTTGGACTTATTATGCGAAATGATGGTGAAGGGCTATTGGGGTATTTTGCGTCCAATAGACCCGGCGGAAAGGGCAAGGATGATATTTATGGCTTTAAGGTGGACGAAAAACCAGGACTGAAGACAATCGCTATCAAGGGAAAAGTTATGAAGCCTTACAACCCTTCTGAAGTTGTAGACAAGGCTGTAGTTCGATTAAAAAGCCCCAGTGGTGAACTTTTGGCTGAGACCTATTCTGATGAAGATGGAAATTACAGAATGGAAATTCCATGGGAAGAAGAGGTAATATTAGAATCTACCAAAGACCATTACTCCAGATTTACCAAGCGTTTTAAGGAAGATGATTTGGAAGGATTGGAAAAGACAGATTTTGATATTGGTATTTCACTCTATGATGATTTGGTGGAGGAACAGGAGGGGCAAATGGTTGTAAAAATGAAAAAGTTTTTCTTTGGTAACAACGATACCCAGCTGACCCCAGAAATTGAAGTTGAATTGGATAAAGTAGTGGATTTTATTAAAAGTTTTCCATCGGCCCAATTAAGAATAGAAACGTATACGGACAGTAGGGGAGGGAGTTCCATCAATTTTAGGTTGACACAGAGCCGTTCTGATGCCATTAAAAGATATCTGATTCAAAAAGGTGTCCCTGCGAGCAACATTCTATATTCCATTGGGTATGGAGAAGACAAAATTCTGAATAATTGCACCAACGGAGTTTTCTGTTTAGAAATGCTCCATAAACAAAATCAAAGGTCTTTGATTGTAGTGTTGAACGACAACGTACTTTTCAATTAGAACCAAATCATCCAGCAATAATACAGCGCAAATAACGAAAGAAATACCATTCCACACCACGTGAGAATCTGTAAGCCTATTTTGGGTTTGTGGATGTCGGGAATATCATTGCCCATTACGGTTTTAAGGTTCATCCAACCCAATAACGGGGCCAGTACAAAAGAAACAAAGGTGGCCAAGGAGACTAAACTGGCCATATTGGCACTAAAAACTTTGATAACGAGCCAATTGATGATGGCCATGATAATTACGGTAATGGCAAAAGCATTTTTATTCTTGAATGCTCCGGCATTGGGATACAATTTGGCAAGAACATCAACACTGACCCTTGAAACGGCATCATGGGCGGTCATACACGTACTGAACATGGTGGCGAAGGCAGCTACGGCAATAAAAAGATAGGCCCAATCCCCAATATGCACGGTAAATAGATTTACCAATTGGTCAGCGAAGACCACAGCGCTTCCGCTAAGTTCCGTACCTGTGCCATACAGGGTCATCCATCCAATGATCAAGAAGAAAACCGCCAAGATTGCAGTTAAAATGTAGCCTACATTAAACTCTTGGAGGGCGAGTTTCAGGGAGGGCTTTTCCTTCATGGTCTTTAGATTTTCCATGTTCCACATGCTCACCCAGCCCGAAGCCTCGACAGCGGTGGGCATCCACCCAATCAATCCGATTAAAAATAAAATGCCGACTTCATTAAAAACCCCAGGACGTTGATACGATTCTGCACTGGGTACCGGCCCTTTTTGAATGACGAGGACCGTTGTTACCAAAAGAGCAACAAACAATATGGTTATGACAGCTTTTAAAGAGTTTTCCAAGAATTTGTATTTCCCAATAATGAGGAGCAAACTGATAAATATGAAAAGACAAAGGGCAATTCCCCCTGCACCCATGCTTGTAATTTGGAAAAGATTCATAAAAAGTCCAGCAGTGACCACATAAAGCGCGGCCAAAATGGTGAACGTGGAAATCAACGTCACAAAGGCGTAGATCCACAAATAGGTTTTTCCTAGATTCAAGTAACCTTCCACCAAGCTTCTTTCAGTAACAGTGGTATAACGTACCCCAAATTCAAAAAAAGGATATTTTAAAAGATTGGCCAATACAATCGGAATGACCATAATCCATCCATATTGTGCTCCAGCTTTGGTGGACAGTACCAAGTGGGATGTGCCAATGGCCATGCTGGCAAATAGTAGACCAGGGCCTAAAACTTTGATAAGTGCTTTCAGTTGTGTCATGTATAGTCAATAGTGCATGGCGCTAAATGTAGTGTATTTATGGCATTTCGTAAAAAGCTGCATCCATGATTGATTTATAATATTTGCTTAATTATTTCACAATGGGTATGGTTTTGAAAACTGTTTTTTACAGTTTTGTATTACTGTAAATCCTATGTTTTAATGATTGTTTGGATACTCTTTATTTCGGCCGTTGCACTATTGCTGATTTTTGATTTGGGTGTACTTAATAGGAAGGCCCATGCTATTTCTTTAAAGGAAGCTACTACTTGGAGCATGTTTTGGATAGGGTTGGGACTGGTATTTTCAATTTTGGTTTATTTTATTTACCGAAATCAATGGATAGAAAATCCAAATGATTTAACAGCATGGAATGCAACCCTCAAATATATTACTGGGTATTTGGTGGAAATGTCTCTGAGCATGGATAATATTTTTGTGATTGCAGTGATTTTTTCATCCTTTGCCATACCGGAAAAATACCAGCATAGGGTACTTTTCTGGGGGATAGTGGGCGCTATCTTTTTTCGGATTACAGCTATTTATTTGGGTGTTGCCCTTCTTAAAAAGTTTATATGGATTACGTACGTTTTTGGTGGGTTTCTGGTGATTACGGCCTTACGATTACTACGGTCAAGTAAAAAAGTCTATGAACCAAAAGATTCTATTGTGTTTCGATTGGTGAATAAGATTATTCCGGTTTCGGATACCATAACGTCCCAGAAATTCTTTGTTCGCAAGGACGGGATATTAATGGCTACCCCACTTTTATTGGCATTAGTGGTGATAGAGTTCACGGATGTGCTTTTTGCATTGGATAGTATTCCGGCCGTATTGGCGATTACATCGGATACATTTTTGGTGTTCAGTTCCAATATTTTGGCGGTGATGGGCCTACGTTCCATTTATTTCTTCTTGAGCCATATGGTAGCGCGGTTCAATTACTTAAAGTACAGTCTTTCTGCAATCTTGTTCTTTGTGGGGGTAAAGTTGATTTTATCCCATCATGTTGAGGTACCGGAATGGGTTTCGTTGGCATTCATTGCGGCAGCATTGGCTATGGGAGTGGTGTTTTCATTGAAGAGAAAAGAAGAATAGCGTTTTGACCGAAAAAAAAGCCAAGGCAAAATGCCTTGGACTCAACGGTTAATTCGCCATTTCTATATTTTATCCTAAAATTGCTGAGGATTTTCAACCTGCTCAAGCACAGTAACATCTACCATCCCGGACATGTTTAGGTCATGTCCTGTACCATTTCCGGCGGCTGCCTCTGACCATGAATACGAAAATGTTAGATGTCTGGTCTCCATATTATAGGACAGGTTTGATATCTCAAAATTGAGGATGTTTTCCCATAACTACTATCTACCACGAAATACTTGTTGTCATCTCCGATTGCTGCATATCCGACAACAGCATATATATAACTGTTCAGTGCCAAGATTACTAACATTAATACGTAAATGGAATGTGCTCTCTTGATAGCATTGTCAGGTGTACTGAGGAAACGCACTATATCAAATGGGTAATCATAACCTTATTGGATTTGAGTAGAGTTCACAAAATTCAGTTGTGCTGGTTGATTGATAATAATAGGGCTATCCCCATGAATTTTAAAAGTTTCATAGATTTTTTCTTTAAGGTTTTTTCAAATTTTAGTTTACTGGATGACTTAAAAATGTGCCCTGGAGATGAAAACCTCTGTGAAGAGGTTGGTTTATACTACCAATCCATGAGCCCCAGTCCTGGGTTTTGATTGGGTCTTAGAATTCCGTTCTTTAGATGGAACAAGTTAGAAAAAGGGTCTTTTTTAAATTCTAAATGCCCATCTAAGTCAGCATATTTTATGTTGGATCGTGAAAGAGCAAAGTGCAGCCCCGCTGAAATACCAAGGGCACATTCGTCCAAACAGCCTACCATGGCTTCCAGATTGGCGGCATTGGCCACTGTGTTCACACGCATTCCCTCATGGATTCCCCCAACTTTCATGAGTTTAATATTTACCATGTCAATCCGTTGGTTTTTGGCCAATCGAAAGGCATCCTTGACCGATTTTAGACTTTCATCGGCCATAATGGGTAGGTCCAGTGTGTTTTTTACAGCTCCCAAGTGCTCATCAAATCCCGGTTTTGTAGGTTGCTCCAGGATTTCAATGTTCATTTCTTTTACGGCTTCATCAAACGCTTGGGTTTCAGAAACGGAATACCCTTGATTTCCATCAAAACGAAGCTGAATATGGGGAAAGGTCTCCCTAAGTTTTTTCAGTTTTTCAATGTCCCCTTCCAAAGAAAGCCCGCCCTTTATTTTTAAAATAAAGAACTTTTGTTTTACGTATTCCGATGCCAGTTTTAGGGTCTCTTCCAGAGGAAGGATGCCAATGGTGATGCTCGTTGCAATTTCATGTCGGTACCCACCCAAAAATTGATATAAAGGTACTTTCATTTTCTTGGCTGAAATATCCAAAAGGGCCATATCAACCATGGCCAATGCCGACGATTTTTGCGATAATTGATGCGAAAGCTCCTCCAAAATACTTGAAACCATGAAGGGATTCTTCCCCTTTAAAATAGGGATGATGGTATTTTTAATGGCCTGTTCCACATCATCCGGCGACTCATGGGTGACCGCTACATCGGGCGCCGCACAACCAAACCCCAAGATTTTTTCATCCGTTTCTATTTTAAGGATAAAATTGGTAGCCTTTGAAATCTCTTCATAGGCAATGGTATAGGGGACAAGGAGCTCCAATTCCAATCGCTCATACCCAATATTGGTGATGATCATGGCTTCAACTTGGTTTTGAGTAGCGCAATGAGGTCTTGTGCACCATGGGCCAGAACATCAAAAGTGGGAAGTCCAGTTTCCTCCTCCAATGCTTTACAGGCTGGAAGGATTTCAGATGGTTCTATGTTCTCGTGATTTACGGTGATGGCAATCACCTCTTTCCCTGAAATCACTTGGATGGCGTTGATTTGTTCTTGGATGGAATGCATTTTGTACCCGGGAAAGCCATCATATTCCAACCGTTTGGGGGCATGTTGTAGAATAACATAATCGGGTCGGCCTGCGGCCAAAATTTCAAATCCACCGGGATACGCCGGATTCATCAAGCTTCCTTGGCCTTCAATGACAATAACATCGGGTTTTTCGTTACGATAGGCACTGACCACAGCGTGTTCAATTTCACCGGATACAAAATCGTTGATGCAGCTGTCCATGATCATGCTGTATTTAGCACCCTGCATCCAAGCGGTCTGCCCAGTTCCAATCATTTCAGCCTTGTAGCCAGCATCCCTGAACCCGTGGACCAAAAACCACGAAGTGGTTCGTTTGCCCAAAGCGGAATCGGTGCCTAAAACGGCCAATTTTAAGCAATCCACTTTTTCAATATCACCTGTAAAAAAGTGAAGCTTGTCACGGTCTGGAGTTTTGCGCACATCTCGAATAGTGCAATCATTCTTTGTTGCCAGTTCAACAAGTTCTGCATCGTTGGTGAGAAAATCATGAAGGCCGCTGTCTACATTCCAACCCAGTTGTAGGGCTTTCTTAATTGTATTTTTCGCAGATTTCGGCAATCGACCACCATCTGGAGCCAAGCCAATGACCAAATAATCTGGTGCTAGATTTTTCGCGGATAGCGTTTGGGTTGCTTCTTCAATCGTTGAAAAAATGGGAATAGCATTGGGTTTGCCATCCAGTACCATGCCTGCATCTTTTCCGGCATAGGTGTGGTCCAAAACTCCCACTACTTGATAACGCTCCGTAAAACGGACGAGTCCGTGGGCTGTTTTTCCATTGGGTGTATTGAATGCCCCTTCGCAATAGACAAGGGCCTTTCCGTCAATTTTTTTCATAGTGTCAATATTTGGCGGTAAGCACGGCAACAAACCGATTGGGTTCAAAATTTAGTTGTTCATCCAGTTCTAAAAGTGCAATTAATCCAGCTGTGGAGGCAGGAAGAATCCGTAGTCCTTCTTTTTTGAGCAGCAACGTGCTCATGTCCCGCATTTTTTTATCACTTATATTGAATGCCTCGCCATCAGACTGATGTAAGGCATACAGTGCTTCCTCGCCATCAAAACTATGCCAGTTGATGAGTGGCTCATTGTATTTAGTTTCCTTGACTTTTTCAGGTTGAAGGTCCTGACAATGGTTCAACCCTTTTTTGAACGATTGGATAATGGGATTTTTATGGGTAGATGAGGCGGCAATCATTTTGGGGATTTTCGTGGTCTTTCCCCGTTTGTAGAGGCTACTGAACCCGCGATAAATACCTGCTAGGAGCGTTCCATTGGAAACGGGTACCGCACAATATTCTGGTGCATCGCCCAAGTCATCTACAATTTCAGTGGCAATTTGGGCATAGGAAGCAATTTGTAATGGGGTGTTGGCACCTCCTGGGTTGGCATCGTACCATTCCCGTTCCGCAGCCATTTCACTTGCTTGGGTCACTACATCCTCATAACTGCCATCCAGTCGTAGAATGGTTGCCGAAAGGGACTCCATTTCCTTGATGCGTTCGGTATGATAGCTGGAGGGAATGGCAATGATACATTCCAATCCCGCCAAATCTGCGGCCAATGCCACGGCAACGCCGTAATTTCCACAGGTGGCCAAACAGATAGTATCGAACCCACGTCGGAGGGCATCGTAGACTTGCGCAAAAGCAATTCGGTCTTTTTGGGTGCCCGATGGATTATCACCTTCATATTTGATGTACAGTTGTCGAATATCGAACTCGCGTTCCAAGGATTTGGCACGGGTCATTGAGGTATCTCCCACTTCTATGTTGATGATATCCTCAAAACTTTCGAGTCTATCCACCAAGGATTTGTTTTTGTCCTTGATAAAGGCACTGAGTTCCTTGGTTTCTGAAGAGACTTTGAGTTCGGCGGTTTTAACTCCATCAAATAGATTCATACCATAGCATTAGGATAGACTAAAGGTATTCTTTTATGCTGTTTTTTGGTAATGCAAAGGCAATATTTTAAAGTGGTTTTGGGAGAAAAGAGAGTCAGTTGGTCTGTTCTTGAAGTTCATTGTAGGGAACAAACAAGATATTATAAGTTTTGGCATAGATATAGGTAAACTGTGCCCCGAAGAAAAGAATAAGGCATGAATAGGACACCCAAAGCAAAACCAAGACAATGGCACCAGCAGCACCGTAGGTGGAACCAGGTTCAGCCTCTCCAAAATAGAGTCCCAATAAGAATTTGCCAATGACAAACAACACGGAAGTGATTATGGCCCCAAACCAAACGGCTCTCCATTTTATCTTGGCATCTGGTAGGAACCTGAACATAAGGGCAAACATTAAGGTGATTATGACAATGGAAGAAAGAATGTCAACCGTGTAGGCCAAATAGACCACAATATCGGGCATCAACCTACGCAGATAATCGTTAAGTGCGGCAATGGCAGCGGTGATGATAAAACTGATAAGCAATAGAAAACCGATGACAAGGATAAAAGCAAAGCTTCGTGCCCGTTCTGATACCAATTTCCAGAAATTAAATTTTGTGGGACCTTTTATTCGCCATATTTCATTTAAGGAAATCTTTAATTGATAAAACACACCCGTGGCACCAAAAAGCAGCGTGGCAACACCAATAATAGTGGAGATTAAATTTTTGTCCTTGTTTTGGGTATCCTGAATGATTCCCTCGATAGTTTGCGCGGCATCAGGGCCCAGGGCAATGGAAAACTCGTTAGTGAGTCTGCCTTGAACAATATCCACACCCCAAATGGAACCCACAATATTGATGATAATCACCAAGAGTGCAGGTAGGGACAATACAGCATAATAGGCCACTACAGCACTCAATCGCCATGGATTGGCTTTGCTCCAAGCTTTAAAAGTGTCCCAAAAAAGGTATGGAAAATCTTTTAGCCTGAATTTTTTAGCATATGTATGACCTTTTTTCAAAAGATAGTGTACTAGATGTTAAGAAATCTTTGGAAGGGAATCTAATGTTTTTTGTATCGGAAGATTGCTCGAAAAACAATAATTGTTGACCGAGAAACTATAGAATGTACAATTGGTTCAAAGTTAGTGTGAAATTGAATTATAACTGTTTGGAATACAGTCGATAATTGATAATAAAGAGTAGGGTCTTGTCGTTGTTTAATAGAATCAAAACCTCAAACCAATGAAAAAACTAAGATTATCAAAAGTTGTTTTTTTAATATCCGGCCTAATGTTACTTGCTGCTTGCAGTGATGGGGAAGATGGTGCGGTTGGACCACAGGGTGAGCAAGGGATACAAGGTGAACCAGGAGAAGATGGGAATGCCAACGTAAGAAGTTATTTATTTGAAAATCAAACTCTTGTTGATGGAAATACATTGTTTACGATACCGGCGATTACCCAAGATATTATGGATTATGGTGTTGTCCTTGGTTATTTTCAGACTAGTTCAGAAGATTTTTGGTACGCATTGCCCTATCGTTCCACACAAGATTTTCATGTATTTATCTATTCGATTGCGTTACAACAACTGACAATACGCTCAACAGTAGCCGCAAGCGATGTGGATTTTAGGTTTGTCGTAATCGAAGGAACGGATGGTTCGGCCTCGAAGGTAACAAGTGTAGAGCAAGAATTGAAACAGGCGGGAGTGGATATCTCAGACTTTTATCAAGTAGCCGATTATTACAGATTGACATACTAGAAAATGGTTTAAATGCAAAAACCGAATCTTTCGATTCGGCTTTTGCATTAAGTACTCGAGGCGGGTACATAACCCTGAAAACATAAGAAAAAATATACTACTTAAATGTAAAGATAATCAGTAAGATACATATTACTTAGTTTCCTTTTAAATCTTTAATTTTCTTATTTTAGCATTAGTATTTGTTACTATTTTGTTACTAGTTGGATAAACTAACTAAATCTGAAATTGAATTTGCAATGAGTGTTAAGCTAAGGGAAAGGAATTTGGCCAAAGGTCGTAAAAGGTATTATTTAGATATTTATCAGAATGGGGTTAGGAGTTATGAGTGGTTGCACGTTGTTGAAAAAGGAGATGATAAAATCCAAAAAAGAGAGTTGGCTCAGAATATTAGGGCTGCAAGAGCTTTGGAATTGGAGAGTGAAGGAACAAACTTTATTCCAAGACATAAAAAAAAGGTAACAATCCCTAAATACATTGAAACTTACTTGGCTAACTACAAGTTAAGAGATATTAGAAGTATCAAGAATGCTTTAAACAAATTTCAACAGTATTTAAGAGAGGAAAAAGGAAAGCCCAATCTTCCAATGAGCGGTTTAAATAAACTTTATATAGAGGGTTTTAGGGAGTATCTTCTTTATAGGGCTGGATTGAATGGTGAAACACCTTACAGTTATTGGAAACGGTTTAAGAAGGTTTTAATCTATGCTGAAAAGCAGGGTTATTTAAAGGAATCGGTTTATAAGGGAGTAAAATGGGAATCTAAGAATAAGAAAGCAGAAAAAACGCTTGTAAAACAAATTCTCACAGAAGAGGAGATTCAAACACTAAAAAATACATATTGCGGGAATGATGAGGTGAAAAGGGCTTTTTTATTTGCGTGTTATTCCGGTTTGGGATATTCAGAGTTTAAGAGGTTGAAGTGGCATCATATTATAAACAATAGACTTATTATAAACAGGAGCAAAGTTGATAGTTCTGAAATTAATATTCAACTTAGTGATTCAGCTATACAATTATTGGGAGAGGAAAGAGGTAGGGGTGAATTAATTTTTAACCTGAAGCATAAGGGTAAATTTTTATCTGAAGTAGCTATAAAAAAGAATCTCACGACAATGATGAAGCGAGCAAAAATAGACAAGAATATTACCTTCTATTGTGGCAGACATACATTTGCAGTAAGATTGCTCACAAATGGAGCAAATTTAAAAACCGTCGCAGATGCTTTAGGGCATAGTAGTACCGCCCATACAGTAAAGTATTTAAACTATGTGAACAATATTAAGGACGATGCAACTTCAAACCTCCTATGATTAAAATAGAAAATGCTACATACAAACAGCGGATTGATAATTATTTTAAAGACTTAAATGAGTTTTTAAATGGTGGTGATGAGTCAGGAGATGAAGAGATAGACTTTCTTATTCCCCAATTAGGAGGATATATTTATGCCCTTCAAGTTTCTACTTTGAATAAAGATTTTGTTGATATAGTAAAGAGTCAACAAACCCAATATTTTGAAGTTAGGGAAAACGCCGCCCGTATGCACAGACTTCAGTTAAAACTAATTTACCTTAATAACTGTAAGGTTTCAAAGGATGACATTTTGGATGCTGTCCAAAGTTTTGATGAGCAAACTAAAAATTTCCAATCTGAAGAAATTGATTTTGTTCTCAATTCGTATTTCTATACTGAAGACGGTAATATTTTGTTTGAAAGAAGAGAGTGGATTAATGCTGTTAAATCTTTGGCTAAATTTTGCAAGTGGTTGCATACGAGAAAGGAACAGATACTAAGTGGGGAGCTAGTTACAGATGATATTTATGATAATTTAGAGCCATTAGAATTTAATCTAAACCAAACTGATTTGGTTCATTTCTTCGACTTATTAGTTGACGCAGATGTGATTAAGGAGCCTGAGAATGAAGTCCACAAAACGAAAGGCGGATTCTATGGTAAACTGGCTAAATACTTTACTGCAAAGGGCAAATCAATCAATCCTAAAAGTGCTAAAACAATTAAAGCAAATAAGGAGAATAAAGGCACTCCATATTCTCAAACTTATTACGAAATGCTCAACAACCTAAAGAAAACAATAGAGCGAAAATTGGATATTTAGAGTTGACGGTCAACCTACTGTAAACCTATTTTCTTTCCTTTCCTTACTTTCTTTACATCGTAATTACAAATTCGGATTAGCTAATCCATCATTTATAAATTTAAAAAATAAAGGATGGAAAAGAACATCTTAAATCTTAAAGAGGCTTGCGAGTATACAGGATTCAGTAAAAGCCATTTATATAAGTTAACTCATTATAGAAAGATTGACCATTATAAGCCAAATGGCAAAAATATCTTCTTCAAGAAGGCAGATTTGGAGGCCTATATGCTTAGAGGAAAAAGAGAGGCAAAGCCTGTTTTGGAAATGGAAACAGAGGTTGCAAATTATATACTGGATAAAGGCTTTGGGGAATGATATTCAATACATTAGCGGAAAACGGGACAAATAAACCGGGACATACTTTATTGGTTAATGGTAAAGGCACAGACCTAACCGATTTGAAAGTAGTTCATTCTAGGGCAAAACGTAAACTTATCACTCGTCAAACAATTCTTAGGATGATTGATATTGCAAAGGCCGAGGAAGATAGAGAAAGGGAAAAGGCTTATTGGAATACATACCATTGTCAAAGCAACTTGGTGTCCTCCAATGGAAAACTCTATGGGAACTATTGTAAAAATAGGTATTGCACAATCTGCCTAAGTATCAGAAAAGCGGAAATAATAAACAAGTACTATCCAGTAATTGCAAATTGGGATGACCCTCATTTTGTAACAATCACGGTAAAGTCTTGTAAGGAACACCAACTGAGAGCATACTTTAAAAGTATAAAGACGACATTCACTAAAATTGTCAATAAGCACAAGAAAAGGGAACAGCGAGGTACGGGAGAGAAATTAATTGGCATAAAATCAATGGAGGCCAATTTTAATCCGAACAAAAAAACCTATAATCCACATTTTCATATTTTGGTTGCGAACAAAAATATGGCTGAAATAATTGTAAAGGAATGGGGTATGAGAGCCAAGCCAAACAAAGTGAGTCTTAGAGGTCAAAAAATCAAAAAAGTATGGGACTTAGAAAGGAATCTTATTGAAATAATTAAGTATGGCAGTAAAATTTTCACAGAACCTCACATAAAGACAAAGGCAAAAGAAACGGATTCACATATCATTTATGCCAAAGGACTAGACACTATTTTTAAAGCGATGAAGGGGCAGCGGATTTTTGACCGCTTTGGTTTTAATCTTCCACCTGAACTTGAGGAATCTAAACCATCACAAAAAATATTGACCAACTTCAAACAATGGGAGTATGATTCAGAATTAGCTGATTGGGTTAATGTCAACTCGTTGGAAAAATTGGCTGATTACAAACCCCCATCTCACCTTATCGCCTTACTTGAGAATAACATAAACAAAACACTTTCATAAAGCCTTATATTTGAATTGGAACTAACCAAAAATATTCATGTCCGAAGAACAAAAGAAACTGCTCGAAACGCAATTATGGAATATTGCCAACGAGTTGAGAGGCAAAATGGATGCCGATGAGTTTAGAGATTACATACTAGGCTTTATTTTCTATAAATACCTTTCCGAAAAACAATATCTGTACGCTAACACCTTATTGGAAACCGAAGCAATAAAGGATTACCTTTTGGTTACCGATGCAGGCGATTTGGAAGCCATTAAAGAGGAATCGCTTTTAAAGTTAGGCTACTTTTTAAAACCAAAAGAACTATTTAGCTCCATCGCCAAAAAGGGGAATGCCAATACAGAGAATGAAAGCAATTTTATCCTTGCCGATTTGGAAAGTATTCTAAACAGTATTGAGCAAAGTACCATGGGTACGGAAAGCGAGGATGATTTCAACAAGCTTTTTGAAGATTTAGACCTCAACAGTACCAAATTAGGTAGAAGCACAGACGCCAGAAACAGTCTTATCTCCAAAGTACTGTTTCATTTGGATAAAATAGATTTTGCCTTGGAGGATGCGGATGCCGATGTGTTGGGCGATGCCTACGAGTACCTGATTTCACAGTTTGCAAGTGGAGCTGGCAAAAAGGCGGGGGAGTTTTATACCCCGCAGCAAGTTTCAAAAATACTGGCGAAAATTGTGACCACAGGCAAAAAACGCCTTAAAAGTGTGTATGATCCTACCTGTGGCTCAGGTTCGTTGCTATTACGGGTTAGTAGGGAAGTGCCAGTGGATGATTTTTTTGGGCAGGAACTTAACCGAACCACCTACAATTTGGCTCGAATGAACATGATTTTGCATGATGTTCACTTTAGGCATTTTGATATTAGACAAGAAGACACCTTGGAACAACCTCAGCATTTGGATATGCGATTTGAGGCTATTGTGGCCAATCCACCATTTTCAGCGAAATGGAAAGGGAAGAACAACCCATTGAATGAAAATGATGAGCGTTTTAGCCAATATGGGCGTTTAGCACCCACTAGCAAGGCGGATTTTGCCTTTGTGCAGCACATGCTCTACCAGTTGGCAGAAAATGGCACTATGGCCTGTGTATTGCCCCATGGGGTGTTGTTTAGGGGAAGTGCCGAGGGAACAATCAGGGAATATCTCATAAAAGAACTTAATTATCTGGATGCCGTTATTGGCCTGCCTGCCAATGTGTTTTATGGAACAAGCATACCCACCTGTATCTTGGTGTTGAGCAAATGTAGGGTGCATAGCGATGACATTTTATTTATTGATGCTTCACAAGGTTTTGAGAAGGATGGCAATAAAAATAAATTGGGCGAAGCCCATATTGATGCCATAATAGACACCTACCGCACTAGAAGCGCAAAAGATAAGTTTAGCTATGTGGCAACATTAGAAGAGGTGGCCGAAAACGATTATAACCTCAACATACCACGTTATGTGGACACCTTCGAGGAGGAAGAACCCGTAAATTTAGAACAAGTATCTGCCGATTTGCAAGGATTGGAAAAAGATATTGCCGAAACAGATGCTTTGATAGCCGATTTCTGTAAGCAACTCAATATTAAAACACCGTTTTAATGATGAAAGAATGCGAACGGGTGCCGAAATTGCGGTTTGCTGAGTTTTCTAAGGAATGGCAAACAAAAACATTAGGAGAAATTGGTAGTGTTTCTATGTGTAAAAGAATTATGAAAGACCAAACTTCAGAAATTGGAGACATCCCATTCTTTAAAATTGGCACGTTTGGGAAAACACCTGATGCTTTCATTGATAAGAATCTTTACGAAAATTATAAAAGTAAATATTCATTTCCTAAGAAAGGAGATATTCTAATATCTGCATCTGGAACTATCGGAAGAACGGTAATTTATGATGGGGAACCAGCTTATTTTCAAGACTCCAACATTGTATGGATTGATAATAACGAATTAATTGTTTTAAATAATTTATTGGGTTATCTATATGAAAATGTTAACTGGAACACTGAAAATACAACTATCGCCAGACTTTACAATGATAATTTAAGAAGTATAGATGTCACCTTTCCTTCTCTTCCAGAACAACAAAAAATAGCTTCATTCCTTTCGTCCGTTGAAAAAAAAATAACCCAATTGCGTGAAAAGCAAAAATTGTTGGAAGACTACAAAAAGGGTGTGATGCAGCAAATTTTCTCTCAGAAACTACGGTTTACGAGAGAGAGAGGCGGTGAATTTCCTGATTGGGAGGAGAAACGGTTGGGGGAGGTTGCTATAATAAATATGGGTCAGTCACCTAGCTCAAACTCATATAATTCTAATGGAGAAGGGTTATATTTAATTCAAGGCAATGCAGATATAAAAGATAGAAAAACAAGCCCAAGAAGTTGGACAACAGACCCAACTAAAAGATGTGAAATTGGAGATTTGATATTGACTGTTAGAGCACCAGTTGGGGCAATTGCTAAATCAATTCATAATGCTTGCATAGGTAGAGGGGTTTGTTCGATAAAAAATAAATCAAACAGCAATATTGAGTTTCTTTATCAATTCCTATTGGATTATGAAGCCAAATGGTCTCGATTGGAGCAGGGTAGTACGTTTACAGCAGTAAGCGGGAAAGATATCAAAGATGTTGAAGTTCCCTTGCCTTCTATAGAAGAACAAACCCAAATCGCCAATTTTTTAAGTACCATAGATACAAAAATAGCGGTGGTACAGACCCAAATAGCGCAAACCCAAACCTTTAAAAAGGGTTTGTTGCAGCAGATGTTTGTTTAGACCCATTGAGAATGATGTACACCAACGAAAAAAAACTAATAAAGGATGCCAAAAGAATCATTGCCCACCATAATGAGATTTCTAGGTTAAAAGGTGAAAACTTTAATGTTTTTTCCATTCTCAACATGGAGCATAAAGAGAACGGCACCCATTCTGCTTTTTTAGGGGAATTGCTCAATCCAAAGGGTTCGCATTCTAAAGGCAGCTTGTTTTTACAATTGTTCTTGAAAGCCGTTAATAACAACACCATCGACTTAGATAAGGCCAATGTTGTCTTGGAGAAATATATAGGAAATCGTGACGATGCCAAGCTTATAGGGGGCAGGGTGGATATTTACATCACCGACCAAGTCAATAGCATTTGCATAGAGAATAAAATCTATGCATCTGACCAAAATGTTCAACTACAACGCTATTGCAACCATAACAAGGAGAATAACACAGTGTACTATTTAACGCTTGGTGGTTCAGATGCTTCACCCGAGAGTAAAAGCAACCTGGCTTTAGACAAAGATTATTATTGTCTTTCGTATAAAACGGACATTGTGGATTGGCTGGAAGCCTGTTTAAAGGAATCAGCTGAAGAACCGATCCTTAGAGAATCGATAAGGCAATACATTATTTTATTAAAAAAACTAACCAACCAATTATCCGATAAGGCCATGGAAAAAGAAATGTACAAGCTTGTAAGGGAAAACTACAATGCAGCCCAGACCATAAGTAGTGCCATCTGGGATGTAGAATTAGAATTTACTAGGCAGTTTATTGATGAGATAGCGGCAAGACTCATAAATGAATTGAACAACAATTGGAGCGTTGAGGTGGACAATGATTTAAGTGACTCATGGACGGGAATTACAATTACCAGTGACAAATGGCCAGAAAACATTGCTGTCAAACTCGAAGGGGACTCCAAAATACCTTGGCAAAAATCCGTCTATGGAATAATAGGAGCCAAAGATAAAGTGGACAGGGCTTCCATAAAAGTAGTCTTAGGACAGCTTGAATATTTTCAGTCAGATTTTAGGGAAAGCAAGGTTTGGCCATATTACAGGTATATTTTGGATTTCAATAATGTAAGTGAGCGGTCTAAGTTGTTCAATTCCCAGCTAAGGGAGGATTTGATTAAGATTGTTAAAGAGAAACTTTTGGAGATATGTAAGATTAGTGAGGCTCCTTTGGCATCGTTAAAGAAATAAATTTGAAACACATGATTATTCAGAATGGATAAGTACCAAAACAAATTTATTTACAATGAGATTTGGACACTCACTTTTGGTGCAGCGTTTCAAAGGGCAAATGTTTATGTGAAGGGTGCCAAAGACCATGAGAAAAAGGAGTTTAAAAAGCACCTTCAAGAATATATTGAAACGAACATATTGCCAGTGTATCACGACAACAAGGTAACTGATGATGAAACACATTTAAACCACATAACGAGAATTTCTTATGCTTCTAATGAGTATGGAAGAATACTCTCAAACCAAGAGTTAAATTTTGGTATCAGTCAAAAACTGCTCAATCTATTGTTGAAATACCTGTGGTGCCTTTTTGATTACCCTGAGCCACCCCATTTCCCTCTGGATAGACGTATTCAGGAGTCATTAATTGATTTGGCCAATAAGTCAGGTGTTTTGCCTAGAGGCATTGTTAGCTGGACTCAAATAACCAAAAGTGATGATTATATGGCTATCATTGAATACATTAGAGGTAATTTTCTTACTAACCAGACTTTAGCTCAATTTGAATTGGAACATTTTGAGAGAAGAAGAAATCAATCATAAATGACCACCCAGCCAGAATACATATTAGAAGAAAACCTAGTTGGTCAATTAGAAGTGTTAGGCTATAAAAAAGTCAGTATAAAAGATGAGGTTGATTTAGTTGCCAACTTAAAGAAGCAGTTGGAAAAGCATAACAAAGCCAATTTTTCAGCGGCAGAATTTAGACAAATTCTTAATCAACTGTCTAAGGGCAACATTTATGAAAAGGCTAAAACACTTCGTGATCGTATTACCTATACCAAAGACAATGGAGAAACAGGTTATGTTGAGTTGATTAACCAAGTGCATTGGTGCAAAAATCAGTACCAAGTTACCCACCAAGTCACCATGGAAGGCTCCTATAAAAACCGTTATGATGTTACTATTCTCATTAACGGTTTGCCACTGGTTCAAATAGAGCTGAAAAAGCGTGGTTTGGAAATGAAAGAGGCTTTCAATCAAATCAACCGCTATGAGAGGCATTCGTTCAGCTCAGGTATTGGACTGTTCCAATACGTGCAGTTATTTGTCATAAGCAATGGGGTAAATACAAAGTATTTCGCAAACAACCCTGTAAAGGCACGTTCATTTAAACAAACCTTCTTTTGGGCGGATAGGGAGAACAATATCATCACGCAATTAAGTGAGTTTGCCAAAGCATTTTTGGAGCCCTGTCATCTCTCCAAAATGATAACCAAATACATTGTGCTGAATACCGCTAACACCTTAATGGTATTGCGGCCATATCAGTATTATGCAACAGAGGCCATTGTAGAACGAGTAAAAAACAGCAATAAGTTTGGGTATATATGGCATACTACAGGTTCGGGTAAAACTTTGACATCCTTTAAAGCGGCACAAATATTAACCAATTTAGAGGATGTGCTTAAAGTTGTCTTTGTGGTTGATCGTAAGGATTTGGACTACCAAACCATCAAAGAGTTCAATAGCTTCAGTGAAGGTAGTATAGATGCTACCAGCAATACTAGTACATTGGTGAAGCAGTTATCCGATGAAACCAAACTCATTGTAACCACGATACAAAAATTAAATACAGCGATTTCAAAGCCAAAGCACATGGCAAAAGTGGATAAGCTAAAGAACGAACGTATTGTATTTATTTTTGATGAATGCCATCGTAGCCAATTTGGTGACACCCACAACGCTATCAAAGACTACTTTGAAAATGCCCAAATGTTCGGTTTTACGGGTACTCCTATTTTTGCCGATAATTCAGTTAAGAATAAGTTGGGAAGGCGAACCACCAAGGATTTGTTTGAAGAGTGTTTGCATAAATATGTTATAACCGATGCCATACGGGACAGGAACGTTCTGAAGTTTTCCATTGAATACATGAATACCGTAAAGCTTAAGGATGAGGTTATTGATATAAAAGTGGAAGACATCAATACCGCTGAGGTGTTAGAGGCTCCTGAGCGATTGGAGAACAACGTTGATTTTATAATCAATAATCACAACCGTAAAACACATAACAGGCGTTATACAGCCATTCTTTGCGTTCAGAATGTAAAGACCCTTATAAAGTATTATGAGTTATTCCAAGCTAAAAAAGAAGCAGGAGAGCATGATTTAAAAGTGGCTACGATATACTCCTACCAAGCCAATCAATTAGATGAGGATGCCCAAGGCTTTATTCCAGATGAGGATTATGAGGATTTTGCAGCTGAACCCTCCTCGCAATATGATACGAAGCATACAAGAGATAAATTGGAGGAATTTATTGGTCACTATAATCGGATGTTTAAAACCAATTATTCCACCAATGAGTTTTATTCCTACTACAAGGATATTGGGAAGCGGGTAAAAAACAGACAGGTGGATATTTTGTTGGTGGTCAATATGTTTTTGACAGGATTTGATAGTAAACTGCTCAATACCATATACGTTGATAAAAACTTAAAGTATCATGGGTTGATTCAAGCTTATTCCCGTACAAACAGAATATTGGATGAGGTTAAATCCCAGGGAAACGTTGTGGCCTTTAGAAACTTAAAAGAAGCCACTGACGAGGCCATAACCCTATTTTCCAATAAAGAAGCCATTGAGGAAATCATAGTACAGCCCTATGAGGACTATATTGAAAAGTTTGATGAAGCAGTAGAGCGTGTTAGAGCTATTGCTCCAACCTTTGACAGCGTAAATGATTTGGTGTCTGAAGCTGAAGAACTGGAATTTGTAAAGGCCTTTAGAGAATTGATGCGAGTTAAAAATGTCCTTGGGACATTCACCGAATTTAGTTTTGACGATTTGGGAATGGATGAGCAAACCTTTGAGAATTACAAAAGCAAGTATTTAGATCTCTACGACACCATAAAATCAGAAACCCAAAAGGAAAAGGTGTCCATATTAAACGACATTGATTTTGAACTGGAACTGATACGAAGGGATGAAATAAATGTCACATACATTTTAACCTTGTTGGCCAAACTTCACGATTCAAAACCAAAAGAGCAAGAAGAACAGCGAAAAGCGATTTCTGATATATTAGCATCGGAAACTCAATTAAGAAGCAAAAAAGAACTGATTGAGAAATTTATAGAAGAGAACTTACCATTGATAACGGATTCAGAACTGGTAGCCAACGAGTTTGAATCCTATTGGACAGTGGAGAAGAAAAAAGCCATTCTTAAATTGGCTAAAGAAGAAAACTTAGACTACAAAAAGTTAGTCGATCTAGTAAGTAATTATCTGTTTACAGAAAAAGAACCATTGCGAGATGAGATCATTGCTGTAATGAACGAAAGGCCAAGCCTAAGAGATAGAGCAACCTCATCAGAGAGGATACTGAATAAAATTAAAAACTTTATCGAGACTTTTATTGATGGGATGGGTTAATCTACTATAAGTCAAACCTGATATTAAATACGTCTCTATTAAAGATGAAAACCTTTCTGAGAAGCTATTTGCCAAGCCCGGTATGATTTATATTTCAATACTAAAATTGAAATTGTGTTACTATTTTGTTATTATAAAAAACAAAAAACCCTGAAAATCAACTGATTAACAGGGTTTAAACGTACTCGAGGCGGGACTTGAACCCGCACGGGCAAAATGCCCACAGGATTTTAAGTCCGGCGTGTCTACCAATTCCACCACTCGAGCATACTGGACTTGTAAAAAAACAAAAAACTCCACCCTTGGTGACTGAGCGGAGTCGATGTCGAGCGAAAAACGGGATTCGAACCCGCGACCTCCACCTTGGCAAGGTGATGCTCTACCAACTGAGCTATTTTCGCATTTTAAAGAACCAACACCTTTTTAAGGCGCAGACCTGCCTTCCGGCTTAGGCAGGTGCAAATTTAAAATATTTCTGTAAAATAGAAAGAATTTTTTCAGGAAGTCGCTTTTTTCTTTTTGCTCAACAAGCGTTTTATTTCATTGAGTTTCATCAAGGCCTCCACTGGCGTAAGGATGTCGATGTCCAAATGCAGGATTTCCTCTTTGATTTCTTCAAGAAGTGGGTCATCCAGATTGAAGAAGCTGAGTTGCATCTCATTTTGGGAAGACTGTAATTTGTCCGTCATCTCCTCGCTGGAATGGGATTTCTCCAGTTTTTTGAGGATTTTGTTTGCCTTTTGAATGACCTGTTGGGGCATACCCGCCATTTTGGCCACATGGATGCCAAAGCTGTGCTCACTTCCACCAGGTACCAACTTTCGGAGGAAAAGTACATTGTCTTCCAACTCCTTCACCGAAACGTTGTAGTTTTTAATGCGTGGGAAGGTGGTGGTCATTTCATTGAGTTCGTGGTAGTGGGTGGCAAACAGCGTTTTGGCCCGTGCAGGATGTTCGTGCAGATATTCGGAAATGGCCCATGCAATGGAAATCCCATCATACGTACTGGTTCCACGGCCAATTTCATCGAGCAGCACCAAACTACGTTCAGAAAGGTTATTGAGAATGGAAGCCGTTTCGTTCATCTCCACCATAAACGTGGATTCACCCATGGAAATGTTGTCGCTGGCCCCAACTCGGGTGAAAATCTTGTCGACCACCCCAATTTTAGCTTCAGATGCAGGAACAAAACTGCCCATTTGTGCCAAAAGCACAATAAGGGCGGTTTGTCGTAGCAAAGCTGATTTACCGCTCATATTGGGTCCGGTGATCATAATGATTTGCTGTTCCTCGCGATTCAAAAGCACATCATTGGTCACAAAACTATCGCCCAAGGGCAATTGTTTTTCAATGACTGGGTGCCGTCCTTCTTTAATGTCCAAACTCGTGGATTCATCCACAGTAGGTTCAACGTAGTGGTTTTCTTTGGCGAGCTGGGCAAATCCGCAGAGGCAGTCCAACTGTGCAATACGATGGGCATTTTGTTGTACAGGTGAAATATATTCCTGCATCCAGACCAATAACTGCTCAAACAATTGCTGTTCCAATAGGTGGATGCGCTCCTCGGCCCCCAAAATCTTGGCTTCGTACTCTTTAAGTTCTTCGGTGATATAGCGTTCCGCATTGACCAAGGTCTGCTTGCGAATCCAAGTATCGGGGACTTTATCCTTATGCGTATTGCGGACTTCAATGTAATAACCGAACACATTGTTGGAAGCAATTTTGAGCGAAGTAATCCCAGTGATTTTCGTTTCGCGCTCCAGCATTTTGTCCAAATAATCCTTTCCGGAAAAAGCAAGGTTTCGAAGCTCATCCAACTCCTCCGAGTAGCCTTCTGCAATGGTATTGCCTTTGGCAAGGTTGACAGGAGCTTCTTCGTTCAGCGTTTCCTTGATTTTGTTCCGAAGGGCATCACAGGCATCCAATCGCTCCCCAATGGATTGCAGCGAAGCATTGGAGCTTTCTTGAGCTAATTTTTTGATGGGAACAATCGCTTCCAAAGAGTTTTTTAGTTGAATAACCTCCTTCGGATTGATTTTTCCCGTGGCCAATTTGGAAATGAGTCGCTCAAGGTCGCCCATCTGCTTAATCCAGTGCTGGGTCTTTTCCAGTTGCTCCCCTTTATCCCTCAAATAGGAAACCACCTGATGGCGCTGCCGGATTTTGTCGATATTTTTTAGGGGAAGCGCCAACCATCGTTTTAACAATCTCCCACCCATAGGGGATAAAGTATTGTCGATGACATCCAACAAAGTCACTGCATTCTGGTGGGGAGATTGATAGAGCTCCAAATTTCGGATGGTAAATCGGTCCATCCATACATATTCCTCTTCCGCAATACGTTGAATTTTGTTGATATGCTGGAGTCGGCTGTGCTGCGTTTCGGACAGATAATGGAGCACAGCCCCAGAAGCAACAATGCCGTGATTCAGGTGCTCAATGCCGAAACCCTTTAGGGTTTTGGTGCTAAAATGGTTATTCAAGCTTTCATCGGCATAGTCTTCCTGAAAAATCCAATCTTCCAAAAAGAAACTATGGAATTGGTTGCCAAAAAGCTCAATAAATTCTTTCCGATGACTTTTAGAGACCAACACCTCATTCGGCGCAAAATTTTGGAGCAGCTTATCGATTTGTTCCGACGAACCTTCCGAAGTCAAAAACTCACCCGTGGAAATGTCCAAAAAGGAAATTCCCAGTTTGTTTCGCCCAAAATGGACAGCACACAAAAAATTATTGCTCTTGGCGGAAAGGATATCATCGTTTAGAGCCACCCCGGGGGTTACCAGTTCTGTTACCCCACGTTTCACAATGCTCTTGGTCTGTTTTGGGTCTTCCAACTGGTCGCAAATGGCCACCCGTTGACCGGCCTTGACCAATTTTGGCAAATAGGTGTTTAGGGAATGATGTGGAAATCCCGCCAGTTCCGTCTTATCGCCTCCATTATTTCGGTGGGTAAGGATAATGCCCAGAATTTTGGCTGCCTTGACGGCATCGTCTCCGAAGGTTTCGTAAAAATCCCCCACACGGAAGAGCAACAAAGCATCAGGATGCTTGGTCTTGATGGTATTGTACTGTTGCATCAACGGAGTTACCTTCTTTGTCTTTTTATTGGCTGCCAAAGCGATTTATTTGAAAATTATAAGTTCCAAAATCAATTGCATAATTGCGTTCAAACAAAAGTTTAGAACAGTTTGTCATTCCGCACTTGATGCGGAATCTATCTAATCTTACCTGAGTGGATTCCTTTTTTCACAGGAATGACAATCATTAGGCGAATTAATCTTTTACTTTTGTCCCAAAATGGGAGGAAGACGAATATATTGTTTTCCCCATACACGCAGAACGATTGTTGATATTTTAGGCCCAATGGTTAAAAAAATGAACCGGAAACTGGAAAACAGCGAATTGGAGCGATTGGATGTGGAAGCGTTCAAGCAGACCGAAAAATCGCCCATTATCATCATTTTGGATAACATCCGTAGCCTGAACAATATAGGTTCCGTGTTCCGTACCGCAGATGCTTTTTTAATTCAGAAAATTTATCTCTGTGGTATTACGGCCACCCCACCACACAAAGACATCCGGAAAACTGCTTTGGGCGCCACCGAAAGTGTGGCATGGGAATACCGAAAAGATACATTGGAACTCTTGGAGGAATTGAAAAAAGCTGGTGTAAGAACTGTTTCTGTGGAACAGGCGGAAAATGCTGTTATGCTCAACGATTTTATCACCGACCCCAAAGAAACCATCGCTTTAATTTTTGGTAACGAGGTAAAAGGCGTTTCCCAAGAGGTTGTTTCGGCCAGTGATGCAGTTGTGGAAATTCCCCAATTTGGAACCAAACATTCGTTAAATATCTCAGTAAGTGCGGGGGTAGTGGTCTGGGATATCTGGACGAAATTGAACCCTAAAAACTAAAAAAGCCCTGTAAAAACAGGGCTGGATATATAGTTTGAGTTAGTTAGTTCCTCCATTAGAGGGCTCTAATAAAATAAAACCATTCGTTATATCCAAACATTTTGTGAAAATTCTCTTAAATACTGGTTGAAATAATCGTGTTTTCCAATCGCTCTAAAATGGTTTCGTAATCCTTTGGATTATTTACAAAATCCAATTCGCTCATATCCAGAATCAAGCTGTTTTGCTCAGGATGATCCTTGATGAAATCCAAATAACCGCGGTTGATTTTCTCCAAATATTCAGGCGGTATTTTTTGCTCATAATCCCTTCCCCGTTTCTTGATGTTCTCAAGTAATCGCTCTGTATTTTGATAGAGGTACAGATAAATTTCAGGCTTTTTCACCTCTTTGTACATGAAATTGAAAACCTTTCGGTACAAATTAAACTCATCTTTCTGAAGGGTGACCTTGGCAAAGATCAGCGATTTAAAAATGTCATAATCGCTCACCATAAAGTTTTTGAACAGGTCAAACTGGGAGGTATCGTCAGTAAATTGTTGGTAACGGTCTGCCAAAAAGGACATTTCGAGTGGAAAGGCGTAGCGGGACTGGTCCTCATAGAATTTCGGTAGAAAGGGGTTGTCCGCAAAGCGTTCCAATACCAATTTGGCATTGAACTCCTCCGCAATCATTTTGGATAACGTGGTTTTTCCCGCACCAATGTTGCCCTCAATGGCAATGAACTGCAACTTGGCGAAAAGCTCGGTTCGGTTTCGAAACAACGTATAGGTTGTTTTTTTCATATTGCTACGGTCCTTGCATTCTTGCAGTAGGTTTCGGATGTCTTTGTTGAACACCGGATGGTAAAACTGTGGCGCAATATTGGCCAAGGGTTTTAGTACAAAATTCCGATCCTGCATGTGAGGATGTGGAATCTTTAAAAGGGGTAGGTCTATTATTTCTTTTCCATAGAAAATGATGTCAATATCAAGGGTACGGGATCTGTAGCCTTCACCTCCAGAGCGATCTCGACCAAAATGGCGTTCAATTTCAAGAATTGCCTCAAGCAAATCCGTTGGTGATAGCTTGGTCAGGGTTGCCAAACAGATATTCAAAAAGTCATCGCCCTCAAAACCCACAGCCGGGTTTTCATATACTGCGGAAACCATTAAAACCTTCCCTACCTTTTTTTCAATATGAAGAATAGCCTTTTGGAGCGTGGCATACCGATTCCCCAAATTGCTCCCCAGTGAAAGATATACGTGTTGAGATTGGCTCATGATGAAAAGAACAAAGTAACAAAACAATGCAACAATGGTTATCTTTGAAGTCGAATTAATTTTTATTGAATGAACTTTTTGAGAAACCTACTGGCCTCTATCTTGGGGTCTCTTGTAGCCTTTGGAATACTGATGGGCATGTTCTTTATCTTCATTGCCCTTGTCAGTAATGTGGATGATGGAGTGGTGGTGAAGCGTAACTCCGTTTTGGAGTTTGGATTTATGGCACCGGTAAAGGATTATACGGGCAAGGATGATACCGACCCGTTTTTGGGGTTGTGGAACAATGAAATTGGTTTGGATGAGATTTTACATGCCATTGCAATTGCCAAAACAGATACCAATATTGAGGGGATTAGCTTGACCACCAATTTTCTTCAGGCTGGAATAGCGCAGACCCGGGAAATAAGGGAAGCGCTGCTGGATTTTAAATCTTCGGGAAAGTTTGTTTATGCGTATTCCGATTTTTTCTCCCAGAAAGACTATTATCTCGCCAGCGTGGCCGATGAGGTCTATTTGAACCCTGTGGGAGCTTTGGATTTTAAGGGACTTTCCACCGAAATACTCTACTTCAAGGATTTTCAGGAAAAAACAGGGGTAAAAATGGAAGTAATTCGCCATGGAAAGTACAAAAGTGCCGTGGAACCATTTCTTTCCAATACCATGAGCGATGAAAATCGGTTGCAGATACAGGAATTGATTTCGTCTATTTGGAATGTGATTATTGACGATATTTCCCAATCACGAAGCATTAGCGCGGAGCATTTGAATGTAATTGCCGATACGCTTGGTGGACGAACCCCAAAATATGCGTTGGCATCTGGACTAGTGGATGGAAACCTGCATTTTGATCAGTACGAAGCGCTTTTAAAGGATAAAATGGGGGTAGGTACGGATGATGACCTCAATTACATCAGTTTTGAAGATTATGCCTTTAGTGCAAATCGGAAGAAAATACATACGGGTGCGGACAAAATCGCTGTGATTTATGCCCAAGGTGAAATTTTCTATGGAGAGGGTGGCAAAGATTTTATCGGACAGGGCGTTATGGTGGATGCATTGCGCAAAGCCAAAGATGATGAAAACATAAAAGCCATTGTGTTGCGGGTAGATTCTCCCGGAGGGAGTGCCTTGGTTTCGGACATTATTTGGCGGGAAATTGAACTGACCAAGGAAGAAAAACCCGTGGTGGTTTCCTTTGGAAATGTGGCGGCATCTGGAGGTTATTACATTGGAGTAGGAGGCGATAAAATCTTTGCAGAACCTACCACTATCACGGGCTCTATCGGGGTTTTTGGAACCATTCCCAATGTGCACGAACTGGCCGGAAACATCGGTGTTAATGCAGAACAAGTGGGTACCAACAAAAATTCGGTGGATTACTCTTTGTTTGAACCCTTGGACGATACATTTAGAAGTACCATCCAGGAAGGAATTGAAGACACCTACCAGATTTTTCTGGAACGCGTTGCCGCAGGCCGAAATATGACGATTGACCAAGTGGATGCCCTCGCCCAAGGAAGGGTATGGAGCGGTGTGGATGCCAAGGCAAACGGTTTGGTGGATGAACTCGGTAACTTGGACGATGCCATCGAAGCAGCTGCTGAAATGGCAGGTTTGGACGAGTACAGTATCCGAAAATACCCGAAATACAAATCGGATTTTGAGCGATTTATGGAAGATTTGGGAGGTGTAAAGTCTAAAATAGGAGAAGAGGCCATCAAGGAACAACTAGGTACGGAAGCCTATCAAGTATTTTCCGAGTTCAAAAAGCTTTCCGAACAAAAGGGAATTCAAGCCAAGATGCCCTTTAGTCTAAATATTAAATAAGAATGACGCAGAACGATAGGAAAAAAGCGTTTTCCCTGTATCTCTACATGGGCGCCTTGTTCATCACCTCGCTGGTGGTGTCCAATCTTATCTTTCAGAAATTCTTTTATTGGGAACCCTTTGGGGAAGTCACCGTTTTTGGAGCACCGTTGTTTGAACTTTCTGTGGGTATTTTGCCCTATCCCATTACCTTTTTGGTCACCGACCTCATTTCGGAAATCTATGGAAAGAAAAAAGCCAACCAAGTCGTTACCGCAGGTATTTTTGCCTCTTTTTTCTCCATGGGAATCATTTTGGTGGCCAATTATGCGCCGGCCATACCTACCTCGCCGGTGGACGATGTTCTGTTCACCAACGTCTTTGGGCTATTTCCTTTGGGCGTGCTCGCTTCCATGTTGGCGTATTTGGCTGCACAGTATATTGATATTTCCATTTACCACTTTTGGAAACGGGTAACCAAAGGCAAAATGCTTTGGCTCCGAAACAATTTTTCTACCTTTTCCTCGCAGTTTGTGGACACCTTTACCGTGGTGGGGCTGTTGTGTATTTTTGGCGTACTACCTTGGGATAAATTCTACGGATTGGTTATCAGTGGCTTTATTTTTAAGATAATTATAGCACTTTTTGACACCCCTTTGCTCTATCTTTTCGTATATATAATACGTAAAAGATTTAACTTAAAAATAGGGGAAGAGATAGCTTTGGATTGATGACTTCTCCTTTAATTTGTTGTAAAACATCTATTTATGAAGAGAAAAGTCCTAAAGATTACTGGAATAACCCTACTTGTACTAATTGGCCTGCTGATTGCCATACCCTTGTTCCTTCAAGGTAAAATTGAAGAGATCATTAAAAACAAGGTGAACAACAGCATCAATGCCACATTGGATTTTGAGGATGTTGACCTAAGCTTGCTCAAAAGTTTTCCCAATGCCAATGTAAAGCTCACAAAACTATCCTTGGTGAACAAGGCCCCTTTTGAGGGAGATACCTTGTTTTCTTCTTCGGATATTGAATTGACCATGTCCATCAAGGAGCTTTTTAAATCCGCCGATGAGCCCATTGTGATCCAACGGTTGAATATTGACAAGGCCAAACTGCACGTCTTGGTCGATGAAAATGAGAATGCCAATTACGACATTGCCAAGGAAGATGAGACTACCACTACGGAAACTGTGGAGGCATCCAACGACAATTTCACGCTCAACATGGATTCCTATGCTATTACCAATTCGGAAATCATCTATGATGATATATCGAGTGGCATGCATTTGGTCCTGTCGGAAATGAACCACTCCGGTACGGGTGACCTTTCCTTGGAGCAATCAGAGCTAAAGACATTGACCGATGCCATGATTTCCTTTGAGATGGACAGCACCAAATATCTGAACAACAACAAAATTTCCTTGGATGCCCTGATAGGTATCGACCTGAAGGAGAATAAATACACTTTTTTGGAAAACAGGGCACTGATCAATCAATTGCCCTTGGTTTTTGATGGATTTGTAAAGGTCAACGAGGATAATCAGGAAGTGGATATTACTTTTAAGACACCTTCATCAGACTTCAAGAACTTTTTGGCCGTGATTCCCGAAGTCTATTCCAAAAATATTGAAACCGTTCAGACCACTGGTAATTTTGAGGTCAGTGGCGAGTTTAAGGGCATTGTGGATGAGGAGCACATCCCAACGTTCCACATTGCCATCAACTCCGAGAATGCTTCCTTTAAGTATCCTGATCTACCCAAATCGGTGCAAAATGTGTTCATAGACACTGAAATCAAAAACACTACAGGAATTACAGAAGACACTTTTGTGGACATCAAACGACTGTCGTTTACCATTGATCAAGATAAATTCAACCTTACGTCTAGAATACGGGATTTGATGGGCAATACCAAAGTGGATGCCGATATGGATGGTCGAATTAATCTGGCCAATATTTCACAAGCCTATCCCGTACCCGCCGATTATAACCTAAAAGGAATTTTGAATGCCGATATCACCACTTCCTTCGATATGGAATCGTTGGAGAAAAAGCAGTACCAAAATACCAAAACTACGGGTAAAGCATCCGTTTCTGGGTTTGAATATGCTTCGGAAGAACTGAAAAATCCCGTTGCCATTAATACAGCTGCGGTATCGTTCAACCCCAACACAGTCACCTTGGATTCGTTTAAGGGAAAAACCGGAAATACCGATTTTGATGCCAAGGGCACCTTGACCAACTTGCTTGGGTTCATGTTCAACAAAGAAAATGTGGAAGGTAGATTTACACTGACATCCAACACCTTTGCGCTGAATGACTTTATGATGGAGGAGACTCCAGAAACTGTAGATGATGAGACTCAAACCCAAACTTCTGGAGGGGAAGAACGTATCAAGATTCCATCTTTTTTGGATTGTACCATTGAAGCAGCAGCTGGTACCGTTTTGTATGATAATCTAACTTTAAAGAATGTAAAGGGTACCTTGACCATAAAAGATGAAACAGCTACGGTGAAAAACCTGACCTCTGACCTTTTTGGGGGCACCCTTGGTCTAACAGGTTCAGTTTCCACTAAAGACGAAGCTTCCACTTTTGATATGGATTTGGGGATGAGCAATTTTGGCATCAGTGAATCCTTTGCGGCTTTGGATATGTTTCAGGCCTTGGCGCCATTGGCAAATGCATTGCAAGGGAAATTAAATTCCACTGTCAAGATTTCAGGGAACCTGAAGGATGACTTCACGCCAAATCTGGCCACAATTTCCGGAAACTTGTTGGCCGAACTGCTCTCCACTAAAGTGAACACAGAAAAGGCCCCTTTGCTTTCTGCTTTAGACAGTAAATTGAATTTTTTGGATAGCAAAGACATCAATTTGGAAGACCTTAAGACTGCGTTGACCTTTGATAATGGTGCTGTTAAAGTGAAACCTTTTACATTAAAGTACAAGGACATCGCCATAAACGTAGATGGGAGTCACACGTTTGACAAGCAACTACAATATAGTGCCACGTTGGATGTGCCTGCGAAATATTTGGGAACTGAGGTAAATAAACTTATCGCCCAAATGAACGATGATAGCATAAAAGATCTTACTATTCCTGTTATCGCAAACATTGGGGGCAATTATACCAACCCTACCGTGACTACGGATTTAACCTCAGGCGTAAAGAAATTGACCACCCAGTTGGTCGAGATCCAAAAGCAAAAATTGGTCAACCAAGGCAAGGATAAGGCCAAGGACTTGTTGTCTGATGTTTTCAAGAAGGATGAAAAAGATTCAACGTCCACAAAATCTGATGGGGTAAAAGAAACGATAGGTGGTTTGTTGGGTGGTGATAAGAAGAAGGATACCACGGCCACCAAAACCGAGGATGAACCCGTAAAAAGCGCCGCGAAAAAAATTCTGGGGGGCTTGTTGAACAAGAAGAAGGACACGGTAAACTGAAAAATAAGGAGTGTCTAAAAAGATGATTTACGTCAACCTGAACTAGTTTCAGGTTCCCATAATCCTTTGTTTTAATTGTTGTGGGATTCTGAAATGAATTCAGAATGACGTATTCCAACACTTTTCAGACAACCTCTTTTTTATTGCTCCAACTCATTATTGATGGTTTCCAAAATAGAATTCAAGCTCATCATCAAAGGGGCATAATGTTCAGTTTCGGTAGACTGGCTAGTTATGATAAACAACAAGATGTTGTTCTCAAAGGCTAAGGATTCCAATGCGCCTAAATTACTCACTGGGTTTTGATTGTTAGGGATGCCCACTTCTTTGGACATACCTGTGTTGTCCAAGAGCGTTCGTATGCTATAACCCTCACTTCTAAAAATATTGACGGTGTTATTTCGCTCCTCACCGAGCATTTTTTCCTGGTTGGCAATATCATCTATGGTGGATATCCAATTGGTGAGCCGAATCCGTAGCGTGTCGTTGGAAATATCTTTTAAGCTGCCCGAGTTTATCATTTCATTCAACAAGGAATTGTTGGGATTGAAGAAGATATCGTAATTAAAGGCTGTGGCGAACAGTTGCGAAAACTTTTCTTCAGAAGGAAAACTTTTTTTGTCCATCAACAAAACAATCTCTTGAGCAGCTTCGTAACTTTTCCGGTTGACCTTAATGAGTTCCTCCAGCTTTATTTTACTGATATCAAATTCTTCCTTTAAGCCCTTCAGATACACTTGCTCTTTCTCTCGTTTGATGCGGTTGTCGTTGGCATTATCAATGGCCAAGGCAATCAATATACCGATGACCACCAAAAAAATTTCACCGATGGCGTAAATGAGGTAGTTGCTGAATTTTTTCTCGGCGATCAGTTGTTTTCTGACTTTTCTAAAGAGTTTTAACATAAGAGTTGGTTACAATAAATTGACTAAGACCTTTATTGCACGTTTACCCCAACGTAATAGCCTTCGCTGCCACGAACATTAAAAACCGTATTGTCCTCAAAAATCAAATACTGTCCTTTTATCCCTTTAAGTACTCCCTTGTAACTTGGAATTTTTTCCAAATTAAGGCTTTTAACTTTCTCTGGATATTGCAATACCGGGAATTCCAAATTGGTCTCGGTATTATTCTCTATAAAATATTGGGCTGCTTCGTCAGGGATGTAAGGTTTTAGTTTGGCTCTCCATTCGGTGAGATCTAGGTCCTCAATATCATTTTTGAGCATTTTTTGCCAGCTGGTCTTATCACTTACATGCTCTTTTAGGGCTACTTCGGTAATTCCCGCCAAATAGCGATTGGGCACTTCCACAATTTCAATGGCTTCGTGGGCTCCTTGGTCTATCCATCGGGTTGGGACCTGTGATTTTCGGGTAACCCCCACCTTTACATTGCTGGAATTGGCCAAATATACAATATGGGGTTGTAGCTGCATCTTCTTTTCATACTCTAAATCCCGGTCTTCCTTGTCCAAATGGGCGGTACTCAATTCAGGTTTCATGATCCAATCACCCGCGTGTGGCGTTTCATAGAAGCAAGTTTTACAAAATCCTTGTCGATAAATGGGTCTGTCTTGACCACAATTAAGACATTGGTATTTAATGAAATCGATATGGAGTTCCTTGTTCAGAGCTTGGTTGACATTCAAAAAGCCGTTGTCAAAAATCATAAAATACTGAATGGGATTGCCATTTTCAGTTTGCATCTTGCGCAGTACTCCTTCGTAAAGCATATTGGAATTATTGTTTTTTATGGATTTGAAAATGAATGCGAGAAAAGCTATTTTAGCTATAACACCCAACTAAATTTCTTGGTTAAATATACCTAAAATGCCAATACCATTATTCAACTCCATCGCTTCTTGGCTTTTACGAAAGCGGTATCATCAAATTGAGCTCTTTTTGAAGTATCCGTTGGATGTTCAGGATGAGGTATTGCGGCATTTGATTGATTTTTCCAAGGACACCATGATCGGTAAACAATACGGATTTCATGATGTTCCCAAATACGAAGAATTCCGAAACCGTGTGCCCATTGTAAGCTATGAAGATATTGCACCCCTTATAGAGCGTACCCGTAGGGGTGAGCAGAACCTATTTTGGCCCACCGCTATAAAATGGTTTGCCAAAAGTAGCGGAACCACCAATGCAAAGAGCAAGTTCATTCCTGTGAGTATGGAGGCGTTGGAGGACTGCCATTACAAATCCAGTAAGGATTTGTTGTGTCTTTACCTGAACAACAATGAGAATTCGCAATTGTTTACGGGCAAGAGCCTTCGGTTGGGGGGGAGTAAAGAGCTTTATGAGGACAATGGTACTTTTTTCGGAGACCTTTCTGCCATTTTAATTGATAATATGCCGCTTTGGGCCGAATATAGCAGTACACCCAGTAACAAAGTCTCTTTAATGAGTGAATGGGAGTCCAAATTGGAGGCCATCATTGAGGAAAGTATTCGTGAGAATGTGACCAGTTTAGCAGGAGTGCCTTCATGGATGTTGGTTTTGCTAAACCAAGTGTTGGAGAAAACAGGAAAGAATCACCTTTTTGAGATTTGGGAGAATTTGGAGGTCTATTTTCACGGAGGGGTGAGCTTTACACCCTATAAAAATCAGTATAAAAAGTTGTTGCCCAGAAAACGGTTCAATTACTACGAGACCTACAACGCCTCCGAAGGATTTTTTGGTATTCAGGATCGGAATGATTCAGATGAGCTCTTGTTGATGTTGGACTATGGTATTTTTTATGAGTTCATCCCGATGGATGCAGAAGATGAGGAACAACAAGCCATTCCACTTTGGGATGTGCAGACCGGTGTTAATTATGCCATGGTAATCACCACCAACGCTGGTTTGTGGCGGTATAAGATTGGGGATACCATCCGTTTTACCTCAAAAGACCCTTATAGAATTCGGATTACGGGAAGGACCAAACACCATATCAATGTTTTTGGCGAAGAGCTGATTATTGAAAATGCGGAGGAAGCCTTAAAACAGATTTGCCAAAAGACCGATGCAGAGATTATGGACTATACAGCGGCACCCATTTTTATGAACGGGAGCGAAAAAGGAGGGCACGAGTGGATTATAGAATTTAGGAAGCCACCCGAGGATGTGGCCTATTTTACGGAGTTTTTGGACAATGCCTTAAAATCGCTCAACTCTGATTATGAGGCGAAGCGTTATAATAATATCACCCTAAAGATGCCTAAAGTACATGTGGCCCGGAAAAATCTTTTTCATGATTGGTTAAAGTCCAAGAACAAATTGGGCGGGCAGCATAAAATCCCAAGATTGTCCAATAATCGAGACTATATCGATGAACTTCTTCAAATGAATTAGCACTAAACTAGTGTGTTTGTTACACCTTACAAATCAACCATTTATAAGGATTATTGTGCATTTTGTACAATTGAACAAAATTTAACGAAAACGTTTTCGTAGGTTTGAACGCTTTATCGAACAAACGTTTCTTTTAAACAAAAAAAAAGTTGTAGTTCCGGCTTTAATACTGAAATTTCCCTCATCAAATCTTTTAATAAACACTAAACCAATAAACAATGGCAGAAAAATTAGTTGTTATCTCAGACATGTGGGGCGTTAAGAAAGGTCTCTGGATTGCGTCTTACTTTGGGTACTTACAGCAATACTATGACATCGCTTTTTACGATTGCCAACAATTGGGCAATGTGGACGTACCTGTTTCCACTGAGGAAAATATTCATAATGCCTTTGTAAATGGAGGTATTGATACTGCTGTGGCCCATTTGCTCAAAATAGAAAAAAAACCTAGCCACTATCTGGCTTTTAGCACAGGTGGAACAGTTGCTTATAAAGCTGCTTTAAAGGGCCTTCCCGCGAAATCTTTAACCGCTGTATCTTCAACAAGAATACGTTTGGAAGATCAAAAGCCCAACATCCCATTAAAGTTAATTTACGGTGAGCACGATACGTTTAAACCAGAAATGGAATGGGCAAAATCTTTAGGCGTCGACTTGAATATTGTCCCTAATTTTGGTCACCATTTGTACACTGACGAGAAAATTATTTCTCAAGTATGCTTAGGTCTTTTGGAAAAAGTCACCAAAAAAGCAGTGTAAACTTTAGGATACCACTTTTAATTTTTTGATGGTCTCGTAGGAGAGTTTTTCTTCGGCATAGGCCTTGGTAACCTTGAATTCGTTCTCGTCGCTGCTGGGCAGTTCGAACATCGCATCGGTGAAAACTGCTTCACAAAGCGAACGAAGCCCTCGGGCACCCAATTTATACTCCACTGCTTTCTCCACGATAAAGTTTAAAGCCTGTTCGGTAATGGTAAACGTGATACCGTCCATGGCAAAAAGCTTTTCGTATTGTTTTATGATGGCATTTTTAGGCTCCGTAAGGATTGCGCGCAAAGTTTTGGCATCCAAAGGATTCATGTGGGTGAGTACCGGGAGTCTACCGATGATTTCGGGAATCAATCCGAACTCCTTTAAGTCTTTTGGAATGATATACTGAAGAATGTTCTGGTTGTCCAGTTTATCCTCAGCTTTTGAGGCGGCGTATCCTACGGCCTGCATGTTCAAACGTTTGGTTATGATACGTTCAATGCCGTCAAAGGCACCTCCGGCCACAAAAAGAATATTTTCTGTATTGACCTCGATGAATTTTTGATCGGGATGCTTACGGCCGCCTTTGGGTGGAACATTTACTGTGGTTCCTTCCAAAAGTTTTAAAAGGCCTTGTTGTACACCTTCACCGGATACATCACGGGTAATGGATGGATTGTCGCTTTTACGGGCAATCTTATCGATTTCATCAATAAAAACAATCCCCCTTTCGGCTTTTTCAAGATTGTAGTCAGCAGCTTGTAACAATCGTGTTAGGATACTTTCCACATCTTCCCCAACATAACCAGCTTCGGTAAGTACGGTAGCATCAACAATGGCAAGTGGTACGTTGAGCATTCTGGCTATAGTTTTGGCAATCAAAGTCTTACCTGTGCCTGTTTGCCCAACCATGACAATGTTACTTTTTTGAATCTCTACATCATCCTCCTTGCTTTTGGGCTGTAGAAGTCTTTTGTAGTGATTGTACACTGCTACGGACATCACCTTTTTGGTGCGTTCTTGTCCTATGACAAAAGTGTCCAAGAAATCCCGGATTTCCACAGGCTTTTTGAGGACCAATTCCGATGAAAGATCTTGATTTTTAGATTGTTTGGACTCTTCCGCAACAATACTGTGGGCTTGCTCTATACATCTGTCACAGATGTGGGCATCAAGGCCTGCAATCAATAAATTGGTCTCTGGCTTCTTTCTTCCACAAAATGAACATTCCAAGTTTTCCTTTGCCATATATCTCTAACTCATGATTCTTCAACCACTAATAACGCAAAAAAAACGAATTTGGTCTAATTACCAGTAGTTGATACCTTGTTAATTGTACTAAGATTAAGGTTTTTCCCTAACCAAAATTTCATCGATCATACCGTATTTTTTGGCTTCTTCCGCCTTCATCCAGTAGTCTCGGTCACTGTCTTCGTATACTTTGTCGTAAGACTGACCGGAATGTTTGGATATGATCTGATATAACTCCTCTTTTATCTTAAGTACCTCTTTGGCCGCAATTTCAATATCGCTGGCCTGGCCTTGTGCTCCAGAAAGGGGTTGATGTATCATTACCCGTGAATGGGTCAATCCACTTCGTTTTCCCTCATGCCCGGCACAAAGCAATACGGCGGCCATAGACGCTGCAATACCGGTACAAATGGTTGCTACATCTGGCTTTATGAACTGCATGGTGTCATAAATACCTAAGCCAGCATAGACACTGCCGCCAGGGGAGTTGATGTATATCTGGATATCTTTTGAAGCATCTGAACTTTCCAAGAAAAGCAATTGCGCCTGAACAATATTGGCCACTTGGTCGTTGATACCTGTTCCCAAAAAGATGATGCGGTCCATCATTAACCTGGAAAATACATCCATGGCTATAGCGTTCAATTGGCGCTCCTCAATAATATTGGGAGTCATGTTCATGGGGTACATGGTACTCATGATTTGATCATAGTACATGCTATTTATTCCATGGTGCTGTGTAGCGTATTTTTTGAATTCTTTTCCGTAATCCATAGGATTTCTTTGAGATTATCTTAAAAAAAAGGTGCCGAAAAATTAGCTTTTCGGCACCGTAAAGATACTTATTATTTCTTTTAGCCCAAGGCTAGCTGTATGCCTCTTTGACAAAGTCATCATAAGTGACCTCTTTTACCTTAAGATTGGCCTTTTCTTTGTAAAGATCCAATAGCTTTTGGCTCATCAACTGTTCAGATAGGCGCTTTACCTCATCTTGATTTCCCAAAACCCTACCAGCAATGTTTTCCAACTCTTCTTCTTGTGGATCCATGTGGCCATATTGGGCCATTTGGGATTTAACGAAACCTTTGGCAAACTCCTTTAACTCATCAAATTGAACTTGAAGGTTGTTTTCTTGGATGATCTTTCCTTCAATCAATTGATAGCGAAGTCCTTTTTCTGATTTTTCGTACTCATCTTTCGCTTCATCCTCGGAAAGTACATTTTCGCCACTGAGCTGGATCCATTTTTTCAAGAAATCTGCAGGAAGCTCAAATTTGGTTTCATCAATGAGTTTTTCAGTGATGTCATTTAGCAATTTCTGGTCGGATTGCTGCTCAAACTGTTTTTCAGAATCTTCCTTAATTCTTTCCTTCAACTCTTTTTCCGAAGTTACCTTGCCTTCCCCAAAAAGCTTGTCAAACAATTCTTGATCTAGTTTGGCAGGTTCCCTTTCATTGATTTCCTCAATGGTGAAGGTCACATCTATATTCAATTTGTCCGTCTTATCACGGGCAATACCCAATGCGCTGGACAATAAGTAGTCCTCTTTAAAAAGACCTTTTGTGGAAAGTGTTACCGAATCGCCTACTTTTTTCCCAACAAGGGCATCAACAGCCTTTTTGCTTTTAATATTGTTAATTTCGATGGTGGTCTTGTGATCAATATCTTCTTCTTCGTTGGCGAAGAAACCAGTAACCTCATCTTTTTTGCCCACTTCATCTTTTGAAACAAGTTTCCCGTACTGTTTTTGAATACGTTCCACTTGCTCGTCAATCATCTTTTTGTCGGCTACAATTTTATATTGGGTAACAGCTTTTTTAGTCTTCAAGTTAACATCGAAGTTTGGAGCCAATCCCAATTCAAACTCAAAATCGAGATTATCGTTGTCCCAATCAAAATTCTCTTGCTGTTTGGGAAGTGGATTGCCCAAGACATCCAATTTTTCCTCAGTAAGGTATTTGTTGAGATTGTCTTGCAACAGCTTGTTCACCTCATCTACCAATACCGCCTTTCCGTACTGCTTTTTTATAAGTCCCATAGGAACCTGTCCTTTCCGAAATCCAGGGATATTGGCCTGTTTTCTGTAGTCTTTCAGAATTTTTTCTACTTTGTCTTGATAATCCTCTTTACTGATGGCGACTTTTACAACTGCATTAAGATCGTCAATCTGCTCTTTAGTAATGTTCATCTCCTACCTAATTTGCTATTCAAAAATGGGTGGCAAAAGTAATGCATTTTTGGTTTGGCAGCAACTTTTTAAAGCGTTGAATGTCAAACAAAAGTCCATTCTATACATCTTCCTTGAGAATGGAGTGTAAGATAGACTGTAAAAAGGAGAGCAAAAGACTAAAAATTAGGGCCCACCAAATATTCACCACTTGAAAGCCATCAATAACATTGGCGGCAATGAGAATTATTATTGCATTGATAATCAGTAGAAAGAGTCCAAGTGTGACAATGGTGATTGGCAATGTTAAAATAACCAAGATGGGTTTCACGATAAAGTTAAGAATGCTCAAGACCACGGCCACGATAATGGCAGTGAGCATGGAATCCACTCCTACACCGGGCAGAATATAGGAAAGGATAACTACGGCCAAAGCGTTCAATAAAAGTCTCAAAATTAGTTTCATGAATTTATGTTTTAGGGTTGTTTTAATTAAAAAAGGCACCGATTAAACGGTGCCTTCAAGATAATGAAATAAAACGTTGTTTAGTTAATGTATAGTCCCGTATAATCCAAGGGGTTTACCCCGGGCAAATTGGAACCGTATTTAGCATTAATGGCTTCTATGAAAGCATTGGCAAGAATGGCATAACCTCTTGGAGATGGGTGGACACCATCAAGAGAGAACCCGCCTCCTGTTGCAAAGGTTGCAGTGACAATACTTCCATCTGATTGTTGAAAACCACTGGTTCTTAATTCAGTCAATAGGGCATTGGCGTCAACAAAGGCCAAATCGTAAGCGGTGGCTAAAGCTGCGATGGTCTGGTTATAGGCAGCCAACGCGTTTTCTACAAGTTCTTGCTCTGCGGGAGTCAACACCCATTGGTCTGCAAGTGGAATGGCAACGCCATTGATTGAAGTAGGGTCGGCTGGATTGGCCAAAGTACCGATAAACGTTCTTGAGGTCAATACCATTAAATCTTCTTCAGTTGCTTGTCGCATATTGATTAAAGCGGGATTGAACCCTGTTAAATCCGTAAGGTCTTCATCAATGATGACCACAGCATTTCCTTCGCCTGCAGAAAAACTGATGGTTCGTTGAGCCAATTCATCTTCTGTAATGGCTCCCAGTCCTTGTAATTGGGCCAACCCTGCATTATAGGCGCCATAAGCACCATTAAGTAATTCAGCTGTAGCGCCATCCAAAGGAACAGGATTATGCGGTACCGTGGTGAAATAGGGAATATCCGTTACATTGGGCAAATTGGCGATAACACCATCTGCACCATTGGCCGTCATGGCTTGAAGGATGGCATCCAATGTACCTGCAAATACATTGGGGTCGGTTAAATCGTTTCGGGAATAGGTGCTGGGATTTAGGTTTCCAGTTTGATCCATCCCAGTACCGCCTCCAGTGGCGTAAAGAAGTACATCGTTTGCTCCGGTCCATAGGGTGAAAAACGATGGATTTTGAGCCACCGCATCTCCAACTACCGTTGCACTTTCCCCTGATGAAAATCGTACAAAATAGGGATTTGCGGCACCAACGGCCAAGCCAGCCAAGCTACCGTAGCCAGGCGCAAGAAGCTCATAACTTTTAGAACCGGGAACTCCCATATTGTTGAAGGACCCAGAAAGTTTATTGGTTATCTCAGTGCTTCCTTGCCCAGAAACTGGGGTAGGCGCAGGACCGCTTGCGGCAAAGGTCAAAATCAGTCGGTTGCCGATATCTGGCGAGCCGTCCATATTGGCATCTGTTTCGCCGCCAATAGTGGCACCTCCTAGGTTGTCCGCCATAAAGGGAATTTCAAAAGAACCTCCTCCCACTAGGGCAAAATTGGCCGCAAGCATGTTGGGAAAAGAGGCTTCTTGGCCCGCTCTAAAAAGTGCGTTGTCCGAAAAACCGGCCGTAAGGGAGTTCCCTACGGCAACGTAATTTGAAAAATCCGCTGTTCCAGCAGTGTATTCTACAGGGTCTGGTGTGTTGTCAATGGGGGTAGTATCTTCTTCACATGCAATCAAGAATAGGCCTAAAAAGGGAAGTAAGGCATACAACTTTTTCATATCCAAAATCTATTTGAGTTAGTTTATGTTAAACTTATGGTTAAAACGGGGTTAACCAAAACTAGGTCAAATTTGTTATTCAGACAATAAAATAGGCAAAAAAATTATGCATGCATAATAAAATGGGGTAAATTTTATGAATTTAGAAAGGTGAAGGTCTTTTCAAAAAACTGTTTGGGGTTTTCTGCATGTAGCCAATGTCCAGCTTTATCAATGGTTTCAATTTGGGCTTTAGGGAAATGCCGTTTGATTTCAGGAAAATCACTGGACTGTATATATTCGGAACGGTCACCACGAACGAATAGGGCAGGACCCTCATAAACCGCGTTGGGAAAAATGTTTTCGCCAATCTCTTCCATTCGCTCTTTGAGTACCTTATAATTGAAGCGGAATCCCAGTTTTTCTTTTTCAACCCAATACAGGTTTTTGAGCAAAAATTGACGAACCCCTCTATCTTTTATGTGTTTTGCCAGTTCTTCATCGGCCTCCCTGCGGTCTGATATCATGTCAAAATCCAAATGGGAAAGGCCATTGAATATGAATTCATGGTGCGGCGGGTAATATTTTGGGGCAATATCGGCCACGATTAATTTGGTGACCCTATCTGGATGCGAAGTGGCCAATTGCATAGCTGTTTTTCCGCCCATGGAATGGCCCAATACAAATGCGGCATCTATGTTGTGATGGTCCATATAATTGATGACATCATCACTTAATAGGTCATAATTAAAATCATCGGAATGAAAACTTTTACCGTGGTTACGTTGGTCTACCAGATGCACTTCAAACCCATTCTCTGAATATTGGGTTCCCAAAGTCTTCCAATTGTCCGACATGCCCAAAAAACCATGTAAGATGATAAATGGCTTTCCTTCTCCCTCTATTTTTGAATGTAAAACCTCCATTATTTCAATTTGTTCAAGTACATGTTGATGACGTTTTCTATCCCCAAGTAAATGGATTCGCAGATGAGGGCATGACCTATGGAAACTTCCAACAAATGGGGAATGTTTTCTTTGAAAAACTTAATGTTGTCCAAACTGAGGTCGTGTCCTGCATTAATGCCCAAGCCCAACTCATGCGCCATCTTGGCAGCATTGATGAAAGGCTGAATACTTTCTTCTTTTTTACCTTGGTCGTACAAGTGGGCAAAACTTTCTGTGTAAAGTTCAATGCGATCTGTGCCCGTCTCGGCAGCGCCCTTTACCATATCAACATTGGGGTCCACAAAAATGGAGGTGCGAATGCCACTCGCTTTGAAGGTTTTGATCACATCTACTAAAAAATCCTTGTGTTTGATAGTGTCCCAACCAGCATTTGAGGTGATGGCGTCCTCGGCATCGGGTACCAAGGTCACCTGTGTTGGCTTTACTTCCAGCACCAAATCAATAAAATTTGGAATGGGATTGCCTTCAATATTGAATTCGGTGGTGACCACTTTTTTCAAATCACGGGCATCTTGGTAACGAATGTGACGTTCATCCGGCCTTGGATGAATGGTAATGCCCTGTGCCCCAAAAGACTCAATGTCTTGGGCCGAAGTTATAAGATTGGGAACGTTGCCGCCCCTTGAATTTCGTAAAGTTGCCAGTTTATTTATGTTGACACTTAACTTTGTCATGGAGTTCTTTTTTAGATTGGCAAAAATAAGAATTAGGCATGCCTTTTGCGATTTAAAATTAGTATTTTGCACCTAATAGACATTCTATGCAGATTCAGAACCAAATTATAACTACCGTTCCCATTTATGAGGTTTCGGAAACTTTGAAGGACGCCATTCAATTTTTTGAGGAGACCACCTATTCCCATGTGGCCATTACAGAGAATGGCACCTATTTGGGATTGTTGTCCGAAAATGACTTGGCCTGCTTTGAGCCCAACAAGAAGATTGAGGAATTCAGGTATGAGTTGGAAAACTTTTTTGTGACGAAGGAAACCTCTTGGTTGGACGTGCTTGAAATGTTCTCCAGAAATGAGGCCAATATCTTGCCCATTTTGGACGAGAACCAGATAATTACGGGTTATTATGATTTAGAGGATATTGTAAGCGTGTTCATAGACACTCCTTTTTTTAAGGAACCGGGCGGCATTCTTGTAGTTTCGGTTGGAATAAAAGATTATTCTTTCAGTGAAATTGCCCAAATCGTGGAAAGCAACAACGCCCGTTTATTGGGAGCTTTTATAACCAATTCGGAGAATGACATTGTTGAGATTACCCTAAAAATCGGCGGACAAAACTTAAATGAGGTGGCCCAGACCTTTAGACGATACAACTACACCATTGTCTTTGGAAATAGTGACGACCAGTTTTTGGAAGATTTAAAACAGCGGTCAGATTATTTGGAAAAATACCTTAACGTGTAACATGAAAGTTGCTATTTACGGTCAAACTTTTCAGGACGAGGACAGAACCTGTATGCTGGAACTTTTGGATGAACTCCAAAAGATAAGCTCAGAGGTGTATATCGAAGAAAAATTTCTTCAACTGGTTTCCGGTTTTTCCAAAGAACTTTTTAGAGGTACGTTTTCCCAATCCAAAGGATTGGATTCCACTTTTGATATGTTCGTGAGTTTTGGGGGCGACGGCACCATGTTGCGTGCGGTAACCTATATAAAGGACTATGGAATTCCCATTGTTGGCGTAAATACGGGCCGACTGGGGTTTTTGTCGACCTTTAAAAAAGAAAGCGTCCGTAAACTGGTAACCGAGTTTGTGGCCGGGCATTATTCGGTTGAAGAACGGACCTTGGTTGAGGTGGAGCTCAACTCGGATTTGGATGAATTCAATGGGCTTAATTTTGCGTTGAACGAAGTTACGGTCAGTCGCAAGGACACCACCTCCATGATCACAGTGGAAACGTATTTGAACGATGAATACCTTACATCGTATTGGTCTGATGGTCTTATTGTTTCAACCCCAACAGGCTCCACAGGGTATTCATTGAGCTGTAATGGTCCGGTGATCGCTCCATCGGCAAAAGCGTTGGTTCTAACCCCTATTGCGCCACATAATTTAAATGCCCGCCCTCTGGTCATTTCCGACGATACCGAAATACGGTTACGGGTTTCCGGAAGGGAACAGACCCATTTGGTCTCTTTGGATTCCAGGATTGCAGATATACCCAATGGTAAGGAAATCAAGATAAAAAAGTCCAATTTTACCATCAAAATGATAGAGTACAAATCAGAAAGTTTTTGGAAAACACTTCGCAACAAATTGCTTTGGGGGGAAGATCGCAGGAATTGAACATGTCAAAAACAATAAATGGGACTAAAAACTGTTTAACAAAGGAGAACCATCATAACAGTATACTTATTGACCTTCCTTTACTCTTAATACGTGAAATTTTTTGGATAGTATGCGAATAGTTTTGGCTATTTTTTTGTGCTGTATGTTCAAGGTCAGTGCGCAGACCTATGAAATTGGAGTCTTTGCGGGTGGGGCCAACATGATAGGGGATGTAGGAAGAACAAATTATATCTTGCCGTCTGGACCTGCATTTGGCGGTATTTTTAAATGGAACAAGAGTAAAAGGTATGCTTGGCGCGCCAGTGTTTTGTATGGTGATGTTACCGCAGATGATACAAAATCGCACATGCAATCCCGCCAACAACGCGGTTATATTGTGGACAATTCCATTTTGGAAGCTTCCTTAGGGTTGGAATTTAACTTTGTTGAGTACAATCTTCACAAGCTCGGACCGGCCTTTACACCCTATCTTTACACGGGTTTCACCTATTTCAGGTATGATTTTATGTATTTTGATGCCCTTCAAGTGCAGGATATTAACCAAAAAGAAGGTAGTTTTGCAATTCCAATGACGGTTGGGGCAAAGTATCGGTTAAATCAATTCCTGATTCTTGGCGCCGAAATTGGAGCCCGGTATACGTTTACGGACAATTTGGACGCAAGTAACCCCGAAGGTTCCAATTTTGAGCAATTTAGATTCGGCAATATATTGAGCGATGACTGGTATGTTTTCACGGGTTTTACACTCACGTACACCTTTGGAAGAAAGCCCTGCCAGGATTGTTTTCAATAAAATGCATACGCTAGACGAGGTCAACAAAGAGAGATTGCCAAAACACATTGCCATCATTATGGATGGAAATGGAAGATGGGCCAAACAACGCGGTAAACTCCGTGTCTTTGGGCATGAAAATGGAGTGGAAGCAGTGCGAAACACGGTTGAAAACTGTGCCAAACTGCAAATAGAGTGCCTAACTCTCTACGCTTTTTCCACAGAAAACTGGAACCGTCCCAAAGTGGAAGTGCAGACCTTGATGAAGCTTTTAGTGGCCTCGTTGCGCAAGGAATTGGAAACCCTTAACAAGAACAACATCAAACTAAAAGCCATTGGCAAGATTGACTCTTTGCCCCAAAAGGCCCAAAAAGAACTTTCCGAAGTCATATCAAAAACATCAGAAAACACAGGAATGATCCTTACGCTGGCCCTTAGCTATGGCTCTAGGGATGAGATAAAAAGCGCTGTAAAAGAGATAAGTGCCAAAGTTAAAAATAATATAATTTCACCGGAAAATATTGATGAAGCCGTTATAAATACACATCTTTACACGCATTTTTTGCCAGATGTCGACTTGCTTATCCGCACCAGCGGTGAACATAGGATAAGCAATTTTTTATTGTGGCAGATTGCATATGCCGAATTATATTTTATTGATGTATTTTGGCCTGATTTTAGAGAGCATCATTTGGTAGAGGCAATATTAAGTTACCAAAATAGAGAACGACGATTTGGAAAAACTAGCGAACAACTCAATTAAAGGTATAAAAAACTGCATAACACCATACCTGAAATTACTTCTCCCCTTATTACTTTTCTCCGCACAGGGCTTTGCCCAGGACATCCCCTTTGAGGACGGAAAGCAGTATATTCTGGGAGGGCTCACGGTCACCGGTCTGCAAAGCTACAATGAGCAGACGGTCAAGACCTATACAGGTTTGCGTGTAGGACAACCCATTACCGTGCCTGGGGACGAGATCAGTGCAGTGATCAAAAAGTTGTGGAGCTTAGAGTTGTTCAGCAATGTGGAGATGTACTACACCGATATTGAGGATGACAAGATTTTCTTGGAATTGAACATCACCGAACGTCCTACCTTGGCCAATGTAACAGTATATGGCGTTAAAAAACGTAAGGTAGAGGATATCATCAACGATACCGACCTTAAAAAAGGCAAGAAAATTACCGAAAGTTTAATAGCCAACACCAAAAACTACCTTCAAAACAAATATAAAAAACAAGGATATCTCAATGCCAAAGTAAATATTGCCACTGCACCGGATACCTCGGCCACCAATACCGAGAACATGGTGATCAATGTCAACAAAGGCGATAAGGTAAAAATCAGGAGCATCACTTTTGAGGGTAACGAAAAACTCTCCAACAAGCGTCTCAGAAAATCATTAAAGAATACCAAAAAGAAGAAATTCTATCGTTTTTGGAAGAAATCCAAATACATTCAGGAAGATTATGAGGAAGATCTTTCCAATTTGGTGGACACCTATGCCGAACGGGGATATAGGGATGCAAGGGTGCTTTCTGATACTTTTATCAAGGTTAATGAAAAGAACATCGACCTGAAAATCAAGGTCGAAGAAGGGGACAAATACTACTTCGGGGACATCAATTTTGTGGGGAATACGGTTTATACAGACCGACAATTGAGTCAGGTTCTCGGGATTAGAAAAGGACAAACCTATAACGGGGTGTTGCTCAAGGAACGGATAGCCGATGATTCTAAACCAGATGCCAATGATTTGACCAACCTGTACCAAAACAATGGTTATCTATTTTCCAGTATCAACCCGGTAGAAGTATCTGCCGTAAACGATACCATCGATTTTGAAATTCGGATCATAGAAGGAAAAGAGACTTTCTTGGACCACGTAACCGTTACCGGAAACGACAAGACCAATGACCATGTAATTTTTAGGGAGTTGCGTACAAGACCAGGTCAAAAATATAGCAAGGATGATTTGGTAAGGAGTATCCGTGAATTGGGACAGTTAGGGTTCTTTGATGCTGAGCAGATAAAACCAGATATCCAAAACCCAAACCCCAATGAAGGAACCGTGGATGTTAATTATAGCTTGGTGGAAGCAGGTTCCAGTCAAATAGAACTACAAGGTGGATTTGGTGGCGGTGGCTTCATAGGCACATTGGGACTTTCGTTCAGTAACTTCTCCTTAAAAAATATTTTTAATGGCGAGGCGTACAAACCGGTGCCCATGGGTGATGGTCAAACGTTTGCCTTGCGTTTGCAGGCCAGTAGAACCTTCCGCGTGTACAGTCTTAATTTTGCCGAACCATGGTTGGGGGGTAAAAAACCTGTGCGTTTCAATCTTTCGTTGTCCAGGACCCAACAGTTTGCCACTGATTTTACCAGCAGAGGAAGGATTGATGTGGACAAGAGCAGAGGGTTCTCCATTACCGGGGTTTCCGCTGGTCTGGCGAAACGGGTGACCTGGCCCGATGACTTTTTTACGGTATCCCACTCGTTGAGCTACCAGTTATATGATTTTAATGATTTTAACAATGGATTGTTCAATTTTGGTAACGGTAGCTCCAATTCGTTGAGCTATACCTTTGGTATATCAAGGAGTTCCCAGGGTCCCAATAGAATATTCCCCATGTCCGGGTCAAACTTCGAGATTACAGCTAAGTTTACCCCACCGTATTCCCTGTTTAGTTCAAAGGATTACAAGCAACTTAAGGAAGATATTAGAACAACTACCGAAAGACTTTTGGAAATTGGTCCCAACCCTTCAGACATTGATGAACAGTTGGAGTTTGCGCGGTTGAGCGATAATTTGGAACAATTTGAAGAAGAGCGTTTTAAGTTATTGGAGTTTTATAAAGTTAAGTTTAAGGGAGACTGGTATACAAATTTGGTGGACAAATTGGTGCTGCGGACCAACGCAGAGTTTGGTTTCCTTGGTGCCTATAACAATGATATTGGTAATGTTCCCTTTGAACGTTTCTTTGTGGGAGGTGATGGTCTTGGAAACTTTACCTTGGATGGCAGGGATGTGATTCAGCTAAGGGGATATGAAAACAGTTCGCTAACGCCGTTCAGTACCAACCCGATTACCGGAAACGCTGAAAGGGATGGAGGAACCATATACAATAAATTCTCATTGGAGTTGCGTTATCCGCTCACCCTGAAGCCATCAGCATCCATTTATGCACTGTCATTTTTGGAAGCAGGGAACGCGTTCAACAATTTTAGTGAGTTTAATCCGTTTGAATTAAAAAGATCTGCCGGAGTGGGGCTACGTATTTTTATGCCGGCATTCGGTCTCTTGGGAATTGATTTTGGGTACGGCTTCGATAGCGACGCACAACCTGCATCAGTAGGGCCAAGTGGCTGGCAAACGCACTTCATCATCGGGCAGCAGTTTTAATCAAAGGAAAATAAGAATCGTGTAGTTTATAAATAGCTCATTTTAAATTAATTAGTTATTTTGGCACGATATTTTCTATGTAAAAAGCGGATAAGATGAATACCAAAGTTCTTTTGTCATTACTTGTTTTGATGACATCTTTTTATGGCTTTTCCCAACGGGGTGTACGCATAGGGTACGTGGATATGGAATATATTCTTGAAAATGTAGAGGAGTATAGAGATGCCACTGAACAGTTGGAAGCTAAGGCACAAAAGTGGAAGAAGGAGATTGAGTTGAAACAAAGCGTCATTGAGCAGATGAAAAAAGATCTAATGGCGGAAAAAGTGCTGCTGACTGACGAACTGATCACGGAGCGTGAAGAGGAGATTCAGATATTGGAGAAGGAAATGTTGGACTACCAACAAGATCGCTTTGGACCAAAAGGGGATTTGGTACTGCAGAAACAGCTGTTGATCCAGCCCATTCAGGACCAAGTATTCAACGAAGTCCAAAAAATTGGAGGGAATAAAAGATACGATTTTATTTTTGATAAATCGGCAGATGTTGTAATGTTGTACTCCGAAAAAAGGCACGATATCAGCGACTTGGTATTAAGAGAGATAGGACGCACACGAAAAATAAGCGCATCCAATCGAAAACAAGAAGAGCGTAACCGATTGGAGCAGTTCATGGAAGAGGAAGAAGGTGAGGATGAAATCAGTGACGCACTAAGAGAAAGACAAGAAAGAACAGATTCCATACAAGAGGCAAACGCCAAAGCTGTGGAAGACAGAAGAGCCGAACAATTAAGGCTAAGGGAAGAACGAAAGAAAGCCTACGAGGAACGAAGAAAAAAATTATTGGAAGAGCGCGAGGCCAAACGTAAAGCCAAATTGGAAGAGCGTGAAAAAGCGCAAGAACAACAAAAGGATTCCATACAACAGTAAATAAGTGGAGCACTAAATTTAACATCAAAATAGTAACTTAGAATCATGAAAAATGTAAAAAGAATCGCTGTGGCCCTTGTATTGTTTGTAGCGGCTACGGGTTTTGTAAATGCACAGAGCAAGGTTGCGCACGTGAACGTTCAGCAATTATTGTCTGAAATGCCGGAGATGAAGGCTGCGCAGGCCGAGTTGAAGAAACTACAGGAAACCTACAGAGCGGATATACAGAGCTCAATGAAGGAGCTTCAAAACAAATTGACCCAGTACCAAAACGAAGCCTCCTCTAAAACCAATGAGGAAAACGAGCAACGTGCCCAAGAGCTTCAAGGTTTTGAACAAAATATTCAGGAAGCAGAGCAAGCTGCCATGCAAGAATTGCAGAAGAAGCAACAAGAATTGTTCGCACCTATCTCTGAAAAGGCAAAAAATGCCATCGAAAAAGTAGCTGCGGCCCAAGGGTTCGACTATGTGATTGATGCAAGCCCAGGATTAAGCTTGATCGTGGCCAAAGGAAAAGACCTATTGCCAGCTGTTAAGCAGGAATTGGGCTTCTAAGAACAATATTTTACAAGAATACAGACCGCTTTTTCCAAAAAGAGAAAGCGGTTTTTTTGTTCCATAAAATTTTAAGTATCTATTTTTGGATATGCACAGACCCATTGGCATTTTCGATTCTGGAGTTGGGGGCACTTCCATCTGGAAGGAAATAAAAAAAATGTTGCCCCATGAAGATACCATCTATCTGGCGGACAGTGCCAATGCTCCCTATGGTGAAAAATCCAAAGAGGAAATCCTTCAACTTAGCATAAAGAACACCGAATTTTTATTGGAACAGAACTGCAAACTTATCGTAGTGGCCTGCAATACCGCCACCACCAATGCCATTGATTATCTCCGAGCCAATTACAACATTCCCTTTATAGGGATTGAACCCGCAATTAAACCTGCGGCCCTTCACACCAAGACCAAAAAAGTGGGGGTGTTGGCAACAAAGGGGACACTTTCCAGTAGTCTGTTCCACAATACCTCAAAACTCTTCGCAGAAGGCATAACCGTAGTTGAACAGGAGGGCAAAGGCTTAGTGGAACTGATAGAAACGGGGCAAACCAACTCTGTTGTGACACGGGGATTGTTACTCTCTTTTTTACGGCCCATGTTGGACCAAAACATAGATTGTTTGGTTCTGGGCTGTACCCATTATCCTTATCTCATTCCATTGCTGAAGGACATTCTGCCCGCGCACATTACCCTAATTGATTCAGGGGAAGCCGTTGCCCGGCAGACCAAAGCAATCCTTGAAAAAAACAATCTGTTGAGTGCTACAAATCATGAGGGAAAAGCTATTTTTTACTCCAATAAGGGCATTGAAGTTCTCAGGAACTTGGTTGAAGATTCCGATGCCCAAATGGCATATCTGGATTTCTAAACTTTACTTTTTTGTGTAGGTGAGATAGGTGAAGCTGTACTTGTGTCGATCATCCTTTGGGTGATGCTCCTCTTTGAGCAACTCCCAATTATTCGGATTGATTTTGGGAAAAAAGGTATCTGCTTCAAAAATACCATGTACCCGTGTAAGCTCCATATCGGTGGCCAAAGGCATGGCCTGTTTGTAGATTTCACCGCCGCCAATAATAAAGGCAGTTTCATTATTACCCACCAAATCAATGGCAGCTTCAATGGAATGTACCACCGTACTCTGGAATTTGGGCGTGTATTTTTTATCTCGGGTGATGACAATATGCTCCCTATTTGGCAATGGCTTGGGAAAGCTTTCCAGGGTTTTCCGGCCCATAATTATTTTATGGCCCGAAGTAAGGGTTTTAAAACGCTTAAAATCATCAGGAAGGTGCCAAACCAAGTCGTTGTCCTTGCCCAATGCATTGTTTTCCGAAGCAGCGGCTATAATGATCAGTCGCTTCACGAATCTTTTTTTTTATTGATTTTGGACAACGGAAAGTCAGTTTCAATTTCCTTTTGAATTTCAGCAATTCGCTTTTTCTGTTGTTCCACCAAGCGTTCTCGTTGCCGTCGCTCCCAATCCTTGCCCATGAACTTATGGGTTACAAAAACATTGAATGTATGCAAGGTCAATAAAAAAGTCCAGAAAATAATCACCCAAATGGACCAATCATACGCTTCTCCGTACTTCAAAATCTTGTTGGCCAAGAGCAAAAACAAGCTCCCGATCAAAAATAGGACCACATGGGAGAACAAGCGTTTCTTCTGTTTTATTCGCTTTTGTGCTCTCTCCAGAAGCTCGTGCTGTTCAACGTTTATTTCTGTCTTTTTCTTTTTACCAAAGGACAACATGGAATGGCTATCTTTATCAACAAAGATAATTGAATTGTATCCAAATACTCAGCAATGCAGAACCTAAGAAAAAAGTTTCCCGTTCTAAACCAATGTATTTATGCCAATACGGCTTCTGCTGGTCTTTTAAGCGAAGACCTTATGGAATGGCGACAAGGGCATGACCTTGATTTTCTCATTGGGGGAAGTGAGATGAAGGCCAAAAGCTTTGCCCACATGCCCATAATCAAGAAAACCATAGGGAAGTTTTTTCATTGCAAACCCGAGAACGTGGCTTTGGTGCCCAATTTTAGTTTGGGGCTGAATTTGCTGCTGGAAGGACTCTCTACCGATAAAAAAGTCCTATTGCTCCAAAACGATTACCCTTCGGTAAACTGGCCCTTTGAGACTCGTAATTTTAAAAGGGAGTATGTGGATATTGATGCACACATGGAAGAGAACATCCATGCAAAGGTGAAAACCGGAGATATTGATGTGTTGGCGTTGAGTGTGGTGCAATGGGTGAACGGGGTAAAAGTAAACCTTGATTTTATAAAAAAATTGAAGAAGGACTTTCCTAACCTATTGATCATTGGTGATGGTACCCAATTCTGTGGTACGGAGCCCTTCAACTTTGAAAAATCTGGGTTTGATATAATGGGGGCCAGTGCCTATAAATGGTTGTTGGGAGGTTACGGCAACGGATTTTACTTGGTGAAGGATGCCGTTATGGACCAATTTGAACTGAAAGGCATCGGTAACGGTTCTGTGGATAATGACCAGTCCAAACGAAACAGCATTCCCTTTTGTAAGTATTTGGAGCCGGGTCATTTGGATTCCTTCAACTTTGGAAGCCTTGAATTCGCACTCAATTTTTTGGATGAAATAGGTCAGGAAGATATTCAGGCGCATTTGCAAAAACTGTCCAACAAAGCTAAAACTGCACTCTCAGAACTGGGACTTTTGGACCAAAACATATTGGACCGGGAGCAACATAGTACCATTTTCAATATAAAGGGAGGCGAGAAATTGTTCAACAAGTTAACGGAAGAAAATGTAATCGTATCACCCCGCGGGGGAGGTGTGCGTCTAAGCTTTCATTTTTACAATACCGTTGAAGAAATCGATGTCATTACAACACTTTTAAAACGTTGGTTGTCAAAAAGATAATTGATAAAAAACAGAGAAGTAAATTGACAAAAGTAACCCAAAGGTTAGGGGCATTTTATCAATTTGATAAATCGAAGGTAACGAATTGTAAATAAGCAGTTTTATGTATTGCTTTGTACCGGAATTAAATTTTTAGTACCATGGCAATTAAGAAGCAATACCTAAAAAGCAAGCCTGTTTGCAAGGTAACATTCACTGTTCCTGCAGAAGAGGCTGACAAAGTTGCTGTAGTGGGGGATTTTAACAATTGGAACCCAAAAGGTAGCACTTTGAAGAAGTTGAAGAATGGAACTTTCAAAGGAACATTTGAACTTCCAAAAGAGAATTCGTACGAGTTTAGGTACATCATTGATGGTTCCTATACCAACGATGAGGAGGCAGATCGTTTTCAATGGAACGAGTACGCTGGAACTGAGAACGCTGTTCTGGAAGTATAACCTATAGAATCGTCATTGGAGCTCCCCAACTTCAATGGCGGTTTTTGTTTCATTTGGTGAAAACGTAATCCTTGTAGCTTTCCTCTTCGTCCGAAAAAGAGGTGGCTATCTCTAGCCCGGCCTTTCCGGCCAACCATTGTACCACGGCATCATCATATTTTTGTGAAATTTCGGTATGGATGGTCTCCCATCGTTTAAAAGGGACTTCCAAATCCAGACGATCTATATAGGCCACTTGTTCTACTTTGGACACTAAATAACTCTTTGCTGTTCCAGTCTGTGGATCGTAGACCTCCCAATGCAGAAAGTTGTCGAGATTAAAATCGCCACCCATTTCTTTGTTGATGCGCGCCAAAATGTTTTTGTTGAAGGCTTCGGTGATTCCCGTTTTATCGTTGTAGGCATCTAAGATGGTTTGTGGATTCTTTTTTTGATCAAAACCCATAAAAATGAGGTCGTTTTTATTGATGACCTTCCGCATATTTTTGAGGAACTCCACCGCCTGCGGATGCAAGAGATTGCCAATGTTGGAGCCCAAGAACAAAATCACCTTTCGTCGCCCATTGCTTTCCCCAATATCGCGAAGCGTATCAAAATAGGTGCCTTGCAATGGGTTGATGTCCACCTCGGGAAGCTCTTTGTGCAATGCTGTTTCCAGCTGATCTAGCGCATTCTGACTGATGTCGATGGGCCGATAATCAAACCGGATGTTTCTTTCCACCAAATGACGAAGTAAAACTTTGGTTTTTTTACCGTCACCTGCTCCCAATTCAAACAGGCTAAAGGGTTCTCCATCCGATGCAAAAAGGTCAACAATGGCTGTTTTGTTCGCGTCCAGAATATTGAACTCACAATCGGTAAGATAATATTCCGGCATGGCCATGATGTCCTGAAAAAGCTTATCACCCACCTCGTCATAAAAATATTTGGAGGAGAGATATTTTGGAAAGGCGGTAAGCCCTTCATGGACTTCACGCTCAAATGCAGTGGCAAATGTGGTTGTGGTTTTTTGTGGCATAACAGTTAAGTCGGGATTATTTGGCTAACCTTAAACCCGTAAATTGCCAGCGTAACTGCGGATGGAAAAAATTACGGTAGGTAGGTCGCGTATGCTTTGCGGATGTGGCCACCGAACCTCCGCGCAACACTTTTTGACTGACCATGAATTTACCATTGTACTCGCCGAGGGCACCATCGGGTTTTGTATAGTTGGGGTAGGGCAGATAAGCACTTTCTGTCCATTCCCAGCGCTTGCCCCAAGGAAAGTAAGCTTGTGCCGCCTCCCATTCAAATTCTGTGGGTAATCGAAACCCTTTCCATTGGGCATAGGCAAAGGCCTCATAGTATGAAATGTGGGTCACCGGAGTCTCTAAATCCACCTTTTGAAGTCCTTTTGCGGTATAATGCCACCATTGGCCTTCAATTTGGTGCCAGTACAGTGGGGCAGAAATGTGGTTTTGGTTCACCCAATCCCAACCTTCCGCATGCCAAATATCAAAGCGTTGATACCCACCAGCTTCAATAAATTCTATAAAATCGCCATTCGTGACGAGTTTGTTTGATATTTCATACGGTTGCAAATAGACTTTATGTCTTCCCAATTCATTGTCGTAGCAAAAATCATGGGTTGCGTGTCCAATCTCATAAACCCCTTCTTCCATGGTGACCCAATCCTGTTGGTGGGTCTCTTTCGGATGGTCCTCAAACGCATTGGAATAAGCAGGCAACAGCGGGTTATTGCCTAAAATATATTTGATGTCTGTGAGCAATAGCTCTTGATGTTGCTTTTCATGGTGTATGCCGATTTCCAAAACATCTTGGAGTGCTTTGCCCTGCGGCTCCGAAAAGAAGTCCTTGATTGCCTGGGTGACATAATTTCGATATTCATACACCTTTTTCACCGAAGGTCTTGATAGATTTCCGCGATCGGAACGAACCACTCGCTTCCCTACGGTCTCATAATAGCTGTTGAATACAAACGAGAAATCGGCATTGAACTCTTGGTATCCCTTAGCATGGGGTTTTAAGATGAATTCCTCAAAAAACCAAGTGGTGTGTCCTAAATGCCATTTGGGTGGACTCACATCCACAATGGGCTGTACCACATAGTCTTCAATTTCCAAGGGTTCGCAAATAGTTTCGGAATGTTTTCGGGTTTCCAAAAAGAAATCCAAAAGGGAATCGGTAAGGATCATGGCAAATTTTTACTTCCTTAAAGATACGGAAATAACAGCGGTTCCATTTAACGCAATCGTTATGCTTGTTTAACGTAAATGAACATTTGTGGGCTACTGACCCATCACTTCTTGGAGTTCTACGGCACTCCAATTAGGGTTTTTGTCTATAAAATCCTTAATAAGGGCAATATGGCTGGCTCCGAGGAGCAGCATGATTCGTTCATCTTTGTTGGAAATGCTTTTTTCCACCAATGACCACATAAAAAGATTTCGTCTGTACCATTCAGCCGTAAGATGAGCCCCCACAAAATTATCTTTGCCCCCAGCTTTTAAGGGGACTTGGGTGTGAAATTCATTGCTTCTTTTTCTTAACTCTTCTGAATTGAGATAATAAGTAAGATCCATCAATGTACTTCCTTGTTTTATTTTACTGTTGAATCCTTCCGTAAAATAAGTGATGGTTTCTTCTATCTGCGACTGCAAATGGTCTTGTTTTGAATTCTCAATGACGGTCATCAAGCTGTCAAAAGGAAAATCAGTATGTTGATAATCCACAGCTTGCACCGATTTTAACCCTACCTTTTTGGCCACTCGAAATGCCAACTGGAAAATTTCATTTTTTACGTAAAAATCCGAAAGGCTGTCATTGGTGAAATAAGTATCCTCCAAATAGAGTTGGTAAAGCGAATCCAATTCCTGTTGCTCGTCATAAGGCCATTCCACAAAAACTTGGTCTGGTTGGTAGGCCTTTATCTTTTCTGAAATCTGTTCTAATTCGGCTTGGGCACTTTCGTTTAAAATGTCAAAACTCTTGGTTTGGGCCACATCCGCACCGGGGTTGTTGTAATGAAAGGTGCCAATGAGCAAGGCTTGTTTGGTGTTCTGGGGTTGTTGGGCTTCGGGTTGCTGAGTTTTTGGATTGCAGCTAGCAAAAACAAGTACTATTATCAGTGAAAATCGGATTTTTTTGATCATGGAAGTTGTTTTAGTCAAAGACCGATTCAGATGGGATATGTTACAGTGGAAAGGTTTTGGCTAAGACCGTAGGATTTTTTCCATTTTTCGGCCTTTGGCCAATTCATCCACCAATTTGTCCAAATAACGCACTTGTTGGGTCAATGGATTATCGATTTCTTCGATGCGATAGCCGCATATTACTCCTTTTATAAGGTGGGCGTTGGGATGCAGTTTTGCCTTTTCAAAGAAAACTTCAAAGGTGACTTTCTCATCTATCAAACTTTGGATGTCCTTTTCGGTAAAACCCGTCAACCATGTAATTACTTGGTGTAATTCTGTTGTGCTACGACCTTTCTTTTCCACTTTTGTCACATAATGGGGGTAAACCGAAGCAAAGGTCATATTTGCAATTCGCTGATGATGTTCTGGAGTGGCTTTCATGGGAAATAAGATTAAACATTTTTAGTTGGTCCAGTAGTCCACCACAAGCACATCGTCTATATGTGGACCTGCCACCTCTCCAAATGCTTTGTGGTCTGGGTGAATGAGGTAGGCATCCCTATCCGCTTCACTGGTAAAGGTGAGGAAATAGCAATGCGTAAGTCCCTTGTTTAAATTTTCTGGGCTGTTGTTCAGGCCCCATTCGTAGCCTTTGATCTCTGAAATTTTGGATGGCAGTCCATTGAACGCCTCTTGCACTTGGGCAACATCTTCTTCGGTGGAGGTGTCCTTAAATTTGAATAGTACAACGTGTCGCAATAGGGGTTTGGTAATCGTTTCGGTCATTACTTCAGTTTTTTCCACAGCTTCTTCTTTTGTTGGTTCTTGGGTTTTATTGCCACAGCCAAACAGGAGTAGTATGGCGATAATGTGGAGGGCAAGGTTTTTCATGGTGATGTGGTTTAGGTCACAAAAGGTAAGCTAAAAATGAATAGTGTCATAATTTGTTATGACGCTTAATCCCAAGAGCTGATTTACTTTTGGTGCATGGCACAAAGGGAAGGTAGATTGAAAACATGTATCAAAGACAACTATGGCTCACCCGAAGAACTGGCCAAAATTTTGGACCTCGGCGTGGTGATGCTGTTCTATTTGGAAGAAGACACCTTTTCCCGTAGGGAAGTGCAAAGTGTGGTGGAGGTACTCAAGGGGATTGGAGAGTGGTTGCGGGATAAATAATTTATTAAACTTGCTTCAACATTTTCAATATAACTGCTCTAGTTAATTCTTGCCAGCCAGTTACACCAGAAACAACAACTTTAACAACATCATTTTGTTTGTTTGAATAGAGTTTATAAACGGAATCAATTTTATCCTCATTATCAAAAAAGAAGATTAAATAGTCAACAGTAAAGATGCAAAAATTGTTCGGAGCCATTTGATATGCTGTCAACATACCTCTGGTATTGTCATTAAGAGCCAAAGGTTTAATCACAGTAAAATTATAATTTGGTAAATTCTTGATTTTTTCGAAAGAGCTAAGCATATTTTGATGGCTCGTCTTAAGATTTTCATCAAGAAAAAACCCTAGTTCTGATTCTATCTTTGCTGATAATTTGAATTTTTCAAAAATCTCTAGCTCAGAAATAGAAACTCGCCAAACTATGGAATAGATAAATAACTTAAATGAAGTAGGATTGATTCTCAAACATTCTAGGAGTTTATTTTTTCCATAATCATGAATTCGAAATTTATCTTTTTGATTAGTAAAATCATTGATTGACCTAATCTTTTTTGCAAAATAAGTCTCTAACAGTCCTAGCCTTTTTTCACATTCAGGGCATAAAATATGATGTTCTTTTGGAGTATCTTGAATTTTCCGACTTGCTCCTTTTCTATCAACCATTAATAGGTGCCTAGGGTTTGTGTATTCAAATAACCGCTTAGATAAAAACTTTGGAATGATATGAGAATTCCTTTTGTTAGCGTGATTTGTTTTACAGAGTTTGCAAATTTTCATGTTACGGGAGGTTGTATTTCACATAAAAGCTTAACGACGCCGTTTCCCAAGCGCAAATCATGGCGCCATTCCATGTCAACTCCATAGACTAAATCATAAAATGAGCCAAATGGGCTCCCGGGTTAATGATTTAAAAATGGATAAAAACTTAGTTCTTTTCAATCTCCCCAATCATTTCTTTTGCCACTAATGTTGAAGAAGGCAGAAACATGGTCGTTACAATCCGCTGGTCAATGACCACATCATGTTTATCGGCCAAGTCATTTTTGGTCTGGAACAACGCTCCATTTTGTCGTAGTTGGTCCTCCAACATGATGGGCAATAAGGTTCCTTCTGCGGCCCAACTTTTGGTCACCTCCGTGGAATTCGGGAATCCGGTCAATTTTACATCTTTTACCAGATACTCCCCATTGTTGAGTTTTACATTGGCAAAAGCACCGGGCCCGTGTCCACAACCTCCCACTACGCCGCCATTTTCATAAATTTTGGCTATGAGTGGTAAGATAGCCTCATTTTTGGCGACATCAAATAAAGGTCCGTACCCTCCGCCAATAAAGACGGCTTTGTACTTTGTATAATCCACTTGGTCGGGCGTCAATGAATTTTCAACCTTGCCATTAAAATTTTCATACTTGATGGTATAACTACTGATGCCCACGGGATCCATGGAGAAAGGTACTTTGCCACCCGTTGGCGAAACAAAATCCACTTCGTAGCCATGGGAAACAAAAATATGGTAGGGGGGCGCCACTTCCCAAAGATTGTTCCCGGCAAAGTGCTTTTCGGGATCACCCATATCTTCTGTGTTTGAAACAACAATCAGTATTTTTCCCTTTTCAGGATTGTTGTTGCCACACGATATAAAAATTAATAAGGCCCATAAGGCCAAGAAACCTTTTTTCATTTTTTTGATTGATTTTAGAGTAGGTCTCGCAACAGGGGGGAATGTTACAGTTTTTCTAAATTAAAGCCAATTCTATAAGCAATGTAAAACACGCCTTTTTACCTGAAATTGATTTAGGAGTTACTCTTCCCCATCCGCCAAAGGCGAAATCATTATATGGGCTCGGTGTGTGCCAGGGTTCATGATCCACGGATGGTTTGGGCTTACAGGGTTTTCGGGCAGACCAGTGGATTCTGCCGTGGCAAAGGGCAAATAGACCACATAGCGGTATTTGGCGCCTTCCACTTTATGGGTTTCGGGATCATAGGTGTCCTTGGGACCATAATAGATGTGTAGCGTAGCACCCGGTTTTCCCATATCCAGTTTCCCAGATTTGGCCTCTTCTTCCCGAATATCAAAAATTTCGGGCCCTGTTTTTCCTTCGGAGCGCAGTTCGCGACCTCTTGCCATAAAAGGTTCCATGCTTTTGTGATAGCAAGCCGCACTGAACCCTTGGTTATTGGGGTCATCGGCAAGCACTATAAACTCGTTGTTTCCTTCTTTGTAGGTCACAAATTCGCCTTCACTGTTGTAGCCAATGACGGTACACCCATCCCGACTGGCTGCTGGGGCGGCCATTAAAGAGGTGGCAATCAAGGCTTCTTCAGTGTCGATGGCTACGTAGTTTATTTTTGTTTTGGTACTGTCCGTAACAGTTTCAGTTGCTGATGATGCGTCGGTTTCTTTTTTGTTCTTGCCTGAAGAGTTGCAGGACACTAAAACCCCAGATAAAGCGATTGCGATGATGAGCTGTTTCATTTTCGTAGAATTTAATGGTCTGAAAAGATGACCTTAAAATATACCACTAAATTTTTAAAGTTGATGGGTATTTCGGCGCTCGGTGTTACAAGCAGGCAATACTATTCTTTTGGAGCATCTTGAAGAGCAGCCCTCGCTTCTTTTATATCTAATCGGTCTCCATCCAGATTTTGGGCTTTATCAAGGGTTTCCAGAGCCAAATTGTACTTTTTCTGAAGTTGGTACAATTCAGCCAATTTCATCCATGCCAATGGATTTTTAGCATCATATTGTGTCCATAATTTGGCAAGTTTTACTGCACTTTCCGGTTTTTGCCTCTCTAAAGTCACATTGATTTTTTTGTTCATTTGATCACTGTCACCATCAATGGGGTTCCACCATTTGAGTTCTCCAAACATGGCATATCGACTTTGATAAATTGAATCAGCGATTGTTAACTCCTCCTCCAAATAAATATCCGATATGTGCCTTAGGTCATTATTTTCAACAATTTTTAGAAATGCCCTATCATCGCCCTTAAAAAAATCGGTTGAATTCACGGATACGGGAAATTCTATTGAAATTTCATTGGAGTCATTCAACGGATGACTCAGTTGCCAATAGACCGATGAACAATACAGTTTTAATCCACTGTTGGGAAGTTGGTACGTAATGGGGTCGCCATAATGATTGTATCCTGCTCCCATTGGCTCACCGACTGTGGTAACATTCAAATACTTTTTTAATCGAGCAACAAGCATAATCCCTGCACTAAAAGTTTGCTTTCCGGTTAAGATACATAGCTTGGTTTTTGGATGAGTCTTACAGAAAGTTATGATATCGTTCACCAAAGGAACCATCATGCTTCCATCTCCACCAAAACAATAACGTACATCAATGATAAGCTTTTCGGGTTTTGCTTCTTTCATAGCAACAACAAGTCGTTGTAAGAAGTCTTTAAAAGGCTCGGGACCAATTTCTGCGGCAAAATTAAATTGAAATACAAATGCTGAGTATTCTGGATAATTTTTGAACCAATACGGCTCCCTGCTTGCATAATAGGGAGGGGCCTCGTCACTAAATTCCCGATACTTTAGGGGAGGTTTGCCGTTTTCAAATGGGGTGACGTAAGTATGGTACTCTTCTAGAGGAGGGCCGAACAATTCTCCCCAATTTCTGTAGTTTGTTGAGTAAAAGGATGAAATCGATGTTATTTCCACAGTTGAGCGTTTACCGTTTTCATCACTAAGCTGTAAAATCAAATTTTGATTGTTTTTAATAATTCCCATGCCTTCCAATAATGCGGTGTTGGACAAAAAAGCTGCTGCTATGTTTTTTTTGTGAAAAGCATTGTCACCACTTATGGCCTTGGAAACGGCATTTAAAACATCAGAAGCTGGCAAGCCCGAAATGGATACAACCTTTTTACCAATGAGTTGTTTGTATGCTGGATGAGCCACCGTAATGAACAGTCCATCATCAAAATCATAGAAGCGAATAGGAAACCAATGGTCAAAACCATAATTCCCGTCAAAATCCAAGAAAGTATGGCCATCATTAAGAAGGGCAACAATCGAGCTTAGTTTTATGGATATTTCTTTTTCAGAAAGCTTAGCGATATTTTTCTTTAAATTTTGTAGTTCGTTGTCCCAATGTTCTTTGGATATACGGTAAAAGGGATTGGGGTGTCTGGTGCGGATAAGATAATCCACATAATCAATGTCATTTGTCCAATTTTGATGTTTGGCAATGTCATTGGACTGGCCATGGCAAAGATTGATGAGAACAAGTATGCCAAAGCAACAAGTAAGGAAATAGGATTTCAAACCGTTTACTTTTATAGAATACTTCCGTAAAAGCAATTGGTTACAAATTTTGGGTATTCTATGTTTCTGTGAAAAATAGAAACCTCATAGATAATGGGAGATGTACAAAAGCCAGAGGCTATCAAAATGACCTCGTCAAGTTTCCTGTCACACCGCTACAACCCTTTAATATATGCATTGGTATTTGAGCCAATCCATTGAACACTACATTTTAAAAGTTATGGGAATGGAATAGGGTACATCAATAGGTTTTCCATTCTGCTTTCCAGGGGTCATTTTGGGCAGAAGTTGAATGATTCGTAATGCTTCTTTTTCCAGAACCTTATGTGGCCCTCTAGTTCTAATTTTTTCAATATCCCCTGTTTTGGTTATGATGAATATAATATTCACTTTTCCAGAAATTCCATTTACCTGGGCCTCCACGGGATATGAAAAATGGTTTTTAATGTGTTCTTGCATCTTCAATTGAAAGCACCTTTTGGCCTCTTCTTGCGTCAGGTTTTTGCAGCCGGGGAAAACAGGGATTTCCTCTACGACACCTCCTTTGTACTTTTTTGTATTGGGAATATGTATTAACTCCACTTCTTTTTGGCCCATTGGTAGAAATTGGTAAAGCAGATGGTGAGTACTGACAATGGGGTCAGGTTTTTTGTTTAGGACTTTAAACTGCGGCAAGGAAGAAGGGATTTGTTCAAGGTCAGGCCCAAACTTATCGTACAATGCCCTTGAATTGATGCTGATCCTACCTTTATTTTTTTTGACTTGACCGTTTTTGTCAACTTCAAACAATATGGCGATTGATAATGTATCCTTTATATTTTTTTTGATGAGGTACAGATTTCTTTTTTGTGCCAAAATGGAAACAACCTGATTCTGTACGGCATTGTAAAGGTACTCGTTGTGATTTTGATGCTCCATGACGTTGGGGTGAATCAATTGTTCCTGCGGGAAATAGTCGATTTTTGGGTCATCACTTTTTTGAATGGCAAAATTTACAGGAAACCCAAAAATGAAGGGTACCGGGATTCCGTTCTTTACAGCGGGCTCAATTTTTGGGAGCAGGCTTAAGGTCTTAATGGCCTCGTTTTTAAAATCTTCCCGAACTGAGCGGGCTTTAATATTGTTGATGATGCCATTTTTGTCAATTTCAAACTGCATATAGACAACCCCTTCAATCCCATTCTTTAATGCATTTTCAGGATATGAGATTTTTCCATGTACAAATTCCATCAATTGTAGTTGAAAACAATCCCGTTTGCTTAAATCATTTGTGCAAGGATTTTCATCGATTATCGGAAATTGATCCACTTCTTCTGGGGCATACACTCTTTCTTGGGAATAGAAGGTGCAGCTGAACAAGAAAAATACAAACAGAAAAAGGGACTTCATCGTAAAGGTTATACGGCCACAACCCCTTTTATATGCGGATGCGGGTCGTAGTTCAACAACTCAAAATCAGAAAACGTAAAATCGAAAATGTCTTTTACCTCGGGATTCAGTTTCATGGTGGGCAAGGGGCGTGGATCACGGCTCAATTGCAGATGCACTTGCTCCAAATGGTTGTTATAGATATGAGCATCGCCAAAGGTGTGAATGAATTCTCCGGGCAAATAGCCACATACCTGGGCCATCATCATGGTGAACAAGGCATATGAAGCAATATTGAACGGAACGCCCAAAAAGATATCGGCACTACGCTGGTACAGTTGACATGAAAGTTTGCCATCGGCCACATAAAATTGAAAAAAGGCGTGGCAGGGGGGGAGTGCGGCTTTGCCATTGGCCACGTTCTCTGCAAAGGATACCGAAGTATCTGGCAATACGCTGGGATTCCAGGCAGATACCAACATTCTACGGCTGTTTGGACTGGTCTTCAGTGTTTCGATAACTTCCTTGATTTGGTCGATTTCTTCACTGTTCCAATTACGCCATTGGTGGCCATAGACCGGTCCCAAATCACCATTATCATCCGCCCATTCGTTCCAAATGCGTACTCCATTTTCTTGGAGGTATTCAATATTGGTGTCGCCTTTTAAAAACCACAACAACTCATGGATAATGGATTTAAGGTGTAATTTTTTAGTGGTCACCATGGGAAATCCATCGGCAAGGTTAAACCGCATCTGATAGCCAAAAACGCTCAAAGTTCCAGTTCCAGTGCGGTCGCCTTTGGCGTTTCCGTGTTCCAACACATGTTTAAGGAGGTCGTGGTATTGTTTCATAGTGGGGTTAAAGGTAAATGGTTGTGGATAAAAGGACAATAGATCAGTAGTTTGACTTATGAAGATTTTATCAACTGTTAGAGGGTTAAGGGGTAAAAGGTTAATGGTTAAGCCTAACGTGTTTGATCAAGGCTACGAGTTTCTTTTGTAGTGTTTGAATTTTTTCAACAACCCGATCTGTTACTTCAGGAGAAAGAAATTCTAAATCTTCACAGAGGATTAAATGGGTTTCCAATTCGTAAGCTGATCCAAGACTAATTTGAGGAAATCGAAGAAAATCTTTTTGGGAATGTTTACTGCATCCTTCGGCAATGTTGGCTGGAATGGAAATAACGCTTCTTTGAATTTGTGGAATCAATCCAAATTGTTCGGAGTTCGGTAAAAGTTTGGTGAGCGTATAAATTTCTTTCACTAAAATTCGTCCATCTTTCCAGACAGTTAACTCTCGAAAATTTCGCATAGCGATGTATGTTTAAAATTTCGAGGTTGAAATCTATATGTTAATTTTTCAGCTTCTTGAAAGGTTTTTTTACCATTTACCCAAAACCTTTTGCCCTTCACCCTTTTACCACTGGCCTTTCACCTGACTACCCCAAAATCATACCCGCAATGGTGGCAGACAATAATGAGGCCAAGGAACCACCCAAAACGGCTTTCATGCCAAATTGAGACAGTACTTTTCGCTGACCCGGGGCCAAAGAGCCAATCCCTCCGATCTGTATACCGATGGAAGCAAAGTTGGCAAAACCACACAACATGTATGTGGCCATGATAACGGATTTACTATAGGTAAAATGAAGGTCACTTGTCACGGCTTTCAGTTCCGCCAATTGAATGTAGCCTACAAATTCACTTGCGGCCAGTTTAATACCAAGTAACTGTCCCATGAGCATAACATCTTCATTGGCCACCCCAATGAGCCACATCAGCGGAGCAAATACAGTTCCTAGAATGGCTTCTAGAGAAAAACTATCGTAAGGGGAGTTGGCGGCAATCCATGCATTGAAAGTGGTGAGATCACCGACCCAGCCCAAAATGCCATTGATCATGGCAATGAAAGCCACAAAAACCAAGAGCATGGCCCCAACATTGAGGGCGAGCTTTAAACCTTCGGTAGTACCATTAGCAATGGCGTCCAGAATATTGGCCCCAATTTTTTCTGAAGAAACTTTGACATCGGTATTGACGGCTTCGGTCTGTGGATACAATATTTTTGAAATGACAATGGCACCCGGTGCTGCCATTACGGAGGCGGCCAAAAGGTGCTTCGCGAAGACCAAACGCAATACAGGGTCATCCCCACCCAAAAATCCAATATAAGCGGCGAGAACAGCTCCAGCTACGGTGGCCATTCCACCAATCATTACCAAAAGGATTTCAGACTTGTTCATTTTTTCCAGATAGGCTTTGATAAGCAGTGGCGCTTCGGTTTGGCCTAAAAAAATGTTTCCGGCCACGGAAAGACTTTCAGCACCGGATATGCCCAAGGATTTGGATAACAACCAAGCCATTGCTTTCACCACTTTTTGAATGATACCTAAATAGAATAAAACGGAAGTAAGTGCAGAGAAAAAGATAATGGTTGGCAATACTTGAAAGGCAAAAATGTATCCAAAAGTATCCATGTCAACCACTAACCCCTCAAATAGAAATTGGCTTCCGGCCCTTGTAAAGTCGAGGATGCTGACAAAGACTTCTCCTATTTTTTCGAAAGCATATTGTACAAAGGGAACTTTGAGAACCCCAATGGCAATAAGTAATTGCAATGTTAGTCCAATGCCCACCGTTTTCCAATTGATGGCTCTTCGGTTGGAACTGAACAAAAAGGAAATCAAGATCAAAACGGCCATACCCAATGCTCCTCTCCATAGCGTATGGATAGAAAAACCTTGGTTGGGAATCATCTCTGGGGTATCCTGTGCGGAAATATCATTGATGATGGTAGTACCAATGGTGGTGTTAAGTGAATCTGTGGGGAGGTTATTTTGGCCAAATACAGCCGTACAAATAAAAACTAGTATCAGGAAACTTAACGTCTTTTTCCCCATGTATGTGATTTATTTACGCTTGGAAATCTCGTCCCGTAATTTGGCAGCTTTTTCGTAGTCCTCGCCGGCCACTGCCTTTTCCAGTTCTTTATGGAGTTCATCCAATGACATCTCGCGGTAGCCATGGGAGCCCGGTCCTGATTCAATCTCTACCGCTTCTCCTTCCTGAAGGATTTCATCCACTACAATACTGTTGTCATCATCCTCATTTTCATCTTCTTTTGAAGAGAATTTGAGAAAAATACCAGCCTTGTCCAAAATAGTTCTGTAGGTGAAAATAGGCGCATCAAACCGAAGGGCCAATGCAATGGCATCGCTGGTTCGGGCATCTATGATTTCCTCTTCCTTATCACGTTCACAAATAATGCTGGAATAAAAAACCCCGTCCACTAGTTTGTGAATAATGACCTGTTTTATCACTATTTGAAATCGGTCTGCAAAATTCTTGAACAAGTCATGGGTCAAAGGCCGTGGGGGTTTAATTTCCTTTTCCAATGCAATGGCAATGGACTGCGCTTCAAATGCTCCAATGACTATGGGAAGTTTTCTATCACCTTCAACCTCATTCAAAATAAGGGCGTAAGCACCATTCTGGGTTTGACTGTATGATATTCCCTTTATTTTTAATCGTACTAAACTCATAAATCTCCTCCTAAACAAAAAAGGCTGTTCAAATAAGTGGCTTCACCAGTTATCTGAACAGCCCCTGTTAAGGGCAAATTAACAAAATTTAAGCGTTTTGGGCTTTAAATTCCTTTAATTTTTCGATGAGTTTGGGTACTACCTCAAAGGCATCCCCAACAATTCCGTAATCAGCGGCCTTGAAGAAAGGAGCTTCAGGGTCGTTGTTGATGACCACTTTGACTTTGGAAGCGTTTATCCCTGCCAAATGCTGTATGGCTCCAGAGATGCCAATGGCAACATAAAGGTTACTCGCTACGGGCTTTCCAGTTTGCCCTACGTGCTCGCTGTGCGGGCGCCATCCCATATCGGATACGGGTTTGGAACAAGCGGTTGCTGCTCCCAACACTTCGGCCAGTTCTTCAACCATGCCCCAATTTTCAGGACCTTTAAGCCCACGACCACCGGAAACTACAATGTCAGCATCTGCAATGGTCACTTTTCCGGCCACTTTGTCCACTTCAACGGACTTGGTGGTGAAGGCGTCATCAGCCAAAGAGGAACTAAAATCCTCTACAGTAGCTGAGTTGCTATTCTCCACTGCACCAAAAGCGTTGTTTGATACTCCAATGATTTTAACATCTGCGGAAATTTCTGTGTGGGCGAAACCTTTGTTACTGAAAGCAGTTCGTTTCACTACAAAAGGAGAAGTGCTGTCTGGGGCTGCCACCACGTTAGGGACATATCCCGCGTTTAATTTTGCAGTAAGGATAGGTGCCAAAAATTTGGTGTCGGCGCTGGAACTCAATACAATGACTTTGGCTCCCTCTGCCTCGGCAGCTTGGGCCAAAGCACTGGCATAAGCTTTTGCATTAAAGGTGGCCAATTGGTCATTGGATATTTGTAAAACTTTGGAAACCCCATATTCGCCCAATGAAGCTGCATCGTTGGCATTGAAGCTGACCGCGGTAACGTTTGTTCCCAAGTCTTGGGCCACTTTGTAGGCGTAGGATGCCACCTCAAAGGCACTTTTTTTGAATTTCCCTTTTTCTGATTCGGTATATACTAAGACTGACATAATTTTCTGAAATTTCAATTTTTCAAATCCCAAATCCCGAGATGGGCTTGGAACTTGGATTTTGGAATTTGTTTTTTAGATGACTTTAGCTTCGTTGTGCAATAGGTCGACCAATTCCCCAACGTTATCGGCGTCCACCAGTTTTACGGGTCCTTTCGGCGCAGGTTTTTCAAACTTTTGGTCTTGGGTAGGTTGGGATGCCTCTACAGGCTCAACCACATTCAAAGCTTTTTTTCGGGCCATCATAATACCACGCATATTGGGAATGCGAAGGTCACTTTCTTCAACCAATCCTTTCTGGCCACCAATCACTAAGGGCAACGAAGTGCTTATTTTTTCTTTTCCACCGTCAATTTCCCGAATGGCAGTGGCGTTTGTTCCATCCACCTCTAAATTGATACAAGTATTTACAAAATTCATGTCCAGCAGTGTGGCCAAGATACCAGGGACCATACCCCCATTATAATCAATAGATTCCCTACCCGCAATAATGAGGTCGTAGCCACCATTTTTTACCACTTCGGCCAATTGTTGGGCCACAAAGAAACCATCAGAAGGCTCGGCGTTCACCCGAATGGCCTCATCTGCTCCAATGGCCAATGCCTTTCGGATGGTGGGCTCGGTCTGTGCTCCACCCACGGTAGCTACATGAACTTCTGCTCCTTGTTTTTCCTTGAACCACATGGCACGTGTCAACCCAAATTCATCATTGGGATTTATCACAAATTGTACCCCGTTGGTATCAAACTTGGTATCACCTTCCGTAAAATTGATTTTGGAAGTTGTATCCGGTACGTTGCTAATGCAAACTAAAATCTTCATATGTATTTTAGGTTTATGGCATCAAAGATAGCTATTAAATTCTGAAATTTATTATGCATGCATAATAAATTTTGTTCTTTTTTTTGATTGAGGTCAGGGTTGTGTTCTTCTAGTTTTTGCTATTTTTGCTTGCGTTTTTAAGCACACTAACGAATCTATTTATCACCAGTTAATGAAAACACTACAGTTTAGGGAGGCCATAGCAGAGGCGATGTCTGAAGAAATGCGAAGGGATGATACCATTTATTTGATGGGAGAGGAAGTGGCCGAATATAATGGGGCTTATAAAGCTTCCAAAGGAATGTTGGATGAGTTCGGTCCGGAACGCGTTTTGGATACGCCTATTTCTGAATTGGGTTTTGCCGGTATAGGTGTAGGTTCTGCCATGAACGGTAACCGACCTATCATAGAATTTATGACCTTCAACTTTTCCTTGGTGGGCATAGACCAAATCATCAACAATGCCGCCAAGATCAGGCAGATGTCTGCTGGACAATTTCCATGTCCTATTGTTTTTAGGGGGCCTACTGCTTCAGCCGGACAATTGGCCGCCACGCATTCCCAGGCCTTTGAAAGTTGGTATGCCAACTGCCCTGGATTGAAGGTAGTGGTGCCATCTAACCCGGCCGATGCCAAAGGTTTGTTGAAATCTGCTATCCGTGATGACGACCCCGTTATTTTTATGGAATCTGAGCAGATGTATGGCGATAAAGGTGAAGTGCCAGAAGGTGAATATACCATTCCATTGGGTGTGGCCGATATTAAAAGAGAAGGTACGGATGTTACTATTATTTCCTTTGGAAAAATCATCAAGGAAGCATACAAAGCTGCTGATGAATTGGAGAAGGAAGGTATCAGTTGTGAAATCATTGACTTGCGCACCGTTCGTCCAATGGATCACGATGCCATCCTTAAATCTGTGAAAAAAACCAACAGAATGGTGATTTTGGAAGAAGCATGGCCATTTGGCAATGTGGCCACTGAAATTATCTACCACGTACAAGATAAAGCGTTCGATTATTTGGATGCACCCATCGTAAAATTAAACACAGCGGATACACCGGCACCGTACTCGCCAGTACTTTTGGCTGAATGGTTACCCAATCATGAAGATGTGATCAAAGCTGTTAAAAAGGTTTTATATAAATAAACTTGGTTATATTTGTAAGGTATTTGGGCCTCATCGACATTCGTTGATGGGGCTTTTTTAAGGGAACAGTTTTTGATAAAAAATTACTTGTAGTAAAAATTTAACCAAAGTAAAACGGAAAGACCCAATGGTTTTTCACATGTCCCATATATCAAAACATGAAAAGATTCCTTGCCGTATTCTTTTTCCTATTCTTTTTGGCCATTTCTGCCCAAACCAAGGTTGGGGGCATTGTTTTGGATGAATCAGGCGAACCCATAGCCTTTGCCAATATCATTTTTAAAAACTCTTCTGAAGGTACCATCACCAACGATAATGGCCGCTTTTATTTGGAATCTGATGAGACTTATGATGTCATCAAGGTTTCCTTTATTGGGTATGATACCAGAGAAATAGCCTTGCCCCAAAAAGTGAACTATGGGATGGAGGTTGTTCTGATTGAGTCCACAGAGCAACTTCAAGAAGTGGTGGTCTACACCGGGAAACAGTCCAAAAAAGATAATCCGGCCATTGATATTCTCCGAAAGATTTGGGAGAAGAAGCGCGAGAATGGAGTACGGATGTTCAAGCAATATGAGTACGACAAGTACGAGAAGATAGAATTTGACCTTAATACCATCGACAGTGCGCTCATTCAGAGTAAGTTGTTCAAAGGACTGGAATTCATGTTCGATAATTTGGATACATCTCGGGTAACCGGAAAAACATACCTGCCCTTTTTCCTGAATGAACATTTTTCAAGGGTTTATGGAGATAACACCATAAACCGGGAAAAAGAGGATGTTTTGGGGAACAAAAGTTCTGGTTTTGAGGGAAATCAGGCCATAACCGCGTTCGTGGAAGACCTCTATTCCGACTACAATATCTACGATAATTACCTCCGGTTTTTTGACAAGAGCTTTACCAGTCCACTTTCCAAAACAGGAATTGATACCTATAATTATGTCCTTTCGGACAGCACTTTTATTGATAATAAGTGGTGTTACAACATTATCTATTACCCCAGACGGCCCAACGAACTTACCTTTAAGGGTGATTTCTGGGTGAATGATTCCACTTTTGCCATCAAGAAAATAAACTTACAGGTCACCAAAAGTGCCAATATAAACTGGGTAAAAGAGATTTATATTGAGCAGGATTTTGATGTGGTCAACGACTCCGTCTTTTTGTTGAAACGAGATTATATGCTGAGCGATTTTGCCTTTTCCAAAAAGGAAAAATCACGTGGAGTGTATGGTAAGCGAACCACTGTTTTTGATAATTACAAGTTCAATGCAAATCATCCCGAAGAATTTTACAAGTCAGAGTCTGACCCATACGACCCCAGAGTGTTTGCTAGGGACAGTACATTTTGGAAAAATGCCCGATTAGAATCCTTAAACGATGATGAATCGGGAATTTTTAAACTGTTGGATACCTTAAAAACTGTCCCCAAGTTCCGAACGTATTATGACATTGTGAGTATTTTGGGTTCAGGCTATATAGAAATAGATAAATGGAACCTCGACATTGGCGACATCTACAGCACCTTTGGGTACAATGACGCTGAAGGCATTCGGCTTAGGGGAGGAGCCCGAACCTATTTTGGCCAGAACGACCCCTGGCGTTTGGAAGGATATATGGCTTATGGTTTTGGGGACAGGAAGTTCAAACATGGATTTTCAGGGAAGTTTTTGTTGGATAGGAAGACACGGCTCATAGTATCTGGGGGAAATAGACGGGATATTGAACAATTGGGGATAAGTCTAACCAGTACCAATGACGTTCTGGGCCGTAGTATTGCGTCTTCTTCACTAGTGACAGTAGGCTCCAATAATCGGCTAACCAATATAAATCTGTCCACTCTTAACTTTGAGATTGAACCGGCCAAGAATTTCAGAGTCAGTTTGGGAGGGTCATTCCGAACCTTGAGTTCAGCATTGCCTGAGGCTTTTAATTTGGATTATGTGGATTTGGAATCTCCAACAGGAGTTTCATCCGAAGTAAAACAGTTCGATTTAAATACAACCTTAATTTACACGCCTGGCAAACGAACCATTGGTTACGGTGTGGAACGAGTCAATATAAATGATGACCATAGCACCTTGGTTCTTAATTATACCAAAGGTATAAGCGGTTTTTTGGAAAGCGATTTTGACTATGAGCGACTTCAGTTTTCATACAGACAACCATGGCAAGTGGGTGGATTTGGAAGACTGACCAGTAGTGTGGAATTGGGGAAGACCTTTGGTGAGGTGCCGCTTTCTCTTCTGAGCGTGATTCCCGGTAACCAGACGTTATTTTCACTCTACAATGTTTTTCCAAACCTTGATTTTTACGAGTTTGTCACCGATACCTATGCCACAGTGCACTTGGAACACAACTTTAACGGAAGACTGTTTTCAAGGATACCACTGTTGCGCAAGTTTAATCTTCGGGAAATTGTGGGACTTCGTGGAGCTTGGGGCCAACTTTCCGATGAGAATATTGCGCTCAGCGCGCCTAGCAACATCCCTTTAAGGGCTCCCGAAGACCAGATTTACTGGGAGTATTCCTTTGGAGTGGGGAACATTTTTAAAATCTTAAGAATCGACTTTAACTTCAGGGGCAATTACTTGGATAATCCCGATGCTCGACCTTTCGGAATTACGGGGACCTTCGGATTTAATTTTTAACTGAAAAAATCTTCCTGATGCAAAACATTAGGATTCAGATGAAATTGTCATTCCCTTGAAAACGGGAATCTAAACGAATTAATGCGATTTTCGTATCCTTTTCCAGTAATACGGGCTATTTTTGCAAAAACAAAACTTCAAAAATGCCCAAAAAAGAACCCGTTACTTTCGATGTATTGATTGAAATTCCAAAAGGTAGCCGAAACAAGTACGAATACGATTTTACACTGCACAAGATTAGGTTTGACCGTACCCTGTTTTCTTCCATGATGTATCCCGGTGATTATGGTTTTATTCCAGAAACCCTTGCCTTGGACGGAGACCCCTTGGATGTTTTGGTACTTTGTACCGAGCCAACCTACCCTATGGTGGTTGCTGAAGTGAAACCAGTGGGGGTCTTCCACATGACCGATGAAAAAGGCCCTGATGAAAAATTGATTTGTGTACCCGTCTCGGACCCTATTTGGAGCAAAAGAGATGATATTAGTGAATTGAACCCACATAGATTAAAGGAAATAGAGCACTTTTTTCAGGTATATAAAGATTTGGAAAAGAAGAAAGTGGACACCGGTGGCTGGGGTGATGTCAATGAAGCCATCGCCATTTATCACGAATGTGTGAAACGCTATGAAGAAAGTGAACACAAAAAGAAACGGACCTATACCATATAGATAACGTAGAACTCGAATAAATGCGCTTTTAATAATCAAAAGCGCATTTTTTTTATTACTTCGTATTTTACTACATTAGCTGCCATTAAAAAAATCTTAAATAACTACAAACTATGGATTTAATCGTGAAATTTTTGCCCGTGTTTGGTGTCCTGGGCTTACTGTACGTGTTTGTGAAGAACGTATGGATCTCTAAACAAGAAGTCGGGGATGATAAAATGGCAAGAATTGCCAAGAACATTGCGGATGGAGCAATGTCTTTTCTTAAAGCGGAATACAAAATATTGAGCATATTCGTAATTGCCGTGGCCGTTTTGTTGTTCTTTAAAGGAAGTAACGAAGCTGGTTCAAACGGTATGGTTGCCATTTCTTTTATTGTTGGGGCCATCTGTTCTGCATTGGCAGGTTTCATTGGAATGAAAGTGGCCACCAAAGCCAACGTTCGAACTACCAATGCAGCCCGTACATCTTTGGGAAAAGCCTTGGAAGTTGCCTTTGCTGGAGGAGCAGTAATGGGACTTGGTGTTGTTGGACTAGGGGTTCTTGGTTTGAGTGGACTTTTCATGATTTACAGCGGACAAGGCTGGGAATTGGGTGAAGTATTGAATGTGCTCTCCGGTTTTTCTTTAGGTGCATCCTCCATTGCCCTTTTCGCTCGTGTAGGTGGAGGAATCTATACCAAAGCTGCTGATGTGGGTGCGGACCTTGTGGGTAAGGTGGAAGCCGGTATTCCCGAAGACCACCCTTTAAACCCTGCTACAATTGCGGATAACGTTGGAGATAATGTAGGGGATGTTGCTGGTATGGGAGCTGACCTTTTTGAATCTTACGTGGGTTCCATCATTGGTACCATGGTACTGGGAGCCATCTTTGCTGGATTGCCAGAGTTCCAAGCAGCTTTTGATGGTCTAGGGGCCGTATATCTGCCTTTGGCATTGGCTGCCGTTGGAATTGTAATGTCCATTATAGGAACTTTCTTTGTAAGGGTAAAAGATGGCGGAAATCCACAGACTGCCTTGAACATTGGTGAGTTTGGTTCAGCCGGACTTATGTTGATTGCTTCCTATTTTATTATTAACAACATGCTACCTGAATCTTGGGTAGAAGGTGGAAAAGAATACTCTGCCATGGGTGTTTTCTGGGCCACTATTGCTGGTCTGGTTGCAGGATTGTTGGTAGGTAAGGTCACTGAATATTATACGGGAACCGGAACTAAACCTGTAAATTCCATTGTTCGTCAGTCTGAAACAGGTTCTGCCACCAATATTATTGCTGGTTTGGGTGTGGGGATGATGTCCACCGCTATTCCAATTATATTGATTGCCGCCGCAATCTTGGTATCACACCATTTTGCTGGTTTGTATGGAATCGCTATTGCCGCTGTGGGTATGTTGGCCAACACCGGAATCCAATTGGCAGTTGATGCCTATGGACCTATTTCTGATAATGCGGGTGGTATCGCCGAGATGGCTGAACTACCTAGTGAAGTTCGTGAGCGTACCGATAAATTGGATGCCGTGGGGAACACCACCGCTGCCATTGGTAAAGGTTTTGCCATTGCCTCCGCTGCATTGACTGCTTTGGCTTTGTTTGCAGCTTTTATGAAGACAGCAGGGGTTGAATCCATTGATGTTTCCCGACCCGATATTATGGCTGGATTATTGATTGGTGGAATGCTTCCTTTTGTGTTCTCGGCCCTTTCCATGAATGCTGTAGGTAGAGCTGCCATGGCCATGATTGAAGAAGTACGTCGCCAGTTCCGTGATATCCCTCAATTAAAAGCCGCTTTGGCGGTCATGGTGAAGTATGACGCAGATATTTCCAAAGCTTCGGCGGAGGATAGAAAAATATTTGATGCTGCCGATGGCGTAGCGGAATACGAAAAATGTGTGGCGATTTCTACGCAAGCCTCCATCAAAGAAATGGTATTGCCTGGTTTGTTGGCAATAGCCGTTCCAGTAGCCATTGGTTTTATAGGCGGAGCTGAAATGTTGGGCGGTTTGTTGGCAGGGGTTACCACTGCTGGTGTCTTGATGGCCATCTTCCAATCCAATGCCGGTGGTGCATGGGATAACGCCAAAAAGACCATAGAAAGTGAAGGTCGTAAAGGGTCTGATGCCCACAAAGCTGCCGTTGTTGGGGATACCGTTGGGGATCCTTTTAAGGATACTTCTGGTCCTTCCTTGAATATATTGTTGAAGTTGATGTCCGTTGTGGCCTTGGTAATTGCACCAAGTTTGGTAAGTCTATCACCTGCTGATGAAGTGAGCATGGTGAAAGCAGATGGAACCGTTATAACCATTTCTGAGGAAGGTATGAAAGAGACCAAGACCATCGAGAAGAAATTTGTAGTGGAAATTAGCAATACTGCTGATGGAACATACAAAGCCGTGATTACTTCAAGCTATGAAGACGGTGGGGAAGTTATGGAAGAAACAAAAGAGTTTGAAGCTGATTCCAAAGAAGAATTGGAGCAAATGATTGAAAAATACAAAAGTGCTAAGGCAAAGAATTAGCACTCGCTTTTATAAATCAAAAGCTGAAAAAACCACGCCTTGGCGTGGTTTTTTTATTCCTTTATCTTCCTAAGCAAAAGCCATAAAAGTATGAATTTGTCAGGTTGAGCCTGCCTTTGTCGGCAGACAGGCGCAGTCGAAACCCATCGATTTCCAGCGGAAGAGGCTTTAGATTTTGGTTTGCCGTCGTACTGACGGATAACGAGTTTTTTAGATACAGTTATTTCATTTATTCCAAAGCAAAAGCCACAACCTGATCTCCAGGTTTTGTACCCAACTTTTCACCACCACAAGCAATGGCTATATATTGCTTGCCATCTACTTCATACATGGTTGGCGTTGCAAAGGCAGGAGCGGGTAATTTGTATTGCCAAAGGAGCTCCCCGGTATTTTTGTCAAAGGCCCTTAGGTGACCATCAACGGTGCCAGCAATAAACAATAACCCATTTTCTGTCACAACTGGTCCACCATAATTTTGAGATCCCGTGATGGGGTCATTCTCTCCCCTTGCATCGGGCATATCCCCCAAAGTAATGGACCATATAAAATCACCTGTATTCAAATCGATGGCATGTAGAGTGCCCCATGGTGGACTGATTGCAGGATACCCCTTACTATCCTGAAAGCGGGTATACCCCTTGAACTTATAGGGGAGTGGATAGGCCTCTGAAGCACTTTGGGTGACCATCTCGCTTTTTTCATCAAAAAGAAATTGAAGTAAAGCCTCTTTTTCATCTTCGGGAATCTGGGGAAACCCGGTCATCATACCCTTACCGTTGGCGATTAATTCTGAAACCTCCTGCTTGGTCTTGGAGTCTTTTATATTGATGAGGGAGGGATACCCACTTGCAGCCATTCCTTTTCGGTCTTTCTGATGGCATATCACACAGTATCGATTATAGACAAGTTCCCCTAAGGGTGCTTCTTCCGTAACCACTTCGTTTTCCACCATTTGTAGATACCAAGGTATTTCATTGGAGTTGACATAAACAATACCATCTTCGGGGTCGGCTCCGGCACCGCCCCATTCAGCAGCACCATCAAGCCCGGGAAAAAGTACATTGGCATCAAGACTTGGAGGTGAAAACTCTCGGTTGTCCATATTTTGGATAATTTCCTGTAACTCTTCTTTGTTTTCGGCATATGGACTGACATCAGCCTCGGTTAAATCCTTGGCCAACCGGGCAAAAGGCTTGGGCTTTACAGGTATGGGTTGGGTGGGCCATGCTTCTTCCCCATCTAACGTGGATGCCGGAACAGGAACTTCCTCTATGTCAAAAAGAGGTTCGCCTGTTGCCCGATCAAATACATATACATAGCCTTGCTTGGTGATTTGGGCCACTGCTTTGACCTTCTTTCCTTCCCGCTCAACGGTAATAAGGTTGGGAGGTGCAGGAAGGTCTCGGTCCCAAATATCATGGTGTACCAACTGAAAATGCCAAATTCGCTCACCGGTTTCAGCGTTTAGGGCCAACAAGGTATTGGCAAACAGGTTGGAGCCATTTCTAAGTCCACCATAAAAGTCAGGAGAGGCAGAACCCGTTGGAATATAAACAATCCCGGTTTCTTCATCCAAAGCCATCCCGGACCAATTATTGGCCGCCCCAACGATATCGCTTTTGTATGCGTTTTTATTTTTCCAAGTGTCATAACCTTCTTCATCGGGGTGCGGAATGGTATGAAAAACCCACTCAACAGCACCAGTGACAACATTAAAGGCCATAATATTGCCCGGGGCAGAACCCACATCTTCCCCCACGCGAACCGGCATAATAATTAAATCCTTATAAACAGTTCCAGGAGTGTTGGAAATCAAAAATTTGCTTTTGGCTGAATCGGGCATCCCAGCGTGAAGGTCTATTTTTCCATTCGTACCAAAAGATGAAATAGGTTTGCCGGTCAAGGCATTGATAGCATACAGATTAGGACCGGCAGTATATAAAATTCGTTTGTCCTCTCCTTTGGACCAATAGGATACACCCCTGCTGGTGGATAAATTCAACCGTAAGGAATCGCCAAAGCGCCACAATTCTTTTCCAGTTCCGGCATGAATGGCCACGGCCCGGAGTGCAGCTGTGACTCCGTACATAATAGTGTCTACCACAATGGGGTTCATTTGCATTTGGCCTAAGTCCCCCGTGGAGTAGGACCAAGCCAGTTTAAGGTTTTTTACATTTTCTTTGTTGATTTGGGACAAGGTAGAATAATGGTTTCGGTCTGGACCACCCAAATACGACGACCATGTGGTATAGTCTTTTTTGGATGGTTCTTCAGTAGATTCGCAGGCTGAAAAAAATAACGCTGCGGATAGCAGAAAAATGATAAATCGGAATGCTTTCAAGTTTGTTTGGTTTAAAATGTAGTGCCCTCTAAACTACTAAAAATAGCCAAACAATTGACTTGTCCTATGGTTATTCGGTCCCATTGCTAGTTAGAACACCCACCCTTCAGGTGGGCGCACAGGATGACAGCTGATGTGACCTTATTGCAATTTAAAGGTAATCGGGATGGAAAAAGGCACTTTCACCGGTGTGCCCCGTTGCTTGCCAGGGGTCATTTTGGGTAATTTGGATATAATTCTGGCCGCTTCTTTTTCCAAAATCTCATGAGGCCCTCGTAGCTGTACATCACCTATGCTGCCATCCTTCTGAATCGTAAAAATTATATTGACCCTACCTTGCAATCCCATTTCTTGGGCGGACTCAGGGTATCGGAAGTATTTTTGAATATGCTTTTGCATCATTTCTTGAAAGCAGTCCTTTTTTTCTTCTTCATCGGAGATGACTTCACACCCTGGAAAAACAGGAGCATTTTCAATCAATCGGAACATTACTGTATCAGGAATGTCATCTTCTGCAACATCAATATCATCAATTGATGGAATTTCAGTGTTCTGGTCAGGTTCCGTGGATTCAATAACCGTTTCCACAACCTCTTTGTCGTCCTCTACAATTTCAATGACCGGTGGTGCTTGGATTTTTGGCGGTGGTGTTGGCAGTTTCTGGAAGGTAAGCGGTACTTCCTCAATCAATTCATCTTGAACTTTTAGTCCTGCATTATCCCATGCATCTGTGGAATAATACGTTTTCCATTCCAAAGCCAAGTAGGCTAGGAGCAATATTACCGTCATCCCAATAAAAAAATAAAGGGTGTTGTTTCGTTTCAATTCCAGATTTGGATTTTTCTTGAGTTCCATAATTTTCAAATTTTTGGCCGCAATGGCGGAGTTACTATTTGAAAACTACGTTGAAAATCAACCGAATGAAACCAACAATGAGGGAATGGTCCGTTTGAGTGAGGGAATGACCTTAAATGTCTATCAGTCAGTTATGGCCTGATACACCAATGCCCTCAATTTGCCATGATCGTCAATATTGCCAGCTGGAATCAACTGGGTGAAATACACCACTAGCATGTCCTCTTTTGGGTCGGCCCAATAAGTAGAATGATAGGCCCCACCCCAGGCAAATTCACCTTCGGAACCTAAAGTTCCACGAAGGCCCAAATCATCCACAGTGGAAAAGCCCAATCCAAAACCTTGTCCTTCATTAAGCGGAAAGGGAAGATGGTTGGTGGTCATCAACTCTACGGTTTTACGTGAAATGATTCGATTCCCATTAAATTCTCCGTTGTTCAACATCATCTGTAAAAACTTGGCATAGTCCATAGCCGTACTTAAAAAACCGGCACCTCCGGAGAAGCTTTTACGTGGGCCATCCACATAAGCCCCTTGCCCAACCATGCCACCGGGATTTGGTGCACGCTCCAACCCGTTTTCCGTAACGGAGTAGACTGTGGCCAAACGTTCTTTTTTGTCTTGGGGAAGATAAAAATGGGTGTCGGTCATTCCAATGGGGTCAAGAATGTTCTTTTTCAAGAAAACATCCAAGGGCTCACCAGAAACCACTTCAATTAAGGCGCCCAGAATATCGGTGTTGTATCCATATACAAATTTTTCTCTGGGTTGCGATTCAAACGGAAGCGCTGCCATTCGGTTTACCGTAGCTTGAATGGGTTCATCACGGTCCGCAAAATACCAACCTTGGATGTTGGCTTCTTCCCAAAGGTCTTTGGCTATTCCACCGCCATAGGCAACCCCAGAGGTGTGGGTGAGCAAATCGCGAATGGTAATGGGCCTGTCGGCATCAACAACCTCATAAGAACCATCCTCTTTGGCAACCGCCACCTTGGTTTTCATAAAGGCAGGCATGTATTTTCCAACGGGGTCAGTAATCAACAGTTTGCCCTGCTCTTGCAAGATCATCACCCCAACACTTACAATGGCTTTGGTCTGGGAAGCGATTCTGAAGATCGAATTTTTTGCCATGGGCACATTCTTTTCCATGTCACTTTTTCCAAAGGATTCAAAATAGGCGACTTTACCTTTTCGAGCTACTAAGGCCACGGCCCCAGAAAGTTTTCCGTCATTCACATAATCCTGAAAAGTTTCGGTAAGTACATTTAACCGTTCTGATGACATACCCGCCTCTTCCGAAGGAACTTTTTGCAATTGTTGGGCAAAAAGGTTGATGTGTATTAAAAATACAAGTGCGAGTAGGGATAGTTTGTTGAAATGTATTGTTTTCATGTGGTTGGATTTATTGATTTAAAATGAATTGATGACCAGCACGCCTTTGTTTTCAAAGTTATGCATATTTGGAAGCGCGGTGATGGCATCTTCCAAGGTGATGGTCCGTTCTATGAGTTTTTGTGGGTTGAGTTTTCCTTGCTGAATCATTTTCAACATTTCTGGATATTTAAAAGCTTGCATGCCATGGCTTCCGAGGACTTCTAGTTCATTAGCTACTACCAAATCCATTGGAATCTTGGGATGTTTGTGGTCTCCTGTCATTAATCCCACTTGAATATGCTTGCCTCTTTTCCTTAGATTGGTAATGGAGTTGAAACAGGTGACAGGATTCCCCAACGCATCAAGGGATACATGTGCACCACCACGGGTCAATGCTTTTACTTCGGTCACTACATCCGAACTTTTTTTGGCATTGATGGTGTCCACGGCTCCCAATTCTTTGGCAAGATGCAAGGTGTCTTCATTGATGTCAATAGCAATGACATGTACGCCAAGTGCATTGGCAATCATAATGGCTGAAAGTCCAACACCGCCGCAGCCATGCACCACTACATATTGACCACCAGTTACTTTTCCTTGTTCCACAACAGCTCTAAATGCTGTTATAAACCGGCACCCTAAAATAGCGGCAGTTTCATTGGTGATTCCATCAGGTATTTTCACCAAATTGGTATCCGCATAATCCAAAGCCACATATTCAGCAAAGGAACCCCAATGTGTAAAACCGGGTTGGGATTGATGGTCGCATACTTGGTGGTTGCCCGATTTGCATTCGACACACGTGCCACAACCACAAACAAAGGGAACAGTAACGCGGTCACCTATCTTAAAATTTACTGCATGTTTCCCAATAGCGGCCACCGTGCCTGCCAGTTCATGACCGGGAACATGCGGGAGCTTAATGTCGGGGTCATGTCCCATCCAGCCGTGCCAATCACTGAGACAAAGACCAGTAGCTTCAACTTTTACTACCACGCCATAATCGCTAGGGGTAGGGTCAGGTACAGATTGAATACACAATGCACCTTCAAAATTTTCATACACTAAAGCTTTCATGAATTTTTAACCACTGGAAATTTAATCAGCAATTAAATATACCGATATCCATGGAATAAAATGGGGTTAGGCTAAAGGGAAAAAGTTTTGGTTTGAATTTTACTCAAACAACCCGTGAATCTCCGCATCAATACGGTTGATTACTTTGCCCAAATCTTCGGGGTCATCCACAAAGTTGAGGTTGTCCACTTCAAAGATGAGCAGTTTTCCTTTTTCGTAGGTATTGGCCCAGGCTTCGTAGCGTTCGTTCAAGCGGCTGAGGTAGTCAATAGAGATGGAATTTTCATATTCCCGTCCACGTTTATGGATTTGGTTCACCAAATTGGGAATGGAGCTGCGCAGATAGATCAATAGATCGGGTGGTTGCACCAAACTTTCCATCAGCTCAAAAAGCCCTTTGTAATTTTCGTAATCGCGGTTGGTCATCAATCCCATGGCGTGCAGGTTGGGGGCAAAGATGTGGGCATCCTCGTAAATGGTTCGGTCCTGGATTACATTTTTTCCCGTTTCCCTGATTTTTAGAATTTGGCGATAGCGGCTGTTCAAAAAGTAAATCTGCAGGTTAAAACTCCAACGTGCCATCTGGGTGTAGAAATCATCCAAATACGGATTGTCCACCACATCTTCAAAATGTGCTTCCCATTTATAATGCTTTGCCAATAAGTTGGTCAGGGTGGTCTTTCCGGCGCCAATGTTTCCTGCTACCGCAATATGCATAGGGTGTTGGTGTTAAATGGTTAGGCTAATGAGTGTCGCAATATACAAAGTATATCCAGTCAAAGAAAAAAAACTCTTTGAAATGGAGTCTTAACAATCCGTATAAAACAAAGTTTTAAAATATGTTCCAAATATGTACTTTTGCCCTTCAAAATGAGGAAAGATTTGACTGATTGCAACCTCTAAAAATGCTAAAGCAGTTCATGCCAAATGGTATTTGGCATCTCTTCAATAGGGTCTGGAACTTCTTTACAGGGCTTTGGTCAAAGCAACCTCTAATACATAAGAACAATGGCATATTTGTTTACATCAGAATCCGTTAGTGAAGGACACCCAGATAAGATTGCGGACCAAATCAGTGATGCCCTTTTGGATAATTTCTTGGCCTTTGATCCAGAGAGCAAGGTGGCCTGTGAGACCTTGGTGACCACAGGACAAGTGGTATTGGCCGGAGAGGTGAAGAGTCATACCTATGTAGATTTGCAAAGTATTGCCCGGGATGTGATCAACCAAATTGGGTACACCAAAGGCGAATATAAATTCAGTGGAGATTCCTGTGGGGTAATTTCCTTGATTCACGAACAATCCCAAGAAATTAATCAAGGAGTTGATCGTGGAAGTAAAGAAGAACAAGGGGCGGGCGATCAAGGCATGATGTTCGGATATGCCACCAAGGAAACCGATAATTACATGCCTTTGGCTTTGGACATATCGCACAAAATTCTTCAGGTGTTGGCAGAATTTAGGAGAAAAGGTGACAAAATAACCTATTTGCGTCCTGATGCCAAAGCACAGGTCACTATAGAATATTCAGATGATAATATTCCCCAACGAATTGACACTATTGTAATCTCAACCCAGCATGATGAGTTTGACAGTGACAATGCAATGTTGGCCACGATTAAGAAAGATATCATCAATATTTTAATTCCCGAGGTTGTAAAATTGTTGCCCGATAGCATCCAGAAGCTGTTTAATAATAAGATTAAATATCATATCAATCCAACCGGAAAATTTGTGATTGGGGGTCCTCATGGCGATACAGGCCTTACTGGTCGAAAAATCATCGTGGACACCTACGGTGGCAAAGGGGCCCATGGTGGTGGTGCTTTTAGTGGAAAAGACCCCAGCAAAGTGGACCGAAGCGCAGCCTATGCTGCTCGCCATATTGCAAAAAATTTGGTGGCTGCCGGAGTGGCTAATGAAATTTTGGTGCAGGTGAGTTATGCCATTGGGGTAGTGGAACCTACATCACTTTTTGTGGAGACGTATGGTTCTTCCAATGTTGGGATGTCCGATGGTGAAATTGCAAGAAAGGCTTCAGAACTGTTTGATATGCGACCTTTTGCCATCGAGGAGCGATTGAAGCTTCGTAATCCCATCTATTTGGAAACGGCAGCTTATGGACATTTGGGCAAGGAACCACAAACGGTCACCAAAGTTTTTGAATCCCCATATAATGGAAAAATCCAAAAAGAAGTAGAACTGTTTACTTGGGAGAAATTGGATATGGTGGACCAGGTGAAAGAGGCATTCGATCTGTAATCCTTTTATCTATTCTTAAAATAAAAGCATAGAATTGTCCAAGAAGTAAATCTTCGTCAACCTGAACTTGATTCAGGTTCTCATACCAATTTGTTTATGATTATCATGAGATTCTGAAATGAATTCAGAATGACGCATTTCAATGCTTTTAGATAGCTTTTTTGTTGGCATACTCTCCCGAACTTTAGTAGTTTTAGAGAATCAAAATTCGAAAAGCATGAAAACTTCATTTCGTATCCTACTATTAGGTCTCTGTTTGTCATTTGTTGTGGTAAGTTGTAAAAAAACCACTAAAACCGAAGTGGCCGTTGCGGATACCTATGTGGCCGATAATTATACCAAACAAGAGGTGGATATTGAGATGCGGGATGGTGTAAAATTACACACGACCATATATTCGCCAAAAGACACATCAAAAGAATACCCAATTATAATGCAGCGTACTCCATACAGCTCACAACCCTATGGAGAGGGTAATTTTAGACCTCAGATTGGTCCCAACGTGAATTTGATGAAGGAAGGGAACATCATTGTCTACCAAGATGTCCGTGGAAGATGGATGAGCGAAGGGCATTATGAAAACATGCGGGCCTACATTCCCAATAAAACTTCCAATGATCAGGTGGATGAAAGTTCGGACACCTACGATACCATTGAGTGGTTGGTGAACAATGTGGAGAACAACAATGGCAAGGTTGGGATTTGGGGAATCTCGTACCCTGGTTTTTATGCTACTTACGCTACGGTTGATGCGCATCCTGCTTTAAAAGCGGCATCGCCCCAAGCCTGTATTGGGGATTTCTTTTTTGACGATTTTCATCATAACGGGGCCTATTTGTTGAGTTACTTTAGGGCAACCGCCCTTTTTGGAACTCCCCGCCCAAATGGTGACCAACCGGTTGATACAGCTTGGTATGTGCTTCCAGATTTGCCTACCGAAGATCAATACCAGTTTTTCCTGGATGCTGGACCACTAAAAAATCTGGATTATTTCTATGAGTACGAAACGGGGGATACGCCTAAAATGCGACCTGAAGGAGTCACCGACGACTTTTTTTGGAACGAGTTAAAGGAACATCCAAACTATGATGAAATGTGGCAAAGTCGTGGACTCATTCAGCATTTAAAAGATGTAAAGAGCAGCGTGGCCACTATGATTGTGGGCGGATGGTTTGATGCTGAGGATTTATACGGGCCGTTGGAAACCTACAAGAACATTGAAAAATACAACGAAGAAAACTACAATACTATGGTTTTTGGTCCATGGGATCACGGTCATTGGGCCAGACGCAATGGCCGAAGTTTAGTAGGCAATTACTATTTTGGAGACTCTATTTCTGAATTTTTTCAGGATAATATCGAGACCAAATTTTTCAATCACTTCTTAAAGGGTGATGGCGATATGGATTCCGGTTTGCCCGAAGCCTATGTGTTCGACACCGGTAAAAAAGAATGGAAGCAATACGATGCCTGGCCGCCAGCAAACATGGTGAAGCAGACCATGTATCTTTCCGAAAACCAAGAGTTGACATCAGAACAAAAAGGAACTTCAGGTATCCAGTTTATAAGTGATATTAAGAAACCAGTCCCTTATTCTGAAGATGTGAAGACTGTTTTCACTCCCAGAAAATATATGACGGACGATCAACGCTTCGCAGCAAGGCGTTCCGATGTGCTCGTTTTTGAAACAGACGTATTGGATGAAGACTTTACTTTGGCTGGTGACATCATGGCCAAATTGAAGGTCGCCACCACGGGTACCGCTGCCGATTGGATTGTGAAGATTGTTGATGTACACCCTCCCGATGCTGAGACCAATGAAGAAATGCAAGATCACCTTAGAATGAGCAACTATCATTTAATGGTACGCAGCGAAGTAATGCGGGGTCGGTTCCGGAACAGTTTTTCCAACCCTGAGCCTTTCACACCCAATCAGAAAACCGACGTGAACATCAAGTTACAGGATGTTTTCCATACCTTCAAAAAAGGACACAAATTGCAAGTTCAGGTACAAAGCACATGGTTCCCGTTGATAGATTTGAATCCGCAGACCTATGTGGAGAATATCTTTAAGGCTGATGCGTCCGATTTTAGAACCCAGACCCATACGGTGTTTACGGATTCCAATATTGAGTTTTCAGTTTTAAAGTAGGAGGAATACACGTTCTTCTGTGAATTTTTCCAAAAAGATTAGGAATTTCGGTTTTTCCGTCTGTATATTTGTCGCTCAAAGTTCAAACACGTATTGAATAGTTATCAAGAAAGGTGGAGGGAATAGACCCTTTGAAGCCTTAGCAACCCTTGGCCCCTAGAGCCATGAAGGTGCTACATTCTATCCCGTATGGGAATAGATAACGACAATCGGCATTTTTTCGATTTCACTTTCTTATAACTTTTTGATTATTCCAGTAGGCTTAGCCTAAGGGGTTTGACTTTTTATTTTATTGATGTACAAATTAAACAAGCAAAAGTCATGAGCGATCAAAAATTTTCAACCAATGCATTACATGCAGGACACGATACTACCCAAACAGCTGGCACCAGAGCTGTACCTATTTATCAGTCCACTTCGTATGTATTCAACAACACTGACCATGCTGCTAATTTATTTTCATTGGCGGAGTTGGGCTTTATCTACACCCGTCTGAACAACCCCACCAATCAAGTTTTACAAGAACGTTTGGCTGCAATTGAGGGTGGTGTTGGTGCTGTTGTGTTTGCTTCTGGAGCGTCTGCCATTTCAACAGGTTTAATGACGCTCTTAAAAACGGGAGATCATATTGTGGCTTCGAGTAGCTTGTATGGAGGGACCTACAACTTATTGAATGTGACCTTGCCAAGGTTGGGCATTACCACCACTTTTGTAGATGCATCAGATCCATCCAATTTTGCAGCTGCCGTTCAGGAAAATACACGAGCATTCTTTGTGGAGTCATTGGGAAATCCAAAATTGGATGTTCTCGATTTAAAAGGAATATCTAAGGAAGCCAAAGCGGCACAAGTACCTTTTATTGTAGATAATACCGTAGCTACACCAGGGTTGTTGAATCCCATTGAGCATGGTGCCAATTTGGTAATACATTCCTTAACAAAATATATTGGTGGTCAGGGCAATTCTCTTGGTGGTGCCATTATTGATGCTGGTACCTTTGATTGGGCCAATGGAAAATTCCCTGAGTTTACGGAACCTTCAGCCGGTTATCACGGTTTGGTATATCATGAAGCTTTGGGAGCCGCAGCCTACACTTTTAAATTGATTTTAGAGGGACTACGTGATTTTGGTGGCGCCTTGAGCCCATTCAACGCTTTTCAGATTTTACAAGGGTTGGAAACTTTGCCAGTTCGAATAAGACAACACAGCGAAAATGCACTGGCCCTGGCAGAATGGCTCGAAAACAGGGAAGAGGTCGCTTGGGTAAATTACCCTGGCCTAAAGAGCAGTAAGTATAACGATTTGGCAAAGGAGTACCTGCCTAAAGGGCAGAGTGGAATCGTTACCTTTGGGGTAAAAGGTGGCTTTGAAGCAGCAAAAAAACTAACGGATGCCACAAAAATATTCTCATTATTGGCTAATATCGGCGATACCAAATCCTTGATCATCCACCCGGCCAGTACTACCCACCAGCAATTGAACGAAGAACAACAGGAAAGTGCCGGTGTTACCCAAGATTTAATTCGATTGTCGGTAGGACTGGAAGATATAGAAGACTTAAAAGCTGACTTGACACAGGCTTTTGCCGCCATTTAAATAGGTTGATTAATAGATTAATGACGTAAAACAGCTATGCTGCAGCATCTGAACATAGAAAAATTTACAACCCAAAGTGGTGTTGCCCAAGACTTAAAGTTATCATACCAGGTGTTTGGGCAACCCTTACATACTGCACCCATAGTGCTGGTGAACCATGCCCTTACCGGAAACTCCAATGTGGCTGGTGAAGAGGGCTGGTGGTCTGATTTGATAGGGGAGGGCAAGTGCATCAATACCGATACCTATACCATTTTGGCTTTTAATATCCCGGGGAATGGCTATGACGGATTTGTCATTGAAAATTATAAGGATTTTGTGGCCTGCGATATTGCCCGCATTTTTCTTTTGGGATTGAAACAATTACAGATTAACCGTTTATTTGCGATTATTGGCGGTTCTTTGGGGGGTGGAATTGCTTGGGAGATGGCAGCGTTGAATCCTTCCATTACGGAACATTTGATACCTGTGGCCTCAGATTGGAAATCCACAGATTGGCTGATCGCCAATTGCCAGATTCAAGAGCAGTTTTTGGTAAATTCCAAACAACCCGTGCATGATGCACGTATGCACGCGATGTTATGCTATCGCACCCCGGAATCTTTTAAGGAACGCTTCAAAAGGAGTACCAATGAGGAACTTCAGGTGTTTAATGTGGAAAGCTGGTTGATGCACCATGGAAAGAAACTCCAAGAGCGCTTTCAATTATCCGCCTATAAATTGATGAATCAGCTTTTGAAGACCATCGACATTACCCGAAATGGAGAAGAGGCCTTCAAAGCCCTTCAAGATAGTGATACGAAGATTCATATTGTTGGCGTCAATTCCGATTTGTTCTTTACCGCCGAGGAAAACAAGGAGACCTATAAACGTTTGGCCTTGGCCAATACCAATGTCACTTACGGTGAGGTACAATCGGTACATGGGCATGATGCCTTTTTGATGGAGTTTGAACAGTTGGAGAAGCTATTGGAAACCATTTTTCAGAAAAATGGAAGGCATGAGCGTATCAAAATCCTAAAATTTGGAGGGAAATCCTTGGCCAATGGCGAGGGTATTGATCGCGTTTTGAAAATCATAAGCGACCGTGCAAAGAACAATGAACATTTTGCCGTAGTGGTTTCGGCTCGAGGAAAGGCTACGGATCAATTGGAAAATCTATTGGAAAAGGCAGCAAAAGGGGAGGCCTTTGCCGAAGATTTGAAGACTTTTTCATTGTATCAGAAAAACGATTTTGATGGGATTGACCTCAAAGAAGAACTCAAAGCCATTGAAAAGATTTTGAGTGGGGTCTCACTAACCGGTGATTATAGCCTTCGAACCAAAGATGAAGTGTTGTCTTTTGGGGAACTGATTTCTGGCAAAACCGTCACGGCACTTTTAAAACAAAAAGGGCTAAAAGCACAGTTGATTGATTCCAGAAGCTTGATTAAAACTGATGATTCCCATAACAATGCGGAAGTGGACCAAGGCATTTCCAAAGAAAATGTGATTCGTTGTTTTCACGATGTGGATTCGGATACAATTCCTGTGGTGACCGGCTTTATTGGGTCTACCAAAGAGGGTGTTACCACTACTTTGGGTAGAAATGGCACAAACTATTCAGCAGCACTTTTGGCCAACTTTTTGGATGCTTCCGAATTGATCAATTATACCCATGTAGATGGAATTTTTACCGCAAATCCAGATTTGGTGCCCGAGGCAAAATTGATTGATGTTATCTCATACGACGAGGCGAACGAATTAGCGAATTTTGGAGCCAACATCCTGCATGCCAAGACCATCATCCCACTCATTGAAAAGAACATTCCTTTACGGATTTGCAATACGTTTAATGATGACAACCAAGGGACATTGATTGGCCCGAAAACCAATAACGGGGGCATCAAATCTTTGTCAGTTTTAGATAAAATGGCCTTGATTAATCTAGAAGGCCGCGGACTTTTGGGTAAAGTGGGAATAGATGCCCGAATATTTAGGGCCTTGGGTCAAAATGGAATAAGTGTCGGAATCATTTCCCAAGGGTCATCAGAACGTGGTATTGGTTTGGTGGTGGATGCTTCTAAAGCCCAAAAGGCCAAGAAAGTTCTTGACCAAGAGTTCGAGACCGATTATTCATCGCATGACATTAATCAAATTACTGTGGTGAAAGATGTTTCGGTCATTTCCATAGTTGGAATGGATTTGAGCAGTTTTCATAAACCGTTCAATGCCCTGGTGAAGAATCAAGTAATCCCTTTGCTTTTCAACAATACCGTGACAGGTAAGAATGTGAGTATGGTGGTGAAGAATGCAGATTTGAACAAAGCTATCAACGTAATTCACGGTCAGATTTTTGGAATTGCCAAGAAAATAAACTTAGCCCTATTTGGGCATGGTAATGTGGGAGGTACCCTTATTGAACAGCTTTTGGACTCCAATAAAAGCATTGAAGCACGAAAAGGAATAGACCTTAAGGTCTTTGCCGTGTCCAATTCCAAAAAAGTGCTTTTAGACGAAAAGGGAATCGGTGCTAACTGGAAAAAAAGATTGGAAAAGGAGGGAAAACCCTATCATATTGAAGATATCATCGCTTTTGCCAAAACCCATCATTTGGAAAACCTGATCGCAGTGGACAATACAGCGAGCAAACCATTTGTTGAGAATTATGAAACCTTGATCAAACATGGTTTCGATTTGGTCTCTTCGAATAAAATTGCCAACACCCTTAGTTTTGAAAAATACAAGTCTATTCGTAAATGTTTGGAGAAAAATCAGAAACAGTATCTGTATGAAACCAATGTGGGAGCAGGACTTCCATTGATTGACACCATTAAACTTTTACACTTGTCCGGTGAAAACATTACCCGAATAAAAGGAGTGTTCTCTGGATCATTGAGTTATATTTTCAATACCTTTTCGGAGGTGGATACCTCGTTTTCATCCATTATAAAAGAAGCAATGGCAAAAGGGTTTACCGAACCCGACCCACGTGAAGATTTGTCGGGCAATGATGTGGGTAGAAAACTGTTGATATTGGCCAGGGAGTTGGATTTGAAGAATGAGTTTTCCGATATTTCAGTGGAAAATCTGATTCCAGAGGAGTTGCGAACACTTTCATTTGATGATTTTGCTTCCCAAATTGGAAATATGGATAAAATCTACACTGAAATTAAAAATAATCAGAAGGAAGGTCATGTACTTAGATATGTAGGAGACCTTCATGGTGATTTGCAACAAGATAAAGGTGTTTTGGAAGTGAAATTAGTTTCCGTGCCCAAAGAAAGTGCCTTGGGTCAGGTGAAAGGTTCGGATTCCATAATTGAGATATATACGGAATCCTACGGAGAGAGTCCCTTGGTAATACAAGGCGCAGGGGCAGGAGCCGCGGTGACCGCACGTGGGGTATTTGGGGATATTTTAAGAATAGCAGAAAAGATATGAGAAAGAGCAGTAAGCAGTTTGAAACAGAAGCAATCCGTACGCAAATGGAGCGTACGCAATTTTTGGAGCATTCCAGTCCAATGTACTTAACTTCCAGTTTTGTATTTGAAGATGCCGAGGATATGAGGGCTTCTTTTGCAGAGGAAAAGGACCGGAACATTTATTCGCGTTATTCCAATCCCAACTCTTCGGAGTTTATAGATAAGGTATGCAAGATGGAAGGAGCTGAAAACGGTTTTGCTTTTGCTTCCGGTATGGCGGCTGTATATTCAACCTTCGCAGCTTTATTGGAAAGTGGGGACCATATTGTATCCTGCAAAAGTGTTTTTGGCTCAACACATACCTTGTTTACCCAGTTTTTTCCAAAATGGAACATTACCACAAGTTATTTTGGGGCCAATGACCTGGACACTGTTGAAGATTTAATCGAAACTAACACCAAGATTATTTTTGTGGAATCGCCAACCAACCCTGGGGTAGATGTATTGGATTTGGAACGCTTGGGAAATATTGCCAAAAAACATGGGCTTATTTTTATTATTGATAACTGTTTTGCATCCCCATACTTGCAACAGCCGATACAATTTGGAGCCGATTTGGTCATTCACTCAGGAACTAAATTGATGGACGGTCAAGGCCGGGTTTTGGCTGGAATAACTGTGGGCAGTAACGAGTTGGTGGACAAAGTATATCGTTTTTCGCGGATTACCGGTCCAGCGCTATCACCTTTCAATGCCTGGGTTTTGTCCAAGAGTTTGGAGACGTTGGCCCTTCGGGTGGACAGACATTGTGCCAATGCTTTGGAATTGGCCACGTATTTGGAAAACCATGACAAGATTGAATGGGTGAAGTATCCGTTTTTAAAATCACACCCCCAATACGAATTGGCCAAAAAACAAATGAAGGCTGGTGGCTGTGTGGTAGCTTTTGAAGTAAAAGGTGGTCTTGAAGCTGGAAAAAAATTCTTTGATAATATTGAACTGTTGTCCCTTTCGGCAAATTTGGGCGATGCTAGGAGTATTGTTACCCATCCTGCATCTACCACCCACAGTAAATTGAGTAAGGAAGACCGAGAGTCCGTTGGGATTTCAGATGGTATGGTCCGCGTTTCAGTTGGATTGGAAAACATACAAGACATTATAGCCGATATTGAGCAGGCGTTGGAATAGTACGCTACACCCATGATATTTTAAAGGCGGATTGTTAATTTTCGCTATATTCGTGGGATGCTCTCCAAGAAGACAAAATATGGCCTAAAAGCACTCACGTACCTTGCTTCGGTGGGAACTAAAGAGCCCGTTCAGATTGCAGAAATTGCCAAGCATGAGAATATTTCACAAAAATTTCTAGAAAGCATTCTGTTGACCCTTAGAAGAAATGGATTTCTTGGTTCAAAAAAGGGAAAAGGAGGTGGTTACTATCTCATCAAGGAACCTCACGAAATCCCAATGACAGCAGTGATGCGGGTTTTGGAGGGGCCTATTGCCATGGTGCCCTGTGTGAGCTTGAATTTCTATGAAAAGTGTGATGATTGCCCCGATGAGGAAGAATGTTCCGTGCATAAATTAATGCTCCAAGTGCGTGATAGCGCTTTGGATGTGTATCGAAAGAATACCTTGGCCGACCTAATTTCCTAAGTAAAACCCTTTTCAGTTTTTGAATAAAATGGTTAAGAATTTGGCAAAAGAGGTGGTGAATATTCGATAATCTACTAAAACTATAGGGTAAAATCAATTTTAAGATTCATTTTGCTTTTCATTCCAGAAATTAGTCCTATTTTTGAAATTCCTAGTAAACCGATAGGAAAAAGATAATACGAAATGATAGCAGACCAACTTGTAGTCGATAGCAAAAAAGAGAAAACAACTTTCGAGAAAGATAAAGTTTCCGAGAGCCCAAAAAGGAGCATTGCCAAATCCATTAGTTGGAGAGTGGTGGGAACATTGGACACCATTATCATTTCTTGGATTGTAACGGGAACATTATCGCTTGCATTTTCAATTGGTCTGGTTGAATTGGTCACTAAAATGGTGCTGTATTTCTTTCACGAAAGAATTTGGAACGGCATCAAATGGGGCAAATAAAATTTATTAAGTATGGCACTATCACAAGAAGAAATTCAGAATTTAAATCGCCAGTTTAAGGGCATTCCGCCTGAGGAAATCATTTCTTGGGCCATTGGGCATGGGAAAAACCCAGTAGTTACAACCAATTTCCGTCCTTATGAAGTGGCCATTCTTCATGCGGTTACCGAAGTGGATAAAAATCTACCGGTAATATGGTGCGATACGGGCTACAATACCCCACAAACCTATAAGCATGCTGAAGAATTAATTTCCAAACTTGGACTCAATATTAAATTGTACGTGCCCTTGCAGACTTCGGCCCACCGGGACGCCGTAATGGGAATTCCACAAATTGATGACCCTCGACATAAAGAATTTACAGAGCAGGTAAAATTGGAGCCTTTTAAAAGAGCGATGGATGAGCACAAACCTGATGTTTGGTTCACTAATCTTCGAAAAGGCCAGACAGCGCTCCGCGATTCATTGGATGTGTTGAGTCTGAGCAAGGATGGTGTTTTAAAAGTAAGTCCTTTCTATCATTGGAGTGACACCCAATTGGATGCGTATCTGACAGAACACGGATTGCCGAACGAGCACAAATATTTTGATCCCACTAAAGTACTGGAGAACCGCGAATGCGGCTTACATACATAATCACCCAATTCTTAAAAAAAAAACAAGATTTGAGCACACTTACAGAAGAAATACAAAAACCTGAAACAATAAACCATTCGGGTAGGCCCAATGCCAATGCATTGGAACATGAAGCCATTTATATAATCCGAGAGGTAGCAGCCCAATTTGAAAAGCCTGTGTTGTTGTTTTCGGGAGGAAAGGATTCAATTACATTGGTACGATTGGCCCAAAAGGCTTTTTGGCCAGCCAAAATTCCGTTTCCATTAATGCATATTGATACCGGCCACAACTTCCCCGAAACAATTGAGTTTAGGGATCGTTTGGTGGAGGAATTGGGAGTGGAACTGATTGTGCGAAACGTTCAGGATTCCATTGACCAAGGTAAAGTGGTGGAGGAAACCGGAAAATATGCGAGTAGAAACATGCTTCAGACCACAACCTTGTTGGATGCCATCGAGGAGTTCAAGTTTGATGCCTGTATCGGCGGAGCTAGACGTGATGAGGAAAAAGCAAGGGCCAAAGAACGTATTTTTTCAGTTCGTGATGATTTTGGCCAGTGGGATGAGAAAAACCAACGTCCAGAATTGTTCGATATGTTGAACGGTCAAATTGAAATGGGCCAGAACGTTAGGGTATTCCCGATCAGTAACTGGACCGAGTTGGACGTTTGGAGCTATATCCAAAAGGAAGACATAGAAATTCCATCCATATACTTCGCGCACAAAAGAAAGACTTTCCTTAGGGATGGTTTAATCTGGTCCGCAGAGGACGATGTGGTTTTTAGGGCTGATGATGAGGTGGTCGAGGAACGTATGGTGCGTTTTAGAACTGTAGGCGATATGTCCTGTACAGCAGCTGTGGAATCCCATGCTGATACTATCGATAAAGTAGTTTCGGAAATCAGGGACTCCAAAATTTCGGAGAGAGGCGCACGAATAGACGACAAACGGTCCGAAGCCGCCATGGAAAAACGTAAGCAACAAGGATATTTCTAAGAACAAAAGTCATTTCCATGGTCACCCTGAGCGAAGTCTAAGGGTGCAAGGAATCAAAAAAATACAAAGCATTGGAAGTTTTAAAGATAGCAACAGCAGGAAGTGTAGATGACGGTAAAAGCACCTTGATCGGACGCTTACTATACGATACAAAGTCACTGACAGACGATAAATTGGAGGCCATTGAGCGTACCAGCAAACAAAAAGGATACGATTACCTCGATTTTTCACTGGCAACCGATGGATTGGTGGCAGAAAGAGAGCAAGGCATCACCATTGATGTGGCCCATATCTACTTTTCCACCGCATCTAAAAGTTATATTATTGCCGATACGCCCGGACACGTGGAGTATACGCGAAACATGGTAACGGGAGCTTCAACCTCCCAAGCGGCCATTATATTGATTGATGCCCGTAAAGGCGTAATTGAGCAGACCAATCGTCACTTTTTTATCAATAACCTCTTGCGCATCAAAGATGTGATTGTGGCCATCAACAAGATGGATTTGGTGGATTTCTCCGAAGAAGTCTACAACAATATCAAAGCTGATTTTGAAGAATTGATGGGGAAAAGGGATTATCAGGACCAAAAAATTACCTTCATCCCAGTAAGTGCCCTTAAGGGAGATAATGTGGTGAATAAATCAGAAAACACCCCTTGGTACAATGGACAGACCTTGCTGGAACATTTAGAAGAATTGAATCTTCAAGATATCTATAATGTCGGTACACCAAGATTCCCTGTTCAGTACGTGATACGTCCCAAAACAGAGGAATTCCATGATTTTAGGGGATTTGCAGGAAAAGTATATGGTGGGGAGCTAAACGTTGGTGATGAAGTGGTAGTGTTGCCTTCCATGACCCGCTCCAAAATAAAGGCCATCTACTTCTATGATAAAGAATATGAAACCGCACCCAGACGTTCATCCGTGACCATTACGTTGGAAGATGAGGTTAATGTAAGTCGTGGTGATATGTTGGTGAAGGTTGGTGATTTGCCTACCATAGACAAACAAATTACTGCAACCGTTTCTTGGATGGATGCCGATAATCTAACCACTGGCGGAAAATATATTGTACAACACGGAGTGAATAAAGTGTTGGCCAAAGTAGATGCCATTGAACATAAAATCCACCCCGATTATTCAGGTATTGAGGAGAATGCAACGGCCTTACAGATGAATGATATTGCTAAAGTGCGGTTTAAGTTCAACAAACCCATTTTTTACGATAGGTTCAAAGACCATAGGACCAACGGTTCCTTTATTATTATTGACAGTAGAACCAACACTACAGCTGGTGTAGGCTTTATCGAATAAGATGAGTCAAAACGGCAGTTTTTATTGAATGATTTGAAAATATAACCTATTAAATATATAGGAAAAATAGAGATATGAAGAGCTTTAGAACAGAAATAGAAAATCCCGTAGTTGAAAAGGACATCATTGACTTGGAGAAGAAAATTCGCCAGTTCAAAGGAGGTGAAATGGACGAGGAAAAGTTCAGAAGCCTTCGTTTGGCCCGTGGTGTTTATGGACAGCGGCAACCCGGGGTTCAAATGGTACGGATTAAGTTGCCTTATGGTAAGGTTACTTCCAACCAACTTTTACGAATTTCCGATGTTTCTGACGAATACTCCCGCGGACGGCTGCACATCACCACGCGTCAGGATATCCAAATCCACTATGTGGACTTGGAAAGAACGCCTGAGTTGTGGGCAGAATTGGAACGGGATGAAGTTACCATTCGCGAAGCTTGTGGAAACACCGTTAGAAATGTGACCGCAAGTGAAACAGCTGGTATTGATGTAGATGAACCCTTTGATGTTTCACCCTATGCGCAGGGACTTTTTGAGTACTTCTTACGTAACCCCATCGGGCAAGAAATGGGAAGGAAATTCAAGGTGTCCTTTTCGGCCAGCGATGCCGATACCGGATTATCCTACATGCACGATTTGGGCTTTATTGCCAAGATTCAGAATGGCGAAAGAGGTTTTAAAGTGATGTTGGGCGGTGGATTGGGTTCCCAACCCCGTCATGCTGACGAATTGTATGAATTTCTGCCAACGGACAAAATTATTCCATTGATGGAAGGTGTAATTCGTGTGTTTGACCGATATGGAGAACGTAAAAGTCGCGCCAAGGCCCGTATGAAATTTTTGTTGAAGGACATCGGTTTGGACGGTTTCAAACAATTGTTGGAAGAAGAACAATTGGCCATTCCGCATCAAACCTATCCCATCAACATAGAAAGTTATCCAGAAGTAAAAATTGCAGAGGTGGAAGCCCCGGCGGTGACCATTGCGGACAATGAAACCTTTGAGCAATGGAAGGCCACCAACTTGGTACCGCAAAAGCAAGAAGGCTACGTGGCTATTGGAATTAAGGTGCTTTTAGGAGATTTCTATACCGATAAAGCTAGGGAATTGGCCAAATTGGTTCGTGATTACGCTGCTAGTGAAATTCGTCTTTCCCTCAGACAAAATATATTGATTCCGTATGTAAAGGAGGATTTGGTTCCTTTCTTTTATCAGGAATTGAGCCGATTGGGCTTTGCTGAAGCTGGTTATAACAAAGCTTTGGATATTACCGCTTGCCCCGGTACGGATACCTGTAACCTGGGAATTGCCAGCAGTACCGGAATCGCCGATGAGTTGGAACGCGTAATCAAGGCCGAGTACCCACACTACATCAATAATCCAGATGTGGTTATTAAGATAAGTGGTTGTATGAATGCTTGTGGGCAACATAATATGGCACACATTGGTTTTCAAGGAATGTCTGTCCGAACCAAGGACAAATTGGTGGCCCCAGCTTTGCAAGTACTGTTGGGTGGGGGGAACTTAGGTAATGGAAAAGGTGTTTTTGCCGACAAAGTGGCCAAAATTCCAAGTAAAAGAGGTCCTCAGGCATTGCGTCTTATCTTGGACGATTTTGAGGCCAATAGTAATGGAGAATCCTTTACGGAGTATTATGAAAAGCAAGGACAATTGTATTTCTATGACTTTCTAAAACCACTTACCGATGTAGATAACCTTACCCCAGAAGATTTTATCGATTGGGGAAATGAGGAAAAATATAAAAAAGAGATTGGGATTGGTGAATGTGCCGGGGTGATTGTGGATTTGGTAGCAACCTTGTTCCTTGAAAGTCAAGAGAAAATTGAGAGTGCAGAAAATGCAATCAACGAAGGAAAATGGGCAGCCAGTATTTATTACTCCTATCAATCCATCGTTAACTCTGCTAAAGCCTTGTTGACCGCCGAAAAGGTGAAGACAAACACCCATGCAAGCATCATTAAGGATTTTGATGAGCTTTATGTGTCATCGGGAAAAGTATCTTTTGACGGAAGTTTTGAAAGTTTGGCCCTTCAACTCAATAAAAACGAACCATCCGAAACATTTGCTAAAAGCTACTTGGAAGATGCCAAAAGCGTGTTACAACGTTTGGAAAATTATAGAAAATTGGAGTTGGAACATGCATAGAGGAAAGTTGACAGTGGTAGGAGCCGGCCCAGGCGATTTGGACCTGATTACCCTAAAGGGTATCAAGGCATTGCAAAGTGCAGATGTAGTACTTTATGATGCTTTGGTTGACTCCGCATTGTTAAAATATGCCTCCAATGCCGAACAAATTTTTGTTGGGAAACGAAAAGGATGCTATCATTTTCAACAAGAGCAAATCAATGATTTGATTGTGGAACGGGCATCGCAAGGATTGCATGTGGTTCGTTTAAAAGGAGGAGACCCGTTTGTATTTGGCCGAGGTGCGGAAGAAATGGAATTTGCAGCCCAAAAAGGAATCGATGTGGCCATGGTTCCTGGAATTTCATCTTCGGTATCGGTGCCTGCTACTCAAAATATTCCTGTGACCAAAAGAGGCGCAGCTGAAAGTTTTTGGGTGATAACAGGTACGACCAAAGATCACAAATTGTCTAAAGATGTGGCTTTGGCGGCGAAGTCGAATGCCACGGTGGTCATCCTTATGGGGATGTCCAAATTGGGAGAGATCATGAATCTCTTCAAAAAAGAAGGAAAAAAAGATACCCCCGTGGCCATTATTCAAAATGGAACTAGGGAAGATGAAAAAGTGGGAATTGGTACTGTTGCTTCCATTGAGCACAAGGCAAAGGAGCAGCAGTTGGCCAATCCTGCCATAATTATCATAGGCGAAGTGGTCAATCACCGTCAAAATTTATTGGATATTCAAAATGAATATCAAGCTAAAGGAAAAGAATTGTTTGAAAAAGTATAAACCCTCGATTGTCCCCTTGAGGGGACTTTAGGGGTGTCGATTAAAAGCAAGATTATGATCAAAACAGACATACTAATTATTGGAGCAGGACCAACAGGTTTGTTCACCGTATTTGAAGCAGGGTTACTAAAGTTGAAATGCCATTTGATTGATGCGCTGGCACAACCAGGAGGGCAATGTTCAGAGATTTACCCAAAAAAGCCAATTTATGATATTCCCGCCTACCCAGAGATTCTGGCCGGGGATCTAGTGGACAAACTGATGGAACAAATTAAGCCCTTTGAGCCCGGATTCACTTTAGGTGAGCGTGCAGAAACATTGGAGAAACAAGAGGATGGTTCATTCATTGTAACCACCACAAAGGGTACCCAGCACCATGCACCCGTGGTTGTCATTGCAGGTGGATTGGGGTCTTTTGAACCTAGAAAACCAATGATTCCCAATATTGGGTTGTTCGAGAGTAAAGGAGTTGAGTACATGATTAAAGACCCCGAGCAGTTCCGAAACAAGAAAGTAGTGATTTCAGGGGGAGGTGATTCTGCTTTGGATTGGGCTATTTTCTTGGCAGACGTTGCTTCTGAAGTTTCTTTGGTTCACCGAAGAAATGAGTTTAGGGGTGCGCTGGATTCTGTGGAAAAAGCACGGGAATTGGCCAAACTAGGTAAAATTCAGTTGTACACCGAAGCCGAGGTAAAAGAAATCCATGGTAAGGATGATCTTCATGCCGTTGTCATCAAATATAATGATGAAACAAAAGAACAGACCTATGTTGAAACGGACTTCTTTATTCCACTGTTTGGTCTATCCCCAAAACTGGGGCCCATCGGAAGTTGGGGCTTGGAAATTGAAAAGAACGCTATAAAAGTGAACAACGCCAAGGACTATCAGACCAATATTCCAGGAGTATTTGCCATCGGTGACGTAAATACCTATCCCGGTAAACTAAAATTGATTCTCTCTGGATTCCATGAGGCCGCAGTTATGTGTCAGTTCGCCTATCAAATTATCAATCCAGATAAGCGATATGTAATGAAGTATACCACTGTTGGCGGCGTTGAAGGATTCGATGGTTCCAAAAAAGAAGCCAAAAAAGAAGTGGTGCAGAGCATCAATTAGTGTAAAATCAATTTTTGATGAAGCACCTTCCCGAAGCAATTTAGGAAGGTGTTTTTTTATCCGCTATATTTGAATTTTACAACTGTATGCAAAGTCTGTTCACCTTACGCGATTTTTACAGTAAGCTCAGTTTACCCATTCCAGATAATATTGGAAAGGATGTTGGGCACTTCAATGTTTTTAAGATTGATGAATATCGCGCTCGTTTGAACAAAGGGGAGATGCGTTATGATCAACGCTCCTACTTCAAAATAAGTCTTATCAATGGGAGAAACAAAGCTGAGTATGCCGATAAGTCAATCCATATAGAGAATAAGGCTTTGTTGTTTGCTTCCCCGAAGATCCCGTACCGCTATGTTCCGTTGGATAGTGATCAATCGGGGTATTTCTGTGTTTTTACCGATACTTTTTTATCAAAGGACAAGAGTGGGGTAATTTTAGACAACCTGCCCTTGTTTCAACCGGGAGGATATCCCATTTTCAATATTTCGGATGAGAACTACAAGGAGTTGGAGCAGTTATTTGCAAAAATAAATACGGAGCTTTCGTCCGACTATCCCTATAAATTTGATTTGATTAGGGCGTATGTGATTGAGCTCTTGCACTTGGGGCAAAAATTGAACCCAGTGGAACCCCTTGAAAATGGTAAAAGTGCAGCTACCCGGATTACCGATTTGTTTGTGGAACTACTGGAACGCCAATTTCCAATAAACTCACCTTCACAGAGATTGGGGTTAAAAACAGCCAACGATTTTGCGGAACGTTTGGCAGTGCACCCCAACCATTTAAACAAGGTGCTGAAAGAAACCACGGGAAGCACCACAACGGCCATAATTCATTCCCGAATCTTTGAAGAAGCCAAAATCCTCCTCAATAATACGGATTGGAACATTTCTGAGGTCGCATATGGTTTAGGTTTTGAGGAAGTGGCCCATTTTTCCAATTTCTTCAAAAAATACTCTACTCTTTCGCCGTTACAATTCAGAAAGGAAATAAAAGTTTGATTTTTACAAAAAAGCGTTTGATACGTGCAACCCATGCCATGCATGCCTAGCTAATTTTGCTCTTGAATCAAAAATCAAATAGAATGAGCAAAGAAAAAATAGCATTGGTAACGGGTGGAAGCCGTGGACTTGGTGAGGACATGGCTATCAACCTGGCCAAAAAAGGACTGAATGTTGTATTGACCTACCGAAGCAACAAGGAAGAAGCCGATAAAACCATAAGTGAGATTGAAAAAATAGGTCAAAAAGCCTATGCATTGCAACTGGATGTAGCCAATATCCAAAGCTTTAGTTCCTTTTCAGAAGAGGTAAAAAAAGGCATAGCTTCCCATTTTGGAGCTGAAAAGATTGACTTCTTGATCAACAATGCCGGGGTTGGTATAGACACGCCCATTGGCAAAACCACGGAAGAGCAATTGGATGTTCTGGTGGATATTCATTTTAAAGGGGTGTATTTGCTTACACAAACCCTATTGCCCATTCTTGCCGATGGCGGAGGAATTGTGAATATTTCAAGCGGATTGGCCCGTTTTTCCTTCCCAGGTTATGCGGTATATGGATCCATGAAAGCTGCTGTTGAGGCACTTACGCGATATCAGGCCAAGGAATTGGGTGCTCGAAAAATTAGGGCAAATGTTGTGGCTCCGGGTGCCATTGAAACCGATTTTGGAGGTGGAACCAATAAAACTGATGAAGGCAAACGAACCGCCATTGTCAATTTTACCGCTTTGGGTCGAGTGGGGATTCCCAGCGATATAGGAGGTGTCGTAGCCTTCTTATGCACGGATGATGCAAAATGGGTCAATGCGCAGCGCATTGAAGTCTCTGGAGGGATGATGATTTAGCCTTCTGTTACATATTTTACAAAAGAGCCGCAAATATGAAAAATAGCGGCTCTTTTTTTGCTTTTCAGTCTTGAGTGCCGTTACTTTGCATCGCAGTTCATTTAAAACTTGAAAGGTTATCAAGAAAGGTGGAGGGATTGGACCCTTTGAAGCCTTAGCAACCCTCGACTTCGAGAAGGTGCTACATTCTACCCGATTGGGAAGGATAACAAAAGAATACATTCCAACCGTATTTTCCACATTTTCTTGATTCCGCATATCCTTTTATATGGGAGATTGTATTATGGAAAAAATTGAAGACATTCTGCAAAAACGAATTCTGGTCCTGGACGGGGCCATGGGTACCATGTTGCAGCGCTATAAATTTACAGAAGCGGATTTTAGGGGCGACCGGTTTAAAGATTGGCCCAGTGATCTACAGGGGAACAATGACCTGTTATCATTGACCCAGCCCAAGGCCATTGCTGAGGTCCACAGGAAATATTTTGAAGCGGGGGCCGATATTGTGGAGACCAATACCTTTTCAGGGACAACCATTGCCATGGCCGACTACGGTATGGAGGAATTGGTGTACGAACTGAATTATGAATCCGCGAAAATTGCTAAACAAGTAGCCGAGGAATTTACGGCCAAAGAACCGGATAAACCCAGATTTGTAGCAGGGAGTATTGGCCCAACCAACAAAACAGCCAGTATGTCACCCGATGTGAATGACCCTGGTTATAGAGCAGTTTCTTTTGATGAGCTCCGAAAAGCGTATAAACAACAAGTTGAAGCCCTGCTCGATGGTGGTTCCGATATTTTATTGGTAGAAACTATTTTCGATACCCTTAATGCAAAGGCTGCGCTGTTTGCTATTGAAGAAGTAAAGGATCAACGCAATATTGAAGTGCCCATCATGGTGAGTGGTACCATTACAGATGCTTCCGGGCGGACCTTATCGGGGCAAACGGCGGAGGCTTTTCTTATTTCTGTGTCCCACATTCCCATTTTATCCGTTGGATTCAATTGTGCTTTGGGAGCGAAACAATTGACACCGCACCTAGAGGTGATTTCGGCCAAATCAGAATTTGCCACTTCTGCCCACCCCAATGCGGGATTGCCCAATGCCTTTGGGGAATATGATGAAACCCCGGAGCAGATGGCCGCTCAAATCAAGGAATATGTGGAAAAAGGCTTGGTACATATTGTAGGCGGATGTTGTGGTACTACTCCAGAGCACATTAAAGCCATAGCCGACCTTGTAAAGCAATATACTCCCAGAAAACTCAAATTTGAGCATGAAGAAAGTGTATAATAGTTTCATTTTAATATTGATTTTGGCGGTTTTGATATCCTGCGCAGAGAAAGAAAAGGGTAAGGAAACCGTTGTCGCTTCCCGCATGAAAAATGACATCATAGGAACTTGGCAACTGGTATACGGTGAAATAAAAACGGCAGACTCCCTAGAAATAAAGAATCTATCCAATACAGAGTTTATAAAGATTTTGAACAAGGACCATTTCGCTTTTTTCAATCAAGTAAAGGGTAGTACCGAAGGATTCTATGGAGGTGCAGGTACATATACCTTGGAAGGGAATGCCTACGTGGAACAGCTGGATTATATTGGTGTAAATGAACTTAGAGGACATAAATTTCCCTTTACTATTGAGATTAAGGGAGATACACTGATTCAATCTGGGATAGAGGATGTGCCCGAAGTTGGTATCAAAAGGCATATCGTGGAGAAATATATTAGAATCAAGTAAGAAATCGATTCATGACCCAAATAAGACCTTTAAAATTATCTGGACTTGAGCCCTTGGTAATTACCCCAGAAAGTAATTTCATCAATGTAGGGGAACGAACCAATGTGGCCGGTTCCAAACGGTTTTTAAGACTCATCAAAGAAGAAAAATTTGACGAAGCCCTTGACATTGCACGTGATCAAGTGGAGGGCGGTGCCCAGATTATTGATGTGAACATGGATGATGGCCTCATTGATGGAAAAGTGGCTATGGTCAGATTTTTGAATCTAATTGTTTCTGAACCTGATATTGCCCGCGTGCCCATTATGATTGATAGTTCCAAATGGGAAATTATCGAAGCTGGTCTTCAGGTGGTGCAGGGAAAATGTGTGGTGAACTCCATCAGCTTAAAGGAAGGAGAGGAAGAATTTATCCGGCATGCCAAATTGATCAAGCGCTATGGTGCGGCGGTGATTGTCATGGCTTTTGATGAAGTGGGTCAGGCTGATAATTTGGAGCGTCGAATCGAAATCGCGAATCGGTCTTACGATGTTTTGGTGAATAAGGTGAATTTTCCACCAGAGGATATCATTTTCGACCTTAATATTTTTCCTGTGGCCACGGGAATGGAAGAACATAGGCGCAATGCTATTGATTTTATAGAGGCTACGCGTTGGGTGAAGGAAAATCTTCCCTATTGCAGCGTCAGTGGTGGGGTAAGTAACGTTTCATTCTCCTTCCGGGGGAACAACCCCGTTCGTGAGGCCATTAACTCGGCCTTTTTGTATCATGCCATTAAGGCCGGGATGAACATCGGAATTGTAAACCCTACTCTATTGGAGGTGTACGACGATATCCCCAAGGATCTATTGGAATATGTGGAGGATGTGCTTTTGGATAGGCGGGATGATGCTACCGAACGCCTATTGGAATTTGCTGAGACGGTTGTGGGTACAGCCAAAGAAAGCAAGGTTGATTTGTCTTGGAGAGAAGAGCCTCTTCAAGACCGAATTACCCGTGCCTTGGTCAAAGGGATAGATCAATATATCATTGAAGATGTCGAAGAGGCTCGTCAACAAGCCGCCAAACCTTTGGAGGTTATAGAAGGTAACTTGATGACCGGAATGAATGTGGTAGGGGATTTATTCGGAAGTGGAAAAATGTTTCTACCCCAAGTGGTGAAATCGGCCAGGGTCATGAAAAAAGCAGTAGCCTACTTAACACCCTATATTGAAGCATCGAAAGATAAGGATGCCAAAGCCGCCGGAAAAATATTGATGGCCACCGTAAAAGGGGATGTGCACGATATTGGTAAAAACATTGTGAGCGTCGTATTGGCCTGTAATAACTATGAGATTGTAGATTTGGGCGTGATGGTTCCTCCGGAAAAAATCATCAATAAAGCCAAGGAAGAACAAGTGGATATTATTGGTCTCAGCGGATTGATTACCCCATCCTTGGATGAAATGGTCTTTTTGGCCAAGGAAATGGAGCGTCAAAACTTTGATGTTCCCCTTTTGATTGGAGGTGCCACCACAAGCAAGGCCCATACCGCGGTAAAAATAGACCCTGTGTACAGCAAGTCAGTGGTACATGTTAACGACGCCTCTAGAGCGGTAACCGTGGTAGGCGATTTACTTCAAGATGAAACCTCCATCAACTATAAAAAATCCATTAAACTGGATTATGAGAGCTTTAGGGATAAGTTCCTGAGTCGTTCACGGACAAAGGAATATTTGTCCCTGAGACAGGCTAGGGAGAATAAATTTCAGATTGATTGGAACTCCTCTGATATTAAAAAACCTAACAAATTGGGCATAGAGGTTTGGGATGATTTTGATTTGACCAAACTGGAGGGTTTTATTGATTGGTCCCCTTTCTTCCGCGGTTGGGATTTGCATGGGAAATATCCAGATATATTAACTGATGATATAGTGGGTGAGCAGGCCAAAGAACTTTTCAAGGATGCCAAAGAACTTCTGAAACGAATCTTGGACGAAAAATTATTGAAAGCAAAGGCAGTTTTTGGGCTCTTCCCTGCCCATCAAATTGATGAGGATGACATTGAAGTTGATAAAGATGATGAAACCTTCGTTTTTAGAACCCTTCGTCAGCAACTCAAAAAACGGGAAGGAGTTCCCAACATCGCCCTTGCGGATTTCATCGCTCCGAAAGATTCTGGAATTCAAGATTATGTAGGCTGTTTTTGTGTAAGTGCAGGATTTGGCACCCAAGAGTTGGCCGCCAAATTTGAAAAAGAGCATGATGATTACAATTCCATTATGATCAAAGCTTTGGCTGATCGTTTGGCGGAAGCATTTGCGGAATATCTTCATAAAGAAGTGCGTACAAAACAATGGGGCTACGCAGTAGATGAAAATTTGGACAACAATGCTCTCATCAAAGAAAAATACCAAGGAATCCGACCCGCACCGGGTTATCCCGCCTGTCCCGACCATCTGGAGAAAATCACCATTTGGGAACTACTGGGCGTAAAAGAGAGGATTGGAGTGGAACTTACTGAAAGTCTGGCCATGTGGCCAGCGGCCAGTGTTAGTGGCTACTATTTTGCACATCCGCAAGCAAAATATTTTGGATTGGGGAAAATAGAGCAAGATCAAGTAGCGGATTTTGCCAAAAGAAAAAACATAAAACTGGAGGAAGCCCAAAAGTGGCTGGCTCCTAATATAGTTGAAACATAAAGCATGAAAGTAACCGACCATATTAAAAAAGCAAAAGGGAAAACCCTTTTTAGTTTTGAAATTATACCTCCGGTAAAGGGGAAGAGCATTCAGGAACTGTATGACAATATTGATCCTTTAATGGAATTTAATCCGCCATTTATCGATGTCACCACATCCAGAGAGGAGTATGTGTACATTGATAGGGATGGGCTCTTGGACAAAAAACTCACCCGTATGCGTCCAGGAACCTTGGGTATCTGTGCCTCCATAAAGCATAAGTATGACGTAGACACCGTGCCCCATGTACTTTGTGGTGGTTTTACTAAAGAGGAAACGGAGTATTTGTTGGTGGATTGCCATTATTTGGGCATAGAAAATGTAATGGCCCTACGCGGTGACGCCATGAAAGAGGAAAAGTATTTTGCCCCTACCAAAGGTGGGCATCTATACGCATCTGAATTGGTAAAGCAAATCCAAGACATAAATTGCGGCAACTATCTCCATGAAATGATAGAAACGGACAATTGCTCTGATTTTTGCATTGGGGTAGCAGGGTATCCAGAGAAGCACATGGAAGCTCCTTCCCTTAAATCTGATTTAAAACGGTTGAAGGAAAAAGTGGAACTGGGTGCCGATTATGTGGTGACGCAGATGTTCTTTGATAATAAAAAATTCTTTGCCTTTGTGGAAGCGGCCCGCGAAATGGGTATTGATGTGCCCATTATTCCAGGCATTAAGCCTATCGCGGTAAAAAGGCATTTACAGTTGCTGCCCCAAGTCTTCCGGGTGGACATTCCACAAGATTTGGTAGATGCTGTTGAGTCCTGCAAGACCAATAAGGATGTCCGTCAGGTTGGTGTGGAATGGTGCATTCAGCAATCCAAGGAACTGAAGGAAGCTGGGGTGCCCGTTTTGCATTATTATTCCATGGGAAAATCGGATAACATTAAAGCGGTTGCCAAGGAGTTGTTTTAGTATTTGGATTTTAAGGATTTTTTTAAATCTACTCAGGTAATTCAAAGGCATTGTCCAAAAGGTCTGGGGTCAAAACGTATTCATAAGTTCGGGTATTGATTTCTGTAAAAATTGTGCCTTCTGATATTGTAAATACTCTAAAGTCCTCTACAAAGCACAAACCTTCTATATCTGAAGCTAATCCAAAACAACGGTATCCTCTGTTGGAGTTAGGAATGCGAATTTCAAGTTCTAAAGAGCAAAGAGCACCACCATAACCATCCTCAGCAACAATTTCACATTGAAATTTCCCGCCATCTTGTACTAATTCCGTAAATTCTTGGTCACTTTTGATTAATAGTTGAACATTGGTATTGTTTCTTAGAATGTAAGTATAGGTACGTGAGTCAGGGCCATCATATTCTAGTCCACTGCCACAGCTATATAAAATAAAAATTATGTAAAAAGCTATACATTTTTTCATGTTACCTACAGTTATCGTACATATATTCATTAAACAATTCGTCAACATAACCTTCAGTAGGATTATTATGTTGACTTTTTAAACGTTGTTTCCAACTATGAGGGCCTCGAGTTCCATGTAAAGAACTCTGAATCTGTTTAAGAGTGTACCCTTTTACTCTGTCCACAGGTCTTGCGGGGTTGTTGAATTCTACTCTTTGATTGAAATCGTCTATTAAGTCTATGACAATGGGAGTATATTCATAGTTGCTACCGTGTTTTATCTCTCTATTTTGTTTGTCCGATTTATATAGGTTCAAAGGGAAGTTGTTTCCAATACTGCCCGTTGCACGATAATTTGAATTCAACTCCCTGTAACGGTTATTGGTAACTTCGGTCTCAACACCTATAGCCCAACTTTCGGCCATGGTTTGCAAGGTACATCCGGCAGCCCTAATATTTATAAAGAAATCCCGATCCATTCGGTAATGGCTGGCGTGGGCCATTTCATGGGAAAATCTGATAACATCAAGGCGGTTGCCTAGGAGGTGTTTTTACTATTTGGATTCTAAGGATTTTTCTAAATCTACTCAGGTAATACAAAGGCGTTGTCCAAAAGGTCTGAGGTCAAAACGTATTCATAAGTTCGGGTTTTGATTTCTGTGAAAATTGTGCCTTCAGATATGGTAAAAAGCAAATGGTCTTCAACAAAACATAGATTTTCAGAAAGCTTAGGTCTCCCAATACAACGGTATCCTGTGTTGGTGTTTGGAATACGAATTTCAAGTTCACCAGAGCAAAGGCCACCTAAATATCCTTCGGAAGAAATAGTCTCACATATAAACTCACTATTATTGGGAGTCAATTGTTCTCTTCCGAAATCACTAATTATCAATAGTTCAGAACCAGTTAGGTTTTTTATGATATAGGTGTACGTTAAGGTTGGTTCCGAGGTATCCTCAATAATACCGCAACAAATGATTGTAAGGAAAAAGGATAATAAAAAAAGTCTTTTTAACATAATATCAAGTTTATTTACAGTTGTCAAACATGTAGACTCCAAATAATTCATCAATAAAACCTTCAGTTGAATTATAATGTTGACTTTTTAACCGCTCTTTCCAGCCATGGGGGCCACGTGCGTGATTCAAGGAAGTTTGTATTTGTTTCAAACTATAACCTTTTACTCTATCAATAGGTAAAGCTAAAATACTAAGCTCAAACCTTTGGTTAAAATCGTCTATAAGATCAATTACGATTGGGGTATATTCATTATTGCTCTTATGCTTGATTTCTCTTGCCTGTCTTTCTGAGTTAAATAAATTTAAAGGTCGGTAATTCCTATAACTTCCAGTAGAAACATAGTTAGAGCTTAGTCCAAGATACCTATCATTTGTAACTTCGGTCTCAACACCTGTAGCCCAACTTTCGGCCATGGTTTGCAAGGTACATCCGGCAGCCCTAATATTTATAAAGAAATCCCGATCCATTCGGTAATGGCTGGCGTGGGCCATTTCATGGGAAACTAATGCGTAAATTTCATCACTGGCCATGGCCCTTCCATCATCCAGCCTGCCTACCCGTATTTCAGCATAAGGTAAAAGCGTAAACTTTCCACCAGGGTTAATGTCCAAGTGGTCTCCAGACTCTTGGTTATATTTTGCACTTATCCGTAACCAGCTTTGGTTGGGGTGATGTAATCCAAACTTGCCCACAGCCCTATCGTAAAAATCATAAACAGCATTGTGTACCAAGGCATAGAACTTGCTTCGGCCATAAGAAAAGTGCTGATTCCACGGTGCCCTTTTGTATTTGCGGGTACCCCGGTGCTTTGCTCTTACAAGCATATTCCCCGCCATGATTCTAAACCTTCTACTGTCACTGTTAAAGTGCACTGCATATTTTACCCGTTTGGTCCGGGTTCTACTGGTTCTGAAATTACCATTGCGGTCAGTACGCGCCCTACGAATCACCAAAAGCCCCCACTTGCGTACTTTAACCTCAGCACCCATAACCCCAACGGTTTTGTTCACCGCATCTTCCTGTACTGTAATTTTTCCGCTGGGATACCATTTACGGCGGTTGGCTAGGGTCTCTTGCTCCAATAAAGTTTCAACAGAAACCAAATCTATGACCAGGTCTTTTTGTTGATAGCCTAGTTGAGAAGCTTCTTCATAACTATAAAGCATGCCTGAAGAATCATTGGGCAGATAAAATTTTAGCACAGCAAGTTCATCTTCTTCCAAGTTATTGGTCAGTTTTAGTGCCTCAAGTTCCAAGTATTCAAAAACCTCCCCGTTCTCGTCCACGGTAAGGATGTCCTTGGTAGTTTTGTTCTGGGGTTGTTTTACCACAATTTCACCCTCTTCGGGTTCTTCTTTGTCCAGTTCTGGGGCAAAATACATATTGTCCAAGCGTTCATTTTGTATTTCTTCAGGGATTGGATAATCATAAGGGACAACGGCATAAAGATAAGAAAGACCATCCGCTCTCTCATCGCCTTCCAGTTCGGGGTCATGATAAAAATCACCTTCCTCCTCAATTTCGTAATGCAGGGGTATATTGGACACTTGAAGGACGGTATCCTTTACTAGTAGGTCATGCTCCAGACTGTCCTTGGGCAAGAAGCGATAGTAGTAGTGGGAGGGAAGTACCTCAATGCCTTCTTCATCCTTATAGGTCTTGGCCAGTTTGCTGTGTTTGGATTTGCCTTTTAGGTTGAACAGGAGATTGTCAAAAGCCGTTTGCATGTTCTCCACGGTGTAAGGGATTTCAAGTTTTTGCCCTAAAACAATTGACTTACTATCTGTTTCCTCAATTTGTGCCTCTCCACTTTGCATCATGGGTTGGGTTTCTTCTTTTTGACAGGATAATAATAGCGTCATGCAAAACAATGACACAATAGCTCGTTTTAAGTTCGATTTTTTCATTTTATATAGATTTGGGATTCTTGTTGCATCCGATTAAGAAAATATTTCCTAAAAAATTGGAAGCTTTGGAGCAAGGAACCTACAAGAATTTACTTTCAATTATTCCAATTGACTAATCCTGGTTTTCAATTGATGAATGGGCTTTTTGAGTCAATAGAACACTTATGTGCAATAAATCTGGCAGGTATTTTAAGCTCCAGTATTGTGACCATCAGGGTATGTCAAAATTGAACTCCCTTGGGTGCTTTATTTTTCCTACTTTAGTGCCCCATGAGGCCCCTTTTCTGTTTTATTTTCTGCTTGTGCTTTGCTTTTGGGTTTTCCCAAGACGATGAGATTCCGAAGAAATATGTGCTGGATGTCAGCCAGTTCTATGGTTCCATTCTCTTGCACAACACAGATATTTCACATCTGATAACCAACCATCCCGGAGGGATTATTTTGGGATTTAATCGAAAACGTTTTGGACACGAGGATTGGGAAGCCAGCTTGGGATATCCTGATACTGGGTTTTCGTTTGTGTATCAAGATATGAACAATCCCACCCTTGGAAAAAATTTTGGGTTGTACGCGCATTATAACTTTTATTTTTTCAGGAGAAACCTTCAGTTACGGGTCGCGCAAGGAGTAGCCTACAACACCAATCCGTATGATAAGAATAAAAACTTTAGGAATAATGCCTATGGTAGCCATCTGCTGAGTACTACCATGGTCATGTTCAATTACCATAAAGAGAATTTGTTTGAAGGACTGGGTGTTAAGGCAGGCTTATCGCTTATCCATTATTCCAATGCCAATTTTAAGGCACCCAATACTTCTACAAACACCATGGCCGTGAATTTTGGACTGACCTATGATTTGGATGGAGGAAAGGTTTATGAATATTTGGAACCTGTTCCCAAAGAAAAAGTAACGGAGCCAATTCGATATAACCTTGCGCTACGTGGAGGGGTGAACGAGAGTGATGTCATAAATTCGGGTAGATACGGATTTTGGATTCTATCAGCCTATGCCGATAAGCGTCTGGGAAAAAGAAGCGCTATTCAATTGGGAGCGGATGTTTTTTTTTCCAACTTTCTAAAGGAATTGATTCGATTTCAGTCCACCTCCTTTCCTGAAATGGACGTAGCGGCTGACACAGATTATAAAAGAGTGGGTCTGTTTGTTGGGCATGAACTTTTTGTGAATAAGTTGAGTGTTGTGGCCCAATTGGGATACTATGTGTACTATCCTTTTGATTTTGAGGGAAGAATGTACAATAGAGTAGGAATGAAGAGGTATTTTAGGGATAAAGTCTTTGGGGCCATCACCTTAAAATCACATGGCGCCAAAGCAGAAGCTGTTGAATTCGGAATAGGGATTAGATTGTAGTATGGAGATTTGAGATGTTAGTATTGAGAAGACTATATAAAAATGAGAATGTCACCATGAGCACAGTCGAAGGGGCAGTTGATAGGTGCATGTTATTCTTTTCAGCCTTAGTGTTGATGTCCTGCAACGGCGACAACGTTCCAGACTGCTTCCAAAATGCTGGGGAAACAGTTCTCGAAACAGTTGCCGTTCCCGATTTTAATACCATTACAGTTTTTGAGAACCTCAATCTAGTATTGAAGCAGGGAGATGAACAAAGCGTTGCAATTGAAACTGGAGAATTCCTTCGTAATGATGTTTCTGCAAAAGTGGATGGGGACCGACTTATTCTAAGAAATGAAAATAGCTGCAATTATGTTCGGGAATACGGTCTCACCACCATTTATGTCACTTCTCCCAATATTTCTGAAATACGGAGTAGTACTGGACTGCTGATTTCCAGCGATGGCGTTTTAGAGTACCCCAACTTAACCCTGATTTCGGAGAGTTTTACAAATCCGGAGGCCGAAACCACAGATGGCTCATTTGATTTGGAAGTGAATTCCACTACCGTCAGAATTGTAGTGAACGGCATAGCCTATTTTAAAGTTGGCGGCGCCACTACCAACTTTAATGTCACTGTTGCCGCTGGGGATTCGCGGATTGAAGCTGAGAATCTTGTTTCCCAAAATGTTGTTATAAACCACAGAGGTTCCAATGATGTTTTCATCAATCCACAGCAAAGCTTAAGTGGTGTAATTCGGGGTACTGGAGATGTAATCAGTAAAAACACACCGCCCGAGGTGGATGTTGAGCAACTTTTTAATGGCAGGCTTATTTTTCAAGATTGAATTTTTATTCAATTCAATTAAACCAAATTTCCTTTTCCGGTCTTTGGATTTCTCACTATGTTCGGAGAAAGAAATCACTGCTTTTGAACTCACTTTTTGCACATATCAAACAATTGTTTTCCAGCACTCCAAGAAGTAAATCGGTCAGGGGACTTAAGGGTATGGAAAAGGTTGATGCAATTTTTCATAATCTCGTGATTGAAAAGCAGGTGCCAGGGCTATCGGTCACCATTCTCAAAAAAGGTGAAACGCTACTAAAGAAAGGATACGGTTCTGCGAATTTGGAGCAGAAGATTCCAATTGATCCAGAACGGACCCTATTCCGAATTGCCAGTATATCCAAATGCATTACAGGATTGGCTTTAGGAAGAATGATGGAAGAAGGTATTGTGGATTTGGATGGCTCATTTTATCAATATGTACCGTATTATCCCAAAAAACGATATGATTTTACATTAAGACAGCTGGCCAGTCACACGGCAGGAATTCGAGGGTATCGTGGAAAAGAATATGCTTTGAACCAAAATTTTTCCATAAAAGATAGTATTGCGGTTTTTAAGAATGATCCACTACTTTTTGAGCCTGGTAGCGGGTATTTGTACAATAGTTTTGACTTTGTCTTGCTCTCTTTGGCCATGCAGGAGGCCAGTGGAAAGCCTTTTCGAGATTATGTGGCCGAAAACGTGCTCCAACCTTTGGGATTGGATTATACATTTTCACCTGATCAGGTCGAGGGCCAATCCGCGCATGGGGCAAGCGGTAGGGATTTCTGGCAAGCACAGTTCTACACCAGAACATCAAATGGTTTCAAAAAGGCGATTTCAGTAGATAATTCATATAAATTGGCTGGTGGCGGATTTTTATCAACGAGTCATGATGTTGCAAGATTAGGTCAGGCCATATTGCAACAAAGGCTTCTAAAAAAAGAAACGTATAAGCAGTTGCTGACCTCCCATACTGTTAATGGAAAGCCCACTTTTTATGGTTTGGGCTTTCAAGTAAGTCAGGATGCTGAGGAAAGGTCTTTCGTGGGGCATGTGGGCAGTAGTGTAGGGTCATATACCAACTTTTTTGTGTATCCTAAGGAAGAAATGGTCGTATCAATATTGATTAACTGCACAGACCCCAAAGTGCAAACCCACTTGGAGAACATAATCACGCTCATTTGAATTTGAAACAAAAACCATGATTTCAGAAGCTTTATTGGAAAAATTCGGGGCACTTAGGGTTAGCCTCAAAAAAAAGAAATGCTCTTTGAAATTGATACCACACCCAGATTTTATTATCAAGTAATCTCAGGTGAAATAAAGATGGGTAACCTTAATGAAGATGGTAAAGAGTACATTCAAGGTCTGTTTTCCAAAGGTTCTAGTTTTGGTGAACCCCCTTTGTTCGGTGAAATGAAATACCCTGCCTATGCCATGGCAGTTGAAGATAGTCTAGTTTGGCAGTTGGAAAAGTCAAGGTTTTTTGAGTTGCTCAAATCCAACCCAGATGCGCATTTAAAAGTTACCAAGACCTTGGCAAAACGATTGCACTACAAAGCTACTATGGTCGCCGGTATTTCTACAGAGAATGCCACGGACCGGTTGCTTAACCTTATGGATTATTTTAAAAAACACATTCATAAAATCCCCGGGGATAAATTGTATCGCGTAGAACTCTCTAGGCAGCAATTGGCAGATCTCACAGGATTACGTGTGGAAACGGTGATTAGAGCTGTAAAAGAGCTTGAGAACACAGGGGAGGTACAAATAAAAAGCAGAAAAATCTACAGATAATACCTTTATGATGTAGGTCATAAATTAATGGCCACGGCCCCCAATACCTTTGTTCCATAATTGTAATTCAATGAAAATCATGGAACTCTATGTAAAGAACCTCAGAGAATTTAAAAAAGGGGAGCGGGGGTACTCCACTATTGGTATCATTATTCAAAGTTGTTTGGGGTCCATTGCCGCAATGTATATTCTTATCCAAGGGGCCGGAATCCTGCAAATGGTGCAACTGTTTTTGGTAACAATGTGCTGCATGGGATTTAATGCCTCAGTATTATCGCAAAGACCAGCAAAGGTCACTTTCAACTTATTCATTCTAAGTATTGTGGTCAGTACTGTAGTATTAATTTTAAATTTGATGTAGCTATGGGTAAAATGGATATTGGAAATAGAAAAGATGTATCCCTATTGGTACATCGCTTTTACGAAAAAGTACGCAAGGACCCAGAAATTGGTGGCTTTTTTAACTCGACCATTATGGATTGGCCAGGACACATGGAAAAATTGACCGATTTTTGGGAAACCAACCTTCTTTTTGTTCAAAAGTATAAGGGTAACCCTATAAAAGTCCATGCGGAATTGGATAAAAAAGTGGGTCATAAAATAGAGAATTACCATTTTGGAATATGGCTCCGTCATTGGATGGAAACTTTGGATGCCCATTTTGAGGGGCCAAATGCCGAAAAAGCAAAGCAACGGGCTCGAAATATTAGTGTACGTATGTTTATGGCCATTTTTGAAGAAAGAAAGCCGTTGGCCAACAACTGATAAATTGTTCACTTGCGTGCTTCATGATTTTTATGGAAATTTATTCCAAATGGATGTGTTGAGGTCTCTTTTTATTTTTTTCATACTTTTTATGGCCGGCCATTTGCATGTTGAAGCAAAGGGTTTCTCTTTTAATGACTTTACGGTATTACAGGACAGCATTCATTCCGAATTGGGTTCAAAAGAATGGAAGAAATTCAAATACTTTGAGGAGCAACTGCAATCATCAACTTTGTCCCAAAAGGAGAAAGAATACCAATTGACTGGCTATGCCCGCGATTCTCTTCAAATACTTAGAGTGAAATTAGTGGCCATAAAGGTCTTGGACGAAAAAAATCTATTAAATAGGGATATTGCCGAAAATTCCAAGTATTACATTGATTTGTTGGAAAAATTCAAGGAAAGCGACATTCCCCCAACAGAATATCTTTTTCTAGAAGAAAAGCTTGCTTATCTGAATCAAGAAGCCTTGGACAGACAGTTACAGGAGAGCAAATGGTTGAATTACGGACTTGTTTTACTTGTCGTGGCGTTATTGTTTCTGACCATCCATCAAGCAAGAAAACATCGAAAACCAGTTCTTCCAGCGCTGAGCAAACAGGAAACTTTGGTACGGAACCTTATTTTGGAAGGCAAGAGCAACAAAGAAATAGCCAATGAACTGTTTATAAGCCTAAGTACGGTAAAAAGCCACATCACCAATATTTATGGTAAGCTGAACGTGGGAAATCGCCAAGAACTTTTTGAAAACAGCACAGGTACTAGCACCTAATTCATACCACTTAAATTTTCCAATGGCATCATCCAGAATTTACTTTGTTTCAAAACCTGATGACCTTGAAACATGTACTATCGATTTTCGTCACCATTGGCATAGTAGTAAATGCAGAAGCACAATTTTTAATTAAGGGAAAAGTTTTTGATGCCTACAACCAACCAATTTCCATTGGGGATGTCTTGCTCTATTCTGTAAACAAAGAAGACTTGGTCAAGTACACCACTTTGGTGGATGGCAGTTTTGAATTCAAAGAAGTTGCCCAAAAAGAATATTGGTTGCAAGTTTCGGCATTGGGTTATGAAACCCATTCCCAAGAAATCAGTATTTCTGAAAACCTAGAATTGTCCATTCAGCTCCTGGAAGATGTGACCGAGTTGAAAAGTGTTGAGGTGGTCGCCTTAAAAAATCCCATCACCACTAAAAATGGCAATTTTAAGATTGATGTCCAGAATCCGGTGTTTTCTTCTATGGTGGACCCTTTGGAGGTGTTATCAAAACTGCCGAATGTGCAAATTTCTCCAAATCGGGAATCTATTTCGGTGGTTGCAAAAGGAAGTCCGCTTGTGTATTTGGGCAACCAACGTATCAGTCTCGATGAGTTTATCGCACTTTCCGTTGATTCCATTGAAAGTATTGAACTCATTAACAATCCTTCCCCAAAATATGAAGCCGAAGGACGAGCGGTAATTTTAATTCAGTTAAAGCAAAACACTGAAAAAGGTACCGCGGTGACCTTAGGTGAAACGGTGTCCTTCAGACAAAACATAAACAATTATATCAGTGGCAATGGGAATCATTCCAATGGAAAATGGAACCTTCGAGGGGACCTTAACTATAACACAATTGGACAGTGGGAGAGCAACACCTTTGCGTTTGCCATCCCCGAGGAAAATATTTCTTCCGATTATTTGGTGCTCATCCCGGACAATAAGAGAATGCAGCTCAACAGCGGATTGGGATTTTATTATCCTATCAATGATAACGACTACATTTCTTTTAATACCATTTTCCGTCGCCAAACGGATAAAGCTGGTTTTGAAACCGAAACTCTTTTGCAAAATGGGAGCGAGGTAAATGAAATCATCTCCGAAACACAAAATGATAACCAGAGAGATTATTTTAGTGGCAATTTCAATTTCAACAAGCAACTCAACAAGAATTTGAACCTTTTTACGGGAATACAGTATTCTGCTTTTAACCAGAAGTTGCACACGGATATTTCAAACAATTATGACAATGAAGGACTAGAGCTAGACCAGACCAGAAACCAAGATTACAACATTCAATCCTTGGCTGCTCGTGTGGATTTTGAACAGAGCCTCTCGGAAAATTCACGATTGGATTTTGGGCTGAATTGGAACGAGGCCCGAGCCGATGCCTTCAGTGAGGTCATTCTACCAGGAACGGGCAACCAAGAAATCACCAACTATGATTATGAAGAAAATTTGTATGCCATCTATGCAAATGCTGAGTCGCGTATAGGTGAGAAGTTCAACTTTAATCTGGGAGCAAGAGTGGAATACAACCAAGTCAAAGGTCAACTAAAAAATGATTTACAGCCGTTGGTAGAACGGGAGAACACCCGGATATTTCCAAAAGTAGGGTTGAGCTTTACCATCGATAGCACCAAAACCCTTTCACTGAACTACACCAGAAACATCAACCGGCCCAATTTCTCAAGAACCAGTTCCGTAAGGGTGTTCATTAATCCATTTTTGGAAGCAGGGAACAATGTGGATTTGATTCCGACCATTACCAATGAAGTTACCTCGAATCTTCAAGTGGGCAACACCTCTATCTTTGGTGGGGTCTATACCAACCAAAATCCAAGATATTTTCTGATTGGATATTCCGAAAACGACACTGTTGCCCTACTGGCCGAGAACAATATGGATAAAGAGTCTGGTTTTTATGCTGGATTGACGGTGCCGTTTTCTCATAAAAGTTGGTCTTCTACCAATTCAGTGAGCCTGACCTGCAACAAAATAAAGGATTCTTCCGCAGTGTTCACAAAGGCTCAACCCTATCTGTATGTCTATACCGATCAACAATTGAAAGTGGCCAAAGATACTATAGTGTCTGTTGGTGGGTATGCTCTCACCCCTCGGAAAGAGGGTATAATTGAAAGAAATGGTATGGTGGTGTTGAATGCTTCCGTGACCACTACTATTTTTAAAAAATTCCAATGTGCCCTGCGGTTCAACGATATTACCAAGGCCATGAATTTTGATGAAGGCTATTCCATCAATGGGGTGGAGGCCAATGGTACGTATTATGCTGATGGACGGGAAATGGCCCTATCCGTGAAATATAGCTTCGGAGGGAATTCGGTGAACAAGTTCAAGAACAAAGATGTGGATGAGAATTTAAACCGAATCAAGTGATTTTCTATAATTGCTGCTCTTTTTCCTTTGCAAAATGCTCGCACAATTCAAAGGTTTCTTGAATATCCTCTAGTGTTGTCCTTGGATTAATGAGGCACATTCTTAGTACCACCTGGCCATGCAATAAGGTTGTCACAAGCAGGGCCTTCCGCGAAGCCACAACTTTTTCAGAAATGTATTGGTTGAGGGCATCCAATTGCTTTTCGCTGTAATTTTTCTCGATGGGATTGTACCTGAAGTTGATAACCGCCAACGTCGCGGGAAAAACAACCTCCCAAAATGCACTCCTCCGCAATTTGGACTCTACCTCTTCGGCCAAGTCGATATTATAGGTGATGGCATCACGAAATTCTTTCAGCCCAAAGGTTTTGAGCGACATGTAAAACTTCAACGCCCGAAATCTTCGAGTTAACTGGATACCATGATCGTAAAAATTAATTTCTGAAGTGTTCCCTTCAATATCCCGAAGATATTCCGGTTTTTCAGTGAAAGTATGACTTAGGTGTTTGTGGTTTCGTACCAATAAACAGCCCATTTCATAGGGTTGATAAAACCATTTATGTGGATCAACTGTTAATGAATCTGCTTTTTCAATCCCTTTTAAGAGTTGTTTCCCCTTTTGGGAAAGAATGGCCGCCGCGCCATAGGCACCATCAATATGAAACCAGATATCTTCCTTTTTGCAAATGTTGGCCAGTTCAATCAAAGGATCAACCGTTCCGGTATTAGTGGTTCCCGATGTGGCAATCAAGCAGAAGGGGTGAAGTCCTTCCAGTCTATCTTTGGCAATGCAGTTCTTAAGTTTGTTAACGGCAAACTTGAATTCAATGTCCGTGGGGATAATGCGAATCTGCTCTTTTTTAAAACCCAACACTCGAATGGCCTTAATATTGGAGGAGTGTGCTTGGTCTGAAAGATAAATGACGGCCTTGGAAAAATCGTCTCCACATTTAATGCGCCTTGCGGTTGCCAAAGCCGTTAAATTGGCCATGGAACCTCCACTGGTAAAAATACCGCCACCTTTTTTCTTAGGAAACCCAAAAATCTTCAACAGCCATTGAATGGTAACGATTTCTAGTTCAGCAGCTGCAGGGGAAGCCGCCCATCCACCCGAAAAAATGTTATAACCAGTAGCCAGCGTATCGGCCATGGCACTGATATAATTACTAGGACCGGGAACAAAAGAATACGATTTTGGATGAGACATCAACGTACTGGTGGTCATGACTTTTTCCAGAACAAAGTTCAGAACTTGGGTTGGGTCGGTACCTTCTTCGGGCGCTTCTTCCAAAAAAAGGGAGTCCATTTCTTCTCTGGAACCCAAGGCCACAGGTAGCTTTTCATTTTGGGTGGCGTGATGCTCCACAAGGGCATCCACAATCTGGTACCCATAGGATTTCATGGCTTCTTTGGACATTTCAAGTCTGGCACTGTTCTTCTTCATGGAATCGTTTTACGTATTCACCGCAAAAGTACCATAATTCAACATTCCTAAAAATTGATTTTCAGCTTGTTCGTCCGGAAAAATAAGAGTCTATGGACACTTAAATAATACATATGGGGTAAAATAATATCTTCAATATTTTTATAGTTAGGAATCCTTACTATATTTGTAGGAGCAATAATGCTTTTAACTTAAATACTACGTAAATGAAAAAATCTATTTTTTATCATGCGGGTTGTCCGGTATGCGTCGGGGCCGAACAAGAAATCATCAATCTTATGGGAGAAGAAAGTGTCCACATTGTCCATTTGGGCGAAAACCAAAAAGAAATACCCGCAGCCGAGAAGTTTGGTGTAACCTCCGTTCCGGCTTTGGTAACACCCAACGGGGTAGTGCTACATATTAATTACGGGGCTTCTTTGGAAGATGTAAAGGCATAATAGCCACTTTAATGATTAGGATTACTAACTTTGCCTGTTGAGAAATCTCGACGGGCATTGTTTTGATATGAAAAAAAGCATTTTTAATCCAGAAGAACAGCAAATTAACCTATCCAGTAAGATTGTTGCGGGTTTGGAGCGGGTTTCGCAGACCTTTAAAGTATTGCTCTGGGAAAAGGCAAAGCAGTTGGGCCTGAGTCCCATTCAGATTCAGATTTTAATATTTGTGGCCTACCATAAAAGCGAGTACAACAATGTTAGCTTTTTGGCCCGCGAGTTCAATCTAACCAAACCGACCATAAGCGATGCCATTCGGGTTTTGGACCGAAAAGGACTTATCCTAAAAGATCATTCCTCTTCAGATAGTAGAAGTTATTCCATTTTTCTTTCAGATCGGGGTAAGGAAATTGTTGGAGAAACCGATGACTTTGCCAATCCGTTAGCGTCCCAATTGAATGATATTCCAGTTGAGGACAGGGAAAATGTATTTAAGGTTTTATCCAAATTAATTTTCGAACTTAACCAAAAAGGGATTTTAACGGTACAACGAACCTGTTTTGCCTGTAAATTTTATGCAAAAAACGGCCCACAACACTATTGTCATCTACTGGAAAAGGAATTGAAACATTCAGATATCCGTTTGGATTGTAATGAATTTGAGGGGAAATCTTGATTGCGAAAACAGTATTAGAAAAGCAAGATATATGGGTTAGAGAGCATATTTCAATCTTGGTCGTAATTTTTATGAACGGGTAAGGGCCGATGCGGAAATTGGTCATTTTTTAATAAGACCATAACCAATTGGCCGGAACATATGGAAAGGCTGACTGACTTTTGTGAAATGAATCTCTTCCTTGTACACCTTGACAAAAGGAGTCCCTCAAAGGTACGTGCTAACCTAGATAAAGGCATGGGGAATACTATTTCGCATTATCACTTTGGAATATGGCTAGGCGATTAGATCAGTACCTTAGGTACGCATTTTAGCGATATCAATACCGAAAAAGCAAACAAAAACGCCAAGAGCATAAGTACTCGGATGTTCATAGCCATTTTTGAACAACGTAAACTAGATGGAGTCTTGTAACGAACTTTAAATTATTGGGTAAGTTCCGAAAATAGACTCTCCAAGTTTTTGTTCTTTCGGCTCAGTTGAAGGGTTTTTAATTTGTTATCGTGCGCAAAGTCGAAAACGGCAGGACGCATATCTTTGGAAGTGGCAAAGGTGATTTCATAAACAAACCCACCTATGTTTTTTACCTTGGAAGCATTGGGCAATTGTTGGAGCAATTGTTCTTCCACCCGGTAGTCGAACTCCACTTCTATGATTTGCTCTTCTGATTCGCGAAGCTCTTCTAATTTTTTGTCTGCCACCAATTTTCCTTTGTTGATGATGATCACCCGATCACAGACGGCTTCCACTTCTTTCATGATGTGGGTGGAAAGCAAGATGGTCTTTTGTTTCCCAATTTCGCGAATGAGCTTTCGAATTTCCACCAATTGATTGGGGTCTAGACCGGTGGTGGGTTCATCCAGGATCAAAACTTCTGGGTCGTGCAACAAGGCTGCGGCCAACCCCACACGCTGACGGTATCCTTTGGATAATTGCCCGATCTTTTTATGTGCTTCAGGGGTAAGTCCGGTTTTTTCAATGACCTCCCCGATTTTGGATTTGGGTACCTGGTACACATCCGCATTAAAGGCCAAATATTCCTTTACGTACATTTCCAAATAGAGTGGGTTGTGTTCGGGCAGGTAACCAATACTTTTTTGAACTCTTTTTTCCGAAGTCAAGACATTAAATCCATTGACTTCGGCATCACCTGTGTCTGCTTTGTAATAGGTGGTCAAAATCCGCATCATGGTAGACTTTCCTGCGCCATTAGGGCCTAAAAAGCCAACAATCTCTCCTTTATTGATGGAAAATGAGACATCGTCCAGTGCTTTTTGTGGACCAAAGGTTTTGGTAATGTTGTTTACGGTGATGGACATTCAATTGAATTTAAATCCAAAAATACGGTTTTAGAAGTTTTGGTAAACAGTGCGAGGTTGATTTATGGAATGCATGGAATTCTTAAAAAAAGCAAGCTTACTTAAAATAATATGCAGTGAACTCAGGTTTTTTGAAAAAAATCAAAAAAAATTTAGGAAGTCCTGTTCATTTTGGATTGAATGGCTATCTTAGCCGCAGATTAGTATTGAAATGACACAAACGTATTTCTGGAACGGTTTTTACTTTTACTTCTTTTTTCAAAGAGGTACGGGACTGTTCTGAATGCGATTAACGTATATAAACATGTAAAGTCCCGGTAAAAATCGGGGCTTTTTTTTTGCAATGTCTTTAAAAATAGCCATACAGGGAATAAAAGGATCTAACCACCATCAAGTGGGTAAGGATTTCTTTGGGGAAGATATAGAACTGCTCGAATGCCTTTCGTTTGACGCCGTTATTGATCATTTGTTGGATGGTACCGCTGACAAGGGAATCATGGCAATTGAGAATTCAATTGCAGGGTCTATAATTCCAAATTACAATTTGGTGTACCATAATAAAATACATATCATTGGGGAACACTATTTGAGTATTCACCATAACCTTATGGCGTTACCGGGTATTGCTTTGCAAGACATCAAGGAAGTGCATTCCCACCCAATGGCCTTATTGCAGTGCAAGGAGTTTTTTAAGGACTATCCGCAGATTAAATTGGTAGAAAGTGTTGACACTGCAGAGACCGCAAAACGTATTAAAGAAGGTCAGTTGGCTAATATTGCTGCAATTGCTCCAAAAATGGCTGCAGATCTCTATGATTTAAATATCATTGCTCCTGAAATACAGACCATAAAGAACAACGCCACCCGTTTTATTATCCTAAAAAAGCAGAATAAGGTTTTACCGAAAGAGGAAATTAATAAAGCATCACTTCGGTTTATCACAGATCATAAAAGAGGGAGTTTGGCAACAGTGTTGAACGTGATGAGCGACTGTAACCTTAACCTTACCAAGATTCAATCACTTCCGGTGATTGAAACGCCTTGGAAATATGCCTTTTTTGTGGATGTTACTTTTGATGAATACGAATATTTTTCAAAGGCAAAAGCATTGTTGGGGATTATGTCTGAAGATTTTACGGTTTTGGGCGAATATAAAAATGCATTGTTGTTATGATCACAGCCGATAGGTTACATAGCGTGCAAGAATACTACTTCTCCAAAAAATTACGGGAGGTACGGGGATTGATGAACCAAGGAAAACCCATCATCAATATGGGAATTGGAAGTCCTGATTTGGCACCATCACCCGAAGTTCTGGAGACTTTGCGAGATTCCATTATGGATACCGGGGCACATCAGTACCAAAGTTATCAGGGACTCCCACAACTGCGTGAAGCCATTGCTGACTTCTATCTTCAAAAGTTTGATGTGTCGGTTGACCCCAACACGGAAGTCTTGCCATTAATGGGTTCCAAAGAGGGCATTATGCACATTAGCATGGCTTTCCTTAATGTAGGCGATGAGGTTTTGTTGCCCAATCCGGGATATCCCACATATGCATCCGTGACCAATTTAGTGGGTGGGGTCCCAAGAACATACGACCTCACTTTGGAAAACGGTTGGTTTCCTGACTTGGAGGAATTATCAAAACAAGACTTGTCCAAAGTAAAATTGATGTGGGTCAGCTATCCACACATGCCGACAGGAGCAACGGCCACCAAAGAACAGTTGAAAACTTTGGTTGATTTTGCCCTAAAACATGAAATACTATTGGTCAATGATAACCCATACAGTTTTGTGTTGTCCAATAATCCTACCAGTATTTTGTCCATAGAAGGAGCAAAAGATTGCACTTTGGAACTGAATAGCCTCAGTAAGACGTTCAACATGGCCGGATGGCGTGTAGGAATGGTTTTAGGGAAAGAGGAACATATCAATGCTGTGTTGAAGGTGAAGAGCAATATGGATTCCGGGATGTTCTACGGCATTCAAAAAGGGGCTGTGGCTGCCTTGCAAAGCGGTCCAGAATGGTTTGAAGCATTGGATAAGGTATATACCCAAAGGAGGGAGTTGATGTTCCAATTGGTTGAGAGGTTGGGTTGCACGTATGATAAGAATGCAGTTGGGATGTTTGTGTGGTGCAAGCTTCCTGAAGGTGCTGCTCCCTCGGAAGAATTCATTGACCAAGTGCTCTACGATAAAGATATTTTCATTGCTCCAGGAACCATTTTTGGTAGCAATGGAGAAGGATATATTCGATTCTCACTCTGTGTGAAAGAAGAAAAAATAAAAGAAGCCATAGAAAGATTTATTTAAATATTCCTCTTAAGGTGTTATGAACATTGTTGTTATAGGTATTGGATTGATTGGAGGTTCTTTTGCCAAAGACATTAAAAAGCTAAACCCTCGTTCGGAAATCATAGGTATAGATAAAAGTGAATCGCACCTTGATGAAGCCTTGGCATTGGGTCTTATTGATGCAAAAGGGGATTATGGTTCTTTGGCCTTGGCCGATATGGTTTTTGTGAGCATTCCAGTAAATGCTTTAATGCAAGAGCTGCCTAAAATATTGGATGCTGCTGGGGATGAAACGGTTGTTGTGGATGCAGGGTCAACCAAAAGCCTAATTTGCCAAGCGGTGGCCAATCACCCCAAGCGAAGAAACTATATGGCATGCCACCCAATCGCAGGTACCGAGTTTTCGGGGCCATCTGCGGCCATTGAAGGATTATATGAAGGCAAAACCAATATTATCTGTGAAGTGGAGAAGACCGCTTTTAAGCTTCAGGAAAGGGCATTGGCTGTTTTTCAGGAAATGGGTATGCGTATTCGCTATATGAACCCGGAAGCACACGACAAGCACATCGCTTACGTATCGCATTTATCACACATCAGCTCATTTATGTTGGGAAAAACAGTAATTGAGAAAGAAAAAAATGAGCGTGATATTTTTGACATGGCGGGAAGTGGTTTTGAAAGTACCGTCCGTTTGGCAAAAAGTTCGCCCGACATGTGGACACCTATTTTTGAACAGAACAAGGATAACGTAGTGGAAACTTTGGAGGAGTACATCCAAAACCTGATTACGTTTAAAAAATTGATTGAGGATAATGATTTCGAGCGTGTGCATCAAGAAATGAGCAATACCAATAAAATAAAACAAATACTAAAAGGAATACCACTTACAAAAAAATAGAACGTAGTATGGAAAACAATAAACAAATGAGGAAATGGTTGGATGATATGAATCTATCGCATCCATTGGTGATTGCAGGACCCTGTAGTGCCGAAACCGAAGAACAGGTGCTGAAAATAGCCCATGAACTCAAGGATACTGATGTGAACTACTTTCGTTCCGGGATTTGGAAACCTCGCACCCGTCCAGGAAATTTTGAGGGTGTTGGGGCCATCGGATTAAAATGGTTGCAGAAAGTTAAAGAAGAAACCGGACTAAAGACAGCTACTGAGGTGGCCAATAAGGCCCATGTAGATTTGGCCTTGGAGCACGATATTGACCTTTTATGGATCGGGGCAAGATCTACAGTAAGTCCGTTTATAGTTCAGGAAATTGCCGATGCCCTAAAAGGAACGGATAAAATTGTACTGGTGAAGAACCCGGTAAACCCAGACCTTTCTCTTTGGTTGGGTGCTGTGGAAAGGTTGTATTCCGCAGATATTGAAAAGTTGGGAGTGATTCACCGAGGGTTTTCAACCTATGAAAAGACCAAATACAGAAATATTCCAGAATGGCAATTGGCCATTGAACTACAGACCAAATTTCCTGATTTGCCAATCATTAATGATCCCAGCCACATTACAGGGAAGCGTGATATGATTTTTGATGTATCCCAGACGGCTTTGGATTTAAATTTTGACGGTTTGATCATAGAGACCCATTATGATCCGGACAATGCCTGGAGTGATGCCGCGCAGCAAGTAACCCCAAAAACATTGATTCAGATTATGAAAGACCTCCGTATCAGAAAAGAAACCGATGAAGAAGCTGAATATAACAGCAAATTAAGCAACTTAAGAGCGCAAATTGATGTGTTGGATAACCAATTGATTGACCTTTTGGGAAAACGGATGAAGGTTTCTGATGGTATTGGTGAGTTGAAAAAACAAAAGAACGTGGCCGTATTGCAGAGCAATCGTTGGAACGCCATTTTGGGTAATATGATTTTGGAAGGTGAACAACGGGGATTAAGTGAGGAATTTGTGTTGAAGATGTTCAAGGCCATTCACCAAGAATCTATTAACCATCAAGAGAAAATTATCAACGCTTAATGCGAGTTTAAGCTTGGTATAAACAATTTAGGATGTCAGGCTGAGCGCACCTGCCTGCCGATAGGTAGGGTCGAAGCCTTATTTAGACTTGAATTACTTGAACTGGCATTGATTTAAGTTTCAAAAAACCATAGTTTTAAAACTGTTTGGAGGCGGAAACCTAAAAGTTCTGCATTTCAAACAGTTTTTTTATGCCCAAACTGTAACAGTAGGTCAAGACTTTACTCTTTATAGACGTAAAAAACACTATCATGAGAAAAATCTATACCCTTTGTTTGCTGTTGCTGCCCATGACCTTCTTTGCTCAACGTATGATTGATACTGAAGTGGGTGACTTTGATAAGATCAAGGTTTTTGATTTGATTGAAGTAAATCTTATCCAATCGGATGAGAACCGAATCACCATAAAAGGTTGGAATGTGGATGATATTAAATGGACCAACAAGAATGGTGTCTTGAAACTTCGTATGCAGTTGGACAAAAAGTTTCAAGGTGAGGATACCTTTATCGAGGTGTATTATACCAATCTGGAAGTGATTGATGGCAATGAAGGGGCCAAGATTACCTGTAACGAATTGGTAAAGAAGAGCAAGATTGAGTTGAGAGCCCAAGAAGGGGCTCGTATACAGATTGGAATGGATGTGGCCCATGCAGATATTCGGGCAGTTACAGGCGGAATTGTGGAAGCATCAGGTTTGGCAGAAAACCAATCCATTGTAATCAATACCGGAGGTATTTTTGATGGGAGAAACTTACGAACTTCCAGTACAGATATAAAAATATCAGCAGGAGGTGAGGCCGACGTGTTTGCATCGGAGATGGTGGACATCAACCTTAAAGCGGGTGGTGATGTAACGGTTTATGGAAAGCCCAAAAGGGTACATAAAAAGACCTTTGCCGGGGGACGTGTTTATATGCGGGACTGATTCAGAAAATAAAAAGGCCCTTTGGTTATTCAAAGGGCCTTTTTTGTCAAAATGTGACAAAAGAATTACTTTTTAAAAATGTATCGGGTAATAAAGATACCTTGCCCATCACCTTTACCACCTTCACTTTCAACACCACTTACCACAAACGCCAATTCCCAACCGTTGGAAATCATATCATTGATCATAGAGGTGATCATGGCATCATTGGCTGCAATGTTCTGGAAGCGAATACCGCCCAAGTTGTAGAAGTTCAATAATTTGGTTTCCTCAAAATTCTTTACTCGGATTTCACTTCGGTCAGACTTGTTCCTAGTGTTGTCGTCTTCGGTCTGTACACTTGTAAACTCTTTGTAATCCTTGTCTTCAAGCGCATTGATGATTCTAGATCTACCCAAGCCATTGGGTACAATGGATTCCACGCTGGTGATGACCTTGTACTGTTGGGCATTCATGCTGAATGCTGCAGCTAGGGTTATCACTGCCGTAAAAATGATTTTTTTCATAATAAATAAGTTGTTGATAGTTAAAACTGTAGACAAAGATATACGCACAAAAAGAAGGATTATTGTTTCTTTGTAATGAAAATATGAACAAATAGTGAACGGAACTGTTTATAAATCCACGGGAAGCTGGTATACTGTTAAAACTGATGGAGGCACTTTTTACGAATGCCGAATCAAAGGAAAGTTCCGTACCCAAGAAATTAAAAGTACAAATCCCATTGCTGTAGGGGATGAAGTGGTTTTTGAGTTGGAAAGTATTGGCGATGAAACCGTTGGGGTGATTTCGGAAATCAAGGAAAGGAATAATTATATTATCCGCAAATCCGTAAAACTGTCCAAACAGACCCATATAATCGCGGCCAATTTAGATCAGGTTTTCTTATTGGTCACTTTGAACAACCCTACCACATTCACCAGTTTTATAGATCGATTTTTGGTAACGGCAGAGGCCTACGATATTCCCGTAGTGCTGCTCTTCAACAAAATGGATGTATATGATGAGGAAGAAATGGTTGAGGTAAGTTATCTGGTTAAATTATATACAGATATTGGCTACCACTGCATTGAAATTGCCGCCAAGGAAGGCAAGAATGTAAACAAGGTTAAGGAATTGATGCTGGATAAAACAAGCATGTTCGCGGGGCATTCCGGAGTGGGAAAATCTACCTTGGTCAATGCTTTAGAGCCTGGACTTCGATTAAAAACGGCAGAAATATCGGAGCAACATTTGCAGGGGCAGCACACTACTACTTTTGCTGAAATGTATGATCTCTCTTTTGGAGCAAGAATCGTGGATACTCCAGGAATAAAAGGATTTGGTATTGTTGATATGGATGACGATGAGATTGGGGATTATTTTCCTGAATTCTTTAAGTTGAAATCAGAATGCAAATTCAATAATTGTTTGCATTTGGACGAACCCAAATGTGCTGTTAAAGAAGCCTTGGAAAATGACGAAATAGCCTGGAGCCGCTATAGAAGCTATGTACAAATGGTAACCGGTGAAGAAGAAAATCCATATCGGGAAAGATCATGAGAGCAGTCATACAAAGAGTTTCAAAAGCAAGTGTGACAGTGGATGGCAAAACGGTTTCATCAATTAAAACCGGATTGTTGGTTTTGCTGGGCATTGAAGATGCCGATGGCCCCGAAGATATTGAGTGGCTTTCCAAAAAAGTGGCCAACCTGCGTATTTTTAATGATGGTGAGGGAGTGATGAATCGCTCAGTGCTGGATGTTGGTGGAGATAGTATTGTGGTAAGTCAATTTACATTGCATGCCCAAACCAAAAAGGGCAATCGACCTTCCTATATTAAAGCGGCAAAACCCGATGTGGCCATTCCCATGTATGAAGCATTTGTGCAAAAACTGGAAGAAGATTTAGGGAAAAAAGTTGGCACGGGAATCTTTGGGGCCGACATGAAAGTGGAGTTGTTAAATGATGGCCCAGTGACCATAATAATTGATACAAAAAACAGAGAATAATGAATATTGAGAATGCCCAAAAAGCCGTAGACGAATGGATTAAAAACCATGGGGTACGCTATTTTAATGAGTTAACTAACATGGCCCAGCTTACAGAAGAGGTAGGGGAAGTGGCCCGAATCATTGCCAGAAGGTATGGGGAACAAAGTGAAAAAGAGTCGGATAAGGCCAAAGATCTAGGTGAAGAACTGGCCGATGTGCTTTTTGTGGTACTCTGTTTGGCCAACCAAACTGGGATTGATCTTCAAGAGGCGTTTGACAAAAAGCTCGACATGAAGGCCAAACGGGACCATGATCGCCACCAAAATAACAAAAAGCTCAAATAAAGTTGGCTGGCTAGGGGGGAGATTAGGCGCGTTTTTTCTAGTTTTGAACCTTTATTTCAAACAAGAAAGCATTGAGACTTCAGCTAACCATACCCCAGGAAAAAACCATTAAAAAAAGCATTCAAATAACGGGCTCCAAAAGTGAGACCAACCGCTCTTTGTTGCTTCAGGCACTTTTTCCAAACCTGAAAATAGAGAACCTCTCTAATTCCGATGACGGTGAGGTGATGCAACAAGGACTCAAAAAAACTACGGGTAAGGTGGACATTCACCATGCGGGTACCGCCATGCGATTTTTAACGGGCTATTTTGCTTCCCAAGAAGGAAAAGAAGTGGTTCTGACGGGCTCGCAACGGATGCAGGAGCGACCCATTAAAATTTTGGTGGAAGCGCTTCGAGAGCTGGGTGCAGAGATCGATTATGTTAAGAATGAAGGCTACCCGCCCATCAAAATAACTGGGAAAAAATTGATCAAAAATCAGGTTTCATTGCCTGCCAATATCAGCAGTCAGTATATTTCATCCTTACTTTTGATCGCTCCAAGTTTGGAGAATGGTCTGGAATTGGAATTGGTGGGCAAGATTACTTCCGTCCCTTATATTAAAATGACCTTGGCGCTTTTGGAGCAAATTGGTGTACAAACCTCTTTTGAGGGCAACCATATAAAAGTCCATCCGCAGAGTGAGGTCGAAGACACCACTTTGGTTGTGGAATCGGACTGGAGTTCTGCGAGTTATTTTTATAGCATTGTGGCTTTGTGCAATGTGGGAACCGAGATTCAATTGTCCTCTTATAAAAGTAATTCACTGCAAGGCGATAGTGTTTTGGCCAAGATTTATACCGATTTTGGGGTTGAAACCACCTTTTTGGACAACACAATTACCTTGACCAAAGTTTCGGATAAGATTCCATCCCATGTAGAATATGACCTTTCCAATGCTCCAGATACGGCCCAAACCATAGCCGTAACTTGCTTGGGACTGGGTGTGGGGTGTCATTTAACAGGATTGCACACATTACCTATAAAAGAGACCGATCGCTTGGCAGCCTTGAAAACCGAACTCACCAAACTGGGAGCCCACGTAGCAATAGATGCTGAAAGTCTAACTCTTCAGCCTTCAAAAACTATCATCGCAGATGCGGCCATAGACACCTATAACGATCATAGAATGGCCATGGCTTTTGCGCCTTTGAGTTTGCGAACTACCTTGTTCGTAAATGATGCTGGTGTGGTTTCCAAGTCCTATCCTGATTTCTGGAAAGATCTCACCGCACTGGGCATTGGCATTCAGGAAGTGTAATTGACATTTAATCACCAAATTACTTGACATCCCCTATGTCGAGGTTGTATATTTGCCATCTTTTAAAAAAATCAAAATAAGTCTACATGAAATTATCAAACTTCAACTTTGAACTACCCAAGGAATTATTGGCCGAATATCCCTCAGAGAACCGGGACGAGTCAAAATTGATGGTAGTTCATCGGGATTCTGGAAAAATTGAGCACAAAATGTTCAAAGACCTAATTGATTATTTTGATGAGGGGGACGTAATGGTGTTGAACAATACCAAGGTGTTTCCTGCGCGACTGTATGGAAATAAGGAAAAGACCGGTGCACGTATTGAAGTTTTCTTGTTGCGTGAGCTCAACCAAGAGCAGCGTCTTTGGGATGTGTTGGTAGACCCCGCTAGAAAGATTCGAATTGGAAACAAATTGTATTTTGGTGAGGACGAAAGTTTGGTAGCTGAGGTGATTGACAATACCACATCAAGAGGTAGAACCTTACGTTTCCTTTATGACGGTTCTTATACCGATTTTAGAAGAAAATTGCGTGAATTGGGTCAGACCCCATTGCCAAAATACATTAAACGTGATGTTGAGCCAGAAGATGAAGAAAGATACCAAACCATTTATGCAAAGTATGAAGGAGCGGTAGCGGCACCAACGGCTGGCTTGCACTTCTCTAAACATTTGTTGAAGCGTTTGGAAATAAAGGGAATCGACTTTGCGGAGGTTACCTTACATGTAGGCTTGGGTACTTTTAACCCTGTTGAGGTGGAAGACCTGTCCAAACACAAGATGGACAGCGAGGAATTGGTCATTGATGAAAAGGCAACAGAAGTGGTGAACAAGGCCAAGGATAACAAAAGAAAGGTTTGTGCTGTGGGCACCACGGTAATGCGTGGTCTGGAAAGTGCTGTATCCTCTGAGCATACCTTGAATACGTTTGAAGGATGGACCAACAAGTTCATTTTTCCTCCTTACGATTTCAGTATAGCCAATTGTATGATTACCAACTTCCATTTGCCAAAATCTACCTTATTGATGATGGTATCTGCATTTGCTGGTCATGATCTTATCAAAAAAGCTTACAAACAGGCCATTTTAGAGGGATACCGTTTTTACTCCTACGGAGATGCCATGTTGATTTTGTAATTCAAAAACTTAATACAATCTGAAATCCCGTTTGATTCAAAATCAACGGGATTTTTTCTTGATTATCTTTATCCTGTGGAAACCCAAAAGAAGGACATACGCGCATTGACCAAGGAGCAGCTCCGCGACTTTTTTGTATCGCAAGGCGATAAGGCGTTCCGAGGCAACCAAGTGTATGAGTGGTTGTGGCAAAAATCCGCACATTCTTTTGAGGCCATGACCAATATCTCCAAGGAAACCCGTCAAATGCTGGAAGAAAATTTTGTGATCAATCATATTCGGGTGGATCAAATGCAACGCAGTTCTGACGGCACCATTAAAAATGCGGTTCGTTTGCACGATGGTTTGGTGGTGGAATCCGTCCTCATTCCAACTGAAACAAGAACCACGGCCTGTGTTTCAAGTCAGGTGGGTTGTAGTTTGGATTGTCGGTTTTGTGCTACAGCAAGACTCAAACGAATGCGTAACCTTAATCCCGATGAGATTTACGATCAGGTAGTGGCCATTGACAATGAAAGTCGACTGTATTTTGACCGACCCTTGAGCAACATTGTATTTATGGGAATGGGTGAACCTTTGATGAACTACAACAACGTTTTGCAGGCCATTGAGAAAATCACTTCGCCCGAAGGATTAGGCATGTCACCTAAGAGAATCACCTTGTCCACATCCGGAGTTCCCAAAATGATCAGGAAGATGGCCGATGAAGAGGTAAAATTTAAATTGGCGGTTTCCCTTCACTCCGCCATAGATGAGGTTCGGACTTCCATCATGCCATTTAATTCCACTTTTCCTTTAAAAGATTTACGCGAAGCATTGGAATACTGGTACAGCAAGACCAAAAATAGAATCACATACGAATATGTGGTATGGCAGGGCATCAACGACACCCAAGAAGCCGTAGACGCCTTAGTAAAATTCTGCAAATTTGCGCCATCCAAGGTAAACCTTATCGAGTACAACCCTATTGATGATGGCGAATTCCAACAAGCCTCTGAATCAGCCATAAAAATGTATCAGGACACGCTGGAAAGAAACGGAATCACGGTTACTGTTCGTCGTTCCCGAGGAAAGGACATTGATGCGGCCTGTGGGCAATTGGCCAATAAGAGTTAGTTTTTAGGAGTTAGGAGACAGGAGACAAGACACAAGAAGCTAGAGGATAGAAAAAAGATAAAAGAGCCAAGACGAACGACAACGACGCAATAACCAAATAACAAACTAAAAGTTCAAAATCAAGAGACAAGGGGCAAGGGTTTTTTGGGTTTGGTTTCAAAATATATATTTTCCAATAACCAATAACCAATAACCAATAACCAATAACCAATAACCAATAACCAATAACCAATAACCAATAACCAAACCCTGCAACTTACCGATACTTTTGTGCTGCTGACTTAAATCTTGTAAGATACTTCCAACAACTCTATCATTTTCTTTACTTTTAGGCTTTCAAAACCAAATTCTCCAAACACGTCACGTTGAAGATAGTTTCTCAGATTAGGGAACCCATAGAGGATGAAATGCAACTTTTTGAGGAAAAGTTTCTCAAGTCGATGTCGTCCAAAGTGGCGTTGTTCAACCGAATCACGTATTACATTGTTAACCGGAAGGGCAAGCAAATGCGGCCCATGTTCGTTTTTTTAACTGCCAAACTGCTCAATGGGGAGGTAAATGAACGCACTTATACCGGAGCATCCATCATTGAGCTGATCCATACCGCAAGTTTGGTACATGATGATGTGGTGGACGATAGCAATAAACGCCGCGGTTTTTTTTCCATCAATGCGTTGTGGAAGAATAAAATTGCTGTTTTGGTGGGCGATTTTTTATTTTCCAAGGGACTTTTGGTTTCATTGGAAAACAAGGATTACGATTTGCTGCATATTATTTCCAATGCGGTGAGGGATATGAGCGAGGGCGAGTTGCTTCAAATTGAAAAAGCCCGACTTTTGGATATTACCGAAGATATTTATTACGATATCATACGTCAAAAAACAGCGACGCTAATTGCAGCGTGTTGCAGTATGGGAGCTTGCTCGGTGAGACCAGATTCTGATGAGGTGGAGACCTTCAGAAAGTTTGGTGAGCTTTGCGGCATGGCCTTTCAAATTAAGGACGACCTATTTGATTATGGTGCCGAAAAGATTGGGAAGCCCACCGGAATTGATATCAAAGAACAAAAAATGACACTTCCCCTGATTTACGCCTTAAACCATAGCGACAAGGAGAAGAAAAAATGGCTTATCAATTCCATCAAGAATCACAATAAGAACAAGAAGCGGGTAAAAGAGGTCATTGCTTATGTCAAGGAAAAAGGGGGGCTGGATTACGCTGTGACCAAGATGTTGGAATTTAAGGATGAAGCTTTGGCCATTTTGGACAACTACCCAGATTCTGAGTACAAAAGTTCGCTTATCCTTATGGTCAATTATGTGGTGGACCGTAAAAAATAACCACTTTTTTACCAAAAAAAGATACTTCAGGCAACGCTTACGCTTTCTATGGCGTCTATCTATATAGAAACAATTTTGAAGCAACACTTTTGAAAATCATCACTTTGTACGGTAATGAAAACTATTTGATTAGGAAGTCTGTTAAGGGAGATCCACAGGCCCAAAGGTTATTGTATGAAAAGTTTGCCCCTAAAATGTTGAGCGTCTGTCGCCAATATATCAAGGATTTACATTTTGCTGAAGATGTTATGGTCAATGGGTTCATCAAAGTCTTTAAAAATTTGGACTCATTTCAACACAAAGGGAGCTTTGAAGGGTGGATACGGACCATAATGGTGAGGGAAAGCATTTCCTATTTGCGCAAAAGACAGTTTGTGGTCTATGATGATGAGGTTTTTGATGCCCAACGCGAACGGTCAGTTGACAATGAGGGTCTTTTGGATGTGGAATATGTGCAGCAGTTGATTGATGACTTGCCAGAAGGATATAAAACTGTGTTCTTGCTTTACGCCATTGAAGGCTACAATCATCAAGAAATAGCCCAAATGCTGGAGATTTCGGAGGGTACTTCAAAATCGCAATTGTTCAAGGCCAGGAAAATGCTGCAAGAAAATTTAAGTTTAAATGGAATGTCGCCCAAATCAAGTTCGGCGAACAGAAAATAGCGGATATGGACAAACTCGAAAAACATATCAAAAACAAATTGGAAGGACGAACCATTTCCCCATCTAAAAATGCTTGGGAAAAAATTGCTTCAGAGGTGAAACTGCCGTCACCCAGAAAAAGAAATTCAAGGTTTTTATATGCCATTGCCGCTAGCGTAGTGGGTATAGTGTTGATTTCGGTTTTCTTTTTTACCATGGATAAACCTAAGGTAGAACAAACACAGGTGGTAGAAGCTGACAGCATGGAACCAAATGGGCAGCAAGAGGAAACTACCATAAACGAACCAATTCAAAAAAAGGATTCCAAGCTGGCGGAAACTAAAATTGAATCACAGATTCCTGGAGCAAAGGAAAAATTGAGCCCAGAACAGTCCAATTACAATTCGGCAGTAGTCAAAAATGAAACAAAAGAGCCCTTTCAGGACGAGATTCGGATAAATTCAGACCAATTGATCGCGCAAAAAGTGGAAGAGGTTGTGGCTCAGGTTGCGCTTATGGAAAGTGTCAAAAAAGACGTTTCTGATGCCGAAGTAGATTCGTTATTGCGTGCTGCCCAACGGCAAATATTGGCAGATAGGGTATATCTCAATGGGCAATCAGTGGATGCCGGGGCCTTACTTGCAGAAGTAGAGGACGAACTGGACGAATCGTTTCGGAACCAAATTTTTGATGCACTTAAATCGGGTTACTTTAAACTTAGAACGGCAGTAGCGGACAGAAACAAATAAGAATATTCATCAATCAAAAACAGACCTTCTAAACTTCCTGCCTAAAACGGGCGGGAAGGAGGGAGGTTTATAATCCAAAAACAATCATGAAAACAATTACATTTTACGTAACACTTCTTTTGCTGTTCCTGATTTCTCAATGTCTTCTAGCTCAAGAAGATTATAAAAAGGAAATAGAAGCGCTTAGAGTTGAAAAAGAGCGAATCGTTGAACAAGAAAAAGAGGCGTTAAAGGAGGAGGTGAAAGACATTAATAACCGTATGGAGAGCGGGGATATTTCTGAGGCCGAAGCGAAATTGCTTAAGGAAGATGTGGCTAGAAGAAGAGCACTTAATATTGAGAATCGCACTGCAATCATTGAAAATAAAATTGCATTACTGGAAAGGAATGAAGGCAAGGTCTTGCGTTTAACAAATGAGGATTTTTATGATGAGGATACAAGAATTGGAATTCATATTGATGGAGAACCTGCTTTTTCATTTCGCCCCAAAAGATGGGAAAGAGACCTCAAGTACGATAGGCGCACCTATTCTGATTTGGTACTGGCCATAGGTTTCAATAATGCCTTGATTGAAGGACAATCCTTGGATGATTCTCCTTATAGGGTTGGAGGAAGTCGTTTTTTTGAAATGGGTTGGCAGTGGAGAACCCGGGTTTTTAGGAATTCCAATTGGATGCGGTTTCATTATGGATTTTCATTCCAGTTCAATGGCCTAAAGCCAGAAAATAACCAGATTTTTGTACAGAATGGTGATCAAACCGTCTTGGAAGAATTTGAATACGATTTGAACAAAGCAAAGTTGCGTATGGATAATTTGGTTTTTCCCGTACATTTTGAATTTGGCCCTTCGCGTTTTCGAAAAACAGAAAAAACCATTCGATATTCCATCAGAGACCAATTTAGGATAGGCGTTGGGGGGTATGGCGGATTTAATTTAGGGACACGTCAAAAACTGAAATATAACCGGGACGGTGAGGACATAAAAGATAAGCTTAAAAGGGATTACAACACCAGTGACTTAATTTATGGACTTAGTGGCTATGTGGGGGTTGATGGCGTACTGCTTTATATAAAGTATGATTTGAACCCCATTTTTAAGGATGCAGTAGTAGAACAAAATAATATCTCTGTGGGACTTCGGTTCGATCTTTAAGTCAAATTGCTAGGCATTATGTGGTAAGGGCTCTTTCCATTTCAGTAGTGAATTCTTCCTTATAATACACCCGCTTGCAATGGGAACATTCAGCGTACTTGACGTTGTTGAGGGTGAAAATGGGAATCCAGAACAAGTGGGCATAATTGGGTTGGCAGGTAACGGATAAGGTATTCGTTTGTCCACAATGCGGGCAAGAAACGTTTTGTAGTGTTTTGGTTTCCTTTTTACCAGGTCTAGTTCCAAAGAAAAGAATCATGATGACTTAAAGATTTTATGAACCACTATACTAAAGTATAGGTTTATTTTTCGTGGTAAAAGAAATACTGAAATCATTTCGTTTTTAAATATTTTCTACATTCGCGCACATTTTTAAGAATTGAAGACGTATCACCGTTTGGAGCAGTGGTTTTCTTGGATGGACGACCTCTCCGCAAAGGATTATGTGGTCATTGACCATTTTTTCCAGCCTAAAATGTATGCTGAAATCCGGTCTTTTTTTCTCGGAAAGCTTCCCAATTTTACCGAAGCTGGGATTGGGACCAGCGCGGACAATCAAATCAATAAAAATATACGAGGCGATTTTACCTATTGGCTAGACCGAAAAAGGGATGTAGAGCTACTGCCTTTTTGGAGTTTGGTGGATGAAATTCTCTATATGTTCAATCGTTACTGTTTTTTGAGCCTATCAGGGTATGAGTTCCATTTGGCCCATTATCCGTCTGGGGGGCACTATGATAAACATTTAGATCAATTTGAGAATAGAAATAACCGAATGATATCCGTTGTGATTTATCTGAATGAAGGTTGGCAAAAAGGGGACGGTGGAGAGCTGGAAATTTTTGAAAAAGACGACACCTCATTTTTGGTGGAACCCCTTGCGGCCAGATGCGTACTATTTAAAAGTGCCAAAGTACCACATGCCGTTCTTGAGGCTCATAAGAGCCGATTCAGCTTAACGGGTTGGCTACTGTATCAACCTTCAACCATAGGTCGTTTCTTGGGGTAGGCTTTAAGCTTTTTTACTGGGTATTTGCCGGATGAGTTCCACATTCTGTCCATGCTCTGCGCTGTAGGACATCACCAAGGTGCCTTTGGTGCCATCATTGGCTTCAATAGCGAAAACGGTGGTCTGATCACCTGGGTTGGTCATGCCTTCAAATCGGTACGAACCCAAAATTATAAGTTCGTTGGGTTGATACTCCTTTTTGGAATACAAGGCCATTATGCAAGTATCATTTGCCTCAAAATCTTCCTTATAGCCATCTTGGGTCAATGTGTTCACAGCTTCGGATAGTGTGGAAAAAGCATAATGTGTCATTGTAATAGGTTTATGATTTGTTCAATTCATCCCTTGGCATGTTACACAGCCATGAATATGTCCGATTTTTTTACATGGATGTCGTTGTTGAACTTAGACACCAAATTTTCAAGGTTGGTTCTTTTCCATTCCTGCATTAAGGGATGGCAGACAATTTCTATTTGAAGGTCGTTGTCCCCTAATGGGAATTTGATAAACTTGAATTTATGGTCTTCCTGCCATTTGGAATGTACGTACAAAAGTAATCGGTACTCTTGCTCGTGTTTATAGGAAGAGTCCTTTTTAAAAGCAGAATACCTAAAATTCTGTTTGGACAAATCTGGGTCAAATGGGTTTAAATGCAAGTATTTTACTGAATCAGCTATAAAATGCACTTTATATCCGTTTTCTTCCACAAACTTTGCCGCTGCTTTAGTAAGATACGAAATAAAGTCTTCGGCAACTACCTTAATGGCCACAGAATCTTTGTTGGAATAGAGATTCCACATGGCCATGGATTCCCGTTCACCATGAAACCAACAATTGGCAAACTGTAATTGTTGCTTGTGCTTTCCAAAAACAGGTCTAAATTCTTTGCCTTTTAATAGGTTTGGGAACTTTTCCTTTATTTGGGAAACCTTCTCCTTGTTCTCGCTCTCATTGATTAGGTCTTCGAGATTGGCCGCTCTCAAATGGGATGTGGACAATCCCTCAATAGGATCTTCTAAAAGATCTAAACGGGTAAAAACCAACTCATTTTTGATGACAAAATTCAAGAGTTTGTGGAGGTCCAAATATTTCCAAAGAAACTCCCCATGTTTAAAAATTGGCAACTTTATTTTTACCTCACCTTTTTGATCAAATCCCATTTTTAAAAGGTAATGTCAATTACTTAAGTTAAAACCCTACTTTACCGCCTACAACCGGTAAAGTAAGTTTTGTTTTATCCAAATCTATGGTCAACTCGGTGCCCGGTTCTGGCCAGAGGGTAAATTCTCGATCACTGGAAAAAATCATCAATCCAATCTGCTGACCTTTTGGTATGATTTGGTCATCTGGCATTAAGTTAAATGTTACTTCGTAAAATTTATTGGGAACCAATGGTTCGCTCTTACTAATGGAATTATGATTTTGTGGATCGGCCCAACCACGGGTTATGATATTGTCTGTGATTTTTGTCCTACGACTATCATTCCACGGTAAAGATACCAACCAAACGGAGAGATTTGCGGCGGGTTTGCTACTGGAAAGCGTCACTGATATTTTTGGAATCCCCGAAATGTGTATATCCTCTGCCAGTATCGGTGAGACATAAATCAACCGATGATGGGTAACTTCGGCTTCTGCCAATGCCGACCCAGAGAAGGAATAATTGTCCACTAGGGTTTCTTTACCTTGGTTATTGGATTTGTTGCTAGTCAATCCTCCACGTGCAGGTGCGCCTTTCGTTAAAAATAGGGTGACATCAGAAGCATCTGGATTGGGATAATCCTTGTATGATGTAGGTTGGTCCCTTTCATCATCTTCTCGCACAATCCATGCTTTTGGGTCGTTTTCAACCCCATTTTCAATGCCAAATAGATAACGGGTGAACCAACGGTTCATCATTTCAATGGGAGGTGGGCCACCATGACCGTTCTGGTGATAGTAAATTTGAACAGGTAGCCCCATTTCTCGGGCTTTGTCATAGATTCTGTAGCTGTGCTCGGGCATTACGTTCCAGTCGTTGAAGCCATGGGACATCAACAAAGCGGCTTTCATAGGCTTCATGTCGTTTAAATAGTCCCGTTCAGCCCAAAAGTCGTTATAATCACCTGTAATACGGTCCTGTCCATTTTTCATTTCAGTGTCACGAATAACTTTATTGTTTCGGGCCCTTTTGGACTTATCACCACTGTGGATAAAATCATAAAGCACATCAATATCCTCGCCAAGATATCCACCTGGAGAGCGAACCAATCCATTGGAACGGTAATAATGATAGTATGAGGTGTTCGGCGCAATGGGAATAATGGCTTCCAAACCTTCAACGCCAGTTGTGGCGGCCGCTAAGGGTAAAGTGCCATTGTAAGAGGTTCCTGTCATGCCCACTTTTCCAGTGGACCAATAGGCTTTCACTTCTTCATTTCCATTGCGCTCAGTGTATCCCTTTGCCCGTCCGCACAACCAATCGATTACCGCTTTTGGGGCAAGCGATTCGTTATCGCCTCCTACAGTTGGAGCACCATCGGAAAGTCCCGTTCCAGGGGACGAGGAGTGTACCACAATATAACCACGAGGCAACCATGTTTGTATTTGCGAATTGGAAATAATGGGTCGTTCCCCAATGCGGTGTACCTCTGGATGTGTTCGTGGTTTTCCAAGCTCGCCCAGTTCATGTTTTACATCCCACATAACACCATCTCCCAAACCTGCCGTTCCAGCATAATAGGGACTGGATTCATAAACAACGGGAAGTTTTAACCCATCGGTATCAGTTTGTTTGGGACGTGTTACATCCACATGTACCCTGTCCAATTTCCCATCCCCGTCAGAATCAAACTCCGTTTCCACCCACAAATCATGTCGAATCCAATTTTTTGGGTCGGCAAAGGCTTCAACAACCTGAGCTTCACCATTTTCAAAAATAGGCGTGGCTTTTTCAGCCATTTGGGCGTTAAGACCAAATTGGCCGAACAATAAAAATGAAATCAACAATAAGAATGGGAATTGTTTTTTCTGCATGATGTATTCTTTGCGTATTTTCAAATTAGAACTAAAATCCCATCATCTGTATTTTGGGGATATTACATTGTGCTTCTAAGATAGTAAATCTAAAAGGGCTATTTTGATATTGGATTCCCCAAAATTTTGATTTTATTTACCTTTAACAGCTCGCTTAACGTATAACCATTTGATTTCAAAAACCACCATAGACAATGTATATGAAACCGCCCGGGTTGAGGAGGTGATTGGGGATTTTGTGCAGTTGAAGAAATCAGGTTCCAATTTTAAGGGACTCAGCCCTTTTTCAGATGAACGTACCCCAAGTTTTATGGTGTCACCCGTTAAACAGATTTGGAAGGACTTTAGTAGCGGAAAAGGGGGGAACGTAGTGGCTTTTTTGATGGAACACGAACATTTTACATATCCTGAAGCCATTAAATACCTTGCCAAAAAATACAATATTGAAGTAGAGGAGACCGAGCAGACCAATGAGCAGAAAGAGCAGGCGAATGAGCGTGAGAGCATGTATTTGGTTTCGGAATATGCACAAAAATATTTTACTGAAATACTTTGGGATACCGAACCAGGAAAGGCCATTGGGCTCAGTTACTTTAAGGAGCGTGGCTTTACAGAGGAGACCATAAAAAAGTTTGGATTGGGTTACAGTTTGGATGAGTGGGAAGCCTTTACCAAAACTGCTTTGGATGAGGCCTATCAGCTAGAATTTCTTGAAAAGACCGGACTTACCATAGTAAAGGAGCAAACGGGTGGTGAGAAACGAACTTTTGATCGGTTTAAGGGGCGGGTCATGTTTCCCATTCATTCGATGAGTGGTAGGGTTTTAGGCTTTGGAGGCCGAATCTTGGGGAACGACAAAAAGGCTGCCAAATATCTCAACTCTCCGGAAAGTGAGATTTATCACAAGAGCAAGGTGCTTTACGGCATTTATTTTGCCAAACAGGCCATTGCCAAGGAGGATAATTGTTATTTGGTGGAGGGCTACACGGATGTCATTCAGATGTACCAGCGCGGGGTGGAGAACGTGGTTTCTTCCAGTGGAACGGCTTTAACACCTGAGCAGATTAGGTTGATAAATCGCTTGACCAAAAACATCACTGTGCTTTTCGATGGGGATGCGGCTGGTTTGCGGGCATCACTTCGTGGTATTGATTTGATTTTGGAACAGGGCATGAACGTTAAGGTCTGCACCTTTCCTGAAGGTGAAGACCCGGACAGTTTTGCTAAAAACAACACCTATGAAGACTTGGTCCTTTATTTGGAGGAGAATGCCAAGGACTTTATTCAGTTTAAGACATCTTTGTTGGCCAAGGAGGCTGCCAATGACCCCATTAAGCGCGCTGATACCGTAAGGGATATCGTAAATAGCATTAGTAAGATTCCAGACCGCATTCAAAAGGAAATCTACATTCAGGAATGTGCCAAGATCATGCAGATTTCGGAGGAGGTGCTATACAATACCTTGGCCCAAATCGATAAAAAGCAGGTCGCCGATGTCAACAAAAAGCTCAAAGAGGAACGAAAAGCCTTTGAAGTGGTCAAAAATGACCCAGTGGTTGAAAAGGTGGATGTACAATATGAATTGGAGCGAAAAATCATTGAAGTACTGTTACTGTACGGAAATCAAGAACAGGAGTTTGAAGATTTGGTGCTAAAGGAAAATGAGGATGGGGAATTGGTTCTGGAGCCCGAAGTTGTAGAGGCCAAGGTCTATGAAAAGGTGTTTTTAGACCTACAAGAAGATGAAATAGAATTGACCAACGAACAGTTCAGGACGATTTACTACAAACTCATTGAAAACCTGAATGAAAATGAAGATTTCGCCGTAAATACTTTCATGACAGAGTTGGACCAGGAAATGGTCCCCGAAATATCTTCCATCTTAATGGAAGAGGAGCAATATGTGCTGCATGATTGGGAACGAAAAGATATATATCCAAAGGAGAAGAAAACTGGAGTGGCCCAGTTGGTTGGGGAGACCATTCTTACCCTGCGGTGCAACTTGATCAAGAATCGCATTCAAAAATTACAAGAACAAACCCAAGAACATACAGGTGATAACACGGAGATTTTGGAGGAAATTGTGAATTATCTTCAGTTGAACAAGTTGTTGAACGCCAAATTAAATCGGGTACTCTCCTAAATAGAAATCCCGGACTATTTGCCCGGGATTAACTCTAGTTAGTTTGGATTGGTTATTTAATAAAGTTCCAAAGCTTTGGCTTGCTGCAATAGGTCCACCAAATTATCCACGTTCAATTTTTTCATTAAACGGGCTTTATAGGTACTTACGGTTTTTTCGTTAAGGTTGAGCCCTTCGGCAACTTCCTTGTTTCGTTTTCCGCTGGCCAATAACTTCAACACTTCAACCTCTCTGGAAGATAATTTTCTGAAGAATCTTCTCGGTTTCTGTGTTCCTTCATCAAAAGCCAAACGTTGTGCCAGTTCATTGGTGATGAACATGTTGCCCTCACTAACCTTTTTTACAGCGGAGACAATATAATCCAAATCCGCAGTTTTGGAAAGGTAGCCAAAGGCACCGGCTCTAATGGTGCTCAAGGCATACACATCCTCGGATTGGCCGCTGTACATTAAGGTTTTAACATTCGGGAATTCCAGTTTCATCTTACGTAAAGTAGCAATCCCGTTGATTTCTGGAATATCCATTTCCAAGATAACAACATCTGGAGCCACTTTATTCAATGCTTCGAATAATTCTGAGGTTGTGGAAACATCTGCAATGATTTCAATATCTGGGCTAGATTTGAGCACTTGTTTTATACCAAGCCTGACAATTGGATGATTGTCAGCAATCAATACTTTTATCATTCGGTTTGAGTTTACTAATAATCGTTGGTTAGCTATTTACTTATGTAACAGAGCTAGCAAGATAACAATTTGGTGACGTAAAACTCTAATTTTTTTCTTAAAACCCCAGAATTTCTATGGTTTTTTTCGTCTTAAACTGGGTTTTTTGCGTTAAAGGGTCATTTTAGGCCATTTGGAATCTCACAAATGGGTATAGGAATCATCTTGTGTTTGTTAGCAGTATTGTATCTTTTGTAGATGGCGAAAACCTCTTTTTCCCTATCAGAAAAATCTTCAATGGTTTTTCCTTCCTCATCCATTTTCATGGCCCATTCCAACTCTGGGTATGATGCCCCAATTTGGTCTTCATCGGTTCTGCTATCTCCCCAAAGCCCGTCTGTGGGAGCTGCCTCCATAATCTCTTGGTTCACACCTAACACCCTTCCAACTTCGTACACTTCGGTCTTTACCAAATCGGCAATAGGGCTAAGGTCTACCCCACCATCACCATATTTAGTATAAAAGCCAATTCCAAAATCTTCAACCTTATTTCCTGTTCCAGCAACAAGATATCTTTTTAGTGCAGCAAAGTAATAAAGAGTCGTCATTCGGAGTCGGGCTCGGGTGTTGGCCAAGGACATAAAGCGTTCCTCCTCGGTTTCTACACCAGGAAAAGCGGCCACCAAACTATCAAAGACAGGGGTGAGGTTCACTTCTTGGCGGGATACGTTGGGAAAGTTTTCCATAAGCCAGTCGATATGCCTATCTGCCCGGGTCACTTGGTCTTTACCTTGGTGAATGGGCATTTCCACACACAAAAGGTTGAGTCCGGTTTTTGCACAAAGTGTTGAGGTTACAGCAGAATCTATCCCTCCAGAAACACCAATAACAAAACCTTTACATTTTGCGCTGGTGGCATAATCCTTCAGCCAGTCTACTATATGTGCAATTACCTTTTCTGTTTGCATATCGTACTATTTTAGATTCATTAAATTACCTTTGTGCCCTGTAAATTTAAACCCTGTTGCCTTAAAAATGAAGAGGTCAGTGAAATACTTTGTTCAATTTGGGATTTTTGCTTCCATTTTTTTGCTATTTCTTGTTTTGGGTGGATGTAAGGAAACCGATAAAACTGAAGAGGAGATTTCCAAAGTCCCGATAGATTTAAAAGTATCGCGGTTTGATCGCGAGTTTGCCAATGCATCAGCTGCGGATATTCCAATGCTGAAGAAAAAATATCCCTACCTCTTTCCAGAGCAGTTTTCGGATAGTATTTGGGTCAATAAATTATCGGATACCCTACAAATAGAATTGTCTGAAGAAGTGAACAAGGCCTTTGGCGATTTTGAGAGCGAATCAGAAGGACTGGAATCCCTTTTTAAACATATCAAATACTATTTTCCCGGTTTTGAGGAACCCAAAGTCGTAACATTGACATCTGATGTTCGCTACAACGACCGAATCATCCTAACGGATACACTCCTTTTGATCGGTCTGGACAATTATTTAGGTGAGGACCATCATTTTTACGAAGGCATTCAACGATATATCGCCGCTGGTCTCGATAAAAAATTCTTGACCTCGGATGTGGCCAGTGCATTTTCAAAAAAGGTGCTTACCTATCCAAGAAACCGCACTTTTTTGTCTAGAATGGTGTATTACGGAAAGGAACTTTATTTAAAGGATAGATTGCTTCCCTCCATTACAGACGCCCAAAAGATTGGCTATACCCATGAAGAAATGGAGTGGGCCATGGCAAACGAAGAGCAAATGTGGCGCTATTTTGTGGAGGGTGAACTATTGTACAGTACCGACTCGCAGTTGGACCGAAAATTCTTGGACCCAGCACCTTTCTCCAAATTTGGATTGGAACTGGACAATGAGTCTCCAGGGCGGTTGGGCCGATATCTGGGTTGGCAAATTGTAAGGGCTTTTATGGAAAATAACCCCATCAGTTTACAACAATTATTGGACATGCCTGCGGATGAAATTTTAAAAGAATCAAACTACAAACCCAGAAAATAATGGCGGTAAAACATACTTCGGAAATAAAGCTAACGGTAGGATTGGATGAAAACCGGGTACCTGAGGCGTTGACTTGGTCTGCCCAAGATGGCGGTGTGGAAAATGAAGAGGCCAAAGCCATGATGCTTTCGGTTTGGGACAGTAAAAACAGGGAGTCTTTGAAAATTGATTTGTGGACCAAGGATATGCCTGTGGATGAAATGAAGATATTTTTTCATCAAACCTTAACCACCATGGCCGATACGTTTATGAAGGCCACCCAAGATGAAAAGATGACCGCTACCATGAAAGATTTTTGTGACTACTTCGCTGAAAAATTGGAATTGGACAAACTGTAGATCACTCCAGAGGCTGGTTCACCCTGCCGAATTGCGCTTTTTGTGCCCCTTGAAGATTTAATTGATGTTCAATTTTATCCTTGGTGGGTCTTTTCAGATACAAATAAAAAAGGAGGAATAGCCCAATAAGCAAATAGGCGAAATTCTGAGTGTTGTAAAAAATTACAATACTGAAAAGAGCAGCACCTTCGAGCAAGGCGTAAGAGATGATGCATGCCGTTTGAAACCGGGCCAGTTTTTCCTTTAAACCCATGCCGCTGGGAATACTTTTCACTATTTTCCTAAAAAGAAAGTCACTTAAAAAAACGCCTCCCACGGCAATAATGGGGACAATGGCCAGAAACATATCGTCTGAATCGGAGAAGCTCAAATGGGTATCTTGGATTTGAAAATAAAAAAATACAGCCAAAATCAAGGGTGTTGCCAAAATACCCAAATGTAAAAAGGACAGTATTTTTACATACGAAGCTGGGGTAAAGCTATTTTTGACGTTCTGCATGATTTTGGTTTTAGTGTAAAGAAACATAAAAATTAAGCATGTCGGGAACTTTATCCTAATAACGGAATATATGATACTAAAACAGTTGCTTTTTGTGTACAATGCCAATTCAGGAAAGCGCAATGCTTTGTTGGATAGCATGCACAAGGTGTTCAGTCCATCCACCTATGATTGCAATTTGTGCGATATTACTTTTGGTTTGGTAGGTGAAAATAGGATTTGGAAAAAATTTAGGGAACAAAGTAAAATGCCCATGTCTTTTGTTCACAAGGATGAATTTACCAAAAGTTATGCGAGCAAATTTGGCCACAAGTTCACCTTTCCCATTGTTTTGTTGGAAGGAAATAATGGACTGGAGATTTTTATTCCCACGGAAGAATTAAATGAATTGCAATCTGCACAGGAATTAATTGATTTGATACGGGAACGCACAAAAAAATGCCCCAATAAAGGGACATATATGTATTGCGAATAAGTTACCTTCCTATGCTTCCCAAGCTCATGGGCACTTCCATAAGCAGAACCCTACTATCGGAAAGTGATTTAAAATCGAAGGTGTCAGTTTCCCAAAGACCAAAACCATCTCTTTTTTCTAATTTTTGCCCACTGATTTCCACATCACCTTCCAAAATAAAGGCGTAAACTCCATTTCCTTCCTTTTTTATCGAATACGAATCGGTTGAGCCGGCGTCGAAGCTCCCTAAATGGAACCAGGCATCTTGGTGAATCCAAACGCCGTCATCGTCAGGATTGGGAGAGAGCACCTGGTAAAACGCATTTTTTTTGGCAATATCCCTAATGGAGATTTGATTGTACCGGGGTTCCACATTTCGTTTGTTCGGGAATACCCAAATTTGAAGGAATTTCACCTTTTTGTCGGTATTTTTATTGTATTCGCTATGCTGAATGCCGGTTCCGGCGCTCATCACCTGAACATCACCTTCTTTAATGGTGGCAGCATTGCCCATGCTATCCTTATGCTCCAAATCTCCTTCCAGTGGAATGGAAATGATTTCCATATTATCGTGCGGATGTGTGCCAAATCCTCTGCCAGCATCCACTTGGTCATCGTTCAATACGCGCAAGACCCCAAAATGCATCCGTTCTGGATTCTGGTACCCTGCAAAACTAAAGGTGTGATGACTGTTCAACCATCCATGATTAGCATGGCCTCTTGTGCCCGCTTTATGCAAAACTGTTTTCATAGTATCCTTATTATAAAGTTGAAAAAGACAACGAAACGTTGTACTCTCATAGATGAGATTTCAGTCGTAATTATTATGGTTTTCTTACTTTTTGGATGGTGTTGCCCAATCTATTGATTCTTGAAAAAATCTTGGTTGATGGCATCAATATAGTCCAACAATTCCTCACGTCCCAATCTGTTGGAGGATGAGGTGGTAAAATGTGGGGGGGCTTCTTCCCAAACACTGTCCGTTAACTTTTTCAGGTACGCATTGACTTGATCTTCAATAACCGTAGGTTTCAATTTGTCGGCCTTGGTGAAAATAATGGCAAAGGGAATTTGGTTCATGCCCAGCCATTCCATAAATTCCAAATCCACAGGTTGTGGGTCGTGGCGAATATCTACCAAAACAAAACCGCAGACCAATTGCTTCCGTTTTTGAAAATACTCCGTGATATATTTTTGAAATGTCTTTTTGTCCTTTTTTGAAACCCGTGCATAGCCGTACCCTGGCAAATCCACCAAAAACCAATTGTTGTTGATTTTAAAATGGTTGATGAGCTGTGTCTTCCCAGGCCGACCGGAAGTTTTGGCCAGACCTTTGCGTTCCATCAGCATATTGATCAACGAAGACTTGCCAACATTGGATCGGCCGATAAAAGCATATTCGGGTAAGGGCTCATTAGGGCACTTGGCGACATTGGAGTTGCTCATGACAAATTCGGCGGAAGTAATCTTCATGTTATTGGTCTGGATTTGTAAAGCAAGATACAAGAATCAAGAGGAAAGAAAACGTCTTGGTTCTTTCTTCTGTTAGTCTTGTTTCCTATTAAAAATTACGCTTTTTTAGCCAAGCTTCAAGAATGCGGTTAAAATCTTCTGGGTGCTCCATCATTGGGGCGTGACCACATTTTTCAATCCAAAATAAGTCAGAATCCGGTAAAAGCTCATGGAATTCCTTGGCAACGTTTGGTGGGGTAACCGTATCATTCTCACCCCAAATAATGCAAGTTGGGGTTTTCATATGAGGTAGGTCTTTGGACATATTGTGGCGTATGGCACTTTTGGCAATGGCCAATGTTTTTACCAACTTCATCCGGTCATTTACGGTGGCAAAAACCTCGTCCACGATTTCCTTGGTGGCTACATCTGGGTCATAAAAAACGTCTTGCGCCTTCTTTTTGATGAACTCATAATCGCCACGTTTGGGATACCCATCGCCCATGGCACTTTCATAAAGTCCAGAACTTCCAGTAATTACCAAGGCCTTCACCATCTCCGGGAACATTTTGGTATGGAGCAGACCAATGTGTCCTCCCAAGGAATTTCCCAAAAGAATAACATCCTTCAACCCCTTGAACTCGATAAACTCTTCCAGAAACTTGGCAAAGTTCTTCACTGTGGTTTTCAGCAGGGGCATATCGTAAATGGGTAGCTCGGGAATCAATACCTGATACCCTTTGGAAGGAAAGTAATCAGAGACCCCTTGAAAGTTGCTCAAACCACCCATGAGACCATGCAAGATAATCATGGGCGTTCCCTCGCCCATTTCGATATATCGGTATTTGCCTTCCTCAATGATATGCTCTTCCATCAATAGTTAGTTGGTGCTAAGAGGGGCAAATATAGGCAATTCATATCACACGGATTTTAGGTTTTTTCTATCAATGGCGCAACTTTTTTAAGTTTTCAAGAGCAAGGGAATCCAACTCATTAAAATTTGAAAGGCTGTTCTCGGGATTAAAATCTCTGTTTTTACCCTAAAAGTGGGGAATTTATTAACAAAAGTGTCTTTAAGTGGAGAAATGTGGAAATAAAATCTATATATTTGAGTTGTAATAAGTAACCAATTGATTTCTAGTGACCCATATCATAGGACAACATGATTGCAAAGCGGATTCAAAAGGAAGGGTATTATTGCCCATTTCCTTGAAGAATCAGTTGTTGCCTGTTTTAAAGGATGGGTTCGTAATTAAACGGTCCGTTTTTCAGCAGTGTCTGGAGCTTTATCCCAAGCAAGAGTTTGATGTTCTCATGCAGAAGGTGATGAAGAAAAGCAAAATCAACCGAAAGTACGATGCTTTTGTGCGAAACTTTGTGGCAGGGATGAAAGAAGTCGCTATTGATGGGGATTCCGGAAGGTTGCAGATACCCAAAAACCTTGTGGATTTTGCAGGAATTGAAAAAGAAGTGGTGCTCAACGCTGTTTTTGACAAGATAGAGATTTGGGATAAGGACAAGTATGAGAAAGTCTTGGCTGAGGGTGAGAAGGATTATGCCGATTTAGCGGAAGAGATTTTTGATGACGATGAATAGTTCGTATCATAACCCGGTGCTGTTGCAAGAATCGGTAGACGGATTGAACATAAAACCTAATGGAGTGTATGTGGATGTCACTTTTGGTGGCGGAGGACACTCCTCTGAAATATTGAGACGATTGGGCGACGAAGGAAAGTTGTTCGCTTTTGATCAAGATGAGGATGCATTGCAAAATGCCCTAGATGACGAGCGATTTCAACTGATCAACCAAAACTTTCGGTATCTCAAGCAGTATTTAAAGTTCTATGGCATTCGGAAAGTTGATGGAATCCTGGCGGATTTTGGGGTTTCTTCCCATCAGTTTGATGAGGCAAGCCGCGGTTTCTCCACTCGCTTCAATGCGGATTTGGACATGCGGATGAACAGAAACGATGAATTGTCTGCTTTCGAAGTGGTCAATTCATATTCCCAAGAAGATTTAGCGTCGGTTTTGTTTCAATACGGTGAGTTGCGCAATGCAAACGCCATGGCCAAGGTCATTGTGGAAGCCAGATTGCAGGTTACCATCAAAACCACGGACCAACTTAAAACGGTTTTAGCTCGATTTCTGCCCAAGATGAAGGAGAACAAGATTTTGGCGCAGATCTATCAAGCCATCCGTATTGAAGTCAACCAAGAAATTGAGGTGTTGAAGGAGTTTTTGGTTCAAGTGCCAGAGGTTTTGGAAAAAGGCGGTCGATTGAGTCTGATCAGTTACCACTCTTTGGAGGATCGTTTAGTGAAACGCTTCATAAGGGCCGGGAAGTTTGAAGGAGAGCCTGAAAAGGATTTTTACGGAAACATCAATGTTCCTTTAAAAAAAGTTGGGGGATTGATAACACCATCAGCAGAAGAAATAGCGAGGAACAACCGAGCGAGAAGCGCAAAACTCCGCATTGCGGAAAAAATATAACGAAAAGTAGAAGTGTCACCTTGAGCTGTCACCCTGAGCGAAGTCGAAGGGGCAGTCGAAAGATAAAATATGAGTGGATTCCCGCCTGCGCGGGAATTTAAAAAGAACACAGGAATGAGAAAGGGATTACTAGACATTTTAAAAGGAAAGTTTTTGGTGAGCGGAGATGCTCCCAAGAACTGGATGTTTTTATTGTTTGCCTCTTTTTTGGCTGCTTTGATGATTTCAAGCAGTCACCGTGCCGATAAAAAAGTATTGGAAATTGCTGCTTTGAACGAAGAAGTTCGAAAGTTGCGCAGCGAATTTGTTGAAGGCCGTTCCCAAGTACAACAATTAAAATTGGAATCCACTTTACGCCGAGAGGTGGCAGAACAAGGTTTGGTTCCATCCGAAAATCCTCCAAGGAAAATCAAAGTAAAATCAGCAGAGTAGTGGCGATATCTGAAAAAAATATCATGAACAGACTGTACCTCGTAGCCGGGGGTCTGCTTGTTTTGTCCATTGCCGTTGTGGTGAAGTTGGTGGATATCCAAATGGTGAAAGGGGAGGAGTACAAGGAACTTGCCCTGAGCAAAACCGAGAAAATGTTCACCATTGAGCCCAATCGCGGAAACCTTTACTCGGAGGATGGAAGCTTGTTGGCCGCTTCTGTGCCCAAATATGAAATCCGGTTTGACGCCAAGACCGTTTCTGACGAAAATTTTCAAAAATATGTAGGCCCACTTTCCGATTCGTTGGGTCAATTGTTCAATAAGCCTTCATCCCATTACCGTCAATTGTTTCGCAAAGCGAGGGCCAATGAAAATCGATATAAGTTGGTGGCCCGTAATGTGGATTATTTGGATTATGTGAGGATAAAACAATTTCCGCTCTTCAATTTAGGGCCTTATAAAGGAGGCTTTATTGAAACACATCGTGTGGTGCGAGAGTATCCATTGGGTCAAATGGCTGCGCGAAGTATTGGTTACGAACGTGTAGATGAAAATGGATACTACACCCGTGTCGGTCTGGATGGTGCTTTTGGCGAATCCTATTTGCGTGGACATGAGGGCAAGCGTTTGAAGCAGCGGATTGCCAAAGGCCAATGGAAGCCCGTTGGTTTGGACAACATTGTTGAACCTCAAGATGGTTTGGATGTGGTTTCTACCATCGATATCAATATTCAAGACATTGCACATCACGAACTTTTAGCCCAGCTCGAAAAATACAAGGCCGACCATGGTTGTGTGGTGGTGATGGAAACCAAGACAGGAGAAATAAAGGCCATTTCCAATTTGGGGCGCACTTCCGAAGGAAAATATTATGAAAAGTTGAACTATGCTGTTGGGGAGTCCCATGAGCCTGGCTCCACTTTTAAATTGATGTCGTTGGTTGCCGCTCTGGAAGATAAAGTTGTCGACACCAGCACGGTCATCGATACGGAAAAGGGGAGATATCGCATTTACGATGGCGTGGTAAAAGATTCCAAATGGGGCGGATATGGAAAAATTTCTGTAGCCAAAGCCTTTGAGCTATCCTCGAATACAGCCTTTGCAAAAATCATCAACGAAAATTATAAGGAACAACCCGAAAAGTTTGTGAACCGCTTAATGAATATGAGACTCCACAAAAAACTGGGGCTGCCTATCATTGGCGAGGGCGACCCTGTTATTCGATATCCTGGTGACAAAGGGTGGTCTGGAATCTCTTTGGGATGGATGTCGCATGGTTACGAAGTGTCGCTTACCCCAATGCAGACTTTGGCCTTTTACAATGCCATCGCCAATGATGGTGCATATGTAAAACCAAGATTGATTAAAGAAGTTCGTGAAGGGAATGATGTGGTCAAGAGATTTGATAGACAGGTGTTGAATTCATCTATCTGTTCCAAAGAGACCGTGAAAAAAGTGCAGAAACTGATGAAGAATGTGGTGGTGAAGAACCACGGAACGGGACACAAACTCTACTCCAAAAACTTTTCCATGGCCGGTAAAACAGGAACCGCCCAGAAAAACTATGTAGAAAAAGACCCAGATAAATTAGCATATATCTCCACGTTTGCAGGATACTTTCCAGCGGACAACCCAAAATATAGCTGTATTGTGATTATCCATGAACCTGACAAAAGTGTAGGATACTATGGTGCCGACGTTTCCGGTCCAGTTTTTAAATCCATGGCCCAAAAAATCCATGCCATTTCACCTTTGGTGGATGAAGTGGAGGAGAAGGTCTACGATAAGGAAACCTTGGAAGAGGAGTATCAACAATATTATGCGCAAGTGCAGAAAAAATATGATACCGTCCCAGATGTAAAGGGAATGACCGGTATGGATGCGGTTTCCCTACTGGAAAATTTAGGGTTGGAGGTAGAAGTTCGAGGAAATGGAAAAGTAAAGAAACAGTCCATTGATAAAGGAACGGATATTAAAAAAGTAAAGAAAATAGTACTGGAACTTTCATGAAGTTGTTGAAAGACATATTATATGGTGTAAGCCTTTCCGCAGTAAGTGGGGATACCAATATTATGGTCAACCTTGTCCATTTTGATTCCCGAAAAGTATCGATGGATGATGTTTTTGTTGCAGTACGAGGTACCGTAACCGATGGGCATAAATTCATCCAAAAGGCAGTGGATTCTGGGGCACGGGCCATTGTGTGCGAAGAATTACCAGAACTAATGGTTGATGGGATAACGTACCTGAAAGTGCCTGATTGTAACAGCGCTTTGGCCATTATTGCTTCCAATTTTTATGATAATCCCTCCAAAAACCTAAAGTTGGTTGGGATAACAGGAACCAATGGAAAGACCACCGTAAGTACGTTGCTGTACAACCTGTTAAAGAAAGCGGGTTATAAGGTTGGGTTACTTTCTACCATCAAAGTCATGGTTGATGATGTTGAGCATCCTGCCAGCCACACTACACCCGATGTTTTGACGATCAATGACTATTTGTTCAAAATGAATGCTGCTGGAGTGGAGTTTTGTTTTATGGAGGTTAGTTCCCACGGTATCCATCAGAAAAGGTCTGAAGGATTGCATTTTGCCGGGGCCATTTTCACCAATTTGAGTCATGATCATTTGGACTACCACAAAACTTTTGCTGAGTACCGGGATACCAAGAAAAAATTATTCGATGGGCTTCCAAAGACAGCCTTTGCATTAGTGAACATCGATGACAAAAATGGTCTGGTAATGCTGCAGAACACCAAGGCCAGAAAGTATACCTATGCCCTAAAATCGTATGCAGATTACAGGGCCCAGATTTTGGAGCGGCAATTTAACGGGCAGCTGTTGAAGATGGATGAGAACGAATTGTGGTCCAAACTTATTGGAGATTTCAACGCCTATAATCTGTTGGCTATTTATGCCACTGCGGATATTTTAGGATTGGAAAAGATTGAGATTCTACGATTAATGAGTGAATTGGAAACCGTTGATGGACGGTTTCAATATTACATATCGAAAAAGAAAATAACGGCTATTGTTGATTATGCCCATACGCCGGATGCATTAAAAAATGTATTGATTACAATCAATGCATTGAGGACTGGAAATGAAAACGTCATCACCGTAGTGGGGTGTGGTGGTGACCGTGATAAGTCTAAGCGTCCGGTTATGGGTCATATCGCTTCAGAAATGAGCAACCAGGCCATTTTTACCTCAGACAACCCACGTACCGAATCACCTTCGGCCATTATCGAGGAAATGGAAGCAGGGGTGGAAGCTCAGAATGTCAAAAAAGTATTGTCCATCGAGAATCGAAAGCAGGCCATAAAAACAGCCTGTAAGTTGGCCGTTGCCAACGACATCATTTTGGTGGCTGGAAAGGGACACGAAACCTATCAGGAAACCAATGGTGTCCGGGTAGATTTTGATGATTTAAAAGAAGTAAAAGAGGCCTTAAACAGCCTAAACAAATAAGATTTTTCAAAATATGAAGTGGAAAGTACGAAGTACGAAATGGAAAATGAAAGAAAAAGTCTAACGTCTAGATTCTAATATCTAACGTCTAAAATATGCTATACTACTTGTTCGAATATTTAGAGAAACAATACCAGCTGCCAGGCGCGGGACTTTTTCAGTTCTATACATTTAGGGCGGGCATGTCGGTCTTGTTGTCTCTTTTGATAGCCATGGTCTACGGAAAGCGTATTATCCTGTTTTTGCAGAAAAAGCAGATAGGGGAAACAGTGCGCAATTTGGGGTTGGAAGGTCAGGAGCAGAAAGCAGGTACGCCTACTATGGGGGGATTAATCATTATCTGGTCTACCCTGATTCCAGTGTTGCTCTTTGCTGATGTGGAGAACATTTACATTATTCTGTTAATTATTACTACGGTTTGGATGGGGATCATTGGATTTGTGGATGATTACATCAAGATCTTCAAAAAAGATAAAAAAGGATTAAAAGGAAGGTTCAAGGTTGCTGGCCAGGTAGTTTTGGGACTGATTGTGGGGGCAACACTCTACTTCCATCCAGAAGTGACCATAAAAGAAAAGGATACCACCCGAATCACGGAAAATTTTCAAGTGGAGCGCGTATTTGGTGAAGAGACCAAAGCGGTTCGAACCAATGTGCCCTTCTTCAAGAACAATGAGCTGGATTATTCCGAGTTGATTTCTTGGATGGGTGATGGAATGGTAGACTATGCGTGGTTGATTTTCATCCCAGTGGTGATTTTTATCATAACCGCAGTCTCCAACGGAGCCAATCTTACCGATGGTATTGATGGATTGGCTGCAGGTTCTTCAGCTATCATTGTGCTCACCCTGGGGATTTTTGCTTGGGTTTCCGGGAATATTCAGTTTTCAAATTATCTGGACATTTTTTACCTGCCCAGAGTGGGAGAATTGGTGGTGTTCATAGCCGCTTTCGTAGGGGCCTTGGTTGGGTTTTTATGGTATAATGCCTATCCGGCTCAAGTATTCATGGGAGACACCGGAAGTTTGACCATCGGTGGAGTTATCGCCGTCATTGCCATTATTGTCAGGAAGGAATTGTTGATTCCCATTCTGTGCGGAATCTTCTTTGCGGAGTCATTATCTGTTATGATTCAGGTGGGGTACTTCAAGCGTACCAAAAAGAAATATGGTGAAGGAAAGCGCATTTTTTTGATGGCGCCTTTGCATCATCACTATCAAAAAAAATTATATCACGAGAGCAAAATAGTGACCCGGTTTTGGATTATTGGAATTTTACTGGCAATCATCAGTATTGTCACCCTAAAAATCCGATAGATGGCTCGCTTGGTGATACTTGGAGGAGGAGAAAGTGGTGTGGGAACCGCCATTTTGGGACAGAAAGAAGGATTTGAGGTCTTTGTTTCGGACAAAGGCGAGATCAAAGAAAAATACATAGAAGTTCTTGAACATTTTGAGATTGAATGGGAGTCCGGTCAGCATACCGAGTCCAAAATCATGAATGCCGATGTGGTCATGAAAAGCCCAGGTATTCCGGATAAGGTACCGTTGGTAAAAGCCCTTGTTGAAAAAGGCGTTCCAGTGATTTCAGAAATTGAGTTCGCATCAAAATACACCGATGCCACCTTGATTGGAATCACAGGAAGTAACGGCAAGACCACTACCACCATGCTCACCTACCATCTTTTAAAAAATGGAGGTTTAAACGTGGGAATGGCGGGGAACATCGGTGATAGCTATGCAAAAATGGTGGCTGAGCAAGATTTTGACCAGTATGTGTTGGAAATCAGCAGCTTTCAGTTGGATGGGATTGTGGATTTTAAACCCCATATCGCAATGCTGACGAACATTACGCCGGATCACTTGGATCGCTATGAGTACAAATTTGAAAACTACATCGCATCCAAATTCCGTATCGCCATGAATCAGGATGAAAACGATTACCTGATCTATGACGCTGATGATGAAGTGATTCTAGAATGGTTAAAAGAACACCCCGTTCAATCCAAATTGATTCCATTTTCAGTAAAGCAAAAACTGAAAGAAGGAGCATGGTTGGAAGACGATAAAATAAGAATAGAATTAGAACAAAAAACCTTGGAAATGAGTACAGATATTTTGGCCTTGGAAGGGCAGCACAACGTTAAGAACACCATGGCAGCCAGTATGGCGGCGTTGTTGGTGAAGGTCAGGAAGGAGACGATTCGTCAGAGTATCCAGTCGTTTCAAGGGGTGCCCCATAGATTGGAGAAAGTGTTGAAAATCAATCATGTGGAGTATATCAACGATTCAAAAGCAACCAACGTCAATGCTACATTCTATGCCTTGGATGGCATTAAAAAACCCATTGTTTGGATTGTTGGTGGTGTAGACAAGGGCAATAATTATGCAGAACTGATGCCATTGGTTCGGGAAAAAGTGAAGGCCATCGTTTGCTTGGGAATGGACAATTCCAAATTGGTAGATGCCTTTGGCAATGTCATTGATCTGATGGTGGAGACCTATTCCATGGAAGAAGCGGTGAAGGTGGCCTATAAAATTGCCGAACGCGGTGACTCAGTTTTGTTGTCTCCCGCTTGTGCCAGTTTTGACCTTTTCCAGAATTATGAGGATCGCGGAGATCAATTTAAAACGGCAGTAAAAAACCTATAAAAAGCAGTAGAAATGTTGTCAGTGTTCAAAAATTTGAAAGGAGACAAAGCCATTTGGGGTGTTGTGGCCCTCTTGGCTCTTTTCTCATTTTTGCCTGTCTATAGTGCAAGTACCAATTTGGTCTACGTAAATGACGATGGTACCACACTTGGTCATTTGGTAAAGCATGCTGTGCTCTTGTTCTTGGGGTTCGGGATTATTTATGCTGTGCATCGCATCCCTACCCACTATTTTAAAGGACTGTCCATCATTGCCATGCCCATTGTATTGCTTTTGTTGGCCTATACCCTTACTGTTGAAACGGAGATTGGTGGGGTTACAGCCAATCGATGGATTAAGATTCCGTTTGTTGGAGTCAATTTCCAGACATCTACTTTGGCCTCGGTGGTCTTAATGATTTGGATTGCTCGCTATTTGACCAAGATTAAGGATGTGCAAATCACTTTTAAGGAGAGCATATTACCGCTCTGGTTGCCTACGGCACTCGTAGTATTGTTGATTTTACCCGAAAACTTTTCCACTGCGGCGATCATCTGTTTTTTGGTGTTGGTGCTTTGCTTTTTGGGCGGATACCCTTTAAAATATTTGTTCTCCATGGTTGGAGTGGGCATTGTGCTGGCAGGAATGTTTCTGTTTGTGCTTTTCAAAGCCCCGGACGTATTGCCGGATAGGGCGGGAACTTGGAAATCAAGGATAGAAACCTTTATTCATCCAGAGCAAGCCGATAAAGACGATTTGCATCAATTAACCTTGGCACAAATTGCCATAGCAGAAGGCGGAATTGTAGGGAAAGGTGCAGGAAAGAGCGTAATGAAGAACCTGTTGTCCCAAAGTACATCAGATTTCATTTTTGCCATCATTATTGAGGAATATGGATTGTTGGGAGGAGGAGCATTATTGTTTTTCTATTTGTTGTTGCTCTTTCGGATTGTGGTGGTGGCCCATTCGGCCAAGACGGTTTTTTCAAAATTATTGGTGATAGGGGTAGGATTGCCCATCGTGTTTCAAGCCTTTATCAATATGGCGGTGGTGGTGCAATTGTTTCCCGTGACGGGCCAGCCGTTACCATTAATCAGTATGGGCGGAACATCAATATGGATGACCTGTATGGCTATCGGAATTGTGCTGAGTGCCAGCAACAAAATAGAGAATTTGGAGGAGCAATCCTATGACATAGATGAGACCAATCCTTTAGAAGTACTGAGTGGACAAATTTAGGTTTATACTTTCTGGAGGAGGTACCGGAGGACATATTTATCCGGCCATAGCCATAGCTAATGAATTGAAACGTAGGCACCCAAACGCCGAGTTCTTGTTCGTGGGTGCGAAGGATAAAATGGAGATGGAAAAAGTACCACAGGCTGGTTACGAGATAAAAGGCTTGTGGATAAGTGGAATACAACGGAAGCTGACATTGAAAAATTTCATGTTTCCTTTTAAACTGATGAGTAGTTTGTTAAGAGCACGCAAAATAGTAAAGCAATTTCAACCCGATGTCGCCATCGGGACAGGAGGTTTTGCCAGTGGTCCGTTATTACGAATGGCCGCTAGTGCAGGAATTCCATGTGTGCTCCAAGAACAGAATTCCTTTGCGGGAATCACCAACAAACTGCTAGCTGGGAAAGCCAAGAAAATATGTGTGGCCTATGACGGAATGGAGCGGTTTTTTCCAAAGGAAAAAATTGTGAAAACCGGAAACCCCATCCGCATGGATTTAGTGGATTTGAAATCTACCACAAAGGAAGGTGTTGATTTTTTTGGTTTGGATGAAAGCAAGAAAACCGTCTTGATTCTGGGTGGAAGTTTAGGAGCGCGACGTATCAACCAATTGATAGAAAAGGAACTGCACTTTTTTGAGACCATGGGGTTGCAGGTGCTTTGGCAGTGTGGCAAACTCTATTATGATGAGTACAAAAAGCATGAATCAGATTCAGTTAAAGTGTTGGCTTTTGTCAACCGGATGGATTTGGCCTACGCTGCTGGGGGTGTGATTATTTCGCGAGCCGGAGCGGGTTCCGTTTCGGAATTGTGTTTGGTGGGCAAACCGGTCATTTTCATTCCATCGCCCAATGTGGCGGAGGACCATCAGACCCAAAATGCAAAGGCTTTGGTGGCCAAAGATGCCGCGATCATGTTGCGGGAAACCGAACTGGACACAGCCTTTGAAAAAAGTTTCACCAAACTGATGGATTCCGAAGCGCTTCAAAATAAGCTCGGAACCAACATAAAAAAAATGGCCATGCCCAAGGCTACGGAACATATTGTAGATGAAATTGAAAAATTATTGAAGTGAACATAAAGGACATCCATAGCGTCTATTTTATCGGTATAGGAGGCATTGGTATGTCCGCCTTGGCCCGTTATTTCATTTATATCGGAAAGCCGGTGGCTGGTTATGATAAAACCCCGACCCCAATCACAGAGGGGTTGTTGGAGAAGGGTGTTTTGGTTCACTTTGAGGACAATGTGAATGCAATTCCACAGACTTTCAAACAAGCTGGAACTCTTGTAGTGTACACTCCCGCAGTACCTGCCACTCATTCCGAATTACAATTTTTCAAAAACAACGGTTTCGAAATAAGGAAACGTTCCGAAGTGCTGGGCATCATCACAAAAGACACCTATTGTCTTGCCGTGGCGGGAACGCATGGTAAAACGACCACATCCTGCATTTTGGCCCATTTGATGAAGGCATGTAACATGCCCTTCACTGCATTTTTGGGTGGCGTTTCGGAGGATTTCAACAGCAATTTTGTGTTGGAAGGCACTGAGTATTCGGTGGTGGAAGCGGATGAGTTTGATCGTTCCTTTTTGCGGCTTTCGCCCAATGTGGCCTGCATCACTTCCATGGATGCCGACCATTTGGACATTTATGGCACCAAAGAAGAGTTGCAACAGTCCTTCAAGGATTTCGCTGGAAAAATAAAACCGGGCGGAACGCTTTTCGTGAAAAAAGGACTTTCGTTGGATGGAATAACCTTTGGAATAGAAGATGGATCGGACTACCGAATTGAACATATTGAAGTTGAACAAGGAACCTACCTATTTGATTTAGTAACGCCTTCGGAGGTATTGAAACAAGTGCGTTTCAACAAACCCGGAAGGCATAATTTGCTCAATGGACTAGCTGCTTTTGCAATGGCGGTGCAAACTGGCTGCCCACCACACCGCCTTGCTGAGGCTTTGGCTAGTTTTAAGGGAGTGCAACGTAGATTTTCGTATCAGATTAAGGAAAAAGACTTTGTCTTTATAGATGATTATGCACATCATCCGGCTGAGATTGATGCGGTTCATCAAGCCATTCGTGAAGTGCATCCCGGTGAAAAAATCACGGTGATTTTTCAACCACATTTGTTTTCACGCACACGGGATTTTGCCGATGAATTTGCCGAGAGTCTTTCGCAATTTGATATGATTTTATTGATGGAAATATATCCGGCCAGAGAAGAGCCTATCGAAGGGATTACCTCAGAATGGCTATTGGAAAAAATAGAAAACCCCCACAAAAAATTGATTTCCAAATCGGAATTAATTAAAGAAATAAAACAATGTAAAACAGGAGTTTTGGTGACTTTGGGAGCGGGAGACATTGGAATGGAAGTGCCAAAAATCAAAAAAGAATTGGCTTATGCGAGTTAATTGGGACTACATAAAGTTGGTTTGCTTGTCCGTGGCTGTGGTGGGGCTTTACGGTTTTGCCGATCAGCGTAGCAAACAGAAAAAAGTGGACGGAATCACCGTTAAATTTGTGGGTGACAACAACTTGTATATCACCGAGGAAGCGGTTAATAAATTGTTAATACAAAATTACGGACCTGTAAAAAATAGGGACAAAGAACAGTTAGTTTTGAATACCATAGAGGAGGTAATCCAATCCAATGCTATGGTTAAAAATGCCCAAGTCTATCTTACTGTAAACGGGGAGCTTATCTCCAAAATTGTTCAGCGTAAACCGATTGGGAGAGTAGAGGGAATCTCTAAATTTTATTTGGATGATTTGGGAGAACGCATGCCTTTGTCAAAGCACCATTCGGCCAGGGTGCCTATCATTACAGGTGAGGTAACGGGGAAAACCTTGGAGGATGCTTATGTTATTTTGAACTATATCAATGGAGATGATTTTCTTCGGAAAAACGTCATAGGCATACACATTGTGAAGGAAGGCAAGTACCAGTTAAGATTCCGAATGGAAAATTTTGTGGTCAATTTGGGAGGAGTGGAAAACCTCAATGAGAAGTTCAAAAATTTTATGGCTTTTTATGCCAAGGCATCAAAAGATTTGTCTTTGGCAGATTATGCAATAGTGAGTTTAGAGTTCAGCAATCAAGTGGTTTGCACCAAAATATAACGTATGGAACAGGGTAATTATTCAGTTGGATTGGATATTGGAACTACCAAAATTGTCGCAATCATTGGTAGGGAAAATGAGTATGGGAAAATAGAGATTTTAGGAACTGGCAAGTCCAAAAGTCTGGGTGTGCACCGTGGAGTGGTCAACAATATTACACAGACCATTTCCTCTATCCAGCAAGCTGTGGAGCAAGCCGAGGTCAACTCGGGTTTAAAAATTGGTTCCGTAGTGGTGGGTATTGCAGGACAACACATAAGAAGCCTTCACCATAGCGATTATATCACCCGACCCGATTCGGAAGAAGTCATCAACAACGAGGACTTGGACCGACTTTGTAATCAGGTCTACAAATTGGTGATGCTTCCCGGTGAGGAAATCATCCATGTGCTACCACAGGAATACAAAGTGGATGGTCAAACTGAGATTAAGCAACCCAAAGGAATGTACGGTGGCCGTTTGGAAGCCAACTTCCACGTAGTGGTGGGACAGGTATCCTCTATCAAAAACATTGGAAGATGTATTAAAAGTGCCGGATTGGACTTGGGCAACATCACTCTTGAACCCTTGGCATCTGCCGATGCAGTTTTGAGTCAGGAAGAAAAAGAGGCTGGTGTGGCCTTGATTGATATAGGAGGTGGAACCACGGATTTGGCCATTTTTAAGGATGGTATTATTCGCCATACGGCTGTTATTCCATTCGGAGGTAATGTCATCACTGAAGATATCAAGGAAGGTTGTTCCATTATCGAAAAACAGGCCGAACTGCTCAAAATAAAATTTGGTTCCGCATGGCCCGGGGAAAACAAGGACAATGAGATTGTTTCCATCCCAGGACTTCGTGGTCGTGAACCGAAAGAAATCACATTGAAGAATCTTTCCAAAATCATACATGCCAGAGTGGTGGAGATTGTGGAACAGGTGTATGTAGAAATCAAGAACTATGGTCACGAAGAGCAAAAGAAGAAACTGATTGCAGGGATTGTTTTGACTGGAGGCGGAAGCCAGTTGAAGCATTTGAAACAGTTGGTGGAGTACATCACTGGAATGGATACCCGAATTGGATACCCCAATGAACATTTGGCAGGCGATTCAGATGAAGAAGTGGCCAGTCCACTATATGCAACCGCAGTGGGTCTTTTGATGAACGCTTTGGAATCTACAGGAAATCAAGTGGTTAATGAAGAGGAACAAATCCCTGAAGAAGAAAAGGTATTGGTGGGCCAAGAAGCAACCCAAAGCCATACAATGTCTTCCGATAAAGAACGAAAATCAATATTTGACAAATGGTCCGAAAAATTGAAGGACTTTTTGGATAACGCAGAATAACCCCATACTAAGCACAATAATAACCCCGTAAAAGAAACAGAACTGTCATGAGTAAGAACGCCGAATTTGATAACATCGCTTTTGATCTTCCCAAGAACAAAAGCAACGTAATAAAAGTAATCGGAGTTGGAGGTGGAGGAAGCAATGCCATCAATCACATGTTCCAAGCAGGAATTAATGGAGTGGACTTCGTAATCTGCAACACAGACGCACAAGCCCTGCAAAATAGCCCGGTACCCAATAAAATTCAATTGGGGGTGTCCTTGACTGAGGGACTTGGTGCAGGAGCAAATCCAGAGATTGGGGAACAGGCAGCTTTGGAAAGCATGGAAGACATCAAAGGTATGTTGGAGCACACTACCAAAATGGCCTTTATTACTGCAGGTATGGGCGGTGGAACGGGAACTGGTGCAGCTCCTGTGATAGCAAAATTGGCCAAGGAAATGGATGTGCTTACCGTGGGGATTGTTACCATTCCCTTTCAATTTGAAGGGGCCATGCGAAACAAACAGGCGCAATTAGGGATAGAAAAATTGCGTGCCAACGTGGATTCGTTGATTGTGATCAACAATAATAAACTACGGGAAGTTTACGGTAATCTTGGGTTTAAAGCCGGATTCTCCAAGGCGGATGAAGTTTTGGCCACTGCTGCACGGGGAATAGCAGAGGTAATTACGCATCACTATACACAAAATATTGACCTTAGGGATGCTAAAACGGTACTTTCAAATAGTGGCACGGCCATTATGGGCTCTGCCACTGCCACGGGTTCTGCTAGGGCTAATGAAGCTATCATGAAGGCCTTGGATTCGCCATTGTTGAATGATAATAAAATCAACGGTGCCAAGAATGTGCTGCTTTTGATTGTTTCGGGTTCACAAGAAATTACGATTGATGAAATCGGAGAAATCAATGATCATATCCAAATTGAAGCTGGTCATGGTGCCAATATCATTATGGGTGTGGGTGAAGATGAAAGTTTGGGTGAAGCCATTGCAGTTACCGTTATTGCAACCGGTTTTAATGTGGATCAGCAGGATGACATTGTCAATACTGAATCCAAAAAGGTGTTTTATACTTTGGAGGACGAGCAGACTGCGGAGCAGGATTTGACCCCTGAAGCTACTTCTGTTCAAGAGGTAAAAATTGAAAAAGAAGCTGTACAACCACAAGAGCCTACCATAGTAAAGCACACTTTGGAGACTCAGGAAGAAGATGATATTGAGCCTAAGGCAAGGGTACAGCCACAGGTGCAGAAAGAACCAGAGTCGGATTTGATTCCAACATCAAGCTATATCCGAAACTTTAATGTGTTCTATGAGGAAGTAGTTCCAGAATATGTAGAGGACGATTTCATCATTATCGAGGCAAAGAACATCATCAATGACATTGAGGTGATTGATCCTGAGGTGGTTTCGCCCACTGCAAAGGAAGACCAGTTTACCTTGAGCTTTGATATGCCTTTGAACAATGAAACAGAGGCAGAGGAAGATGAAAAGGAACACACTGTTACCTTCAATTTAGATGATGGCATTGGCGATGTTGATGTCAACGAATATGTAGAGGTAAAGCCCGTTTTGGAGTACAAGAAGGAAGGGGAGACCCGCTACAATTTGGAAGAGTACATGGAGCTGGAAAACAAGCTTACCGGTGCAAAATCGAAAGCAGAGACCCATGAGCCCAAATTGGTGGAAAATGAGTTGGTTTTTGAGAAAAAGACCATCAAAATGGAGGCTTCCAATCAGGGTGAAGGTGACTCAAATAGTATGGACCCGTTCAACAGTTCCATCAGTGAATTATTGAAGGAACGCGCTGATGAGCGTCGCAAAAAACTGAAAAACTTCAATTACAAGTTCCAAAACAATAGGAACAGTATTGACGAGATAGAGAAACAACCTGCTTACAAGCGACAAGGAGTGGACTTAAACGACGTTCCTAAAGAGCAAAAAGTATCCAGGACTACATTGAGTGAGGACAGCAACGATGATTTACAACTGCGTTCCAACAACTCTTTTTTGCACGATAATGTTGATTAGTAGTGTTTAAATTGAAATCCATTTTTAATGGAAAGCATAAGCCCGATTGTTAAGAGACTTTCGGGTTTATTTTTTATCTTCGCAGCCCAAAATATTCAGAAATGGATTTGCAGGAAAAAGTAATGGCCGAAATGAAAGCTGCGATGAAAGCCAAGGACACGGTTGCTTTGGAATCATTGAGGGCAATCAAGTCTGCCATTTTGTTGGCAAAAACGGAAAAAGTTGGTACGGAACTGTCTGAAGAAGATGAGATAAAACTCGTTCAAAAATTGGTAAAACAACGAAAGGACAGTGCAGCTATCTATCAGCAGCAAGGCCGCGAAGATTTGGCGGAACCAGAATTGGCTCAGGTAGCCGTAATTGAAAAGTTTTTGCCAGAACAGCTTACAGAGGAAGAGATTGAAAAAGTGGTAGTACAGACCATCGATTCCATCGGAGCTTCTGGAATGCAGGATATGGGGAAAGTTATGGGCATTGTCTCCAAGGAATTGGCAGGACAAGCGGATGGGAAGACTATTTCCAGCATCGTTAAAGCAAAATTAAGTTCTTAAATAATACACAGCGGCCCAGTACCTGCCCGAACGTCCGTTCGGTACGGGCGGGGTTCAACTGGATACCTGTCTTTCGCAGGCAGGGAATATCAGATTTCGGTCTGAGTGTGTTTTGAAAAATGTGTCTCCTGCATTATCAGGAGTTAAATATGGCCCAGTAGTTCAACTGGATAGAATATCAGATTTCGGCTCTGAGGGTTGGGGGTTCGAATCCTCCCTGGGTCACAGATAAGCTCCTGATTATCAGGAGCTTATTAGTTATTATACCTATTCCTGCACAACCATTGCACAACAACTTTGAATTTGTTTAGTGACGTCATTGTACTGTATATCAGATAATTACAATTAAATATTTCAATATTACAACTCAAAGTACAACAAGGACTTGTTGTGCAATGGTTGTGCAAATCCGGTATTAAAATTTCACAACATATTACCAATCAATCTATTACATAAGATAAGTTTGAATCTTGGTAAGAATTAACCGAATCTCTGTATTTAAAAAATTGTTGGGATTGTTAGAATTTCCACAAGGCTTTCTGTTCAGATTTTGATTAAATACTAATAAAATTTAATCAATTTGCGCAAGTAGAAGAAAATGATTATATTTGCTGTTAACTAAAAAAGCACCTTCGGGAAAAAGGTGCTTCTTAAAGTTCTTTGAAATAGTGGTTGTCCAAATAGACGAAGACTATTGTGTGTTTATATTTTTCAATGAACAAAAGTAGTTTAATTTCTTCGAAAATGCAAGGCATTGACGAAGAAACATGCGTTGAGCTATTAAAACTCGCGTATGAATCAGTAAAAAGTGGGATAGATAATTCTCGAAGAGAATTTCATAGAGATCCTGCGCAATATGACTATAGAACTGCAAAAGCAGTGTGGATGAATGCTCAGATTAAGAAGCTTTTTCAAGAGGCTTTTATAAAGAGCTCTTTAAGGACAAAGGTAAAGCATCTTAAATCCCATGGAGTGGATTATTACTTGTTGGATGGAAAGATGTTGCTTTGTTTCAAGAAAATGGATTATAGAAATCGAGTTTCAGGATTTTATTCAAAGCGATTTCGTGATGCACTTTCTGGCAATGCGGTTCATTATTCCAAGAGTATGCTTGATAATTTGAGCAGAATGGGAATATCTAAGCCCTTGCCAATTTATTACATTGGACATATTTTGGATAAAGCTAATAGATTGGTTGATGTCCGTCTTGTTAATTACGAGGACATGAAAATCAAAGTTCTTCAGAGCTTATCTATTTTGTTTAGTCCAAATTTATTCAGTGTTAATGCCAGTAAGTCAGACACCGATGAGTCTGATAATAATTTGGTCAGGTTAAGACCTGACATAAACATTAAGAAACCACGTAGTAAATAAACGTTATGCGGACAACCTCTGTTTCATAAGAACATTAATCCTTTTTTATATGAGTTTTTACAATAGTGAAACATTAAAATTAGCTCGTGACTATATGGGATTTAGCCAAAAGGCATTTTCTGAGCAACTTGAAGTCTCTCAAGCGACGCTTAGTAATTTAGAAAAAGGACTGAAACCTCTCGATGACAGCTTAGTCAGGAAATTGGAGTCTGTATTTGGAGATGGCTTTTTTTCTCAGAGCATGAGTAACCCGAACTTAAAAGTTCATTATAGAGCAAGTGCTACAATTGCAAAAAAATACACTGATCTTTTTGAAGCCAGGTTGATGTTAATCTCTAACCATATAGTCAAATTGCTAGATTTTGTTGAAGTACCAGAAAACAAGATTCCAAAATTGGATTTGGAAGATTATGAATTGGACTCAGAATATTTAGCTAATGAAATAAGAAGTTATATGGGGCTCGGTAGAGGGCCGATAAAAGACTTGGTGAATTTGTTAGAAAAATTCGGTGTCATTATCTATTTTTTTGATTATGAATTCATATCGAGTCAAAACAAGAATTTCGATGGAGTTAGCTTCTATGTTAAAGGAACTCCGGTAATATTGATAAACAATAAAATTCAGAATGCACGTAAATTATTCACAATAGCTCATGAGCTTTTACACCTTATCGCCCATAATCATAATGACGTATTTATTTCAAAAGATCGGGATATCGAGAAGGAAGCAAATCAATTCGCTTCAGAATTTTTAGCTCCTAAATCTATGTTAATGGACGAATTCTCAAACTTAACATTGGAACATTTATTTCAGCTTAAGGCCTATTGGAAAATTTCTATCGGGGCTATTCTATACAAGGCAAAGGAAACTGTGATGAGTAAAGATCAATATCGTAGGTGGGTAACTAGACTTGCACCTTATAGAAAGAATGAGCCAAATGATTTTGAGATTTCTAAACCAAAAGTACTTGCAAACATGATACAAATAGTAAAAGAGTTATTTGATGGAGAATCATTTTATGCAGAATTAGGCATTTCTAGAGAAAAGTTCAATGAATTGTATTCTACATTAATTGAAAAAAACAATTCAAAATTGAGAATTATTATTTAACGAATTATTTCTAAATAGAAAATATAGTACAATCTTATTTAAACTATCAGTATTCATTAATTGCGTATAATATAATCTGCACAACCATTGCACAACGAATTGCCTATGTAAACCGATACAAACACAACAAAATATCATAAAAATATCATTTTAAGTGGTTTTTATATTTGATTTTCAGTGTATTACATATAAGAATTTGAATCATTTGATATCTCCCTGGGTCACTACAAAAAAAGCCCCGCAAAAATTTTGCGGGGCTTTTTTATTTCTATTTTTTGATTTTGGCAATTTAAGCTATGCGGTTTGTGGACTGTAGTATTTATTTCGCAACCAAAAAGACACCCGAACCAGCAGAATAAGAGCTGGAACTTCTACCAACGGTCCTATTACACCAGCAAAGGCTTGCCCGGAATTTAACCCAAACACGGCAATGGCCACAGCAATGGCCAATTCAAAATTGTTTCCTGCTGCGGTGAAGGCCACAGATGCTGTTTTGTCATATTCAGCACCCATTGCTTTGCTGAAAAAGAATCCTATAATGAACATTAGGGTGAAATATATCAATAAGGGTACAGCAATTACCAATGCATCCATTGGGATTTCCACAATGAGTTCTCCCTTAAGTGAAAACATGACAATGATGGTAAATAAAAGTGCAACTAAGGTAATTGGGGAAATGGAGGGGATAAATTTTTGCGTGTACCATTCTTCTCCCTTCATTCCAACAAGAATCCATCGGGTTAAAATTCCCAGTACAAATGGAATCCCAAGATAAATGGCCACACTTTCAGCAATTGTGGCAATTGAAATGTCCACAATGGCACCTTCAAAACCAAAATAGGGGGGTAAAACCGTAATAAATATCCACGCATAGAAACTATAGGCAAACACTTGAAATACGCTATTTAGGGCAACTAGACCCGCACCATACTCAGAACTTCCTTCGGCAAGATCATTCCAGACCAAGACCATGGCAATACAGCGAGCCAACCCTATCAAGATCAACCCTACCATATACTCTGGATAATCCCTTAAAAAGATAATGGCTAAAATAAACATCAGAACGGGTCCTATAATCCAGTTGAGCACCAAGGAAATGGTTAAAATCTTGGTGTTCTTGAACACTTTTGGCAATAAGCTATAGTTCACTTTAGCCAATGGCGGATACATCATCAAAATTAGCCCTATTGCAATAGGGATATTGGTTGTGCCCTGATTTAATGAGTTGATTACGTGCGGAAACGAGGGTAAATAATATCCAATGCCCACCCCAATCGCCATGGCGATGAATATCCATAAAGTTAAGTTCCTGTCTAAAAAACTTAATTTTTTTACAGCCATAGTTTATAACTTGATTTTTGAAAAAACATAACAAAGTTCTGTTGCAATTTGTACACTTCGCTCATGATATTGTTCAGCTTGGTATGGTGTGTCGTCAAATGCTTTTGGGTCTTCAAAAGTTATAGGAATGCGTTTTTCTGCACCAGGGACAAAAGGGCAGGCCTCATTTGCAGAATCACAGGTCATAATGGCGGCAAAATTGGAGTTGGGGTTGAAGGCATCATCCATTTTTTTGGAGAATCCAACAATAGGGTGTTCATTGTCTCCGTATTTTATGGAATAAACAGGATTGTGGCCTTCGGAGAGCTTTTGAATATGAAACCCTTGTTTTTCTAAGGTATTGACTACCATCGGAAATAAAGCAGTGGCCTCGGTTCCCCCAGAATAGCAATACACATTTTTTATAGTAAAGAATTGAGCCAAGGTCTGTGCCCATATTTGTGACAGGTGGCTTCTACGTGAATTATGGGTGCAGATAAAATTGAGGCGTATATCTTCTTTGCCATTTACTTTGGATTGGATGAATTCAACCAACGGGTCTAAGTTTATCCTACGCGCCCCAGAAATATGTGAAGTATCAAAACTTTTGATATTTTCATAGATTTCCGGGTAAATACCGGTTTGTGTTTGTGTCATTTTCTATTTTATTAATGATGGCAATTGTGCTTGATTAGGGTTTGGATGCAACTACAGTGTTTAAAAGGATTTTAATGGCTGTTCCTTTTAGCTTGGACCATTGCGTTTATTTGAGAAGCCACATAAAGCATTTCGCGTGCAATGGCTTCGTTGTTCTCAAAAAGGATTTCGGCATTTTTTTCAGTCAATCCATTTTCAACATATACTTTTATACTAGTGTCCTTATCCAATGCTAGGGATTCAATATTCTTTCGTTTCATGTGCCAATATCCACTACCATATTTAACATTAATGGATTTTCCTCGATTGTCTTTATCGTTTTTAACCTTAAAGCCAAGATTCTCCAATTCTGATAGATTAATGGGTTGGTCTGAGCTTGCTAGTCCTGCAGATTCAATGTTGAAGTTGTCACTGAGGTCAAAATGAATAAGACTGGTGGTAAGCCATACCTTGGCGAGCTGACTTGTTTCACCATTTGTTTGATCAACAAAAACCACGGTAAAATCACCTTTATCCATATTTGCAACCATTCTAGAAGCTAACTGGCCCAACAGCAATGCTTGGTTTTTAGAAATTAGGGAGGATTTCTCTTGTAGGTTCTCTATTGATTTTTCAATCTTTCCCCTTAGTTTTTGAGCATCGACTTTAATAGGTAGGCTCAAGAGTAGAATTGCCAATGTGCAGATTACTTTATTTTTCATGTTTTACTTTTTGATTTGTTATATATTATATTATCGCAATAAAACGATTAATATGTTCAAAAAAATACTAACAGCAGTCTTCGTCCAGTGAAATTTCTTGATCTAAAAAACTCTTAAACTTTTCTTTCATTTTGTTCCAATTTTCCACATTTACGCAGTAACAGACGCTGGTGCCCTCAACATCACCCTTTATAAGTCCCATATTTCTTAATTCTTTAAGGTGTTGTGAAACAGTGGGTTGTGCAAGTCCAATTTCACCAACCAAATCCCCGCAGACACAAGACTGAACCTTAAAAAGATGCTGCAAGATTGCAACCCTCGCAGGATGGGCAAATACTTTACCGATGAGCGCGAGCTCATTCTGGTTTTCGGTAAATATTTCAGTCTTGGCCAATCCCATAATTATTATTTTATTGCAATATTACAATTAATATTTGAAACTTCATTAAAGTTGAGAAATAAAGGAACTATTCACCTTCATGACCCTTCTCCAAAATCATAATACAATGGGCCAACGCACGGTAGTTATGATAGGCACTTTTCCAAATATGACCTTTGGGGTCATTTTTGGTTTCTGGTCGGGTGTCCAGTCCCCAAGCGTACCAACCGCCATGCTCCTGATCTATGAGATATGTATTGGTATACTCCCAAAGTTTGTCAAAATGGGCTCGATAGTTCATGGTGTCATTTGGGAAATAGGAATCCATTAATAGTAAACTGTTCAGACCTTCTGCTTGGGTCCACCAATTTTTATGGTGATTTACAATGGTTATGGAATCCTCTCCCTTAAAATAATAACCACCATCATAAAATCCACCGAGTTCATTGTCCCAGCCGTTTTTTAGTGAGTGGTTCACCATTTTTTTTCCTTTAGACAAGGTTTCATCAAACTGCCAATCACCAAGAACTTCGGAAGCTTCCAGCATTAAAAAAGCGGTTTCCACATCGTGTCCAAAGGTTACATGATCCTGATAATAATGGGCCGATATGGTATCCCTTGGGGCATCTTTGAACGATACAGGGGTCCAATCCCCCTCAAAATAAAGGAGCATATAGCCTTTTTCAGTAGTAAATGTATCCCTGATTAATGTCAACATTTCTTTGACACGTTCTTCTACAATGGGATCGGGCCACACCTCATAAAGCGTGGTCAAGGCTTCCAACAAGTGGATGGAACTGTTGTAATCTTTGTAACCGATATTGGAGCTTGTGGGTGTTTCCGCTGTACGTTCAACTGGGGTGCCATCCATAGAAAGGGTTTGATAGTATCCCTTGTTTATGCTATCATGACTGCCTTTTTCCAACCAATTGAAGGTTTTTTTCGCAAGATCTAAAGCTTCTTTATTTTTGGAAACGTCATAATAGGCAGCCAATCCATAAATCGCGAAGGAGTTTCCATAGGCTGTTTTGTTGCCTTCCAAGGGCTCACCTTCCTTAGTGACTAATGTATGGAAACCGCCATTGGTCTTATCCCACATGTGATCTCGTAAAAATTGGAATCCATACTCGGCATTGGAGAGGTATTCCTCCTTTCGTTCGGGATTGTATTTTGCCGCTACGGCGTTGGTCCACACGTGGCGTGCTTGGGTAACAATCATTTTATTCTGATTTTCACCGACCTTAAAATCGTAGGTGAGTTCGCTGTAAAAGCCACCGTCAACCGTATCTACGGCCAAAGGATACCATTTGTCCAAGAGTTTTTCGTACGCCGCCGTTTCAAATTCAGCAATAAGGATGTCGTTTTCAGAAACAGTGTTTTTTTTCTCTTTTGGGGAACATCCCATACACAGTGTGATAAGAAAAAGAGCAAGTGTCCAAAAGTTTTTCATGAGTTAGGTTGATATGTGCACCTTAAAGATAGGATAATCTCGATATTTTAAGGATTCTTCTAGAATTTCTAAAGATTTTGTCCGAAGAATTTAAATTTTTCACCATTACTTGAAAGGAAGTTGCACCCATGGGGACTAAAATTTGCAAACCTTCCGTTCATGAAACGAATCGTATTGAGCCTATTTTTGATTACAGGCCTTTTTCTTCAAGCACAATCCATCGATTATAACACCAAAAAGGGATATGCCGCCCACGGATATGACGTTGTATCCTATTTTAAGGGAAGTGCTGTAGAGGGGCTAAAGGAAATTTCAACAGAATATGATGGTGTCCAGTACAAATTCACCAATAAGGAACATCTAGAAAAGTTTAGGTCCAATCCTTCAAAATACATTCCACAATATGGTGGCTATTGCGCCTACGCCGTTGCCGTTTCGGGTAAGAAGGTGGGCATCAACCCGGAAACGTATGAGATAAGGGATGGTAAATTGTACCTTTTTTATAACAAGGGAAAAACCAACACATTGGAACTTTGGCTTAACAAATCTCCCAATACATTAAAATCCAAAGCAGATACAAACTGGGAAAAAATCAAAAATTGATAGTGTATCAAATGCATCAATCCCCTATGTATTTTAATATTTTGAGTCTACCGATTTAATGACTCTGTTTTGTGTTTTCTTTCTATCTTATGATCGTATTGATTAAAAAGCGACTAAACTATAAAACATCTTGATAACCATGTTCAAATCTTCCATAGATACCCTTGAGCAGTTTAAACAGATTCTTTTGGAACTTCCGGAGGATTGCTACGCAAAGTCATGTGAAGTGTTATCCAATTCGAGTATTGGCCAGCACACACGCCATATCATTGAACTTTACCTCTGTCTGATTCATGGGTATGACGGTGCGGACGTCTCTTATGATCGTAGGGAGCGGAATCATCGGATAGAGAACGAACTTTCGTATGCCATTGAACAGTTGAAATCGATACAAACCCAATTGGAACGACCCAACAAGCCTTTAAAGGTCATCTATGAACTGGGTGATTTGGAAACTTGTTTGGACTCCAATTACTACCGTGAAGTCATGTATAATTTGGAGCATACCATTCACCACCATGCCCTCATTAAGGTGGGCATAGAACATTTTACCACGCTTCAACTTCCAGAATCATTTGGTGTGGCCCCGTCCACCATGCAACACCGACAGACATGTGCACAGTAAGTTTTATCTCCCATAAAGATCGCTGTTTCATCACCTCAAATAGAGATGAGCATATTTCCCGCCCTTTGGCACATAAACCTCAAGAGGAAATCATAAATGATGTAAAAGTATTGTTTCCCAAAGACCCCAAGGCAGGTGGCACTTGGTTTGCCATCAATGAGTATGGAGTGGTTTCGGTTTTGCTGAATGGTGCTTATGTGAGGCATCAATCCAAGGAAAATTATGCACGTAGCAGGGGATTGGTGTTGTTGGATGTGATAGGTTCATTACATCCAGAAATGACCCTTCAGCAGATGGATTTATACAATATTGAGCCCTTTACACTGGTATTGCTCAATGGAAGTTTGTTGGAGTTTCGATGGGATGGTAATCAAAAGTATTTTACGCCCTTGGATAAGACGCAAGACCATATTTGGTCCTCAGTGACTTTGTATGATGATGCTGTTATTGACAAAAGAGCATCCTTGTTTGATACATTTTTAAGAAAAACAACTTCAATTGAAGCTGGGGATGTGGTGGATTTTCATTCCAATAACCATGAGGATTTTGAAAACGGCTTCATCATTGACCGTAAAACGGGCCTAAAGACCTTTAGCGTAACCCAAGCTGTTATTGAACCGGGAGAAACCCTGATGCGACATATTGATTTGCTTAATGATGCGGTTTATGAGGTGCCTTTTCTGCCAACGATTCACTTTCAGTTTCCATAAAATGAGTACTTGGAAATTAAAATGGCACAAGTTCACCCATTGGGAATACTGGCCGTTTTGGGCCATCTATTACCCTTTGTTTCCCGTGTGGCTCTACTATTCCATAAAGGCGCGTTCCTTTTTCTTTTTTAATGCCGCAAATCCATCCATGAAAAATGGGGGAATGGCCATGATATCCAAAATGGAAATTTATAATATGATTCCACAGCAGTATATTCCCAAAACTGTTTTTATTGCCAAGGGAGAAACTCCTGAACAAGGTTGGGAGCATATTGTTGAGGCGAAGATTGATTTTCCGTTCATAGTCAAACCGGATATTGGTATAAAAGCCTTTGGTGTTACAAAGATTCATACTAAAGATGAATTCAAAAAGTACCAACTAAGTACGCCTTCTCATTTTTTAGTGCAGGAACTTATTCCCTTTACCAAGGAAGTGGGCATCTTTTACGTGCGCAAACCTGTGGCTGAAAGAGGTAAAATTACCGGAATCGTTTCCAAAGAATTTTTATCGGTAGTTGGAGATGGAAAAAGTACGTTGGTCGAATTGATCAAGAAAAATCCACGCAGCCATTTACAGTTAAAAGCGCTAGAAGAAAAGTGGGACAAGCAACTCAACAAAGTCCTTGGCGATGGGGAAGAATTTGTTTTGGTGCCATATGGAAGCCATACCCGAGGGGCAAAGTTTGTGGACATCACTGATAAACTGAATTCCGATTTGGAAAAAGTGATAGACGGTATTTGTTCCCAGATGAAGGATTTTCATTATGGTCGTTTGGATGTCCTCTATAACTCCTTTGAAGAATTATGTGCCGGGAAAAATTTCTGTGTGATTGAAATCAATGGGGCTGGGGGTGAGGCCACCCATATTTATGACCCAAAACATTCCTTGTTTCATGCATGGCGTGAGATAACCAAACACTGGGGTCTTATGAACGAAGTGAGCATCCTCAACCATAAAAAAGGGCACTCCTACTTAAGTTTTAGAAGAGGAAGGGCCATGCTTCGGGAGCATCATGCTTTGGAGGCCCAAATCAGGGTTATTTGAATATTTTGTCATTTCGGCCGAGTGAGGAACGAGCGACGAGAAATCTAAATAGGGGATTCCTCCTCATACTTCGTTCGGAATGACATTACCGGTCAAAGAGCGTTGGAGCGGAGTTTTGGATGGTAAAGCATACTGGGTTGAATTGGGTTTTGTCATTTCGACAGAGAGAGGAACGAGCGACGAGAAATCCGAAAGAGAAGGGATTCCTTTAAATATTTTTTCTAAATGAAAATCAGTTACTTTGCCCCTAATGGACTTTTAAGCAATTATTTAGTTGAACTTTTTCAAAGCTTTTGAGAGTTCACTTTTTTCTGCATTAAGAGAAGAGGGTATTCTAAGCATAAAATCATCTATTTCTTCCTTTAAATATTTATCTAACTCATCTATTTTATCAATCTCAGCACATATTCTATCTAATCTCATTTCAAATAACCAAAAGAATCCAACATCAAATCCCAACGAGCATTCCTTAATGTGACATCGCAATGCATTTGATGGTACCCCTCTTAATTTCCATAATTCGGCTTCATTATTCAATGACTTAATTTCTTTTTCCTTAATACGTTTAATCAAACTATTATTTAATTCATTAGTTTTTTCAACCGTAGATTGCAGGTTGAATTCTATTTTGTTCTCAATTTGAATTATTTTTTCGCTAAAGAATTCCTTATTGGCCTTAATCTGAGATTCAAGGTTGTCGCTATAAGATTTAAGTAACTCTTTATAAGTGTTAGTTAAGTTTTGTTCTTCAATATTTAGGGATTTTTGAGTTTCGATTATAAAATTATTTAGCTTTTCTTCTATTTGATTTGAAAAGGTATTTTTAGCAATATCAATTTGTCTAATTGCATCGGTGGTTATATTTTCAATCTCTTTTTTATTGAATCTAAAATTGAAAAATATAGTACTGCCAATTATTGCAAGTACTACAGTGAAAATACCTCCAAGAGACCAATATATTGTTGATAGGATTTTATTATTTATCTCATTCGAATTTTCATAGAGAAGTTGATAAGCTCTAATTTCACTTGTTTGAATAGGGTCGAGAACTTCTTCATTGATTACTAAGGAATCTTTTTGAGCAAATGAGACACTAAAAACAAGAGCCAACAAAATTGTAAGGCAAAAATTCTTCATAATTTATTTTTAGAATTGTTCGAAAAATAAATATACTGATAAAAGGATTGAATTATTGGCACTTACATTCTATAAGCCCCCAACGCCTCCCTAAAAAACTGCAACCCTATTTCTTCCGTAATTTCTGATGCTGATAAAACACCTCCTTTAAATCCGTTGTTATGCCATTTTCCATATGTTAAAGGTGGAAATGCCCATGTGCGTAAGCCGGTATTGCCACGATACCCACTGATGTAAAAATAGAAATCGTCCACCATATCATCAGGAATGGCCAATCCCAACCCAATTGATTTTCCTGAACCGTCATGCAGATGGGCAAAAGCACCCGTGTCAAAATGATGGGGCCATACCCGTACATCCGATTTTAAATTTTCGGTTTCCAAAAAAGTGGTCAGTATGTTTTGGGCCAACGTCCGTATTCGGATAAGTTCCTGTGCTTCATCCTCGCTGATCAATTCAAACGTATCTTCATTTCCCATGCTGTAGGGCAGCTTGTAATGAAGGTTGTATTCATACGGCGCAGTAAACTTAGAAGATTTGGCCATTTTTTTAAGCCAGGTTACTACCTCTTCGTGGGTTTTTCCATTTAGGGAAAGGAATTGTGGCGTGGTGGTTTTCCATACCAGACTAAAAGTGTCATAATTCAGTGCCAATTGCGTTCCTGTGTCATCTAAGGGCCATGTCAACAAACTTTTTTCCGCAGGAGAGAACTTCATGTTTGTATGGCTGTCATCCTCTTTATGAGCCAAAAAACTTTTTCCGGCAGTGGATAAATATTGGGAAGCTAAATGGAAGTGTTGGATCATTTTCATGGTGACGTGCTGTGTCCCCTGAAAATACAAAAATTAAGTGGTTTTAGGAATCCTTTTCCGCCATTTGCATCTTTTGCTTTATAGCCTTCATTATGATTGTGGCGTGGATTCGGGAATTTTCAATGAACCATTTATGGGTTTCCATTCCCCCGCAGATAACTCCGGCTAAAAACAGTCCTGAGACGTTGGTCTCCATGGTTTCGGGGTCATAGGTGGGCAATCGTTTTTCATCGGCTGAAAGTTGAATGCCGAGTTTTTCTAAAAATGCAAAGTTGGGTCTATACCCTGTTAGTGCTAGCACAAAATCATTGGCAAGAGTCAGTTCACCCTCTGGAGTGTCCAGAATAATTTCATGTGGTTTGATTTCCTTTACAGTGGAATTGTAATGGGCCTTGATGCTGCCTTCCTCAATCCGGTTGATGATATCGGGTCGTACCCAATATTTCACCCGCTGACCCACTTCTGGTCCACGGATGATCAGCGTCACCTCCGCACCTTTCCGCCAGCACTCCAAAGCGGCATCAATGGCAGAATTACTGGCGCCGACAACTGCCAATTTTTGGCTGGCATAAAAATGAGGGTCTTTGTAATAGTGCGAAACCTTGGGCAAGTCCTCACCTGGAACATTGATTTTGTTGGGTAAATCGTAAAATCCAGTGGCCACAATGATATTTTTGGCGTTGTACTGGTCTTTATCCGTTTCTACGGTAAAGGATTGATCACCTTTTTCAACTTGTAAAACCTTTTCAAAGAGATGGATGTTCAAATTATTAGAGGTAACAATTCTACGATAGTATTCCAAGGCCTCGTTGCGTTTGGGCTTGGCCTCTTTGCTGATAAAGGGAATTTCATCGATCTCCAACTTTTCTGAAGAGGAGAAAAACTGCATGTTAATAGGATAATTGAACAGGGAGTTTACAATGGGTCCTTTTTCAATAATCACATAGGAAACCCCTTGCTTTTTTGCCTCCAGTCCACAGGCAATGCCAATGGGTCCACCTCCAATAATGACAACATCAAAATCTTGCATTAGGCAATCTCTTCTTTTAAATCTTTGATGGTTTGGGTTGGATTCTCACTTGAAAACACAAAATTGCCCGCTACCAAAACGTCCACGCCGGTATCCACCAATTTTTTGACATTGGTCGCATTTACCCCGCCATCAATTTCAATGAGGGCATTGGAATTTTTCCGTAGGATGAGATTTTTGAGGTCTGCCACCTTTTTGTATGTGTGCTCGATAAATGATTGTCCTCCAAAACCGGGGTTTACACTCATCAAATTAACGATGTCAACCTCTTGTATGATGTCTTCCAACACGTGTATGGAAGTATGCGGATTCATGGCCACTCCGGCCTTCATTCCCTCAGTTTTTATGGCTTGAAGAGTTCTGTGCAAGTGGGGACAGGTTTCGTAATGTACTGTTAGATTGTGTACTCCTAAATCTGCAAACGTTTTGATGTACCGATCAGGATCCATGATCATCAGGTGGGTGTCCAAGGTTTTTTTGGCGTGCTTGGCAATGGCCTTTACCACGGGCATTCCAAAGGAAATGTTGGGTACAAACATCCCATCCATGATATCCAGATGAAACCAATCGGCCTCACTTTGGTTCACCATTTCAATGTCGCGCTGTAAATTGGCAAAATCCGATGCCAGTAGGGAAGGTGCAATAATCTTTTTGCTCATGTAAGAATCAACTAATTCATTGCAAAGGTAGTGAAATGTTGCACTTTACCCTACGGTTATGGGCTATTCAGAGGTGCTTTCTTCTGGTAAAAAGGGACCGTAAACCGCATCCCTGAACCTTTTGTGCAAGGTGCCGTTATACGGAAACACTTGAACAAAGAGAACAGCAGTGAGTTCATTGGTAGGGTCTACCCAAAAAAGTGTGCTGGCAGCTCCATCCCAAAAGAATTCGCCCACAACCCCATTATTCTCTTCTGGGGAAGCTGGTGGACGCAGTCTTACGGCAAAGTCAATACCGAACCCAACCTGTCCCTTGCTGGGCAACCAAGACCGTTCTTCAATACTTTCGTCCAAATGGTTGGTGGCCATAAGTTTTACGGTACTTGAATCAAGGACTTGGACACCTTCCAAAGTACCTTTATTGACTAACATTTGCGCAAAGCGCATATAATTATCCAAAGTTGAGGTAAATCCCCAACCTCCTGGGGTCAATGGCCATTTTGTATAATTGTAGGCATGTGCCTCTTCGTTGGGCAACTGAATTAGGGAGTCGCCATCATGCCTGTAAGCGGAGGACATTCTATCTCGGTCCGATTCGGGAACAAAGTATCGCGTATCATTCATTTTTAAAGGGTCTAATACATGCTCTTGTACATATGCTGCATAAGGCTGACCTGAAAGAAGTTCCACCAAATAAGCCTGTACATCAACGGAGATACCATATTCCCATTGCTCCCCAGGATGGTACCCTAAAGGTACACTGCTTAATTTTTTGGCCATTTCGGCTAGCGTGTTTTCCCTATTTAAAGCGTCTGCTTCGGCTATGGCTTCACCCAACCCTGGAAGATTTTTTTGGCCTGAAAAACCAGCGGTGTGCCTGGTAATATCACGAATGGTAATGGGTCGCTTGGCAGGTTCCAGAATCATTTCACCTGCAATGGAATCATAACCTGTGTAGACCTGCATGTTGGCAAATTCAGGGGCGTATTTCTCTAAAGGATCATCCAATTGAAACTTGCCCTCTTCATACAAAGTCATCAACGCAGTACCGGTAATGGGTTTGGTCATTGAGTAGATTTGTACTAGGGTGTTGCGCTTCATGGACTTCTTGTTTTTTACATCAGCGTAGCCAAAAGCATTGTAATAGACTTCCTCTCCTTTTTCAAAAATCAGGGCGGAGGCACCGGCCACATCGCCCAAATCAACAAAACTTTGCAGGGTGGAATCGACGCGTGTTTTTACGGTTTCATCTACCAGGTACTGGACCTTTTCTTCTTCTTGTTTTTTGCATGATGCAATGAGGAACAGGGCCACTAATAAAAGGGATACAGCTTGTTTCATTATGTGCATTGGTTAAAATTTGTTAGGCTTTGGAGATAAACAGATTAGACTAATAAGTCTAGGAAGTTAGCCAATTAATTGAGAAAGCAATCGTCTATACCCTTCAAAAATCAGAAATATAACAACTTCATTATGATTGGTTTAGAGAAATAACGAATCAGCGTTTACTTTTTTTCAATCGATTGCGAAATTTCACAGTTTTTATACGGCCTATGCTGATTTTGCTGTGGGTTATAGGATTTCTTTCATAACCAATACGTTACTTTGAGAACAATGGACCTGTTTTTGATTCCCAAACCTGTAGTATCGTGGTTTTCGTTAAAAATCAGAAAAATATCTGACATTGGGCTGTAGCGCCATTGCAAGCGGGAAAATGCACTGAAATTATCATTTCTGGAATTGTACTGGAGTACATTTGTTAAAAACAGCTTGTTGGAAAAACTGATATTTCCATTGAACCGAACCAGATGCAGATTGGCATTTCCATAGCCATCCGCCAAGCGAATGTCGTTATAGTCATAGGTGACCCCAAAGGTGCCCCATGGGCGAAACCGGAACGAACCTTGAATCATGGCGCCCAAGCGCGTACCATTATAAAAACTGCCATACCCGGTAAGGGTGTTCCAAACAAAAGTTTTGCGTTCATCAGAGCGGTATTGAACATCGAACCTTGAGAATTTGTAGTTGCCCACAGGGATCAGGGTGAATTCATCTCCGATCAATTCCGTGGGAAACAAAAGATTTACTTCTTGATTTCTGGCAATGAGGTTCATTCTGGCAGTGTTTCGATATTCAAAATCATAGGCAAAGTTGTTTTGCCGTTCATTTAATGTGCCGTCGTTGTTCAGATACATATTGTGCCAAGTTCGGATACCATGATAATTGAACCTTCTGTTCTCACGCTCTGGAAAAAAGAGGTATCGTACCCATGGATTAACCAAGGTATAGCCAACTCGAATGGTTTCTTCCGTTTCGGCATTGTAGTTTTCCAATCGGGGGTTTACCCCCAGTTCTGTAATGTAATTGTCGCCCACAACATTGTAGGTCCATCCAGATTTAAACCTTCTAGAATTGAAAGACCCCTCGAAACCATAAAAATGAGTTTCTCCAAGATTTTCAGGAGTGATGGAATTATGATACATGAAAGTTGTGTTGAGAGCACCACTTTCCGAAACATAACTGAACTCCAAGCCTAGATTTTTGGAATACTCCATTTCTGTAGTAGTACTGGTGGCCTGCCGATTGATGAACATTCCTTTGATAATGGATCGTTTCAGTACTTTTTGCTGAAAGGCCACCATACCATAATTTTGGGCCGCGAATTCTTCTGTACGGCGGGTTTGAACATCCATAACCCCAATGCGCAGGTTGGGTGTAATGTTTCCTGTTAGCCTTCCTCCAAAGTCAATGGGAATCACTTCACCATCATTGAGCCCTATTCTTCGGGAAAAGAAGGGTCTAATATCATATGTGCCGAAGTTAGCAAAGATGTCATTGTTCTCTAGAAAGAAATTGCGTTGTTCAGGTAAAAAGATATCAAACCGAGTAATGTTCGTTACCTGCTGGTCAACATCTGCGTTGGAAAAATCAGGAAACAAGGTTAAATCCAGATTCAAGTTGCTGGTTAAAGCCACTTTTACCTCACCCCCCAGATCACTGTTCAATTGGGCCTCGTTCTGTTCACTGTTCTCATAATCCCGAAGAGAGGAAGACGTAACATAGGGATTAAAAATAAAGGTTCCTTTGGCTTTTTCTGGACTTTGATCCCAAACCAAAGAACCCATGTAGTTCATGCCCACTCCATTGAAATTTACTGGAAATTGGGTCCACGTGCTGTACACATTGTTTCTTTTGTCCCCCCGAATAAAATTGATGCCCCATTGACGTTGATTGGCATTATATCTAAGGGTCTTGAAGGGAATGGAAATCTCAACTACCCAGTAATTTTCATATTGCACCGTTTTTGAGGCCCATTTATTATCCCAATTCTCCGAACTGTAGGTTTGTGCCCCTTCCAAGGTTAGAGTGCCCTCCATCTCAGCACCACCCGCGGTTACCCCAAACATAAAGCCACTCTGTTTAGTGTTTACCGGGTCTAGAGCCACTGTGAAATTATCACTTCCCCAAAAGTCCTCATCATTGTCGCGCACCAAGGACTGTACTATTCGTTTTCCTTCATCGTAGCATTTGGCCATCACATATAGATTTTGGTCGTCATAAGTTAATCGAACCTCTGTTTGAAATTGAGCCTCTCCTTCGTCAATGGGCCAATGATTTATGAAGTTAGTGGTCGTTCCATGTTCCTCCCATTCACTTTCTTCAACGAGCCCATCCAAAATGATGGGTGTTGATGTTCTTTTGATTTGATACTGATACCGTGTTCTGGTATCAGTGCCGTTTTGGGAAAACCCTACCATAACCCAAAGGAGTAAGGTCAGTGACCATAGTAATTTCATGCACTGTTCGTTTTTTGATGATAATCAAAGAACTATCCCTCAGTTTACATTCGCAAGGCGGCTTTGGAAATGTCAGGAGATTAGGTGCATACAACATTTGAGCAATCTCCAATGCCGAAAATGTGTGTTCGGGTGTTATTTAGGTTACAGAAGTGGCCTTGAAGGCTGATTTAAGGAATCCTTAACACCGTTTTTGTGAGGTCAAAGGGGATTATCCTGCAAAATGGTCATTACATGCGATCTATAATTTCGACCAATTGGGAGTTCTTTGCCATTCACTTCGGTCATTATGGTGTTGAAGGCGGTAATTTTATCCAAAGCGATAATAAAGGACCTATGGATACGCAAAAACTTGGTCTTGGGTAATTTTTCCTCAAGAGATCCAATGCGTTGTGTGGTTTGGATCTCTCCATCAGAAGTATGAATGGTAACCTTGTCATTCAAACTTTCCAAATATAAAATTTCAGATAAGTCCAGTTTTACTGTTTTCCGTTGGGATTTGATATAAAGGAGTCTGGGTTCGGGGTTTAATTTGGATATGGGATCCTTTGGTTGAAGTTGGCCCTCAACCATCCCTACTACATGATTCCCTGTCAAAAATTTGTTCACTTTGGCGATGGTCTTCATAAATCGGCCTAAGGATATAGGCTTTAAAAGGTAGTCTATGGCGTCTAGCTCAAAAGCTTTGACGGCAAATTCGCGATAGGCCGTAGTGAAGACTACCAAAGGAACGGGGTTGAGAGATTCCAAGAGTTCCAAACCATTGATTTTCGGCATTTTAATATCTAAAAAAACCAGGTCAATATTCCCTTTTTGTAAATGACAAAAGGCTTCAACAGCGTTGGAACATACGGCTACAACCTCCAAATTGTCCATTTGGCTGGCATATTTCGTTAGTACTTTTCTAGCCAAAGGCTCGTCGTCCACTATGATACATGTAATCGTTTTGTCCATAACCAGCTTATGAATTTACGTCACTAAGATCAATTTCCAACTTTACTGAAAATTGGTCAGGTTCCTGATGAATTTCCAAGTGATGTTTATCAGGGAAAAAAAGTGCCAATCTACGTTTTACATTCTTCAGACCAATGTTTTTATCCTCATCCAACTTTTCGTTTTGTTCAGTGGGAGCTTTACTGTTTTCCACTTTCAATTGAAGTTGTTGTTTGGTCAATTTTAGATGTATGTCGATAAAGGAATCATCAAGCAAAGTATCGGCCCCATGTTTAAAGGCATTTTCAACAAAAGGCAATAGTAACAATGGCGGGATAAAACTATTGCTGCTATCATCTTCAAATCTGGTTGAAATGGAGAGCTTGTCTCCATAACGCAATTGTTCCAATGCAACCAAGTTCATAAGTTCTTCCCATTCCTTTTGAACTGAAATCAAACGATCGTTGCAATCATATAGCATATAGTCCAAAAACTTGGAAAGCCCCAAAACGGCATCTGGTGTCTTTTCGGATTTTTCCAAGGAGAGAGAGTAGATACTGTTCAAGGTATTAAAAAGGAAATGGGGATGTATCTGGGCCTTTAAAAATTTAAGTTCAGATTCGATTTTTTCTTTTTCCAGTTCCTTATTGATTTGCTCTTTTTTATAGTAGAACCGTTGTAGTTTTATGGCCATTGCTACAAAAACTGGAGTATATACGCTCAAAAGTGAATTGATTACCTTGGGAAGGTACCAGACCGGGTCTTTCCAGTGTTCATCTTCAGGATTGAACCAATGATATAAAAACCTCCAGTTCATGTATCGGTCAATCAAAGCCATTGAAATAGCCAAAATAAGGGAGAGTAGAATATAGGTTGAGGTCCGTTTGGGATAGAGGTACTTGGGCATCAAATAGTACAAGGTAATGTAGGTGGGAATCAATTTCCATGGTAGTAGAAACAATAATTGCAGTGTTTCATCCCAATAATTGCTTCCCTCGTAGCTACCCCAAAAAATGGTATAGAACAAGATGTAGCCTACCCAAAAAAGTATGTGATAATAGATTCTATATTTAGTTCCAAAAAATCTTTCAATCATGTTCTGGCCCTCGTTTAAAGCCAATATGACCGCTTTCGAAACATATTTCTGGCCTTGGCTAACTTTGGGTGAAAATACAAAATAGGGGGCATGTTCGGTGCAACCATATGCAGATAGCAGGTTTTTAGGGGTAAACATCCGTATCAGCCCGTAAACGTATAGCTCGATTTTGCCGGGAAGAGGAACCGAGGAAATCACGATTAGCAATAATTTTGTTTGACTATGAATCCTTGTATTTTTATCGCAATCGATTGAGTATATTTAAACAATCATAGAAATTAATGAAAGCAAACAAGAAAAACCTGCGCAGTAAAGAGTGGTTTGGGGGCAATGATAAGATGGGATTTGTTCACCGTTCTTGGCTACGCAATCAAGGTTATCCCGATGATATGTTCAGGGGGCGGCCTGTGATTGGCATTTGCAATACATGGTCTGAATTGACACCGTGCAATGGCCATTTGCGGGAATTCGCCGAGATTGTAAAAAAGGGAGTGTTGGAAGCTGGGGGATTTCCTTTGGAATTCCCTGTAATGTCTTTGGGAGAGACCATTATGAGACCCACCACCATGCTCTTCAGGAATTTGGCCAGCATGGATGTAGAGGAATCCATTCGGGCAAACCCCTTGGATGGCATTGTTTTGTTGACCGGTTGTGACAAGACCACCCCATCTACCATTATGGGGGCTTGCAGCGTGGACCTTCCTACCATTGTGGTTCCCGGAGGACCCATGCTGAATGGAAAGTTTAGAGGTGGGGAAATAGGCTCAGGATCCTTCAATTGGATGATCAAGGAAAAACAAAAAAAGGACAAATTCACCGATGAGGATTTCTTAGAAGCTGAAATATGTGCTGCCCGAAGTGCAGGACATTGCAACACCATGGGAACAGCCTCGACCATGGCCACCATGGCGGAGGCGTTGGGACTCACATTGCCAGGGGCATCCGCGATTCCAGCTGTTGATGCACGGAAAAAAGTTATGGCCCAGCTTTCGGGAAGACGGATAGTGGAGATGGTGAATGAAGATTTGACCCTATCCAAAATGCTCACCAGAGAAGCTTTTGAAAATGCAATCGTGGTCAATGCAGCCGTGGGTGGCTCCACGAATCTCATTATCCATTTGATAGCCATTGCAGGCAGGATAGGAGTTCCCTTGAAATTAGAGGACTTTGATGATTTGGGAAGTAAGATTCCGCTGTTGGTCAACCTAATGCCTTCTGGAAAACACCTTATGGAAGATTATTTTTATGCGGGAGGACTCCCTGTAGTTTTAAAAGAATTAAAATCCAAACTCCACAGAACGGTCACTGCAAATGGGAAATCCCATCATGAGAATTGTGAAAAGGCAATTTGTTATAATCAGGAGGTGATTTCCAAGTATGAAACCCCGTTCCAAAAGGATGCAGGTATCGCGGTTTTAAAAGGAAACTTATGCGAGAATGGTGCTGTGATAAAGCCGTCAGCGGCCACGCCAGAGCTCATGAAACATCGGGGTAAGGCCGTGGTGTTTACCAGTATGGACGATTACCATGCCCGCGTGGATGACCCTGATTTGGATATTGATGCAGATAGTGTGATCGTGCTTCAAAATGTGGGGCCCAAAGGCTATCCCGGTATGCCGGAAGTTGGAAATGTTGACCTCCCTGAGAAGCTGATTATGCAAGGCGTAAAGGACATGGTGCGTATTTCCGATGGCAGAATGAGCGGTACGGCCTATGGAACAGTGGTTTTGCATGTCTCTCCCGAATCGGCGATAGGAGGGAACCTTGCCCTGGTTCAAAATGGGGATTTTATAGAGCTTGATGTGGAAAATAGACGCTTGCACCTTGATGTTTCACCGGAGGAGCTGGAAAAAAGAAGGGCCGTTTGGACTCCGCCAGAACCCCATACCGATCGTGGCTATGTAAAAATCTATCTGAACCATGTGGAACAAGCGGAAAAAGGAGCAGACCTTGATATTTTGGTCGGAGGCTCGGGAAGTAAAGTAAAGGGAGACCTACATTAAACCATCGCCAGTCTATGCTAGTTGTCTATTTACTATTGAGTATTGCCTTAATCATTCTAATGATTAATTACCTAAGGCTCCACCCATTTTTGTCCCTTTTTATGGTGGCTGTCTTTTTTGGTTTCGCAGCCGGAATGGATTATGGCCTCATTTTGGATACCATCAATGATGGTTTTGGAGGGACATTGGGCAAAATAGGCCTTGTCATCATCTTTGGAGTGATTATCGGAGCATTTTTGGAAAATACCGGTGGGGCATATGCCTTGGCTGAAGCAGTCATCAAGACTGTAGGAAAGAAGCGTGTCGCAGCCGCCATGGGAATCTTAGGATATTTTGTTTCCATTCCAGTTTATGCCGATAGCGGTTTTATTCTACTATCTCCATTGAACAAAAGTTTGTCCAAAAAAGCTGGTATCAGTTTGGCTGGGTCTGCGGTAGCCTTGGCAATGGGATTAACGGTTACCCATAATTTGGTTCCGCCAACCCCCGGGCCCATAGCCGCTGCAGGTATTTTGGGGGCCGATTTAGGTTTGGTTTTGGCTTTGGCCATTCCAATTAGTATATTGGCCTTGGTCATGGCATTGGTATTCGCCACAAAATTTGCGGCCAGGACATATATTGAGCCCAATCCCGATATTTCGCAGGAAAGTATTGACCAAAAAATGAAGACCGCACCTTCTGCTTTCAAAGCATCATTGCCCATTGTAGTTCCCATTATTTTGATAATGGTCAATTCAAGGATGAAAGCCATTGACGCACAGGAGATTACTGGATGGCAATCTTTCCTTCAATTTTTGGGAGAGCCGGTAATAGCATTGGTCATTGGAATGTTTTTGGCTTTTTCACTACCCAAAAAGCTAAAAAAAGAATTAATATCTACAGAGGGGTGGGTCGGGAAAGCCCTAAAGGAATCGGCCAATATTTTATTGATAACGGGAGCAGGAGGTGTTTTTGGAAAGATGCTGCAAAATTCAGGAATAGCTGGTGTTATGGGAGAGGCTTTAAGTGATTTGAACCTTAGCTTTTTCCTGCCATTTTTGATAGCTTCGGCTATAAAACTGGCTCAAGGATCCTCAACGGTAGCATTGATTACCACGGCATCCATTATGCTGCCCATGATGCCCAGTTTGGGAATGGAAAGTGAAATGGATAAAGCATTATTGGTGGTTTCCATAGGAGCCGGATCCATGGTGGTCTCCCATGCCAATGACAGCTTTTTTTGGGTAGTGACCCAAATGAGTGGAATGAACGTTGGCCAAGGCTACAAACTTCATAGTTTGGGAACTTTGGTCATTGGACTGACCTCGATAATTACAGTATTAATCATAAGTCTATTTGTAAATTAAAACCATGAAAGTTTATCGAACATCAAAAGGGATAGTACTTCAATCTGAAGGAAAATACTACTTGAGTGACGCAAGTTGGGATGATTTCATCAATGATGATTCCCTTTTTCAGAAGTGCAAATCCATTGTTAGTCAAAATCAACCCATTGAAAATGGTCCGGAACTGATTTCAGACCACTTGTTGAAGCCTATCGAGAATCAAGAAATTTGGGCTACAGGCGTTACGTACTACAATAGTAAAATGGGGCGACAGGAAGAAGCTAAAGAAGCCGGCGGAGGCGACTTTTACGAACGTGTGTACAATGCCGAAAGACCAGAGCTGTTTTTCAAATCAACAGCGGCTAGGGCTGTCGGACATTTGGATAAGGTTGCCATTAGGGAGGATTCCACTTGGGACGTCCCTGAGCCAGAACTCACACTTTGCATTACTGCAACAGGGAAGATTGTAGGTTATACCATTGGCAACGACATGAGCAGTAGAAGTATTGAGGGCGAAAATCCACTTTACCTACCCCAGGCTAAAAATTATGACAGGAGCGCCGCCATAGGCCCATGTATTCTGGTTACCGATGAACCATTTCCCCAAGATTCCAAAATTTATTTGGATATCGTGAGAAATGGGAACAAGGTTTTCTCGGGGGAAATAGGAGTAGACCAAATTGTACGGAAGTTTGAGGACATTGTTCAGTACCTTTACAAACATACGACCTATCCTCACGGATGTTTTTTAATGACAGGAACCGGTATCGTGCCAGATGCAAGCTTTACATTGGCACAGAATGATGAAATTAATATCACTATTGATAATATAGGAACATTAACAAACACAATCGGATAAATTAATCCCAAAACATGCAATTACAAGGCAAGAATTACCTAGGAAATGAGAAATCGGCCTTAGGGGCCAACACATTTTATGGAATTAACCCCAGTACAGGGGAAAATCTGGAGACAGCTTTCACCGAGGCAATTGAAGGAGAAATAAACATCGCCGTAGAAAAGGCAGAAAAAGCCTTCAAAGTCTATAAAAATAAATCGGGAGCAGAAAAGGCAGCCTTTTTGGATGCCATTGCTGATGAAATATTGGCCCTTGGCGACGCATTAGTGCAACGTGCCTGTGCAGAAACGGGGCTGCCCGAAGGAAGAATTACCGGAGAGCGGGGCAGAACCATGGGACAAATGAAATTGTTCGCAACCGTGCTACGGGAAGGTTCTTGGGTCGACGCACGAATTGATGAAGCCATGCCGGATAGACAACCATTGCCCAGAGTGGATATTAGGAGTATGCTACGTCCATTGGGGCCAGTGGCCGTTTTCGGGGCCAGTAACTTTCCTTTGGCGTTTTCTGTGGCGGGTGGCGATACTGCCAGTGCATTGGCGGCAGGTTGCCCTGTGGTGGTGAAAGCGCACCCAGCTCACCCCGGAACCTGTGAATTGGTGGCAGAAGCTATCGTTAACGCAGCTAAAAAAACTGGAATGCCTGATGGCGTGTTTTCCATGGTGCATGGTATTTCTCACGAAGTGGGTACTGCCTTGGTAAGTCACAATGGTATCCATGCAGTAGGATTTACTGGTTCTCTTGGAGGTGGTAGGGCTTTGTTTGATGCGGCCTCTAGACGAGCGAACCCAATTCCCGTTTATGCTGAAATGGGAAGCACCAACCCTGTATTTATTCTACCGGGTGCCATGGCCGAAAAAGGAGAGGAACTGAGTCAACAACTTCATGGTTCGTTTACTTTGGGTGTGGGCCAATTCTGTACCAACCCAGGACTTGTCATAGCCCATGAATCTGAGGAAACCAAATCATTTAAGAAGTCGTTGACCAATTTGGTGGAAGCATCCAGCTCGTCAGCCATGCTTACCTCAGGTATTCACAATGCCTTTGATGGTGGTGTAAAGGAGTTGTCGTCACAACAAGGAGTAGAATTCTTGGCCAAAGGTGCCGATGCGGGAGGAAATCATGGAAATGCCAATCTATTTGCCACCGAGGGTAAGAACTTTTTATCCAATACATTGTTGGAAGAGGAGGTTTTTGGACCATCAACTTTATTGGTGAACACTTCCGATACCAATGAAATGTTGGAAATAGCCCGAAACCTTCACGGTCATTTAACTGCGACCATCCATGGTACCGAAGAGGATTTATTGAATAATAAGGAGCTTATCGATATTTTGGAGGAAAAAGTAGGCCGTTTGTTGATCAACGGATTCCCGACCGGAGTTGAGGTGTGCCATGCTATGGTGCACGGTGGTCCTTATCCAGCTACTACAGATTCAAGGTCCACCTCTGTTGGAACCAAAGCTATTGACCGCTTTGCAAGACAAGTGTGCTACCAAAATTTCCCGGATGCCCTATTGCCTGATGAATTAAAGCAGGGCAATCCATTACAAATAATGCGATTGGTGAACGGGGAGAAAAAGAGATAAACTCTCGCCAAAACTTGATTGTATAAAATGAAAAAACTCCGGTAATCAGCCGGAGTTTATTCATCAATCAAAAAACGAACAGTCATGATAAACTGTTGTAGGTATCTAAATTACAATTTTCTTGCCAAAAAAAAAATTTAAGACGAGTTTAACTGTAATTTGCGGTGTAAATTTTACAATTTACCCCAAATAGGTCTTTAAAATCTTACTTCTGGACGTATGTTTTAGACGTCTGATGGCCTTTTCCTTGATTTGACGAACTCTTTCCCTGGTAAGGTCAAAAGTCTCACCAATTTCTTCCAAAGTCATGGAATGCTGTCCGGCCAAACCAAAGTAAAGCCTGATAACATCAGCTTCTCTAGGAGTTAAGGTTTCCAAAGCACGCTCAATTTCAGTGCGTAAAGATTCGTGCAACAACTCTTTATCTGGATTCGGGGATTCCCCACTTCGCAATACATCGTATAGGTTGGAATCCTCACCATCAATCAATGGAGCATCCATGGATACGTGTCGACCTGAGTTTTTCAAGGATTGTTTCACATCTTCCACCGTCATGTCCAATTCTTTGGCAATTTCCTCAGCAGAAGGTACACGCTCATGGGCTTGCTCCAAGAAAGCAAACGTTTTGTTGATTTTGTTGATGGAACCAATTTTGTTCAACGGCAAACGCACAATACGGGATTGTTCCGCCAATGCTTGTAGAATGGATTGGCGAATCCACCAAACCGCATAGGAAATGAACTTAAAACCGCGGGTTTCATCGAAACGCTGCGCAGCCTTGATTAGTCCCAAATTCCCCTCATTAATCAAATCGGGGAGGGTCAACCCTTGGTTTTGGTACTGTTTGGCCACAGAAACCACGAACCTAAGATTGGCTTTAGTTAATTTTTCCAGGGCCACTTGGTCTCCCGCTTTAATGCGCTGTGCCAACTCCACCTCCTCATCGGCAGTGATCAAATCCACTTTCCCGATTTCCTGCAAGTACTTGTCCAACGATGCGGTTTCCCTATTGGTAACCTGTTTTGTAATCTTTAACTGTCTCATCTAAATTTTCCCTTCAAATTAAGTTTTTGAACCGAAGCTCATTAGTTTATACGTAGAAAAAACCGAAATGTTACAATTTGGTAAAATTTATTTGTAAAAATTCTGATTGCCCGTAATCAATCCTATAAACAAAAAGCTGTCAGGTCGAGCGCAGTCGAGGCCTTATTTTTAAGAAGTTGAGTTGAATGACTTCTCGACTGGGCTCGAAGTGACAGGGCAATATGATTGATTTCGGATTATCGATAAGAATTCCTAAAAACAAAAAAAACCTCAGGATTTCCCCGAGGTTTTTACTATGTAAACAGAAAAGAGTTAATCCCTTCTCGGTTTTCTATCTCGGTCACGATTTCCGCCTCTACGGTCACCACCCCCTCTTCGGTCACCACCTCGGTCATTGCTACGAGGTCTTTCTTGGTATCCTTCGGGTTTTGGCAATAAGGCCTTTCTGGAAACTTTTTCCTTTCGGGTCTTAGGATCTATACCGAAGTATTTTACATCGATAACATCACCCATATTGACCACATCGGTTACATTTTCGGTGCGTTCCCAAGCCAATTCAGAAACGTGCAACAATACTTCGTTTCCAGGGGCATCCACGTATTCCACAACAGCACCAAAATCCAATAGTTTGATGACTTTTACTTCGTAAACGCTACCCACTTCAGGCTTGAACATTAAGGCATCAATTTTAGCCAATACGGCATTGATGCCATCTTGGTCCGTACCCAAGATTTCCACAATACCTTCTTCGGTATCTGGGTCTTCATTGATTACAATAGTGGTCTTGGTCGTCTTTTGAAGTTCTTGAATCACCTCTCCACCTTTACCGATAAGCGCTCCAATGTACTCACCAGGAATAATTTTGGTAACAATTTTTGGTGCGTAGGATTTTACCTCAGGTCTTGGCCGAGCGATGGTATCGGTCAATTCTTTTAGAATGTGCATTCTACCGTCTTTGGCCTGCATCAAGGCTTTTACCAAAATTTCATAGGAAAGGCCCTTTACTTTGATGTCCATTTGGCAAGCGGTAATACCATCTGCAGTACCAGTTACCTTAAAGTCCATGTCGCCTAAGTGGTCTTCATCACCCAAAATATCCGAAAGAACGGCATATTTGCCAGTTTCGGTATCGGTGATCAATCCCATGGCAATACCAGAGACTGGTTTTTTCAATTGCACCCCAGCATCCATCAAGGCCATAGTACCAGAGCAAACGGTGGCCATGGAAGAGGAACCGTTGGATTCCAATACTTCGGAAACCACACGAACCGTATACGGACAATCATCCGGAATCATCTTTTTCAAGGCACGTTGTGCCAAGTTTCCGTGACCTACTTCCCTACGGGAGGTACCACGGATTGGTCTTGCTTCCCCAGTAGAAAATGGAGGAAAGTTATAGTGCAAATAGAAAGTTTCCTCACCTTCAAAAGACGGCATGTCTATTTGATTGGCTTCACGGGAAGTTCCTAAAGTTACGGTTGCCAATGCCTGGGTTTCGCCTCTGGTAAAGATGGCAGAACCGTGTACGGATGGCAAGTAATCCACTTCGCACCAAATAGGTCGAATATCAGTGGTTTTACGTCCATCCAAACGCAAACCTTCCTCTAACGTAAGGTTACGGACGGCTTCTTTTTCAGCTTTGTGGTAGTATTTGGAAACCAATCCACCTATTTCCTCCAACTCTTCATCGGAGAAGGTAGCCTTGATTTCTTCTTTAATTTCCTCAAAAGCAGCACTACGCTCATGTTTAGCAGAACCGGCTTTGGCTACGGCATATACTTTATCGTAAGCCATGTCGTAAATCTTCTTCTGAAGTTCTTCGTCTTCAACTTCGGGTTCGTATTCACGGGTTTCTTTCTTTCCGAAAGCTTCGGCCAATTTCAGCTGAGCTTCGCATTGCACTTTAATGGCTTCGTGGGCAAATTTGATGGCCTCTACCATTTCCTCTTCGGAAATCTCAGACATTTCCCCTTCAACCATCATCACAGAATCTGCGGAGGCACCAATCACCATGTCAATATCCGACTCATCCAGTTGCGCTCTGGTAGGATTGATGATAAATTCACCATTCACACGTCCTACACGAACTTCTGAAATGGCACATTCAAAAGGAAAATCTGAAAGTTGAATGGCAGCCGAAGCGGCCAATCCGGCCATGGCATCGGGCATAACCTCTTCGTCATGCGACATCAATTGGATCATCACCTGCGTTTCAGCGTGATAATCTTTTGGGAACAACGGGCGCAATACCCTGTCCACCAAACGCATGGTCAGTACCTCACCATCGCTGGGTCTGGCCTCACGTTTAAAGAATCCGCCGGGATAACGTCCAGCAGCGGCAAATTTTTCGCGATAATCCACCGTAAGGGGCAGAAAATCAACGTCGCTTTGTTTGTAGTTAGAGACAACGGTACACAATAACATGCACTTGCCTGATTGGACAACCACAGAACCATGGGCCTGTTTTGCCAATTTACCAGTTTCGATAGAGATTTCCCTACCGTCACCAAGGTCAATGACCTCTTTAAAAGTTTTTGGAATCATACAAATAATCTTACCCGCGCAATAGATGCGGGTCGTTAAACATTTGGTCTACCGCCATCCGGACGGTCGGGTTGTGTTGTTGTTGTGTGTGCCTTTAGGCACTGACCAATGAAAAACTATGTGAAGCTTTTTGTGTTTGCCCAATTTGCAGCTTGGGACTTAGGGTCGTTGGAACTCGTCCAACGAAAACAAAGGGGAAGCCAAAGCCTCCCCTCAATTTTTATTTTCTAATATTCAATTCTTTGATCAAAGAACGATATTTTTCAATGTCTTTTTTCTTTAGGTAATCCAAAAGACTACGTCTTTTACCTACCAAAGCTACCAAAGAACGCTCGGTGTTATAATCCTTATGGTTCTTTTTAAGGTGTTGTGTCAAGTGGTTGATACGGTGCGTGAACAATGCAATTTGCCCTTCCGTAGAACCGGTGTTGCTCTCAGAGCCGCCGTGTTTCTTGAAAATCTCGGCTTTAACTTCTTTTGTTAAATACATTCCAATATTTATTTAAATGATTTTTATGTATTGATTGACCTTCAATCAGCGTGCAAAGATAGTCGTTTTTTTGAATCTATGAATTTTCAAGGCAAATTAAACCTTTTTGATTGAAGCGGGTCAAAGCACCAAACCTATAAATTTAATCATTATGAAAAAGAATCTTGATCAAAGGAACTTTACTGGAATGGCGTCCCTTCTCATTGGAGTGCTGTTTTTGACCTTTTCTTCATGCAGCAAGGATGAATCTACAAGTGAAGAATTGTCCAGTACTAAAGTCATATCTGCTACCGAACTAAAGTTTAGTGATGAGGCCGAGATGATTTCCGAAGAAATCACGGCCATTGCCGAAGATGTGTATGCGGCTGATGAAATCTCCACAACTTCCAAAATGGATTACCATTCTGATTATTTGCCAGATTGTGCCGTAGTTACCATTGAACTCACGGAGACTGCTAAAAATGTTACACTGAATTTTGGGGAAGATTGTGAAATGCCCAACGGGAACACCATCAGCGGTACCATTTATGTAAGCTATTCAAGAGATATGCAGGCCGCTTCAAACACCATCAGTCTTAGTTTGGAAGATTTTGTGTTCAATGGTGTGGCCGTTGAAGGTTCGGCCAGCATTGTGCGTGTGCGCTTCAATGAAAATGGAAATCCCCAAGGCACGGCAAATACCACATTTACATCTACTTGGCCCGATGGAAATACCACGTCTTATACTGGCACCCGAACACGGGAATGGATAGAAGGCTTTGGTACTGGTTTTTGGGGCGATAATGTTTTCTTGATAACTGGTAAACGCACCTATGTCAGCAGAGCTGGAAATGAATTTATAAAGGAAGTAATCACTCCACTTCGCAGGGAAATGTCTTGTCGGTTTATTGTGAGCGGTGTTTTGGAAATTTCAAGATTTGGAAATACGATGAGCTTGGACTTTGGGGATGGTAGTTGCGATGCCAAAGGCATTTTGACCTATGCCGATGGTACGGAAGAGGAAATATTTTTGCGTCGCTTTAGAAATTAGGTGTGAATTGAAAATAAAAAAGCCCCGATTTCGGGGCTTTTTTTATGCTCTTATGGGTTGGTTTGAAATCAAGTCGATATAAAGATTGACCTTTTTTTTCAAATCTCTTCGGTGGACAATAAAATCCAAGAACCCATGCTCTTTTAAAAATTCAGAAGTTTGGAAGCCTTCCGGCAAATCTTTTCCTACCGTATCTTTTACAACGCGGGGACCGGCAAATCCTATCAATGCGCCAGGTTCCGCTATATTGATGTCACCCAACATGGCATAGGAAGCTGTAGTTCCCCCAGTTGTGGGATCGGTACACAAAGAAATGTATGGGATTTTGGCCTCGGCCAATTGGGCCAGTTTTGCTGATGTTTTTGCCAACTGCATAAGGGAAAGCGCAGCCTCCATCATACGGGCACCTCCCGATTTTGAAATCATAAGGAATGGCACCTTTTTCTTTTTGGCCACATCGATGGCGCGGGAAATCTTCTCGCCAACCACACTGCCCATGGAACCACCAATAAAACTAAAATCCATACAGGCAATCACAATTTCCTTGCCCATGGATTTCCCGACCGCTGTGCGAACGGCATCCTTAAGTCCTGTTTTTTGTTGGGCCGCCTTTAGACGTTCTGAATATTTCTTGGTATCTACAAACTTTAAGGGGTCCTTTGCGGAAATATTCTCGTCCAGTTCCTTGAACTTGTTATCATCAAAAAGAATCTCAAAATATTCCTTGCTGCCAATTCTAACGTGATAATCATCCTCAGGACTAACGTAGAAGTTTTTGGCAAGATCTTCAGATTCAACAATTTTTCCAGTAGGGGATTTATACCATAATCCTTTCGGGGTATCTTTTTTTTCCTCTGTTAAGGTCTGTATTCCTTTTTCCTTTCTTTTAAACCAAGACGACATGCAATCAAAATTAAATTAAACAAAGGTCTATAAGGTATTGACGTTATTTAAATCTTCAAAGGCTTTCTTCAATCGAGCCACAAAAGTTTTTTCACCCTCTCTAAGCCACACTCTGGGGTCGTAGAATTTTTTGTTGGGTTGGTCATCTCCGTCAGGATTGCCAATTTGAGCCTGCAAGTAAGCGGATTTATCTTGGATATAATCCCTAATTCCTGTAAGGAAGGCATATTGTAAATCGGTATCGATGTTCATTTTGATAACACCATACCCAATGGCTTCTCTAATTTCTTCCACCGTGGAACCGGAACCCCCGTGGAACACAAAATCGATATGATTTTCCTCAACACCGTATTTTTCAGAAATAAACTCTTGGGAGTTTTTCAAGATTTTTGGCGTCAATTTTACGTTTCCGGGTTTGTAAACGCCGTGAACGTTACCGAATGCAGCTGCAATGGTGAATCTATGGCTTACTTTTGATAGCTCCTCGTAAGCGTAGGCTACCTCTTCGGGTTGCGTGTATAGTTTTGAATCATCAACATCGGTGTTGTCAACACCATCTTCTTCACCGCCGGTGATTCCCAATTCAATTTCCAAGGTCATACCCATTTTGCTCATGCGCTCCAAATACGCTTTGCATATTTCAATGTTCTCCTCAATGGGTTCTTCCGATAAATCAATCATGTGGGAACTAAACAGGGATTTACCTGTTGCTTTAAAATGTTCCTCACTTGCCTCCAAAAGACCATCGATCCATGGCAATAATTTTTTGGCGCAGTGATCGGTATGCAATATTACGGTCGCACCATAGGCCTCAGCCAATTGATGAACGTGTTTGGCACCGGCCACAGCTCCCAAAATGGCAGCTTTTTGGTTTTCGTTGGAAAGTCCCTTACCTGCGTTGAACTGTCCGCCTCCGTTAGAAAATTGAATAATTACAGGAGAGTTCAAAGATGCGGCTGTCTCCATTACGGCATTGATAGTGTTGGAACCTACCACATTTACTGCTGGAAGCGCGTATGCGTTTTCCTTTGCGTGTTTAAAAATAGCTTGTACTTCATCGCCCGTGGCAACACCTGGCTTAATATTGTGGGACATAGTTTAAGATGGTTTTCGAGTTAAATTAGGCCACAAAAGTAATAAAATAATTCCGCTAGAAAGGATAATTGATACCGATATTGAATACAGCTTTTTTGAAATTGAAATCGCGGAACCAGCGATCGGAACCTTGCTCAGCAGGATTGTAGGTCTTAAAACCAACATCTAGCCTAAATACAAAATAGGTGAAATCATAACGCAAACCCAAACCTGTGCCCAAGGCTATATCGGCTAAAGAAGAGAAGCCAGAGAATATGGCATCTGGATTGTTTTCATTGTCAAATACGTTCCAGATATTACCCGCATCGGCAAAAAGTGCACCTTTTACATCCCCAGCAATGGGAAAACGGTACTCTAAGTTAAAAGCAAGCTTTAGGTTGGCTTCGTTGAAGTCGTTTATGTTGTTGGTTTTTCCTGGCCCCAGTTCATAAGCGTTCCAAGCACGGTTGTCGTTTGAACCTCCAGCAAAGTAACTTCGCACAAAGGGGATATTGTTGGAGTTCCCGTAGGGAACAGCCAGACCACCAAAGCTCCGAAAGGCCAATACTTGAGAGTCACCCAACTGCCAATGCCGGATATAATCAATTTCGGTCTTTAAATACTGAGAAAAAGGAACCCCAAAAACTAGGAGCTGACCATCATCGTTTTTATTGTACGGAACCACATTGGCTACCATGGAAAGTAGGTTGCCAGCGCTTTCCAGCTTTATTCGATATTGATAAAAATCGTTGTCATTGATGCCGGACTTGCTGTTTTTGGTATGGGTGAAGTTTGTGGCGAAAATGAGGTTGTTCTCTGTTAATCTTCGCCTACGTTCTTCAATGCTGTTGACTTCATCAAGCTGTTCTTCTGATACGGGAATCTCATTGTTCAAGACGGCCTGGGCAAAAGCATTGGCACCTTCTGGAATGCTCAGGCGCAATGAATCAATCTCATTGTCATAAGTTTCAAAGAAGGAAGCATATTGAGGGTCGTCCTGGAAATCATCTGCCAAATCGTCCAAATTGGCAAAGGTGTTACGGTATACGTTGTAAAAGTTATCGGGATTTACGTTTCGCACAAACTCCACATTGAGTAATTCCAAATTGTTCCTGAGTCTATCGGTAGGAGACCAATTATAGGAGAGAATAGAGTTTAAGGATTGTTTGTCCAGACCAATGTTTCTTTGAAAGTTGGTACCTGCCAAGAGCCTACTTTGGGGCAGCATGTAGTACGGAATTATTTTTTCTGTGTTGAACGGAAGCCATATCCTTGGAAAGGTGATGTTGATATCTCCACCAAGTTCGGAGGTAAAGGTTTCATTGGAAAGCGAAGCATCACTCAACAGACCAATCGATCCCCGGGCAGAAATATTTAAGGTTTCGGCACCTCCGAACACGTTTCTTGTGATCACGGATGCACTGAAAGCCGTACCCACTTTCTGTATGTTGGAGTGGGTTACATCAAAATTCATGTTCAATGAAAATTTGGGCCTTGGCGCCAAGTAGATGTTGGATATCAACTGCGCTTGGGTGGTATCTGGAATAAATTCAATATTCGGATATTTAAAGGTGTTCAGGTTGGTGATCTGTCGGTAGGTGCGAATCCGGTCAATATCCCTATAAATACTATCCTTTTCAAAAAAGATGGCATCTGTAAGCGCTTTTGGTCGGTATCGAAGCTTCTCCTTATAGTAAATGGTGTAGTTTTCGTATTCGATGGAGTTTAAGGAGTCGATATCGTCACCAAAAAGATAATCTGAATAGATGTTGATTTTTTTTAGACGATGGATTCTGTAGGGGTCCGAAGTGTCCGTACTGTCTGTGGCGCTCCTAAATTTTTTAATGTTTAACTGAACGTCCATCAATTGGTCATCCGCTGTCAATGTAGTGTCCCTGAGAATATCATAATTGATGGAGCTTTCTTGAAAATTATAAACTCCAGAATTGCGGAAAAGGGTAGTGAGTCGTTCACGTTCCAAGGTAAAATTGTCCAAGTCGAACTGCTCGCCCTGTTTTACAAAGGACTGTTTGTAGAAAGCCCTGTAAATGGAATCCAGTTCAGGTGAGGTGATATTTTTTTGTACTGTATCAATGATGAAGGGTTTTCCCAAAGTAACCTGATAATCCAGTTCGGCCCTTTTCTTTCTTTTACCATCAACAATTTGGTACGTGCCGGAATTGTTGAAATAACCCTTGCTGTTATAATAGGCTTCCAGTCTTTTCACCGATTTATTGGTGAGAGCGGTATCAATGACCACCGGAGGTTCCCCAATCCTTTTTAAAAACTCACTATATCCTTTAACCATAAAGGATTCTTGCAGCCTATTGACCTGTTTCTCGGAGAGTAGGTTATTGAGTCTTTTTTCTCTTTTTTCTTTTCGATGTAACCAGTTCTGAAAAGAGGAGTCTGGGTCTTCCTTGGCCAGATTGTATAGATTTAAGCGAAGGGGGTATCCCAGCACACTGCTGTTCGGTTTTTGTGAGATTAGACCTTTGATCTCACTATCAGTAATCTTTTCGTCATCAACATAAATGTTGTTTTTGGTAAGCAATAATTCCTCATCACCAACCTTTTTAAGGGTGTTGCAACCAGCAATGACCAATATAAGCAACAATAACCCTATTTTTGCCCAGTTGCACAATAGACGTAAAGAACCCTTCATAGTCGCCAAAAATACACGATTTAGATGGTTACGAAAAACCAAATTAAACTAGTTGTAAGCTTAAAGCAAAAAAAGTACCGAAGTCAACATGGACTGTTTGTGGTGGAAGGCCAAAAGACCGTAGATGAGTTGTTGAAATGGGGCCTGAAAGCCCATGCATTATTTATTGATGATTCGCAAAACCCAACGGATTTTGAAACGGCGGAGATTGTTTCCAAGGCTGCCATGAAACAAATGAGCAGTTTAACAAATCCCAACGGCTTGCTGGGCGTTTTTTACATGCCCGAAACCAAAAAAATAGATGATTCTGATTGGATTTTGGCGCTGGATGCGGTTCGAGATCCCGGAAACCTGGGAACAATCATACGGTTGTGCGATTGGTTTGGCATAAAAAATTTGGTGTGTTCTGATGATACGGTCGATTGTTACAATCCAAAAGTGCTGCAAGCCACAATGGGCTCCATTGCTCGTGTAAATATTGCCTACCTAAAACTTGAAGCGTATCTGAAAAATTCAAAGCTACCGGTTTTTGGGGCTTTTATGGACGGGGTATCTGTGTACGGAAAAGAACTTACAACTGGTGGTATTTTGGTGATGGGTAATGAAGCCAATGGTATATCACCCGCGGTTGCCGAATATATCAACGAGCGTATTGCAATTCCCCAATTTGGTGAACCCACTGCGGAAAGCCTCAATGTGGCCACGGCAACGGCTATTCTTCTGAATGAAATAAGACGGTAAACCTCTGGATTTTTCGATTTTTGGACGATAGGATTTTTTGAATTTCGCTATCCAATTATCCAACGCTACTCAAATGTAAAATTGATAAAAATCCCTCTGGTGCGCATGGCATTGATGTTTCCGGTCCAGGGACTGTTGGGGTCTTCATCAGGAACCAACTCATCAGAAAGGGCAAAAACACCGCGAATGGAGGGTGTGAACTTGAAGTATTCGGTGTAAAAATCGATACCAAAACCCAGTTCGTACCCGTAGACATTCTTTTTCATCCGAAATTCACCACTGCTGTTATCGTCTAAGCTATCTTCTTTACTCCCTAAATTCAATGAAGTGTAAACGCCACCTTCAATAAAGGGCTTCCAGTTGCCAAAACGCTTGGCACTGACCTTCAGCAACAATGGAAAACGAATATAAGTGGACCGCACTTCTCGCAATGCATCAGCTTGACTGGTAAACCCGGGAAAGCCCAAAGTTCTGGCGGTGTACAACAAGCCTGGCTCAAAACGGGTGTCCAAATAGTCATTGATACGCATTTCTCCAATCAAGCCTACATTGAATCCAAGGCTTTTATCGACCAAAATATCACGACCAATATCATTCTTGTATTCAAATTGAAAATCATATTGATTGAAACCCAAATAATATCCCCAATTCAAGAACTTCTTATCCTCGGTCTGAAGATTAAGGATATGATCATCGGTGAACTGTGCCAAGGAAGTTGTGCATGCCAACAGCAAGCTGAACAGAAGAAAGACGTTTTTCATTAATCTATTTTGTGGCGACATAAATGGAGGCAACTCCAAATGTCTGGGGTTTGTTCTCTATTCCTATAAACCCAATTTTGGCCAAAATATTGTTGAAGGCTTCACCATGTGGAAAAACAGATGCAGATTCACTCAAATATGCGTAGGCCGAACGGTCTTTTGAAAAGATTTTACCAATGGTGGGAAGAATATGGTTACAATAAAAACTATATCCTTGTTTAAAAGGGGTTTTTGTGGGCACGGAAGTTTCCAAAACCATAAAGGTGCCTGTTGGTTTCAATACACGGTAGATTTCAGCCAGTCCCTTTTCCAGATTCTCAAAGTTTCGCACGCCGAAGGCAACCGTAACCGCATCAAAAGAGTTGTCTTCAAAAGGTAGATCCTCACTGTCGCCCACCACCATTTCTATGGTATCCTGCAGGTTTTTGTCCACTATTTTTTCCTTGCCAACTTCCAACATGCCGGGGGAAATATCCAGACCAATGATTTTTTCAGCCCCGGTCTGGGTCATGGCAATGGCCAAATCCCCTGTTCCCGTGGCTATGTCCAATACGGTTTGGGGAGCTTTTGCCTTGAGCAGTTTCACCATTCGCTTACGCCACTTTAGGTCTATTCCAAAGGAAATGACGCGGTTGAGACCATCATAATTTTTGGAAATGGTGTCGAACATTTGGCGTACTTGTTCCTTTTTTCCAAGCTGTGACTCCTTGTAAGGCGTAACTTTTTTTGACATCTAAAGAATTTGTTGGCAAATATACAATTTAGCAATATGGGAGGTGGACAAAAATATTTGTGTAATTTTGCCCAGCAATGGGACATCCTTCCGTATGTTGTTAAAAATATGTTGTTTAGGTCCCGACCACTATTCTTTTATCATTTGTAGCACACAGATTGAACGTATTCAAGAACACATCTTATTTTAATCGATGAAAATCATAATTGCAGGAGCAGGTGAGGTAGGGTTTCATTTGGCAAAACTTTTGTCGTATGAAGCACAGGATATTACATTGATTGATACGGACAAAGAGAGTTTGGCCTATGCAGATACCCATTTGGATATTCGAGTGCTCCGTGGTGATGCCACGTCTATACAAGTGCTGCGGGATGCCCAAGTTGATTCCTCAGAACTGGTTATTGGCGTAACCGCATCGGAAACTACCAACATCACCCTTTGTTTTTTGGCAAAGCAGTTGGGCTGTAAGCGTACCATTGCCCGAATTTCAAACACGGAATTCATGGACAACCGCGAATCTTTGCGGTTTCAAGATTTGGGTATCGATGAACTCATTTCACCAGAACGCCTGGCCGCGATGGAAATCCAGTTAATGCTCAACCAGTCAGCTTTTAACGACACCTATGAGTTTGAAGGTGGTTTATTGACCATGTTCGGAGTTATCCTCCCAAGGACTGCACCCTTCGTGGGTAAAATGGTTAAAGAGGCCGCCCGTATTTTTCCAGAATTACATTTTATGCCCATTGCCTTGCAACGAATGGGGACACAATACACCTTGATTCCTCGTGGGGACACTGTCTTTAAAGAAGGCGACCAGGTATACTTTATTACCTCGGATAAGGGTGTGGAAGAATTGTACAAACTTACTGGAATGCAGAAGCAGGAAATTAAGAATGTCATGGTGCTCGGTGGTAGTAAGGTAGGTTTTAAAACGGCTCGTGACCTGTGCAACAAGCGTTTCAATGTAAAACTCATCGAGAAGAACAAGGAAAAAGCTTTTGATATTGCGGATGAACTGCCCCATGCCCTTGTCATTAATGGGGATGGACGAAATGTGGAACTTTTGGAGGAGGAAAGCTTGGAATCCATGGATGCATTTATTGCCGTTACCGGAAATTCAGAGACCAATATCATGTCCTGTTTGGTGGCCAAGTCCAAAAAAATAAAAAAGACTATCGCTTTGGTGGAGAACATGGATTATTTTCAGCTGTCGCATTCCATTGGTGTGGATACGCTCATCAATAAAAAACTGCTTGCAGCGAACAGTATTTTCCGATACATCCGAAAAGGTGAGGTGTTGGCCTTGACCCGATTGAACAACCTCAATGCTGAGATTTTGGAGTTTGAGGTAAAAGCTTCTTCACTTGTGAATGGTGAGATTATCAAGGAATTAAACTTTCCACGGGAGGCAAGCATTGGTGGGGTCATCCGAAATGGTGAAGGCATCATCGCACTGGGTGACTTTAGAATTAAAGAAGGAGACAAAGTAGTTGTATGTTGTTTGCCCAAGGCCATCCCAAGGATTGAAAAGTTGTTCCTGTAATGAGACTCAACACGCGTATTATCATCCATATTATGGGTCTTTTGCTCCTGTGCAATGGCTCTTTTATGCTTTTGGCAGCTTTTGCCAGTGGTATCTTTAAGGATGGTGCTACTTTAGACATAGCCCTGGCAGCGATTGTGACCATGCTTTTTGGTATGATGGCCATGTTCTACACCCGAGGCCATAAAAAGGAAGTAAAGCGTAAAGAGGGTTATATCGTAGTGACGTTTGGATGGATTGTGATGTCCATTTCCGGGATGTTGCCTTATCTTTTTTCAGGTTCAATTCCTTCCATTACCGATGCTTTTTTTGAAACAATTTCTGGATATACCACTACTGGGGCTTCCATTTTAAACGATATTGAATCCCTTCCTGAAGGTATTCTCCTTTGGAGGAGCCTTACCCATTGGATTGGGGGGATGGGTATTATTGTTTTGGCCATTGCCATTCTTCCATTGCTGGGCATTGGGGGAATGCAGTTGTTTGCGGCTGAAGCACCCGGTCCAGGAGGTGATAAATTACATCCCAGGATTACGGACACGGCAAAACGACTGTGGTTGATTTATTTTGGATACACCGTCTTGGAGACCCTATTGCTGAGATTGGCCGGTATGACGTTTTTCGATGCCATCAACCATTCGTTGGCTACCATGTCTACTGGGGGTTTTTCCACCAAGAATGCCAGTTTGGCCTTTTGGAACAACGAACCCTTGATACAATACATCATTATTGTTTTTATGTTTTTGGCGGGCAGCAATTTTGTACTCAGCTATTTTGCCTTCACCAGAAGGGTGCAGCGCATCTTAAAAGACGAAGAGTTCAAGTACTATTTTGGCTTTATAGCCATTTTTTCCATTTTAGTGGCTTTGGGTATCTACTACAAAGCGGATGTAGTTGCTTCAGAATTTCACCCAATGGTCTGGGGAAGAGTAGAAAGTGCATTTAGGCACTCTCTTTTTCAAGTCATAGCAGTGGTCACCACTACAGGTTTTGTGACTTCGGATTTTACTTCTTGGACGCCTTTTTTGACCGTCTTTTTCTTTGGATTGATGTTTTTGGGCGGTTCTGCTGGTTCTACCGCAGGTGGAATTAAGGTGATGCGCCATTTGATTATCATCAAAAATGGCATTTTAGAGTTTAAACGAACCTTGCATCCCAACGCAATTATTCCTGTTAGGTATAATCAAAAGACGGTTTCAGAGCATATCGTGTACAACGTGATCGCATTTTTTGTGCTGTACATGCTACTTTTTATCATAGGGTCTTTGGTGCTGGGCTTCTTGGGACTTGATTTTATCTCAGCGGTTGGCGGCGCGGCCTCTTCTTTGGGAAATGTTGGACCGGCTTTTGGTAGCTTAAATCCCGTGAGCAATTATGACAGTCTTCCCGACGCTGGAAAATGGTGGTGCGGATTCTTGATGTTATTAGGGCGATTGGAACTGTTTACCGTTCTGATTATCCTAACGCCCTATTTCTGGAAAAAGACATAAAAACCTCCAAAAATTGTATTCAGGAGGTTTTTCATTATTTACTATTCTGAATCGTCACGCTGAATCGAGTTCAGTATGACGCACTCTTAAACCACCGCCTTGATTCTGGCAATGGCTTCTTTAAGCTCTTTTTCTGATGCTGCGTATGAGATACGGATGCAATTGGGATTTCCAAATGCTTCACCGGTTACGGTAGCCACATTGGCATGTTCCAACAGGTATAGGGCAAAATCCGATGCATTATTGATCGTTGTTCCGTTCAAGGTCTTTCCAAAGAAAGCCGAGATGTCCGGGAATACATAAAAAGCACCTTCGGGAACGTTAAGGTTAAACCCTTCAATTTCGCCCAACAATTGTAATACCAAATCCCTTCTTTCATGGAACTTGTCTATCATATACTGAATCTTGCTCACGGGCGCTTCCAAGGCAGTGATCACTGAGCGTTGTGCAATGGCATTGGCCCCACTGGTCACCTGACCTTGTAATTTGGTACAACCCTTGGCAATCCATTCAGGAGCTCCAATATACCCAATTCGCCATCCGGTCATGGCAAATGCTTTTGATACGCCGTTTACGGTAACCGTTCTGTCGTACATCCCATCAATCCCTGCAATACTGGTATGTCCACCTTTGGTGAAGTTGATGTGCTCATAGATTTCGTCAGAAACTACATAAATGTCTGGATGTTTTTTCAATACCTCTGCCAAACCTTCCAATTCAGCTTTGCTGTACACAGAGCCACTGGGGTTACATGGTGAACTGAACCAGAGCATACGTGTTTTTGGGGTAATGGCCGCTTCCAATTGTTCTGGTGTCATTTTAAAATCGGTATCAATGCCTGTTGGAACTTCAACGGGAACACCTTCCGCCAACTTTACAATATCGCTATAACTTACCCAATATGGGGCGGGAAGAATTACTTCATCACCGGGATTCAATACTACCATGGCCACATTGAACAAGGATTGTTTTGCTCCTGAGGACACTACAATTTGGCTTGGACCATAATCCAAGTTATTGTCTCGTTTAAATTTAAGGGTGATGGCCTTTTTCAACTCGGCGTAGCCATCAACTGGGGTGTAGCTGCTATAATTATCATCAATGGCTTGCTTTGCTGCATCCTTGATAAAATCAGGAATATTAAAGTCGGGCTCACCCAAACTCAAGCCAATGATATCCTTTCCTTCATTTCGTAATTCCCTGGCTTTGGCCGCCATGGCCAAAGTTGCTGACGTGGACATGTTCTGAATCCTGTCAGATAAATGGTTGCTCATCGATTTTGCTATTTTACTGGTACTGAAGTGCCGGGTTTTTTCCCAATTCCTTCAAATGTTTGAAGTGCGAAATTATAGCTTTTCTGGTAGTTTTATACTCGTTGTAGGGTAAATTAAATTCCCGTGCCGTCTGTTTCACAATTTTGGAAATTTTTGTGTAGTGTATGTGGCTGATATTTGGGAAAATATGGTGCTCTACCTGATGGTTTAGCCCGCCCGTAAACCAGTTTACAATCTTGTTTTTTGTGCCAAAATTTACGGTGGTGAACAATTGGTGGATGGCCCAAGTATTCTTCATGTTGCCTGCATCATCAGGCAAAGGTTGTTCGGCATCATCAACAATATGTGCCAATTGGAATACTACGCTCAAAATTACCCCCGCCACATAGTGCATAATAAAAAAGCCAAGTAGTACCTGCCACCATGCTACGCCTCCAAAAATCATGGGGAGTACGATCCAAATGGTCAAATAGATGATTTTAGTAATTACCAAAGTACTCCAGTTAATAACGGGATTGGGTAGTTTTCCATAGCTCAACTTACGCTTCATGTAGCGGTACATTTGTTGGAAATCCGTGGTGATAGCCCAATTGAAGGTGAGCAATCCATATAGGAAAATGGAATAAAAATGTTGAAATTTATGATGTTTGCGCCATTCGGCATGTTTTGAGAAACGCAAAATCCTACCGGCTTCCATATCCTCGTCATGTTCGTGGATATTGGTGTAAGTATGGTGCAATACATTGTGTTGAACCTGCCAGTTATATACATTTCCTGCCAAAATATAAATACTGCTACCCATGATTTTGTTCACCCATTTTTTATTGGAATAGGAACCGTGATTGCCATCATGCATGACATTCATGCCCACTCCGGCCATGCCCACGCCCATGGTAATGGAGAGCAATAGGTAGGCCCAAAAGGGTAGGTGAAGGGTTAAAATCAAAAAGTAGGGGGTCAAAAAGATGGCGAACATCACTATGGTTTTCAAGTGAAGTTTCCAGTTCCCAGTTTTCTTTATTTCATTTTCGTTGAAGTATTCGTTTACTCTTTTGTTCAAGGTTCTGAAAAATTGTGCAGAATCCTTTCTTGAAAACCGGATGGTACTCTTATCCATAAAAAAAATTTTTACAAAGGTAGCCAAAAACCACCTTTTAGAATGTCATCGTATTGTTAGAACGGTGTTAACCTGTTCAAAAGTATTAATTTTGCTAAAATTAACAGCCTTAGGATGAATGCGGATTTGGTCTTCAATTATTTTACGACGCTCAATGATGTGCAAAAACAGCATTTCAGGGATTTAGAGTCACTATACAAGGATTGGAATCAAAAGATAAATGTGGTTTCCCGAAAGGATATTGATGAACTTTACCTGCGTCATGTGCTACATTCGTTGGGGATTGCCAAGATTCAGGCATTCAATGAAGGGGCCGAAATTCTTGATGTAGGTACCGGTGGAGGTTTTCCTGGAATTCCGTTGGCCATTATCTTTCCTGAGGTAAAATTTACTCTTGTAGATGCCATTGGGAAGAAAATAAAAGTGGTCCAGGAAGTTATTGATGGACTTCAATTGAAAAATGTTACGGCCATCCATTCGAGGGTAGAAGATATAGACGGGCAGTTTGATTTTATTGTTAGTCGCGCCGTGGCCGCTATGCCCACATTTGTTCACTGGACAAGGGGAAAAATAAAAAAAGACCCCGCCCATGAACGTAAAAATGGCATTTTTTACCTTAAGGGCGGCGACCTTTCGGAAGAGTTGAAAGAGTATAAAACCGTTCAAATCTTCGATTTAAAAGACTATTTTCAGGAGGATTTCTTTGAGACCAAAAAGGTGGTCTACCTGCCCCAGAAGTTTCGGGGTTGATTTACGTTTAGGTGTTCAATACCCGGTAGTAAACCCCTCTGCACTTTCTGGAATACGTTTTGGCATACTGCCATTTACTGTTGAACCATTTGGCCAATTTCCCCCAAACATTTACTCGCTCTTTCATCTTAAATGGGTTTTAATGTATAAAAGTAATCAGATTACGTTCAGTTTACAATTAATTAACGTTAAATTTACATTAATAATATGTGTTTTAAGTCATTTGTGGCAAAAATAATGGTCTGGAAACTTTAGAATATATGGTAATGTATTGTTAATCAGAGTAATATGAGGTAAAATAGTCTTACTGGTAAATTCCAATTTATATCAATCATGGTTTGATGTAGGAAAGCAGGTCGTAGCGGTTGTCAGTGGCTGTATTTAGGAAATTATGGTCACCATGGGGTAAGGTCGCCATCTGAAAATTGGACATCTTCTTTGGTATAGCCATCATATTTAATGTGTTCGTCAGGTATGGGCTTCATATTGCAAACAAGACATATTCCCAGTTCAACATATACTTTATTATGGCAATCCGGGCGCATGGTGGACATTGATAGGTGCTACTTTGACCATGGATGTAGTGTAGAAGCAAAATAAATTAGAAGTTAAGAGAATTGGTTTTCTCAACATCATAATTTTTGAAACAGCTCTCCTTCTTGGCTGAGCTTGTATCCAATAATAACATCAGCTTCATTTCTTTGAAAAAATACAGGTTCGTTTCTTACATCGGAGAAAATATCATCTTTTTCGTGATAAACTGGGTAGGAAACACCATTAATTTTTGCCTCTAGGTTGCCCTCCCGCTTATTAAAGGTTAGATTGAATTCCGTGTTGTTCTTGTATTTATAGCTGCCCTCGAAATTTTTGAAGAAAGCGTCGGTTTTCCTTTTGGTATAGGGGTTGTCATCAGAGAGAATTAATCCATTGCCCAAATTCCAATTGTCATATTCCATGTAGTAGGCAGTCCGTTTGGCGGCATTCAACCCTTGAAGTTTGGCCACTAAGTGAAGAGCACCATCTATTCCGGCTGATATCCCCGCCGTGGTGATGACCTTTCCATTGTCCACAAAACGGACATTTTTGCGCACATTGATTTTTGGATAGTTCTTCTCTAAATCATCCAGTGCATTGTGAAAGGTAGTTGCTGTCTGTCCGTTCAAAATTCCAGCTTCGGCCAAAACAAAGGCTCCGGTGCAGACCGAAAAGTGATATTGTATGTTCTTTTGCCGCTGTACCCAATCTATCACCTTTGGGTTCTGGGAGGCCGCACCCGAATTGCCTCCAAAGAAAGCCAATATATCAGCGTTAGGGGCATTATCCACACTGTAATCTGGGGTAACGGTTAGAATTCCTTGCGATTTTATGGGTTGCTGGGTAGCTGAGACCGTAAAAACTTTGTATCCAGCATAGGCAAAAACCTCCATAGGCCCTGCAAAGTCCAACACCTCAACCCCGTCCTGTAGATAAAAGGCGATGGTTTTTAAATCACTTTTTTTGATGAGCACCATATTACAATGTGAGCAAACGCCCGGTGAATCGTGCTCGGTTTCATCACAAGAGGCCCCACAGGGTGGGCAAATGTACGTGGATTCCATTGGGATGCTGTTTTGGGCCAAGGAACACAAAGTGACCAGGCAGGTGGCTAAAAGAAAAATTGACTTGTTCATTTTTTGATGATTTTGTCAAAAGTACACCTTAAAGAAAAGTGCCCAAAGGACAATCATCCGCAGTATTGGGACAATTATTCGTGCCAATCCGAAGGGAGAGAAGTAGTGTGCTTTTTAAGAAGTGACCGCAGTTGATTTGGGCTTTGCAATCCACAGGCCGAAGCTACGGCACTTACTTTTAAACCAGAGGTTAGCATTTGTATGGCCCTTTCTACTCGAAGCTTCTCCACGTACTCACCAATGGTTATGCCAGTAGTTTTCTTGAACAACCGTGTGAGATTTCGGGAACTCATAAATACGCTTTCAGCTACTTCTTCTATGGTAGATTTGGTACTAAGGTTTTGGGCCAACATATCCTGAACCTGATGGATTCGGGTGTCGATATGGTTTCTGTATTGTAGAAAAACACTGAGTTGGGGGTCACTTTCGGTACGACGCAAATAAATCACCACTTCTTTGGCAATTTTGGTGACCACTACGGGTCCAAATAGCTCTTCAAGTACGAACATGGCCAAATCAATTCCCGAGGAAACCCCCGCGCTGGAATAAAGATTACCATCCTTAACAATCAACCTGTCAGAGAGCACTTTGGTTTTGGGAAATTTGGTTTGAAAATCTTCCAAGTACCTCCAATGGGTGGTACATTCCCGTTCATTAAAAAGGTTGGCAAATGCCACAAGATAGGCGCCTGTGCACACGGAGCAAATTTTGGCACCATTGGCATGTTGTTTTCGAAGCCATTCAAAAAAAGGCTCTATAGATTGAATGAAATCATTTTTTTTAATCAAATCTGACTCTAAACCGGGAATAAAAAGAAAGTCATTAGGCCCCAGCTCATAGGTGTGGAAGGGTTCTAAATTCCCCAGTAGCACTCCGGCACCAGAAATTTCCTCGATTGATGTCCCCAAGCTAAGATAATGGGCGGGGATATGCACTCCATAATCATTGGCTTCATAGAAAATATGCGCAGGACCGGTCATGTCCAGTAATTGAACCTTGGGAGGAACCATGAAAAAAACGCGATGCTGAGACATTTCTATTCTTATTCGTAAAGGTCATTGGTGTCCGCTTGGGCAATATCAATAAACAGTTGTCCCATTTTCTCAGAAATGGCTTTAAAGAACCGTTCACCTTTTTCTTTGGAGGCCATACTTGGGTCTCCAACCCCGGTATCTTCACTAATTTTTGACCATGGGCGCTCTGTCCATGCCCAACCTTCTCTAAATGCCTTGATTTTATTCTTTTTTTCGGCCCCACTGCCCCAATCTTTTTTGGGCAATACCAATTCTGGGGTAAGATGAAGAATGAGACTGGTTTCCATTTCATCGGCATGGTCTCCGGGTATATTAAAATAGTGTTTCCGATCTAACATAGCCGGCCAGAAAGTGAAGCAAATGAACATGTTGGGAAAAAGAAGGCTCAATTCGCGGATAATCGATTTAAAATTGTTTCCGCCATGACTATTCAAAATCATAAGCTTATGAATGCCCTGCCTATCCAAAACTGTTATTAGGTCTTTTAAAATGGCCAGTTGTGTGCTGGGATTTAGGTTCATATCCAGATAAATGTCAGACTGACCTGTGTTCACCCCAAATGGAATTGTTGGCAGAACCATAACTTTTGCACCTTGTTCCCAAGCTATTTTGGCTGACTCTTCGGCAATGGCCGTTCCTTCTATGGTGTCGGTGGAATAGGGTAGGTGATAATTGTGAGCTTCGGTGGCGGCCCAAGGCAATATGGCCAATTCAATGGACTCATCTTTCAGGTGTTTCCAGTTGGTTTCAGCCAATACGTAAGGTCTAGGCATTTGAAATAGATATTAGTCGGACATAAAAATAGCCGTTATCTCCTCAATTTTGGACATAACGGCTATCTATTTAAGTCAATTTTTATAATTATCCCAGGAATGGATATCTATAATCTTCAGGGGTTACAAAGGTTTCCTTTATCAATCTTGGAGAAACCCATCGCAACAAGTTTTGTGCGGAACCGGCCTTGTCATTTGTTCCTGATGCTCTTGCACCACCAAAAGGCTGTTGGCCTACAACGGCTCCAGTAGGCTTGTCATTGATATAGAAGTTACCGGCACAGTTTTGCAATGCTTTGGTGGCTTCGTCAATGGCATAACGGTCTGCGGAAAGCACAGCGCCGGTCAATCCATATTCGGAAGTGCCATCCACCAATTTTAAGGTGTCGGCCCAATCCTTATCGTCATAAATATATATGGTAACCACGGGACCGAAAAGTTCGGTACACATTGTAGTGTATTTTGGGTCGGTGGTTAAAATAACCGTGGGTTCCACAAAATAGCCTACGGATTTGTCATAATTGCCACCAGCAATAATTTCCGCATTATCATCTTTTTTGGCTTGGTCAATGTATTTGGCCAATTTATCAAAAGAGCCTTCATGAATCACCGCGGTAATAAAGTTGCTCATATCCGCAGGAGAACCAGGCTTGTTGAAGGATGCCAAATCAGCTTTCACAAAATCCAAAATTTCATGGGCCGTGGACTTTGGCAGGTATACCCGCGAAGCGGCACTACACTTTTGTCCTTGCAGCTCAAATGCCCCCCTAACGATGGCGGTGGATACTTGTTTGGGTTTAGCGGTAGGATGGGCGATAATAAAATCCTTACCACCGGTTTCCCCAACAATTCTTGGATAAGTTTTATAGTTGTGGATATTGTTTCCGATTTGTTTCCAAAGTTCCTTGAATACAAAAGTAGAACCTGTAAAATGCAATCCTGCAAAATCTGGGCTGGCAAGAATCACATCAGAAATCATTGCAGGGTCACCCGTGATCATGTTGATTACACCATCGGGCAATCCGGCTTCTTTGAAGACATCCATGATTACCTTGGCGGAGTAGACCTGACTATCGCTGGGTTTCCAAATCACTACATTACCCATCATGGCCATACAAGATGGCAAGTTACCCGCTATGGCGGTAAAGTTGAATGGTGTAATTGCATAGGTAAAACCTTCCAGCGGCCTGTATTCCACGCGATTCCAGATGCCTTCTGAAGATTCGGGTTGCTCCGCATAGATTTGTGACATGTACTCCACATTAAACCTCAAAAAATCGATAAGTTCACAGGCTGCATCAATTTCCGCCTGATGGATGGTCTTGGACTGCGCCATCATGGTGGCGGCATTTATTTTTGCTCTGTATGGACCTGCAATAAGTTCCGCGGCTTTCATAAAAACAGCAGCCCGTTGTTCCCAAGTTAAATTGACCCAAGCTTTCCTAGCTTCCAAACAACTGGAAATGGCTTCTTCAACATGTTTCTTTTCAGCTAATTGATACTGTCCTACCACATGTTTGTGTTCGTGCGGAGGAGACATAGGTTTGGTGTTTCCTGTTTTGATTTCTTTGGAACCGATGTAAAGTGGAACTTCTACCTGTCCGTTGTAATAGGCGTTGTACTGATTCAGTACTTCTTCACGTTCTGGAGTGCCGGGGGCATAACTTTTTACGGGTTCGTTATATGCAGTTGGAACTTGAAAAAAACCTTTTCCCATATAGATGCGCTTTTTTTGATGTTAAAAATTCCATCAAAGGTAAGGAAACAAAGGCCGAATAGAAAATGATATGGATTTAGTTTATGGCGAAAGGGGCGGCAAATTTGAAGGCGGGAATCTCCACTTCAAATTCTTCTGTAGTGGCCAAGTTCACCATATGGTAATACCCGTGCATGGCACCAATGGGGGAAGCGAGTAAACACCCAGAGCTATAGGTATGTGATTTGCCTGGCTTAATGACCGGTTTTCTACCGATTACGCCTTCACCATCAATGGTTTCAATGTCTTTGAGGGCATCAAAGATGTCCCAATGCCGAGCGGTAAGCTGAACAACATCCTTGCTCAAGTTTTCAATGGTGATGGTATATCCAAAGGCGTAGTGCATTTTGTAATTCTTAAAAAATGTGCCTTCAAAGGTGGTCTCCACCGATACTTTAATTCCTTTTGTAACTTGAGTGAACATAGGCTAATAGGTAAAAACACTTCCTGTAAACAACATGATTACCGTAAATACCGCCAAAAAGGTAAATATAGTGTTCAGAAAGAGATATTTAACAATGGTTTTGAACGTTCCCTGCCCGTAAAACTTCTTCATGGCCAAAAACAGGTATACACTAAATATAGTGATAAATATAGCTGCACTTGACACCTTAAAAATCGCATCTATTACCAAGCTAAGGATGAGCAAGATAAATAATAACGATTGGTTGTGAAAGCTAAAAATAAGATGATCGGTGTAGGTATATTTTTTTCTGATGTAGACCAACCAAATGAAGATGGCGAACACAGGTAAAAACAGGAAGATGACAAAAGGCAGCTTTGATATGGTTGAGTTTATGAAATCGCTGGGATGATCCATTATCCGTAAAAAGCTATTGGAAACCTGAAATGCCATTTTATTGGAAAGGCTGCTAGGAATGTTATATTTCTCCTGTGCATGTTGAAAACTATATAGGGTATCCACTTGGATCATCCGGCCAAAAAATTCCATTTTCGACGAAAATCTGTTTATACCGGAATTTTCCTCCTCCAAACTTTTAAAGTATCCCGAGGGGTCAGTGGCCATGAGTGAATCCCTGTTCACTTTTTTTAAGTTTGTGGCCACTATAAGGGAATCCAGAATGCTCACACCTTTCTTGACTTCTGGGGTATTGGCATCTGCCGGGTCCAAGTGCGCCAAGACTTCCGAAGTACGTTTTTTAAATTCAGTACTGTCCGACGAAAACGAACCTGAATTGGCATCATACATTATCGGTGATCCCATGGAAATATTTCTGTCAAATCTGGAGGCGGCCCGATCTAATCCGGTAAAGCGGTTGTTGAAGGTTACCATAAGGAAATAAAGGAACGCCAAACTCAATAAAAACCGAAATGGATTGGTGTATGTAACCCGTTTGCCATTAATATAATCCTTGGTAATAGTCCCTGGCCTGGCCAATAAAACGGACAAGGTTTTTAAAAGCTTGGAGTCATAATTGATTAAACCTGAAAAAAACTCATCCACAAAATCTTTCAAGGACAGTTTTTTGGTACTGTTGGCCTGTGAGCAACTTGGGCAATATTTGTCACTTATGTCCAAAGGATGTCCGCAGTTTAAACACTGATCGCCCCTATACCTAAGTTCGTAACGGCCTTTACTGACCAAGCTGTCTTTTTTTTCCATGCCCCAAAAAGGATTTGAAGCTAAGATAATTAATTGCTGATAGTTCTGGAATTCACGGAACCTATACCTATTATACTGTCATATAGCTCACCAAAATTTCTATAGTAGACCAGAATGAGATAATTGTTTTCGGTAAAGTGGAAATCACCGCTCACGAAGTTGGGTTCCAAAGTTCCATCGGCTCGTTCAACAACATACTTGTAGTTATAAAAGCCTTGTTTCATCAGTAAGGTAGCTTCAAATTTTCCAGTCTCCTCATTGAAGGTCATTTTGTTTTCTTCTGAAAGACCATAATTATTGAACTTTCCAACCACATATACATTGTCCAGCCCAATCTCATTGGTATAGGGAAGGCTGAAATGCACCTTAGTGTACTCCGCTTCGCGTGAAACATCTTCGCCTTGCAGGGTTCGTACCACAAAGTCTCCGTTGATATCGGGGAAATAGGTGTAAGGCTGATCGTTTCTATATTCGTTGGTGAACAGGTAGTGGTGGTAAACATCCTCAAATTCAATACGGGAGATTGCGAATGTGGGAGAGCGAAGGTCCTTGGTATCAAAATTCAGAAACTCATTGCCCCCATAAAAACTGGTTTCCTGATCGTATTTATAGACCAGTTCAGATCCAATGGTGTATTGGGGCTTAATATTATACAGGGCCGTTGGCCAGTAATGATTCTGTAAAATGGCGACCTTTATCTCATTCTTGGGGTTTACTACGGTAAATGCAGCGGTATTAATAGTAAACTGCACTACCTGCTTTTCATTCAGAAAATTAAAATCCCGAGAGCGCTTCACTACTCCGCCTACGGCCAAAGCATCTTGATATACCACAAACCTTCTTGAAAATTGAAGGTCACCATAGCTATTATAAATTTCCAGCACATAATTTCCACTGACCTTCAGTCGAACATTTTCATTAGGAATGCTCAATCTATAGTTGGAATAGGGCTGCAAGGTGGTGTAACTGTTTTCATAGTCAATGATGCGCTGGTTGTCGTTCCCCACCAAATACTGCGATTTTAGAAGCTGGGATGGGGTCCAATCGTAATCGCAGTGGATTATTTTATAATAATAGTCCTGTTCATTGGCAGTAAGGTCATCAAATTCCAGGGTCATGGATTCACCCAACTGAATAACGGGAAACTGATCTTCCGTTGGTCCTCTAAAAATGATGGTCTTTATGTTTTCTGGAGGATTTATCTCATGCTGAACCTGCGCGAAAACACTGGTTATACAGCACAAAAAAAATATTTGTTTGATCAAAAAGCGCATTTAGGCCTTATTTTTTGGGTAAAGGTAAACAAAAAGTGTGCCTTGAAAATTTAGGTCGATGTAATCCCAATTTTATGGTTAATAATTATGAAAACATCCCTTTTAGTAGTAAATTTGCCACCGATTTTGATAACAAAAGGTCTACAACAATATGTCTAAAGACATCCGGATTAGAAAGGGGTTGAACATCAACCTCATCGGGGCAGCAGAACAGACTACTTCCAAAGCCGTTTTAAGTAACGTGTATGCCCTAAACCTAGATGATTTTCATGGAATCACCCCCAAAATGCTTATCAAGCAGGGTGAGGAGGTAAAAGCGGGAGAACCTCTTTTCTATAACAAGAACAACGAAGAAATGCATTTTGTCTCTCCGGTCAGTGGGGAGTTGATTGAAATTGTTCGTGGTGCGCGTAGAAGAATCTTGACTCTCAAGATTCTTGCTGACAAAACCCAAAAGTATACGCAAAGTAAGGTTCCTGATTTGGATACTGCCGATGCAGACACCATTAAGACTTTCCTTTTGCAGAATGGAGGTTGGCCGTTTATAAAACAACGTCCTTATGATGTAATTGCAAACCCGGACGCCACACCAAAGGCTATTTTTGTTTCGGCCTATACCACTGCGCCGTTGGCTGCTGATGCGGATTACGTACTGAAAGGTAAAGAACAGGAGTTGGGGGCTGCCGTTATGGCCTTGAGTAAGTTGACCCCCGGGAAAATCCATGTGACCGTTGGAAAAACCAGTAGGTCTCCCTTTGTGGATGTTTCAGGTATTGAATTACATAAAATTTCAGGTCCTCATCCAGCTGGATTGGTGGGAACGCAAATCAATAAAATTGACCCCATAAATAAAGGAGAGGTGGTTTGGACCATATCTCCCCAAGATATGGTGCTTATAGGAGAGCTTCTGTTGACCGGTAAATTCAATGCAGAGCGTATTGTCGCTCTTTCAGGATCTATTATTAAGGCTCCTAAATACTACACTACTAAAATAGGAGCGGAAATTTCAACATTCCTATATGCCAGTGGTGTTAATGAGGATAGATATAGATTAATCAACGGTGATGTGCTTACCGGTAGAAAAACCAATACCGAGGGGTACTTGGGCTACTATAATAATACAGTTACCGCCATTCCAGAAGGGGACGATTATGACTTTTTTGGGTGGAACAGACCTATCTTCAATAAAATTTCAACCACCAGGGCACTTACTTTTTCTTGGCTTCAACCAAAGAAAAAATATGATTTGGACACCAATACCAATGGCGAGCACCGTGCTTTTGTGGTCACCGGTCAGTATGAACAAGTATTCCCATTGGACATCTATCCTCTCCAATTGTTGAAGGCTTGTATGGTAAAGGATTTGGATGAAATGGAACAATTGGGACTCTATGAAGTGGCCCCAGAAGACTTTTCACTCACAGAATTCATATGTATCTCAAAACAACCGCACCAACAGATAATCAGAGAAGGATTGGATTTGTTGCAAAAAGAACTAGGATAATATGGGAATGAAAGAAAAATTACATCAGTTAAAGTTAAAGTATCAGGGCAAAAAAATGGCTCCGGCCTTCAATGCGCTGCATACATTTCTATATACCCCGAACGAAACAACACATTCCGGTGGACACATCCGTGGAGCGGACGATCTTAAACGTACCATGAACACTGTGATCATGGCCTTGGTGCCCTGTTTGCTGTTTGGAATGTTCAATGCTGGGTATCAACATTACTCTGCCATCAACGGTTTTCCAGCGAATTTTGACTTGTTCGAACACTTTTTGACTTGGGAAAACTTTTTGGTGGGAATCACTACCGTGTTGCCATTGGTCATTGTTTCCTACGGAGTAGGTTTGGCCATAGAATTCTTGTTCGCGGTGATTAAAGGTCACGAAGTTGAGGAAGGCTACTTGGTAACTGGAATGTTGGTGCCATTGATTGTTCCTGTAGACACACCGCTTTGGATGTTAGCCGTGGCCGTTGTCTTTGGCGTTGTCATTGGTAAAGAAGTTTTTGGGGGAACAGGAATGAACATTTTAAATCCCGCCCTTACCATCCGTGCCTTTTTGTTCTTTGCCTATCCTACTTGGATGAGTGGGGATAAGGTTTGGGTACATGAGGGCGTTGAGAGGGCTGGTACCGCTGATGCCATTTCTGGGGAAACCGTTTTGGGGTATTTGGCTCAGGGCAATACAACAGAATTGTATCAAAAATACGACTTGGCAGAAATGTTTTTCGGATTTATTCCGGGCTCTGTTGGAGAGACATCAACCTTACTAATTGTTTTGGGAGGTCTATTCTTGATTTTCTCCAAAATAGCCTCATGGCGTATCATGTTGAGTGCCGTATTGGGTTCCTTGGCCATGGGCTTGATTTTCAACGGTATTGTAGATGCAGGTTGGTTGCCAGAGTACAGCAAATTCTATGCTCTAATGAGCTTCCCATACTGGCAGCATCTGTTGGTAGGTGGGCTTATCTTTGGTATTGTGTTCATGGCTACTGATCCCGTAACAGGGTCCCAGACCAATAAGGGAAAATGGATCTACGGATTTTTGATAGGATTCATGTCCGTTATGATTCGCGTGTTCAACCCAGGGTATCCAGAAGGGGTGTTCTTGGCCATTTTGTTGATGAATGTATTTGCACCGACTATTGATCATTACGTGGTACGGGGCAACGTTAAAAAGAGATTGAAACGATTGAAGACAGCAACTATTTATCCCAAAGCTTCGGATGAAGAAGTTGATGCATTAAAAACGGAAACAGCTTAATTATGGCAATCAATACAGAAAAAAATAGCTATACCGTAATTTTTGCGGTTGTGATGGTAGTGGTTGTAGGCTCCCTGTTAGCCTTTTTGGCATCGGGGTTAAAACCAAAGGTTGATGAAAACCAGCGGTTTGAAAAGCAACAGAATATCCTCTATGCCATGGGGGTAAATGACAATGAAGGAGAAGGCAGCGTTAGCTTTGTTCCAACTTCGGATGTGGAAAGTGAATTTTCTAAATACATCAAGGAACAGTTGGTGATTGAAGGTTCAGAGGCCAAGGAAAAGCAAGATGCCTATTTGATAGATATGAAAAAGCAGCTCAGCACCATTAAAAGTGGAGGCAATGCAGAATTACCTTTGTTGATTGGTGAAAAGGACGGAAAAGAATACTACATTATTCCTTTATATGGAAAAGGACTGTGGGATGCCATCTGGGGCTTTATGTCCGTGGATGAGAACATGGTGGTGCAAGGTGTTTTCTTTGACCATAAGGGAGAGACACCTGGGCTTGGGGCCAACATCAATCAGCGTTTTTTCATGGACGATTTTGAAGGCGAATCCATTATGGACGGTAACCGCTACGCCGGTATTGCCGTGGCCAAAGGAAACAATGACCCTTTAAACCAGAACAAGGACGATAACGAAGTGGATGCATTGGCTGGCGCTACCATAACAGGAGATGGCGTTTCCGCAATGATCAAAGACGCTTTAAAGCTTTACAAACCGTATTTAGAAACTGTAAGAAAAAAATAAAATGGCGCTACTATCTAAAAAAGATGCAAATCTGATAATGGACCCTTTGGCGGACAATAACCCCATTACTATTCAAGTTCTGGGTATTTGTTCAGCGCTGGCAATCACAGCAGAGCTCAAGGCATCCGTTGTAATGGCCATATCAGTATTATTTGTGATGGGCGTGGGTAACGTGGTTATATCCCTATTGCGAAATCTAATTCCATCAAAAATTAGAATCATTGTTCAATTGGTGGTTGTGGCCACCTTGGTAATCGTAGTGGATCAAGTACTGAAAGCATTCGCCTATGAATTGAGCAAAACGCTTTCTGTATTTGTGGGACTTATTATTACCAACTGTATCATTATGGGACGATTTGAAGCCTTTGCTTTGGGCAACGGACTTTGGAGATCGTTTTTGGATGGTATCGGAAATGCCTTGGGATATGGAGTTATTTTGGTGATTGTTGGATTTTTCAGAGAGCTTCTTGGTTCGGGAACTTTGTTTGGAATGAAAGTACTTGGAGACCCTGTTGCCAAAACCGGACTCTATTCCATAGGTTACGAGAACAATGGATTCATGATTATTCCACCAGCAGCCTTGATAGTTGTGGGAATCATAATTTGGGTACAGCGTTCCAGAAACAGAGCATTGATAGAAGAAGCATAAACTAAGAAGATATGGAGCATTTAGAGCTATTTTTTAAGTCGATTTTTATAGACAACATGGTGTTTTCGGTCTTTTTAGGGATGTGTTCCTATTTGGCCGTATCCAAAAAAGTAACCACAGCCGTTGGTTTGGGAGCTGCCGTAATCTTCGTGTTGGGCGTTACTGTTCCTTTGAACTGGTTGTTGGACCAATATTTGTTGAAGGATGGTGCGTTGGCCTGGTTGGGACCAGAATATGCCGATTATGATTTGGGATTCCTTTCCTTCATCTTATTCATTGCGACCATTGCCACCATGGTACAATTGGTGGAGATTGTGGTGGAGAAGTTCTCTCCGGCACTCTATAACTCATTGGGTATCTTTTTGCCATTGATTGCGGTAAACTGTGCCATTTTGGGTGGGTCCTTATTTATGCAGACTCGTGAAATCCCTAATATAGGATTGGCCTTCAACTACGGAATAAGTTCTGGAATTGGTTGGTTCTTGGCCATTTTGGCAATAGCGGCCATCCGTGAAAAAATTCGCTATTCCAATGTTCCTGCTCCTTTGCGTGGGTTGGGAATCACATTCATCATCACTGGTTTGATGGGAATAGGGTTTCAAAGTTTTGGGGGAATGTTAACGGGTGACAATGATCCGCCAGAAGGAACAGAAACCACTACAGTGAAAGCTGAGAACAAAGAGGAAAAAGAAATCAAAAAGGAGATTGAGGATAAAGAAAAAGCAGTTTCCTATAACGAAGTTATAAACAAATAAAGATGATTTTAGCCGCAAGCACTGGAGGTACCATTCTAATTACCATAGTAGCATTTCTTGTATTGTTGTTATTGTTGGTGGCACTTTTACTGTTCACCAAGGAAAAATTATCCCCATCTGGTCCTGTCACCATTACCATAAATGGTGAAAAGGAAATTGAGGTAGCTTCGGGAAGCTCTTTGCTGTCAACCTTGGGGAATCAAAAGGTTTTCTTACCGTCTGCTTGTGGTGGTGGTGGAACCTGTATCCAGTGTGAATGCCACGTACTTTCAGGAGGTGGGGAAGCACTTCCCACAGAAACCCCTCACTTTTCCAAAAAAGAGTTGAGTGAAGGAGCCCGGTTGGCCTGTCAGGTCAAGGTAAAGCAGGATATGGAAATTACCATTCCAGAAGAAGTTTTCGGTATTAAAAAATGGGATGCCAAAGTAGTGCGTAACTACAATGTAGCTTCGTTCATCAAAGAGTTTGTGGTGGAGATTCCGGAGGATATGAACTACAAGGCCGGTGGGTACATCCAAATTGAGATACCCCCTTGCGAAATAAAATATTCTGACATTGATATTACGGCTCACCCGAAGGAACATGAAACGCCAGATAAGTTTCAGGCCGAGTGGGACAAGTTCAACTTGTGGCCCTTGGTCATGAAGAATCCGGAAACGGTAGAACGTGCCTATTCCATGGCCTCATACCCAGCAGAGGGCCGCGAGATTATGTTGAACGTGCGTATTGCGACCCCACCGTGGGACCGTTCTAAAAATGGATGGATGGATGTAAATCCAGGTATTGCATCATCCTATATTTTTAGTCTTAAAGAAGGTGACCCCGTAACCATTTCAGGTCCGTTTGGCGAATTCTTTATCAACGAGTCTGATGCAGAAATGCTATATGTGGGCGGGGGAGCAGGTATGGCACCCATGCGTTCACACCTATACCATTTGTTCAAGACATTGAAGACCGATAGAAAGGTGACCTACTGGTATGGAGGACGTTCCAAACGTGAGTTGTTCTATATTGAACACTTTAAAGAATTGGAAAGAAACTTCCCCAACTTTAAGTTCTATATGGCGCTTTCAGAACCTTTGGAAGAGGACAATTGGAAGGTTAAAAAAGATATTAATGACGAAGAAGGTGATGGTTTTGTCGGATTTATCCATAACTGTGTTATTGATAACTATTTGAACCATCATGAGACTCCAGAAGATATTGAACTGTATTTCTGTGGTCCACCATTGATGAACAAAGCGGTTCAGAAAATGGGAGAGGACTTTGGTATTCCAGATGAGAATATCAGGTTCGATGATTTTGGAGGATAGGAAAAACCTATTAATGTCACCTCGAGCGCAGTCGAGAGGTAAATGATTATAAAACCAACCGATGCCAACGCATCGGTTTTTTTATCTATATGGGAAGAGAATTAACGGAACAGGAACTACACAACTTGGCCATGAACATTGTAGGCCACGAACTTGAAGCGGATGGTTTTGAGTTTATGGCCATCAACAGCAAGCTGAAGAAAAATCCACAATATGTCTGTCTTAAAGAAAAGGTGCTACATTTTATCGTGGTTCGTAATGTGGAATTTCCACTCAATCCAAGGGAGTACGATGAGGAATTAATGTTGACCGTAAAAGACCATGCCAATAAGTTTGAGGCAAAGACCTATTTTGCCGGGGTTGGACTTTCCAATGCCGCTGACCAAGAGCTTCCATTGTGTTTGAATGAAGAATATATTGTGGATTATCAAGGATTGATTGAAATATAATGTTGAAAAACGTACTTCTTTTTACCGTAGGATTGTTGTTTTTGGGATGCAACTCTCCGCAATGGGTCAAAAATCAAAATACAGGTGGCGCTTTGGGCACTTCGTACTCCATCATTTACATTTCTGATGAAAGCTTGGACTACCAGCAGGAGATTGATTCTGTCTTTCAGGCAGTCAATCAGTCCATGTCCACCTATCTTCCCACATCAGATATATCCAAAATCAACGAGGGAGACTCAACAGTGGTGGTGGATGACATGTTTAAAGAAGTTTTTGATATTTCCACTGAGGTACACCAAGCCTCAAACGGCTATTTTGACCCCACAATTGGCGTTTTGGCCAATGCTTGGGGGTTTGGTCCTGGAGAACAGATTCAGTTGGATAGCCTCAGGGTAGATAGCTTGCTGAGCTATGTAGGATGGAATAAAGTACAGTTGAAAGGCGACAATACCATTACTAAGGCAAATCCTTCCATCCGTTTTGACTTTAATGCTGTAGCCAAGGGCTATGCCATAGACCGTTTAGGGGCACTTTTAGATGACAAGGGTATTGAAAATTATTTGGTGGAAGTAGGAGGCGAGGTTTTGGCTAAGGGAACCAATCTTGTTTCAGGAAAACAATGGACCGTAGGTATTGATGACCCCCAAGTGGAAACAGGCCGTCAATTAAAATTGATTGTTTCTTTGGAAGACAAAGCCATGGCTTCATCCGGGAATTACCGAAAGTTTAGAATTGACCCAGAAACCGGAGAAAAATATGTCCATACCATCAATCCCAAGACAGGCTATACGCAGAATTCATATGTTTTGGCGACCAGTGTTGTGGCCAATACCTGCGCATTGGCAGACGCCTACGCCACCAGTTTTATGGCCATGGATTTAGAAGAATCCAAGAAGGTGTTGGAAAAGCATGATGACCTTGAGGCTTATATCATTTACTTGGATGAAAACGGCAATACCAAAGAGTTCATGACCTCTGGATTTGAAGCTTTTGTAAAGCAATAATAATTGAATAGGTTGTGGCCGTAAAGCTTCTTGACTGCCTATCCGTCCACAGGTGGGCCCATCGAACTAGCAGTTATTTGTGGACAAGAGGAATAATCTCCCCTTTGGCCAAACGGTATTTTTCTACCTCTTCCTTTGGAAGCTTTTTCGTGTAATCCACTTCTTCGACGGTAAAGCCAATACTCCTCAATTTATCAAAATAGTCCCTCCCGTAGATGCGAACATGGTCGTACTGACCAAAAATCCTGGCACGCTCCTTTTTGTCGGTGATGGAGTTATCCTCAAAGGTTTTTTCACGTTTTAAATCCTGAGGAATTTGAAAAATGCCCCATCCACCAGGTTTCATTACCCGATATAGCTCTTGCATGGCTATAGTGTCGTTGGGAATATGTTCCAAAACATGGTTGCAGAGAATCACATCGAAAGCATCGTCTTCAAAAGGTAAATTACAGATATCAGCCTTTACATCGGCCAAGGGAGAGTTTAAATCGGTAGTGGTGTACGTAATGTTTTTCAACCTTTTAAAACGTTTGTAAAAAGCTTGCTCAGGGGCAAAATGAAGGACTTTGTATGGTTTGGTAAAGAAATCCGTTTCATTAACAAGATAGAGCCAAAGCAATCGGTGCCGTTCCAAGGAAAGAGTAGAGGGGGATAGCACATTTTCCCGTGGATTTTCATACCCATACGGTAAAAACTTTCTAAAACTCTTCCCATCAATCGGGTCGGTGAACTTTTTTCCCTTTAGGGAAAAGGCAATCAGTGGCCGAATCCAATAGCTTAGTCTTATGAGTAAGGGTCTTGGGATAAGATTGAGGAAGAACTTAAATATATCTGACACGAATCACACAAATTTTCACAAATGGCTTAAAGTAACACTCTCTTATAAGTAAGTTGATTTTCGCCAAAATTTACAATTAATCGCAATCTCTTCTTTGAGGCTGCCAAGTAGTTCAAAGTAACTACTGTCAATACTTTTTCACAAAAATTATTTTATTGCTGTCAAATCGAGCCTGCGTCTGTTGGCAGACAGGCGCAGTCGAGACCTCCCCTATGGATGTAATTAACTCTCAACTGTATGTCCGTTCCGCAGGCGGGCGTGTCAATATAAAGATTACCGACCACTAAAGCACCAATTTCTTGCTCCGAAACTCCTCCTCCTCATCGCTGGTAATGCCCAAGGCGTCATAAATATATTGGAACGTGGAGAGCAGCTCTGGTTTTCCATCCACTAAAGCAACATCATGTTCAAAATGTGCGCTGGGTTTACCATCTGCGGTGAGAATGGTCCAACCGTCTTTCAACTGCTTAATGCGTCTGGTGCCCATATTGATCATGGGCTCAATGGCCACAACCATGCCATTGACAAATTTTTTACCGCGACCACGTTTTCCATAATTGGGCATTTGGGGATCTTCGTGCAGCTCTTTTCCCAAACCATGTCCCACCAATTCACGAACCACGCCATATCCGTGGTCTTCGGTGTATTTTTGAATGGCATAACCAACATCACCAACGCGGTTTCCCTCCTTAAACTCCCTTATTCCAATGTAAAGTGATTCTTTGGTGACCTTGAGTAACTTCTTGGTCTCATCGGCTACTTCACCTACCTCAAAAGTATAGGCATGATCCCCATGAAAGCCATTTTTTACGGCACCACAATCCACCGAAATGATATCACCATCCTTTAGCGGTTCATTGTTGGGGATACCGTGGACTACCTGTGCGTTAGGACTCCAATTTAAAGTGTTTGGAAAATCATACATACCTAAGAACCCGGGTACAGCTCCCTGCTCCCGAATAAACTCTTCGGCCATTTTATCCAATTTTAAGGGAATGGCACCAGGCTTGATTTCTTTGGCCAAAAGGCCTAAAGTTTTGGAAACTACTAGCGCACTTTCGCGCATCAATTCAATTTCCTCTGCTGTCTTAACGTGAATCATAGCCGCAAAGATAAATTGAATCTATGGATTATGGCGAATTTTGCCCTAAACCAATGGTTTTTGGGTCATAAGTTCGGGTTGGGAAATGCCTATCATTTTTAAGATAGTAGGAGCAATATCCCCTAAAACCCCATCTTTGATTTCTTTTATATCCTTGTCCACAAGAATCAAGGGAACTGGATTGGTGGTATGCGCTGTATTTGGGCTTCCATCTGGATTGATCATGGTATCACAATTCCCGTGGTCGGCAATTACGATAGTGGAATAGTTATTTTCCAATCCCGCTGTAATAACATCCTTGGCGCATTCATCCACTGTTTCGCAAGCCTTAATGGCTGCTTCCATAACTCCTGTGTGTCCCACCATATCTGGGTTGGCAAAGTTGAGGCATACAAAATCAGCCTCACCCTTCTTCAGTTCGGGAATGATGGCATCTCTAATATCATAGGCGCTCATTTCGGGTTGAAGGTCGTATGTAGCCACTTTTGGCGATGGGCATAGGATTCGTTGTTCACCTTCAAAAGGTTCTTCCCTTCCTCCGTTGAAGAAAAATGTCACGTGGGGATATTTTTCCGTCTCTGCAATACGAATTTGTTTTTTGTTGTTTTTGGCCAATACTTCACCCAAGGTGTCCTTGATATTCTCCTTGTCATAGACCACTTTAATGCCTTTGAAGGAATCATCGTAGTTGGTCATGGTGACGTAATATAGGTCCATTTTGTGCATGTTCTGCTCATGGAAATCCTGTTGGCTCAAGGCTTGGGTCAATTCACGACCACGATCGGTCCTAAAGTTGAAAAAGATTACAACATCGCCCTCAACAATTTTTGTCAAGGGTTGATTGTTGGCATCGGTTAAAACCAAAGGTTTTATAAATTCATCGGTAATGCCATCATCATAACTTTTTTGCATGGCATCACTTATGTTGCGTATTTTTTCGCCTTCCGTGTTCACCATTACATCATACGCCAATTTTACCCGCTCCCAGCGCTTGTCACGGTCCATGGCATAATATCTTCCAATTACCGTGGCCAACTTGGTGTTTTTATCAGAGCAAAAATGGGTGAGGTCAATCAAGAAACCTTTTCCACTTTTTGGATCAACATCACGTCCATCCGTAAAAGCATGGACAAAGGATTTTTGCACCCCATAGTCATCTGCTGCTTTAATTAGGGCTTTTAAGTGGTCCATATGGCTATGCACGCCCCCATCGCTCACCAAACCTAGAAAATGAACGGCCTTGTCATTGCTCTTGGCATACGCAAAGGCATCTTTCAACACGTTTTCATCCTTTAGGGTATCCTCTTTGACCGCTTTATTGATTTTGGCCAGATCTTGATATACAATTCTACCGGCACCAAGGTTCATGTGGCCCACTTCGCTATTTCCCATTTGTCCCTCTGGAAGACCAACATGCATACCATCGGTAAGAAGGTTGGCATTGGGATATTGGGTGTACAGTGAATCAACAAAGGGTGTATTGGCCTGCGCAATGGCCGAAACTTTTGGGTCTGGCGATTTTCCCCAGCCGTCCAAAATCATTAGGATTACTTTTTTATTCATGATGCAAAATTGTGCTTCAAAAATAGAACGATTTGACTGGATGCCCTAGCTTTTAGGGAGTTTTATGGTTGCGGATTTAATAATTTTAGGGAGCCTTTAATGAAGCATTGTTAAAGTTTAGTTATTTAACTGTTAATGCTGTAACATAAGGCCTGTGCAGAAGTCTATTTTTGTAACAGTTTAATCTATAAACAAAATTATTCATCATGAAAAAAACAATCCTAACAGTAGCTGCATTTTGCATGCTAGCAACGACCGGCATTTCTGCCAATGAACCTGTATCAGATGTTAATCTGAATGTTTCCGCCCTACCCGTTGAGGTCAATCCGTTTTGCAAGGCCATTATTCAAGGCGATGTGGAAACGGTTAAAAAACTCATTGAATTGGGCGAAGATGTCAACGAAAAATCCCTTGGGATGGCACCCGTGCATTTTGCCGCTCGTTACAACCAAGCCGAAATCTTGAAAATGCTCATTGAAAACGGAGCCAATTTTAAAAGACGTTCCGATCAAGGATATACTGCTAAAAAATATGCCGAAATATCCAATGCAACTGAAGCATTGGCCGTTTTGGAAAATGCTATGAAAAAATAAAAGGAGTTTATTCATTCAAAGCAAAAAGCCCATCCAATTGGATGGGCTTTTTTTCTCATTTACTTATAGTGTCCTGTAAAAGAGTATTTTAAAGGCTTAGAATTCAAAGCCCGTGAAAGCTCTATATAAAAACGCATATACCGCCATAATCAACATGACGCCACAAAATACGGAATACCCTTTTAAAAAAAGTACAATAAAGCTCGGTTTACAATCGTCAAATGCCTCTAAATAGAGGTTTTTAAAGTGTAGTAGTGTTCCCATGTGTTCTCATTTATGTTAAGCACAAATGGGAGAAGTAAACGGTTGTAGGATTTGGGGTTGTCTCAAAGGTAAGCAAATCTTGTCAAAACCCTTGTTTTATCGATAAAGTACAAATTCTATCGACCTGAATATTTTTTGATGGCCTCCTTTATTTTTTCAATTCGATTTTCTGGGTCTGGATGGGTACTCTGAAATTCCGGCACCCGATTTGGACCAGCCGCGGATTTTAGTATTTCCATTACATTTATCATTTCGTAGGGGTCATATCCGGATTGGATCATAAATTGCACACCCAATTCATCACTTTCCAATTCATCGCCCCGACCATTTTTTAATAGGGTGTTTTGACCGATGCCAGCCACTACACTTCCCATATCACCTCCCACCGATGCACCTGTGGCCAATGTCTGCCAGAAACTGCTTTCTGCAATCCGTTCGGCGGAGTGCCTGCCGATCACATGGGCAATTTCGTGCCCCAATACCCCGGCCAATTGGGCTTCGTTCAGTTGTGAGAACAGGGCATAGGTAATAAAGCATTGTCCACCGGGTAGGGCAAAGGCATTAATGGTTTGGTCATCCGCCAAAAGATGAAAATCATATTGATAAGGTGTTTCCCGGGCAATACTGTTGTTGACCAGTTTTTTGCCCACAGCATCGACCAGCGACTGCATGCGTTCATCGGGATAAAGGCCACCATGTTGCTGCGCCATTTCTGGGGCGCTCTGCAGCCCAATGGCAATCTCCTGTTCCGCGGTCATATCAATATTTTGGATTCTTCCGGTATAGGGGTTCTCTTCTTGATTGTTGCAACGACGAATAAAGGCGAAAGCTACAATGGCCAGTCCAATAAGGATACGGATTCTCCAACTTCCTCTTCTCATAATGGTAGTGTTCCAGACAATTGAAGATACGAAAAAAAAACCGCTACAACAACGCTGGATTTATATCCAGAATATTGTCCTGAACGTAGGTCTTAACAAAGCCTGTTGTAAAATGTTCAGAACCCAAAAAATCCTCTTTTTGCAATAAGCGCAGAACGTTAAGTCTTCGGTAGGCCGTTAACATGGCAATGGAAAGCGGGGCATAGCTGTAGTGCCAGGGTTCATATTTAAATCCTCTTCGTTTGGGTTCATTGGTGTAGACCAAATAGAAACCGAATTTCTCTGAATTTTCGTCGAGCCAAAGCTTGAAGTTTTCAAAGGGGCCACCTTTTTCAAATTTTTCGGGTACTAGAACATCGCCGGAAACTTTAGGGTTACCATCAATAATATCAATATCGGTGCCCCAATGGTGCCTACTGGTTCCGGGAATGGTGGAATATTCAATGATTTTGTCAATGGCAGGTAAGGGTTCCATGCCCTCATCTTCAGTAAAGCGCAAGAATTTTCGTTCCCAAATACTCGCTTGATGGTAAAAATCCCTATAACTGGACACCATTTTAATATCAAAACCATCTGAATAGGCCGCTTTTTTCATAGCCACAAAAGATTCATACGCCTCTTTTCTAAGGTTGATGCCCTCGCCGAAAAGATCTATCACGGCCTTGCCTATCAATTCGTCTGTGGAGTAATCAGGGTCGTTAAAATTTGAAAAAACAGGGGGAATGGCGCAGGCTAAGCTAGAAACAGAGGTGGTTTTTATGAAAGTCCTTCTCTTCATGGAAATGATTTTCGTGCCAAGTTAAGAAGTATTTTTCAGTCCGTTGCCATATTGGTTTTCATGGGAACGATGGGTATGGCCATTATCGGTCCAAGAAGAGAAAACCAGTGTATTCCAGACCTAGATCATTTAAGGTGGCAAGGTAATAATACACGCCTTCCGGTAGACCCATTTCTTGGTTAAGGTACAGACTGCCCGCATTGGCCACTCCATAAAATTCATTCACGTAATTGACTTTTTCAAAGACTTTTTGTCCAAGTCTATTGTAAATGATCAAGCTGTTGTTGGGAGATTCTTCCATGCCGTCAATCACCAAAAAGTCGTTGGTGCCGTCGCCATTTGGACTTAAAAAATAGTTCCCCAAAGTTGGGTTGTTCACCACAAAAGTATCCGTTGGTAATGGAATGGTACCAAAGGTAATGGCGGCATACTCACTGGGCACAAACGTTTTGGAGGTTACAAAACCTTCCCGAATGTTGCCACTTAGACTAGAATTGCCAATCACTATCCATTTGCTTGAAACTTTACTCCATCCCACAACAATAATAGACTCTAAAGTGACATTAGGAATGAATTCCAGGCCACTGCGTGAGTTCCAGCCAATAGTCACTTGCGCGGGAACATCACTTTGAACGATCCAAAACTCCCTGTCGCTGACTGTTCCAATATCACGTACCTTTTCATCAACATCAAAACCTTCAGAAATTGATTCAGGATTAGAGGTGTTCTCAAAAAAATAGGCACAGACGGCCAAGGGTGTCGTGCCTTCAGAATCCAAAGACAAGGGCCGTAGTTGATAGGGGTCGCCAACAGGGAAAAAGAAAAAGTCTCGATTGTTAATGGCGGCAAACCCACTTACTTTGGCAAGGTTATTTTCTCCTGAAAAAAAGCCCTGATCCATAAAGTTTAGATAAACCGATTGGTCATCAGTGGTGGTTAAAATGTTGCCATCAATAAAATTGAGGTTGTTCCGTACGTTTACTGTGGTACGCAAAAGCATATTATTTGGTGCCATAAGCTCGGCATCCCAAAGCGTAGGGGGAATGTTTCCCCAAACTTGTACCACGTTGCCTCCATAAAACCCGACCAGACCTTGGGTTTGATCAAAAGCGGAATCGTTGATGAAATTGGTATGGAACCCCAGATTACCGTGTACCTGCATATTGCCGCTGTGGTATAGCCCAACTTGGGCCTGTAAACTTAGACCAAGCGCAAAAATGGATATGTAGAGGAGGGTTTTCAAGTCTTAAAAGTCAGTTACGGTGAAATACCATTGGGCATCTATTGGTGCTCCGACAGTATCTGAAATTTGGACTGTGAAATCATTTGTTGTTGGAGCACCTGTAACTTCAATGGTAACATCTGGCCCAGCATTTAGTAAGGTAAGTTGTACAATGTAATCCGGATCTAAACGTGCTACGTCAAAAGTTACGGTATAGTTTCCTGCACTGTTTCGTACAACTGATGCTCCATTCGCATTCTCTGCAGTGGCTGTTACATCAACCTTTCCCATAGCAACTACTGCAGGAGCCTGCCATGTCACAGCTCCACCTACGGTGGTTAGGATATCACCATTTGTTGCAGAGGGAGCAACTTTGATGGGGGTCACATTCGCATCGGCAATATCATTGGTTTGAACTTGGCCATCTTCAATTTTAGCGGAGTTGACAGCATTATTGGCAAGCTCTGCTGTATCAATTCCAAGCAAGTTAACGTCCAATGTATAAGGGTCTGCCAACGTCCCTGTTCCTGATCTTAATAAGGTTCCGTCGGTAGCGTTAGTAATCTCGTTTCCAATAATTCCATCGGCCTCGGTTACGGTCAATGTTGATGGGTCTACCAAAACCCAATCGGTACCGTTCCATTGCATGAGTTCGCCTGCCGTGGTTCCATTTGCGATCTTGGCAAGGGTCACTGCATCATTTGCGATTTCGTTGTCTGAGATTCCATTGGGGCTAACTCCGAGAGTGTAAGGGTCTGCCAAGCTTCCTGCTCCGGACCTTGTCAAGGTTCCGTCGGTGGCGTTGGTCACCTCGTTGCCGACAATCCCATCGGCCTCGGTTACGGTCAATGTTGATGGGTCGACCAAAACCCAGTCGGTCCCGTTCCATTGCATGAGTTCGCCAGCCGCGGTTCCATCAACAATCTTGGCAAGGGTTACGGCACCGTTTATTATTTCAAGTGATCCAACAGCATCCGTAGCCATCTTAGCATTTGTAATGATATCATCATCCAAATCAAGAGTAGCAATGGTGCCATCCAAAATTTTATCTGAGGTGACAGCATCTGTAGCCAACTCATCAGTATTAATTCCGCCATCCACAACATCAAGTGTCCAAGGGTCCACATCTGTGCCTCCGCCATTTCGCTGCAAAGAACCTCCAGCGGTAGCATCGGTCACCTCATTTCCAATTACACCGTCAATCTCGGTAATCGTAATATCGGCCTCCGAAATAAGCACCCATTCGGTACCATTCCATTGTATGAGTTGGCCTGCAATGGTTCCATCTTCCAACTTTGGCAAAGAAACGGCCCCATCTTGCAATTGTGGTTGGCCTATTATTCCTAATGTCAAGTTATTTCTGAATATGGAAAAGTTTCTGATATTCTCACCTGTAATTTTATCTACCTCAAAATTGTAGTTGATTCCGTCTGGAGTTTCCGTTTGGGTCACCACTACGGTGCTGTCCCTAGAAGCAATATTAAAAACGGCCTCAGTACTAACGGTAAATGAATTGTCCAATTCCTCGCATATATTGATCCACTCCGTACCATTGAAATAATGGATACATTCAGCGTCCGTGTTGTAGACCATGGCACCCCGCAATGGGTTAATGGTACTCATTTGAGCATCGGTGACCCGGGTTATTACAAGTACCCGATTATTACTTTGTAGTTCCAAAACGGAAGCTGGGTGTATGCTTTGTGGATTATCACCAATCTTTACCTGGGCTTGCAGGGAAGTGATCGCCAGTAGGGCAGCGATCAAAAAAACAATTTGCTTTTTCACAGTGTTTGATATTTGAGGTTTCCAAACGGAATCCACAAAACTAATCTTATGATCCGATTATTCTTAGAAATCCCGACCAAATACGAAGTTCACAGGTGAACGGATACCTCTTTTTTCCATCATGGCCGTTGGAGAATTAACAAAAGTTTAGAACAGCTTTACTTTTTTATATGACCTTCAAAGGTTTTCTTTAACTTGGGCTAAATGCTTTCTTATGAAAAATACACTTCTGATTTTGTTTTCGTTGTTCTTTTCAACCTTGGCCATGGCACAGGAAGACCGGCAATTGTTGCGCGGTAAGGTGCTGTACAGGAATACCAATGTACCCAACGAGAACGTGATCAACTCCACCTCTGCCCAGGCCACCATTACCAATGATGAAGGGGAATTTGCCATTATGGTAAAAGTGGGTGACCAATTGGTGTTTACGGCACTCACCTACCAGTTGGAGATAGTGACCATTACAGAGGAAATATTGGCGAACAACCGTTTGGTGGTTGAGGTAAATGAAAAGGTGCAAGAGTTGGATGAGGTCGTTGTGACCCCAGAAAACCAAGAGCGGTTTTTGCAGGTGAAGAACGAAGATTTTAAACAGTTCGACTACGAGATTGACAGGAGTACAGAAGTGGAAAACATTGCAGAATCCAGAACGGTTCGGGGCATGCGTGACGGTCTGAATTTTGTGAACATTTTTAAGGCACTTTTCAAGTCGCAGGAGGCCGATGGACAACAACGCGCTCCCCTAAAGGTGAGTGAGGTGCTCCGGCATGTGTATGACGATGAGTTTTTTGTGGTCGATTTAAGGTTACCACAAAACAAAATAGATGCATTCCTACTTTACTGCGATGATAAGATTCCTTCCCAGACCTTGCTGCGAAAGGAAAACGAATTTCAACTGATTGATTTTTTGGTCACACAGAGCAAGGCCTTTTTGACGGAGTTGAATGAAGAATGAAAAAGCTTCTTTTTCCATTACTGTGTTTATGGGTCTTATCAACCACTGCCCAAGATGGCATCACCAAAGAATTACGGGGTAAGGTTACCAGTGCCACTGAAGATGTGGTGGGTGTTGTGGTTCAGAATATTGCCTCGGAACAAGCGGTGATCACTGATATTGATGGAAATTTTATCATTCGGGCGCAACTGAACGATACGTTGGTGTTTTCTGCTGTTCACTTCAAAAGAAAGGTACTGCCCATTAGCGAAACCTTGTTCAATTCCAGTTTTATTACTGTTCCCATGGAGGAGTTTGTAAACGAATTGCGAGAAGTGGTGGTAAGTCCCTACAACCTTTCAGGGGTTTTGGACAAGGATTTGGAAAAACTCCCCCCTCCAAGAATTGTGGATGCTGAAGCCTTGGGACTTCCCAATGCCAATGCCAAGGACTATACCCAAAGTGAACGATTGCTTAAGGAAGCCTCTGCCATGAGCATTAAAGGTGGTGGTGGTCTGGGTGGTGCCGGTGGCGCAGTGTCCCTAAACCCAATCATCAATGCCATTACCGGTCGCACTAAAATGTTGAAGAACCGAGTGAAAGTGGACAATACCTACGCCCGGACGCAACGTGTGCAGGATTTTTATGTGGATTCGCTTTTTGTGACCACTTTAAAGATTCCTATGGAAAAAATAGAGGATTTTATGTACTTCTGTGAAGTGGATGAGGCATTTCAGACCACGGTGGACACACAAGATAAATTAAAAATATGGGATTTTATGGTGGAAAAAAGTCGTGTTTACCGCCAGAACAATAATTTGGATTGAAATTTTAAGGAGCCAGGAAACAAGAGACAAGTTCAAGAGTCAAGAGTCAAGAGTCAAGAGTCAAGGGTCAAGTTCAAGGTTTCAATAACCTAAAAACCGAATAACCAATAACTGGTACGTCTTATATCTGGTTTCTTTTTTTAATGTATCGTCTCTGGTCCAAGAAAGTATATTTTGGCAAGTCTTTTGCACAAAAATCCCATGAAATCCTGTAACATTGCCCCAATATAGGAGTCTAAAACTTATATGATGAAATTGAAAACAGCAAGGAACCTGCTATTGTCACTCGCAGTCATACTTTTTTTGTCTTTCACATCGGCCCATAAATTCTATGTCAGCGTTACCAATATGGTTTATGCAGAGGAAGATGATGCTTTTCAGATTACCAGTCGCATTTTTATTGATGACCTTGATGACGTTTTGGAAGAACGGTACGGCATAAAAGCGAAGTTGGCTACCAAGAACGAGGCCAAAGTTGCGGATGAGTACATAGAAAAGTACTTTAGGGCCAAATTTTCAGTGGAACTCAATGGCGAAACTGCACCATACACCTTTTTGGGAAAACGCTATGATAATGACGTGGTCATCTGCTATTTGGAAATTCCAAAAGTTGGTTTTTCAAACCTGGAATCCATGGCAGTCCAAAATGAAATCCTCACCGATTTGTTTGAAGAGCAGAAGAATTTGGTTCACCTTAAATGGAAAGGCCACAAGAAGAGTTTTGTGCTCATCAAGGAAAATAATAAAGGAATGTTAAACTTGTAACGTATTGTTAACAGTTGGTTAAAAAAAGCTATTTTTCAACGTTTAAAAATCAAATAGAAAAATGAACAGAGTTAAGTATTGTATTGCTTCCGCGCTATTTCTTTTTGGAGCTGCGTTGATGGCCCAGGAAGAAGGAGATGCTAAACCGGAACGGGAGCCGGGTCACTACAACCAAAGTAGGTTTAAACAGTTGTATGAAGAATTTTCAACACCGAACACCTATCGTTCCGCTTCTGGTGCGCCAGGTCCGGATTACTACCAACAACAAGCAGATTATAATATCAGTGTGGAGTTGGATGATAAGAATGCCAGAATTCACGGTGAAGAAACCATTACCTACTACAACAATTCACCGGATAATTTGGAGTTTCTTTGGGTGCAATTGGACCAAAATGTCCGAGCCAAGGATTCCAAATCCCCACTGCGTGATGGTAATGGGGTAAATATTGCCTATACCGCAGGCAACTTTGCCGAAACGTACATGAGCGAACCTTTTGATGGTGGTTTTAATATTGAATGGGTAAAAGATGCCAGTGGAAAGCCCTTGTCGCACACCATCAATCAGACCATGATGCGGGTGAACATTCCAGAGCCGCTTAAGAGTGGTGAAAAAGTTTCTTTCTCTATAAAATGGTGGTACAATGTGCCAGATCATACCGTTAATAGAGCCCGGTCTGGATATGAATATTTCCCTAAGGATGGAAACCGAGCCTATGTTATTGCCCAGTTCTTTCCTAGAATGGCTGTTTACAGCGATGTGGAAGGATGGCAAAACCATCAGTTTTGGGGCAGTGGAGAATTTGCACTCCCTTTTGGAAACTATGATGTGAGCATAACCGTACCGGCAGACCATATTTTGGATGCTACGGGAGAGCTTCAGAACAGAGATGAAGTCTTTACCAAAGAGATGATGAAGCGCTATAAGGATGCCAAAAAGTCTTATGACAAACCCGTAATCATTGTTACCCAAGAAGAAGCGGAAGCTGCTGAAAAGGGCTTCTCAACCGATAAGAAAACTTGGAAATTCAAGGCGACCAATGTAAGGGACTATGCCTTTGCGTCTTCCCGTAAGTTTATTTGGGATATGCAGGCGGTTAATATTGATGGTAAGGATATCATGGCGGTTTCTCTTTATCCCAAAGAAGGAAACCCACTTTGGGAAGAGCAGTCAACCAAAGCCGTGGTGCAGACCTTAAAGACGTATTCCAAGCATACTTTTACCTATCCCTATCATAAAGCAATTTCGGTACATGCCAAGAACCAAGGGATGGAATATCCCATGATTTGCTGGAATTATGGTAGACCTAATGAAGACGGTACGTATTCCGATCAAGTAAAATATGGAATGATCAGCGTGATTATCCACGAAGTTGGTCATAATTTCTTCCCGATGATCGTGAATTCTGATGAGCGTCAATGGGGATGGATGGATGAAGGTCTGGATACCTTCATGCAATATTTGACCGAGCAGGAATTTGGTAAGAACTTTCCAGAGGTCATTGCACCCAATGAAAACTATCCGTCCCGAAGAGGAAACCCAGCAGACATTGTACCTTATATGGCAGGGGATCAAAGTTATATTGCCCCAATCATGTCAAACCCAGAAAATGTTTATCAGTTAGGGCCCAACGCTTATGGTAAACCTGCCACTGCGTTGAACATACTAAGGGAAACTGTAATGGGGAAGGAATTGTTCGATCATGCCTTTAAAACCTATGCACAACGTTGGATGTTCAAGCACCCGACCCCAGAGGACTTTTTCCGTACCATGGAAGATGCTTCTGCCGTGGACTTGGATTGGTTCTGGAGAAGTTGGTTCTACACTACCGATTATGTTGATATTGGGGTGAAAGGCGTTAAAAAATACTACGTGAGCAGCAAGCCCACCAAACAAATGGAAAAGTACATGGCCGATAGAAATATCACAGAGGCCGATTTGCCACCATTGGTGTACTTGGCAGAGGAAGATAGTGAAGATTACATGCCCGAGCTTAAAGGGAAATCTCCAACCGAGTCTTCCCAAAACCTTAAGGAGTTTATGATGGATAACATGACTGAAGCCGAAAGGGCGCAGGTTAAAGAGCCTAAATATTTCTACGAAATAACATTTGATAAGCCGGGAGGAATTCCCATGCCGTTGATTGTGGAATATACCTATGCAGATGGCACCAAGGAGAACGTTACTTATCCACCAGAAATTTGGAGAAAGAACGACGCCGAGGTAAAACGCGTGGTTTCATCCCAAAAAGAGTTGGTGGGTATTGTGGTAGATCCAAAGTTGGAAACTGCTGATATTGACACCAGCAATAATGCTTGGCCCCAAAAAGATGAGAAATCAGACTTTGATAAATTCAAGGATAGCATCAAAGGAAAATAAGGGCAACAAAATAACAGTAAAAGGCCTCGTGATTTCACGGGGCTTTTTTTATTTTCCTACCAACTTCTGATTATATTTGTTGTATGTATTTTCTATTCATAAGCGGCGCAGAGATTTTTTTCATCCTATTTATAGTGGTGATGGTTTTTGGTGCCGATAAGATTCCTGGGATTGCTAAAGGACTTGGCAAGGGAATGCGCCAACTTAGGGATGCCACGGACGACATTAAGCGCGAGATTCAAAAAAGTGCCGATAAACAAGGTATTGATACCGACTTTACCAAGGACATCCGGAAAGAGATTGATGACGTTAAGAAAAATGTTGACGAAGTTACAGGCTCAGTAAAACGAAATCTCAAATAATCCATGTTACAAAGATTGCTCGAATGGGATAGGGATACGTTTATCTATCTCAACAGTTTGGGCATTGAAGAATATGATGGCTTTTGGTCCACGGTGACTGATATAGCTACATGGATTCCACTTTTCATCCTATTTGTCATTCTGTTTTTCCTGAAATTCCCAAAACGCGAGGCTTGGTTTAAACTTTTGACTCTCATTGGATTGGTCATTTTTATTACCGCCATAACCCATTGGACCAAAATTTCGGTAGCTCGGTTGCGACCCAATAACACGGAAGAAATCAATACGTTGATTCGTATTTTAAAAACCCCAACCGATTACAGTTTCTTCTCAGGGCATGCCTCAAGTTCCTTTTCCATTACCACCCTAATGTTTCTTTTCCTTCGGAAGAGCATAAAATGGGCAGCACTGTTCTTTATTTGGCCCATTTTGTTTGCCTTGAGCCGTATTTATGTCGGGGTGCATTTCCCGATAGATATTTTAGTAGGAATGGTTGTTGGGATTCTGTCCGGAATTCTTTTCTACAAATTGCACAACCGATTTATTTCACCCGACTCAAGGTCAGTCCATCCCTAATGGGCAATATCACTGTTTCAACCCGTGGGTCACTTTGTAACTTTTTATTGTAGGCCTTCAAAGCAAGTGTGGCTTTGTCCGATTGGGGAACTGGCTCCACCACTTTCCCTGACCATAGTACATTGTCTGATAAAATAACACCGCCCGGTTTGGTTTTTTGAATCACAGCCTCAAAATAGGCATCGTAGTTTACCTTTTGGGCATCGATAAAGACCAAATCAAAGGTAAGGTCCAAGGTGGGGATAATATCCAATGCATCCCCCGTATGTTGAATGATTTGGGGTCCAAAACCACTTCGGTCAAAATACTTGCGTTGAAAACTATGCAGTTCCTCATTGATTTCAATGGTATGCAGTTCCCCGTTGTTGCGGAGCCCTTCCGCCAAACAAAGGGCTGAATACCCCGTGTAGGTTCCAATTTCCAAGATTGTTTTGGGAGCAATGATTTTGGATAGCAAACTCAACACCCGACCTTGAAAATGCCCGGTGATCATGCGCGGCTGTAACACTTTTAGATGGGTTTCCCGTGATAAATCCGCCAATAGTTTGGGTTCTGATTGGGAGTGGTCTTCTATGTAATCTTCAAGTATGTTGGAGAGAAAATGCATTGTTTTTATGAACTTTAAAGATGCTCAACAAAATTCATACGTTTGCCCAACACCCGAACAATAAAAATTTCGTTAACACTATCAAATTGGTAGAAAATGACATGGGCTTTATAACTGTAGTATTTTAAGGAATCTGAAATGGCCGATGCGTCTTTGGCCAATTCTGGGCGTTCGGCGAGTTCCTCTAAAAAACTTTCCAAATTCAATAAATACTTGGAAGCCTGTTTAGGACCAAAAAACTTTATACCGTATTTATAAATGCCAACTAAGTCATATTGGGCCCTGGTAGATAAATTATAATTCCCCATTATCAACTTTTGCGATAATGTCACTTATTTTGAGATTACTTCTGCCACTTTGCAATCCATCATCAATTGCGGCCTTGAGCTCCGCGAGTTTCATGTTCTCTTCCTGGTCCTTTCTTACCAAATCCCTTATATATTCACTATCATTGGTAAAGTCACCTGATTTAACCCTAAGCTTTATCCAACCATCTTGTTGATTTGTAAAAGTGATTGACTTTCTAACTGTTTCCATAAACCCATTTTTGTGATGCAATATAATACTTTTTTGCACCACTTATGAAATGTCCCGTGATCATACGTGGCTGCAATACTTTTAGATGGGTTTCCCGAGATAGCTCTGCCAATAGTTCAGGTTCTGATTGGGAGTGCCCTTCTATGTAATCTTCTAGGATGTTGGATAGGAAATGCATTGTTTATTTAAACTTTAATTGGACTTAATAAGCTCAATATATTCGTTAAGTTTAGGCTGAATGTCCCAAATCCCAAACATGAAATACCAAATTCCAAAGAAAAGGCCCAACACATTCGATTGTTTAAGGTGTAATTCTTTCTCAAACCGAATTATGGCAGAAGTAGCCATTATCATCATTGAAAACATTGAAACCATGGCAGCTATATGAAAAGACATCAAGGTTTCTAACCCAATCCCTGAAAACAACATCGTAATCCCGAAAATATAATACAGTGAACAATATCCCGCCAATGAGATAAACAATATCTTGTTAAATTCACGGTATTTTGGAAGCTTTTTATTTAATTCCTTGCAGATTGAGAACAACCAAATCAAATATGGAATGCCCAAACAACAAAGCCAGAACAACTCTTTTGGTTTTTTTCTCAAATATCTATCGGTCATTTCAAGTTGCATTTTTCTCTCATCACTTCTTTAAACTTACTTTAGGTGCTTTGGAAAGTACATTCTTCCCCCTAAAACCCGGACTATGAAGATACTTTTTTCCTCGATATGGTAAAAAATCACGTGTGATTTATACCTATATCTTAAAAGCATACGATTCTTTACGGCAACGTATCTTTTGCCCAATTCGGGGTTCTGGGCCAATTCTTGTAAAGTGATTTTAAGACCCTGGGCATATTTTAGGGATTGTCCTTCACCGAATTTTTCGATGGTGTACTTGGCAATAGCTTTTATATCAGCCTTTGCCTTAGCACTGATTATATAGCTATTTACCGCCATTGAACTCATTCATGGCTTCTTCCCAAATGCTATCTATTGTAGCATCGGATGGACCGCTCTCTATTCCCTCTATCAGTGCATCATTCAGGTCAACTATGCTCTTTCTGCGCTCTTGGTCTTTTCGGATTATATCCCTAATATATTCACTGTCGTTGGTGTAAAAGCCTTGTTCAATCAAGCTTTTGACAAAAGCATCCTGCTGTTCGGTAAATGTTATGGATTTTCTAATAACCCCCATAATGAACCAATAGTATTAATTATGGTTCAATTTAGCGATAAATCAGTTACGAAACAATCTTTTATTTGAGCTTTTGGGTTCTACCGAAAAAATCTGCTATTAATTCAAGTAGTTGCTCAATCAAGGTTTATTTTTTCAAAAATAGATAAAAGAAGTACATTCGGAGAGAACTTGTACCCTCAATTGAAATGACTTCAGACCAAATTACAATTCGAAATGCCACTTTGGACGACCTGCCCATACTACTCCAATTTGAACAAGGCATCATTACGTCAGAACGCCCTTTTGATGTGACTATCAAGGAAGACCCCGTGAGCTATTATAACCTCAAACAGATGATTTTGGATGATGATAGCTGTGTTATTGTGGCCGAAGTGGAAGAGAAGGTGGTATCATCGGGTTATGCCATTTCAAAACGGGCGCGGCATTATCTCGATCATGAATTTTATGCCTATTTGGGGTTTATGTACACTGACCTGGAATATCGAGGAAAAGGTATCAATGCCTTGGTTGTAGATGAACTGAAGAAATGGTCCCATGAAAAAGGCTTCAAAGAGATTCGGTTGACGGTTTACAACGATAATCTCCCTGCCATAAAGGCCTATGAAAAAGTTGGTTTTAAAAAGCATATCATTGAAATGCGGTTGGAATGATAACGGTGCCCTAAATTAGATTCACAAATCGTATTTTTGGGTCAAATCAAGTAAAGTATGACGTTCCATAATACCCTTGAGTTCGCACAACAGTTGGATGCGAAGGACAAGCTTTTTAAATACCGCAAGGAATTTCATTTTCCTAAAGTGAATGGAAAGGAGGTCATCTATTTTACAGGAAATTCTCTGGGGCTACAACCTAAAAGAACCCAAGCCTTTGTGGATGACGTCATGAAGGATTGGAAGGAACTCGCTGTGGAAGGTCATTTTTATGCAGACAAACCGTGGTGGGATTATCACGAGCGATTGGCAGCAGGTTTAGGTAAGGTGGTTGGGGCAAGTGCAAAAGAAGTTTCGGTGATGAATACCCTAACGGTGAACCTGCATCTTTTAATGGTTTCCTTTTATCGCCCTAGCGCAAAACGCTATAAAATTCTGTGTGAGGAAAAAGCATTTCCTTCCGATCAGTATATGTTGCAAAGTCAGTTGCGATTCCATGGTTTGGACCCAAAAGACGCTTTAGTAGAGGTGAAAAAACGGGAAGGGGAACATTTTTGGCGAACTGAGGACATCCTCGAAAAGATAGAAGAAGTAGGTGAGGAGTTGGCTTTAGTTCTAATGGGCGGCGTAAATTATTACAACGGTCAGGTGTTGGATATGGAGGCCATCACCAAAGCGGGCAAATCTGTTGGGGCCTTTGTAGGTTGGGATTTGGCCCATGCCGTGGGCAACGTAAAATTGAAATTGCACGATTGGGATGCCGATTTTGCAGCCTGGTGCAGTTACAAATACATGAACAGTGGGCCCGGAAATGCCTCAGGTATTTTTGTACACGAAAAACATTTGGGTAAAAAAGATGTTCCGCGCTTTGAAGGATGGTGGGGTACCAAAAAGGAAACCCGATTTTTAATGGAACCGGAGTTTGACCCTATTGAATCTGCGGATGCTTGGCAACTAAGTAACCCTCCCATACTGTCGCTTGCACCGTATTTAGCTTCACTGGAACTGTTTGATGAAGTCGGTATGGATAACCTCATTGAAAAACAAAAGACCCTCACGGCCTACTTGGAGTTTGTTCTGCATGAAATAGATAAACAGGTGGAGAGTTCATTTGAGATTATCACCCCCAAAGAGCGCGGTTGTCAGCTTTCTGTCTTTTTGCATGGTGAAGGTCGGTCATTGTTTGATTATCTCATGAAAAATGGTGTTATCACCGATTGGAGGGAACCCAATGTCATCCGATTGGCTCCGGCCCCTTTTTATTGCTCTTATTCGGATATGTACAATTTTGGGCAAATATTAAAGCAGGGCATCCTGCAAAAGTAGATAGCCTTGCTTTAAATTAGCCAATCTTATGCGGTCATTGTTGCTCATTCTCTCCAATCCAAGATATTTTGGTCCTTCATGGATTTTTGCCAGTGTTAATATTTGGTTTGGAACGTGGGCTATTTATATTCCCTCCGTCAAAGAAAAGCTGGGAATAGACAATGCCGATCTTGGTATTGCCCTTTTTTGCTTGTCGCTCGGTGTTTTTACCATTTTTCCCATGGCCTCCAAACTTATCAACAGAATAGGGGTGGGAAAGGCATCATGGATAGGGGTTGTGTGTGTTTCTCTTGTGGCCCTGTTGCCTCTTTTGGCCCCAAATTACTACATGTTGATGGGCGCTTTGTACCTTTTTGGTGCAGGTACAGGTTTTACGGATATTGCCATTAACACCTTGGTCACTGAGATTGAGAAGGAGGACAAACAAAACTTTATGTCGGCGGCACATGGCTTTTTTAGTTTAGGTGGAATTTTGGTAGGTCTCGGTAGTTTTCTGATTCCCGTGATTGGAAATCCTGTTTTGCATATGGGAATTTCGGTTATGGTGGTGTTCTTCATTAATTTTTATTTCAAAAAACACTACATTAATATTGTTGCCGCTCCGGCAGAGAAAGAACCGTTCAGCTTGAGACTTTTTAGGCCCTTACTACTTTTGGGAATTATTGGGTTTATCTGTTATGCCTGCGAAGGGGCTATTGTGGATTGGAGTGCGTTGTATCTAAAAGAGGTGGTTTTGGCCCCTGAAATGCTAATAGGAGCCGGATTTTTAGCCTTTTCCATCACTATGACCATAGGCAGATTCTTGGGCGATGGCATTAGCGCCATCATAGGTCCCATAAAAATAGTAGGCTTGGGTGCACTTATTGCTGCTTTTGGCTATGTATTGATTTTGACCCAGCATACGACATGGTCCATTATTGGTTTTGCATTTAATGGACTTGGTTTTTCGGTAATTGTGCCCGAATTGTTCCGTATTGGGGGCAATGTAAAAGGCGTGGATAGCTCACAAGGGATAGCCTTTATTGCAGGTTCGGGGTATATCGGCTTTTTGTTGGGGCCCGTTGTCCTTGGATTTGTTGCCGAAACCACCTCCCTTGTCTATAGCTTCTCTGTACTACTAGGCTGTATTTTGTTTGTGTTGGGGATTACGTTTTTTCTTGGTAAAAAAAGAAAATAAGTCGTGTTAATCGGTTACTGACAAACCCGTAAAATAGAGGTGAAAGCTACCATCCTCTTTTTTATGGTCTTGCGCTATTTTTACTCCCTCTATTTCGGTGTAATTTTCCCAAGTGGTGGCCAAGGAGGGCTCCTCTTGGTTTGATTTTCGGTACACCCATTCCCTAAGAATGTGATCATCCTTAAAGTAAAAATCATAGGCATCACCGGGCGTATAGCCACCTTCATTTTTGTAGACAATGGTCAATTTTTGCATGTCTTCCCCACTGATGGGTGCTTTTTCAGCTTCCGAATGTTCAAACGTATAGCTGTTAGCGTCCCATATCAAATTAAAAGGAGCTAAAAGCCAATAGCGGTCATTCACGAAACCTGCATTCCTTTTATAGGCGGTGCTATCCATGGAAGCTCTATTATAGGTCAACGTATCGGCACCCGAAATGGCTGTGACCTCATTCATTTTAGGTTTCCAAACCCAATTACGCTCAAAATGGGTGGTGTCCCTATCCACGTTAAAGGTGAAAGTGATTTCAGAAACGGATTTCCAATGTTCATATCCGTGCGCGGCAGCAATTTTTTCAGGAATGTTTTTTTCGACCATGGGTTCAGCTTCGGTAGAAGCTTTCTTGGGTTCGGTTTTGCAACCGGTAAAAAGTATGATTGAAAAGATAAACAATGGATGGATGGTCTTCATGTCTGATTTTTAATCAAATATACCATGTTTTTGATATCTTGCGCGCCATTTTCTCGACAGATTAAATAAATCAACCCATTCGTGTGACTTTTCTAAAAAAGCTGTTTCTAATAGTTATAAGTAACCCCGACAGAGCATCTTTGGAAACGGAAGACGTGTGTGCCCATCTATCGGATGAGGAATTAGTGGAACGTATTGTAGCAAACAATGACCCCTTACTGTTTGGGCGGTTGTATGACCGCTATGCCAAAATGGTGTACAACAAGTGTTATGGTTTTGCCAAATCTGATAGCGAGGCCGAAGACTTGACCCAAGATGTCTTTTTGCAGTTGTTCATTAAGTTGAAGACATTCAAAGGCAAGTCAAAATTCTCAACGTGGTTATATTCTTTCACTTATAATTTTTGCGTCAACTATGTAAACCGGAACAAGCAACGAAAAATGCGGGATAAATCAATTCCTGTTGATGAAACCGAATACAAGTTGAAGGCTGAGGTTCCTGATCAGAGCTTGTATGAAATGAAGGCAGAAAAGCTGAAAAAGGCCTTGGAGCAAATATCAGCTGAAGATAAATCTCTTTTACTGTTAAAGTATCAAGACGGTGCCAGTATCAAAGAATTGGTAAGTCTAATGGAGATTGGGGAGAGTGCGGTGAAAATGCGGTTAAAGCGCGCAAAGGAAAAATTAATGGAAATCTATAACACCCTACAATAGATGGCAAAGCAACACAGGAACCCGTTCAAACAATTGGAGGCCTCACTAAAGGAGGCCCCTCCAGAAATGAAGCAAAAAGTGATGAACGATATTGCCGCGGCAAAGTTGATCATGGACTTGGCCTCACTCTTTTCCCTAAACGTGGGCAGTGCTCTGCGAAAGCTTTTCAGAACCTCGGGAGACAACAACTAACTACAACATAAATAAACAACAACTATGGAGACACTAAACAATTGGAAAGATCTTACTATTAATTCATTTTCATCGATGGGAAAGGAGATAGCCACCGTTTTTCCCAAAATCATAGGAGCCATCACCATTCTTATTGTGGGATGGTTGGTCATAAAAATTGTCCTTTTCCTTTTGGGAAAAATTTTAAAACTCACCAAAGTTAGTGCGCTGAGTGAACGCATCAATGACATGGATATATTTGGCAAGGGGGATTTTAAAATTGATATTGTAAAAATTATTCTAGGTTTTGTAAAATGGGGACTATTGCTGGTATTCCTGATTGTAGCTGCCGATATTCTCAACTGGGGCGTTTTATCCAACGAAATAGGAGTGCTTTTGCGCTATTTGCCTAGATTCTTTAGTGCTTTAGTACTGCTCATGATTGGTTTTTATATTGGGAATTTGGTAAAAAACACTTTAAAACGTTTGTTTGATTCATTGGAATTGGGCGGTTCCAATTTGGTGAGCAACCTATTGTTTTACATCATTGTGATTTTTATGTCAATTACGGCTTTGAACCAAGCCGGGGTTGATACTACCATCATTACCAACAACATAACATTGATATTAGGTTCCTTTTTATTGGCTTTTGGTCTAGGGTTGGGATTGGGCTCCAAAGATGTAATAGCGGATATCCTTCGGTCTTACTACACTCGGAAAACCTATGCTGTGGGCGACAAAATAACCATTGGCGATGATTCCGGGACTATTGAGGCCATTGAGAACAACAGCCTTACGTTAGTAACCAAGGCAGGAAAATTTGTGATACCCATCAAAGATGTGGTTGCTCAAAAGGTGGAAATTAGATCGTAGAACCGGTATTTGGACAAAAGCAGATTATCCACCAATATTTCCTCGGAATTTGATTATTTTTGAAACTTTCAACACATAAAAAATGAGTCAAAAGAAAGGAAAGGTTCAAGAATTGATCCAAGAAAAACTGTTAGAAGAACGCAAGGTGTTTTTGTGGGGAATGGTGGATGATGATTCCGCAAAGCACGTCATAGATCGTCTACTGTACTTGGATTTGCAAAATAACAAGGAAATTCAACTGATTATCAATAGCCCTGGAGGGTATGTTACCTCCGGTTTTGCTATTTACGACACCATAAAACAACTTAAAAGTCCCGTTTCAACAGTCTGTTCCGGTTTGGCAGCATCTATGGGGTCCATTCTTTTATCCGTTGGAAAAAAGGGGAGACGATTCATTCAACCCCATGCACGGGTTATGATTCACCAACCTAGTGGTGGAGCACGAGGTCAGGCTTCCAATATTGAGATTCAGGCCAAGGAAATCATTAAAACCAAGGAATTGGGCGCAAAGATTTTGGCTGAAAACTGTGGTCAACCTTTTGATAAGGTCATGAAGGATTTTGATCGCGATTATTGGATGGGTGCCGAAGAATCTGTGGAATACGGAATTGTGGATGAAATCTTGAAATAAGATAAAAATACCTTAAAAAGGGAAAAAGTCCTTCGCAAGTTTTTGTGAAGGACTTTTTGCATATATATGGACGCCGAAGCGGAATATTTTATTTAACATATATACGGCAACAAAGATGTCACCAGACTTTAAAGAAGTGTTAAAAATGAGTGATATATTGGTTGCTCTTGGCGTTTGAATTCGTAATGTGTTGATTTTCAATTTAAAATGTAGAAACTGCTAAAGCCGCCCAATTTGCGTATTTTTACAGGGTAATTGGAATTCGCCATTGGGCATTTATGACACAGACGCCAAAAAACATAGCCATCATCGGTTCCGGATTGGTGGGTTCTCTCTTAGCCATTTATCTACGTAAAAAAGGACATTCGGTTACGGTTTTTGATCGTAGACCGGATATTAGGACTATTAAATTTTCGGGCCGCTCCATTAACTTGGCCATGAGCAATAGAGGATGGCGTTCTTTGCGAAAAGTTGGTTTGGAAGAACGCATCAAGGAAATTGCCATTCCCTTGGATAAAAGGGCAATGCACGTAAATGATAAACCCGTCTATTTTCAGAAATATGGGAAAGAGGGTGAGGCCATTTGGTCCATTTCTCGAGGAATCCTCAATAAAAAAATGATTGATTTGGCCGAGGAAGCGGGGGTTGAATTCCGGTTCAATGAAAAAGTATGGGATGTAAACCTTCCCGAAGCCAAAATATACACTGGAGAAACCGAAAAAAGCGAGTGGAAGGAATACCAATATGATATTATTTTCGGGTGTGATGGAGCCTTTTCAAGGGTACGTCACAAAATGCAGCGACGTAGCCGATTTGATTATTCCCAAGATTTCATCGATGTGGGCTATAAGGAATTGACCATACCTGCCAATGAGGATGGAACTCATAAATTGGATAAAAATTCGTTCCATATTTGGCCAAGGGGCAAGTTCATGCTCATTGCCATGCCCAATATAGATGGAAGTTTTACTTGTACGCTGTTTTTACCTTTTGAAGGGGAGGTCTCTTTTGAAAGCATCACTACGGAAGAAGCAGCGCGAATGTTTTTTGCTACGTATTTTCCCAATGTCAGAAAGGATATTGAAAACCTATCCCAGGATTTTTTCAAAAACCCAACCAGTGCCATGGTCACCATGAAATGTTACCCGTGGACCTATTGGGACAAAGTGGCCTTGGTTGGCGATTCGGCCCATGCCATTGTTCCGTTTTATGGGCAGGGGATGAACGCTGGGTTTGAGGATATTTATGTGTTGAATGAATTTATGGAAGCTCATGGTGATGATTGGAATACTATTTTTGAGAAGTACCAAGAGGAGCGAAAACCCAATGCGGATGCCATTGCCGAGCTTAGTTACCGAAACTTTGTGGAGATGAGCAGTAAAACGGCTGACCCTAAATTTCTATTACAAAAGAAGATTGAAAAGTGGTTTTCCACTAAACATCCAGACAAATGGATTCCCGTTTATTCCAGGGTTACTTTCTCCGAAAGGCCGTATACCGAAGCACTGGCCATAGGGGATGAGCAAGAATCAATTATGAAAGAGGTATTGAAAATGCCAAATATTGAGTCGGAATGGGAAACCAAGGAAGTAGAAAACAAGATTCTGGAACTATTGGGCGATAGTTAGAAAGGATTTTTAGGGTCTTGTTGTCATGTCGAGCGCAGTCGAGACATCTTTTTAAAGTTTGACACGAACCCCACGAATTTGATCGAAGATGTATTCTGAAATGAGATGCCGAAACAAGTTCGGCATGACAATCTTGAAAATGCTTTTGTCATTTCGAGCAAAGCTAGAAATCTAAAAAGCAGTGGAAATAGATTTCTCAGTCGTAAACTCCTTTGAAATGCCATAAATGAAAGAAAACAAAAAAGCCACCAAAAGGTGGCTTTTATTTTTAAAGGAAATGCAAATGTTTACAGTTTCGCAAACATATTCTGCATTCTTTCTTGTTCTTCTTCTGCCAAAAGTGGGTCTACCAAAATCCGTCCACTGTGTTCATCCGTAATGATTTTTTTACGGGAAGCAATCTCTACCTGAACTTGGGGTGGAATAGTGAAGAACGAACCTCCAGATGCACCACGCTCCACAGGAACCACGGCAAGACCATTTTTTACATTGGTACGAATTCTTTTGTAGGCTTGAACTAAACGATCTTCAATTTTTTCTTCAAACTCTTCTGACTTTTTCAAAAGAGCTTTTTCTTCTTTTTCTGTTTCAGCAAGAATAGCATCCAGTTCCCCTTTTTTGTGCTTTAAGTGACCTTCGCGCTCAGAAAGCTTTTCTTTGGTTTCAGCGATAACTTCCTTTTTCTGTTCAATTTGGGCCTTGAACTCCTTAATGTTCTTTTCCGCCAATTGAATTTCCAATTCTTGGAACTCAACCTCTTTGCTCAAGGAGTTGAACTCACGGCTGTTACGGACATTCTTTTGCTGTTCCGCATATTTTTTAATAAGTGCTTTGGACTCCTCAATGAGATTCTTTTTGGCCGTAATCTCAAAATTAATGGTCTCAACGTCTGTTTTTAGTTTGTCCATACGGGTTTTAAGGCCAAGTACCTCATCTTCCAAGTCCTGTACTTCCAATGGGAGTTCTCCCCGCACATTGCGTATTTCATCAACCCTGGAATCAATGAGCTGTAGATCGTACAATGCTCTTAATTTTTCTTCCACGGTGCTTTCTTTTTTGTTCGCCATATTGTTTATAAATACTTGATGGGATTTGTTTTACTCTCCGATAAAGAGACTGCAAAATTAGGAATTTTTTTTGTAAGATAATCAACCAATAAATCTTTTGTAAACTGCTCAGTTTCAAAGTGCCCAATATCCGCAAGAACAAGTTGGTTTTCGGCTTCAAAAAACTGGTGGTATTTTAGGTCAGACGTGATGAAAACATCCGCTTTGGCTTTTTTGGCCGCCGAAATGGCAAAAGCACCACTTCCTCCCAAAACAGCAACCCGTTTTACCTTTTTGCCCAGTAATCTGGTGTGACGGACAACGGAGGCATTCATTTTGGTTTTTACGTATTCCAAAAATTCAATTTCATCCATCTCGGTCTTCAAGGTACCTACCATACCGATTCCGATATCTTGATTTATATTTTGGAGGACGGAGATTTCATATGCCACTTCTTCATAGGAATGTGCATCAAAAAGAGCGTTCAAGATTTGCTGCTCTTTTTCAAAAGAGAAAATTACGTTGATTTGGACTTCGTTCTCCACATGAACCTTTCCGATATCCCCAATAGTGGGGTTTGCTTCTTCCCCAGCCATAAAAGTACCCGAACCTTCCAGACTGAAACTACAATTGCTGTATTTTCCAATTTCACCCGCTCCTGCTGCAAAAAGAGAAGATTTTACCGTTTCCGCCTCATTTATGGGGGCGTAGGTAGTCAATTTTTTTATGGTTCCTGACTTGGGAATCAGTATTTTAGGATTTTCTATGCCCAGGACCTCACAAATTTTGGCGTTGACCCCATTTTTACTATTATCCAACGCAGTGTGCATGCTATAAATGGCAATGTTGTTGGCAATTGCCTTCATAACAACCCGTTGTACATAATTACTTCCCGTGAGTTTTTTTAGCCCAGAAAAGATAATGGGGTGGAAACTGACGATGAGATTGTATTTTTTTGAAATTGCCTCATCCACAACGTTTTCCAAAGTGTCCAAGGTTACCAATATGCCATTTACGGTCATATTTGGGTCACCTACCAACAACCCTACATTATCAAAATCCTCCGCATGGGCTAAGGGAGCCAGCTCTTCCAGTATTTTTGTGATATCCTTTACGGTCATTTGTTTTTCTTAAGTAGGCTAAAGATAAAATATTATATTTTCGTCCCATGTTGCAATTGCTCCGTAAAATAGCGTTTCCGTTTTCTTTGGTCTATGGCCTAGTGGTGCATTTGCGAAATTTTCTATACGACACAGGTGTATTCAAATCCCATACTTGTAAAACCCCAACGTTGTGTGTTGGCAATTTAAGTGTTGGTGGAACAGGAAAAACCCCAATGATTGAATTTTTAGTTCGTATGTTCGAGGGGCATACCATTGCGGTATTGAGTCGGGGGTATAAAAGGCAGTCCAAAGGTTTTTTATGGGCCGATGATAACAGTTCCGTTTTGGATTTGGGCGATGAGCCCTATCAATTGCACCAAAAATTTTCTGAAATCACTGTGGCCGTGGATGCGGACCGAAGGAATGGTATCACGCAACTGGAAAATAAAGTAAAGCCAGAACTTATTTTACTGGACGATGCATTTCAGCACAGAAGGGTGAAACCTAATTTTTCCATTCTTTTGACCAGGTATGGTAATCTTTATGTGGATGATTGGTATCTTCCTACGGGAGACCTTCGCGATAGCAAGAGAGAAGCTAAACGTGCCGATTGCATTATTGTTACCAAATGTCCCAAGAATTTGTCCCAATCGGAGAAAAATAGGATTCAGCATAAACTAAAACCGCTACCACATCAAAAAGTACTGTTCGCCACTTTGGAATACAGCACTATTTTAAAAGGGGAGGTGGGAACTCTGAGCTTGTCTGATGTTCGGAAAAAGAAGGTGACCTTAGTTACGGGTATAGCACAACCAGAACCTTTGGTGCAGTACTTACAATCTGAGGGGGTGGAATTTGAGCATTACAAGTTTGGAGATCATCATCATTTTTCGGAAAGTGATATACAAAAGTTCAGGGACCATGCTTTGATTCTCACTACAGAAAAGGACTATGTGCGATTACAGGGTCGAGTCAAAAATCTATTTTATGTGGAAGTGGCCCATAGTTTTGGTACTGAGGACCATTTGTTTTTAGAGACAACCCTTAAAAGTTTGATTTAAATGAGCCCCTGCATCTTACTTTTGGAAATGTTTTCACCAATCTTTTGATAGAATACCTCTGGTTTAAAGGGTTTGGTGACCACATCATTACATCCAGCTTTGTAGAAACTGTCCAGACTATCATCCAAAGAAATTGCGGTCAAAGCAATAATGGGTATGTCTGGGTCAAATTTTCGAATTTGGCGCGTAGCCTCCTCACCGCTGATGCCAGGCATGTGAATATCCATTAAAATACAATCATACGTATTGGCCTTGGCCAAGTCAATGGCTTCGTTACCGTTATTTGCAATATCGCAGGTAATCTCTTTTTTGGTGAGCATTTTCTTGGTAATCACCTGATTGATCTTATTGTCCTCTACAATCAATATATGAAGTCCTTTAAAGTCAAACTCTTCCGGATTCAATTCAAAGCTAACCTCATCAATGGCTTTCTCATCACATTTAAGGTCCATTTCAAAAAAGAAAGAACTACCGTGGTCAATCTCACTTTCCAATTGAATGGTACTGCCAAAGAGTCCGAGTAAACTTTTAACGATGGTAAGACCCAAGCCAGTACCTCCATATTCACGGTTAATTTGGATGGAGCCCTGCTCAAAACTATCGAAAATGTTTTTCTGCTGATCTTCGGAAATTCCAATGCCGTTGTCCCTAACCTCAAAATATAGTTTTACTTGGTCTTCTTCTTTTTTCAATAATTTGGCAATGACTTCAACCTTTCCATTCTTGGTGAATTTTAGGGCATTACCTACGAGATTCATGAAGATTTGCGATAGTTTTATAGGGTCACCCAATAGCTGATTAGGAATATTGGGGTCATAGTCCAAAATGAGTTTGGTTTTATTTTCATTGGCGTTCTGTTGCAAGGAATCAACAACATCAGCGAGGACTTTTTCTAGTTTAAACTCAATGCTCAACGGTTCCAGTTTGTCAGCGTCTATTTTGTTGATTTGAAGGATGTCGTTGATGAAGTTCAACAAATATTCTCCTGAAAACTTTAATGATTTTAGGTGTTCTTTTTGGTGTTCGGCCGGATTTTCTTCCAACAACAGGTGCGTGAGGCCGGTTACGGCATACAAAGGCGTTCTAAGCTCGTGGGTTACAGTTGAAAGGAAATTGGTCTTTGCTTCCATGGCCGAAACCGCTGAATCCCTGGCCAACTCCAATTCTTTGTTTTTGGTGTACAACAAATCGTTGGTCTTTAACTTGATTTGGTTGTTTCTAAAAAGGGATACTGCGAGCAATGAGATGATTGTTAAAAAAGCGGAAGTTAAAATCGCTGTGATTTCTGAACGGTTTTTGGATTCGCTCAATTCCTCATTCTTGGCTGTGAGCTTGTTTATTTCGTTCATCTGGTGCTCAAACCGTAGTTTGTCGGCTTTGTCGGCATCAAGTTTGGCCTTTTCAATAGTAAAAATGGAGTCTTTTATTTGCTCTAACGCTCGGTTGTAACTTAAAGCTTCATTATAGCGACCAATAGATTCATAAATTTTGGACAACTCTTCATTCGCTGCTCTTATCTCTTTGGAGAATCCATGTTTTTCTGCCAATTCCAAAGCGGCTTTGGAATGGACAATGCCCTCTTCCATGTCATTGAGCTTGATGCTGATTGTGGACAATTGTAGGTTGGCTTTTGTGGCCAGATATGCCCTTTCCTTATCGTCTGAGTTTACAATAAGCGCATGAAGGTTTTTAATGGCATCGTCATATTTTTCAATATTTGTAAAAATATAGGCTTCTAAAAGCAGAATATTGTTACTGAGATTTCTGTTGTTGCTCAGCATTCTGGATTCTTCCAGGGATTTTAGGGATTGAAAGTTGTTGCCTTCCTCAAAACGGAGTGCTGCGTCCAAATACAGATGAAAGGCTTGGCCGTAGGAGTATGAGACATCCTTTAGTAGAATGCTGGCCCTATCCCAATAAAAAATAGCGGTATCCCTATCACCTTCTTCCAAATATAAGCGGGCGAATTGATGATAGGTATCCAGTAAAAGTTTTACATCTTCGTTACTTTCTGCAATTTTAGCAGCCTCATCCAAGGTTTCCAAAGCTAGGTCCAACTTGTTTTGATGCCTATATTCTGTGAATTCATCAAAGATGGCCTGCACTTTGGCCGTAGAACTAATGTCATCTTGATTTTGACCAAAGGATATTTGGGTGCATATTAACATGCACAACAGAAACAGCGACCTAACGCCAATCCATTTGTGTAGTAAGTTCGAGGTCAAACGTAATCTTTCTTTATAAGCAAAGCTATTAAATCAACAATTCTGGAACAATAACCAGTCTCATTGTCATACCACCCGATAATTTTCACCATTTTTCCAATCACGGAGGTCATCAAAGAATCAAACGTACAAGAATGACAACTATTGTTTATATCGATAGAAACAATTGGGTCTTCCGTATACTGGAGAATGTTGTTCAGTTCATTTTCCGCTAATCTCTTAAAGGTACTATTTATTTCGTCAATGGAAGTTTCCCTTTTCACATTAAAAGTGATGTCTGTAAGGGAGCCATTGGGTACGGGTACGCGAATGCCACAACCTCCAATAACATCAGACAGTTCGGGAAAAATCTTGGTTAAGGCCTTGGCTGCACCTGTTGTGGTGGGTATAATCGATTGTGCCGCAGCGCGGGACCTTCTTAAATCACGATGTGGGCCATCATGAAGCCTTTGGTCCGAGGTGTAGGAATGCACTGTGGTGATATAGGCCTGCTCAATGCCACAAAGTTCGTTTACCACCTTAATCATGGGTGCCGCATTGTTGGTGGTGCAAGAAGCATTAGAGATGATGTCATCCTCTGGGCCAATAATCTCTTGGTTCACCCCTAGGACTACCATTTTTATGAATTCATCGTCAGGTGGAACAGAAAGAATTACCTTTTTGGCGCCATTTTTTAGGTGAAACTCCAAATCCTGCCTTTTCTTGAACTTTCCGGTGGATTCAACTACAAGGTCTACACCATGGGCCTTCCAATCGATATCTTTTGGATGTTGATGATTTAGAACGTTGATTTTTTTGCCTTTGACCGTTATATTATTACCATCAGATTGCACTTCATCACTCAATGAGCCATGAATGCTGTCATATTTTAGAAGGTGCGCCAAGGTTTTGGCATCTGCCAAATCATTGATGACTGCCACGCTAATATTTGGATGGTTTTGAAGCAGTCTAAAAAGGGTTCGGCCAATTCGGCCAAAGCCATTTATACCGATTACAATATTTTTCATGATAGGGGACGGTCAAACGACCTAGTGTATATGTTTATGAGCCTTATAGGAGGATCTCACCAAAGCGCCACTCTCCACATGTCTAAAGCCCATTTCCAATCCAATTTCCTCATATTTTTTAAACTGTTCGGGCAAAATGAACTGTTTTACAGGAAGGTGTTTTTTGGAAGGTTGTAAATATTGTCCAATGGTTACCACGTCTACATCTACGCTTCTAAGATCTTCCATGGTGGCAATCACCTCATTTTCTTCTTCTCCCAAGCCCAGCATGATACCAGATTTGGTCCTATTGGCCCCGTTTTTCTTCAAATAGTTTAAAACTTCCAAACTTCTGTCATATTTGGCCTGAATCCGAACTTCACGGGTGAGTCTTCTTACCGTTTCCATATTGTGAGAGATGACCTCGGGAGCAACTTGCAAAATTCTATCCAAATGGGTTTCAATGCCCTGAAAATCTGGGATAAGGGTTTCCATGGTGGTTTCTGGGTTCATTCTCCTGACCGCTTTCACGGTTTCGGCCCAGATAATAGAGCCCATATCTTTTAAATCGTCCCGGTCCACAGAGGTGAGAACGGCATGCTTAATGTTCATGATTTTTATGGAGCGTGCCACCTTTTCGGGTTCGGCCCAATCCACGCTTTCGGGTCTACCAGTTTTTACACCACAGAATCCACAGGAACGGGTGCAAATGTTCCCTAATATCATAAAGGTAGCCGTACCTTCTCCCCAGCATTCGCCCATATTGGGGCAACTTCCTGAGGTGCAGATAGTATGCAGGTCATACTTGTCCACCAGACCTCGTAACTGGGTGTATTTTTTCCCTGTTGGGAGCTTTACCCGAAGCCATTTTGGTTTTCCTTTTGGTGGATGTACATTTTCCGCTAAACTTATGCTCATACAACAAAATTAGAGATACAAAGATACGAAACTGGGAAGGAAACCAGTAGTCTTAGAACGACTCACTTTTTCTTAATGATTTCGGCCAAAAGCTTCTTGGCACGCAGGAGTTTTACCTTGATATTGTTCATGGGTTCGTTGAGTTCTTTGGCGATATCGGCATAGCTCAACTCGTTAAAATACCTCAGATTGATGACCTTTTGATAGTGTGGTTTCAATTTTTTGATGTCCCGCAACAAGTTGGCAAGATTTTGTTCAATGATCAATTGGTCTTCCACAGAAGGAGTTTCGTCCAAGACTTTTTTTACCTCGTCGCCTTTGGAATCCATTTCATCCAAGAGACTTCGCTTTCTTTTGCGAATAAGGTCTACATGTAAATTTTTGGAGATGGTGATGAGCCAAGTTTTGAACTCGTAGGTGTCATCGTAAGTGTCTATTTTGTCAAAAGCCCTTGAAAAGGTTCGGATGGTAATGTCCTCGGCATCATTTTCATTTTTGGTGCGCATCAACTGAAAACCATATACATCATTCCAAAAGGTATCCAAAAGCGTACTAAAGGCAATCTGATTGCCCTGCTTGGCTTTTTCAATGTTTTCCTTAATGAACTGCTCGGTTTTCTCCAAAAATGTGGTTTTGCAATAAGCGTTGCAAAAGGAGGGTTACTGAAGTTCTGGCATGGAATCTCTCTTGCACTCTTGTTCGTCTGGCTGTTTTCCGCAGAAACCACAAGCTTCACCTTCTTTGTTTAGGTAAGGGTTTTGGCTTGCACACGTTCCGGCAAACTTTCCATCTTTTTTACCCCAGATTTTAATGGCGATTCCAGCAAATGCCAATGCCAATAGACCTATGGTCAATAGTGCTAACTTCATAATCCAACTTTTGCACAAAGGTACAAAATACCCAACGAAAGCAGGAGTAGTTTAGGAATACTTTAGGGGGAGCTTTTAATAGTTGATATTGGCCACAATGTTTTCCACAGAGGGAGAGGTGTTGCCGCCTTCCGGTTCAATGGTAATGTAACCTACAGCCTTATCTGCATAGGGTAGGGCAAGAAGTTTATCCTTGTCGTTAAATTCTTTGATGACACCCAAATTCACTAATTCCCCATTGACTTCGGCCCACATTTGGAAACATTTGTTCTCCGGTAATTGGGGAACATTGCTAACATTGATGTACGACAGCTTTTTTACAGGGTTAATATAGGCGATAGCCTTAAGTTCTTTTCCCTCGCGTTGGCCTTTTACCTGATATTTTCGGGTATCTGGGTTGTTGAGGACGATAAACTGATTGCGCATATCTTCCAGTTGGTCCTTCATGTTGTCTTCCAAATACTTGATTTTGTTGGTCACCAAAGTATTTTCTTGCTGTAGGGTTTGGTTCTGGCTCCAGAAGAAATAAGACGACCCGGCAAAAATCATGATGGCCACACTTGCAGCAACCGCATATTTATAGAACCTCTTGAAGACAGCCTTTTCTTGTTTTGCACTTGCAATAATGATTTCTTTGAGTCCTTCAGGGGTTTTCTTGGCATACATCTTAGCGAAGGCCTCCAAATTATCTTGAAGTTCATTGTAGATATCCCTTACCTCAGGGTACATGGCAATATAACGTTCGGCTTGTAATGCTTCCTCTTTTGAAGCATCTCCAACCAAATATTTTTCGAGAATGTCCGAATCTAAAAATTGTTTAACTTTTTCCTTCATGGCAATACGTTTAATAATACTAGTAGCATCATGGTTGTACCGTAAATCTTTCCAAGTTCCCTAAGACCAATCTTTAATCTAGATTTTATGGTCCCCAAGGGAATATCCAATTCGTCACTTGCTTCCTGTTGCGTCATTCCTTCAAAAAATAGAGCTTCAAGAACAATTCTGTACTTTTCCTCCAGTTTGTGCAAGTTTTCCTGAACGTCTAGATGCTCGGGACTTATTCCACTCACTCCTAAGTTATATACGTCTGAAACGTCTATTTGGACTTCCTTGTCGGATTTATTATTTACGCTTCTTAATTTATCGATTGCGGTGTTGCGTGTAATGCGGAACAACCATGTAAAAAGTTTGGCCTTGGAAGCGTCATAGGTGTCTGCTTTTTTCCAAATTTTGATGAAACTTTCCTGAAGCACATCTTGAGCCAAATCCTCATCTTTTACCACTTTGTACGCTACACCAAATAAGGTGTCCCCGTAATTTTCATACAGTAAGGATATGGCTTTATCGTCCTTTTCCGCTAGTAGCGAAACAATATGTCTCTCAATCAGTGTACTCATTCAGGGTCTACTATGATAAAATTTTAAAGGGCGAAATCTAAAATAGGGTTTAAATCGTATATAGAACAAAGCTAAGGTAGAAAAAGCATTATTTGCCGGCTTTAAAATTGAAAAACAAAGAGCGTTTGGGCTCATAGGACATATATAAGTTTGGTTAGTTTGGTTTGGTATAACCCCCGTTATTGTTTCAATGCGGGGGTTATTTTATGATATTCACCTCTGGCTGAATTTTTATTTTAAACTGTTCAGCCACCTCTTTCTGTATGTGTTGGGCCAATTTCCATATTTCTGCCCCGGTGGCATTTCCATAATTTACAAGCACCAATGCCTGTTTTTCATGTACACCCGCATCACCAAAGCGTTTTCCCTTAAAACCACATTGCTCAATGAGCCAACCTGCCGGAATCTTGTACTCACCGTCTTCTACCTCGTATGAAGGTACCTTTGGATATTTTTTTATGAGTTTTGTATAAGTTTTGTGGGAAACGATGGGGTTTTTGAAAAAACTTCCACTATTGCCTAATTCTTTTGGGTCTGGTAGTTTGCTCTGCCGGATGGCAATCACTGCGTTGGAAATATCCCGAATGGTAGGGTGTACAATGCCTTTTTCCCTTAGTTCCAGTTCGATGGAGCCATACCCCGTATGCAAAGTGTGGTTCTTTTTGGTGAGTTTAAGGTTTACCGAGGTGATGATGTATTTTCCTTTTGCTTCATTTTTAAAAATGGAATCCCTATACCCAAACTCGCAGGCATCATGACCAAAGGCCACTAATTCCCCGGTTTCGATTTCCATGGCGGAGCAGCTCACAAAAACGTCCTTCAATTCAACGCCATAAGCCCCAATGTTCTGAATAGGCGCCGTTCCTGTATTTCCGGGAATCAAAGAAAGATTTTCCAGTCCCCCATAGCCTTTTTCTAAACTCCATAAAACCAGTTCGTGCCAGTTTTCACCGGCCATCACCTTGATTTCTACATCGTCCTCATTTTCATCAACAATACTGATGCCCTTAAGATTGATGTGCATTACCAAAGCATCAATGTCCTTGGTGAGGAGCATATTACTTCCACCACTGAGAATGAACTTTTTGGGATAGGCTTTTAGCTCAAGGATTTTCTGCAACTGTGCCAGTCCGGTAATTTCAACAAAATACCGTGCTTTTACATCTATACCAAAGGTATTGTGGTGCTTTAAGGATATGTTTTCCTGTATATTCACGAATTGGAATTGTACTGCTTTAAGGCTTTACCCAGAATGTGTACAGCCTTTACAAGTTGGTTTTTTTCCAGCACATAGGCAATCCTAATCTGGTTTTTTCCCAAACCGGGTGTGGCATAGAAGCCTGCTGCTGGTGCAACCATAACAGTGCTGTCATCAATTTCAAATTTTTCCAAAAGCCACTGTGCAAAATCATCAGCATCTTCTATTGGTAATTCCACTACGCAATAGAAAGCACCTTGTGGTACGGCCACTTTTACACCGGGCAGTTTTTTGAGTTCGGTGATCAACACATCTCTACGGGCAACATATTCTTCAATGACATCATCAAAGTAGGATTTCGGAGTTTCCAGAGCGGCCTCGCTGGCAATTTGAGCAAATGTTGGGGGTGATAACCGCGCTTGTGCGAATTTCATTGCGGTCTGAATCACATCCTTATTTTTTGACAATAAACACCCAATCCGCGCACCGCACATGCTGTATCTTTTGGAAACGGAGTCGACCACTATAGCATTTGCCTCAAGGCCCTCTTCCTGTAAGATGGAATAATGCTGCTTGTTGTCATAGGTGAATTCTCGATAGACCTCATCTGCAATAAGGAATAAATCGTGTTTTTTGACCAAAGCGGCCAATTGCTGAATTTCTTCCTTGCTATATAGATATCCTGTTGGATTACCGGGGTTGCAGATAAGGATGGCTTTCGTTTTTGGACCTATCAACTTCTCAAAATCCGATATGGGAGGGAGTGCAAAATTAGTTTCTATGGATGAGGCAATGGGAACCACTTTAACCCCGGCCGCCGTTGCAAATCCGTTATAATTGGCATAAAAGGGCTCGGGAATGATGATTTCATCGTCTGCGTCCATAATGGAACCCATGGCAAAGGAAAGAGCTTCGGACCCCCCTGTGGTCACAATTACCTCCTTAGCGGTAACATGAATGTCTTTTTGGGCATAATACCCGGCAATTTTTTCCCGATACTCCTCAGACCCCTCTGTCATGCTATACGCCAACACTTCAATGTTGTGATTTCTAACAGCATCCAAGGCAACTTTTGGAGTCTTTATATCAGGCTGTCCAATATTGAGATGAATGACATGGATTCCCCTCTTTTTTGCGTCTTCGGCATAAGGAACCAGTTTACGGATGGGGGAAGCGGGCATTTGCCTCCCTTTGTTGGAAATAGTTGGCATGGACAAATTTTTACGCAAAAATGGGAAAACCAACCCTTGAAAACAACACATTGCACCATTATTTATATACTTTCTAGAATGTTAAATAGAAAGGAGTGTCTTTGATTAATTTGTATATTTAATAAGCATAATCCCTTAGAAGTAAGTAAATTGAAAAAAAACAAGCTTTTTTTTGTGCTTCTTTTAATGTTGGTGCCCCTGATTGGGATGGCGCAGGGCTTTACTTTGCCCAAAAACCAGAAATTTCAAAAAATCAGGTTTGAACTGATTAATAACATTATAATCATCCCCTTGGATATTAATGGTACCGAACTCAAGTTTGTGCTGGATTCAGGAGTGAGCAGGCCCATTCTTTTCAACCTTTCCGATCAAGATTCCATTCCTATTAACAATGTTTCTGAAGTTACCATCCGTGGACTTGGTGGTGGTGAACCCATGAAAGCCTTGAGTTCGCAAGGAAACACCTTTACGTTGGGAAAGGCAAAGAACTATTCCCAAGATCTATATGTGGTTTTGGATAAGGGAATTAATTTTTCCACATCACTGGGAGTTGCTGTACATGGAATTCTAGGCTATGAAATTTTTAGGGATTTTATTGTTGAAATCAACTACAATGCTAAAAACATCAAGCTACATAATCCACGGCTATACGAACGCAAACGGCACAAAAAATCCCAAACCCTTCCCTTGTCCATCGAAAATAGAAAGGCCTATGTAGAGGGAACCGTATTGATTAAGGATTCTGAAAATATTCCAGTGAAATTACTGGTGGATACCGGAAGTAGTGATGCACTTTGGCTTTTTCATCAGCCTGAAAAGGGGTTGGAGATTCCAGAAAAGAACTACGAGGACTATCTGGGTCGTGGCCTGAGTGGTGATATTTTTGGAAAAAGGACCAAAGTTAGTGGTGTTAAAATTGGTGATTTTGAACTAAAAGATGCCAAAGCGGCTTTTCCGTATCGCGAATCATATGGGTTCATAGAAAATTTAGGGGACCGTAACGGAAGCGTCGGAGGTGAGATTCTTAAACGCTTCAATATTACCTTTGACTACCGAAACGGGCTGGTCTCCTTTAAAAAGAACGGTAATTTTAAGACACCCTTCCAGTATAATTTGGCAGGGATAGACCTGCAGCATAATGGGTTGCGCTATATTGCGGAAAGCATTGCGGGCCTAGATGGCGTGGTCAGGGAAGATGACAACTCAACCTTTGGTAACGTACAGATTCTCTTGGAGAACAAAACCCGATTAAGCCTTGTGCCTGAAATCATTGTGTCAGGTATTAGAGCGGGGAGTCCGGCTGCTGAGGCTGGTCTGCGCGAAGGTGATGTAATTTTAGCCGTTAACGGCAAACGGATACACCGCTACAAACTTCAGGAAATCCTCAAAATGCTCAATGAAAAAGAAGGCAAGCGCATTAAGGTGCTTATTGAGCGCTATAACAAGGATTTGTTGTTCACTTTCGTACTGAAAAAGGTGTTCGACGACGACTAAAAAGAAAAAGCCCCGAAATTTTTCAGGGCTTTTTTTAACATAATTTCTTTTCCACTTATTTGGCTCCTTCGGCCTTAACAGTTCCTTTTATCTTAAGAACCTTTGTTGGCGTATCCGCATTTGATGTAACAGTGATGGCCTTTCTGATAGGACCAACTCTGTTGGTATCATATTTTACCTCAATCTGACCTGTTTTGCCAGGTAATATAGGCTCTTCAGGCTTTTTTGGAATAGTGCATCCACAGCTAGATCTAACATTGCTGATAACTAATGGTGCTGTTCCTGTATTGGTAAATTCAAATACACGGACTCCATTACTGCCTTTGGCAATATCACCGTAGTCAATGGTCTCACTCTTAAACTCAATCTTAGCAGCTGTATCTTGGGCATGGATTCCTAGGGAAAGCAACCCAACAAACAGCATAAGTACAGTTTTTTTCATTTTTTTGGTTTTTGGGTGAACTTCAAATGTAGATGAATTATCACCTGCATCCAAAATTCTTTTGTTATGTAATAACGTTACTTATTTTTGTTTCGTATTTCGGGATTGGTCAATAGCTGAAGAATAGCATTAATTTAACGTTACGCTTTCCTTACAAAAACCAATCCGTATCCTATAAACAAAAATTATACCGAAATAATGGAAATTCCATCAAAATATGAGCCCAATAGGGTGGAAGGGCATTGGTATGCCTACTGGATGAAGCACGATTTTTTCAGTTCAAAACCTGATGAAAGGGAGCCGTATACCATAGTCATTCCCCCGCCAAACGTGACCGGCGTGCTGCATATGGGGCACATGCTCAACAATACACTGCAAGATGTGCTTATCCGAAGAGCACGGCTTTTGGGCAAGAATGCCTGCTGGGTGCCCGGAATGGACCACGCTTCCATTGCCACAGAGGCTAAAGTAGTGGGAAAATTGAGGGAGGAAGGCATCAACAAGGCCAATCTTTCCCGTGAGGACTTTTTAAAGCATGCTTGGGATTGGACCAACAATTATGGAGGGGTCATTCTACAGCAATTGAAGAAATTGGGATGCTCTTGCGATTGGGACCGCACAAAATTCACCATGGATGACGATATGTCAGCCTCCGTGATCAAAGTTTTTGTGGATTTATACAACAAAGGGTTGATTTACAGGGGATACCGAATGGTAAACTGGGATCCAGAGGCGAAAACGACCCTTTCAGATGAAGAGGTAATCTATGAAGAACGACAAGGAAACCTGTATTATTTGGCCTATGCCATAGAAGATTCAGAGGAAAAGGTGATTATTGCCACTACACGGCCCGAGACTATTTTGGGGGATACCGCTATCTGCATCAACCCTAATGATGAAAGATATCGCCATTTACGAGGGAAAAAAGCGATTGTTCCCATTTGTAATCGTGTTATTCCCATTATTGAAGATGAATATGTGGATATTGAATTCGGTACGGGCTGCTTAAAGGTGACCCCGGCCCATGATGAGAACGACAAAAACTTAGGTGATAAGCACAATTTGGAGGTAGTTGATATTTTCAATGAAGATGCCACCTTAAACTCTTTTGGGCTTCATTATGAAGGAAAGGACCGTTTTGTGGTGCGAAAGGAAATCTCTAAAGAATTGGAAGAAAAAGGTTTCTTGGTCAAAATTGAACAACATTTGAACAAAGTAGGCACTTCGGAACGCACCAAAGCGGTGATTGAACCGAGATTGTCCGATCAATGGTTCCTGAAAATGGAGGAATTGGCCAAACCGGCACTAGAGGGGGTATTGAAAACCAACGATATCAAGTTTTATCCCAAAAAGTTCGACAATACCTATCGGCATTGGATGGAAGGTATCCGTGATTGGAACATTTCCCGACAATTGTGGTGGGGTCAACAAATACCGGCCTATTATTATGGCGATGGTCAAGATGATTTTGTAGTGGCTGAAACCAAGGAAGAGGCACTAAAAATGGCCCAAGCCAAGAATCCAAAAATCCAAGAATCTGATCTGCGTCAAGACCCGGATGTCCTTGATACCTGGTTCTCTTCTTGGTTATGGCCCATGAGCGTTTTTGGTGGTATTTTGGAACCTGATAATGAGGAGGTCAACTATTATTACCCTACGAACGATTTGGTGACCGCACCCGATATCATATTCTTCTGGGTGGCACGGATGATCATGTCTGGATACCACTACCGGGGCAAAAAACCTTTTGAGAATGTCTATTTCACAGGACTTGTTCGCGATAAACAGCGAAGAAAAATGTCCAAGCAATTGGGAAATTCCCCAGATGCCCTTAAACTTATTGAGGATTTCGGGGCCGATGGCGTCCGTGTGGGACTCTTATTAAGTTCATCTGCAGGGAACGATATCATGTTCGATGAAACCCTTTGTCAGCAAGGCGCCAACTTTGCCAATAAAATTTGGAATGCCTTTCGTTTGATAAAAGGTTGGGAGGTTGCTGAAATAGAACAACCCGAAGCTTCAAAAATTGGAATTGAATGGTATACCTCCAAGTTGAACCAGACTTTGGCCGAGATTGAAGACCATTTTTCAAAATACCGAATTTCAGATGCCCTAATGGCCATTTATAAATTGGTCTGGGACGATTTCTGTTCATGGTTGCTGGAAATTGTAAAACCTGTCTACCAACAACCTATCGACAAGACCACTTTTGATGCGGTCATCCAGCTTTTTGAGGAAAACTTGAAATTATTGCATCCTTTTATGCCGTTCTTAACTGAGGAGGTTTGGCAGCATATCGCAGAGCGAACGCCAGAGAATGCATTGATTGTGGCCAAATGGCCCGAAGTGGGGCATGCGGACAAATCTTTGATTTCTAATTTTGAATTTGCCAGTGAAGTGATTTCAGGGGTGCGTACCATCCGAAAGGAAAAGAACATTCCGCAGAAAGAAGCTTTGGAACTCTTTATGCTCAATACCGAAAAAGTGAGTGGACAGATGAACGCCATCATCCTAAAATTGGCCAACCTTTCAACATTGGAAACGGTAGATTCAAGTTTAGACGGCGCTTTAACCTTTCGAGTGAAAAGTAACGAGTACTTTATCCCCATGGGCGGAGCCATTGATGTTGAGGCTGAAATTCAAAAGATTACCGAGGAACTCAACTATACCAAAGGCTTTTTACAATCAGTCCAGAAGAAATTGAGCAACGAGCGATTTGTGAACAATGCACCAGAGCAAGTAGTGGCCATAGAGCGCAAAAAGGCGGCAGACGCCGAAGCAAAAATAGAGACCTTGGAAAAGAGCTTGGAAAGTTTGCGGTAAACTCTGGTGAGCCTTCCATTGTTTTATCCATGCGTTTTATCAATTGGGGATGGTTGGTATATTCTTCTTTTTCATATATTTAGGAATATGGAAACCTACGCCACCGCTTTGTTGTACGCCACCCCATTTTTTCTGGGTTTGGTTCTGTTTGAAATAGGCTACGGCCATTTTGTAAAGAACCAAAAGCATAATGTCATGGACACTGTAAGCAGCCTCAGCTCTGGGCTTACCAATGTGGTCAAGGATTCGTTGGGTCTTGGGATAATTTTGGTATCCTATCCATTTTTATTGGAACATTTGGCCCTTACAGAGATTAAAGCGACTTGGTTGGTCTGGGTTATTGCCTTTGTGGTTTTGGATTTCGCAGGGTACTGGAACCACCGCCTGAGTCACCATATCAACTTTTTTTGGAACCAACATGTCATTCACCATAGCAGTGAGGAATTTAATCTAGCTTGTGCCTTGAGGCAGCCTGTTTCCAACCTCTTGGGGTATTTTGCACTTTTATTGATTCCCGCCGCACTATTGGGTGTTCCGCATGAAGTAATCGCTGTTTTGGCCCCAATTCATTTATTTGCTCAGTTTTGGTACCACACCCAGCATATTGGTAAGATGGGGTGGCTGGAATATGTTATTGTAACCCCATCACAACATCGGGTGCACCACGCCATCAATGCGGAATATATCGATAAAAACCTAGGTCAGATTCTTTGTATTTGGGATCGAATGTTTGGCACCTTTCAAGAAGAATTGGATGAGGTGCCTCCACAATACGGCGTACTAAAACCCGCTCAGACTTGGAATCCGATTGTTATCAATTTTCAACATTTATGGCGGTTGATACAGGACGCTTGGCGCACCAACAATTATTGGGATAAGTTTAGGATTTGGTTTATGCCCACGGGTTGGCGACCATCCGATGTGAAAGAAAAATATCCAGTACAGATTATTGAAGATGTCTATAACTTCAGAAAATATAAACCCGATGCTTCCAATGCACTAAAAGGGTATTCCATTTTTCAATTGATTGTTACCACAGCAATGATGCTGTTCATGTTCTACAATTATTCAGATATTGGTTTTGATGGCCTTCTTCTTTTTGGAGCATTTGTCTTTTGTGGTGTTTACGGATTCACCACATTGATGGATAGGGCCAAGTATGCCGTTTGGATAGAAGTTTTAAGGGGACTCGCGGGTTTACTCGTGATTTTTATGACAAACGACTGGTTTGGACTCCATGCCTACTGGTCAACAGGTAACTATTTTGTGGCATTCTACTTTGTCATCACTATTTTTGGTGGTATCTACTTTACATATTTTGAGAAATCCTATGTGGCGTCCAAACTGGTGTCCTAAAGATTCCGCACCTCAGAATCGACAAGCTCAATATATTTTTCCATGGCTTCTTTTATACTTATATTTTTTGCTTGGAACAAAGCATTCGCTTTAAACGCATTGATCAATGGAGTTCTACTGCCTGGATTGTCATAATTTTTATTGGCAATCTTAAAGTAGGCGTATAATTTTAGCAAAAGATCGGCAGGAAGCGGTTCGGTATACCCATTTACAAAGGCCACCGCATCATTAAATCGATTATTTAGATCTTCATCATTGGTCATCATCATCTTTTCTATACGAAGCGATACAGGTTCGGGCGCCAGTTACCTTTTGTCCCAGTTTTACCGTAATATTACAGTTTAGGGGCAATAGTAAATCCACCCTAGAGCCAAATTTAATGAACCCGGCATCTTGGCCTTGGGTCACTTGTTCTCCTTCTTCGGCATAATTTACAATGCGCCGGGCCATGGCCCCTGCAATTTGTCGATAGCCTATTTCACCAAATTTAGGGGTGTGCAGAACAATAGTGGTACGTTCATTGTCCGTGCTTGATTTGGGGTGCCAAGCCACCAAGTATTTTCCTGGATGGTATTTGGAATAGGTTACCGTTCCACTAGCAGGATATCGGGTAACATGGACATTCACGGGCGACATGAAAATGGAAACCTGCTTGCGTCTATCCTGAAAATATTCAGGTTCGTCCACTTCTTCAATAACGACCACTTTTCCGTCCACTGGAGCCAGAATTTCATCAAAATTCGGCGTGACCAGTCTTTTGGGGTTTCTGAAAAACTGCAGTATGGCCACAAGAAGGATAAAAGCCGCTATCTGCACAACAAATCGCACCCATTCCACCTCAATATAGAACTGTGCGGCCAAGATGGCAGCTACTACCACGAAAAAAGTGAAGATGATTATTTTTTGTCCTTCTTTATGAAACATATGAGAATATATTAAGTACTAAATAGGCAAATGGGGCTGCAAACACCAAGCTATCCAATCGGTCCCAAACCCCACCATGTCCGGGCAAAATTGCCCCACTGTCTTTTACACCCGCCATCCGCTTGAATTTGGATTCCAGTAAGTCTCCCAAACTGCCGGAGATTACGATTACGGTAGCCAAACCCATCCATTCCATTAGCGATAATCTGGTTTCGTACCAAGACATGATGTACGCGGTTATCAATGCAAAAATAAGACCTCCCAAAGAACCTTCAATGGTTTTTTTTGGAGAAACTGCAGGATATAATTTTGTTCGGCCTAATGTCCTTCCCACCAGATATGCAAATGTATCATTTACCCAAATCAGTATAAAGATGCCCATGATAAGAAATTGGGCAAAATCATCATCTTTATAAGGAATCATGGTTAGAAATATACAACCCCCTCCAATATACAGGACTGCAATTACAAACTTTTGAAAATCTGAAAATTTTTTGTGCTTTTTGGAAAAGAGGAACATGAGCAAGGCCAAATCTACCGTTATGGTGAGCAGCATTAATAAGGTCACCGCTGTTTTGTCCTGAACCAAGTAGATGAAGGCCCACCATAGTGCCAAATAGGCAATGAAAATGTAGTATCCCTTTAGGCGCACAATTCTCTTGAACTCATAAAGACAGGCTAGCCCAAATACCATAAACAGAAAATCGAAAGCGTCCGAGCTTAAAAAAACCGACCCCAAAAGAAGCACCACGTAGATGACCCCTGTAATGGAGCGCCTAAGAATTTCTTTCATGTTATCAATAGTCTTCTAACAGTAAAAGATATACATTTTTTGATGCACTGCCGTAGGAAAGGAAATCATCTTTGTTTTCCGGGGTAGGTTGGAAGTGCTTCAGCGTGGTAATGTTGTTGGGAATATTTTTTTGATAGCGCTCCTTGATTATTTTCAAGGCCTCGCTAATGGAATCCACCAATTGGCTTGTAGTGGCAAAGACAATAAGGTTTGAGGGGAGTTCATCCAGTTTTTTTTCCTTGATTTGGTTGGAACACACCAAAATGGAACCATTGTGGGCCACCAAATGCTCACAAGTGGTGAAGAAAATATCACTCTCTTGCCGATTGTCCGTGAATTCAATTTTTTCTGAAGCAAAACGAGTCTCCAACTGTGGATTCATGGAGTAGAAAAGATGGCTTTGCCAATTGTTCTCAGAAATAATGCTTTTCAACGCATCGGAAACTTCTGCAAAATCTTCGCAGTAAATGAACTTGCCACCATTTTTTTTAAAGTAGATGGTAAATTTTTCATCCACGGGAATTTTTAAATCAGGCATATGCTCTCCACGGGTTTCCAAAGTTTCCTTAGAAACCTTTTTTCCTCCTCCAAAAAGCTTATTAAAAACTCCCATTTATGGTATCAAGTGCTTTTTTTCAATATCAATTTATACGTCTAACTGAACTTGAATTTTATTTTGCTTCTTCTTCTTCTTCTTCTTCTTCTTTCAATTCTTCTTTCTCGAAGGGCCTCTTGCCAAAAATCTTTTCCAAATCGTCCTTAAAGATAACTTCTTTTTCCAAGAGTCTGTCAGCGAGCTCAGTGAGTTTGTCTTTATTATCGGCCAATAATTTAATGGCACGTTGGTACTGCTCCTCAATCATCTTGGAAATTTCCAAGTCGATTTTTTGTGCGGTTTCCTCACTATAAGGCTTGGTGAAACCATACTCGTTCTGCCCGGAGGAATCATAATAGGTAATGTTCCCCAATTCATCATTAAGGCCATATATGGTGACCATGGCACGAGCTTGTTTGGTTACTTTTTCCAAGTCGCTCAAGGCTCCGGTGGAGATTTTGTCGAACATGACCTTCTCAGCGGCACGGCCACCCATTGTAGCGCACATTTCGTCCAGCATTTGCTCAGGTCGAACAATCAATCGCTCTTCTGGAAGGTACCAAGCGGCACCCAAAGATTGTCCACGTGGCACAATGGTGACTTTCACCAAAGGTGCGGCATGTTCCAGCATCCAACTTACGGTGGCGTGACCTGCCTCGTGGTAAGCAATGGTCTTTTTCTCCTCTGGAGTGATGATTTTGTTTTTCTTTTCCAGTCCACCCACAATTCTATCCACAGCATCCAAGAAATCTTGCTTGGTGACCGCTTTTTTCTCCTTTCGGGCGGCGATTAAGGCAGCTTCGTTGCAAACGTTGGCAATATCGGCACCGGAGAAACCAGGGGTTTGTTTGGCCAAAAAGTCCAAATCAAGGGTTTCAGCAGTTTTGATGGGGCGAAGGTGTACTTCAAAAATTTCTTTTCTTTCGTTAAGGTCAGGGAGGTCCACGTAGATTTGACGGTCAAATCGTCCGGCACGCATTAAGGCCTTGTCCAATACATCGGCACGGTTGGTAGCGGCCAATACAATAACGTTGGTATTGGTTCCAAAACCGTCCATTTCGGTCAATAATTGGTTGAGTGTATTTTCACGTTCATCATTAGAGCCGGTAAAGTTGTTCTTTCCTCTGGCACGTCCAATGGCGTCAATTTCATCAATAAAAATAATGGCTGGCGATTTATCCTTGGCTTGTTTGAACAAATCCCGTACCCGTGATGCACCCACACCAACGAACATTTCCACAAAATCAGAACCAGACAATGAGAAAAAGGGAACCTTGGCTTCACCGGCAACGGCTTTGGCCAACAAAGTCTTACCGGTTCCAGGAGGGCCTACCAAGAGGGCTCCTTTTGGAATCTTACCACCCAAAGAGGTGTATTTATCAGGATTTTTAAGGAACTCCACAATTTCTTGGACTTCTTCCTTGGCACCTTCTAATCCGGCTACATCCTTGAAAGAAGTTCTGGTATCTGTTTTTTCGTCGAAAAGCTTTGCTTTGGATTTTCCGATGTTGAAAATCTGACCACCAGCCCCTCCTCCAGCACCGCCGGACATTCTTCGCATCAGGTAAATCCAAATACCGATAATCAAGGCAAATGGCAGCAGGGAGAGCAATAGCTCACCCAATACATTGGATTCTGTATCAAACTCAATGATGGTATCTAAATTGTTCTCTTTCTTTATCTCGGTGATTTCATTCTGAAATATCTGAAGGTCGCCATAATCCAGAACATATTGTGGTACTAGACCTGTGCTCGGAAAAAGCGGCTTTTCGGCAACACCTTTGTGCACATCCTTTTTTAAGCCCTCTTCGGTTAAAAAAACCTTGGCCTGACGTGTATTGGTAATGATGACGATTTTATCAATGTCACCATTTCGTAAAAACTCTTGAAGTTCGGAAGTTGTGGTTTTTTCAGTATTCGTGAATGTACTGCCTCCAAAAAATTGGAAGCCAATAATCAAAGCGATGACCACACCATAAATCCACCACGAACTAAAACGAGGTTTCTTAGGAGCGTTATTTGGATTGTTTTCTTTTGCCATTGTTTTTTAAGAATTGTAGCTGCTCTCCACTAGGGTTACTTTAGCATCTCCCCAAAGCCCCTCAATGTCGTAGAATTCCCTGATGTGTTTTTGAAATACATGTACTACAACATTTACATAATCCATTAAGACCCATTCTGCGTTCTCAGAACCTTCAATGTGCCAAGGCTTATCATGTATGGCCTTGCTCACGGTCTTTTGAATGGAGGAGACAATTGCGTTTACATGCGTATTGGAAGTACCATTGCAGATTATAAAGTAGTCGCAGACTGTGTTTTCGATTTCCCTAAGATCAAGTAGATTTATGTCAACTCCTTTAACGTCTTCAATCCCATTCAAAATTAAGGCAATCAGTTCATCTGCGCTTGCTTTCGTTTTCTGCATTCAAAAATTTTAGTTTTTACAAAGTTATGTTTTTTTTGCTTTCTTAGCCTTAGTATTTAACATATCATAAAGCCGTACCACATTGGGAGAGCTACCACGAATAATCAAACTTGATGCCACGGACTCCACAAATCTGTATTTAAAGGGTCTTTTACGGTCCAAAAATGCTTTGGACCATACGGTGGTTGTGGCTAAAAATCAGTTGAAGGGTAGGGGGCAAATGGGGTCTTCTTGGCAAACTGAAGGAGGTAAAAATTTGACATTCAGTATATTAAAAAGATTTGACGCACTTCAGGCCGCACATCAATTTAATTTGAACATCTGTGTTTCCTTGGCCGTTTGTGATGTGCTTGCGGAATTTGCCATACCCAATGTCAGTGTAAAATGGCCCAACGACATAATGTCAGGTTCACAGAAAATATGTGGCATATTAATAGAAAACATCATGAAAGGACAGTTGGTGCAGCATTCCATCATAGGAATTGGATTGAATGTAAACCAAACCTCCTTTAAAAATTTGGAAAAAGCAGGTTCATTGAGCTCGGTAAGTGGGCGTATTTTTGATTTGAATGAGCTCCTTCACAAAATTTTGGAACAAATGGAACATCGTTTTAAAGGCATTGAACAAAAAACCGTCATCCAATTATTGCCTTCCTATGAACGTCTTTTATTCCGAAAGGACAAGCCATCCACCTTTACAGATGTCAATGGCGAAATGTTCATGGGATTCATCCGAAGAATATCCGGCTCTGGCAAGCTAGTTTTGGAACTCGAAGATCATATCTTCAAGGAATTCGACTTAAAAGAGGTTACCTTGCTTTACTGACCTATTTTATCCATGTTTGATGACAATGTTTCCATGAAATTGGTAATAGGAGTTTTAATCATCATGGCCATCATGGCATTGAACTCGCCTTCAAAACTCAGTGCCACCTCACTTTCATTATCGCTCAATGCGGTAATATCGCCCGTTAAGGTAAATGGAAGCTTATCACTTGCAGCTCCAAGGATTACCTTTTCATGTGGAATTTGTTCTTTTAGCCGCAACGTAATTTCGGGCATGCCCTTTAGGGCAAACTTGAAGGTTTTTTCGTCCAAAACTTCAAATTTGTCAATATTTGCAGGCATGAGTGTCTCAAAGTTTTTGATGTCGGTAAGAAAATCAAAAACTTCCTTGTCGCTTTTAGTTATTTTCTTTTTAGGGACTTCAATGTGCATGTTTGAAGGATTATTTCCATTGCTGTGGATTGGATTTCCACTGCAAAAGGGTTTTTAATTGTGATTCTTTGACATAGTGGGTTTCAGAAGCCTGTTCAATAAGGTGCTCATAATCTGAAAGGGTATGGAGTTCCACTTCTTCTTTTTCAAAGTTGGTGGTTGCCACAGGAAAACCATAGGTGAAAATGGCCAGCATACCTTTTACGTTGGCACCACTTTCTTTTAACGCCCGTACGGCATTGAGGCTGCTTTTTCCAGTGCTGATAAGGTCTTCAATGACCACAACAGTTTGGCCGGATGCCAAATTGCCTTCGATCTGGTTCTGTCTTCCATGGGATTTGGGTTCTGGTCTCACATAAATGAATGGTAACCCAAGGGCTTCGGCCACCAAAATACCGATACCAATGGCCCCAGTGGCCACTCCTGCGATGACATCAGGTTTGCCGTATAGGTTTTCCACCTGTTTGGCCATCTCTTCACGAACAAAATTTCGGATTTCAGGATACGAGAGCATTATCCTGTTGTCGCAATAAATTGGGGATTTCCAACCCGAAGCCCACGTAAATGGATTTTCGGGTTCCAACTTAATTGCATTAATTTGTAAAAGCAGTTCTGCTGTTTTTTTAGCAATTCCCTTATCTAAAACCATTGCGCAAATGTATGAAGTTTTTGTTAATGAGTCCCCACTGATTTTAACAAACGAGCGCCCAAAAAATTCCAATGGAAATCTCTTTTCACTGGAAGAGGATTCCATCATAAAAGTCATAGAGTCGCTGGCAAAGGGAAAGTTGAAGAAGGCTTACATCTACCATCCAGATATTCTAAAGTTAATGAAGATGTTCAGGCATAAAATTCCCGTGGTGGCAGCCGGAGGTGGTTTTGTGACCAATCCAAAGGGGAAGGTTCTATTCATCTTTAGAAATGGGAAATGGGATTTGCCCAAGGGCAAGGTGGACAAGGGCGAAACTATTGAGAATGCCGCTTTACGTGAGGTGGAAGAGGAGACCGGGGTGAAGGACCTCGTTATTGATAAGTTTCTACGGACCACCTACCATATTTTTAAAAGGGCTGGGGAATACCAGCTGAAAGAGGTGCACTGGTTTGCCATGTCCACTTCATATAAAGGGAAACTGGTGGGCGATAAATCAGAAGGTATCGTAAAGGTAAAGTGGAAAGGCCCCAAAAAAGCAGCAAAGGCCCTGGAAAACTCCTATCACAATATTAAGATATTGTTTGAGGAAAATCCCAAACCTATGGCTTAGCCAAAATATTGGCGGCTTCGCTGTTTTTGGCAATTCTATATACCGGATAGTTCATATAGGCATCCTCCAAATATTTGGATTGATGAAAAATCCAATCCAATTGGGCATACCAATTTTCAGCGAAATCTTGTTCAAATTCTTTTTTGAACAGAAAATTTTGCCGCAACACCGAATCTTTCTCCAGCATTTCCAAAGCAACGTCTTCAAAAACATAGGGTGAAAATCCTTCCTTTTGTTGAAGTACGGTATCAAAAAAATTCCAATTGAAGAACGAATCCACGCCTTGCGGTTCCAAGGTTTCCAAAATATACCGGATACCTGTCTGTGCGGTTGGCACCACAATATCTCCGGCTCTAAAACGAACTTTCTTGGAATACTTCTTCACTTGGGTGTTATAGTGCAGATAATGTCCCTCATAAGGCATATCCCTAGTTTGGAAATCAGCAATTTTATAAGCCTCAATGGTCAGAGTGGTATCCTTTTCCAATTTAAAATAATTGATTTTGTTGGCATCCAAACGTTCAATTACCTTTTGCCAACCTTGTTTTAGGATATAGCCAGCAGGAACCGTAATCGTATCCGCGGGATAAAAATAATTTCGGTATACAGTTTCTTTGGTGAAAGGTCTGTCGCGGTCATATTTTAATCGAGGTAATCCAGTGACCTCGCTTTGTAAGCGGTCGGCTTCAAATCCTTTAAAATTGAGGGTGGTGGTTTGTGTGGTGTCCACTGTCCAATTAAAGTAATATTCCGAACGGTTTGGGTTGGCCTCGATTGTTTCCCTTCGAAGGGATTTAATGGTGTCATGCTCTTTTTCCACTACATCAATCAGACTTTCCATAAGGGCGTATGTGCCTTCAACTCGCTGTTTGTAAGGTTTTAGCATATGGGTCTCAACCATAAGGCCCAAGGTGTTCCAAAGTGCAGTGTACCCGGTTGAATACCTGGGGTGGTCCATAAATTGACTGAACCCAAGTTCTGGCGGAACATTGAACACATTGACGTATGGGGTAATATCCCAATCTTTTTCAGCAAGTGCATTTTCTAGATCGGGCATAAACTCTTTGTGTAGAAATTCTCCCAATTCACCTCCCAATTTATTGTGCTGGGTGAACAAATGGGTCAACGTATACTGATAATCGGCACCGTTGCTCACATGGTTGTCGATAAAGACATCGGGTTTTACCAAATGGAATATTTCAGCGAAGCTTTTGGCATTCTTGGTATCCATTTTAATGAAATCCCGGTTAAGGTCATAGTTCTGTGCGTTGCCCCTAAACCCATATTCCAATGGTCCGTTCTGGTTGGCCCGGGTGTTTAAGTTTCTATTGAGTGCCCCACCTATATTATAAATGGGAATGGTGACCAATATGGTTTTCTCTGGGGGTTGCAATTTTTCTGTAGCCAAATCCCGATAGAGCAGCATGGTTGCATCTATGCCGTCACTTTCACCGGGATGGATACCATTATTGATCAGGATGATGGATTTTTCCTTTCTGACATTTTCAAAGTTGAAATCGCCATCTGGATTAAAAGTGACCATGTGGAGGGGATAACCACTGTCTGTTTTACCGATGGTGTGGATGTTGATTTCGGGAAAGTCGCGGGCTAGCCTTATGTAGAATGCAATAGTCTCTTCATATGTAGCGGTTTCCAGACCGTTCGAGGTTTCGTAGAACGTTTGGTAGGATGCTACTTGGTCCTCTGTTTTCGTCTCACAGGATACCAGTAGTAACACAAGGGGGATAAAGACGTAGCGTACCAAAATAGTATAGCTCTTTTAGAATGGAAAAAATTCAGTTAAAAGCTTAAAAATACGGAATATTATGATCAGGAAGCAAGGTCGATGCAATCCAAATCCGTAGGCTCGATTTTAAATATAGGTTTGTTCTTGAAATTGAGAATATGTAGGCATTTGGCCTTTGCCTCATTCCATTTTTGATAATCCAATGGATCTATGGAGGACGTAATCATGTTGATGATGATTTTTTCCGATAGATTCAATTTCATTACCTCATCCAAAAAATCCCATCCATCCATAATGGGCATGTTTATGTCCAAAAATATTACCTCTGGAATATCACCTCCTCCTTCCATTCGTTGAATGATGGAGTCCAAGGCTTCTTTTCCATTTTGGAAAATTTGAACATCTTCACAAATGGCAACGGGCTTCAACATTTTTCGTATACCAAAAACCGTTATTGGATCATCATCCACGATAAATATGCTATTCACTTTCTTCATTAAAATACACATTGAATGTAGTACCCTTACCTACTTCACTATTAACTGTTATACTTCCGCCCATGGCCTCTATTTGGTTCTTAATAATATAAAGACCAAGCCCGCGAGCCTCTTTATTGTTGTGGAACGTTTTGTACATCCCAAATATTTTCTCCCCATATCTTTCTAGGTCAATTCCCAGTCCGTTGTCCGTGAAACTGAAGATGACCGTCTTATCTTGTTTGCATGCGTTTGTGGTGATGACTGGTTTTCTACTGGGATTTTTGTATTTCACCGCGTTGGTTATCAGATTGAGTATAATACTATCCAAATAAGCTGGAACACTCTGAACCAATACATCTTTTGGCACGTTATTGTGGATTTCCGCTTCGCTTTGACCCAATAGGGCAGAAAGATTTTTTTCAACCCGTGTTACACTTTCATGTAGGTTCATCGGTTTTTTCTCCAAATTAACATTCGTGTTGATGTCAACTATTTGGTTAAGGTCCTCCAAAGTCTCCATAAGATCATTTGAAGCACCACAAAGCATGGTTGTAATGCGCTCTTTTTCGGCTTCATCCTCTTCTTTTACCAAAAATTCCAATAGCATTGAGAAGTTGGCAGAGTGGGATCTAAGGTTATGGGAAACAATATGCGCAAAGTTGATTAACTTCTTGTTTTGTAGCGATGTAACATTGATAAGGTTCCTTAATTGATCCTCCTTCTTTTTTAATCCAGAAATATCTATGCTGATTCCAATAATCCCATTTACCTTGCCTTCCAAATCAAGTAGTGGTATTTTTGAAGTCAAAAAATGAGTGGTTTCCCCATTTTTTCGGATACATAGCGTTTCTTTACCCAGCATGGGTTTTTGGGACCGCATCACTTCCAAATCCTCATCCCGCGAGATTCTGGCACTCTCCTTGGTATAGAGGTCAAAATCTGTCGTCCCAATCAGCTCTTCTTGGCTTTTTTCTAAGTACTCGCATTCAGCTTTATTGACCAAAATTTTTCTGGAATCTGTATCCTTGATGAATACGTTCATTGGAATATTGTCAATAAGTGTGGTCAAAAGTTGTTGACTCTCCCGGGTCTGCATTTCGGTTAAAACCTGGTCATGGATATCTTGAAATGTGCCAAAAAGCTTTACAATCTTCCCGTTTTTTTCAATAGGCTTCCCCGCGGCTTTTATCCATCTTTCTTCTCCGGTGGCTGTAATTATGGTCAGTTTCTCGTTAAAAGAGACGCCTTCTTCCAGTGATTTATGAAACAGCATGGATATCTTGTTCCTACTATATCCTTGCTTGTAAAAAGTAATGGCTTCGTTTACTTTGGGCGAGTATGAAGAGGGTACTTTATGAATCTTTTTGGTCTCTTCGCACCAAAAGAGTTGCTCCGAGGCTAAGTCATATTCCCAAAAACCTACTTTTGCCACTTCAGATATTGCTTTTTGCAGGTTGGTTACCCTGTCCAATTCAATCTCCTTTTGAATCTCTTCCGTAATGTTTTGGGTCTGAATAATGGAACCGACTAAATTTTCTTTTTCGTCGTACCATGGGGTAAAGGTATTTTCATACCACAGTTCAGAAGAACCCTCACCTTTGCTGAATCTGCATGTGTGGGTGATGCTTTTGCCGATACATTCTTTTAAGCTTTTTCCACACTCTTGATTAAAGTTCTTAAAAATATCATGAATACGAATGCCGGTGTCAGTTTTTGGACAAAGACCAAAGGTATGCAGCCAAGAATCCGAAGCATCAACAAGAATGCCATCGGTGCCTACAAGTGCAGTTGCCGTAGGAAGTTGTTTCAGTAAGTAATGTTGGGCAATACTCTCAACTGTTTTCAAAACACGGGGGTTATTAGGAAAACTTTCTTAAAATTAAGAAATTTCTGACCAATGTAAACGTATTGATTTTTCTTACTTATTAATTGTTGTGAAAAGGCTCAAAAATGTTGTTTTATTGATAAATGTCAAGGTTTGATTTTTATAAGGGCAACAGATTTAACTACCAACGTTATGGGAAGTGTTACAGAAAAAGAGGGAAAAATTAGGATTTTACTATGACGGTATCGGGCACCAAACCTGTGTAATCACCCCCATTTCTAATGACATCCCTAACAATGGAAGAACTGATGTAGGATTTGCCTGAGGAGGTCAACAAAAAGACCGTCTCAATTTCTGAGAGCTTTCTGTTGGTATGTGCTATGGCTTTTTCAAATTCAAAATCCGCAGGGTTGCGAAGCCCCCGTAAAATAAAATCAGCCCCAATTTTTTTACAAAAATCTACGGTTAGACCTTCATAGGTCACCACTTTGATTTTGGGTTCATCCTTGAAAGCCTCTTTTATGAACTTGGTGCGCTCTTTCAAAGAAAACATGTATTTCTTGTCGGCATTTATCCCGATGGCGATAACCAATTCATCAAAAAGCGTTATGCCCCTTTTTATGATGTCATAGTGTCCTAAGGTTAGAGGGTCAAAGGAACCAGGGAAGATGGCGCGTCTCATGGATGGCAAAGTTTGTTTAAAAATACTGATTTTCTACCGTAAAGCCTCTACAATGGCACTGGTAAATAATTCTTTCAAAGATATTCCAGCTTCCTGAGCTTGTTTGGGAAGAATGCTTTCCTCGGTAAGTCCTGGTGTGGTATTGACTTCCAATAAATACGGGGTTTCATCGATAAAGATGAACTCACTTCTGGAATACCCTTTCAAGCCTAAGGTTTTGTATATGTATTCTGCCCAGTACCTAACATTTTCTTCTTGTTTCGAGGAGATTCGGGCAGGGGTTATTTCCTGTGATTTCCCTTGATATTTGGCCTCAAAATCAAAAAAATCATTTTCAGAAACAATCTCTGTGATGGGCAGCACTGTAATTTGATTTTTGTAGGTGATAACCCCCACAGAAACTTCAATGCCATCCAAAAATGATTCAATGATTACTTCGTCATCTTCTGAAAAAGCGTTGTCCAAAGCATTGTTTAGCTCTTCTTTTTTATAGACTTTGGAAATTCCATAGCTGCTGCCAGCCCTGTTGGCCTTAACAAAACAAGGAAGCCCTACCTTTTTCACTATGGCATCCTCGTCTATGGCATCACCCTTATCCAAATAATAAGACGCTGCACATTTAACCCCATACGGTTTAAGCGTGCTCAGTAAATCCCTCTTGTTGAAGGTAAGTGCGGCTTCGTAATGGTTACATGAGGTTTGCGGGATGCCCAACAATTCAAAATAAGCCTGAAGGAGACCATCTTCTCCAGGGGTTCCATGAATGGCATTAAAAACACAGTCAAAACTGATTTTTGTGCCTTGGAGTTCTAGACTGAAATCTGACTTTTCCACAGGAAACTCCTCATCCGAATCATTAAGATAAACCCATTTGTCCTTGGTGATGACAATTCGGTATGGATTGTATTTTTCACTATCCATGTAACGATAAACCACGTTACCGCTCTTTATGGAAATTTCATACTCGCTGGAATAACCGCCCATTACAATGGCAATGTTTTTTTTCATTGGCTTATCGAATCGCTCAGTCAAAATAAAGAAAAAAGGACGGGCTTTCCTATATTTGTCCACATAAGGCATTTCGCATGAAGCAATTTTTGAATTTTTTAAAGAGCAAGACATTCTTCATTCAGCTAGGGTTGGCTGTTGTGGCTGTTGTGGTGTTGGTCCTTATTGCCCTGCAATGGTTAAAGAGCACCACCAACCATGGCGAATTTGTTGAGGTCCCGGATTTCTCTAAAATGTCCGTATCTGAAATGCGAACAGCAGTGGAAGAAGCTGGACTTCGCTATCAGGTGTTGGATTCATCCAACTATAATCCAGATTATCCCAGATTCTCAATTTTAGAACAAAATCCCCATGCCGGAAGCAAGGTGAAGTCCAACCGAAAAATTTATTTCACGGTGAACCCATCGGGCTATAAAAAAGTAAGTGTGCCAGATATCATCCAAGTGACCCAACGTAATGCAGCCTCTATGTTGCGGGCCGTTGGTTTGGAGGTAGAACGAGTGACCTATATTGATGAACTTGGAAAGGATATGGTCTACAATATGAAGCACAAGGGAAAATACATTAAGCCCGGGGATAAATTGCCCAAAACTTCAAAAGTTGAGCTTATCTGCGGTAACGGAACCATTCCCGGCAGTGCACGCGTACAGGCTGATTCCCAAGAGTAATGGACGATTCTGAAAATCAAGAACTATCCCAAGATGAACTTTTTGAGCATTATAAATTTGTGGCTTCAAAAGGGCAGGAACCTTTGCGGGTCGATAAATTCTTGATGAACTTTATTGAAAATGCCACCCGAAATAAAATTCAACAAGCAGCCAGGGAAGGCCATATTTGGGTGAACGGGTCCATCGTAAAACAAAATTACAAGGTAAAGGCAGGAGATGAAGTAAAGGTGTTGTTTGAGCATCCGCCCTATGAGTTTTTGCTCACCCCAGAGAATATTCCATTGAACATCGTGCATGAGGATGACGCTCTCTTAGTGGTGAACAAACCTGCAGGAATGGTGGTGCATCCCGGTCACGGAAACTACTCAGGCACTTTAATTAATGCCCTTGTCTATCACTTTGATAACTTACCCAACAATAGCTCGGAGCGACCCGGTTTGGTACATCGAATAGACAAAGACACTTCCGGACTTTTGGTGATTGCCAAAACCGAAACGGCGATGACCCACTTGGCCCAGCAGTTTTTTGAAAAAAGCAGTGAGCGCGAATATGTCGCTCTGGTCTGGGGCAATGTGGAGGAAGATGAGGGCACCGTGGAAGGCCATATTGCTCGAAATCCCAAAAATCGATTACAGATGATGGTCTTTCCGGATGGTGAGGAAGGAAAAGAGGCCGTGACCCACTTCAAGGTTTTGGAACGGTTGGGTTATGTGACCTTGGTTTCATGTCGATTGGAAACCGGACGAACTCATCAGATTCGAGTGCACATGAAGTATATTGGCCACACCCTGTTCAATGATGAGCGTTACGGAGGGGATAAAATTTTAAAGGGCACTACCTTTACTAAATATAAACAGTTTGTGGAAAATGCCTTCAAGGTTTTGCCCAGACAGGCCCTACATGCCAAGACCTTGGGCTTTGAACATCCAGTGACAGGCGAGTTTATGCGTTTTGATTCTGAACTGCCGGAAGATATGATCAATTGTATCGAAAAATGGCGTGGATACGCCAAACACAACGAATCATAGTTTCCTTCAATCTTAAGATTGAAAACACCTTTGGCATATCATGGCACAATACCAAAAACCTCGCTATTTTTACTAAAAATTAGTTTCTAATGAAAATTGTAGTATCACCGGCCAAGTCGCTCGATTTTGAAACCACTTTGCCTACATCTCAATATACCCAGCCTCAATTTTTGGAACAATCTGAAAAATTGAATGGCATCCTAAAAAAGAAAAAGCCTAAAGCGTTGTCCAAGCTGATGTCCATTTCAGATAATTTGGCCGAGCTGAATTGGGAGCGGAACCAACAGTTTTCATTGCCATTTACCTCAGACAATGCCAGACCAGCGGTATATGCCTTTAACGGAGATGTGTATCAAGGACTGGATGCCTATACTATTCCAGAAAAGAAGCTGGCTGACTTGCAGGACACCCTTCGCATTCTCTCAGGTCTATATGGTATTTTAAGGCCCTTGGATTTAATTCAACCCTATCGTTTAGAAATGGGCACCCAATTAAAAGTGGGGCGAAAAAAGAACTTGTACGAGTTTTGGCAAAAACCAATCACAGATTATTTAAATGATGAACTGGAGGATGATGAGCTGTTCGTCAACTTGGCAAGCAACGAGTATTTTGGAGCCATAGATGAAAAAAAACTCAAAGTTCCCGTCATAACACCAATTTTTAAGGATTGGAAGAACGACAAACTCAAAATAATCAGTTTTTTTGCCAAAAAGGCTCGGGGTTCCATGGTGCGGTATATTTTGGATAACAAAGCCAAGAGCTTAGACCACATTAAAGGGTTTGATTATGACGGATATGTGTTTAGTGCTGAACATACCCTTAAGAAAAATCAACCCGTGTTCATTCGGTAATTTCTGCAATTTTCTCTCCGAGATTTAGGGGAAACTTCTTTTAAAAAAACAAGACAAGGTGTTAGGTTTGTGGAACACTTGTCTTAAATTGTGATACAACCAAATTTAATCCTCAGATTAGGCTTTTCTGCCGATCTTTGGATGTTCAATCTAAAAAAATATAACACCGAAACCCATGCAGCAGTCCAGACGATTAGAAGAGTTTAAAAAATCGGTAACCAATAAGTTCAATATATACAACAGCTTATTTTTAAGTTTGCCCTACAAGAACATTGAGAATGTGGGTATGCTTATCCCACTCTTGCTTGATCAATGTGAAAAAGGTCTTAAGGAAGGTAAAGAGCCAAAAGAGATCTTGGAGGTCTTCTTTTCCAATTTTGTGAACATTCAAGATGAAAGGGAGCGTCTGGATTTTATGTTTCGTATTATTCAATACGTGGAGCGTCAAGTAGTGCTTTATGACAGTGTTGAGGACTCTGCTTTTCCAAAACTTCAGAAATATAGCAGCTCATTGACCATCAAGGATTATTTTGAGTTGGTAAACCGTACCAAAAACTGGGACAAGGTTTCTAAAAAGTTGTCAACCTTTAGTGCCAGAATTGTTTTAACGGCCCACCCAACACAATTTTACACTCCAGCTGTATTGGACATCATATCCGAATTGCGTTCACTTATTGACGAAGACAGGATTTACGACATTGATGTTACGCTTCAGCAATTGGGGCTTACATCATTGATTAATGCAAAGAAGCCAACGCCGTTGGATGAGGCAAAAAACATTATTTACATTCTACGGAATACCTACTACGATGCAGTTGGGGAATTATATCAGTATGTAAAAAGCAATATTAGGGATGCTGATTTTGAGAACTATAACCTCATGAAATTAGGCTTTTGGCCTGGAGGGGATCGCGATGGAAACCCATTCGTCACATCGGAAATTACCAAACAAGTGGCTGATGAATTGCGGTTGACCTTGATGAAATGCTATTATAATGAATTGAAGGGTCTTCGCAAGAAATTGACCTTCAAGGGTATGCAAGGTGGCCTTAATGCGTTGAGCGGTAAACTGTACAATGCCATGTTTGACCCCAAAGCACCGATTTCCTATGAGGAGATTGTTGAGCATTTACGGGATGTGAGAGAAAAGCTGGTGACCAACTATCACGAGCTCTATTTGGATGAATTGGATAAGTTCATTGACAAGGTCCATATTTTTAAGACCCATTTTGCCACTTTGGATATACGCCAAGACCATAGCAAGCACTTATTGGTTGTGGAAACCATATTGAAGCAAAAAGGGGCGATTACAGAAAGTATCTCCGAGCTTAAGGAAAAAGAACTCATCAAATGGTTGTTGAAAGAAAATATCACGTTAAATGCGGATGATTTTGAGGATGATATTGTAAAGGATACCATTACCAATATTAAGCAATTGGGCGAGATTCAGAAAAAGAATGGTGAGGATGGTTGCAACCGATATATCATCAGTAACTCTGAGGATATTTTTTCCGTTTTGTTTGTTTTTGGATTGTTTAGATGGTGTGGATGGGATGAAAAGGACATCACCTTTGACATTGTTCCGTTGTTTGAGACCATGAAGGGTATGGACGTTTCAGAAGAAGTGATGCAAACGCTGTTTGATATTCCTTCGTATCGGAAGCATTTGGAACGAAGAAATGAGACCCATACCATCATGTTGGGCTTTTCGGATGGTACCAAGGACGGAGGTTACCTAAAAGCTAACTGGTCTATTCTCAAAACCAAGGAAACCTTGAGCAAAGTCTGTAAGAAGAATGGAATCAAAGCCATTTTCTTTGACGGTAGGGGAGGACCACCAGCAAGAGGAGGAGGTAAGACCCATAGGTTCTATGCGGCCCAGACCAAAGATGTGGCCAACCATGAGATTCAGTTGACCATCCAAGGGCAGACCATTACCAGTACCTACGGTACTAAAGAGCAGTTTATGCACAACTCGGAACAGTTGCTCACCGCTGGATTGAGTAATAATATCTTTGGAAAAGAATTGGTTATTTCAGGAGCCCAGCGTAAGTTGATGGAAGAACTTTCAGAACTCAGTTTTGATAAGTACGATGCCCTAAAACAACACGAGAAATTTATTCCTTACTTGGAAAATAGAAGTACACTAAAATATTACACAAAGGCCAATATAGGAAGTAGACCAGGCAAGCGCGGCAATAAGGCACAACTGACCCTTTCCGATTTAAGGGCAATATCCTTTGTAGGCTCTTGGAGCCAGTTGAAGCAAAACGTACCTGGATATTTTGGTTTGGGAACCGCGCTTCAGAAATTGAAGGATGAGGGCAGGCTCAATGAAGTGAAAAAACTGTACAGAGAGGTGCCATTTTTTAAAGCATTGATGCTCAATAGTATGATGTCCTTGGCCAAAACCAATTTTAATCTCACCAGCTACATGAAAGAGGATCCTGAATTTGGGGAATTTTGGAATATTTTGCATGATGAATTTGAACTCTCCAAAAAGATGCTCTTGCAGATATCAGGGTTAAAAATACTTATGGAGGATGAAGCAGTTTCCCGCGAATCTGTAAAAATCAGGGAAAAGATTGTGTTACCGTTGTTGGTCATTCAGCAGAATGCGCTGTACCACATTACGCAGAATTCAGAATTCAAAGATTTGTATGAGAAAATAGTGACCCGTTCCCTGTACGGAAATATCAATGCCAGTAGAAACTCGGCATAAAAAAATTATTATGGGTTACAACGTCACCCTGAACTTGTTTCAGGGTCGCACAAGGATTGTAGCATCTAATTTTGGCAATGACTTCAAATTTTAAAATCTTCAATTTTTGACTTTGAACTCAAAACCATTTCAGCATACACATCCCTACGAACCCTTCTTATTTCCCGAGGCCACGAAGTTGATTATAGGTACACTGCCACCACCTCGCTTCACCACGGGTGAGTTGAAAGCGGAAGATGTGGATTTCTGTTATGGAAGCTGCAATGGCATGCTTTGGCCCATTCTAGACCGTATTTTTGATTTAAAACTGAAATTTGAGAATACGGCTGAAGCAATAGCTCAACGAGAGCATTTTTTGCGAAAGCAAAAAATAGGAGTTTGTGATATTGTGCACAGTGCCGAGCGTAAAAAGATTGATGCTTCGGATTTGGGAATGCAGAATGTGGTGCTCAGGGATTTAGTGGGTTATCTTCAAGACTATCCAAACATAACTACGTTGTTGTTCACTGGCGGGAACAGTAAAAATGGACCCGAGTATTTTTTCAGAAGGCAATTGAAACAGCGTAATTTGAAATTGAAAGTGATATCAGATGAGGTTCCAAGAATACATGAGTTTGAATTACCGCTGAAATCAAATGATATGTCAGTTCGAGCGCCCGCCTGCCGGACGGGCAGGCAGTCGAGAACCATCAAAACCGTTTCTTTAACAGCTCCCTCTGGTGCGGCCAACCGTGCCGTGGGAAGCTTACAACTGTACAAAGACCTTAAAAGAAAAAACCCTGATTTCAATACGGTTGATTTCAGGGTCATGCAATATCGGGAGTTTTTTTAGTTCAATTCAGAAGTCAGCATTCCATAAAACGCTTTGATCCCATAAGCTAACTGTCCAATTCTAAGATTTTCGTTTGGGCTATGCTGATTATTATCAGGATTCACCATGGGAACAATAAAAGCAGGAATCTTCAATTCATTGATAAAAGGGGCAATGGGTACAGTACCTCCAGTAGTTCGGATTTGAATCACATCTTTTCCAAAACTGTTCTGCAGTGTATTCACTAAAAACTGCCCGTAGGGATTATCCAAATCAGTTCGGAAGGCATCGGTAACGCTCCCCTCGGTGACGGTTACCACTTTATCATGAGCCATGCGTTCCTCTTTGGAAGGCACATGGTCAAATAGGGTATACCCTTGTTTGGTAATATGGTCTTTCACCAATTTTTTAAGTTGATTGCCATCGGTTTCAACCACCAAGCGAAGGTCCAATTCCGCTGTGGCGCTTTCAGGAACAATGGTCCGGGCTTTGTCACCTATCCAGCCAGAACCCAAACCACGAATGTTCAGGGAAGGATATTGTAGCGCTTCTTGATAAAACCCACCCACTTTTTCAGCAGATTTAAACTGAAGTTTATCTGAAATCTCGGCATCACTATCAGGAACGCTTTTTAAAACATCTTTGGTAGTATCATCAATGGAAATGCCATCATAATACCCTGGAATAGTTACTTTACCATCGGAATCTTTCATGCTGGCAAGCAATTGGGCCAATTGAAAACCTGGATTGGGTGCATAATTGCCGTAATGTCCACTGTGTTGTGGCTTTACGGGTCCGTAAGTGGTAAGGGTCAAGGTTGTGATTCCCCTGCAACCATAAACAACGGTTGGGTCGCCAGAAGGATGTACAGGGCCATCGGCGATGACCAAAAAGTCGGCCTCCAACAGCTCACGGTACTGCTTTACCGCTTTGGGCAACGGTTTACTACTTTTTTCCTCCTCACCATCCAAAATGACCTTTACATTGAATGGAATTTCTTTCCCTTCTTTTTTCAAAAGGTCAATGGTATTCAGCAGTATAATTATCGGTGATTTATCATCTGAAGTGGAACGACCGAATAAACGCCAATCATAATTGATGTCATCATTGAGTTCATCAAAAGAAATAGTTTTAAAGCCATCACCTTCTGGAGCTTTTAATACCACTTCATACGGATTGGGCTGGTCCCATTTAGAAGGATCCACGGACTGACCATCAAAATGCATATAGAGCAGTAGGGTTGGTTTGGCATCATCCACTGGAAGTGCCGCAAAAAAGAGTGGCATGTTTTCCGTTTCCAGAATGGCCGTGTTAAACCCACGTTCCCCAAACTTTCGTTTCAACCATAGGACATTGTCATCAATGTCATCGGCATTAAGGGCATCATTGGGTATAGCAATAAATTCCCTTAATTCTGTTATGGCTGCGGCAACTTGCGATTTAATGGCCGTGTCATCTTGTGCTGATACCGAAATGGCCGTCAGCAGTGATATTAAAAAGACAATTTTTCTCATCGTTTGAGTTCAGTTTTTGAGTCTGAAAATTAACGAATTTGATTCACAAAATCGCTAATACCATTAGCACCATTTCGAGCTAGGTGTTTAATGAATGCTGAACCAATGATGGCTCCTTTTGCTTTTTCAGTAGCCTGCTGAAATGTTTGCGCATTGCTAATGCCAAAGCCAACAATCTGGAGATTATTGAGATTCATGGCGGCAATACGTTTAAAATAGGCCGCTTGTTCATCTCCGAAGCCTTCTTTGGTACCCGTTGTACTTGCGGAACTAACCATGTAGATAAACCCTTCCGAAGCGGCATCAATAGTCCTGATACGATCTTCGGAAGTCTGCGGAGTAATCAAAAATACATTGATGAGACCATATTTCTTAAAGATGGCTTCGTATTCATCTAGATAGACATCCAGAGGCAAATCTGGAAGAATAAGTCCATCAATACCGATTTCCTGACATTTTTGACAAAATTTCTCAACGCCATATTGAAGCACAGGATTAAAATACCCCATCAAGATCAAGGGAATGGAAACGGTCTTCCGAATGTCCTTTAATTGTTCAAAAAGAAGTTCGGTATGCATGCCATTTTTTAGGGCAACGGTGGAACTTTCCTGAATGGTAGGGCCGTCCGCAAGTGGGTCGCTAAAGGGGAGGCCGACTTCAATGAAGTCAACCCCACTTTTTTCCAAATCTTGAATGATTTTCACTGTATCGTTTAATTGGGGATACCCTGCAGTAAAATATATGGAGAGGAGTTTTCCATCCTCTTGTAGTTTTTGTTTGATTCTGTTCATAAAATGAGATTTGAGATGTGAGACATGAGATGTGAGAACTGTGTCTTGGTTCTTATGTCTATCATCTATAGTCTGAAATAATCAATATAATTCTGTAAATCCTTATCGCCCCGACCGGATAGGTTCACTACAACCACGTCATCTTTTTTGAACTTTCGGTCCTCAAAAAAGGCTAAGGCATGCGATGATTCAATAGCGGGTATAATTCCCTCCAATTGACACAGGCCTAGCCCAGCAGTCATAGCATCATCATCGGTAATTGAAATGAATTCTCCTCTTCCCGATTTGTACAAATGGGCGTGCAGTGGGCCAACCCCTGGATAATCCAACCCAGCGGAAATGGAATACGGCTCCGTAATCTGTCCATCTTGAGTCTGCATGAGCAAGGTTTTGCTGCCGTGGATAATTCCCACTTTACCCAAAACTGAAGTGGCAGCACTTTCTCCCGTATGAATTCCTTTTCCTGCCGCTTCAACAGCAATAATTCCCACTTCGGGAGTATCCAAAAAGTGATAGTAAGCTCCCGCGGCATTACTTCCTCCTCCAACACAGGCTACTACATAATCTGGGTTTTCCCGACCTTCTTTTTCAAGAAGTTGGGACTTGATTTCTTCTGAAATCACCGATTGAAATCGCGCTACCATATCGGGATACGGGTGCGGTCCAACCACGGAACCAATAATATAATGGGTGTCCACAGGATTATTGATCCAATCCCGAATGGCCTCGTTGGTGGCATCTTTCAAAGTTCTACTTCCAGATTTAGCAGGCCGTACTTCGGCACCCAACATTTTCATCCGGGCTACATTGGGCGCTTGGCGGGCGATGTCAATTTCACCCATGTAGACCACACATTCAATGCCCATGAGGGCACAAACGGTTGCGGTGGCCACTCCATGTTGACCTGCCCCCGTCTCAGCTATAATTCGGTGTTTCCCCAGCTTTTTCGCCATCAAAATCTGTCCGATAGTATTATTGACCTTGTGGGCTCCGGTATGGCACAGATCTTCCCGTTTCAGGTAGATTTTCGTGTTGTATTTTTCAGAAAGCCGTTGGGCAAAATAGAGTGGGGTAGGTCGGCCTACATAATCCTTCAACAATTGATGAAACTCTTCTTGAAAAGAAGGTTCCGCCATGATTCGGAGGTAGTTTTGCCTAAGCTCCTCACAGTTGGGGTAAAGCATTTCTGGGATAAATGCGCCGCCAAACTCACCATAATAGCCTTTTTCATCTGCGTGATAGCTCATATCAATTTACAATTTACAATTCTCAATTACGCTTTTTTGGCAATTGATTATTTGGTTAAAATTTAGAAAGTGATTCTTGAAACACTTTCAATACTGTGATATCTTTTCGTCCAGGTTCGGTTTCAAACCTACTGTTCACATCAATGGCATAACAGTATTTTGATGCTGGACTGTTCCTAAATTCTTTCAGTTTTTCAAGGGATTCCGGTCCAATACCGCCACTTAAAAAGAAGGGTTTGTTGGATGGATAGTTTTCCAAAATGCCCCAATCAAAGGTGTAGCCATTCCCTCCAGGGAGCTTTCCTTTGGTGTCAAAAAGGAAGAAATCGCACACATTTTCATAGTCCTTTAAAACGGAAAAATCAAAATCGTCCTTTACGGAAAATACTTTGATGATTTCCAAATTTGTCAGGTCGAGCGCAGTCGAGACCCCATCAAGGGGAACAACTTTCTTTTTTCTCGACTGCGCTCGAAATGACAGAAAGTTTTCCTTTAATTCAAGGCAATATTCAGGACTTTCCTTACCGTGCAGTTGCACTGCATCCAACCCATATTGATTCACTTTTTCCAACACCTCTTCTACGGCAGCATCCACAAAAACGCCCACTATTTTAATGGATTTAGGCAATTGGGGTATGGCTCCCTCAAAATAACGGGAGGAAGGTGCCCAAAAAATAAAGCCCAAATAATCGGGTTGCAATTGCGCAACCTCGGTGGGATTATGGTGCATACCGCAGATCTTCAGTTTCATATTTCTCTTTTTGTCATTCCGAACTGTCAGATTGAGCGCCCGCCTGCCGGACGGGCAGGCAGTCGAAATCAAAGTAAGGAATCTCCAGTTAGATTTCTCAATCGTCCCGTTTTTCATCGGGACTCATTTCGAAATGACATTATTTTTTTAATTCATTAATAAATTCTTTCGCATTCTTTCCAGGATCATCCGTCTTCATAAAATTCTCGCCAATCAAAAAACCTTGATACCCGTAGGGTTTGAGTTCTTGTATCGCCTCGATGGAACTAATGCCACTCTCAGAAACCTTTACAAAATCATCTGGAATCTGCTCTGAAAGGGATTTGCTGGTTTCCAAGCTCACCTCAAAGGTTTTTAAGTTGCGATTGTTCACACCGAGCATATCCAAACTGGGCATGATGGATTTTTGCAATTCCTCTTCATTATGGACTTCCAAAAGGACATCCAATCCCAAACTCTTGGCAGTTTCTGAAAGGGTTTTGATTTCTTCTCGAGATAAAATGGCGGCGATTAACAAAATTACATCGGCACCATAGGCTCTCGCCTCCACAATTTGGTATTCATCGATGATAAATTCTTTGCGCAGCAACGGAATATTCACTGAAGCCCGTGCCAATACCAAATCGTCCAAGGAGCCTCCAAAGTATTTTCCATCGGTAAGGACGGACATGCCGCAGACACCTGCTCCCGCATAACCTTTGGCAACATCCTGCACATTCAAACTTTGATTGATAACCGATTTGGAGGGGGAGCGACGTTTGTGCTCTGCAATGATTCCTGTTGAGCTGTTTTTTAATTCCGACGCTAACGAAATAGAGGTGTGCTCCATCAATACGGATTGTTCCAATTGGGCCACAGTAATCAGTGATTTTTTCAAATCGACCTCTTTGCGCTTATCGGCTACTATTTTGTCTAAAATATTCATAAGTTGTTATTTGTCATTTCGACATGAGCTTAGCGATTGAGAAATCTTTTTTGTAGAGATGTCTCACATTCGTTCGACATGACAGCTAGTTTTCACTCAATTCCTGCAATGTTTTCAACGCCTTCAATCCTTTTCCGCTCAACAAAGACTCCTTGGCTTTTTCAAAACCTGCTTTTGGGGTCAGGCCTTCTACTGTTGCAATGGCAATCCCTGCATTGGCGCAGACCACATTGTTTTGGGCTTCGGTGCCTTTTCCATGCAATACATTCAAGAATATTTGGGCTGATTCGGCAATGTCCTCACCGCCTGTAATTTCATCTTGTGAAATCTTATCCACACCAAAATCCGACGGGGCCAACATGCTTTCTGAATTGTTGGAAATGGTCTTGGTGTCACCCGTTAGCGAAATCTCATCATACCCATCCAACGCATGTAACACCGTGAATTTCTTATCGGTGTTTTGATAGAGGTAGCCGTACATTCGGGCCAATTCCAAATTGAACACCCCTACCATCTGGTTTTTTGGAAATGCGGGGTTTACCATGGGCCCCAACATATTGAAAAAGGTCTTTACAGCCAGTTCTCTTCGAATGGGGCCCACATTCTTCATGGCAGGGTGGAACAAAGGGGCATGCAGCACACAAATTCCGGCTTCATCAATGGATTTTTTTAGAAAATCAGCTTCATTACTGAATTTGATGCCCAAAAATTCCATCACATTGCTACTTCCACATTTGGAGGAAACCCCATAATTTCCGTGCTTGGTGACTTTCACACCAGCCCCGGCCGTTACAAAAGACGCTAAGGTGGAAATGTTGAAGGTGTCCTTACCATCACCGCCTGTTCCACATAGGTCGATGGGGTCGTACTCCGATAAATCCACAGCAACACAGAGTTCCAAGAGTGCATCCCGGAAACCTTCCAACTCTTCAATGGTGATGCTTCGCATCATGTAGACTGTAAGGAAAGCCGCAATTTGTGAGGGATTGTATTCGCCTTTGGCGATGTTCACCAAGATTTGTTTGGCCTCTTCCTTGGGCAATATCTCGTGATTTATTAGTTTGTTTAAGGTCTCTTTCATTTTAATAGTATTTAGATGTTAGTAGTGAGTATTGAAAAACTTCTCACTTCTAAAATCTCATATCTCAAATCTATTTGCTATCCAACCAATTCTTCAACATTTGTTTTCCTTCTGGGGTGAGTACTGATTCTGGGTGAAATTGAACCGCGGTCACATCATATTTTTTATGTCGAAACGACATAATTTGTCCGTTTTCATCCACCGAAGTGACTTCCAATTCGTCCGGCACATCAGTATCTACCACCCAAGAATGGTATCGTCCCACTTGAAGCGTTTTGGACAATCCTTTGAAAATAGGGTCGTCCTTGGTTACCGTAATTTCGGTATCCACTCCGTGGTACACTTGGTCTAGGTTTACCAAAGTTCCGCCAAATACCTCACCGATGGCCTGCAATCCCAAACACACCCCAAAAATACGCTTGGTGGGTGCATAGGTTTTGATTATCTCCTTGAGCAACCCGGCTTCATCGGGAATTCCAGGCCCTGGAGAAAGTACAATATTTTCGAACGGTTCTACTTCGTTCAGTGTAAGTTGGTCGTTCCTTTTTACGGTTACCTCGCAATCCAAATCCTCCAGATAGTGCACCAAGTTGTAGGTGAAACTATCGTAATTGTCTATCATTAAAATCTTTCTTCCCATCGTTAGATTGTTTCAGCAATTTCCAAGGCTTTGTTCAATGCGCCGAGTTTGTTATAGGTTTCCTGTAGTTCGTCTTCGGGATTGGAGGCGGCCACCAATCCGGCACCGGCTTGGTAATATAGTTCATGGTTTTTGCTCAAAAAGGTGCGGATCATAATGGCGTGGTTAAAGTTGCCCTCAAAATCCATAAACCCAATGGCTCCACCGTAATAGGAACGACTTGTTTTTTCATACTTTTCAATGAGTTGCATGGCCATGTGCTTTGGAGCGCCGCTCAAAGTTCCCGCTGGGAACGTGTCCGCCACGACCTTCATGGTGGTGATGTCCTTTTTCTTTTGTCCGGTGACTTTGGAGACCAAATGGATTACGTGTGAGAAATATTGCACTTCTCGATAGGTTTCCACATTGACGGTATTTCCATTGCGGCTGAGGTCATTTCGGGCCAGGTCCACCAACATCACATGCTCACTGTTCTCCTTATCATCTTGAGCCAATTTTTTGGCCAATTCCGCATCTTTTTCGTCATTTCCGGTACGTTTGTAGGTGCCAGCAATGGGGTGGATTTCAGCCTTGCCTTCTTTTACAATGAGTTGGGCTTCGGGTGAGCTACCAAATATTTTAAAGTTGCCATAATCGAAATAGAAGAGGTAAGGGGAGGGGTTGATGGAGCGTAGCGCACGGTACACATTGAATTCGTCCCCTTTGAATTTTTGGGTGAATCTTCGGGATAATACCAATTGAAAAACATCACCTCTTTTGCAATGTTTTTTGGCCAGTTCCACATGCTCTTTGTAATCCTCATCCTTTAAATTGGATTGCGGTTTGCCTTCCCTTGAAAAATTGTAGGAAGCAAAATTACGAACGTTGAACAACTGCTCAATCTCACCTACATTGCTTTCGGAATTGTAACAATGGGCAAATAAATAAGCTTCGTTCTTAAAGTGGTTGATGGCGATGATGTTCTGATACACTGCGTAATAAATATCTGGGACGCTAACAGAATTGTCTTTTTTTGAAATCTCCACATCCTCAAAGTAACGAACCGCATCGTAGGCCATATATCCAAAAAGACCATTGTAAATGAATTTGAATCCGTTTTGGCTTACTGAAAATTGCTGTCCAAAGTTATGGATGACCTCGGTCACATCAATATCTGGGGTAATTTCAGTGATTTCCTTTTTACCATCTGGAAACCGTTGGGTAATGGTTTCGTTCTCAACTTTAATATAGGCAATGGGATTGCAGCAGATATATGAAAAACTATTGTCGTTGGCATGGTAGTCGCTACTTTCCAAAAGAATGCTATTGGGAAATTGGTCCCTTATCTTTAGATAAACACTCACCGGAGTGATGGTGTCCGCCAGGATTTTTTTGTAATACGTATTTAGTGTATAACTCATTTTTAATGCTATAAATTAAAAAAGGCTTGTCGTGATGACAAGCCTCTTGTATGGTTATAATGGGGACTTAGCTCACGACTTTCGAAGTAAGTTGTTCCACCACCAAGTATTTACTGTTCTGTTATTCATTGTGTCAAATATAGAAAGGAAAATTTAACCAGCAAACAAACATTTGTTTTAAAATTAGAAATCCCGTCCAAGAATTTCTCGAACGGGATTTCCAAACACTTAACATGAGCCTGATTACATCTGCAAGTCAACTACCAAATCAAATTCATCATAAATCAATTTGTCTTTGGCCGTACCGATGATACCAGAACTATACTTTATGTCGTATTTAGTTCGGTCAACTTTCAAAGTTGCGGTGGCTTTGTTTCCATAAACGGAAACATCAAAAGTTACGGGCTTGGTAATCCCTTTAATGGTAAGGTCTCCGGTTACTTCATAGCTATTTTTGCCGGTGGACTTTACTTTGGTGAAAACCAAGGTTGATGTTGGGTTGGCCTCCGTTGCGAAGAAATCCTCTGAATTGAGGTGGCCATCCAGTTTGTTTTTGTAATCGCCTTCCAAATCAGTGGTGTTGATGGAAGACATGTCCACTACAAACTCGCCACCAATCAATTTTTCCCCGTCAAATTCCAAGGCCCCGGATTTCAATGTCACGGTTCCAGTATGTGAACCGCCAAATTTATAGGCTTTCCAAGTTACTTGACTTTCTTCGGCCTTTACTTCCTTGGTTTCTTTTTCGGCTGTGTTAGCGATTGATGATGCACCTACTACGGTGGTCAATACCAAACTTAAAACTCTCTTTTTCATAATTTGTTAATTTCTGTTTTTAGGGTTAATGATTACTTTATATATATGTAATTAATTCTTCAGTTGATTTTCTAACCTTGGGCAAGTGTTGCGTAGCATCTTCTTCAGATCTATATCCTATGGCCAGCACTACCGTGGCGGTAAGGTTTTTTTCTGGTAACCCAAGTATTTTATTGTATTCTTCTGATTCAAACCCTTCCATGGGGCAAGAGTCTATTTTTAATTCTGCTGCGGCTTGCATCATGTTCCCAAAGGCAATGTAAACTTGTCTTGCGGCCCAATTTCTCTTGGTTTCAACGGGAAGGCCCAATAATTTCGATTTCATAAAATCGCCATATCCCTTGAGTGTTTCCGTAGGAATATTTCGAATTTTGCTGGTGTTTTTAAGGAATCCGTCGACCAGTTCCTCACCAAAATTGGTGGTATTTGCAAAAACTATGATGTGTGAAGCATCTGTAATTTGCGACTGATTCCATGATACGGGTTTAAGTTGTTCTTTTACTTTTTGGTCCGATATCACCAATAAATGATAAGGTTGTAACCCGTAGGATGAAGCACTTAATCGCGTGGCCTCCAGCAAGGTTTCCAAATCTTCATCTGACACCTTTTTAGTGCTATCGAATTTCTTGGTGGCATAACGCCAGGTTCTATTTTCTAATACGTTGTTCATTCTTCTTTTAAAATTTATCCAGTAACTGGTTTAGATTTTCTAGTTCTTTTAGGCTAAAATTTCTAACGATATTATTCTCGGTTTCGGCAACTACCTTGTCCATTTTGGCCAAGGCTTCTGAGCCTTTTTCTGTGATTACGATTTCCACTTTGCGTCGGTTTGATGGGCATACACTGCGGTCAACATATCCCTTCGCCAAAAGTTTGTCTACCAATCGGGTGGTGTTACTCATTTTTGTGACCATCCGTTCGTTTAATGTAGACAGATTTGCAGGTTTCCCTTTTTGTCCCCGTAGAATGCGAAGTACATTGAACTGTTGCATAGAAACTTCAAATGGTTTTAGCGCATTTCCTGCCATTTCATAAATCATGTTGTGTACCAAAGTAATATGAATCAGGGTCCTGCTTTCCAACGGTATCTTCTTTGAAGTCTTTATAATTTCCTCGACATTCATGTATAAACAATATTTGTATATACAAATGTATTCTATTTAAGACCGAGAATCCTAATTTTTAACAGATAAAGTTTTGTTAAAAGGAAAACAGGGCCATTCCCATTGCGTAATTTTAAAGAGTAAAATTCAGAAAATGAAGAACTTACTGTCTCTTGGGATGATAGCCCTTTTTTTGGTGTTTGGTTGTGGAAACAAGGAAAAGAAAAAAACAACTGAAGAACTCTCCGATGAAACTCAGGTAGCTCAGAATCAATCTGCAATCGAAGAGGAAGTCAAATTCCCTGTATATGATTTTGCGGGTTTAGAGCCGTTGCTGCATAAAGAAGGCAATAAAACCTACATCATTAATTTTTGGGCCACTTGGTGCAAGCCTTGCATTGCCGAGCTTCCCTATTTTGAAAAAGTAAATACAGAACATAAAGATAATGTGGAGGTTATTTTGGTGAGTTTGGATATGCCAAGCATGTGGAAATCTCGATTGGAACCTTTTGTGGATAATAAGGGGATAAAATCTGAGGTGGTCATTTTGGACGATCCCAAGCAAAATGACTGGATTCCCAAGGTGGACCAAGAATGGAGTGGGGGCATACCTGCTACCTTAATATATAATAAGAATAAGCGAAGCTTTTACGAACGCGGATTTACCTACGAAGAATTGAACACCGAGTTGAACAAATTTTTAAACTGACACCAAATGAAAACACTGAAAATTTTTGGACTACTTGTTTTGATACTTTCTTTGGGTGCTTTTACCTTAACACCGGACCCAATGGTTGATGGTTACAAAATTGGCGACACCGCCACAGACTTTTCCCTTAAGAACATTGATGGGAAAATGGTCTCGCTTGCAGACTATAAAGATGCAAAGGGCTTTTTGGTCATTTTCACCTGTAATACTTGCCCGTATGCTGTGGCCTATGAAGATAGGATTATTGCCTTGGATAAAACGTACAAGCCCAAAGGCGTGCCTGTTATTGCTATCAATCCCAATAACCCAGATATACAGGCTGGGGACAGTTTTGAAAAAATGAAACAACGCGCAGCGGAAAAAGGATTTACGTTCCCTTATCTTTTGGATGAGGGTCAGAAAATCTTTCCACAATATGGAGCTACAAGAACACCTCATGTGTATTTGTTGGAGAAAACCGCAGAGGGCAATGTTGTAAAGTATATAGGGGCTATTGACGACAATTATCAAGATGCCTCAAAGGTTGAGGACACTTTTGTTGAAGATGCTGTTGATGCCATGTTGGCAGGGCAAGAAATTGAGGTGAAGACCACCCGGGCCATTGGATGCAACATTAAGGTATAAAGAATATCACAAATTAATTGATTAAAAATCCGGGGTAATCTCCCGGATTTTTATTTTTGCAAGACTTAAATGTTATAAAATGTCAGATTTATCACAAGAAGAGTGGGCCGAGCAACTGGAAAACGATGACAACGCAGTCATTTTGGACGTACGCACTGAAGATGAAGTTGAGGAAGGATACATTCCGGGAGCCATCAACATCGATATCTATTTAGGACAGGAGTTCGTTGATGAACTGGAAAAGTTGGATAAGTCCAAAAATTACTATGTGTATTGCCGTTCTGGCAATCGAAGCGGACAGGCGTGCGCCATCATGAACAGCATCGGTATTGAAAATGCCTATAATCTTGAAGGTGGCTTTATGAACTGGGAAGGAGAAATTACTGAATAAGACATGGAATTGGAATCGGTCATAGCAGAATTGGAACGAAACCGAAAGGTTTTTAGGGAAACTTTGACCGATATGCCCCAAAACCTTATTCATTGGAAAGCCAATTCAAAAGACTGGTCCTTGTTGGAAATTATCTGCCATTTGGTGGATGAGGAAAAAGAAGATTTTAGAACCAGAGTGGGCCATACACTTCAGCATCCTGAGACACCCCTTGCCTCCATTGATCCCGTTGGTTGGGTGAAAAAACGGGATTACAATGGTCAGGATTTTGAGAAAAAAGTAGAACAATTTGATAAGGAAAGGCAAATCTCCATAGCTTGGTTGAAGACCACTGCAGACCTCGCTTGGGAAAATTCGTTATACCATCCCGAGTTAGGCACCATGTCTGCTCGCTCCTTTTTATTCAATTGGTTGGCGCACGATTACCTCCACATTAGGCAAATCAACCATATTAAATATAATTTTTTGAAGGAAAGTTCGGGAGATTCGCTAACCTATGCTGGAAATTGGTAGTCAATTTCCTATATTGGCCCTATGAAGGAAGACTTGCTCCATTTTATTTGGGGGCAAAAAAAGCTTCATGGAAGACAACTTACCTCAACTGCCAACGAAGCCATAACCATTAAGGCCCCGGGAGTCCCAAATCAGTATTCAGGTCCGGATTTTTTCAATGCCCAAATAGCAATTGATGCTCAAACCTGGGTAGGCAATGTGGAAATTCATCTGAAATCATCGGATTGGTATGCACACCATCATCAGACCGATTCCAATTATGATAATGTAATTCTACATGTGGTCTGGGAAGATGATATTTCCGTTTTCCGTAAGGATGGGTCGTTGATACCCACGCTGGAACTTAAAGATTATGTTTCCAAAGAATTGTTGGAGCGCTACCAAAATTTATTTGAAAAGTCCAAACCCAAGTTCATCAACTGTGAAAAAGATTTTGCCCAAATAGATTCTTTTTTGATGGAACACTGGTTGCACAGGCTGTATATTGAACGGTTGGAAGAAAAGAGCAAACGTATAGAAGTGTTGCTCAAAAAGTCGAAGAACGATTGGGAGGGGGTGCTGTTCGCACTTCTGGCGAAAAATTTTGGCTCTAAGGTTAATGGTGATTTCTTTTTGGACAGGGCCTTGCAATTGGAATATTCCATTATCCGAAAGGTAAGCGGTTCACTTGAAGATTTGGAAAGCCTGTTGTTCGGTCATTTTGGGCTATTGGAGGTGGACCATTGCACCGATCATTATTTTTTAAGGCTTCAAAAAGAATACCGGTATCTCAGTAGAAAGTTCGATCTGTTGCCAGCTTTATCCAAGCCTGAGTTTTTTGGACTTCGACCACCCAATTTTCCCACAATCAGGATTTCACAACTGGCCCAGTTGTATGGAAAAAAGCAGAGCCTTTTTGCCCAATTGATGGAAGTTGATGCTCTTGAAGAAATCTATTCAATTTTTGACATCGCTTCAAGTTCCTATTGGGAAGACCATTTTACCTTCGGAAAAACATCCAAAAAAAGCAAAAAGAAACTCTCTAAAAGTTTTATGGATTTATTGGTCATCAATACCATTGTTCCCTTAAAATTTTGCTATTCAAGACGTGTGGGTTTAGACTGGAACGATGATTTAATTTCCTTGATATCAGAAATAAAGAAAGAGCAGAACTCGATTATTAAAGGCTTTGAAAATTTGGGGTCCAAAACCAAGAATGCGATGGAAAGTCAGGCCAAAATTCAACTCCATACCCAATATTGTTCTAAAAATAAATGTTTGCGCTGTGCCTTGGGTACGCATTTATTGAATAGAAATACATAATTTTAGGCATGGCTTTGTTCTACGACACCTTATATTATTTTCAAAAGCGGGGCTTTGAGGTCTGTAGGCGTATTGCAGAACGTTTGGGTATACGCGCCAGGGTGGTTCGTACCACTTTCATCTATTTGACTTTTGTTACCCTCGGCTTTGGCTTCGCCCTTTATCTTTTTATCGCATTTTGGTTGCGGATCAAGGATTTGATCTACACTAAACGAACTTCTGTATTTGACCTTTAATTATGATCAGACTCTTTCGTTCCAAAATAGTGCTGGCTCTTTCCTTGATGGTGTTGGTACTTTCATTTGGGGTGATAGGATATAAATTACTGGCGGATTACACATGGATTGAAGCCTTCTATATGACCATTATCACGGTCACTACCGTTGGTTTTTCCGAAGTAAGGCCCTTAGATGCCGAAGCAAAGATATTTACTGTATTTTTAATAGTAACCAGTGTGTTCATCTTTGGTTTTGCCATATCTGTGGTTACGGAGTACATTTTAGCGAGAAACTCAATTGAAGCATTAAAAAAGAAGAGAGTGAAAAAAGAGATAGATAACCTAACAAATCATGTGGTGGTCTGTGGTTTTGGTAGAAATGGCATGCAGGCCGCAGATAAATTAATGGCCTATAAAAAACCCTTTGTCGTCATAGAAAAGGATAAAGAAATTATTGAGCGATATGCAGAGGAGGTATTGTTTGTGGAAGGGGATGCCAATGAGGATGATGTGTTGTTGGAGGCTGGTATTGAGCGTGCCCAATATTTGATCACGGCCGTTCCCGATGACGCAGCCAACCTGTTTATTGTACTTTCTGCACGCCAGTTGAACAGAGACCTATTCATTATAAGTAGGGCATCCCAGGTTACTTCCTTGAAAAAACTCCAATTTGCGGGAGCCAATAAGGTGATTATGCCCGATAAGATTGGTGGGGACCATATGGCATCCTTGGTGGTCATGCCCGATTTGATCACGTTTATGGACAAGCTTTCTGTGGAAGGAGAGCATACTACCAATCTGGAAGAGGTGGAAATTGAGGATTTTTCCAATCAGATGGACTGTAATTCAATTCGTGATTTGGACCTTCGAAGAAAAACAGGATGTACCATAATCGGTTATATTGATCCCGATGGTACATACATCATCAACCCAGAGGCAGACCTAAAACTGGAACCCAAGGGGAAGGTCATTGTTTTGGGCAGACCGGAACAAATACGTAAACTCAATGAAATGTTCCAAATAGGCTAGTTAAAAAATTGTAAAATTTGATAGCGTTATTTTTTTTTTGGATATTGCCGACTTCCATAACTAACTAATACCGATATATGAAATATTTTCTTTCCTTTTTGGCCTTTGTATCACTGACTTTGGGTTATGCACAGGAATTGACTGTAGAGGGCAAAACGTATAATGTATCCAATAATATCAATGATGGAGCTATTGAGCTTTCCGTGGAAGGTGGAGTAGAGCCCTATTCCTATAAGTGGAGCAATCAAAGTACTCCCCTTACTTCCAAAAGGGCCCAAGGTTTGGTTGAGGGAATTCCGTACAGCGTTGTGGTCACTGATGCGGCCGGAAATTCAGTTACTAAAGAGTTTGAGGTTGAAACAGAGTCCATTACAGAAGTCTTCAATGGAACAATGACACCCGCGGTAAGTGCATTGGGAGCTGTTTTGTTTTGGGATCCTTTTGCAGCAATCGGTATTTATGACCCTGTGGCCTATGCAGATGTCAAACTTATTGGTATTCCTGATTGGAGCAATGAAACCCAAGACCGGTTTGTGGTAAAACAATGGTTGAAGGGAGAAGGACAAAGTGTGGCTGTCGGAGATGACATTGCTATCATTACCAGTGACAAAGGAGGAGATATTACCATCAAGGCTAATGCCAAAGGTAAATTGATACATAGGACAGATGAAGGAAAAGTAATCTTCAACTCTGAAAACCCAGAACATGTTATAGAACAAGGGGCCCATTATTTTGCTGAAATAAAATATGATGAGCCCATAGCTATGATTCACCCCAACGGTGACCCCATTGTTAAGGGAATTCCTTTCATAGTAATTTGGTTGGTTTTTGGTGCGCTGTTTTTTACCCTTAGAATGGGCTTTATCAACATAAGAGGGTTTAAGCACTCCCTTGATTTGGCAAAAGGAAAATACGATGATCCAAATGCACCAGGTCAGGTAACCCACTTTCAAGCTTTGGCAACAGCTGTTTCAGGAACTGTTGGACTTGGAAATATCGCAGGTGTAGCCGTAGCCGTTTCCTTGGGTGGGGCAGGAGCAACATTTTGGATGATTGTATGCGGTCTATTGGGTATGTCTTCAAAATTTGTTGAGTGTACTTTGGGCGTAAAATATCGTGATATATTACCAGACGGTAGAGTATTTGGAGGTCCTATGAACTATCTCCGCTACGGACTTGAAAAACGTAACCTGAAAGGTTTTGGAAAGGTGTTGGCCGGTCTTTTTGCCGTACTTGCCATTGGTGCTTCCTTTGGTGGGGGAAACATGTTCCAGGCCAATCAATCCTTTGAGCAATTGGCAGGACAATTTCCAGCGCTGGCGGGTAACGGTTTTTGGTTTGGGGTGGTTACCGCAATTCTTGTAGGGGTTGTTATTATTGGAGGAATAAATAGTATTGCAAGGGTAACCGGAAAAGTAGTGCCCATTATGGCTTCCATTTATATTTTAGCAGCGTTGGCCGTAATCATTATGAACATACAGAACATAGGACCTGCATTTTCGGCAATTGTTGACGGGGCTTTTAGTCCTTCCGCATTAAAAGGGGGTATTTTAGGAGTTTTAGTCATCGGATTTCAGCGTGCGGCATTTTCAAATGAAGCGGGAGTTGGTTCGGCGGCCATTGCCCACAGTACCGCAAAAACAAACCATCCCCCATCTGAAGGATTTGTGGCCTTGTTGGAGCCTTTTATTGATACCGTTGTAGTATGTACCCTAACAGCTTTGGTGCTTATTTTTACAGGAATGCATGAAGTGGAAGGTATGGCAGGGGCGCAACTGACCTCTGATGCATTTGGAAGTCAAATATCTTGGTTCCCTTATGTGTTGGCAGTAGCAGTGTTCCTTTTCGCATTTTCCACCATGATCTCATGGTCGTATTACGGAATGAGGGCGTGGACGTATTTGTTTGGAAAGAGCAAGCGCTCCGAAATGCTATACAAGATGCTGTTTCTGATATTCGTTGTGGTTGGAGCATCGGTAAGTTTGGGGGCCGTACTTGATTTTTCCGATATGATGATTTTGGCGATGTCATTCCCTAATATAATAGGTCTGTACATTATGTCTGGAGAGGTTCGGGGCGACTTGAACAATTATCTCAAAAAATTGAAGGCCAACCAGCTTTTTAAAAAAGTAGTGGTCGATAAAAAATAAAAAAAACACGAATGAAAGGAGAATCCCACTTCAGGTTCAACAAGCAAGAACGAAGTGGGATTTTCTTTTTATTGCTTATTATTTTTGCGCTTCAAGGGATATATTTTTACGTAAAAGCGCAACCGTTTAACGGAAGCCCAAAAGTGGAGCTCAATACAATTGCCCAAGCCCGGTTGGACAGCCTTAAAAACGCTGTTCCAAAAGATTCACTTCGCACATTTCCGTTCAATCCCAATTACATCACAGATTACAAAGGGTATACATTGGGAATGTCCACTATTGAAATAGACCGGTTATTGGCACATCGAGCAGCCGACAAGTATGTCAACTCAAAAGAAGAGTTTCAGGAAGTAACGCAAGTATCAGATTCACTTCTTACTGCAATTGCTCCTTATTTTAAGTTTCCGAAATGGGCAAATCAAAATCGGCAAAATAACAATCCCAACATCTTTAAATCAAACCAAACGGAAATCCGAAAAGCTACCAAGGACTTGAATGCTGCAACAGTAGAGGAACTTCAGACCGTAAGGGGGATTGGGCAAACTTTATCCAACCGAATCATAAAATTTAGGGATAGATTGGGCGGATTTTTGGTAAATGAGCAATTGTACGATGTCTATGGATTGGAACCCGAGGTCATAAAAAGAACATTGGGGCAATTTAAAGTGGTTGAAGTGCCAAAAGTCGAGAAAATCAATATAAACTCTGCCACAGTGGAGCAGTTGGCAAGTTTAATTTATATTGACTTTAATCTGGCTCAGGAAATTATCGCTTACAGAGAAACCAATGGTGCTTACACAACACTGGACGAATTAAAGAACCTCAAGTCGTTTCCAACCGATAGGATTGAGAGAATTAAGTTATATTTGACCTTATAAAAAATTGCTTGAATGGTTACGGATACCTTGTACACAATGAACTTTGATTATTCGGAGACTCAAAAGATGGTCGCCGAGTCTGCGCGGGAGTTTGCGCAGCAGTACATATTTCCTCATGTTATGGAATGGGATGAATCCCAGACATTTCCTGTTGAGGTTTTCAAAAAAGCTGGGGAATTTGGATTTATGGGAGTTTTGGTTCCCGAAGAACTGGGAGGTTCTGGCTTGGGTTACCATGAATATATTGCCATTTTGGAAGAGATATCAAAAGTGGACCCGGCCATTGGACTTTCGGTTGCGGCGCACAACTCACTTTGCACCAATCATATTTTATCGTTTGGAAACGAAGAACAAAAACAACGTTGGATTCCAAAATTGGCCACAGCTGAGTGGATTGGGGCTTGGGGACTTACCGAGCACAACACAGGTTCTGATGCCGGGGGTATGAACACTACTGCCGTAAAAGGCGGTGATCATTGGGTTTTGAATGGCGCTAAGAACTTTATAACACATGGAATCAGTGGTGATATTGCTGTGGTGATAGCCAGAACGGGTGAAAAAGGGGATAGTCATGGAATGACTGCTTTTGCCGTTGAAAAAGGCACGCCAGGGTTTACCAGTGGAAAAAAAGAAGATAAATTGGGTATGCGGGCCAGTGAAACCGCAGAGCTGATATTTTCAGATTGTAAAATCCCTGATGCCAACCGTTTGGGTGAAGTGGGGGATGGGTTCATTCAATCCATGAAGATTTTGGATGGGGGACGAATTTCTATTGGTGCTTTGTCACTTGGTGTGTCAAAAGGAGCATACGAAGCAGCATTGAAATATTCCAAGGAACGAGTTCAGTTCGGGAAGCCTATCAGTGAGTTTCAAGGTATATCCTTTAAATTGGCAGACATGGCTACGGAGATTGAAGCATCGGAACTTTTATTGCACAAGGCTGCTTTTCTAAAGAATGAGGGAAGGCCCATGACCAAATTGAGTGCCATGTGCAAAATGTACGCATCGGAAGTGTGCGTTAAGATAGCCAATGATGCGGTTCAGATTCATGGCGGCTATGGCTATACCAAAGATTTTCCGGTAGAGAAATTCTATCGTGATGCTAAGCTTTGCACCATAGGGGAGGGTACTACCGAAATCCAGAAATTGGTGATTTCCAGAAATATTCTAAAGTAATTTGTTTACTAAATACTTTTAAGCGTATATTTGCCGACCAAAATATAAAAGAAAGGAGGTTGTAGCCCATGTTGATAATACCAGTAAAAGAAGGAGAGAACATAGATAGAGCTTTAAAACGTTTCAAACGTAAGTTCGACAAGACCGGTACCATGCGTCAGTTGCGAAGCAGACAGCAGTTTACCAAGCCTTCTGTACAGCGTAGAGCTGAAATTCAAAAAGCACAGTACATCCAGAGCTTGAGAGATCAAGAGGAAGTGTAACTGACTTTTTACACCATATACTATATCCCGTTTTCGTTTAGGAAACGGGATTTTTTGTTTTGGGACATATCTGATAGTCGTCATTTGGCTACCTTTGGAATATGTCCGTACAAGCGTTCATATCCTATCTGCAATTGGAGAAAAATTACTCCAAGCATACCATTCAGGCGTACGATCGGGATATTCGGGAGTTTTCAAGTTTTTGCGAAGAGCACCATGATGTTTCATCCATAATTGATATTGGGTATCCCATGGTTCGGAACTGGATAGTGCATTTATCCAGCAATGAAGTTTCCAATAGGAGTATCAACAGAAAAATATCTTCCCTACGGGCTTATTATAAATTTCTTTTGAAGGTAGGGGATATTTCAGCTTCACCTTTAACAAAGCACAAATCCTTAAAAACCGATAAAAAGGTTGAGGTTCCCTTTTCTGAACATGAAATGGAAGAAATGCTAAAGGCCATTCCTTTTGATGATGACTTTGAAGGAACTCGGGATAAGCTCATTATCGAATTGCTCTATGCTACAGGAATGCGTAGGGCAGAATTGGTGAACCTGAGGTTGAACAATATTGATTTTTCCCAAAATACCCTGAAGGTATTGGGCAAACGCAACAATGAACGAATCATACCATTGCTCCCTGCCACGGCCAGCTTAATAAAAACCTATTTGAGGCAGCGTTCCAATCTGGAAAAGGTGCAGGACCCAAGCGCTCTTTTGTTGACCCAAAGTGGTCTTAAAATTTACGAAACACTTGTTTATCGTACTATAAATAAGTATTTTAGTTTAGTGTCTCCCAAGGTAAAAAAGAGCCCACATATTTTAAGGCACACCTTTGCAACACACTTACTGAACAGGGGGGCAGATTTAAATTCAGTAAAGGAATTATTGGGTCATTCGAGTTTGGCATCTACCCAAGTATACACACATAACAGCATTGCCGAACTAAAGAAAGTTCACCAGAAGGCCCATCCTAGAAACAAGGAATAGTATTTCTTGTATTGTTTAACTTCGCTGTCGTCAGGCAGCACAAAAAACTACGTCTTATGAAAGTAAACACACAATCGGTAAATTTTGTAGCTGATGGTAAGCTTTTGGATTTTGTTCAGAAACGAATGGATAAGCTGGAATTGTTCTATGACAAGGTCATTGATTCTGATGTTTATTTAAAAGTGGAAAACACTAGTGCCAAAGAGAATAAGATTGTGGAAATTATGGTGTCGATTCCAAGAGATAAAATTGTAGTTAAAAAACAGTGTAAGTCATTTGAGGAAGCAGTTGATTCGGCCTGCAGTTCATTGGAAAGACAATTGGTGAAAAAGAAGGAAAAATTGAGGGCCAAGGTTTAATCAAAATTTTTGAAAATTTATTTTGATTAAAAAAATAAATCTATACATTTGCAGTCCGTTAGAAATAGCGGACTTTTTTTATGTGGAAAAGCCGGTAAATTGCCGATGTAGCTCAGCTGGCTAGAGCAGCTGATTTGTAATCAGCAGGTCGTGGGTTCGAGTCCCTCCATCGGCTCGTAAGTTACTGAAAATAAGGCGGGGAGATACTCAAGCGGCCAACGAGGACAGACTGTAAATCTGTTGGTTTTCACCTTCGCAGGTTCGAATCCTGCTCTCCCCACAAGAGTTGTTGGCAAAACAACGTGGAAACGAAGGTTTTTTGAAATGTTGATAACTTTTTGGGCAATTGCTCAAAAAAAAATGCGGGAGTAGCTCAGTTGGTAGAGCGTCAGCCTTCCAAGCTGAATGTCGCCGGTTCGAACCCGGTCTCCCGCTCTAAAGATAAATTTTGAACTCTGTGGAAAGGGTGAGAAGTTTATCCCGAGCGAAGTCGAGGGAAACCCGGTCTCCCGCTCTAAAGACAAGATTGTCATTCCTGCGAAGGCAGGAATCTCTTCCTTGAAAAAATGTAACTTAAAAGGAAGTCGATTCAACACTTTACGCCGGTGTAGCTCAGGGGTAGAGCGTTTCCTTGGTAAGGAAGAGGTCAGGGGTTCAAATCCCCTCATTGGCTCAAAACGATTTGTACACTAATATAAACTAAGAATTAAATTATTTTAAAATGGCAAAGGAAACTTTTGATCGTTCCAAACCCCACTTAAATATTGGTACCATTGGACACGTGGATCACGGTAAAACTACATTGACTGCTGCTATTACAACTGTTTTGGCAAACGCTGGTCTTTCTGAAATTAGGAGCTTTGATTCCATTGACAATGCACCAGAGGAGAAAGAAAGAGGTATTACTATCAACACTTCACACGTTGAATATCAAACTGCTAACCGTCACTACGCCCACGTTGACTGTCCTGGTCACGCGGATTACGTAAAGAACATGGTTACTGGTGCTGCCCAGATGGACGGTGCTATTTTGGTTGTTGCTGCTACTGATGGTCCTATGCCACAGACTCGTGAGCACATCCTTTTGGGTCGTCAGGTAGGTATTCCACGTATCGTTGTTTTCTTGAACAAAGTGGATATGGTTGATGATGAAGAGCTTTTGGAGCTTGTTGAAATGGAAGTAAGAGAATTGCTTTCTTTCTATGAGTATGATGGTGACAACGGACCCGTTATCGCTGGTTCTGCGCTTGGTGCATTGAACGGAGAGCAGAAATGGGTTGATACCGTTATGGAATTGATGGAAGCTGTTGATAGCTGGATCGAACTTCCTGAAAGAGATGTTGACAAGCCATTCTTGATGCCAATCGAAGATGTATTCACCATTACAGGTCGTGGTACTGTTGCCACAGGTCGTATTGAAACTGGTGTTGCCAACACAGGTGACCCTGTTGAAATCATTGGTATGGGTGCTGAGAAATTGACTTCTACCATTACTGGTGTTGAGATGTTCCGTAAGATTTTGGATAGAGGTGAAGCTGGGGATAACGTTGGTCTTCTTTTGAGAGGTATTGAAAAATCCGATATCAAAAGAGGTATGGTTATCTGTAAGCCAGGTTCTGTTAAGCCGCACGCTAAATTCAAAGCTGAGGTATATATCCTTAAAAAAGAAGAAGGTGGACGTCACACTCCATTCCACAACAACTACCGTCCTCAGTTCTACGTTCGTACAACTGACGTAACAGGAAATATTGTTCTTCCTGATGGAGTAGAAATGGTTATGCCTGGTGACAACTTGACAATCACTGTAGATTTGATTCAGCCAATCGCGTTGAACGTAGGTCTACGTTTTGCTATCCGTGAAGGAGGTAGAACAGTAGGTGCTGGTCAGGTTACTGAGATTCTAGATTAATCATTTACAATAAAATTGTACGCCAAAGGGTGTTCCGATTTACTCGGGATACCTTTCGGCGTAATTAAACGGGTGTAGCTCAGTTGGTAGAGCACTGGTCTCCAAAACCAGGTGTCGGGAGTTCGAGTCTCTCCTCCCGTGCGACGAAAAAGATTAAGGCACTGTGAGACGAGAAGTTTATCCCGAGCGTAGTCGAGGGAAGTCTCTCCTCCCGTGCAAGAAAATACAAGTACTATGTTGACTTACGTAAAAGAATCATTTGAGGAATTGAAGAACAACGTTACCTGGTTGGACAGGGATAAGGCCTCTAACCTCATGGTTATTGTGGCAGTTTTCTCCATCATTTTTGCTTTGGCAACATGGGGCGTGGATACGCTTTTTAGTAAGTTGATTGGCTTGTATTTTGATAAATTAATAGGTTAAGATAGGTATGTCTGAGGTTCTGGAGAAAAAATGGTATGTGGTAAGGGCTGTTAGCGGTCAGGAGAACAAGATCAAAGGCTACATTGAAAGTGAAGTGGAGCGTGCCGGTTTTGGTGACTATCTTGACGAGGTTCTTGTGCCTACCGAAAAAGTTGTACAGATCAGAAACGGAAAGAAAATCAATAAAGAACGAGTTTACTTTCCTGGATATATCATGATAAAGGCCAACTTAGGCGGTGAAATGGTTCACATTATACGCTCCATCACCAATGTCATTGGCTTTTTAGGAGAAGTTAAAGGAGGTGACCCAGTGCCTTTACGTAAATCTGAGGTAAACCGTATGCTGGGGAAAGTGGACGAGTTGGCTGTCAATACAGACAATGTTGCCATTCCATTTGTGTTGGGAGAAACGGTTAAGGTAATTGATGGACCTTTCAATGGATTCAATGGAACTGTTGAAAAAATCAATGAAGAAAAGCGTAAGCTGGAGGTAATGGTAAAGATTTTCGGAAGAAAAACGCCATTGGAACTAAGCTATATGCAAGTAGAAAAAGTATAATAACCAGATGTCAGATGTCTGAGTTCTGAAATCTGATAAGAATAATAGAGCTGTTACATATATAAAGCTGTGTTGCTTCCAATTGACACACTTTAAATTTAATTAGAAACAATGGCAAAAGAAGTAGATAAGGTAGTTAAATTACAAGTTAGGGGAGGTGCTGCGAATCCATCGCCACCGGTTGGACCCGCCTTAGGTGCTGCTGGTGTTAACATCATGGAGTTCTGTAAGCAGTTTAATGCTCGTACACAGGACAAACCAGGCAAAGTATTGCCCGTTGTTATCACCGTTTACAAAGACAAATCGTTCGAGTTTGTTGTAAAAACACCACCTGCGGCAGTTCAATTGTTGGAAGCGGCTAAGATTAAAAAAGGATCGGGAGAACCTAACAGGGTAAAAAATGGTTCAGTAACATGGGATCAGGTAAAACAAATCGCCGAAGATAAGATGGTGGATTTAAATGCTTTTACCGTGGAATCTGCAATGAGTATGGTTGCAGGGACTGCACGATCTATGGGTCTGAAAATAGCAGGACAAAGACCTTTTTAAAATCTGAAAGCAATTAAGAAATGGCAAGATTGACTAAAAAGCAAAAAGAAGCCCAAGCTAAAATAGAGAAGAACAAACTCTATTCATTGGAAGAAGCTTCTGCTTTAGTAAAAGAAATAACCAATGTAAAATTTGATGCTTCCGTTGATATTGCAGTTCGTTTGGGTGTAGATCCACGAAAAGCAAATCAAATGGTGCGTGGCGTGGTTACCCTTCCACATGGAACAGGTAAAGACGTAAAAGTTTTGGCATTGGTGACCCCAGATAAAGAGGCAGAGGCTACAGAAGCCGGTGCTGATTATGTTGGGTTGGATGAATATTTGGATAAGATCAAAGGCGGTTGGACAGATGTTGATGTCATCATCACCATGCCAAGCGTTATGGGTAAATTAGGTCCATTGGGTCGTGTTTTGGGACCACGAGGACTAATGCCAAATCCAAAGACCGGAACCGTAACCATGGATGTTGCCAAAGCAGTATCCGATGTTAAGGCCGGTAAGATTGACTTTAAAGTGGACAAGACTGGAATTGTACATGCTGCAATCGGTAAAGCTTCATTCTCTGCTGATAAGATTGCAGGAAACGCCAAGGAATTGATAGATACTTTGGTGAAATTGAAGCCAGCTGCAGCAAAAGGAGTTTACATGAAAAGTATTTACATGTCTACTACCATGAGTCCCAGTGTTCAATTGGATCCTAAAGCAGTTTAATAACTGGTAGTTCAATATTTTAACTATGACAAGAGAAGAAAAAGCAACAGTAATAGAAGATTTGACTGCACAGTTAGCTGAAAACGCCAATATTTATTTGGCTGATATTTCAGGATTGGATGCCGTTGCCACTTCTAACTTAAGAAGGGCATGTTTTAAGGCCAATATTAAACTTGCGGTTGTTAAGAACACCTTGCTTGCAAAGGCAATGGAAGCTTCTGATAAGGAATTCGGTGAACTTCCCGGTGTGTTGAAAGGAAATACATCCATGATGTTCTCCGAAACGGGAAATGGGCCTGCGAAACTTATCAAGGACTTTAGAAAAAAATCGGACAAACCTTTGTTGAAAGGAGCCTTTATTGAAGAGGCTATCTATATCGGTGATGAAAACTTGGAGGCACTTGTAAACATCAAGTCCAAAGAAGAAGTAATCGGAGATATTATCGGATTGCTACAATCACCAGCCAAAAATGTTATTTCTGGACTTAAATCTGGTGGTGGTAAACTGGCCGGTATCCTTAAGACATTATCCGAGAAAGAATAATTCGCGCACAATAAACTAAGTATATTTTTAAACATTTTTATTAAACGATAGAAAAATGGCAGATTTAAAAGATTTTGCAGAACAGTTGGTTAACCTAACAGTAAAAGAGGTAAATGAGTTGGCCGACATTTTAAAAGAAGAATACGGTATTGAGCCTGCTGCTGCTGCAGTAGCCGTTGCTGGTGGTGCTGCCGCTGGTGGTGGAGAAGGTGAAGCTGCTGAGGAGAAATCAGAATTTGATGTAATCCTTAAAGCTGCCGGTGGTTCTAAATTGGCAGTCGTAAAATTGGTTAAGGAATTGACCGGTCTTGGACTTAAAGACGCTAAAGATATTGTTGATAGTGCACCTAAAGCTGTTAAAGAAGGTGTTGCTAAAGACGAAGCAGAAGGCATCAAAAAATCATTGGAAGAAGCAGGAGCAGAAGTTGAGCTTAAATAATTCGCTTTTACCATAGAAAGTTTGGTTAAGGTCTTTCCATTTTTTGGTTAGACCTTAGCCTATTTATATAAGGAGTGTATAAAGCCATACACCAACCCACATAATATTCACGATCAAAATTTGTCCATTGATGTTCACAAACACTACTGAAAGAGTAAATTTCGCATCTGCTAAGAACATACCGGATTATCCGGATTTCTTGGACATTCAGATAAAATCGTTCCAAGACTTTTTTCAGCTTGAAACAAAATCTGATGAAAGAGGAAACGAAGGTCTCTACAACACCTTCATGGAGAATTTTCCAATTACTGACACCAGAAACCAATTCGTACTTGAGTTTTTGGATTACTTTATAGATCCACCCAGATATTCCATTCAAGAATGTATTGAGCGTGGACTTACCTATAGCGTACCTCTAAAGGCACGTTTAAAATTATACTGTACCGATCCAGAGCACGAAGATTTTGAAACCATCGTGCAGGATGTGTATTTGGGAACAATTCCATACATGACTCCGAGCGGAACCTTCGTGATAAATGGTGCCGAAAGAGTTGTGGTTTCCCAGTTGCACAGATCTCCAGGGGTTTTCTTTGGACAATCGTTCCATGCGAACGGTACAAAATTGTATTCAGCCCGGGTAATTCCTTTCAAAGGGTCTTGGATTGAATTTGCAACTGACATCAATGGCGTTATGTACGCTTATATTGATAGAAAGAAAAAGTTACCGGTAACCACCCTTTTCCGTGCCATTGGCTTTGAAAGGGATAAGGATATCTTGGAAATCTTCGATCTATCCGAAGAAGTGAAAGTTTCCAAAGCCGGACTTAAAAAAGTATTGGGCCGTAAATTGGCCGCCAGGGTGTTGAACACATGGCATGAGGATTTCGTGGACGAGGATACCGGTGAAGTGGTTTCCATCGAACGTAACGAGATCATCCTCGATCGTGATACCGTTTTGGAAAAAGAGCATATCGACGAGATCATTGATGCCGACGTGAAGACCATTCTACTTCACAAGGAGAACAATGCACAGTCAGACTATGCCATCATCCACAACACATTACAAAAAGACCCTACCAACTCTGAAAAAGAAGCGGTAGAACATATCTACAGACAATTGCGTAATGCCGAGCCGCCAGATGAGGAGACCGCTCGTGGTATTATCGATAAATTGTTCTTCTCCGATCAACGTTATTCTTTGGGTGAAGTTGGTCGTTACAGAATGAACAAGAAATTGGGCTTGGACATTGGTATGGACAAAGAGGTTCTTACCAAAGAAGATATCATAACCATTATCAAGTATTTGATCGAGTTGATCAACTCCAAAGCTGAGATTGACGATATCGATCACTTGTCCAACCGTCGTGTACGTACCGTTGGTGAGCAATTGTCTTCCCAATTTGGTGTAGGTTTGGCACGTATGGCACGTACCATCCGTGAGCGTATGAACGTTCGTGACAACGAGGTATTTACCCCGATTGACTTGATTAATGCGAAGACACTGTCTTCTGTGATCAACTCGTTCTTCGGAACCAACCAGTTGTCCCAATTCATGGACCAGACCAACCCGTTGGCCGAGATTACACATAAAAGAAGATTATCCGCACTAGGACCAGGAGGTCTTTCCCGTGAAAGAGCTGGTTTCGAGGTGCGTGACGTTCACTATACCCACTACGGAAGATTGTGTCCTATTGAGACACCTGAAGGACCAAACATTGGTTTGATCTCTTCACTTTCTGTTTTTGCAAAGGTGAACAATATGGGCTTCTTGGAAACCCCTTACCGCAAGGTTGCAGATGGAAAAGTGGATACGAAAAACCACATTTACCTTAGTGCTGAGGAAGAAGAGGGAATGAAAATTGCTCAGGCGAACATTCCTTTGAAAGACGATGGAACCATTGACAGGGAAAAAGTAATTGCTCGTGAAGAAGGTGATTTCCCTGTAGTAGATCCTGCTGAAATCCAGTATACCGATGTTGCCCCTAACCAGATTGCATCCATCTCCGCGTCCTTGATTCCTTTCTTGGAGCATGATGATGCGAACCGCGCGTTGATGGGCTCCAACATGATGCGTCAGGCTGTACCATTGTTGCGTCCTGATTCACCAATCGTTGGTACTGGTTTGGAAAGACAAGTAGCTACCGATTCTCGAGTGTTGATTAATGCTGAAGGGGACGGAACCGTTGAATACGTAGATGCGCAGAAAATCACCATTAAGTACGATCGTAGCGAAGAAGAACGCTTGGTAAGCTTCGAAGAAGATTCCAAGACCTATGATTTGGTGAAGTTTAGAAAAACCAACCAGGGTACCAGCATCAACTTGAAGCCTATCGTAAGAAAAGGTGACAAGGTAAAAAGAGGTCAGGTACTTTGTGAAGGATATGCTACTGAAAAAGGTGAGTTGGCCTTGGGTAGAAATATGAAGGTAGCCTTCATGCCATGGAAAGGATACAACTTTGAGGATGCGATCGTAATCTCTGAAAAAGTGGTACGTGAGGATATCTTTACCTCCATCCACATTGATGAGTACGCGTTGGAAGTTAGGGATACCAAGCTGGGTGCTGAAGAGTTGACCAACGATATTCCAAACGTTTCCGAAGAAGCTACCAAGGATTTGGACGAGTACGGTATGATTCGTATCGGTGCCGAAGTGAAGCCTGGTGATATTTTGATCGGTAAGATCACACCTAAAGGTGAATCTGACCCAACTCCAGAGGAAAAACTGTTGCGTGCCATCTTTGGTGACAAAGCCGGTGACGTAAAAGATGCTTCCTTGAAAGCCTCTCCATCATTGAGTGGTGTGGTTATCGATAAGAAACTGTTCTCGCGTTCCATTAAGGACAAAAGAAAACGTTCCGAAGATAAAGAGGCTATCTCAAGATTGGAGATGGACTACGAAGTGAAGTTCCAACAATTGAAAGATGTATTGATCGAGAAATTGTTTGGATTGATCAACGGTAAAACATCACAAGGTGTTATCAACGATTTGGGTGAAGAAGTACTTCCAAAAGGAAAGAAATACACCATTAAAATGTTGAACGCTGTTGATGATTTCGCTCACTTGGTAGGCGGAAGCTGGACAACGGATGACGATACCAATGCATTGGTGGCCGATTTGTTGCACAACTACAAAATCAAGTTGAACGACATTCAAGGTAACCTAAGAAGGGACAAGTTTACCATCTCTGTTGGAGATGAACTTCCTGCAGGTATCATGAAGTTGGCTAAAGTCTATATCGCCAAAAAACGTAAGTTGAAAGTAGGTGATAAAATGGCGGGTCGTCACGGTAACAAGGGTATCGTTGCCCGAATCGTTCGTCAAGAGGATATGCCATTCTTGGAAGATGGAACTCCTGTGGATATCGTATTGAACCCACTGGGTGTACCTTCACGAATGAACATTGGTCAGATCTACGAAACCGTTTTGGGTTGGGCCGGACAGAAATTGGGTCAGAAATATGCGACTCCAATTTTCGATGGTGCTACTTTGGACGAAATCAATGAGCTTACAGATAAAGCTGGTGTACCAAGATTTGGACATACCCACCTTTATGACGGTGGAACAGGTCAGCGTTTTGACCAAGCTGCTACCGTTGGGGTGATCTATATGTTGAAATTGGGTCACATGGTAGACGATAAGATGCACGCACGTTCCATTGGACCATACTCATTGATCACACAACAACCATTGGGTGGTAAAGCCCAGTTTGGTGGTCAGCGTTTTGGTGAGATGGAGGTATGGGCATTGGAAGCCTACGGTGCTTCATCCACACTACGTGAAATCTTGACTGTGAAGTCGGATGACGTTATCGGAAGGGCCAAGACCTATGAATCCATTGTAAAAGGCGAGACCATGCCGGAACCTGGATTACCAGAATCTTTCAACGTATTGATGCACGAACTAAAAGGTTTGGGCTTGGATATCAGATTGGAAGAGTAGAACACTATTTACATTAATTATATCATCACCATATTGTTATGGCTAGAATAAAAGATAATAACGCACCAAAAAGGTTCAATAAAATTTCCATAGGATTGGCCTCTCCAGAGTCAATCTTGGCCGAGTCCCGTGGCGAGGTATTGAAGCCTGAAACTATTAACTATAGAACGCACAAACCAGAGCGTGATGGATTGTTCTGCGAGCGTATCTTCGGTCCTGTAAAGGATTACGAATGTGCTTGCGGAAAGTATAAGCGTATCCGTTATCGCGGTATTGTTTGTGACCGTTGTGGTGTTGAAGTAACGGAGAAAAAAGTACGTAGAGACCGTGTGGGACACATCAATTTGGTGGTTCCTGTAGCGCACATCTGGTACTTCCGTTCGTTGCCAAACAAAATAGGATACCTTTTGGGACTGCCTTCCAAAAAGTTGGACATGATCATTTACTACGAAAGGTATGTGGTCATCCAGCCGGGTAATGCCAAAGGTCCAGAAGGAGAAGAGATTCAAAAGCTGGATTTCTTGACCGAAGAGGAATATTTGAATATTTTGGAGTCGCTTCCTTCCGAAAACCAATATTTGGAGGATACCGACCCCAATAAGTTCATCGCCAAAATGGGTGCCGAATGTTTGATCGACCTATTGTCCCGAATCGATTTGGAGCAATTGTCATACGAACTTCGTCACAAAGCCAACACAGAGACTTCAAAGCAACGTAAGACCGAAGCGTTGAAGCGTCTTCAGGTTGTGGAAGCTTTGCGTGAGTCGCAAGACAATCGTGAGAACAACCCTGAGTGGATGATCATGAAGGTGATTCCGGTTATTCCACCAGAATTGCGTCCTTTGGTACCATTGGATGGTGGTCGTTTCGCCACTTCGGATTTGAACGACTTGTATCGTAGGGTAATCATCCGTAACAACCGTTTGAAGCGTTTGATGGAAATCAAGGCACCAGAGGTGATCTTGAGGAACGAAAAACGTATGCTGCAGGAAGCGGTGGATTCCCTTTTCGATAACACCAGAAAAGCCTCTGCGGTTAAAACAGAATCGAACAGACCCTTAAAATCCCTTTCAGATTCCTTGAAAGGAAAACAAGGTCGTTTCCGTCAGAACTTGTTGGGTAAACGTGTGGATTACTCCGCTCGTTCCGTAATCGTTGTTGGACCGGAAATGAAATTGTACGAATGTGGTCTTCCAAAAGATATGGCAGCCGAGTTGTACAAGCCTTTCATCATCCGTAAGTTGATTGAAAGAGGTATTGTAAAGACCGTAAAATCTGCCAAAAAGATTATCGACAAAAAGGAGCCTGTAGTTTGGGATATCCTTGAAAATGTCCTTAAAGGACACCCTGTATTGTTGAACCGGGCCCCCACATTGCACCGATTGGGTATCCAAGCGTTCCAGCCTAAACTGATTGAAGGTAAGGCGATTCGTTTGCACCCATTGGCATGTACCGCATTTAACGCGGATTTTGATGGGGACCAGATGGCAGTTCACTTGCCATTGGGGCCAGAGGCTATTTTGGAAGCACAGTTGTTGATGTTGGCTTCACAGAACATCCTTAACCCAGCCAACGGTTCTCCGATTACCGTGCCTTCCCAGGATATGGTTTTGGGATTGTATTATATGACCAAAGAGAAGAAGTCTACCAAGGAAGAACCCGTATTGGGTGAAGGATTGACCTTCTATTCTTCTGAGGAAGTGGAGATTGCCTTTAATGAGAAGAAAGTGGCGTTGAACGCTGGCATTAAGGTAAGAACCAAGGACTTCAATGAAGCTGGTGAATTGGTCAATCAAATTATTGAAACCACTGTAGGTCGTGTCTTGTTCAACACGGTGGTGCCAGAACAAGCAGGATTCATCAACCAGGTATTGAATAAGAAAGCGCTTCGAAACATTATCGGGGATATTCTTGCCGTTACTGATGTTCCTACCACGGCTGATTTCTTGGATAAGATAAAGTCCATGGGTTATGATTTCGCCTTCAAAGGAGGGTTGTCCTTCAGTTTGGGAGATATCATCATTCCAGCGGAAAAACAAGATATGATCAATGATGCCAATGAGCAGGTTGATGGTATCATGATGAACTATAACATGGGTCTTATCACCAATAACGAGCGATATAACCAGGTTATTGATGTTTGGACTTCCACTAACGCCATGTTGACCGAATTGGCGATGAAGCGAATTCGTGAGGACAAACAAGGATTCAACTCTGTATATATGATGTTGGATTCTGGTGCAAGGGGTTCCAAAGAGCAGATTCGTCAGTTGACCGGTATGCGTGGATTGATGGCCAAGCCTAAAAAATCGACTGCCGGTGGTGGAGAGATTATTGAAAACCCGATTCTTTCCAACTTTAAGGAAGGTCTATCGATTTTGGAATACTTTATCTCTACCCACGGTGCGCGTAAAGGTCTTGCGGATACCGCTTTGAAAACTGCGGATGCTGGATACTTGACCCGTCGTTTGGTAGATGTTTCCCAAGATGTGATCATCAATATCGAGGATTGTGGAACACTTCGAGGCATTGAAGTAGAGCCATTGAAGAAGAATGAGGAAATCGTTGAATCGCTAGGGGAAAGAATACTAGGTAGGGTTTCCTTGCATGATGTATACAATCCGTTGACAGAGGAATTGGTGCTAAAAGCTGGTCAGGAAATCTCTGAAGCTGATGTAAAACGCGTTGAAGCTGCTCCAATTGAAAAGATTGAAGTACGTTCTGCCTTGACATGTGAGGCACCTCAAGGAATCTGTGCAAAATGCTACGGTAGAAACTTGGCGACCAACAAAATGGTGCAAAGAGGTGAAGCTGTTGGTGTTGTTGCCGCCCAATCTATTGGTGAGCCCGGTACCCAGCTGACATTGCGTACCTTCCACGTGGGTGGTATCGCAGGTAACATCTCCGAGGACAACAAATTGGAGTCCAAGTTTGATGGTATCGCTGAAATTGAGGATTTACGTGTTGTTGAAGGAGAGAACAGTGAAGGTGCAAAAACCAATATAGTAATCTCTAGAACATCTGAGATCAAGATAGTGGATGCCAAAACAGGTATTACTTTGAGTACCAATAACATTCCTTACGGTTCGCAATTGTTTGTGAAGGATGGCGAAAAAATCACCAAAGGAACCTTGGTTTGCCAATGGGATCCTTACAACGGTGTTATCGTTTCTGAGTTCCCAGGCCAGATTGCCTACGAGAATATTGAGCAAGGGGTTACCTATCAAGTTGAAATCGATGAACAAACCGGTTTCCAAGAAAAGGTAATTTCTGAATCAAGGAACAAAAAACTGATACCAACCTTATTGATTAAGGATGGCAAAGGAGAGACCTTGCGTTCGTACAACTTGCCTGTTGGTTCCCACATAATGGTGGATGATGGAGAGAAAATCAAAGAAGGTAAAATCTTGGTAAAAATACCACGTAAGTCTGCAAAAGCAGGGGATATTACCGGTGGTCTTCCAAGGGTGACCGAGTTGTTCGAGGCTCGTAACCCATCCAACCCAGCGGTTGTTTCTGAGATAGATGGTGTGGTTTCCTTTGGTAAGATCAAGCGTGGTAACCGAGAAATCATCATCGAATCCAAAACGGGTGAGGTGAAGAAATACTTGGTGAAACTTTCCAATCAGATTTTGGTTCAGGAGAATGACTACGTTCGTGCCGGTATGCCATTGTCTGATGGTTCCATTACGCCAGAGGATATCTTGGCCATTAAAGGACCATCTGCAGTTCAGCAATACTTGGTGAACGAGGTTCAGGAGGTATATCGCTTACAAGGTGTGAAGATCAATGACAAACACTTTGAGGTTGTGGTACGCCAAATGATGCGTAAGGTACAGATCCAGGATTCTGGAGATACCACCTTCTTGGAGAACCAATTGGTACACAAAGACGACTTTATCAATGAGAATGATGAAATCTATGGTAAGAAAGTTGTGGAGGATGCCGGTGATTCCGAAAGATTGAAACCAGGTCAAATTATTACCGCTCGTGAATTGAGGGATGAAAACTCTATTCTTAGAAGAGAGGACAAAACCTTGGTAACGGCTAGAGATGCAGTTGCAGCTACAGCTACGCCAATCTTACAGGGTATCACAAGAGCATCGTTGCAGACCAAGTCGTTTATCTCGGCTGCATCGTTCCAAGAGACTACCAAAGTACTGAACGAAGCTGCGGTAAGCGGTAAAGTGGATACCTTGGAAGGATTGAAGGAAAACGTAATTGTTGGACATAAGATTCCTGCCGGTACAGGTATGAGGGATTATGATAGCATCATTGTTGGCTCCAAAGAGGAGTACGATGAGATTATGGCCCGGAAAGAGGAATTCAAATTCTAATATGAACAAAACCCTGGCCTAACCGTCAGGGTTTTCTTTTTTATTTTTTGAAAGATTGAAAATATGGCCGAAAAAGACCAAAATCAAAAGCAAATCAATATAGAATTGGATGAGAAGACCGCAGAGGGCATCTATTCCAATTTGGCGATTATTAATCACTCCGCATCTGAGTTTGTGGTTGATTTTATCAGTATGATGCCAGGAGCTCCCAAAGCAAAGGTGAAGAGTAGAATTGTGTTAACACCGCAGCATGCCAAAAAGTTTTTGAAAGCGTTGAGTGACAATGTAGCTCGTTTTGAACAGGCGCATGGTCCCATTCAAGATTATGAACAACCTCCCATTCCCATGAATTTTGGGCCTACGGGAGAAGCATAATTGAAATTTAACTTCCCAAAAAATAGTGTATCGTCAACCTGAACTTGTTTCAGGTTCTCATCTATAGAGTTGACCAACTCCAATAGATTCTGAAATAAATTCTGAATGACGATTTTTATCATTTTTTGGGAAGCTTCTTTTTTAAGGTACAGGTATTTATTGCAACCAACCCTTTTGTATACCCTGTTTTGAAAAGAAAATTAGGTAAAGGCCTATAATCACTACAATAATGGGCATGGCGTAGGTAGATGGACCAAAAGCTTCAACCGCCCCAGAAACAAAAAGCCAATGAATAAATTGAGCTACCGCCGCTATCAAAGAAATGACAAAAAGTGGTCTTGCCCATTTTTTGCGAAGTAGAAGTCCAATGGAACCCGCCAACCCGGCAAAAACTGCAATGGCAAAAGCAGCTGTGGCCCATGCTGGGATACCTTCAAAAGCCTCACGTTGTGCTTGGTCAAAGCTTTCTAAAATCGCTACCTGATTAAAGGCTTGGTTCAAATAGTTGAATACGCCCATTAAGTTCCATAGAAGCGCAATAACGCTCATAATCCAGAACCAAACGGGAGGTTTGACTGTAGTTGTCATAATAGTTTGTTTTAATTGATTATGACCAACAAAGTACAAAAAAGTGGCTACCAATTTTGTAAATAGCTATATTCCAGTCAACTATTTATCTTTTGATACGCTTGATTCTTGCCAAATGGCATACGTGTTTTTTCATTTTCAAGGGGTATGAAAAGAAATGAAACCTTATTTCTTTGGTACTTTTGGTAGAAACCCTACTCGAACTCCGATGTGAAATGAAGTTTCACCGAAGGATATTTTTGTTGGGTCATTTGTAGGGAAAATGGGGAATCGGCCAAAAAGACCAACTGGCCTCTTTTATCTTTGGCTAAAAACTTCTGCTTAACCCGCACAAACTCTTTGAATTCTTCATTATTCTTGTCGTCTGGGTCTACCCAACACGCTTTATGCACCGGGAAGTTTTCATAGGTGCATTTTGCACCGTATTCATGCTCCAGTCGGTACTGTATGACTTCATATTGTAATGCTCCCACAGTTCCTATGATTTTTCTGCCATTCAATTCCAACGTAAAAAGCTGAGCCACCCCTTCATCCATCAATTGGTCAATTCCTTTGTACAATTGCTTGGCCTTCATGGGGTCTGCATTGTTGATATACCGAAAATGTTCAGGAGAAAAACTGGGTATGCCTTTATAATGGAGTACTTCACCACTGGTTAGGGTATCACCAATCTTAAAATTTCCAGTATCATGAAGCCCAACAATATCACCGGGATAGGAAATATCCACAATCTCTTTTTTTTCAGCAAAAAAAGCATTTGGACTTGAAAATTTTAATTTTTTGTCCTGCCGAACATGCAAATAGGGGGTGTTTCGTTCAAACGTACCTGATACCACTTTTATAAAGGCCAACCGATCACGGTGCTTGGGGTCCATATTGGCGTGAATCTTGAATACAAACCCTGAAAAATCCTTCTCATTGGCCTTGACCAAACGCTCTTCGGACATTTTTGATCTTGGAGGAGGGGCAATTTCCACAAAACAGTCCAAAAGCTCCCGTACCCCAAAATTGTTCAATGCTGAACCAAAGAATACCGGTTGTAGCTCACCTTTCAGGTAGGCTTCCTTATCGAAATCAGGATAAACACCGTGAACCAGTTCTAGATTGTCCCGAAGGTTTTCGGCGGCATTGGTCCCTATGATTTTTTCAAGTTCTGGACTATCTATATTGTCAAAGGCGATGGTTTCTTCAATGTTCTTTTTGCTGTTTCCACTAAATAGGTTGATGTTTTTTTCATAGATATTGTAGATTCCTTTAAAATCATAGCCCATACCTATCGGAAAACTCAATGGGGTCACGGTTAACCCTAATTTTTGCTCAACCTCGTCCAAAAGGTCAAATGCATCCTTTCCCTCGCGGTCCAATTTGTTGATGAACACTATCATGGGAATGTTTCGCATTCGGCAGACTTCCACTAATTTTTCCGTCTGCTCCTCCACACCTTTGGCCACGTCAATAACCACAATGACACTGTCTACGGCGGTAAGTGTTCTAAAAGTGTCTTCAGCAAAATCTTTGTGCCCAGGAGTATCTAGAATATTGATTTTTTTGTCCTTATAGATAAAGGCCAGAACGGAAGTGGCAACCGAGATGCCCCGTTGGCGCTCAATCTCCATAAAGTCACTTGTGGCCGATTTTTTTATTTTGTTACTCTTTACGGCGCCCGCTTCCTGAATGGCCCCTCCAAACAATAAAAGCTTCTCGGTCAAGGTGGTTTTACCGGCATCTGGGTGTGAGATAATGCCGAAAGTCCGTCTTCTCGCTATTTCCCTTTCAAAATCCATCAACAAAAATTTCGGCAAAAATAGGGTAATTCTAACTTTTGACATCGATTTGTTAATAGAATGGGAATTGTTGATATCATTGGAAAAAAATAGGGTTATCATCCTGTGCGAAACAAAAAAGTAAACTAATTTTCGCCTCGTTTAGGTTTTTGGACAATTATGTGATGTTATTTTCCATTGAACCAAGCAATACAATGTATGTGGTAACTAATAACGAGTAATGCGCTTTTTGTCGATTAAAATAGGCGATTACCCATAAAAGCATTAATTATGTGACCACATTATTTGAAAGGTGTCTTATAGCGTAATTGGACACCATTTTATAAGAAAAGCCCCAATTTTCTTACACTTACGAGAACTACTAGCCATGGTGAATAGTTGACCAAAACTTTTCATTTATGGAGAATTTTACTTTTGTGGGACTTAGCAGCAAAGCAAGTCGCTATATTTCACATATGGCCCTTCTACTTATTTTAGGGCTGGTTACCTCCTTCAAAGTATCCCCGGACCGGGAAGCTTATAGCGACGGAAGAGTTCATGGAGCGGATGTGCCGGATGATGGTATTTCGCATACAATTGATGGCAATGCATTGGACATTGGTGTCTTCAATATGGACCGTTCGTTTGATTTCAAACTAGGCTTTGGTTTAGAAGCCTCCAAAGATTCAGACGGTGATGGAGTAACCGATGGAAAGGAGGATGTGGATGGAACGGATCCTCATGATGCTTGTAGTTTTATTTTGGCCCATCAAGATTGTACCCCATCTGAAGCTTGGAAAAAAGATGATTGTGATGGCGATGGCGTGACCAATCAAAAAGAGAAAGAGGACAATACCGACCCCTTGGACCCATGTGATTTTATATTGGCGCATCAAAATTGTACCCCTTCATACAAATGGAAAAAAGATGATTGTGATGGTGATGGTGTGACCAATGGAAAGGAAAAAGAGGATGGGACTGACCCTTTGGACGCATGTGATTTTATATTGGCG